>CAVPWD010000020.1:0-222058 GCA_963709385.1 uncultured Acidobacteriaceae bacterium
GATTCGAACCCACGTTAGAGTTTCCCCTAAACACGCTTTCCAAGCGTGCGCCTTCAGCCACTCGGCCATCTCTCCGCGTTATGAGCAGGGTGGAACGTTGTGCATCAACAGTTTAGCGCATCTCTCGCTGACTTCACAAAGAGGCGAATACGATGCCAGAATACACACGCTTTGCGTCCTTCCTCAAAGAGAAGAAACTGCTCCAGAATGTCTCTCACAACACTCTTCGCTGGTACACCCACGCACTGAAGTGGCTGCCCTCAGAGAACCCCAACGACCGTGAGTTGAAAGAGATGGTCGTCAGAATGCGCGAGGCAGGTTTGAAAGCCACGGGCTGCAATGCTGCGATTCGAGCCATCAACTGCTATCTGCATTGGGTCAACGTCGAATCGGGAAAATGCAATGCTGGATGCAAGCACCCTCGAATAGCGAAGTTGAAAGAGCCAGAGCAGATCATAGCTACGTTCTCAACCGAGCAAGTGAAGTTGCTGCTCGTGTTCAAACCCAAGACTGACTTTGAGCGGCGGTTGCATCTGCTCGTTATGATTCTGCTCGATACGGCGTGCCGAGTCTCTGAGGCACTCGACGTTCGGGCGGAGGACATTGACCTCGACAATCTGCTGTTAACGCTCCGCGGAAAGGGTGGAAAGGACAGAAGGGTTCCCATCTCTTTCCTCTTGCGAAAGGCTCTATTCAAGTATCTGAGGGATCGCAAGGGGCGGCTGTTCATTACGCAGAATGGAACCCCCTGGGGTCGATTGGGGGCATTGCAGTCCGTGAAGCATCATTGTCGGGAACGACTAGGATTTGAGCCGCCGCCCAGGACAGTTCACGCTATGCGACACACTGCTGCCAGCAACTTCGTCGCGTCTGGTGGGAGCCCGTTTCATCTGATGAAACTATTGGGGCACTCCACGCTCACAATGTCGAACAGATACGGGAGCAGAAATGTGGTGCTCGGTGCGTGCGACGGGCTGCTTTATAACCTCTACGCGCATTTCTACGGCTATCGAATGACCGCTGAGGAACGCGAACGAGAGAGTGAAACCGTCCGCAACGAGTCCAAGCCTAAGCGTAGACACAAGAATGCCAGCGAATGATGAACTCACTCGCTGGCTTTTACTTTATCTGGCGGCGATGCGTCACATACGCCGTCAAATCTAGCTATCCGCCGAAATGCTCCATTTTGAATGACTGAGACAGGCTGGTTGCAGCGGCGAGGTCTGCGAGGTCTCGCTGTTGACTGTCGCCATTTACCTGCGCGAACAGCCTGGCAGCATCTTCTCTGAAAACGCTGGGCGGGATGTACGCGAGATCGTCGATTTCTATGATGGCCATAAAACCTCCTAACTGCTTCATTTTACCGCGAATCCAAAGTTCATACGGCGTGAAAGCGGGCTGAAACACCGCATTGGAACAACACACTCGCGCTCTTAGAATAGATGTATGCCCATGACCTGCCCCCAGTTTTCGTTCACGTAAGAATACGACAACTTTCTGCTGCTCCCTCTTCGGGTTGAGCCGGGATGGGGGAGCGCGAGGGGCAAGGGACGGCGTTTGAGTCCCTTGCCTCTCGCTCAGCTGTGCAGAAGCCTGCTGCCTGCGCCGCGGCAAACTCTTTCGGGGTTTTGTATCCCAGACTGCTATGCGGACGGTCCTCGTTGTAATCGATCCTCCACGCTGCAATCTTCCTCTTCGCGTCGAACAAATTCTGAAACCAGCTCACCGTCAAGCACTCATCCCGTAGCCGCCCATGAAAGCTTTCCACGCGCGCGTTCTGCGTCGGCTTCCCCGGCTGAATGTGCAGCAACTCGATCCGCCGCTCGACACACCATGCCAGAAAATGCCGGCTCGTCAGTTCCGGCCCGTTGTCGCAACGGATCGCCAACGGCTGCCCGCGTTCCGCCACAATCGCATCCAACACTCGCGTCACTCTCCGACTGGCAAAGCTCGTGTCCACTTCCAAAGCCAGACACTCCCGCGTGTATGCATCCACCACGCTCAACACCCGGATCGCCCGTCCGCACTCCACCGCGTCGTGCACAAAGTCCAGCGCCCACTCCTGATTCGCCGCAGTCCGCGCCAGCAGCGGCTTTCCCTCGCGCACGCAATGCTTCCGCTTCTTCCGCCGAATCATCAACCCTGCCTCGCGATACACCCGATGCACGCGCTTGTGGTTCACCAGCTCGCCCGAACGGCCCAACAGAACATGCAGCCGCCGATACCCGAAGCGCGGTTTAGACCGTGCCAGCTCCACCAACTGCGTGCGCAACGGCTCATCGCTGCGTGTCGTCCGGTAGCGGTAACTCGCTACCGCCATCCCCATCAGCCCGCAAACCCGGCGCTGGCTCGCTGCATACTCGCTCCGCAGCCAGTCTGCGTCCGCCCGCTGGTCTACGAGCCTACGCTCCATCCGTTTTTTGCGATCACCGCCTTCAACATCTCTTTGTCCAGGCTCAGATCCACCACCAGCTTCTTCAGCTTCGTGTTCTCATCCCGCAACTGCTTCGCCTCCTGCGCCTCGCTCACATCCATTCCGCCATACTTCGCTTTCCAGGCGTAGATCGTGTGCTTCGACACCCCTACCTCCCGCGCTACGTCCTCCGCTTTGCGCCCCGCCTCCAGTTGTTTCAGCGCTCCAATCATCTGCGCTTCCGTGTGATTGCTTCTCGACATACCCGCTTCCCCTTTCTTTCGCTGAAATCATACTCAGCCTTGTGCGGAAAATGGGGAGCAGGTCACCCAGAGATCCAATGAAGCGAAAAGCCAACGACCTCAAGTACAGAACTGCGCACCGAGAGCGGAGAAACAGCTATTTCCGTAAGTACAACGTCGAGAATCGGGAAGCGATTAGGGAGCGCAAGGTGATAAACAGATGGGACGACCAGTTCGCGTGGGATGCGGGAACGGCTGAGTGGGTTCTAGCCACTAGCTTCACCTGTCTCATCTGCGACAAACCCTTCGACGCTACAGCTTCAATGAAGAAGGTGATGGATCACAATCACCAGACGAACAGATTCCGAGGCGTCATTCACAACCGATGCAATGTCGGTATCGGACATCTACGCGACAGTGCCGACCTCTGCCTGAAAGCCGCTGCTTATCTGCAAGCGGCTTGACTCCTAGAGTGAACACGCTTACAGTATTTTGCGAGCGAGCAGAGGCTCTAAACTGTTGATAATGTTGGGGTTGATTCCTGACAGGCTAAACACTCTTTCCAAGCGTGCGCCTTCAGCCACTCGGCCATCTCTCCGGCTTGAACCGATGGAAGGAACGACTCTTCAAAGAAGGCGTTTCAAAGAAGACGTCCGACCCAGCCGCCAATCCGCGCGATTCGACGGCTCTTTGGATCTTTTCAATTCTATGGGGGAAGTCGTCGAAACCGCAACTGGAAAGGGAAGAACCAATCGACGGGAAGCGTGACGATCTCACCTGACAAAATCTTAGTTGAGCTCTTCGGGAGAGACTGCGCCAGCGGCGGGCGCCGCGCTCGAATTGGAAACAGTCGAATTCGAAACCGCAGTACTGGAGGCCGACCCCGAACTGGATGCCCCGGCCGCAGCCGCATTCGTCGCCTTACCGTTCGTGGGACCGACCGGCAGCGGCGGCACTTTCGTATTGTCGACGACGTGATGATTCAAGCAGTAGAGCGCCAGTTCCAGCCGATCGGCCACGCCCAACTTGTCGTACACCTTGCGCAAGTAATTCTTTACCACCTGCTCGGTCGTGCCCACGCGCAGAGCAATCTCTTTGTTCTTCATTCCCTGCGTCACACAGGAAACGATCAGTGTTTCCTTCGGTGTGAGCTGCACCTTGGGGCGCGCTCCCGACGGCCGGTTGTTCTGGTTGCGATACGCTTCCATCACCCAGCGCGTGCCTTGCGGGTCAAGCCAGGTTTCGCCGCCTGCAACCTTGCGCAGGCAGTCGACCAATAGCTCCGGCTCAACTTCGCGCGAAACAATTCCATGTGCGCCGCGGCGGAACAACTCCAGCGTAGTCTCTTCGTCCGACGCCGGCGTCACCACCACGATTCGAATCTGCGGATTCTGACGCAGCAGATCGGCCACCGCTTCCACCGGATTCTGCGCCAGCGCCGCTTCGAAGATCACTACGTCGGAAGAAAATTTCTTTACCGCGGATTGCGCCTGAGCCAGCGTTTCTGCCTGGCCAACCACGCGAATGTCGTCCTCAAGCGCGAACACTTTGCGCAGTCCGGCGCGGAAAATGGCCTGGGTATCGGCCACAATCACTCGGACAAACGCGCCGTTCGCGCCGTCGCTGGCTCCGAGATTTTCTTCCGCATTCAGTGGAACGCTCGCCATAATCCTTTGCGCCTACGCGCGCTCGAAATGGTACTCGTCAATCACCACGCCCACGCCGCGGCGGCCCCGATCCTCGAAGCTGCGCACGACTCGTCCCCGGCAGTCGATCTGCACGTCCTGCCGCGCACCAACTACATCGGCCGGCAAAAGGATCGTGAAGTCCACCATCGAACCCACGGGAACGTCGTTGTCCATCGCAAACAGCACGCCGTTGGCCGAGATGTTTTCCGTCTCCGCCGAAAATGCGCTGCCCTGCGACTTGACCGAAGCCGAAAGATGGATCGGAAAGCGCGGAGCACTCTGCATATCTTCGTAGTGTCCCGTCCTGGCCTGCGCCTCGATCATCGGTGCTTTGCCTTCAGCTGCCACGCTTCGAGCAACCTTCCCTCCGGGAGCGCTGTTTCCGCTTCTCCGGACATCCATCCAACTCAAGGGCAGCGTACACCCACAAATCGGTCAAACAAAGTTACCGAAGTCATGGAACAAATGGGGCTAACTGCTTTTCTTTGAATGGATTAGGAGTGTTTCCCGAGCCAGGATTTCAGCCTGAAATAGCCGCCCGAACCGGACAATTCCCGGTCAAATCGCGGTCAATTTCGGGCGATTTTCGGCGATAACCTGAAAGAAGAAAAAACCGGGGTGAATGCTGAATTCCGAGTGCTGAGCGCTCTCAGAACTTCGTCACTTCGGTGAAGTTGAAGTCTTTGACCTTCATCGCCGGAACGACCATGTCAAAGGATTCTTCTCCTGAGGCGCGCACCGGTACGCTCATGGCTTCGACGTTCGACAGCATGTGAATCAGACTTTCATTGAAGCGGAAATTTCGCACGCCGCCCTGCACGCGTCCGTTCTCCACGTAGAACGTTCCGTCACGCGTCATGCCGGTGAGAATCTTTTCGAACGGCTCCACTTCGCGGATGTACCACAACCGCGTCACCAGTACTCCTCGCTCCGTCGAAGCGATCATCTGCTCCACCGTCTGCGGATCGCCGCCCGGGGCGAACACAATATTCTGCGGCATCTCTCCCATTTCGTTGGGCAAGGCGAAGCCGTGTCCAGTTGCTTCGATCGGCCCGGCACTATCTTTGAATTCCGACCGCTTCATTCGCTCGGCCGTCGCGCGCGCATACACCACACGCTTCATTACGCCGTTTTCCACCAGCCCGACCCGCTGCCGCTCCATGCCTTCCCCGTCGAACGGCGACCCGGCCTGCAAAGGGTGCGCCACATCGTCCCAAATGCTGATGTTGTCGCCGAACAGCTTCGTCCCGACGCGTCCGCTAAGGAACGAGCGCTGGTCGAGAATCGCCATGCCCGAATAATCCCAGAACATGAAGCCGACAATGTCGAGGACCGCGGCCGGCTCCAGAATTACCGAGTACTTCCCTGCCGGAATCTCCCGCGGACGCGCCGAGTCCACAGCCTTCTTCGCCGCGACCTCAGCCAGCACCAGCGGGTCGATTTTCTCCACATCCGGCGAACTCGCCTTCTGCCAGCCGGAAGAATCCGCCGCCAGCATGGTGATCGAAACTTCCGCCGAGGTCTGCGTATGCCAGCGGCTCAGCCCGCGCGAGTTAAAAATCCCGTCGACGGACTCGCCCGAAGAAAAAACTCCGGCAGTCGTGATCCCATGCTTCTCCGCGACGCCCACAATTTTCTTAACGCCGTCAGCCCTCAGCTCAGGAGTAATCGCAGCCGTCGCCTGAAAATGTCGGGAGGGTATGGTCTTTGCCCGTGTGGAGCGGACCTGCCCTGAGCGAGAGTCGAAGGGGCTCCCGCCCGCGTTGCCGGAAGCCTCAGACGAATCCGGCATGGGCAACATGTCCGAATCCGGATGCTGCACCTGCGCCAGTTTCTCGGACGACTCGACAACTCTCCGCAAACTCTCATCGTCAAACTTATTGGTCGCCGCCCGCGCCGTCCGTCCTCCAAACGCCGTCCGAACAGAAACCGTGTAGTTTTCCTCGGCAACGTTCTGATGAATCACGTTGTTAGCAAACCGAGTCAAAGCGAACTTCCCGCCAGAAAAAAGCACCTCGACTTCATCTGCAGATGAAAGTCTCCTGATGCGGTTGAAGATATCGCCGGCTTGTTCTTGACGTCAGCATTCAGACTCTTGCGTCGCCTTCCTCTGTGCCTCTGTGTCTCTGTGTCTCTGTGGTGAACTAGCTCTTAAATGCCGATCCCCACCTTGATCCCCCGAAACCGCGACGGCGCCGCTCCATGCCCCGTTCCCATCACCTGCTGCGGCTGGCCCTTGCCGCAATTCGGAGTTCCCCACAGCGTCCACTCATCGCGCGAACAAATCGCATCCAATGCATTCCAGAATTCCGTCGTGATGCCCGAGTACGACGGATTCTTCAACATGCGCACGCGCTTGCCGTTCTTAATCTCCCATCCGATCTCGCAGCCGAACTGAAAGTTGTAACGCTTGTCGTCAATCGACCACGAACGGTTGGTCTGCATCAGAATTCCGTGCTCGGTCGCCGCGACCAATTGCTCCAGGCTCAGCGGTTTTTCCCCCGGCTGCAGGCTGATGTTCGTCATGCGGATCATCGGCAACCGGTTCCATCCTTCCGCGCGCATGGTTCCGCCCGACCGGTTTTCGCCGATGGTGTGTGCGGTCTCGCGCGAGTTCAAGTATCCAGTAAACAATCCGCTCGTGATAATCGGCGTGCACTGCGCCGCCACTCCTTCATCATCGAACCCAAATGTCCCCAGCCCCGGACCATGCTCCTGCCGCGCGTCGGCGACCACATTCACCAGGTCGCTGCCATACCGCAAAGTGCGCAGCTTTTCCAAAGTCAGAAACGACGTTCCCGCAAAATTCGCTTCCATCCCCAGCACGCGGTCCAGTTCAATCGGATGTCCCACCGACTCGTGAATCTGCAATCCCAGCTGCGAGCTGTCGAGAATGATGTCGAACTTTCCTTCCGGACACTGATCGGCCCGGTGCAGTGCCACGGCTTCCTCCGCAATCCGCCCGGCGTTTTCCACCAGCTTCAATTCCTCGATCAGCTCATAGCCCTTGTTCTGCCACTGCCCGCCGTAGGAAGTGGGATACGACCGTTTTTGAATTTCGCTCCCGGCAAACGCATACGCCGCGTAGCCCACGCCGGTCGAGAGCTTCGTCTGATGGATGTCGGCGCCTTCCGACGAAACGAACCACTGCTCTTCGCGATTGAAATTCAGATTCGTCTCCGCCAGCGTAATTCCGGCCACAGAACGCAGTTCGGCGTCAATCTTCAGCAGCAGCTCAATATTCTGCTCAACGGAAACCGTGAACGGATCGATCTTGAACGGCGTGCTCCACTCCGCGACCGCAGGCTTCTCCGGCGCGAGCCGGACATCCTCTTTCTTCACCCGCGCCGAAGCCCGCGCAATTTCGACCGCCTGTCCGGCAGTCGCCTCGACCGCGCCGCGCCCCAACTCCGAAGACGCGGCAAATCCCCACGCCCCGTCAGCAATCACTCGCACGCTCATCCCCACCGATTCCGCGTCCGACGCGCTTCCCACCTTGCCGTTCTTCGTGGTCAAAGCCCGGTTGCGTTGCGCGACCACGCGCACATCCGCGTAGGTCGCCCCGCGCAGCGCGGCAATGTTCAAGGCCCAGTTGGCAATGTGCTTCATGAAGAAGTTCAATCTAACACACCCGCTGCGTTGATCGGGACTTGCGCAATCGCGGACCCGCCGACGAGCTGTTACCACCCGCACACGCATCTGTGATTCCGGTCATAGTTCCTTCTTCTGATCGGCCATCCAATGAGAAGCGACAAGCCACACCCTCGGCGGACCCACTCCGCCGTCGCAGGAGTTTTTGCCATGAAGACTTCCATTCCCAAGGATCGCAGTAACAGTCTGGCCAAGAGCACCGTACAGGACGCGAGCAAGCCGAGCGGCAAAAGTTCAGTTGATTCCCAATCCAGCAAAAGAGCCGACCTGGCCGGCCCCGGCATTGGCGACTACGACGCACTGGAAAAAATACTGCCCGGGGATTACCACTCGTTGCTGACTCCCAGAGAAACTCAGAAGGCGCTTTTTCACCTCAAGCGCTATATCGAAGACAATCTATGCCGGGAACTTGGCTTGCTGATGGTGGAAGTGCCCTTGATCGTCGACGCGGATAGCGGCGTCAACGACATGCTCGATCGCGACGGTTCCCGCACACCCATCCAATTCCACATTTCCAATGATCGCGACAAACATCCCATCGACGCCCAGGTGGTGCAGGCCGCAACCAAGTGGAAGAGGATGGCTCTCAAGCAATTCGATTGCCGCCCCGGAGAAGGCATCTGCACCGACATGCGCGCCGTTCGCAAAGACTACTTCCTCGACCACGACCACTCCGCTTATGTCGACCAGTGGGATTGGGAACGGGTCATCACCGCCGAGCAGCGCAATCTGGAATTCCTGAAGTCGACGGTACGTAAGATTTGGAAGGTCCTGGTCGGCGCCGAGAAATTTGCCCAGGAAATGTTCCCCGGGCTGCGCCAACCGCGCCATCCCAACTTGCCCGAAGAACTCACATTCCTTCATGCCGAAGAACTGCTCGCCATGTATCCCGACCTGCCCCGCAAGCAGCGCGAGACCATCATCCTGCAGAAATATCCCGCCCTCTTCATTATCGGAATCGGCTGGCCCTTGACAGACGGCTTTCCGCACGAGAATCGCGCCGCCGACTACGATGACTGGATCACCGACACCAGTAAGGAGACCTTGCGAGACACGCACGGACTGAACGGCGACATTCTGGTCTGGAACCACGTCACCCAGCGTCGCCACGAACTCAGTTCCATGGGCATCCGCGTCAACGCCGAAACGCTGCGCCAACAATTGAAAATGTCGAACCTGCTCGACAATCTCAAGTTCCCCTACCACCAAGGCATCGTCAACAACGAATTGCCGCTTACCATCGGCGGCGGCATCGGCCAGTCGCGCACGCTGATGCTCCTGCTGCGTAAAGCCCACCTGGGCGAAGTGAGTGTGACCGTTTGGCCCAAAGTGCTAAAGGAAATGTGCGTGAAGAAAAACATCTTCGTGCTCGAATAATGCTGGGGTTTTACGGAAATGAAACAGGGGCGGCTCACAGGCTGCCCCCTTTTTGCGAGGAACAAACTTTTCTTACGGCGTAGCGCGCGCCACGTCCAGCGCCTTTTTCACCTCCAGCAACTCTTTCAACACGCCGCGCAGCTTGGTCGACTCCAGCGCGTTCGCCCCATCCGACTTCGCTTCCTTCGGATTGTCGTGGACCTCCATGAACACTCCGTCCACGCCCGCCGCCACCGCGGCGCGCGACAACAGAGGAATGAACTCCGGTTGTCCCCCGCTCACCGCCGGCCCGTTTCCCTCCGACTGCGACGACGGCAACTGCACCGAATGCGTCGCATCGAAAACCACCGGAGCAAATTTCCGCATGATGGCCAGCGACCGCATATCGACCACCAGATTGTTATAGCCGAAACTCGCGCCGCGCTCGGTGAGAAAGACCTGCGTGTTGCCCGCGTCGCGGCACTTCTCCACCGCATGCCGCATATCCCAGGGCGAAACGAATTGACCTTTTTTGATGTTCACCGGACGCCCGCTCAGCGCGGCCGCTACGACGAGATCGGTCTGACGGCTTAGGAACGCGGGAATCTGCAGCACGTCGACCACCTCGGCAACCTTGCCTACATCCGCTGTCTCGTGAACGTCGGTAAGCACCGGCAAGTTCAACTCATTCTTGATCTTCTTCAGAATCCGAAGCCCTTCCTTGATCCCCGGCCCACGGAAACTTCGGATCGATGTGCGGTTCGCCTTGTCGTAACTCGCCTTGAAGATGAAAGGAAATCCCAGAGCCTTGGTCACGCCCTTGATGATCTCGGCCATGCGAATAGCGTGCTCTTCGCTCTCAATCACGCATGGCCCCGCGATCAGAAAAAGATCGCCCGACCCTATGTGCACATCGCCGACTTGAAAGGAAGCATTCATCGAAAGATCGGCCACGGATCTTCACGGATTCGCACGGATCAAACGCAAATTCTAGAGAGATCCGTGTGAATCCGTGAAAATCCGTGGCGCTCTAGATTCTCACTCTCTCCGGCCGGTGAAACATTTCGACGCTGGTGGCTTCCTTCTCCGCCCGCCGTTTCACTCCATATTCATACGCCGCGCCTACGAACGAACTGAACAATGGATGCGGCTCCAACGGCTTCGACTTGAATTCGGGATGAAACTGGCAGCCGATGAAATGCGGATGATCCGGCAGCTCGATCATCTCCACGTAAGTCCCATCCGGCGTCGACCCGGAAATGCGCAGCCCCGCGGCCGTCATCGGCTCTTCATACTCGCGATTAAATTCGTAACGATGCCGGTGCCGCTCGCTGATTTCCAGCTTGCCGTAGATCTTGTAGGCCAGCGTGTTGGGTTCGATCTTGCAAGGCCACGCTCCCAGCCGCATTGTTCCGCCAAGTTCTTCCACGCCCCGCAACTCGCGCAGCTTGTAGATCACGCGATGCGGCGTCGCTGGATCGAACTCGCTCGAGTTCGCTTCCTCCAGTCCCACCACGTTGCGGGCAAACTCAATGCAAGCCGTCTGCATGCCCAGACAAATACCAAAGTATGGAACTTTATTCTCGCGGGCATACCGGATCGCGATCAGCATGCCTTCAATGCCGCGCTTGCCAAATCCGCCCGGCACCAGAATCCCGTCATAGCCTTCGAGTTGCGCCTCGACACTCTTCGCATCGCAGCTCTCGAGTCCTTCCGCTTCAATCCAATTCAGTTGCAGCTTCAGATTGTGCGCTAGTGCGCCGTGCACCAGCGCTTCCTTCAGCGACTTGTACGAATCTTCGTACTCGACATATTTGCCGACGATTCCGATCGTGACCGTGTCTTTCGGGTTGTAGACGCGGTGCACAATATCCTCCCACTTCGACAAATCGCGATCCTTCGCTTCCATGTGCAGGTTCTTGAGCACGAGCGTGTCCACGCCCTCATTGGCGAATACCAGCGGCACTTCATAGACCGAAGCAACGTCTTTCGCCGTAATGACCGCCTCGTCTGGAACGTTACAGAACAGCGCAATCTTCGATTTGATTTCTTTCGCCAGAAAACGATCGGTGCGGCACAGCAAGATATCCGGCTGAATTCCAATGCTGAGCAGTTCTTTCACTGAGTGCTGCGTCGGCTTGGTCTTCAACTCCTGCGCCGCCGCGATAAACGGCACCAGCGTGACGTGCACAAACAAGGTGTGCTCGCGGCCAAGTTCCTGCCGCATCTGTCGGATCGCTTCCATGAACGGCAGCGACTCGATATCACCCACCGTGCCGCCGATCTCGACGATCGCGACATCCACATCCTGCGCGACCTTCTTCATCGCGGCTTTAATTTCATTCGTGACGTGCGGAATCACCTGCACCGTTTTGCCAAGGTAATCCCCACGCCGCTCCTTGGCGATGATCTGCTCGTAGAGACGACCGGTCGTCCAGTTGTTGTCGCGAGAAAGTTTGGCATGGGTGAAGCGCTCGTAGTGGCCCAAATCGAGGTCGGTTTCGGCTCCGTCGTCAGTGACGAAAACTTCGCCGTGCTGAAACGGCGACATCGTCCCCGGGTCGACGTTGAGATAAGGGTCAAACTTCATCAGGTTGACCTTCATCCCGCGGCTCTCCAACAGGCAGCCGATGCAGGCCGCAGCCAACCCCTTGCCGAGTGAAGACACAACTCCGCCCGTTACAAAGATGTACTTCGCTGGCATCTCTTCCTCGCTTTAAATTGTCTGAGAAATTGTGCAGGTGGGTGCACGAGTAATTATGCCAGAACTGCCCCTGTGGAAACAAACGGAAGAATTCCGCGGCCCATGATAAATTTGCTGCTTGCGCCAATTGTTCATCATCAGCGCAGCCTTTCTGCTGCTAGCGGCTGCCTCTGCACAAACCACCGTCTCTTTCCCACCGAAGACGGGGGCCTGGTGTATGCCGACGTTTACGGGGAAGCTGACCGGGCAGTCGTGCTGGCCCACGGCGGCCAATTCAATAAGGAGAGCTGGAAGAAACAGGCCCAAACGCTGGTAGCTGCAAAATTTCGAGTGTTAGCCCTCGACTTCCGCGGCTACGGGAAATCCAAAGGCCCGGGCGATTCCGATCCGGAGGACGCTCCGCTCTACCAAGACGTTCTCGCGGCCGTCCGCTATCTCCGAAAGCAAGGCGCGAAAAGCGTATCGATCGTCGGGGCTAGCATGGGAGGATGGGCCGCTGGCGACGCTTCCATCGCTTCGCAGCCAGGTGAAATCGACCGCCTGGTATTTCTCGGCTCGGCACCCAGCGGCCGCGCTGAGAAGCTCAAATCGCCTTCTCTATTTATCGTGGCGCGCGACGATGCCAGCGAGGATGGACCGCGCCTCCCCGGGATCCGCGAACAGTACGAGAAAGCTCCTGAACCGAAAAAGCTGATCATTCTCGAGGGCTCAGCCCACGCTCAGTTTCTCTTCCAGACGGATCAAGCAGACCGGGTGATGCGCGAGATTCTCCGCTTTCTCGACGCGAAGTAATCTCCCCATCCGATCGACTGCTAGGAATCCCGTGCGTTGACTATCCTGGCAAGGTCAGCGAGAATACTTAAGGCCGTCCGCAACGGACAGCCCGTAGTGTCCCCAAAAAGTGGGCCTGTGGCGCAGCTGGGAGCGCGCTTCCATGGCATGGAAGAGGTCGTCGGTTCGATCCCGACCAGGTCCACCATCTTTACGATATGCCCGCCGTTTACGTCCTTCAAAGCGAACGTAGCAAGAAATTTTACATCGGCTGCGCCGAACGACCGGAGGCTCGCCTTGCGGAACACCAACGCGGACAGACGACTTCAACTCGCGGGCGAGGACCTTGGATTCTGGTATATCAAGAGCGGTTCAACACCTTGGCCAAAGCGCGACAGCGCGAGCGGCAGCTAAAGAGTTGGAAGTCGCATCGCTCGATTCAGGAATTGATCGACGCTTCCATGAAGCTGAACTGAGCGCGCCCCGGCTTCGCCGGGGAGGTCGTCGGTTCGATCCCGACCAGGTCCACCAATTCTCTCAATGGTTTAGCTCCCATCGCCATCTTGATCCCGAAAACGTACCAAGTGTGAGCCGTGTCATTGACCCCGCGCAATCCTAAGCAGAGAATGGGTGGTCAAATCCTCGGCGTCACCAAACTGTCCGACCAGAAGGGATTCTAAGGGTTACCATGCTTCGCATGCGTCGGATCAAACCCGCTGCCACCCGCGGACTCTGCATCCTTTCAGTAGTGTGCGCGCTCATCGGGAATGCTCCAGCCCAGATCCCGCCCAACAGCCCGGGCCAGGCCTCAAGAGATCCCAAATACGTTCCAGGATTATCGAGTTACGCGACCGCTCCTGGCACTGGAGTCTTCATCTTCCATGTGTTCGCCGCGAAACCGGGCGCTCGTGTGGGAGCACCGGTCCGGCTGGACCTCACAAATCTCGCCAATCATATTGGCTTGTTCCAGACGATCGAAGGCGACACAGAAGCCGTGTTCATCAATATCGAGTTCGGAAACTACGAAATTGAGGCGAGCGCGCTGGGGTATCTCAGCACTCGTCAAGAGGTACAAGTAGTAAGCACCATGCACCCGCAGCCCATTGACATCGTCCTGCAGCACGATCCCGCCGCTATCAACCTCAACGTCGCTACAGGCATCATGTCTCCGAAGGCACGAAGAGAAACCAGGCACGCTGTATCTCTGCTGAAGATAGGCGAACTCGCGGACGCGCAGAAACATCTGGAGACCGCCTACAAATCGTCACCCTCGAATTCAGATCTGAACTTTCTACTCGGTTATCTGTACTTCCAGCGCAAGAACTATCCCCAAGCAGTAACCTACTTGAGTGCTGCCGCATCCCTCAGCCCTCACGACGCCCAGGCGCTGACTTTGCTCGGCAGAACAGAATTGGCACAGAACCACTTTCCCGCGGCCAAATCCGCCTTGGAACAAGCTGTTCTGGCCGACGACGAAAATTGGCTGCCTCATGACTTGTTGGCAGATGTGTATCTTCACCAGAAGGACTATGGCAAGGCCCGCGACGAGGCTCAAATTGCCATCACCAAAGGCCAGAAGAACGGAAAGACCATTGCGAGTCCCGCCGAACTAGTCCTGGGGCAAGCACTCATCGGTCTTCGGCGGGATCACGAGGCGATTCGAGAGTTCGAGCTTTTCCTCAAGGATTCTCCCCAGAATCCCATGGTCTACCAAGTCCACAACTTGATCGCAGAGCTCAAGAAGAGAAGTTCCACGTCGACGGAAGACACGAAAGCTTCTGAGATTAATACCTCCGGCGCTGATCCGCTTGGGGCCGTTTCCGATCCTGCGCTGACGACTCAGACCTGGCGACCTCCCGACATTGACGACTCGAAGCCGCGTCTCACCCCAGAGGTTGCATGCCCCGCCGCAAAGGTAATCGACGAATCAGGGAAAAGGGTGCAGGAGTTCGTTCAGGATCTCTCCCGCTTCGCCGCCAACGAAGAGTTATTCCATCAGTCGATCGATGCGTTTGGCTTTGCAACTCACAGCGAGACGCGAAAGTACAACTACGTCGCAACCGTGTCGGAGCCCGAACCGGGCTCCGCTTTCATTGAGGAATATCGTTCAGACAAACCCGAGCAGGAGGGTTCCCCCGATGCCATTGCCAGCACAGGCTTCATAGCCCTGGCGCTGGTCTTTCATCCCGACATGCAAAAAGACTTCGATTTGGATTGTGAGGGACAGACCGACTGGCACGGACAGGCTACATGGTTGGTACATTTCCGCCAGCGTCACGATCGGCGAAATCGAATGCACAGCTATTCCTTTGGCGGTCAGGGTTTCCCCGTCGATCTCAAAGGCAGAGCGTGGATCAGCGCCGACAAGTTTCAAATCGTGCGCATCGAAGCCGACATGGTCAAACCCATGCCTGAAATCCAGTTGCTCAGCGAGCACCAGATTGTAGAGTACGGCCCGGTGCCATTCCCCACGAAGAATACGACTCTCTGGTTGCCGAAGACTGCGGAGATCTACTTCGACTTTCGCAAACATCGCTACTATCGGCGGCACAGTTTCGATCACTACCTGCTGTTCTCCGTTGACACCGACGAAAAACGCAAAGAGCCGGTAGCTCCGCCCGAGGAGAAACAAGAGAAAGACCCGTCATAGAAACGATCGTGCGCCTCGCGCCGTAGGCGGAAGCAGCAGCCCGATGGCTTCTTTCTCTTTGTCATGATCAACATCGCGACGTGGGCGACTGCGACCATCCCGTTCGTGCAGATCCTCAGCCCCGTCGCCGTGAGTTCTCAGCCGCCGAACACCATCAGTTGGGAAGGGAGTTCGCCCATGCATCTAGTGGCGTACGCCACAACCTCCGACTGCAGCTCCGGAATCTCGGGAATGCAGGTACATAGCGAAGACAACCAGTTGGTAAACCTCACAGTGTTTCTACCGCGGCGTCGAGATTTTCGACCCACGGAGAAGGTTCTTAATCAACGTGGGGTTCTTGCCTTGCGCGCGGTGCGGGGGTGGCAGGCGGCACCATTGGCAGCCGCGCCGGATTTTGCCCGGCGCGCCCCCGGCGCAGATCGCGCTGCTCTGCCATCTTTTTATATTGTTCGGTAACGTCCGCCAGCCGAACGTTTTCGTAGCCGTTGCGCTTGGCCACGATGCGGTAGTCGAACGCGATACTGGAGTGCCCTCCGCCCTGTTCCCGCACCTCGAAAGAAGTCGCCGTCTTCTGACTGACATACAGTCCTTTGGAGTCGCCGTTGGGCGTGAGGAAGACGTGATATCCGGTCCCGGTGTTTACGGTCTGAGTAAAAGTCGCATCGAGCGTGATCGTCGCTGCTCCGCTGCTCAGCACTCCCGAACCGAAATCCTCGAACCAGTTCTCCGGCGATTGGACAGCGTACAGTGAGACCTTGCGTGCTCCGCCGGCAGTTGGAACTACAGCGGTAACCGTGCCGTCGCAGTTCAGGGTACCGCTAACGTCCATCATGCATCCCTTGCCGCTATTACCGCCATAGGCTTCCAGGAGGGGCGCGGCTTGGTTCACAATGTTAGTCCCACCACTACCCTCGTTTTCTAGAAGAAGCGTCGCGTCGTTGCTGCTATTGTTGTAGAAGCCTCCGGCGGTACTGGCACCGGCGGTCCCCAAGACCCCGAACCCTGCCGTGTATCCGTTCCCTATCGGAAGACCTACCGTGTCACCCCAGACGCCAAAGGGATTAAGTTCTTGCGGAGGTTGGCTGCCGCTGGGGCCCACCGCAACGCCGTAAACACCAACTCCAATGGAGCTTACACTCTTACCATAGACTCCAAGGGTGTTGCCGCTGTTTCCCAGGGCAAGGCCATAAACGGCGGCCGCGCCATTGGTAGTGCTGGAGTCTACACCATAGACTCCGATCGTTTGGCCGCTTAGTCCGGAGGCCGTCCCAGAAACCCCAGCCGCGCCGGTGGATGTGCTCTCGTTCAGCCCGTAGACGCCTACCGTCTGGCCGCTCGTCGCGTTTGCCGACCCAAAAACGCCAGCTGCGGCAGCGGCGGTGCTGTTGGTCTCTCCCCACATGCCGTAATACCCGCCGAACCCGAAGACGCCCGTTCCGTTTGAGGCTGTAGCGTTCGCGGACAAGCCAGCTCCGGTCGCCGTATTAATTGTTTGCGGCGCGGTGAAAGTGTTGGCTGTTCCCAACCCTACCGTCCCAGGAAATTGCTGCCCCGCGGCGAATGTGACCAAGCCGGTGAAGTTCCCCGTGCCTCGCACATCCAGCGTTGAGCCGGGAGTGGCCGTGCCGATACCGACGCTCACCGCGTTGCCGCCCGTGCCTCCGAGCACCAGGGCATTGCTTTCGCCGACCACGGCATTGGCTCCAATGGCCATGGCGTTGGTGAGGCTGTTGGAGGAAGGGTTGGCGTTATATCCGAGAAAGGTGTTGCCTGAGCCAGTGGTGTTGGCCGCGCCCGCATTGTAGCCCAGCGCCGTATTGCTCAAGCCGGACGTGTTGCTGGAAAGCGCATAGTCGCCAACCGACGTGAGGTATCTGCCGGTGTTGGTGAGATTTCCGGCGGCGAAACCGAAGAACGAGTTATAGCTGCCGCTGACTCCGTAATCGTGAACGAACGGCACTCCGCCAAAGGAAATGATGCCTTGCGTTCCGCCGCTGTTGGTGTGAGGCAAGGCGATGTTCCCGGTAATCGTCTGTGTCCCGGTGAATGCATTGGACGACGCCAGCAGCGGCACCTTCGTGGTGTCCACGTTCAGTGTGAGCGCGCCACCAGTGCCGCCGCCCGTGAGACCTGTTCCTGCGGTCAACCCAGTGACGATTTTCGTCGTGTCCACGTTGAGGGTGACGCTGCCACTCGTGCCGCCGCCCGTGAGAGCTGTGCCCGGATTCACCGCCGTGATCGTGCCCGCGCCTGGAAAAGTCTGCCCAGCGGCGAAGTTGATCAGGCCGGTGAAGTTCCCGGTGCCATGCACGTCCAGCGTATAAGCGGGAGCGGTCGTTCCGATGCCAACGCTGGTGCTGTTGGTTGCGCCGTTTGTGCCGGCTATGCTGCCGAGCACCAGGGCGTTGCTGGCTGTCGCTTCCGCGTAGGCACCGATCGCGGTGGCATTGCTGAGGGTGCCGGTTGAAAGCGCGCTATGAGAACCCATCAGGGTGTCTCCCGATCCGGTCACGTTCGACTTGTCAGCAGTCTGCCCTGAATAGGAACCCATGGCTGTGTTGGTGAAGCCCGTGGTGTTCGTTTCAAGGGCGGCGTATCCGACGGCAGTGTTACTTCCGTCTGCGGCCGTGCCCGCGTTATTCTGCAAAGCGGCCGCACCCACGGCGGTGTTGCCTCCGCTCGCAGTGTTTAATGCGAGGGCGCTTAGACCGCTCGCGGTATTCCCGTTGCCCGTAGTGTTGGAAAAGAGAGCCTCGTAGCCAGAGCCGGTATTATCGAGGCCCGTCATCGTAGAGTTTCCGGCAAAACCAAGGAAGGCGTTCCTATTCGCGTAGGAACCGTAGTCGAACAGGTTGCTTCCAATCTGGAAACTGCTGCCCGTCATCGCTCCAGTCGCGCTCAGATTCCCGTTCACGATCTGATTGCCGGAAAAAGTGTTCGCCGCACTCAGTTGCGCGTAGCGCCCATCCGTAAGTCCGGTGTTCAGATTCAGCGTGACGGTTCCCCCCAGCGCCACTGCACCGCCGCCAGTCAGGTCAGTGCCAGGTGTGATGGTGAGCGACGGATTCGCCAGCATGGCGTTGGTCACTCCGCCGGTTGCGATGCTCAGCGTCCCACTCGAAGTGATCGGGCCGCCGCTCAACCCGGCCCCGCTCGCGACGCTGGTTACCGTGCCGCCGCCGCCCGTGCCCGGAAAGGTCTGCCCGGCTGCGAACGTGATCTGGCCGTTGCTGGCGATGCGCAGTCCGGTCTCTGTAGGAACCGCAGTTCCTTCGCCGAACAGCAGATTCAGCGTGCCTGACGGAGAGGACGAGTCGTTGTTCGCCGGTTCGGCCTGCAATCGGAAGGTTTGACTCGCCGCCGCGCTGGAGCTGCTGTTGAAAGCCGAAGCCGCGAGACTCAACGGTTGCGAGTTTTTGCCTACCGTGGCCGTGGCATTACCGGTTACCGGCAGACTCAGAATGCCCCGCACCGTGCTGCCGCCCTTTATGTCCAGCGTGGAAACGGGAGTGGCTGTGTTGATGCCGATCCTAGCCGTCGCGCCTGTGCCCGACTGAAACAGAACGGAACTAATGATGTCGGACGTGGAGTCCCACAGCGGAAAATAGTTCACCGTGCCGCCGGGTGTAGTTACATCGGAGGCCGTCCCCGGTGAAACACTCTGCCCGGTCACCGCCTCCACGGTGTACGCCGAGGTCACGCCGTTCTGTGGCGCCGCCAGCACGAAGGCCGAAGGCGACAATCCCCCCAAGGTCGCCGCGTCTCCGGCCTTCAGTGCGTAGGGCACGCTCAGCAGCAGCACTCGCGGTTGCTCGCTCTGCTCAGCGATCCGTACTCCCAGCCAGCGAGCTTCGCCGGTGGTAAATAAAGTCGTCGGTACGCCGTTCGGCTTGGTGATTCCCAGCTGCACGGAGTAGTGGCCGGTGGGGTCGAGTGGAACACTATTCTGTGTTTCGGCCCACAGCGCTTCCCCGCCTCTTTGGCTGCTATAGAGGGAGAACGTAATGCTCACTGCGCCGCTCAAGCTGTTGCCGCCCTCGTCGGTGGCAACATTCGAAAACTGGATCAGCGGCGGCACCTCGGCGGAAGTCGCATTACTGCTCGAGGTTTGAGCGGCCAGCGACAGAACCAGCAACAAGAATCCAACTACCATGCAGACGATGCGGCGCTTCATATTGGTGCTCCTCAACTGCGCGAATTTCGTAAACCTAAGGTGTGACGGTGAAAATGCCCTTGCTCACAACCACTCCGCCCGCGGTGGTGACGTTGATCTTTCCGGTCTTTGCGCCCGCCGGTACAGTTGCCGTCAAGCTGTCGTCGCTGTTGATGGTGAAGCTCGCAGATTGCGAGCCAAACTCAACCTTTGTGGACTGGGTAAGGCTGACTCCGGTGATCGACACGAGCGTTCCAACCGGGCCGCTGGCTGGAGTGAAACTGGCAACCTGGGGCGTAACCCGAAACGTTTGATTGCTCGTGAGTGTTCCGGTCGCCGTCGCTACCGTCACCGCGCCGCTGAGCGCACCCGCGGGCACGGTTGCCGTCAGGAACGTGTTGGAAACTACCTTGAAGGTTGCGGAAGTTCCATCGAAGGAAACGCCCGTGGTTCCGGTGAAGCCTTGGCCGAGAATCTCTACCGTTTTTGCAACCACCCCGGAAGACGACACAAAACGTACGAACGGTTTCAGCCCCACGTTCAAGCGGTAAAAAATGCCACACGGTCCGCAGAATGGAGTGTCGGTGCCGCCAGCTTCCGTCTCCCCATACAAAAGCCCGTTCGTGTGCTGCACCAGCGTCGTCTGCGGACTGGCTCCCGCCGTCCCGTTGAAGTTATGAAGAATTTTGTATGCATACGGGGAGATCGGGCTGATTCTGAAGATGGTCCCCTGTTCGGTGGTCCCGCCACCCGCCGTCGTGCCATAGAGATTGCCATCGGTCGCTTGAACCAGACCGGCAATCACATTGATGCCATCATTGGTCGATCCTCCGAAGCTATGCAGGACAGTGATTGTGCCTGCTGTTGTAAGCTGGAAGACCACTCCGCAGCAGTACTCGCCGAAGGCAGTCGTCGTGCCATACAGGTTGCCATCGCTGCCTTGAATGAGCGGACTCTCGGGGGTTCCGCCATGCGTCTTGTCGAAGTTGTAGAGCACGCTGAATGCGCCTGCGGGCGTGATGCTGAACACCGTGCCGCAGCCGCCCACGCACTCGCTGCCGCTTCCCCCCATTTCCGCGGTGCCGTAAAAAACTCCATTCGTCGCCTGCACCAGCGGGGCAAACGGGTATTGGCCCTGGGTCAGGACGAACGAATGCAGCGTACTGAAATTGCCCGCCGGCGTTATTTTGTAGATCGTGCCGTACCCCACGTTGGCCTGCGTCGTCGTACCGTAAAAGCTTCCATCCACACCTTGAATCGGCGGCGCGTAGGGATATGCTCCATCACCAGTGTTGGTGAAGTTGTGCAGCACCGTGAGGGTTCCGGCGGGCGTGATTTTGAAGACGGTTCCGAGGTTGGCCGTCCCGCCACTATTCGTTGTCCCGTAGAAGTTCCCGTCCGTACCCAGCGTCAGTCCGCCGTAGGGATTTTGCTCAACATCGAAGGTATATGGCACCGTGAGCGCTCCAGTCATGCGGGCCCTAAACATTGCGCCCACTCCGTTAGTCCCGCCCGTTGCGGTGCTGTAAAGACTTCCATCCCAGCCTTGTGCCATGATGCCCGAGAATGCAGGGTTGGTCGGGTCGTCGCTGTGAGTTCCGAAGTTGTAGATCACGGAAAATGTTTGCGACTTCGCGACCGTCGTTGCGGCCATGGCCAGCACCAGCAGCGTGAGCGTATAGCGATAGCAACCTGAGAGCTTGAGCATGAGAATTTCTCCTGGCCGTCCGTCACGGTTAACCGTGCGAAACCGCCTCTATTGGGGATAGCGGAAACAAAGGCAAGAAACTGGCACGAGTCCGAAAAAACTTGGGTATTGGAGGCGAAAGACTCTCCCGCGCCACGTTGGAAGCCGTCCTCTCCTGTGGTAGCCTGTGGTCGCTGGATGGACCTGCCCTCTCGCCGCTGCTGGGTCCCATGGCCGATTCCACTCCGTCGCACCACATCACCGAATTGCTTCGCGCTTGGGGCGAAGGGGATCAGTCCGCCCTGGAACACCTCACCCCACTGGTCTACACGGAGCTTCACCGTCTGGCTCGCCGGCACATGTCCCGGGAGAATGAAGGTCATACTCTCCAGGCCACCGCCCTCATCCATGAGGTCTACTTGCGGCTGGTGGAGTTCCAGAATGTGCGCTGGCAGGATCGGGCTCACTTCTTTGCCGTATGCGCTCGTCTCATGCGGCGGATCCTCATCGACTTTGCCCGCTCCCACACTTCCCTCAAACGTGGCGGCAGCGAGCGCAAACTCACGCTCGACGAAGGACTCGTGGTTTCTCCCGATGTTCCCGCCGAACTTATGGACCTGGAACAGGCCTTGACCAAGCTCGCGGCGGAGGATCCGAGAAAGAGCACAGTCGTCGAACTCCGCTTCTTCGGCGGCTTGACCGTCAAGGAGACTGCCGAAGTTTTGAAGGTCTCCGCCGATACCGTCATGCGCGACTGGAATATGGCGCGCGCCTGGCTGTTGCGGGAAATGGACGAGGGGCAACGCCATGCAACCTGAGCGCTGGCGCCGCCTGGAAGATCTTTATCACGCCGCCATGGAGCAGGACGAATCGCAAAGAGCGGCGTTCCTCGAACGCTCGTGCGCGGGCGATGATGCTCTTCGCGGCGAGCTTCAATCCCTGATCGCTTACGGCCGTCAAGTTGGCCGCATCATCGACCAGCCGGCACTCGACGTAGTCGCGGCCGCCATGGCCGGTGACCTTTGCGCCGAAGACGGCAACCGAACCGACAAGATGATCGGCGCCCGCATCGCGCAATACCGCATCGTCGAAAAGTTGGGCGTCGGGGGGATGGGGGAGGTATACCGCGCCGTTCGCGCCGACGACCAATATGAGAAACAAGTTGCCATCAAGCTGGTGCGGCAAGGCCTGGATACGGAGTTCGTATACGCGCGCTTCCGGAAAGAACGCCAGATTCTGGCCGGCTTCGAGCACGAGAATATCGCCCGCCTGCTGGATGGTGGCACGACCGACGAAGGTCATCCCTACTTTGTCATGGAGCTCATTCAAGGGAAACCTATCGACGAGTTCTGCGATGAGAGCAACCTGGGAATCGCGGCTCGTCTCGATCTCTTCGACCACGTCTGTTCGGCGGTGCAATATGCCCATCAGCGGCTGGTAGTGCACCGCGACATTAAACCCAGCAACATTCTGGTTATGGCCGACGGCGTCCCCAAATTGCTCGACTTCGGCATTGCCAGCATTCTGACTCCCGAGACCGATGCAGGTGCAGATCCTACCGTGACCGCGACGCGGATGATGACGCCCCAGTTTGCCAGCCCCGAGCAGCTTCGCGGTCAGATCATAACCACGGCTACTGACGTTTACTCGCTGGGGGTGGTCCTGTACAAGTTGTTGACCGGGCACCTGCCCTATCGCAGGGAAGGCAGTTCCTCCTATGACCTGGCGCAGGCCATTTGCATAGAAGAGCCGGAGAGACCCAGCACCGCCGTGGGACGATCCGCGCCGACTGTCGGCAGTCAGATCGCGGGTGGTCACAGCAGCGGTCGCAACCGCGAGGGGCCCAGCGTTACGCCCGAATCGGTCAGCCGCTGCCGGAACACCAGTCCAGACAAGCTGCGTAAGACCCTGTCCGGAGATCTGGATCACGTTTTGCTAAAAGCGTTGCGCAAGGAAGCGCAGCAGCGCTACACCTCGGCGCAGGATTTTGCCGAGGACTTGCGGTCTTACTCTCGCGGCTTGCCAGTGTCCGCTCGTCGCGGCACCTTCCGTTACCGCAGCGGCAAATTCATTCAGCGCCACAAACTTTCTTTGACGGCGGCGGTACTGGTCACCCTGGTCGTGCTGGCGGGCGCGGGCGCGATTGTGCGGGAAGCGCGGATTGCCCGCGTACAGCGAGCCCGCGCAGAGCGGCGATTCGATTCTCTGCGCCAGCTCACCAATTCGTTGCTCTTCGAGTTTCACGATTCCATCGAGAGCCTGCCCGGTTCTACCGCCGCGCGCGAACTGGTGGTGCGCCGGGCTCTGGACTACCTCGACCAAATCGCAGCGGAAGCGCAAAACGACCCAGCCACTCTTCGTGACCTTGCGGCCGCTTACGAACGTATTGGAAGAATCCGCGCCGAAGAGGGCCATCCCCACTTGGGCGGGACTGGATCGTTTCAAGAGGCGAACCAGCTTTACGAGAAGGCGCTGGCGATTCGCCAGAACCTGGCAGCCGCAAACCCCGGCGATGTTAGCCTGCAATTCGATTTGCTTGGAACCATGTTGAACGTTGCCCGAATCGACGAACAATTTGGCGACCTGGATCGCGCCTTGGATCTTCAACAACAGCGGCTAAAGATCGAGGAGCGATTGCAGGCAAACCACGATTCCGAGGATCTGCGGTACAACATTGCGGCATCACAGATCGGGATCGGAGAACTGAAGCTCTGGCTCGGCGACTACGACACAGCTCTTGACTATGAACGACGCGCCATGGCCACGAACCAGGCTCTGCTCGATGCGAATCCTACCAGCCTCCGCATGCTTCGCGGCGTATGGCGTTCGCACGGTTGGACCGCCATGGTTCTGCGCCTCGACAAGAAATACCCCGAAGACGTGGCCGAATCGCGAAAGGCGCTCGCGATCTCCGAGCAACTGGCCGATCGCGATCCCAACAATTCAGATTTTCAGCGTTTTCTCGTCGCCGATAACGGGAGCTTGTGTGAGTCCCTGGCTTATGCCGGCTCCTTTTCAGAAGTGCGAGGCTTTTGCCGGAAGGCCATCGCGATTAACGAAGAGATGGCAAAGTCTGACAAAAATAACGTCCAGGCCAGTGCCGATCTTGCGAATTCGAACATGACCGCGGGGCTCGCTCTCTACCTGATGCACTCGCCGCAAGAAGCCCTGGCGCTTGAACGACGAGCCGACACGATCTATCAGGACGTGGCCGTCCGCGATCCCGACTCGCTCTCGAATGGCGTGGACCACGCCGTGTCTCTGATCTATGCCGGGAGAAGTGAAGCCGATCTGCATCGCCCCGAGTTGGCCCGCAAAGACCTTGAACAGGCACAGGAGATGCTGGAGCAATTGGTCAAGCGCAGTCCGAAACATCGGTATTTTCTAAACGCGCTGCAGGAATCCCGGGCAGCGATCCAGGCACTCCCGCACGATACCGCGCCCCTGGCCGCCCACTGAACACCGGGTATCCCCCCTTAAGAACCACTTCTCTTCGTGCGTTATGATTTGCAGACTGCTCACGAGTCCCAGGAGGCTCGATGTCGCCGTTCGATAAGTCCACTCGCAGAGAATTCATGGCGGTCACTTCTTCCGCGGCGTTGGGCGCGGCAGTGCCATTGGCTGGAACCCAGCCTACGCCACCAGTCTCGAATCCTCCTTCCGCTCCAGTTTCTGAAGGGATTCCATATTCAGAGGCGGAACTATTCGACCACGGACCGCAGCGCACTTTCACCGGCGACCGCACGACCCAAATCGCGATGCCCTTGGGAGGAATCGGCGCCGGTTGCATTTGCATGAATGGCTACGGCGGTTTGCAGGACTTTTCGATTTGGAATCATCCCTCAACGACCGCGTTACCCGAGGGCTTTGCCCCTTCCCAAGGCGGCTTCGCGATTCTCCACATTAAGGGATCGTCTCCCGTCACAAAGCTTGTCGAGGGTCCCTTCCCAGTCTTGAAAATCTACGATCAGGGCTTGCAGGGTGAAGGCTACCGCCGCGGTGGGTTCGAAGGCTTCCCGCGTTTTCAAAAGTGCATCTTCAAGGGAGAATACCCGTTCGGAGAAGTCCAGATCAGCGACCCCACGGTTCCGTTGCAGATCTCGATCAAGGGATGGAATCCTTTCATTCCGCTCGACGACAAGGACTCGGGGATTCCCTGCGCCATCCTGGAATACACGCTGCACAACAGTTCATCTCGAACTGTCAAGTATGAGTTTTCCTATCATCTTTCTCACCTGGCGCCCGGATGCGGCGACGATCAATCGGCAAGCCGCAATACTGTGATTCCCGAGCAAGGCGTGTTCCTGCACAACGTGGAGAAGCCGAACTCAGAAGGGTACGGTAGCGCCTGCCTGACCGCCATCGGCGATAAACCAATCATCAAGGGCATGTGGCTGCGGAGCCCGGGCTGGGAATTCGATTCTCTCTCGGCACTCTGGCGCGAAGTTTCAACGGGAACATTCACCGCCAACGAGGGATCGAACGAAGTCGATACTCGGGGACGAAATGGCGGTTCGATTCTGCTGGCAGGGGCTCTGGCTCCAGGCGAATCGCGAACCTACCCCGATCCTTATTGCGTGGCATTTTCCGAATTGCTATTTGCAGGTTGGCGGCGCCCCGCTCGTTGAGGCGCAAGGCGCCGCCGGGTGCCGCTCTTTCGGAGACGGGGTGTCTCCGCGGTGGCAGCCCTACTATGCCTCGATTTGGAGGGATGCTCGTGAAGTAGCCCTTTACGTCGACGGGAATTACGCTTCGTTGCGAGCGCGCACTCTGGCCTTTCACGAAGCTCTGTTTTCCTCCACTCTGCCGGCGTACGTGCTGGATGCGGTTTCCGCGAACCTCGCCATCCTCAAATCTCCCACAGTGCTTCGCCTGGAAAATGGCGACCCGTGGGGCTGGGAGGGATGTTTCCCCGACGCTGGTTGTTGCCATGGTTCCTGCACGCATGTATGGAACTACGCCCAGGCCTTTCCGAACCTCTACCCGCACCTGGAGCGGACTCTGCGTGAGCTTGAATTAGTCCGCTCGATGGACGAGAACGGTCACGTCACTTTCCGCTCTGCGCTTCCCGAAGGCCCGGTGAAACACGATTTCCACGCTGCCTCGGACGGGCAGTTGGGTGGAATCATGAAAGTGTTTCGCGACTGGCAGATTTCGGGGGACATGGAGTGGCTGAGGAAGTTTTATCCGCTCGCCAAACGCAGCCTGGACTATTGCATTCGAACCTGGGATCCGGATCACCTGGGAGGCTTGTTTGAGCCTCATCACAACACCTACGACATCGAGTTCTGGGGACCGGACGGAATGTGCACGAGCATTTACCTGGGCGCTCTCTCGGCCATGGTTGAGATGGCGAGAGCTGTTGGTGAGAGCCAGGATGCGACGTTTTACGACGATCTCGCCCATCGCTGTGCGCGACTTCATGGAAGAGCAACTCTTTAACGGCCAATACTTTCAACAGAAGGTTCAGTATCAGGGACTGCGCAACACCTCGTTTGCCGCCATGGTCGCGCAAGTCGACGAACACAGCGGCGAAATGCAGAGACTGCTAAAGCGTGAAGGCCCCAAATACCAGTATGGAAACGGATGTCTCTCCGACGGCGTCATCGGCGCGTGGATGGCGCGAATCTACGGAATCGAGACTCCGCTTGCTCGTGAGCATGTGCGCTAAGACCTTGCGATCCATCTTCCAGCACAATTTCAAAACCGACCTCAGCCAGCATGCCAATGCGCAACGTCCTGGCTATGCCATGGGCCACGAGCCGGGCTTGTTGTTGTGTTCCTGGCCTCAGGGCGGAAAACCCACGCTGCCGTTTGTTTACTCCGACGAAGTCTGGACCGGCATCGAATATCAGGTCGCCTCGCATCTCATCGCAGAAGGTTTCGTCAAAGAAGGACTCACCATCGTGAAGGCACTGCGCAGCCGCTACGACGGTCGGATTCGTAATCCCTGGAACGAATATGAGTGCGGTAACTACTACGCTCGCGCCATGGCCAGCTATGCATTGCTGGGTGCGCTCTCCGGATTCCGTTACTCCGCCGTTCAGCGGACACTTTGGTTCGGTCCCCAGCTCGCGACTCGACCGTTCAAGACATTTTTCTCCACCGCGTCCGGCTTTGGCACGATTGAGCTCAATGATCGGTCGCTCCGCGTTCGATTGCTGGAAGGAGTGCTTCCGTTAGAGAAGTTGGTGCTCACCGAGGGATCGCAACACCCGGACCTTGGACTGGAAAATCACCATCCAGCCGGGCGCCCCTGCGATCAAGAACATCTGAATCGAGCGCCATCGCGCCTACATCACAGCTTCCATCGCCGTGGCGCCCGAAACGCCCGCCCAGAAGAATCCGCTGCTAAAATGCACCGCATGTCCGGCCATCCGCTGAACGCATCGGCAGAATCCAGCTCACCGCGTCTGCGCGAAACGATGCCCGATCTGTGGACCATCGCCGCCATCGCCATTGCTGCCGCAGTCCTTACGGACCTTATTCACGAAGGTTTCGGCCACGGCGGAATGTGCGTAGCCACGGGCGGGCAACCGCTGGCGCTCTCCACGGTGCACTTCGAGTGCAGCGCCGAAACGCGTCTGGTAGCGGCGGGCGGAACGCTCGCCAATCTGATCTTTGGGGCGCTGTTCTGGGCGGCTGCGCGCGCCGTCAAGCAAGCTGCGTCTTGGCGCTACTTCCTCTGGCTGCTGATGACCTTTAATTTCCTCGACGCAGGCGGATATTTTCTCTTCTCCGGCATCGGCAACTTCGGCGACTGGGCTGCGGTCGTGGCCGGATGGCAGCCGCCCTGGGCGTGGCGCGTCGGCTTGGTTGCGCTGGGTACAGTTACCTATTTCCTTTGGTTTGTGCCCCTGTGCGTGCGCGAGTTGCGTCCGTTTCTGGGAAGCGATGCAGAGGTCCGCGTGCGGCGCGCGCGGAAGCTCGCGCTCGTACCTTATCTCACTTCCGGCATCCTCTCCTGCGCCGCGGGAGCGTTCAATCCAGTGGGCCCGCTCCTGATCCTGCTCTCCGCCGCGGCTTCATCTTTTGGTGGGCATTCCGGCCTGGCGTGGATGTGGACCTTGCTCTATGGCCCGCGCATTCCCAGCGGCAAATTGCAAATGCCAGAAATCGAACGGAGTTGGGGATGGATGATCGCCTCCGTACTTCTCGCGATCGTCTTCATCGCGGGACTGGGACCCGGCGTAAAGTTTCATGCGGTCCGGTAGGGACCCTGTTGATCACTCTTGCGCTCGTCGCTTGGCTATGCGTGACCTGCATCACTGACACGATCCCGTTTCACTGCTATTGCTTTGCCTGACACTGCAGTCTCCGCCTCTCCGAAGAGCAACCCCTCACGATTGCACCACCCCCTGAGGCCCGCTGAAGAGGAGGATCTATGTTACGAACTTGCTCTCTGGGCGCTCTCGTCCTGCTGCTGGCCATCCCGCTCCGCGCACAGTTTCAGCCGCGCGTCGACTACCCGGTCGGGCCCAGCCCGTTTTCTGTCGCGGTCGGCGACTTCAACGGAGACGGGCACCTTGACCTGGCCGTCACCAACAGCGCTGTTGGCAACGAGGTTGGCCAGACCAGTAACGGCGTGAGCATATTGTTGGGCAATGGCGACGGAACCTTCCAGCCCCACGTCGACTACCCGGCGGGCATTTATCCCAACTCGGTGATCACGGCCGATTTCAATCGCGATGGAAAACTCGATCTCGCGATCACCAACGGTTACACCAATAGCGTGGACATTCTGTTGGGTAACGGCGACGGCACCTTCACCCCGCACGCCTACTTTGGAGCCGGGACCAACCCTGAATGGATCGTAGCTGCAGATCTTAATGGCGATGGCATTCTGGACCTGGCTACAGCCAACTACGGCCCGGGCTACTCCGGCGGAACGGTGTCGGTTTTCCTGGGCAATGGCGACGGCACGTTTCAAAGCCAGGTGCAGTACGACGCTGGGGTCAATCCCTTCGGCATCATGGCCGAAGACTTCAATCACGACGGCAAAATTGATTTATTGGTCGTGAACAACAACGGCGGCTTTGGCGTTCGAATCCTCTTCGGGAACGGGGATGGCACCTTCCAGCCAGCCGTCTACTTTCCCAGCGGCACCAACCCTCGCGTTGGCGTCGTCGCCGATCTGAACGGCGATGGCAATCTCGATATAGGCATTGCGAACTGCATCAGCAACAATCTATCGATTCTTATGGGCGACGGCACTGGGAACTTCTCAGGGCCCGTTGACTACGCGGGCGGCACCTGTCCCCAAACGCTTGCCGGCGGCGACTTCTACGGCAACGGGATTCTCGATCTCGTCACCGCAAACTCCGGCGACAACGACGTGACCGTCTTCAAGGGCAACGGCGATGGCACCTTCCAGCCCCCTGCCGCCTTCGCCACCGGAAGCAATCCCTATTGGGTAACCGTAGCCGACTTCAACAACGATAAAGCGCCCGACTTGGTCGTTACGAATTATTCCGATAACACCGTCAGCGTTCTGTTGAACAAAGGCACTGACTTCTCGATTTCGGCAACCCCGGCCAATCCGTCGACGGTGACCGCCGGACAGACGTCTTCCTCTACCCTGAGCCTGTCTCTTCTGACTTGGTTCAATAGCCCGGTGACTCTCAGTTGCTCTGCGCAGCCGGCTCAATCCGCACCCACCTGCTCGTTCAGCTCGAATCCAGTTAGTTTCGCCAATGGGGTTGCAACCGCCACGATGACTCTCGACACTGGCACCACCGTGGGCTTGCAGGCTGAATCGCTCCGCTGGTTATGGCTCCCCATCGCCGGCTTCGCTCTCTTAGGAGCGGGTGTCCGCTCGCCGCGGAAGAAACCCACGGCCTGCGTCCTGGGTCTTTTTCTAGTCGCTGGGCTCATGTTCCAGGTCGCGTGCGCCGGAGGCACCGCCGTCCAGAAAAAGGTGCCGCAGACCTATACCATTACAGTCACGGGTACATCGGGAGCGAACCAGCATTCCACCACCACGACTCTCACGGTGCAGTGAGAGGTTGCAGTGAGACGGTGCAGTGAGCTGGAAATCCCGCTAGGGCCGGATCTCGATCGGCGTCCCGTCCGGTACCGCCCGCCAGATCTCGTCGATCTCATCGTCGGTCACCGCGACGCATCCATCGGTCCAGTCTTTCAGCCGGTGCACCGCACCCACATAGCGATAGCCATTCGGCAGTCCGTGAACAAACACATTCCCGCCGGGCGAGACTCCGTTCTTGCGCGCCTCCGCGCGGTCGCGTTCGCTGGGATAGGAAATATGGATCGACTTGTAGAACTGGCTGTGCGCGTTGCGAAAATCAAGAACGTAAACGCCTTCCGGAGTCTTGTGGTCTCCCTGCCTCGTCTTCGCCCCCACCGGATCGCCGCCCAAAGCAACCTTGTATGTCTTGACGACTTTCCCGTGATTCAGCAGTTGCAGCGTGCGCTCCTTCTTAAGCACCACAACCCGGTCGGCATGCAACTCCGTTGTGGTAGAGGCCTGCGTCGCGCCAATCCCGCACAACAGCCACACCGCGACCGCAGTAAGAATCCGGGTACGCATTCCCGCGATTATAGACCGGCAGAATTCCACGAGGTGCTACGCTGATGAAGTGATGTTCTTAAGCATTCGCGCGTTGTCACGCGGAAGACTCATGTGGAGACAGCCGCCCTCGACAGGCTCAGGGCAGGCTCTCGGCTGTCCCGCCAGAGCCTGCCCCGAGCAAGCGCAGCGCGCCGAGGGGGCGAAGCCCGGCGGCTCCGCGCACACACGGTGATAGCAATCACCGCGCTCCTCTTGTCAACCGCACTCCCAGCCTCCGCCGCCACCTGGACCATCCACGCCCAACCCACTCCTCTGGTTAACGGCGCGCCCATCCTCTTTCAAGTAAAACCTCCGGCCAAGCTTGAATCCCTCACCGGCACATGGCTCGGCCACCAGCTCACGTTTAGTTACAACGCCGCGAGCAAAACGTGGTTCGCGCTCGCCGGCGTCAGCATCGAGACCGCCGCGGGCAAGTACGCTCTCGATCTCACCGCCCAACGTGCCGCCACGAAAGCTCCTCTGACTTTCACGCGCCGTTTCGCCGTCGCCCGCGCGCATTATCCGCAGATCAAAGTTGAGCTTACCGTGGAGAAGAAGTTCACCGAGCCCAGCCCTGAGCAGCAAGCCCAGGCCGCGGAAGGCGTGAAGATCAAGCAGGATTACCTGAACCGCGTGACCCTGGATCGCGAGTGGAATGGAGACTTCAAAGCTCCCGCCGATGCCGCCATCTCCGACGTGTTCGGCTCACAGCGCATCTTCAACGGCAAAGCGCAGAGCCCGCATCAGGGCCTCGACTTCCGCGTCCCCACCGGCACGCCTGTCGCGGCCATGAACGACGGCACCGTGCTTCTGGCGCGTCCCTTATATTTCGAGGGTAATTTCGTAGTCATCGACCACGGCCAGGGACTCCTCACCCTCTACTTGCATCTTTCCGAATTCAAAGTGAAAGAAGGAGACCCGGTGAAACGCGGCCAAATCATCGGCCTGAGCGGCGGCACCGGACGCGCCACTGGCCCGCATCTTCACGTGGCAGTCCGCTGGCAAGGCACATACCTCGACCCCGCGCGTCTGATGCAACTTCCCCTGCCCTGAACCTTGTTCCTGATTTTGGGTGCTTGATTTTGGGTGGCGCAGCGCTTCAGCGCTGCGATAAACACTCTTAATAGTTTGTGGGGCTTCAGCCCCTACGCCGCTCCGCCCGACAACCGGGCCCGCGGCGGATTCCTTGACCCGTCGCGCAACTTCTCATTCAGCAGGTCCTTCAAACCCAGATTCCGAATCAGCCGGTGCAGATAATTCGGATGCACTCCCAGAATCGCCGCTGCCTCCACATAATTCCCCCGCGTCTGCTCCACCGCGTCGAGAATCAGCTGCTTCTTCAATTCCTTCACGTTCGCGTGATACTTTCCTTCGGTAACTTCCGGCGCCGGCGGCTGTTCCAGCAACGACTCTGGCAAGTCCTCCAACAGAACCTGATCCGGCGCCCCCATCACCAGCGCCCGCTCTATGGCGTTTTCCAGCTCGCGCACATTCCCCGGCCATTCGTAGTTCACCAGCGCGGCCATGGCTTCGCGCGAAACTGGCTTCGGTTTGACCTTGCAGCGTTTGGCATACTTCTGCACGAAATGCCGCGTCAGCATGGGAATATCTTCTTTATGCTCGCGCAGCGCTGGCATGGTCAACCGCATCACCGCCAGGCGGTAATACAAATCCTGCCGGAAGTCTCCCGTCTTCACCGCCTCATTCAAATCGCGATTGGTGGCCGCGATCAGGCGAATATCGACTTTGATCGGATGCGTGCCGCCCACGCGTTCAAACTCGCGCTCCTGCAACACGCGCAGCAGCTTCACTTGCAGCGCGGGAGCCAGCTCTCCAATCTCGTCGAGAAAAACCACTCCCCCGTCCGCAACCTCGAGCCGTCCTTTCTTCTGCGTGGTCGCTCCGGTAAAACTGCCGCGCTCATGCCCAAACAGGTCGCTCTCCAACAAGGTCTCTGGGATAGCGGCGCAATTGATCGCGACAAACGGCTTGTTACCACGCCCGCTGTTGCGGTGCAGAGAGCGCGCGGCCAATTCCTTGCCCGTTCCGCTTTCACCCTCGATCAACACGGTCGAATCCGAGGGCGCAACCTTGGCCAGGAACTGGTAAATTTCCCGCATGCGGTCCCCTTCACCAATCAGGCTCTGTTCCTGCCGCACTTCCGCGGTAAGCCGCTGGTTTTCTTGTTCCAGCCATTGCTGCCTTCGCGCATTGTCCAGCGCAATCGCCGAAATCCCGGCAATCGCCGCCAGCAGTTGCAGATGATCTTCAGTAAACCGGCTGCTGGCGTTAGTGCTGTCGAGGTAGATACATCCGATCACGCGCTGAAATACGCTCAGCGGAACGCACAGCAAGGAATGCACCTCCGAAACCGCCAGGCTCTCCACCTCGCGCAACTTGTCGCTGGCGGGCACGTCCACTCCCAGAATCGCCACGTCCTCCTTCATGACCTGGCACGCAACCGTGCGGCTCACGCGCACCAGTTGCGGTTGCCCCGCTTGCCGCGTCCGCGCATACAGAGAGCTGAAATCCTGAGCGCCGCCCTCCGTCATCAGGATCGCTCCCCGGCCCGCCGGTACCACTTCAAAAATCAGGTCCAGCAACTGCGCCTGCAACTCCTCCAGATCGCGAATCGCATGCACCACCCGGCTGATTTTCAGAAGCGCGCCCAAATTCCGCGCCACCTGCGAACCCGCCGGCAGTTCCTTCAACAGCCGGTCCGGCTGCAGGTAGAGCACTTCTTTGGGATGAATGATTTTGGTCTCGGCCGCGTGATGGCTGTCATCAAACTCCACCCGGCTGGCGGAACCGCGCTCGTCCTCTTCCACCAGAAACAGAAACGCCGAGTCGCCAGTAGCAATCTCGTCGCCGTGATGCAGCCACTGCTCTTTCACCGCCAGGCCGTTCACCAGCGTGCCGTTGCGGCTGTCCAGGTCCTTGATCTGAAAGCGCCCGTCTTCTTCCCGCCGCAGCAGGCAGTGTTTGCGCGAGACCGAAGGATCCACCACCGCCACCGCGTTCGCCGGATCGCGGCCCAGTGTGGCTTCCCCGTCGGGCAACGGAATGGTTGAGTCTCTTAAGGGGCCGGCTGTAACCAGTAGTCTAGGACGCAATCAGGGTCTCCCACTCCGTGTAGTAGAACTTCTTATCACAGAGCGGACCGAAATGCATGCCTTAGCTGCGCGCGTTTCCAATATCCGAACGGCTAGAAGGCCTATCGGATCGGATAGTCATTGCAGCCGCCGCGCCGCCGGTCGCCCCGACGGTATAACTGCCCCAATGCAGACTAACTAACGGGGAATCAAATTGTTAGGGCAGGGTCGGGGCACTCAGCTCGACCCTCCGGACAGTTGGAATCCGGCATGCACTGTAGGAGGACGCGGAGTCTCGGCAAAAGCGATGGGGGAAGCGCTTTTCGATCAGTTCTCGCTGAGATCGCATGTCAGAAGCTCGGGGGACCCCCTCATCGAGCTTCTGACTTTTTTTATTTCCGCCTCTTAAAAATGCCGGGTGCCCCATCGCCTGCCCTGAGCCTGTCGAAGGGTCTCGCGTCCTTTGCGAGACGTGGGGATTTTCGCGCCCTTAGCCCAAGTCGCACTCGACCGCAATCTCCGGTCCAAAAAAAATAGGCGCCGGAAAATCTCCCGGCGCCTCTACAGGATACGACTCGCGAGATGCGCTCTAGCGAGAAGGGAAAAACTTGTTCGGTTTAGCTAGCAGCTAGAAGCTAGTAGCTAGAAGCTCACTTACTCTCCGCCACCGACGGCAACGGCCCGGCCCCAAAATCCCGCCGATTATTCGCTGCCGTCCGCGCTGCACGCGTGGTCGGCTGAGTCGCCGCTGCGGCTCCATACCGCTCCAGCAGCACTGGAGCCATCGTGTTCTCGGCTTCCTTCACAAAAATCATCTTGTTCTCGCCCGCCATATCCACGCGGACGAAATCTCCCAGCTTCACCTGCCCGGTCGCGACCAGATTGGCCAGCGGGAAAACGAGGTTGCGTTCAATCGCGCGTTTCAAATGCCGCGCTCCGTAACGCGGGTCGGTACCTTCCTTCAGCAAGAACTCCTTCACCGGTGCCGTGCAGTTAAACACAAACTGGTTCGTTCCCGCAGCCATCAGCACGCGCTGCTGCACCATTCCCAGTTCAATGTCCAGAATCTGCGCCAAGTGCTCATCGCGCAAAGTCTTGAACACCACCGTCTTGTCGATGCGGTTCATGAACTCCGGCGTAAACTTGCGCCGCGCCGCTTCCACCGCCGTCCGCTGAATTTGATCATCAAACGACTGGTCGACCTCAACCGCCTTCGGCGCGAATCCGAATCCGCCGTCCACCAGATCCGTCATCTCCGACGCGCCCAGGTTCGAAGTCATAATGATGATGCACTGCGACAGATCGACGCGGCGGTTGTCGCCCAGCGTCAGCGTCGCCTTGTCCAGAATTCCCAGCAACAACTGCCAGAGCGAATCCGAAGCCTTCTCGATTTCGTCAAACAGCAAAATCGAGAGCTTCAGCTTCTCCGTGAACCACTGGTTCAACGCTTCCTGCGTCAACAGCGGATGCGTCTCGCGATGTCCCAGATATCCCGGAGGCGAACCAATCAATTTCGCAATTTCGTGCGAATGCTGAAACTCCGCGCAATCAATCTTGATGCACGCGCGCGAATCCCCAAACAGCGCCTCGGCCATGGCTTCGACCACGCGCGTCTTGCCCGATCCGGTCGGCCCCAGAAACAAAAGGTTCCCCACCGGACGCCCCGGCGCATTCAACCCGGCCAGAAACATCTGATAAATCTCGACGACTTTTTCGAGCGCCGCGTCCTGCCCCACAATGCGGCGGCGCAACGCCCCATCAAACTCTCCAGCATCGTTGCTGCGACGGTTCGGATCCAGCACTGTGGCCAGGTTTGTTCTCATAAGTTCGTTCTCGTAAGTCGATGTCCGGCTGCCCGGACATTTTTCCCTTTCGTTAGGCCGTTTTCTTCGGCTCTTTCCCGCTTATTCCCGGACTTCGTAGGCCTTGTTCCGTCTCCCCTGCCCACTTTCTGGAAGCGCCAAACTCTATCACTTTCCCTCCCACCGCGCTTCCAAAAACTTCGCCGTCCGGCACGTTAGAATAAGCAAACCTCTGGCCACGCCCCCGCGATCTAACCCGCACTCTGCAACTCCCACATTCGTCAAGGTTTAGCACCATCTGACCCCCGTTTCCCGCCCCCAAACCCCACCCCCGCCAGAAGATAAGAGAAATACTTTGCACCATCGGGGAAGGAACATGCGCAGCCGAGTCCTGAGTACCCAGTACCGAGTACCGAGCGAGCCGACGAAAGGACCTCATGTGGGGAAGACCCGTGTGGCGACGGGCGCCTCGGCCGTCCTGCGAAGGCGAAGCCGATCGGCCCCAGGGAAGAGGCCTCTACCCCGAGCTTGTCGAAGGGGCCAAGCCGGTCGTCCACTCGACAGATCAAGAACCGCAGACGAGGGTTCTTAACTCGGGACTCGGGACTCAGTACTCACTCAGTCAACCGTCTTTGGCCGCCCGTAACTAGCGATTCACGCAACCCCGCGCCTACTATCGGAATCGGTAGGTTTGCGGAGGAACGCTTGCGCCTTTCGTCGGTTCGGATCATTACTGCCACCTCATGTCTTCTTTTCGGAACCGCGGCCTGGCGTCTCGGTCCTCATTCTTCCTCTGACTTCTCGGCCCAGGCCCAGACGGTGAAACAGGCCGCCGCGTCGCCCGCACAATCGGCACAGCTGCAGCCGGTAAGCGCGACCACCGCCAGGCCCACGATCCCCGAGCCCAGGCTGACCGCCGCGCCCGGCACCGAAATCTATACCGCGAAGCGCGGAGAGGCCGTCCCGACCATCGCTCACCGCTACCTCGGCCGCACCAGCTATCTGACGTCTTCCGAGCTCGCCGACGCCATCCGTCACGCGAACGGCGACCGCACCGGCAACATTCTCAAAGCCAACGAACAAATCATCATCCCCGGAATCCTGGCCGCGCCCATCACCGAAAAGACCATCCCCGTCGCCAAAGACTTCGAAGTCCGCGCCATCTACCTGACCGGCATCATGGCCGCCAGCGATCACGGACTCCGCATCATCAAGCACTGGCGCGAAGTCGGCGGCAACAGCGTCGTTTTCGACATCAAAGATTCCGACGGCAGCGTCACCATTCCGTTCGAGCACCCGCTACTCGGCGCGCACAACGTCTACATCCATGACGTGCCCAAGTTCGTCCACTTCCTGCATCAGCAAAACATGCACGCCATCGCGAGGATCGCCATGTTCCGCGACGAGCGCCTGGTCGTCTCCCACCCCGAACTCGCCGTCCAGTCGCGCAAGAATAAGACTGCCTGGCGCGAAAATGGCAAGCTCGTCTGGACCGATCCCACCAACCCCAAAGTGCAGGATTACGACATTGCCCTCGCCAAATACGTAGCCGGCCTCGGCGTCGACGAAATCCAGTTCGACTACGTAAGATTCCCTGCCGAAGGCGACCAGAAAGACGCCCAGTTCGTCTATCAGAATGGACAGCCCGAAGTTGCGAAGGACGTTGCGCAGGCAGCTGCGCCAGCCGAAGCTCCGGCTGCAGTGAGCAACGATTCCACCTGCGCCGTTGCGGTTCCGAAGCACCACAAGAGCAAAGGCACGGCAGAGACGGCTCCTCAGGTACAGAAGGGACCATGTCCAATCACGGCGAAGGCTGCGCCTCGCGGCCCGCAGCGCACCGACGTAATCACCGCATTCCTGAAAAAGGCCTACGCCGAGCTGCATCCCACCGGCGTCCTGCTCAGCCTCGACGTCTTCGGAGTCATGGCCTGGCAGCGCCAGGTTGACCTCTCCCATACCGGACAGGACATCGTCGGCATGGCCCACTACTGCGACGTCCTCAGCCCCATGATCTATCCCAGCCACTTCTTTGGCATGGACAACATTCCGCATCCCGGCGACGAACCCGCTCACTTCATCGGCGAGTCGATGGACCGGTTCGAGCTCATCACCAAGGGCAGTGGCGTGGTGATTCGTCCGTGGCTGCAAGCCTTCCACTGGCGCACCAAGACTTATTCGCCCGAATACATCAAGATCCAGGTAGAAACCGCCAAGGACAAAGGCGGGATCGGATTCTTGTTCTGGAACGCCGCCAACGACTACAGCAAGCCCTACGAAGCCATGCCCGAAATGAAAGCGGCCGACGCGAAGGCGAAAGACAATCCCAAATACTTCCGCGGCGACGAACTACCGGTAGCGACCACGCAAGCGGCCTTAGCCCCAATCAAATAGCGCCATCAACTCACGTAGGGACGGACGCATTCGTCCGTCCGGCGGCCCAAGGCGTATCGGGCCGCAGTCTTTTTGCTAGATTTTTTGTCTCGGGACGCAGCGAGGCTGAGGGTCCCCCCCTCCCCCCTACCTACCCTGGGGTCTATTGGAATGTTCAACTTAGCGGGAAATTGAAAAGTAATCCTAGGGACACAACCACTTGCGGGCAAAATCTTGAGGCATAAGGACTTAGACGCTTTTCAAGGAACTGGCAATCGGTATTTGCAAGGATAGGCCGACGTGGACGTGAGGTCAAGCCTTTCCTATCATCCCGTCATTTCGCCTCGTCATTACCGTGTGCCCTGTCATTCCCAGCCGGCGCAAAGCGCCCGGTGAGGAATCTGCTTTCCCCGCCTGACGCCTGACGCCCGCCGTCCCCACTTCGTGCCCCCCACCCCACCGCAAGAGTGACTGCTGCCGCCCTTGTCACGCGCCCTCGCCGCATGCTAACGTGCGCCGTTCGTCGGTTATGATGCAGCGACGCGACAATTATCGTTCTTCATCCCAGCCCTAAAAGGATTTCGCCCATGAGCAGCCCCGATCCCGGAACTGGCCCGAAGAAGCATGTTCCCTTCGTGCCCGAAACCATGGAAATGAAAGAGTTCACGCTCCGCGCAATTCTGCTCGGACTTTTGATGACAGTAGTTCTGGGCGCGGCCAACGCGTACCTCGGGCTGCGCGCGGGAATCACAATCGCGGCGACGTATCCAGCGGCGGTGATTGCCATGGCGGCCATGCGGGCATGGAAAGGGTCGCTGCTCGAAGAAAACATCGCGCGTACGGCCGGATCGATCGGAGAGTCGGTCGCGGCGGGAGCGATTTTCACGATTCCAGCCTTTCTGCTGGCCAAGGCTTGGCCCTCGTTCCGGCCCGGCGACGCCTACTGGAAATCGACGGCGCTCATTATGGTGGGCAGCATTCTCGGCGTGCTGTTCATTTCTCTAGTGCGCCGCGGCATGGTGGAAGATCCGGAGCTGCCGTTTCCCGAATCGCTGGCCGCGTCGGAAATTCACAAGGCCGGACAACGAGGCGCGCAGGCCGCGAAATATCTTTTCTGGAATATCGGCGTGGGCGGCGTGGTGTACATGCTGGGCAAGTTCGGCTTGTTCGCCGCCGACCAGGACATTAGCATGACGGTGGGCAGCCTGGGACGCAGCCAGGTTCGCCTCGGGACCGCGGGCAGTACGCACGTCGTGGCCGCGGGAGGGACGAGCGTGTTCGCCGCGCCGAGCGTGAGCCCGGCATACCTGGGAGTGGGATACATCATTGGAATACGGCTGGCATCGATCCAGTTTGCCGGCAGCGTGATTGCGTGGGGACTCATGGTTCCATTGTTGATCTTTTTATTGGGTCCACAGCTCAAGCAATACATTCCCGCCGATACGCCGGAGAACTGGGCCGCGCTTGCCGATGCCGTCTGGCGATATATTGTTCGACCCATTGCCGTGGGCGGAATGCTGGTGGGCGCGGCCTACACGCTATTCAAGATGCGGAAGAACCTGACCGCCGGGTTGGGCAAGGCGTTCCGCGACTTGTGGCAGACCGCCGACCAGCGCGCCCAGTTGTCGCGCACCGAGCAATACATGAGCTCAAAAGTTGTGTTCGGCCTGATTGGGGTGATGTTTGTGTTGATGTGCATCCTCTACATCAGGCTCTCAGGTTTGGTTTGGCCAGCAATCCTGGCGGCGGTGGTCATGCTGCTGGTGGGATTTTTCTTTGCCACGGTATCGGGAAATCTGGTGGGCTTTATCGGATCGTCGAACAATCCCATCTCCGGTCTGACGCTTTCGACCCTGCTCATCGCGGCGCTGCTCATGGTGGCGCTCGGCGTTTCTGGCGGCTCGGGAGTGGCGGCTGTGCTGGGAGTGGCGGCGGTGGTTTGCGTTTCGTCGGCGGTCGCGGGCGAATTGCTGCAGGATTTCAAAGTCGGCTACATTCTCGGCGGCACTCCGAAACAAATTCAAGTCGCCGAACTGATCGCCGTAGTGGTCGCTAGTCTGGTGATGTACTGGCCGCTCATGCTGTTGCACGAGGGCAGCATCAAAGCGGGCGGCGTGGGCTTCGGCGGGCCCGAACTTCCCGCGCCGCAGGCCGGACTCATGGCCACGCTGGCCATGGGAATCGTGGGCAAGGAAATGCCGTGGCCGCTGGTGGTGGTGGGTATTCTATTCGGAATTTCCATGATCATGATGCAAGTGAAGAGTCCGATGCTGGTCGCGGTCGGCATGTACCTGCCGTTCGGCACGACCTTCGCAATTTTTGTGGGCGGGGTTTTTCGTTCCGTCGGTGACTGGCTGGCCGAGCGCCGCGGCTTCAACAGCGCCCAGAAAGCGCGAGTGGAAAATGCCGGTGTGCTGGTCGCCTCCGGGTTGATCGCGGGCGAAGCAATCCTTGGACTTGTATGGGCGGGATTGCAGTTTGCGCCGAAATGGGCGCGTCCACAGATTTTCGCCAATCCGTCTTATCTAGTCGGGGGCATGATCGTGATGGCAGGACTCGCGGCCCTGATGATATTTATCCCCTCGACCAGCGCCGGCGACCCCAACGAACCCGCCCCGCCAACGGCAATCATGTAGGGCGTGAACCACGAAGGACACGAAGTTACGCGAAGGAAATCTGGCTCCTTCGTATAACTTCGTGTGCTTCGTGGTTTATGTTCTTTGTATCTCTAATATGCCGGTTCTTGAAAACGTCGGCTTCGTACGAGAACGCATCGCAGCTGCCGCGCACCGTGCTGGTCGCCGTTCAGAAGAAATTGCCTTGATGGCGGTCAGCAAGACGCATCCGCCGGAGCGGATTCGCGAAGCCGTATGACGCCGGATTGCGAGTGTTCGGAGAAAATCGCGTGCAGGAGTTTGCCGGGAAAGCGGGTGCGCTGGCCGATTTGCTAAAGGCCGAGTGGCACATGATCGGACATCTGCAAACTAACAAGGCCAGCAAAGCCGTTGAACTGTTCAGCGCGGTGGATTCGGTTGATTCGATAAAGCTGGCAGAAAAACTCGACGCGTCCGCGCGCGCGCTGGGTAAGAAGCTAAGCGTGCTGATTGAAATCAATGTCGGCGGCGAAGCGGCGAAGACCGGGGTCGCGCCGGATGCGCTCGAGTTGGAGGAACTGCTGCTAGCCGCACCGCGTTTCGAGCGCTTGGAATTTCGCGGGCTGATGACGGTGCCTCCGTTCGCCAACGATCCCGAAGATGCGCGACCATACTTCCGCAAGCTGCGCGAATTGCGCGATGCCATCTTTAAGCGCAAACTCCCTGCGGTTGGGGTGGATGTGCTTTCCATGGGCATGTCGCACGATTTTGAAATCGCGATTGAGGAAGGATCTACCTGTGTGCGGGTGGGGACGGCAATCTTCGGGGAAAGAACAAAAGCTTAACCACAGAGAACACGGGGGAGATTCTTGAGTGATCTCGCTTCGGGATTCTGACAATTCTGTCACGTTTGCCGTCAAGGTCCATCCTCGCGCGAAGAAAAACGCCATCACCGGCGAACTCGGCGACGCTCTGAAAGTCTCGCTGACCTCGCCCGCGGTTGAAGGCCGCGCCAAGCGAGGCCTGCATCGAATTCTTCGCGAAACTTTTGAAGGTGCCGCGATCTTCCGTTACCATTGCGCACGGCCTGACCAGCCGGAATAAGGTTATTCGCGTGACCGGGCTGACGGCTCAGCAAGTGCGCGAGCGGTTGGGCTGATCGCGGTGCGGCGCTCGCGGGCAGAGCCTGCACTGAGCTTGTCGAAATGAGTGCCCGCGCCACACGGCCCACGCCACACAAACAGGAGCCACTTTGACTTTCTCCCAACGCTTCGAGGAAATCCGCACCGGGTTCGAACGGCCGTTCTGGATCGCGAACATTACCGAGATTTTCGAGCGGCTTGCATACTACGGAGCATTCGCTTCGCTCGCTTTGTACCTGCAGGAGCAACTCAATTTCTCCACCGAGCAGACGGGGACGCTGACCGGCATCTTCGGCGGCATGGTGTGGTTTCTTGCAATTTTCGGCGGCGCCGCGGCCGACCGCCTGGGATTCCGCCGCGCCCTTTCCATTGCGTATTTGATTCTCGGCGGTTCGTATTTTCTGATCGGCTCCATTGGAGCGTCATGGCTCGCGCCGGTGCGCAACGCGGTGCCTCTGGGGCTGTTCGTTGGCTTCATCCTCGTGCTGCCCGCCCTGGGTGTGTCGTTGGTCAAGCCTTGCGTGGTGGGCACCACCGCCCGCGCCTCGAAGGAGAACGTCCGCTCCATCGGCTATTCCATTTATTACACCATGGTCAACATCGGCGGCGCCGCCGGGCCCCTGTTCGCGTCCTGGGCACATCGTCACCTGGGCGTCGAGAATGTTTACCGCGTCGTGGCGCTGTGCGTCTTCGCAATGTTCTTTGTGGTGTTGCTCTTCTTTCGCGAGCCGCGGAAGGCTGGTGACGCGCCTCCGCCTTCGATCGCGACGGTCGCGCGGAATTTTTGCGTGGTGTTAGGAAATTACCGCCTGGTCTTGCCCGTACTGCTAGTCGCGTTGCTGCTGCGCATTGCGTTGTGGGTGCGCCCGGGGTGGAGCGTGCCGTGGTGGATCTGGATCGCCTTCCTCGTGATCGCGCTCGCCGGCATTAGCCGCTTCATGTGGTTCCTCGTCATCTTTACCGGCTACTGGATCGTGTTCTGGCAGCAGTACATCAGCCTGCCCGGTTTCGTCCACGGCTACATTAACGCGCACGCGGATGTCGAGAAGATGCTGGTGGTCGATGGACTGACCGTGATCTGTCTGACGCTGGCGGTAAATTTCCTTACGCGCAAGCTGCCGGCGTTCGCCGCGGTGATTCTTGGCACCGTGATCACATCGCTCGCATGGCTGATCGTCGCCTTCCATCCGACGATCTGGGGCGCGGCGTTCTCGCTGTTTTTTCTCGCCATCGGCGAAATCATCCAGGCGCCACGCTATTACGAATACATTTCGCGCCTCGCGCCTGCCGGGCAGCAGGGAACCTACATGGGATTCGCCTTCATGCCCATCGGCATCGGATCGCTCATCGGCGGACCATTCGGCGGATTCCTGCTGCATCACTTCGGAGAAGTCCAGCACCGCCCCAGGATGATCTGGTTTTGGGTAACGGGGATCGGACTCGCGACTGCGGTGGCGCTGTGGCTCTACGACCGGTTGGTGCGGCCGAAGGGGAACACTCCAGCTTGACTTCATGCCGGCGGGCCGGCGTTTTTGGTATTTCTTTGATTTCGATGGCTGCGAACAAAATCAGACCGACGGAAATCGCGGCCCAGATTCGCAGTGCGCTACGCGACGGCGGCTCGCCCGAGCACGCGGCTGGAATGCAATGGTTCTTCAAAGATGAGATCAAATCGCACGGCTGGTATACCGCCGACTTGCGCCGGGCGGTGCGGCGCTGCCGTCGCGAGATTCTAACGGAGCACGACTTTGAGTTTCTCGTGAAGGTCGCCGATGAATTGTTCTCCGGCGCTGTGCTTGAAGAAAAAGTTGCCGCCGTCTTTCTGCTGGAAAAAATGGATGCAGAATTCGGCGACCGTGAATTCAAAATGTTCGAGTCGTGGCTGGACCGCATCAGCAGCTGGGCCGATCATGACGGACTGGTGCACTACCTGATCGGACCAATGATATTGGCGAAGCCGTCGCGGGTTACGGCAGCGTTTCGCTGGGCGAAGTCGCCAGAGCGCTGGCACCGTCGTGCGGCCTGTGTCGCATTGATTCAGGGAACGCGGAAAAATAAATTCCTCCCTCAGATTAAGAGACTTTCGAACGCCCTGCTCGGCGATCAGGACGACATGGTGCGGAAAGGCCTAGGCTGGCTGCTGCGCGAAACGGCCAAATACGATCCAGAGCGAACCGTGCCCTATCTGATGCAGATTCGCGAACGGGCTCCGCGGCTGGTGTTGCGGACGGCGTGCGAGACGCTGCCGAAGGCAGCGCAGAAGAATATCCTCGCAAGGCAAACTCAGAAATAACTCAGCCACCAATCGCTGCGCCGTTGCCTCAAAGCTGCGAACCACCGGCATAGCGGGAACAAAGCCAGCACAACGCTTGCCCACAGGAGATAGACGATCGGCAGCGAGTATCCCCAACCCGGCGGCGGAGTCACGGGGAACTGGTCCAAGTTGTTGGATTCGAACATCCACTGCGCCTGCCCGTAGCGCGCGTAGCACACCGCGACCGCGATCAGGTGGATGAGCGGTACGTGGAGCAGGTAATAGAACATCGGTACTTTGCCGTACACCAGCGCGGGCCGCAGCCAGCGCGGCATCCCGGCATCCACCGCCCACAAGAAAAGCATCGCCGGGCCCAGGGTCATCAGAAGGTAGAGCAGCGACGGCGGATATTTCGTGGTATTCAAGAACGACAGCACGGTGTAGGCTGCGGATCTTTGCGCATGCCAGCGTTGCGGATCTCCGTAGAAATTGATGGCCCGCACGATGATGAAGCCGACGGTCAGCCCAACTCCCAGCGGCAGCAGAAATCTCCTGCGCCGTTCCGAAGGCCAGCTGTAGATTTGTCCGAGCCCGTAGCCGGCGGCAGTAACGCCAATCCAGGGAATGAGCGGATATAACACGAACACGGTGTGCCGCGCATTGTCCACCAGGATATTGGGCGAATGCAGAATGGACCAGAGCCAATTGTTCGACTCCACGGAATCGAACAGATTGTGGGTCGCGATCAGGACTAGGCCGAAAGCCGTCACCGCCCACGCCGGCAGGTAGACCAGCGCCGACAACACGATCATCGACCAGCCCAGAGCCCACAATACGATGAGCAAAATCAGACGGTAATCGAAATTAAATTGCCAGCCAAGGCAGCGGACCACGACCAACTCCAGGAAAATCAGCCAGAGACCACGCGTGAACAGAAACCACGACAGCTCGCTCTTCGTTTTCCTTCGCAGCGCAAGATAGGCACCTGTGCCGGTCAGCAGGAAAAAGACGGGAGCGCAAAAATGGGTAATCCAGCGCGTGAAGAAGAGAGGGTACGTGGTCGTGGCGGGGTTGGTGGGATTCACTCCGGGAACACCGAAGTAGTCCCGCACATGATCGAGGGCCATGATGATCATGATGACCCCGCGCAGCACGTCGACCGATTCGATGCGGAGGCGTTTCGCTGGAACCGACGCCAGAGCCGCGGACATCTCGGGTTTGGTCACCGCAGACATCTGGCGGAGTGTAACAAAAAACGAGAGCGGATGCTTCGGGACGAGGCAAGGCTAACGCTCCGACGCCAACGAGCTTCGCTCGACAGAACAGCCGAGGGCGGCTGTCCCCACATAACAGCGCCCGCGATTCGCCCAAATCCTTCCTCTTGTTTACAATAGGGGTTTGCCCATGGATCTGGCTGCGATTCAATCTGCGCTGCGCGAACGCAATATTGACGCGTGGCTTTTCTACGATCACCACCATCGCGATCCCATCGCCTACCGAGTACTGGGCTTGCCGACGGGCCTGATGGTGACGCGGCGCTGGTTCTACCTGGTCCCCGCCGAAGGCGAACCAACAAAGCTGGTGCACAAGATCGAAGCCGGACACCTCGATTCCCTTCCCGGCAAGAAACATCAGTATTCCGGCTGGCAGGAACTGTTCGACCAGCTGAAGTCGATTCTGGCGAAACATCGCGATCTGGCGATGCAGTATTCGCCGAATAATAGCGTGTTCACGATCTCGCTCGTCGATGGCGGCACGATCGACCTGCTGCGCGGACTGGGGAAAAATATAGTCAGTTCGGCGGACCTGGTGGCCCAGTTCGAATCGACCTGGAGCGAAGCTCAGATTGCCTCGCACTTCGCGGCGCGCGACAGCGTCGACTTGATCGTGGCTGCCGCGTTCAAGGAAATCGGCAGCCGCGTGCGCAACGGCGGCACCAAGGAACACGAGATCCAACAGTGGTTCATGGAAGCGTTTGCCCGCGAGAATCTGGTGACCGCCGATCCACCCATCGTCGCCGTGAACGCCAACGCCGGAAACCCGCACTACGAGCCACACGCCAGTCATCCCGTGCCGATTCGTGAGGGCGATCTCGTTCTGCTCGACGTGTGGGGCAAGAAAAACACGCCTGCGGCGGTCTATTACGACATTACGTGGATGGGTTTTGTGGGCGCGGCGCCGTCGGGCCGCATGCTTGAGATTTTCCAGATTGTGCGCGACGCGCGTGATGCCGGTGTAAGAACTGTTATTGACGGCATCCATGCCGGCCGCCACATCGCGGGATGGGAAGTCGATCGCGTCACCCGGGGGCACATCGCCAAGGCGGGCTACGGCGATTATTTCATTCACCGCACGGGACATTCCATCGGCACCGACGTCCATTCCAATGGGGCAAACATGGACGATCTTGAAATTCACGATGAGCGGCAGATTCTTCCCAATTCCTGCTTCTCGATCGAGCCCGGCATCTACCTGCCGGAGTTTGGCGTGCGCAGCGAAGTCAACGTGCTGGTGCGCGCGAAATCGGCGGAAGTCACCGGGAAAATTCAACGCGAGATTGTGACCATCTGAATGGCTAATTCCACCACAGAAAAAACGAAGGCTGCGGAGGCGCCGAGCATGATGGCTGTGCTCGCACCCGCAGTAGGCTGGCTGATTCCCGGCGCGGGGCACATGATGCAGAAACGCTGGATTCGCGGCGGCCTGCTTTTCGTTTCGATCGTTACCCTGTTCCTGCTGGGACTCGCCATGCAGGGCCGCATTTACAAGCCGAACGGCGGAGATATTCTCGACATCCTCGGCTTCATCGGAAACCTGGGCGCTGGCGGACTTTACCTCGCAACGGTAGCAATGGACTGGGGGCAGGGCGCGATTCAATTCGCCACCGCAGATTATGGGACCAAGTTCATGATCGTCGCCGGTCTGCTGAATTTTATCGCCGTCGCCGACGCTTATCACATCGCCATCGGGAAAAAACAATGAAGCAGCTTTCAGCCATCAGCCGTCAGCCGTCAGCAAAAACCTGCATGCGAGGCTGCAAGCCGTGACCATCGTGCTCAATCACTTCAGCGCGGCGGCGGTGTTCGCCCTGTTCGCCTCCATCGTATTCGGGATCACGCACCGGGAGACTACGCGCGACATGGTCCGCTACGGGGTCTACTGCTTCTTCATGTTCCTGGGCGGAGCGCTGCTGGCAGGCTGGGCCATGTGGTTGCTGCGCCGATAACTTCGCGGCGCCTTGCGGTTAATTCATCATTTAGTCGGTCTTGCGGCGAATTCTCTTGCGCTGATCTTCCCATCGGCATCGACCCGAATTTCTTTCGGCTTCTCCGGAGAAGCGCATTCCTTCTCGTCCATCGTGGCCGCAAATTTTCCATTCGCCCAGGTGATGGTTCCGGAGCGAATGCAGTTGGCGGCCTCTGTTTCTCCATTGGGATTGGCCCACTCATACTCTGGCTCGTCGCCCCCCGACAACAACGTACTGGGCTGCATGCGCACTTGGGCCGAAAACGGCGCGGCAATCTTTCCCACTGACACAACATTTTCCGGAGCGATGGAATTACCACAGGAAGCGTAGTGCCACCCTCCCACAAGCTCGACCGCATCGAATTTCGCGTCCGCGCCATCGCCTTGAATTCCGAGCCAATAGAGGTTGCGTGAATCAGGGGATTGGGTCTCGACCACCTGCAGCACTGTCAAATCTTTCTCGCTGTAGATCTGGCGGGCGCGAAAGGAATTCGCTTCCTCGATCGTCCATCCGGGAATTCCGACCCTGTCGCCGGCATGCCAGGATTCGCTCGGATTCACGATGAGTGGATGGGCGGCGATCTGCGTCACAGACCCGTGTGAGTTCTTGGACTCGGCAGCCAGATGGAAGAGCCCTACAGATCCAAGAACGGTAATTTTGTTTCCGGAGTTCAGCGTCACTTCGTCGACCCAGGACACGGGGCCGACTCCCCGCACCTTGAGCGACGTTGCTGCCCCTTTGGATTTGAACTCGTGAATGGCGTCCGCTAGCGTCGCGACCTCGCCGGGATGCAGAGGCGCAGGCATGTCGCTGAACAGGAAAAAATCGAGATAGCCGTCGCTCTGTGTGGTCTGCGAGCAAACAAAGTCTTCCATCTCCGATTTCCAGTCGCATTGCAGTCCCGACCGCAGCATTTGTGCGGAATCCTGAGCGGTACATGCGCCGCCGCCCTCGTTGTAGGCACAGTCGGCAGTGGCTAGGACTCGTGGAGTCTCAGTACGGAAGTCAAGCAGCACACTCGCTTCCGTCCAGTTCAGGGCGTTGGCTCCTCCGAGGTTTTCGCCAAACTTGATCACCAGCAAAGGTACGTCAGGGTCGGGCGTAGCAAGCGCGACGTCGGCAAACCTGCACTCGCCTTCCTGTTCGAAACAGCCGGCTATGCGGTTGCTATCGAATGAGAGCGAGGCCGAACTCTGGTGACTCGCCGAAGCGCGACGCTCGGTCGGCTCCACTTCCCACCACTTAACTCGCTTGGCCTGAGCAATGCGTGCCCCTTCCGTGGTCTCTGCATAAATGTGGAGCCTTGCCGTCATTCCTCTTCCGGCCTCCGGAAGCGTAGCTAATAGATAGATATTTATCTGGCGAGGTCCGTACGCTGGAAAGCTAAACGTGGGGCGTTCATAACCTAAGGGCAAGGGAGGTCCCGTGACCGGCGTCATCCGCAGTGGCGGTTTGTTATCTACTACCACTTCGACCGCGCCGTCAGAACAAGCGAACGGGGAGTGCTTGTCCGGGGCCTCCTGCGAGTGCAACGGGAGGACGCAAAGTAGTGAGAGCAACGACACGGTCGCGATGCGCATGGTTCAGCCTCCTACCCCTCCCAGACATACGCGTCAAAAATCCTTTTCGAATTGAAATTCAATCTGCGGTAGAGCGCGACCGCGCGGGCATTTGCCTCCGTCACTGTGAGCGAGAGGAGAGAAAAATTTCTTCGCTGCAGAATTCCCACCGTGGCCGCCATCAGCGACTCGCCAATCCGGCGTGAGCGGTATTCCGGCAGCACGCACACCTGGGTAACGTGGCCGACGTCAGCGCGCACACGCGAGCACAGGATCAACCCGATCAGGCCCCTCGCTTTGCGATCGATCGCGACGAACGATGAATCGGTGTCGAACACTCCGCATCCCGGGAACCGCACGATATTGTTGAGGAAGCGCAGCGATCCGCTCAGGGTGTGATACTGGTCGTTGATCTGCGCATCGACGTGGCCGCGATACGCCGCAGTAATGACGGCTGCGGACGATTGATAATCGGCCTCGGTCCAGGGTCGGATTTCCACTTCCGGATGCATCGGAAATTTCTCTGCCACTGCTTTCGCCAACGTCAACGTCATGAACAAGCGCGGATGCCGCTGAAATCCAGTATCGAGAAACGGCCGTGAAACCACATTGGCCTCATGGGCCAAAAGTTGAGCTTCCACACGATGAATTCCGGGCGACTGCTGGAGAGTCTCAATTACGTGCGTCAGCAACTTGAGTTCGACTTCGCGCGCGTTGGGAAGCCGGGTGCCGTTAATGACGTAGAGATCGCCAATGACTCCCTTGTTGCCCTCGTACACGAAAAACGAATATCCAAACACTCGCCCGCGGTCGACGGCGGCATAACCGGGCAGGATTTTCGCGTCGACATAACGCAGAATCATTTCCGCCGAGCCCGAGTAATCCCACGAGAGCAGGCGCGACCACACCTGGGACTCGTCCTCCAGCAACGGACGCAGGTCGACGGAAGAAAAATGCCTGAGGTCGAGGATCTCCAAGGGGCTCCTGCAGCGGCCGCCGCGGGCGGCGAACAGCGCGGCAAAACTTCGAGTGTAGTGGGTTCATCGGGAGGAGGCAAACCCGGCGAACACAGGGCGGCAACAGGTCGCGCGATTCGCGATGTTCCTGTGCGCGCCCTCACTCATGGCTGTGATATCTGTCACATGCGGTGTATAGACACCGTTGGTCCCGGTGCGGTACCGATTGCCAGACCGCCTAATCACGCGCGCCCAGGGGCAATCTTCACCGTTCTAAGCCCTGCATGCGGCCGGTGTTCCACGGCACCGAGTTATGTGATCCTCGTCACACCGGCCGCAAGCGACCCAACGCATAATCACATTCTGCGTAGTTGAACGAGCAGTTGAACACCGGAGTGATAGTTGCTCCTGAGCTGGGGGATCAAGTGGCAAAAGGACGCGTTTCGATCGTCGTTGAGCGCTGCAAGGCCTGTGGCTTTTGCGTGGAGTTTTGTCCCACGCACGTGCTGGCGCTCTCTTCCGCCTTCAATTCGAAGGGCTACCATCCACCGCACGTGGTGCATCCGGAGAAATGCAGCGGCTGCGACTTGTGCGGCATGTACTGCCCGGATTTCGCCATTAACGGAACCAAGGTCGCGCAAGATAAAGTTGCGCCGGCCGGCGGAGGTGAAAAATGAAAGCTGATCCACACGGGGTCTTAACTGGCACACACTTTCTTGATGGCGACCATGCCTGCTGCGAAGGCGCGCTGGCTGCGGGTGCGAGATTCGCCGCCGGATATCCCATCACGCCATCAACCGAAGTGGTGGAGCGATTCGCGGCGCGCGTGCCGACGGTTGGCGGAACGTTTATTCAGATGGAAGACGAACTCGCCGCCTCGATCGCGCTGCAAGGCGGAGTCTGGGGCGGAGCCAAGGCCTTCACAGTAACGTCCGGCCCCGGCTTCTCGCTGATGATGGAGCACATCGGGTACGCAGCCATGACCGAAACTCCGTGTGTCTTCGTCGACGTGCAGCGCGGCGGGCCCTCGACTGGACTACCCACGCTTCCCGCACAGGCCGACATGATGCAGGCGCGCTGGGGATCACACGGCGACTATGACATCATCGCGCTCTGCCCGAACTCGCCGCAGGAATGCTTCGACCTGACCATCCAGGCGTTTAACTTTGCCGAGGAATTTCGCGTGCCGGTGATGTTCATGATGGACGAAGTGGTCGGGCACATGACCGAGAAAGTCGTGATCCCGCCGGCGGATCAAATCGAAGTAACGCCGCGGAAGCACACCCGCAAATCCGTCGAAGAATACTTGCCTTACGGCACCAACGGCGACATGGTTCCGGAGATGGCGCACGCCGGCGAGGGCTACAAATTCCACGTCACCGGCCTGACTCACGACGAGCGCGGCTATCCCAACATGACGCCGCCCGTGCAGGACAAACTGGTGCGCCGCCTGCAGAACAAGATTCGCTCTGCTGCCGACCGCATCTGCCTGTTCGAAGAAGAGCGACTGGATGACGCCGATGTGGTCGTCGTCTCTTATGGCATCACCTCGCGCGTGGCACAGCGGGCGATTGACGCTGCTCGAAATCGCGGTTTGCGGGTCGGGAAATTGCGTCTCATTACCGCCTGGCCCTTCCCAGAAAAGAAAATTGCGGAACTCGCTGCGCACATCAAGGCGTTCGTGGTGCCCGAACTGAATCTTGGCCAGATGGTGCACGAAGTGCAACGCGCCGCCAACGGCAAGGCGAAGACTTTCGCCGTGTCGCACGCCGGCGGCGGAGTCCACAATCCTGATGAAATCCTGAACGCGATCGTGGAGGCAAGCCGATGCTGAATATCCTCGACAACACAGTCAACCCCGTGGAACCGTTTCTGCGCACCGACCGCATGCCGCACATCTGGTGCCCGGGATGCGGCATCGGCACTACGGTGAACTGTTTCACGCGCGCCCTGATCGAATCGAAAATCGACCTCGAATCGCTGGCTCTGGTTTCGGGCATCGGCTGCACCGGGCGCGTAGCGGGGTATGTGAAGCTCGACTCTTTTCACACTACGCACGGCCGCGCGATTCCGTTTGCCACCGGTCTAAAGCTGGCGAACCCTAAGCTGAATGTTGTGGTCTATTCCGGAGATGGCGATCTGTCGGCAATCGGCGGCAACCACCTGATTCACGCCGCGCGGCGCAACATCGATCTGAAAGTTATCTGCGTAAACAATCTCATCTACGCCATGACCGGAGGCCAGACCGCGCCAACCACTCCCGGACACGCCACTACGTCGACGAATCCTTACGGAACGTTCGAACCCGCTTTCAACCTGCCGCATCTGGTCGAGGCTGCGGGCGCCGTATACGTCGCGCGCTGGACCACCTTCCACGTACGCCAACTGGCGCGTTCCATCAGCGAGGCTTTTCAGAAAAAGGGTTTCTCTTTCATCGAAGTGATCTCACCCTGCCCCACGCTTTACCAGCGACGCAACAAAATGGGCGATGGCCTCGACACCATGAAGTACTACAAGGAAAAGAGCAAGGTGCGGAATGGCGCGCCCACCGGCGAAGTCGGACTCACGCTCAACGGAGAAATCGTGGTCGGCAAGTTTGTGGACCGCGACCGCCCCGACTACCAGACCATGATGCGCGCGCAATACGTGGAATCGCTGGGCGAGCGCTACATCGAAGTGCAAGAAGAAGAAACGGAGTGCGTATGCGGCTAACTGAAATTCGCGTGGCAGGCTTCGGCGGCCAGGGAGTCATTCTCTCGGCCATCATACTGGGCAAGGCGGCGTCGATTTACGAAAACGGCTTCGCCACCATGACGCAGAACTTTGGCCCCGAGGCACGCGGCGGCGCATGCAGCGCGCAGCTTGTTCTTTCCGACTCGCCGGTGCTTTATCCCTACGTCACGCGGCCCGACATCATGGTCGTGATGTCGCAGGAGGCCTATAACCGCTTCGCGCCCGAACTTAAGTCTGAAGGGCTTTTGATTGTGGAAGAGGATCTGGTACGCGTCTCCGATCTCAAAGGCGATCCCCGAGTCTACAGCATTCCCGCCACGCGCATCGCCGAGGAACTCGGCAAACGCATGGTGCTGAATTCCGTGATGGTGGGCTTCTTCACCGCGGTCACGAAACTCTTGACTGCCGACGCCGTGCGCAAAGCCGTGGCCGACTCGGTGCCGCCAAGTTTCCGCGAGCTGAATCTGAAGGCCTTCGAAAGAGGATTCGAATACGGAAACGCCGCGCTAGCCGGCGCTCCGCCCAAACCTGGGTTGGAAGAACTGGCGTATTCGAGCGAGTAGAACAAAGGGAGCTACGAAAGGCTAAGGCTTCGCGTCCGCCGCGGCAACCCAATAATAGTCCACACTTTGCGGCGCGTAGTAACCCAGCCACAAAACGCGTCGCCCCGCCGTTCGGCCCGCCACGTCGGCCTTCCACGTGGCTGGAGCAATCAGAAGATGCTCCTCCGCCGGCACGCTGCCCCACTCATAGCGAACCGTCGTCTGATTGCGATAGAACGTGAGCCCGTACTCCATTTCGCGGGGAACGCCGTAAACCGCGAGCGGCAGCGGATGTGTTTCCACGGCCGCGATCTCGGCCGCCAGCGGACGCGCCGAAAGTGTCTGATCGATCGCGACCGTTCCCAGTTTCAACACGGCTGCTACGGACAGCACGACCGGAATAAGCGTGACAAAGCGCAGCATGCGCAGGCGCAGGCGGCTCAGCAGCGTGGCCGCGATCGCGGAGGCAATCACGAAAGTAACAGCGAACGCGAAGTACAATGCCCGGCCCGCGGCAAGACGGTGCTGTATTACGAGATAAGAAATCAGAGCCGCTGGAACAATCGGCGCTGCGGCCGCCAGCGCGTGCACTACCGCGAGTCCCTTCGAGACAGCATCTTCCCGTTCAAGCTGCCGCCGCAGATAGTCCGCCAACAGAACCGCTCCCGCCGGAACCGCCGGAAGAATATAGCCGGGAAGTTTCGACTGCGCGATAGAAAAGAACATGACCGGCACAACCAGCCAGCAGCAGGCAAACACGCCCAATTGCGCTTCAAGATCGGGCTCGGCGGAAACAGCTTTGCGTTCTGCCCACCAAACCCGGGCCGCCTCGGCGACCGCGGCGATTACGAAGACTGTCCAGGGCACCAGCGCGATCGCCGTCACTGGCAGGTAATACCAGAAGGGCTGGCGATGATGGTAGAGGTCGCTGGAAAAGCGGGCGAGATTGTGCTCGAGAATGAATTCGCGGAAGAATTGCGGGTTGCGCATCTGCACGGCGAAATACCAGGGCAGTGCCACAGTGCAGAACAATAAAATCCCCGGGAACCAGAGAGTTTTCACGATCAGGCGAAGGTCGCGGGCCAACGACGCGAAGACGACGATGACAACCGCCGCCAGAAAGGGCGCAACCGGCCCCTTGGCCAGCATGCCCAGCGCCATACAGAAGTAGAAGAGCGAAAGATAAATTCGCTTCCCGGTTTCGCGCCAGGCCCACCACGCGAGCATGCCGATCGAGAAGGTCGCGGCGAGCGCCATGTCCATCGAGGCGGCGTGTGCATAACCCACCACGCCCGCACCCGACGCCGTAAGGAGCGCGGCATCGACTTCCACACCGCGTCGAAATCTTCGGAAGAACAGATAAACGGCGATCACCAGCAGCGTAGCGTCAATCGCAGCCGGCATGCGCGCCGATACATCGCTCACGCCGAGCACGGAGTAGGCCAGCATCGCCTGCCAGTAATACAGCGGCGGCTTCTCCAGCCACGCATGCCCTCCAAGAACCGGCGTGATCCAGTCGTGGCGCTCGAGCATTTCCCGCGCCACCTGTGCGTAGCGTGGTTCGTCTGCGCCGATCAAGCCGAACTGGCCCATGCCGTAGAAAAACAGAAACGCACAGAATCCGGCCAGCAACAGTACGTCCGTGCGGGTGCGATTGGTCATGGAGGAAAGTGCTGATTGCTGATTGCCGATTGCCGATTGCTGATTGAAAAGCTTGAGCAGCCGGGAGTTTGTGCTTTTCAATCAGCAATCAAACAATCATCAATCAACAATTGCTTCGCTATTGTACGGAAGGTCCGCGGCGAATCTGGAAAAGAACCTGGCGCACGGCTTCTGCAAGCGGGCCGTCGATGGAGCATCCGCTGGCGCACTCGTGGCCTCCTCCGCCAAAGGTCTCGGCAACATGCGCCACATCGAGCTTGCCTTTGCTGCGCAGACTCACGCGGTATCGCCCATCGGGCAGTTCGCGGAAGAACGCCGCCACTTCGACTCCGCCGATCGAAAGAACGTAGTTCACCAGGCCTTCGCAATCTTCTTCGAGCGCGGCGCAGCGTTCCATCTGCTTCAGCGTCACCCAGGCGAAGCCGATGTGGCCCTCCAAATTCAGATTGCGCAGCGCTTCGCCGAGCAGCCGTATCTTGGCCACCGAGTGCGCAAAATAAATGCCGCGTGCGCAGTGCGCAGGATCAGCTCCGGCCAGCACCAATTCGCGCGCCAAAGAGAACGTGTTCTCGTTCGTCCCCTGAAACATGAACGATCCCGTGTCGGTCATCAGCGCGGTGTAAAGACACGTCGCAATCTCCGGAGAAAATTTCACACCTGCCTCGCGCGCCAGCCGGAACACCATTTCCGCCGTCGCCACAGCATGCGGATCAATCCAATTGACGTGGGCAAAGGGTCGCCCGCTCACATGATGATCGATGCTGATCAGAAAATGATCTTCAAGACCTTCCAGCCGGGTGCGATGAATGCTGTCGCACTCCAGAATGATGGCCGCCTCGTAACTTCCCACGACACGGCTCGACTGCACCACTTCATCGGCAAAAGGAAGCGAACGGTAGATACGCGGCACGCCGTCGTGCAGCACGACATCCGCTTTCTTGCCCAGGGCGCGCAGAACCTGGCAGCAAGCCAGCGCCGAACCAACGGCGTCGCCATCGGGCCGGGCGTGCGAGGTCAGCACGAACCGATCGTGCTGTCCGATCTGCCGGAGTACGTCTTCGAGCATGTCGTTATGGCTGCGCTGCACAATGCCCTGCTTTGCACTACACCTTTTTCGGGTCGGATACTTTTCGCTTCTTGCTTCTTTTCTTCGCCCGCGTCAACAATTCTTCGACCCGCGCCTTTTCCAACTCTGCCCGGTCGAGCCGAAACACGAGTTCCGGAGCCCGTCTCAAGCGCAGGCGCTCGACTAGTTCATGCCGGATGTAGGCTTTTGCAGCCTCCAGACCTTCTAAACTTTCGTCCGCATCCTCGTCACAGCCCTCGACGTTGACCCAAACCTCGGCCGACCTTCCATCATCGGCGATATGCACGGCGGTGACACTCACCAGACCAATCCGCGGGTCGGCGAGTTCACCTTCCACCAGCGTTTCAATCTCCTCGCGCAGAGCTTCGCCTACTCGCCCGCGATGATATTTCAGCCCGCGCTTCTCCACGACCGGCACCTCAGGTAAAACGCATGAGAATATCAGAAAACGAGGGGCAAGTGTTGGCCCGGAAGCGCTATTGTCGCGCTCTTTCGTGGGGAGGTGGTAAGTACAGAAGTAACAAGCGTCGATGGCGGCGTTAGTCGTAGTTTAGTCGCTGGTCGTTGTTCGTTGGCAAAACAGTTCGACTCAGGGTTCGTCTGGCAAACGACTAGCGACCAACGACGGCATCAGAAATACTCGACGAACGAATCGGCGATGTCGGCGCCGTGATTGTTGGCAATCCGCGTCGCGGCGCGTTCCACATTCTTCATCAGGCCGTCGAGATAGTCGCGTGAATTGGAGATGCTGACCACGCCGATGGTGGCACGATTCCAGAGTTCAGCGGCATCGAGTTCGGCGACGGAAACATTGAATGAAGTGCGCAGCCGGTCTTTCATGCTGCGCACAACCTGGCGCCGGTCCTTGATCGACCGTGCGGCTTCGATGTGAAGTTCGAGGGTAAGAAAGGCGATCATGCGCGCTCGTTAGTCGATGGCCGCTAGTCGATTCGCCAAGAAACGCATGATACGTAATCGATCTTGCCAACGACCAACGACTAGGGACCAACGACGTTCCTTACGCGATCACTTCCGCGGCGATGCGCTCCGTGGCAAACGCCTCGATCACGTCGCGCGCCTTGATGTCGCCGTAGTTGGAGATCGAGATGCCGCACTCCATGCCGTTGGTGACTTCCTTGGCATCGTCTTTGAAGCGGCGCAGCGATCCCACTTTGCCTTTGAACACAACTACGTTGTCGCGCAGCAGGCGGACTTCGGAGTTGTTCTTGATGACGCCATCGGTCACGCGGCAGCCGGCAATCGTTCCCACCTTCGGGATGCGGAAGGTTTCGAGCACCTCCGCGCGGCCCTGGTAAGTCTCTTTGATCGTGGGCTCGAGCAGGCCGCTCATTGCGCGCTTGATCTCGTCCTGCAGTTCGTAAATGATCGAGTGCAACCGGATGTCGACTTCTTCCTGCTCGGCCAATTCCTGCGCCTTGCGTTCCGGGCGCACGTTGAAGCCGATGATGATGGCATTCGACGCCGAGGCCAGCAGCACATCGGTTTCGGTGATGGCGCCCACGCCCGACCGCAGCAGTTTGAGACGAACTTTCTCGTTCGAGAGTTTTGTAAGCAAATCGCTTAGGACTTCGACGGAACCCTGTACGTCGCCTTTGAGAATGACGTTGAGTTCCTTAGTGCCAGCGGTCTTGATCTGTTCCGCCAGGCCTTCCAGCGATACGCGCGAACTCTTGGCCAGCGCGGCTTCACGGGCTTTCTGCTCGCGATATTCGGAAATGCCGCGCGCCTTGTCGCGATCCGCGACCACCACGAATTGATCGCCCGCTTGCGGCAGACCTTCCATGCCGAGAATTTCTACCGGCGTTGACGGCGGCGCGGATTGCAGCGCGGCTCCACGATCGTCGAACATGGCGCGGATCTTGCCGTAAACGTTGCCCACGACGAAGTTGTCGCCGGCGTTCAAAGTACCGTTCTGCACCAGCACCGTGGCCACAGGTCCGCGGCCGCGGTCGAGTTTCGCTTCGAGCACAACACCCGTAGCGGCGCGCTCGGGCGTCGCCTTGAGTTCGGCCAGATCGGCGACCAGGCAGATCATTTCCATCAGCAGATTGAGGTTCGTTTTCTTCTTTGCCGAAACGTCGACGAACACAGTCTTGCCGCCCCACTCTTCGGGAACCAGGCCGCGATCCGCAAGTTGTTTCTTTACGCGGTCGGGCAAGGCGTCCGGTTTGTCGATTTTGTTCACCGCGACGATGATCGGAACTTCGGCGGCGTGCGCGTGATCGATGGCTTCAATGGTCTGGGGCATGACGCCGTCGTCGGCAGCTACGACCAACACAACAATATCGGTGGCCTTGGCGCCGCGGGAACGCATGCGGGTAAAGGCTTCGTGACCGGGCGTATCGAGGAAAACAATTTCGCGGCCGTACGCCGGGGATTCCTTGTCGGTAATGCGAACTTTGTAAGCTCCGATATGCTGCGTGATACCCCCAGCTTCGCCTTCGGCCACATGCGTCAGACGAATCGAATCGAGCAGCGTGGTCTTGCCGTGATCGACGTGGCCCATGATCGTGACCACCGGCGGCCGCGGCGTGACCTCGATGGCGGACTCTTCCCCGGCCGCACCAGCAGCAGCGTCGATATCTTTCGAAGCCTGCTCTTCGAACGTGATCACGTTCGTGTCGGCGCCGAAGAAGCGCGCCATCTCGCTGGCCAGCTCGGCGTCGAGCGTCTGATTCACGGTGGCGAACACACCGCGCCCCAGCAGACGCGAGATTACATCCTTTACGCGGATATCGAGTTTTTCCGCCAGATCTTTAACGCTAATGCCTTCCGTGATCGTGATATTGCGCGTGATCGGCATCGGCTCGTTCGACACCACCATGCGCGGCGGCGGCGTGTAGCCCTTCATGGGGCCTTCTTTTACGCCACGCGGAACATAGCGCTGGCCGGGCCGTCGCGACGGCGCACCGGGGCGCGCACCCGGGCGAACCGGCCCCGGAGGCGGCGCTCCTGGGCCGACTCCCAACGGGCGCGCACCGGCCGGAGCCGTGCGCGTGGGATGCATGGGTCGGCGTTCACCGGGACGCAAGGGTGGACGCGGCGCACCCACTCCCGGTCCTTGCGGGCGCGGGCGTTGAAAAATTGGCTGGCCGGGAATGGGGCGGCCGGGTGCGGGACGCATGGTTCCCGCGGCGGGCGCACTCGATTGCGCGGCTGGGGGAACAATTCGTGGCGGCGGAGCTTTGTATACCGGACGCGGCCCCGTCTGCGGCACGATCATCCGCGGCGCGGGAGGCTGCGGCGGTCCTGTAATTACTGGCGGTACCGGACGCGAAGCGGGAGCGTGCGTCTGCGGCGCGGACGATGCAGTGACCGGCGGTGCCGCCGAAGGGGGCGGCGCAATGACTGCGACGGGCGGAGCAACCGGACGTGGCGGCGTGGCGACGGGCGGAGCAACAGCGACTGGAGTAGCCGGCTTTTCGACAACCGGCGGGGCGACTACATGCACCGGAGGCGCAGGCGGCGACACGGGCGGAGTCACCGGCGCTGCCGGAGGTGGCGTGGGCCTAACCGTCGGAGGAGCAATCACGGGCCGCGCCACGACAGGCGGCGGCGCGACCGGCCGAATTGGCGGCGCGACTGCCTCTTTTTGTTGCGTAATGGCTTTTAGAACATCGCCCGGCCGGGAGATGTGCGACAAATCGATCTTGGTCTTGATTTCTTCTTCGCCGCGCAGCGGGCGTGCGGATCTCGCGGTCGTCGTCGACGCTTCGGACGAGCCGCGGAGGTGAATCCGCACCTTTTCCGCTTCATGTTCCTCGAGCGAACTGGAATGGGTCTTCTTCTCCGTCACCCCGACGATAGGCAGTGTGTCGAGAATGGCTTTGCTTTTAACTTCCAGCTCCCTGGCGAGATCGTTGATTCGAACCTTGCTCATCCGGCCTTTCTTGTACTCCGCTTTGCGCTTAGGTCTTCATTGCGGCCTCACGGAGTCAGCATCCTGCATTCGCACGCCATCGAAAATGTCCGCGCGTGCCATTACGATTCAGTTGTTTCGGGAGCGGAGCCGTGCTCTGGCCCATGCGCTTCCTTTTCGTCTTCAGCCGAGGCGGTTTCGGCTTCCGCCGTCGCCTCAGGAGCCGCCTGTTCAGCTTCCGCGGCAACTTCGCCGGCAACCGGCTCCGCGCTAACTTCCGCGGCCGCTTCCGGCGCAGCTTCTTCGGGTAGAGCTTCACCCTCTGCAGTCGCAACCTCGACCGGGACTTCACCTTCGACTACTCCCGACTCGAGACTGGCGAAGTAATTATTCACCGCGAGGCTGATTTTTTCCACCGTCTTCGGCCCAATGCCCTCAATCGCCTCGAGCTGTTCCGGAGTCATATCGGCGAGAGCTTCCACCGTGGTAACGCCCGCAGCTCCAAGCTTTTCGACCAGCCCTTCGCCCAGGCCCGGAACGTTCTCCAGCGGAGTCGTCGCCGGGGGCGCCATGGCAGCCATCTGCTGCTCGACTTCCTGGCGCTTCTCTTCTTCGCTCTTGATGTCGATCTTCCAGCCGAGCAACTTCGCCGCCAGGCGAACGTTCTGCCCCTTCTTGCCGATGGCGAGCGAAAGCTGGCTGTCGTCGACTACAACTTCCAGATGCTTCTCACCGCTGTCGACTACGGTCACGCGGCTGACCTTTGCCGGCTGCAATGCCTTTTCCGCAAAGGTGACCGCGTCTTCGTGATACTCGATGATGTCGATCTTCTCTCCGCGCAGTTCGCGAATGATCGATTGCACACGCATGCCCTTCATGCCCACGCAAGCGCCCACGGCGTCTACGTCCTTGTCCTTCGACATGACCGCAATCTTGGTGCGCTCACCGGCTTCACGGGCAATGGCGCGGATCACGACCGTTCCGTCGTAGATTTCCGGAACTTCAGTCTGGAACAAATGCTGCACCAGATCGGGGGCCGCACGCGAGACCACTACGCCTGGCCCCTTGGCGGCCCGCTCGACGCGGGCAATCACGACGCGTACGCGCTCGCCAATGGCGAATGACTCGAGCCGAGACTGTTCCTTGCGCGGCATGCGCGCTTCCGCCTTGCCGATGTCGAAAATCACATCCGGACCTTCGACCCGCTTTACCGTGGCGTTGACGATTTCGCCCACGCGCCCGATGTACTCGTTGTAAACCGTGTCGCGTTCCGCTTCGCGCACCTTCTGGAAAATCACCTGCTTGGCCAGCTGCGCCGCGATGCGTCCCAGAATGCCTTCCGTGACTTTCGGAATCTGCAACTCGCCTCCAACCTCCAGCGTAGGGTCGACTTTGCGCGCATCTTCCAGCGTGACTTGCAGGTTCGGATCTTCGACCTGCTCCGGCGTCTCCACGACCGCCTTCACCGCGAAAGCGTTGATCTTGCCGGTTTCCTTGTCCAGCTTGGCCCGCAGATTTTCCTGCGACTTGTAGTACTTGCGCGTGGCCATGACAATGGCGTCTTCCACCGCGCTGACTACAATTTGCGGATCAATGCCTTTTTCCCGGCTGAGTGCGTCGATCGTGTTGTAAAGCTCGCTTGCCATAAAGGTATTCCGTTATGAACGCTTGCCATGCTGGGGTGTTAGGTTTGAGGTCTTGGGTCTTAGGAAGAAAGACCAAGCACTGAATACCTAACACCTGTACTTCAAAGCTCCGGCACTAAATTCGCCTTCTCCACATTGGAGAACTCAATCTCAATCTTCTCGCCCGCAGCCGAGCCCATTTTCTTGCGCGACTTGTGGCTGGCCACGCTCAGATCCAGCGTCAGGCGGCCGTCGGTAAAACTCTCCAACCGTCCTTCAAAATACTGGTTGTTATTCACCGGCTGCCGCGTTTTCAACTTCAGTCGGCTGCCCGTGAAGCGGCTGAAATCCGCCGCCTTGATTAACTTGCGGTCCAATCCAGGCGAAGAAACTTCCAGCGTGTACGAACCCGGCATTACGTCTTCCACGTCGAGAATCGTGCCGAATTCCCGGCTGAAGTTGGCGCAGTCTTCGTGCGTCACCCCCGCCAGCGGGTCGGCGCCCGCCGCAACCTTGTCGAGAAACACTCGCAGCATGCGCGCCTTGCCTCCGCCGAGGATCTCGACTTCGACGATTTCCAGCCCGCTGGAAGCGGCTACGCGGTCCGCGATTTCCCGCACACGATCAACGTCAAGCGCCATGAATCCAATAACTTACAAGCTTTGGCAGTCACCACCGATGGGCCCAAACTAAAAAGTGGGCTTGCGCCCACTGGTGTGCTTCGCCAAATGCCGGTAGTACACAACAGTTCTCAGTTACTTAATATACGCCCGCGGTAGGTAAAAAGACAAACGCCGGGGCGCTCCCATTTGCCTCAATCCCCCGCCCTCTCTAGAATGAAGAATCACCGCACGGCTGGGAGAGTCCTGAAAAACTATGATTCATTTTCCCGTTCCTGAGGCTCTTACTTTCGATGACGTTCTTCTGCTGCCCGCTCGCTCCGATGTGATTCCGGCGCAGGCCAGCACGCAGACGCAACTCACGCGCAACATCAGCCTCAACATTCCCATCGTGAGCGCCGCCATGGACACCGTGACTGAATCGCACATGGCGATCGCGCTGGCGCAGCAGGGCGGCCTTGGCATCATCCATCGCAATCTGACGATCGAGCAGCAGGCGAACGAGGTTGACAAGGTGAAGCGGTCGGAGAGCGGCATGATCGTCGACCCCGTGACCATGCACGCCACCGACAAAGTTTCGGACGCGCTCGAAGTCATGCGCAAGTACAAGATTTCCGGCGTGCCGATTACCGAGCACGGCAAACTGGTCGGCATCCTCACCAACCGCGACTTGCGATTCGAGACCCGCTTCGACATTCCCATCGACAAAGTGATGACCAAGAAAAATCTCATCACCGTGCCCGTGGGCACCACGCTCGAAGACGCGGAGAAAATTCTGCACGAGCACCGCGTCGAAAAACTTCTCGTCGTCGACGACAAGTACAACCTGAAGGGATTAATCACGGTTAAGGATATTCAAAAGAAGTTGAAGTATCCCAACGCGGCGAAAGATTCCCAGGGCCGCCTGCGGGTCGGTGCGGCCATCGGCGCCACCGGAGACTTTCTCGAACGCGCGCAAGAACTCGCCGAGGCTAAGGTCGACGTGCTCGCCATCGACAGCGCCCACGGACACTCGACGAAAGTTCTCGACGCTGTAAAGCTCGTCAAATCGAAACTGCCCCATGTGGAACTGCTGGCCGGCAACGTGGCCACGTTCGACGGAGCCTGCGAATTGACCCGCGCCGGCGCCGACGGCATTAAAGTTGGCATTGGGCCGGGGTCGATCTGCACGACGCGCGTGGTCACCGGAGCGGGCGTGCCGCAGATCACAGCGATCGCCGAAGCCTACCGCGCCACCAAAGACTCCGGCGTTCCCATCATTGCCGATGGCGGCATCAAGTATTCCGGCGACATGACCAAGGCTCTGGCCGCAGGCGCGAGCGCGGTGATGATCGGATCGCTCTTCGCTGGTACCGACGAGAGTCCCGGCGAATTGATTCTGTATCAGGGCCGCTCTTTCAAGTCGTATCGCGGCATGGGATCGATCGGGGCCATGGCCCAGGGCTCCAGCGAGCGCTACTTCCAGAGCACTGAAGGCGATTCCTCGGCGTCAATCTCCGCTGGCGATGGCGACGCGAATCGCCTGGCGAAGCTGGTCCCGGAAGGAATCGAGGGACGCGTTCCCTACCGCGGCTCGGTCGCCATGATCGTGCATCAGATGGTTGGAGGATTGAAATCCGGCATGGGATATTGCGGTTGCGCCACCATCGCCGAACTTCTGCAGAAGACGCGCTTCGTCCGCATCAGCGGGGCCGGCCTGCGCGAAAGCCACGTTCACGACGTAATGATCACTCGCGAGGCCCCGAATTATGCCATCGAATAGTGCCGGCGCGGGCCGGGCAAAACAAACTGAGGGTGCCCCATTTCTCGCGTCTTTTGCGAGAAGTGGGGACTCGGGGATCCCGAGCGACGCCCGCGCTTGAACTCCGACCGTCATCATGTTCTCAAGGCCTGGATCGCTGCCATCCTGTGGCTGATCGTTATTGCCATTGAGTCAAGCGCGTATCTCTCCGCCCACAACACCAGCCGGATTCTCTATCCCCTGCTGCATTTTCTCTTCGGGCTGAATCACGCCCGCTTCGAACATTGGCACTTTTACATTCGCAAAGGCGGCCACGTTTTCGGCTATGGCCTGCTCAGTATTCTGCTGTTCCGCGCCTGGCGCGAAACATTACCCGTTGCGAGCAACGCAAAATGGACTCTTCGCTGGTCAACTGTTGCAGTTCTGGGAACCGCACTGGTAGCCAGTCTCGACGAATGGCATCAAAGCTTCATCCCATCGCGCACCGGCACGCCGCGGGACGTTCTCCTCGACACCTGCGCCGGCATCGGCGCGCAGATACTTGTATTCCTGTGGATGAAGTTGTTCTAGCTGCCATCAGAAATTGTCATCTTGAGCGGAGCCGGTGCTTCGTGAAGCGAATCACCCGCGGAGTCGTAGGACCCCGTCCTCGTTCTGACCGGGACGACATGAAGAAGTTTTCATGATGCGAACGGAGTGCGATAGAAACCCATTGACGAGCCTTTGCGACGATTAAGGGTAGGTATCCTTCGACTGCGCTGCCGCCCGCTTCGCGGACGGCAGCTTCGCTCAGGATGACACAGGAAATTGCGGCGGCTTGACCACCATCAACACCGCTGAAACCCCCGCCAGCCCTGCCGAAAAGTAGAACGGAACCCCCGGCCCGTATTGCTTCCACAATTCTCCCGTGATTAGACTGGCCGCCAGAGTGGCCACGCTGGTCGCGAAGAAATAAATTCCCAGAGCGCGCCCGCGCACTTCCTGCGCAACACTCTCAACCACCAGAGCTTTCAACACCGGCTGCGTCAGCGCGTAATATAAACCGTAGACCGCCATGGTAATCCAAATCGCCAGGGTGGAAGGCGCGCGTCCGAAGACAAAATAGACTCCGGCAAAAATGAGATACCCAGCGGCCGCAATCCACTTCCGCGGGAAGTGATCGCTGAACCATCCTGCCGGCCACGACCCCAGCGTGTACGTCACATTGAAGACCAGCCCCAGCAACGGCGCCAGCGCCACGGGGATGCCGACGTTCTGAGCCCGCATCACCAGAAACATGTCGCTGGAGTTTCCCAGCGAGAACAGAGTCACCGCGACCAGCACAAAATAGAACGAGCGTCGGAAGCGAACTGCCGATCGTAAGCGGAGCGGCGGAGATTTTCTCTGCGGCCTTCGCATCTCCTTCACTCCGAACCGCGGTGCTTCGTTTCGCGAACTCCGAATCCGGCTGCCAGCACGGCCAGCGCGCCCGGTACCGCCGCCGCCAGAAACACGCTGCGAATTCCGAAACGCGACAGCAGCAACAGTGCAGCCAACGGCCCCGCGATCGCACCGGCGGAGTCCATCGACTGGATCAGCCCATACGCCGCGCCCAGCCGCTGTTTCGGAACGGACTCCGCCACCATCACATCGCGCGGCGCGCCCCGTACTCCCTTGGCCAGGCGATCGCTGAACCGAATCAGCAGAATGTGCCACCACGCGGTCACTATCGCGAGCAGCGGCTTCACTGCATTGGCGACAAAATATCCCGCCACTACCAGCGGCTTGCGGCGGTCAATGCGGTCGGTCAGATATCCGGAAAAAAGCTTGGCGAACGACGCGACGCTCTCGGCCAGTCCCTCAATCAATCCCAACTGCGCTGGCCCCGCTCCCAAGGAAACCAGAAATGCCGGGAGCACCCAGTACGCCATCTCACTGGCCGTGTCATTCAGGAACGACGTGATTCCGAAAGCGTAGATGTTGCGGGCAGAGGATGGCGAAGGTTGGGGAAAACTTTCAGGCATGAACCAGTTTTATCAGAGGCGCTAAGGCGTAAGTAAGAAGTGAGACCAAAGAGGGCCAAACGACCAACGGCTCACGACCGACGACCGCGTCAATACATCGCGTCGTACTTGGTGACGGCCCACCCGCCCTTGTTTTCGGTGGTCACGGTGAGCAACCCCTGATAGGTTCCACCCTGGCCGGCGCTGTTCTCGCGTGTACCACGATAGTGCAGAATGATCAGCGGCGGAGCTTCTTCCCACTCCACGAGATCCCACGAAAGCAGCGGGTGCTGCGCCTCGGAGCTGCAGATGTACTTCGCGTATTTCTTGTGGTAGTCATGCTCCCACTTGGAGAGCAAATCGTCACAGTGCCCGTCGCGCAACTCGCGCAAAAATTTGTTGGCTGCTTTCTCGGTCGAGCGGTCGCGCAGCGGATTCATTTTGATGCTCACCGGCAGTCCGGTCAGAGGATCGCGATTCTCCGAACGCGCCAGCACCGGCCCCTGATCGCTCAGCCACCACAGGTAGCCGACAAACACCAGCACCAGCAAAACGCCAGAGCCAACAGCAATCCCGATCTGCGTGCGTGTGAAGGCCATTAAAGGAAGTTTATGGATTTTGCGAAAGCTCCCGCAAGATTACCGGCGGGAGGCTCGGTCGTACATGTACGAGCGGGGGTGGGATCCGTCCTAGCGAGGCACCACGATGGCATTACTCTCCCGCTTGCTATGACAGATTGTCGGAGATAGAATTCGACGCCTTAGGACGGTAGCTTATGAACTTAGGTGGCTTTTCGATTTGGAGGTTTCTCGGCATTTCTGCATTGAAGTCCAAGGTTTCCCGAAGAATAGGAATTCCGCTTACCAAAAGCGGGAGAAGAAGAAAGCTGGGTGCTTTCATATTCCGACTATTCGGGCTTTGAGCGAGGGTTTATGAGAGTTGACGTATCTGGTGCGATATTGAATATCCCTGATGAGTGCGCCTGTTGCGGCGCTCCACCCAACACCGACTTATCGATATCCAAAACCAGATCTTGGGGTAAGCGAGTCATCCACACCGAATGCAAGGAGTGGAAGATGCCTTACTGCACTCGCTGCCTCGAGCATGGAAGACGCTCAGACGAGGCATCCGCGTTCGCCAGGATGTCTACTGTCGTGTCGCTCGGACTGGCATCTTTGGGTTGGTATCTGGCGAGCTGGTATTGGGCCCTAATAGTTGGAGCCGGGCCGATTGCCATTACAGTTCTCGTTTACGGTCAATTCTTGCAGCGTTCCCGGGCGTACTCTAACGCGGGCTGCGTGGGATTGGGTTGGGCTGTTTCCTACATCGAATGGTCCGGCACACTCCACAGCTTCAACGTTGGCTCGGATCGGTTTGCGCGTGACCTGATGGCCGCGAATCAAAACAAGCTCGTAAATCTATCCCCTCGAGCTTCGAGATTGCTCTCCGCAGCCAGACATATCCCACCGCCGAGTTCCCGGCGCTCCGCGCGGAAGTGCGCCAACTGATTGTCCATCTCGCTGTCGGGGCTGGAGTCTCTCAACACGGCTCGAGTCGTCCCCTGATGAGAATCTGACTTTCCCGAGGAGGCACGGCTGGAGCCGCGCCTCCTCAAATGGCAATCCTCGTTCGCCGGTGCCTAGGGGAATACTGAGCGAAATCCGCGGACTACTCCTTCTTGTCGCCGCCTTCGGCCGGAGCCGACTCGCGCTCGACCTGCGCCTGGGCTTCTGCCTCTTCCATGGCCTTCTTGGCTTCGGCGGCTTTCTTGGCGCGGACCTCGGCGCGCTTTTCTTTCTTCTCGTCGAGGATTTTCTCGCTGCCCAGCAGTTCCAGAAAAGCCTTGTCGGCGCCATCGCCTTTGTTCCATCCGGTGCGGATGATGCGCGTGTATCCGCCATTGCGGTCGCCGAAACGCGGTCCGACGTTGTCGAACAGCTTCACTACGGCCTCATCGGTCATGAGATACGCCATGGCCAGACGGCGTGCGGCTAGATCGCCCCGCTTGCCCAACGTGATCATCTTCTCGACAATCGGCTTGGCCGCTTTGGCCTTGGGAACGGTGGTCTCGACGCGCTCTTCCACGATCACCGACGTGACCAGGTTGCGCAGCAGCGAGCGCCGGTGCGATGTGTTCCGTCCGAGTTTGTATCCTGCAACTTTGTGACGCATTTCGAACCCTCAGGGGCTAAAGCCCGATTTCATGATGCTTTGGGCGGCACGGCTAAAGCCGTGCCCTTCCCAAGGCAATACCACGATAGTTGAGTTCCCTCGCAAACAACGCTCGGGATTTCGGCGCGCGGCTCGTTCTTGGCTTGCCCTGAGCAACTGAGCAAAGCGATGTTGTCGAACGGGCCGCGCAAACGCCTCAACTTACAACTGATCGTCCGGACCGTACGCAGACGCCGGCAGCGGAACGTTCGACGTCGGTCCCGGCACGGCGTTGCCGTGCTCGTCGATCTTCATGCCCAGGCTCAAGCCCATCGAGGAGAGGATCTCCTTGATCTCGTTCAGCGACTTGCGGCCGAAATTCTTGGTCTTGAGCATTTCGGCTTCGGTCTTCTGCACCAGTTCGCCGATGGTCTGAATGTTCGCGTTCTTCAGGCAGTTGTAGCTGCGCACGGAGAGCTCAAGCTCTTCGACCGAACGGTTCAGATTTTCGTTGTGGATCTCGGGCTTGCGATCGTCCGATGACGACGTGCCGGTTTCGATTTCTTCCTCGAAGTTGATGAAGATGTTCATATGGTCCTTCAGCAGCTTCGCCGCCAGGCCAATCGAGTCGGCCGGCGTGATGGAGCCGTTGGTCCACACTTCGAGCGTGAGTTTGTCGTAATCGGTGATCTGCCCGAGACGCGCGGCTTCCACGGTGTAGTTGCACTTGCGCACCGGCGAATGCACCGAGTCGATCGGAATGAATCCGATGCCCAGATCCTCGTCGAAGTTCTTGTCGGCCGAGACATAGCCGCGCCCGCGCTTCAGGCGCATTTCCATGTCGAGCTTGCCGCCTTCGCTGACGGTCGCGATGTAGACGTCTTTATCGAGCACTTCGACATCGCCGTCGGCTTCAATCATCCCGCTCGTCACCACCCCCGGCTGATCGGCGCGCAGATAGATCGCCTTCGGCGCATCGCCGGAGAGCTTGAACGGAATCTGCTTCAGGTTGAGGATGATGTCGGTCGCGTCTTCGACGACACCAGGAATCGACTGGAACTCGTGCAGCACGCCTTCCATCTTCACCGCGGTAACGGCCGCGCCTTCAATCGAACTCAGCAGCACGCGCCGCAGGGCGTTGCCCACGGTGGTGCCGAAGCCGCGTTCGAATGGTTGCGCCCAGAACATTCCGTACTTGTCGGTGAGGGCGGAGGTGTCAACTGCGAGACGTTTCGGTTTCTGAAAACCCTTCCAAAGCATGTGTTTCTCCTTCGGCCGTTTGGCTCAGTGCCGACTCGCTGAGTGGTCCAACTCAGGTCAAAGCTGGCAAAGGCTGATCTGGCACGAAAAACGGACCGGAACCGTCGTTGGTCGTTAGCCGATTGTCGTTAGCAAATCGAATTTGCCAACGACTAGCGACCAGCGACTAACGACGCCTTACTACTTGCTATACAACTCAACAATCAATTGCTCGTTCACCGGCAACTGAATATCTTCGCGCTTAGGCAGTGAGAGCACGCGCGCCTTGTAATTGTCGCGATCTACTTCCAGCCAATTCGGCATCGTGCCATGACTCGCGAACTCCTTGGCCAGTTCAAGCACGGTGAGCTTCTTGCTGTTTTCGCGGATCGCAATCTCCTGCCCCGCGCTGACTTCGAACGAAGGAATGTTGACCTTCTTGCCGTTGACCGCAACGTGACCGTGACGCACCAACTGCCGCGCCTGGCGCCGCGACTGCGCGAAGCCCAGGCGGAAGACGACGTTGTCGAGACGCCGCTCCAGTTGCTGCAAGAGCAACTCGCCGGTTACACCTCGCGAGCGCGCGGCTTTTTCGAAATAGTTGCGGAACTGGCTTTCCTGCGTGAAGTAAATGCGCTTGGCTTTCTGCTTCTCGCGCAGTTGCAGGCCGTAGCCAACGATCTTGGCCTTACGGTCCTTGCCATGTTGTCCGGGAGCGAAGTTGCGCTTCTCGATAGGACACTTATCGCTGAAGCACTTTGCGCCTTTGAGGAACAGCTTCATGCCCTCGCGGCGGCATAGACGGCAGACTGCATCGGTATAACGCGCCAAGTTTCTTCTCCTTTTTCTTTCTGAGCAGCAGTTCCTTCGCTTGCTCAGGATTCGTCCCTCGCCTTGGCTCGGGACTCGACCGGTTTACAGGTTTGGCTTCACCCTTCGTCCCGGACGGTAAAACTGTCGTTAGTCGTCGGTCGTTAGTCGTTCGCCATTCGCCGTTATCTTGCTAACGACCAACGACAAACGGCCAGCGACGCCTCTTACACTCTGCGGCGCTTCGGCGGACGGCAGCCGTTGTGCGGAATCGGCGTAACGTCGCGAATCGACCGCACTTCAATGCCAGACGCAGCCAGCGCACGCACCGCCGACTCGCGGCCGGAACCCGGCCCGCTGACCCGAACGTCGACGCTGCGCACGCCGTGATCGCGCGCCATGTTGGCCGCGTTCGAGGCCGCCTGTTGCGCGGCGAACGGCGTCCCTTTGCGCGATCCGCGGAATCCGAGCGATCCTGAACTCTTCCACGACAGAACGTTCCCGTTCATGTCGGTGATGGTCACGATCGTGTTGTTGAAGGACGCCTGCACATACACTAGCCCATGAGGCACGTGCTTGCGCTCCTTCTTCTTGAAGGTCTTCTTCTTGCCTTTTTTCTCCGGCGCGGCTGCTGCGCCGCCCGCTGCTGCTGGTTTTGCCATGAAGTCAGTCCTTGGTCGTTCGTCGTTGGTCGTTGGCTAAATCCCACGACCGACGCGTACCGTTCCTAATATCGAGTGCCTCGCTGGTCGCACCCGGCTTTGGCCAACGACCAAAGACCGACGACCAACGACCGTTTTTAAGTTTTTGCCGTCGCCTTCTTCTTCTGCGCGACCGTTCCCTTGCGCGGACCCTTGCGGGTGCGGGCGTTCGTATGCGTGCGCTGGCCGCGGACCGGCAGGTTGCGGCGGTGACGGAATCCGCGATAGGAGCCGATTTCGATGAGCCGCTTGATGTTCATCGAAACTTCCTTGCGCAGATCGCCTTCCACCAGTCCCTCGGCCTCAATGACCGTGCGGATGCGGTTGACCTCTTCTTCGCTCAGGTCCTGAACCTTCTTCATGGGCTCGACCTTGGCCTCGTCGAGAATGCGTCCGGCGCGCGGATGCCCGATGCCGTAGATGTACGTCAGCGCGATGTTGATGTGCTTCTGGCGCGGAAGATCGACGCCTGCAATACGTGCCATAAATCCAGATCCTCTTGACTGCCAAGCTCTCGTCGCCGGCTAGCTTCTAGCTGCTAGCTTCTAGCAAACCGCTCGGTCTTGGCTAGAAGCTAGGAGCTAGAAGCTAGAAGCTTCTTTTAGCCCTGGCGCTGTTTATGTTTCGAGTTGACGCAAATCACCCGCACCACACCCTTGCGGTGGATGACCTTGCACTTGTCGCAAATTTTCTTAACCGATGCCCGTACTTTCATAACTTTTCAGCCTATTCGCCCCTCTTGAGATCCTTCGTACAGGACGCTCAGGATGACGCCAGCGGGCTCCCGCTTCGCTCACGCCCGCTAAACGGCGTCATTTATATCGATACACAATCCGTCCGCGATTCAAGTCGTAGGGCGAAAGCTCTACTGCGACCTTGTCCCCGGGCAGAATGCGGATGAAATTCTTGCGCATTTTGCCGGAAACATGCGCCAGCACCTGGTGTTTGTTTTCCAGTTCCACCCGGAACATGGCGTTGGGCAGCGGTTCCAGAACCACCGCCATGACTTCAATCGCGTCTTCTTTACTCATTAGCTCCTAGCTTCTAGCTCCTAGCTTCTAGCAAAACCAGCCCGACTAGCTAGAAGCTAGGAGCTAGCGGCTAGAAGCTTCACTGCGTCAAAATCACCGGACCGTCCTTCGTCACCGCCACGCAGTGCTCGAAGTGCGCGCTGCAACTTCCGTCCACCGTCACCGCGGTCCACTTATCCTCGAGGACGCGCGTTCCCGGCTTGCCGTAGTTCACCATGGGCTCGATCGCCAGCACCATGCCCTCGCGCAACTTGGCTCCATGCCCGCGATTGCCGTAGTTCGGAATCTGCGGTTCTTCGTGCAGCCGCGTTCCGATGCCGTGTCCGACGAACTCGCGCACCACGCTGAATCCCGCGGCTTCCACATGCTCCTGTACCGCCGCGCCAATATCTTCCACCGAGTTCCCGATTCGCGCCTGCTCGATGCCGCGGTAGAGCGAAGCTTCCGTCACTTCCAACAACTTCTGCAGTTCCGGCTTCAGCCCGTTGCCCACCGGAACTGTAATCGCCGCGTCGCCGTAATATCCGTCAAGCACGACGCCGCAATCGATGGAAACGATGTCGCCCTCTTTCAGCATCCGCTTTTCCGACGGGATGCCATGCACAATCTCTTCGTTCACCGACGTGCACAGCACGCAGGGATAATCGTAGTACCCCTTGAACGCCGGCTTCGCGCCAAGTTCCTTGATCTTCTTTTCGGCGGCGCGTTCCAGGTCCATTGTGGTGACGCCCGGCGCCACCAGCCCTCGCACGTGGTCGAGAACCTGGCGTACAATGCGGCCGCTGTGCCGCATCTTTTCAATCTCCGCCGTCGATTTGCACACAATCGCCATTCTTCATTTTGCTTAAGCGATTTTGCTCAAGCGTTCTTGCTTAAGCTTGATTCTTAAGCGTGGTGATCTTCCAATATCCGGTAAATCTGGCTCGTGACGTCGTCCATGGGCAGATCGCCGTTCACCGTGATCAACCGGCCCGTGCGCTGGTAGTAGTCCGCTACCGGACGAGTCTGCTCCTGATATGCCGTGAGTCGTGGCTGAATCACTTCCAACCGGTCGTCATTGCGGGTCACCAGCTTGGTCGCATGACTTTCGTCGCAAAGTTCATCGACGCGGGGCGGCTGGAGGTGGACGTTATAGATCCGTCCACACGTGGGACAAGAACGGCGTCCAGTGATCCGGAGTAATAACTGATTATAGTCTACGTTCAGGCGGATCACAATTGGCCAGGCCCGGGTGGGACGCGAATTGTCAAAGAGCTCATGCTCGAGCAAGGCATCGAGCCATCCGGCCTGCGCCGGAGTCCGGGGAAATCCGTCCAGTACGTATCCCCGCTTGCAGTCCGGTTGCATCAAACGCTCCCGGACCATCACACAAACCAGGTCGTCGGAAACCAGCTGTCCCCGCGCCATCACGGCTTTCGCTGCCTGGCCAAGTTCCGTTCCGCGGGCTACGTTTTCCCGCAGCAAGTCCCCGGTCGACACCTGGGGAATCTCATACCGCCCCATGATGCGCTTGGCCTGAGTGCCTTTTCCGGCACCCGGGGGTCCGAGCAGCACAACGGGGCCCACGTTACGCGAGGTTTCCTGCGCCATCGGCTTGGCCAAAGCCTCCCGATCCCAGTCTCCCCGGCGCCCCAGAACCACGGCCGAGGTGCAGCAACCCCCACAATCTAAATTTCAAGAGCGCCACCTACCAGGTGCGGCGCCCGCGAATGCGTCCGCTGCGCGGCGTAAATCCGTCGTAGTGGCGCATGATCAACTGCGCCTCGATCTGCGTCACCGTATCCATAGCCACGCCCACCACGATCAGCAGCGAAGTTCCGCCGAAATAAAAGTTCACACCCAACCCGTTCAAAACCCAGTTGGGCATCGACTCGAAAAATCTTCCCAGCACCCAGGGAAGATGGTTGAGCCGAATACCCGCGATCATCCACTCCGGAATGAACGAAATAATAATCAGATACAACGCGCCCACCAGCGTAATGCGGGTCAGCACTTCATTGATGAAATCCGCCGTGCGCTTTCCCGGACGAATACCGGGAATAAATCCGCCATACTTGCGCATGTTGTCGGCGACTTCGCTGGGGTTGAACACGATCGACACATAAAAGTACGCGAAGAAAATAATGCCGACGGCGTAAAGCACGGTGTAAAGCGGCTCACCCCACTTAAGCGCGTCAAACAGCGGCCCAAAATACCGGTTGTTGTGCAGGCCGTAGCCCACGGTCAACGGCAGGGTGAGAATCGACGACGCGAAAATCACCGGCATCACGCCGCCGGCGTTCACTCGCAGCGGCAGGTGCGTCGACTGCCCGCCCATTACTTTGCGTCCGACCACTCGTTTGGCATATTGCACCGGGATTCGCCGCTCGCTTCGTTCCACGTAAACGATGAACCCCACCACCGCAATCATGAAGATGAGCAAAAAAATCATCAGGGGGAAGGTCATCGCGCCCCAAGCCGAGTTCTTCGCCTTTTCGATCAAGTCCACCACGCCGCGCGGCAAACCCACTACGATCCCGGCAAAAATCAACAGCGACATGCCGTTGCCCACGCCGCGCTCGGTGATCTGTTCACCCAGCCACATGATGAAAGCGCTGCCCGTGGTCAGGGTCAGCATCGTCATTAAATCGAAGGCAACTCCTGGATTCAGCGCGAACCCGCCCTTGGCCAGGCCGATCGCGATACCGAACGACTGCACCGCGCTGAGAATGACGGTGATGTAGCGCGTCCACTGCGTGATCTTCTTGCGCCCGAGTTCGCCCTCTTTCTGCAGCTTGGCCAGCGGCTCATAGACCACGGTCAGCAACTGCAGAATGATGGACGCCGTAATGTAGGGCATGATGCCCAGGGCGAAAATCGTCATGCGGCGCAACTGGCCGCCGGAAAACAAGTCGACAAATCCGAACAGTCCGCCTTGCTGGCCCTGAAAATAGTTCTCTAACGCCGCGGTGTTGATCCCTGGCGTGGGCAGGTGTCCGCCCAGGCGGTACACGAACAGCATCGCCAGCGTGAACAGGATGCGATTGCGCAGGTCCGGAATGCGAAAAATGTTCGCCAGCTTGTCAAACATTACTGCCCCGCCTTTACCGATATGACCTCAAACTTGCCGCCCGCCTTGGTGATCTTTTCCTGCGCCGACTTGGAAAATTTATGTGCGCTCACCGTGATCGCAATGGTCAGCTCGCCGTCACCCAGAATCTTTACCGGATGCTTGGTCTTGATGACTCCTGCCTTGCGCAGCACTTCGGGAGTAATGGTCGTCTCGCCCAACTCGACCAGCCGCTCCAGACTCACGATGTTGAATTCCTTGCGGAAAATGTTGGTGAAACCGCGCTTCGGCATGCGCCGGTGCAGCGGCATCTGGCCGCCTTCAAAGCCGCGGATCATGCGCGACCCGGTGCGCGAACGCTGGCCCTTGTGCCCGCGGGTGGACGTTTTGCCCATGCCCGAGCCCATGCCGCGTCCTACGCGCTTGCGCTTCTCGGTCGCCTTCTTCGGTGCTCGAATGTTCGATAAATTCATAAAAGTAAGCTCTCAGCTGTCAGCCGTCAGCTCTCAGCCAGAGCGTTTCGCGCTGACGGCTGATAGCTGAAAGCTGATCGCTTTATTCCACAAACTCCACAAGATGCGGCACCTTAGCCACCATGCCGCGAATGGCCTGCGTATCCGGACGCTCAATCACCTGGTTCAGCCGAGTGAAACCCAGTCCCTTGATCACCAGCTTCTGTTTCACCGGAGCACAAATGGCGGAGCGCACCCATTTCAGCTGTATCTTCCCGCCGCCCGAATTCGTTTTCTTTGCCGTCATGCCTCTCAACCCTCAGGGGCTAAAGCCCCGCTTTGTCTTGCCTCTCGGCGGCACGACTGTAAGTCGTGCCCTTCCCGACCTTGCTCGCGACTCAGGACTCGCGACTCGGTGCCGCTTACAGTTCCTGCGCCGTCTTCCCACGCATCAGCGCCACGCTCTCCCGGCTCTTGAGCTGCTTCAGCGCGTCGAACGTCGCCTTGATCACATTATGCGGGTTGGTCGTGCCAATGGATTTCGTCAGCACATTCTGCACGCCCGCCGACGTCATCACCGCGCGCACCGCGCCGCCGGCAATCACGCCCGTGCCTTCCGGAGCGGGCTTGAGCAGCACTTTGCCCGAACCGTAGCGTCCCAATACGAGATGAGCAATGCTGGTCTGCGTCAGGTTGACCTTGATCAGGTTCTTCTTGGCCGATTCGATCCCCTTGCGGATCGCCTGCGGAACTTCCTTCGCCTTGCCCGAACCGTAGCCCACCACCGCCGCCGAAGGATCGCCCACCACCACCAGCGCCGCGAACGAAAGATTCTTGCCGCCCTTGACCACTTTGGTCACGCGGTTAATGGCGACCACCTGGTCTTTTAACTGGTACGAACCCGCATCGAGTTTCTTGATCACTGTTGGCATTTATGAACCTAAGCTTCTAGCTCCTAGCTACTGGCTTCTAGCTAACCCAAGAAATTGTTGGGCTAGTAGCTAGGAGCTAGAAGCTAGTAGCTGGTTTTAGAACTGCAATCCCGCTTCGCGCGCCGCGTCGGCCAGGGCCTTCACGCGCCCATGATAAAGATAGCCGCCGCGGTCGAACACGACTTTGGTCACACCCTTGGCTTTGGCGCGCTCGGCAATCGTCTTGCCGACCGTCTTCGCCGAGGCCACGTTCCCTCCGGTGCGCCGGTCTTCCTTCTTACCTTCAGCCGTACTCGCCGAAACCAGCGTTTTGCCGTGCAGGTCGTCAATGACCTGCACATAAATGTGGTTCAGCGAGCGGTACACGTTGAGCCTCGGACGTTCCGCCGTCCCCTGCATCTTCTTGCGGATGCGATCGTGCACATGCCCGCGCTTTTCGTTCTTGGTAACTCGAGTAAGCATAAAATCTGTCCTTGGTCGTTAGTCGTTGGTCGTTAGCCAAAAACTCCCGACAACTGCATAATCCTTGACAACTAAATTCACTGCTGTAAGCCGCTGGCCCTGCGAACGACTAACGACCAGCGACGAACGACGTCTTACTTCGCGCCCGTCTTTCCAACCTTCTTCTTCAAGCGTTCGCCCGCATAACGCACGCCCTTGTTCTTGTAGGGATCGGGCGGACGCAGCGACCGCATTTCTGCCGCGACCTGTCCTACCTTCTGCCGGTCGATGCCGGTCAGGGTGATCTTGGTCTGCTTCGGGTCCACCACCGCATCCACGCCCGTGGGCAGCGGATACTCGATGGGATGCGAGAAGCCCAGGTTAAACACCACCATCCCCTTGCCCTTCATTTCGGCGCGGTAGCCGATGCCGACGATCTCCAGATCGCGCGTCCAGCCCTTGGTCACGCCCTCGACCGCGTTGTTGACCAGCGCCCGCGCCAGTCCATGCACCGCCGCCTGCGAATCGTTCTCGCGGATAGCGACCAGGTTTCCGTCCTTCTGCTCGACCTTGATGCCGGACGGCAGCGCCGTATCCAGCTTGCCCTTCGGCCCCTGCACCAGAACGGTGTTGCCTTCCACTTTGACCGTCACCCCTTTGGGGATCGGGATCGGCTTTTTTCCAATTCGTGACATAAGAGCTTCTAGCTTCTGGCTCCTAGCTTCTAGCTAGGCCGCTTGGATTTTGCAGTCCGAACTTTCCGTCCAGACCGTTGCAACGCTAACCTTCTCATCGCCGCCTTAGCTAGTAGCTAGAAGCTAGTAGCTAGAAGCTGCTTCTCTAGTAAATCTGACACAACAACTCGCCGCCCACGCCTTCTTTGCGGGCCTGGCGGCCGGTCATTACTCCGCGCGGGGTGGTGAGGATGTTGATCCCCATGCCGCCCAGCACCCGGGGAATCTCGCTGCGGCGCACGTAGACGCGGCAGCCCGGCCGCGACACACGCTCGACCTTCGAAATCGCCGCCTCGTTGTTGGCGCCATATTTCAGATAAATCCGGATGACCTTATGGCCTTCTTCCTCCGTCGGCTTGAAATTGGAGATATAGCCCTCTTCCTTCAAAATGCGGGCGATCTCCAGCTTCAGCCGTGAAGCCGGAATGTCCACTTTCTGGTGCCGGGCCTGGAGCGCGTTCCGCACTCGAGTCAGCATGTCTGCCACCGGATCGGTCAACCTCATCGTTTGCTTCTCCTCGTGCCACCCGTTCGCTCCGCATCCTGCGGAGAACCTGCGGCAGCTTGTAACTTCGGTCGTTAGCCGTTAGCCGTTAGCCGTTGGTCGTTAGCCGATCTCCGATACTCGTTGGCATTTGCCAACGACTAACGACCGACGACGCACTCCCTACCACGACGACTTCGAAACTCCTGGAATTTCCCCGCGCAACGCCAGCCCGCGGAAACACAAGCGGCAAATGCCGAACTTGCGTAGAAATGCCCGCGGCCGTCCGCACAGCTTGCAGCGGTTGTGCCGCCGCGTGGAGAACTTCGGCTTCGGCGCCTTGGCGTCGCGCGCCTTCTGAAACACTTCCTGAATCTTCGCGTCCTTCACTCGTTTTGCTGTCGTCATTCCACCCTCGAAATTCTCTGTTCGCCGAACTTTGCCGTCTCAAAACCCTTACTGCGCGCGGAACGGCATTCCCAGATGTTTCAGCAGCGTGCGCGCCTGGTTATCGTTCGCCGCCGTAGTCACGATGGTGACGTTCATGCCCTTCTGCTTGTCGACTTTCTCGTAGGAGATCTCCGGGAAAATCAGCTGGTCGTGCAGCCCCAGCGTGAAGTTGCCCCGTCCATCGAACGACTTGGTCGAGACACCCTTAAAATCGCGCACTCGCGGCAGAACAATGTTCACCAGCCGGTCGAAGAATTCGTACATGCGGTCGCCCCGCAGCGTGACCATGGCCCCAATCGACTGGCCTTCGCGCACCTTGAACGCCGCAATCGACTTCTTCGCCTTGGTCGTGATCGGCTTCTGCCCGGTGATCTGGGTCAGTTCGTTCACCGCCGGGTCGAGGACTTTCGCGTTCTGGGTGGCTTCGCCCACGCCCATGTTGACCACGATCTTGTTCAGCCGCGGCACCGCCATCGAGTTCTTCAGTTCCAGCTCCTTGAGCAGCGCGGGCGCCACTTCCTTCTCGAACTTGGCGCGCAGCCGCGGACGCTCCTTGGCGCTGTGCCGCGCCTGGTCCGGCGCCTTCTGCTCTTGCGACGATTCTTTCTGCTTCTTGTCCTTTGCCATTTCGCTCTTCACTTCCCTCTCACGGTTTCGGAGGAAGCTGTCAGCTATCAGCCGTCAGCTATCAGTTTTAAACCCCTGCATCTACCGGTTCGTGAGCTCAATTTCCACTTCACTGCCCGCATCATCGCCACAAACTGAAAGCTGATGGCTGAAAGCTGACAGCTTATTTGTCCAGCGTCGTTCCGCACTTCTTGCACACCCGCACCTTGCGGTCGCCGCGCACTTCGTGCCCGATGCGCACCGGCCCGCAGGTCGGACATACCAGCTGCACGTTGGAGATCGCAATCCGGCTCTCCTGCTCCGCGATCCCACCCTTGATGTTGCGCTGCGGGTTCGGGCGCACATGCTTCTTGACCATCATCACGTGCTCCACCAGCAACTTGGCGTCGTTCGGAAACACGCGCAGCACGCGCCCTTCCTTGCCCTTGTCCCGCCCCGTGATCACCTTCACGGTGTCGTTGCGGCGAAGATCCACTCGTTTATTTTCCGTACTTACAGTTCGCATGATCTCTATCCCCAGGTCTTAGGTCTGAGGTGTTGGGTCTTAGGCCCGCTGCCCGGTCGAAGACCTAACACCTAAGACCGCCTTTCCTAAATAACTTCCGGCGCCAGCGACACAATCTTCAAAAACTTCTTCTCGCGCAACTCGCGCGCTACCGGACCGAACACGCGCGTGCCGACCGGCTCGCCCGCATCGTTGATCAATACCGCGGCATTCGAATCGAATTTGATATAAGTTCCATCCCGCCGCCGGGACTCTTTGCGGGTGCGCACAATCACAGCCTTGACTACGGATCCCTTTTTCGTCTGGCCCTCGGGCGCCGCCTCTTTCACCGCCGCGGTGATTATGTCGCCCAGGCCGGCGTTCAATCCGGTCGAGCCGCCGAGTGGCAGAATCATCTGCAGCTTGCGGGCGCCGGAGTTGTCGGCGACCTCCAGCATCGATCTCATCATCACAGCCATGGCACTCTCCCTAACGATTCCTTGTCATTCCATCCGCAGGAACCAACCGGAAATCCCTGTCATTCCGAACCGGCGCGAAGCGGCGGTGAGGAACCTGCTTTCTGCCTTCGCTGGCAAAGCTCTAGCTCACTACATCCGCAACTTCCGGCACCAGCGCGGCCTTGCGCACAATATCCTTCAGCTTCCAGCGCTTCAGCTTCGACAGCGGACGCGTCTCCTCGATCCGCACCACGTCGCCCACATGCGCCTCGTTCTTCTCGTCGTGGGCGTAGAACTTCTTGTTGCGCGCGACCACGCGGCCGTAGAACGGATGCGACTTCTTGCGCGTCACCTTGACCACGATGGTCTTGCTCATGCGGCTCGAAAGCACTTCTCCCACAACTTCCTTGCGCCGCCCCTGCACCTTCGGCGTAGCTGCTGCTGTGTCCGACATTATCGTTTCTCCGTCGCGGCCGAGCGCCCGCGCTCGCCCATAATCGTCTTCACCCGCGCAATATCCTTGCGCAGCCCGCGAATCTTCTTCAGGCTCTCCGTCTGCCCCATGTTCAGCTGAAACTTCAGCTTAAAAAGCTGGTCGGCCAGTTCGCCTTCCTGATGCTTCAGCTCTTCTTCGGTAAGATTTCGAATCTTGTCTGCTTTCATAAATAGCTCTCAGCTTTCGGCTCTCAGCTTTCGGCTCTCAGCTTTCAGCCACTTCAACCCCGCCGTCACTGACGGCTGCGAGCTGATAGCTGACAGACTGCTCTACGCGTGCATCGCTCCCTCGCGCTTCACCAGCGTCGTGCGCAGCGCCAGCTTGTGCGACGCCAGCCGCATCGCCTCGGTTGCATCGGTCAAGGTCACGCCTTCCATCTCGAACAGAATCTTGCCCGGCTTCACCACCGCGACCCAGTGATCGGGCGCGCCCTTGCCCTTGCCCATACGGGTTTCGGCCGGCTTCTTGGTGACCGGCTTGTCGGGAAACACCCGAATCCAGATCTTGCCGCCGCGCTTCACGAAACGCGTCATGGCCACACGGCTGGCTTCAATCTGCCGGTCGGTGATCCAGCCCGGCTCGAGAACTTTGAGTCCGAAATCGCCGAACGCCAGCGTCGACCCGCGCCAGGCCTTGCCCGTCATGCGCCCGCGCTGCTGCTTGCGATACTTCACTTTCTTTGGCATCAACATAAAATCAGCTCTTGGCCTTTAGCTCTTGGCTCTCGCCCACCCACAAAAACTTGGTCATTCCAAACCCGCGCAAAGCGCGGGTGAGGAACCTGCTTTTGTCCGCCGCTTAAAACCCACCCACCGCCGTCTGCGGCTCGCGCTTCTTGGTCGGCAGAATTTCGCCCTTGTACACCCAGCACTTCACCCCGATCACGCCATACGTCGTGCGCGCCTCGGTGAATCCGTAATCAATATCGGCGCGCAGCGTGTGCAGCGGCAACCGACCCTGCAAGTACCATTCCGACCGCGCGATTTCGTTGCCGTTCAACCTTCCGCTCACGCGGACTTTGATTCCCTTGCATCCAAAGCGCAGCGCCGAGTCGACCGCCTTGCGCATGGCCCGCCGGAAGCCCACCCGCTTTTCCAATTGCAGCGCGATCGATTCCGACACCAACTGGGCGTCGAGTTCGGGCTTGTGCACTTCCTGGATGTCGACAAAAATGTCCTTGCCCGCGGTGCGCTTCTGCAGATCGGCCTTGAGCTTGTCGATTTCCGCGCCCTTGCGTCCGATGATGATCCCCGGACGCGCCGTCTTGATGATGATGCGCAGCTTGTTGCCCGGCCGCTCGATTTCGATCGAGCTGACGCCTGCCGACTTCAGCTTGTCCTTCAACTCGGCTTTCAGCTTGACGTCCTCGTGCAGCTGCTTGTCGTAATCCCGCTCGGCAAACCAGCGCGACTTCCACGGCTTGGTGTAGCCGAGGCGAAAACCATAAGGATGGACTTTTTGTCCCATTGCTTCTCCTAAATCAAATCCGCTGAAACCAAACCCCTAAACCGATCCGCCAAACCAATCAATGAACCTTTGTCATTCCGAACCCCGCGCAAAGCGCGGGCGAGGAACCTGCTGTTGCTCGTCCGCCGTTGCCGTTATTTCGCGGCCACTTTCTTTTTACCGGCGGATTTCTTCGCTGCCGCCTTCGCCGCCGGCGCGCTGCGCTTGATCTTTGCACCCGCCGCGGTATCGCCGCCCGCCGCATGGACCACAGTATTGTCTTTCCCGCGCTCCGCCAGCACCAGGGTGATGTGCGCAATGCGCCGCTGGTAGCGGTACGCCCGTCCCTGCGGCGCTGGACGAATCCGCTTCATGCGCGGACCGTCGTTGGCAATCGCGCTCTTCACGTACAGGTTGTCGATCTCGACGTCGATCCCCTTCTCACTGGCGAGAAAGTTCGCGTTGTCGAGCGCCGACTGCAGCAGCTTGGCCACCGGCGCTGCCACCCGCTTCTTGGTAAAAGCCAGCGTGTTGCGCGCCTCTTCCACCCGGCGCCCCTTGATCAACTCCAGCACCAGCCGCGCCTTCTGTGGCGAAACTCGCAGGTACCGCATTTCCGCTCGAAATTCCATAATAGCTGCTAGCTCCTAGCTGCTAGCTTCTAGCCAAACCTGCAGCTAGAAACTGCTTATCTCGCCCGTACTGCAGGCTCACGTCGAAGCATCTTAGCTAGTAGCTAGAAGCTAGTAGCTAGTAGCTGCTTCCTACGCCTTCGGCGCCGCCGGCGCCGACGATGCCGCCGGAGAAATCGCTCCCGGACCGCCCGGAATTCCAGCCGGCTTGGCCGCCACTTCCGTCGCCGCCTTCATGGAGTGTCCCTTGAAGTTGCGCGTGAAGCTGAACTCGCCCAGCTTGTGTCCCACCATGTTCTCGGTCACATACACCGGGATAAATTTTTTGCCGTTGTGCACCGCAATGGTGTGGCCCACCATCTCTGGCACCACAGTGGAACGCCGCGACCAGGTGCGCAGCACTTTTTTCTCGTTGCGCGCATTCATGCCTTCCACCCGCGCCTGCAGGTAGCCGTCGACGAACGCGCCCTTCTTGGTTGAACGTGCCATAAGTCAGCCTCTAGCTGTTAGCTCCTAGCTCTTAGCTAAACCAAAATCCCTGTCATTCCGACACGCGCAAAGCGCGGGTGAGGAACCTGCTTTATTTGCTGCGCCGGTTCACAATGAACTTATCCGTGCGCTTGTTATTCCGCGTCTTGTAGCCGCGCGTCGGCTGACCCCACGGGGTCACTGGATGCCGCCCGCCCGAAGTCTTGCCCTCACCGCCGCCGTGCGGATGGTCCACCGGATTCATCGACACTCCGCGGTTATGCGGACGCTTACCCAGCCACCGCGACCGTCCTGCCTTGCCGATGGTCACGTTCTCGTGGTCGAGGTTGCCGACCTGCCCGATCGTGGCCATGCAGTCCTGCGAAACTTTGCGGGTTTCGCCCGAAGGCAGCTTGACCAGCGCATACTCTTCTTCCTTTGCGATCAACTGCGCCGCTCCGCCCGCCGACCGCACCATCTGCCCGCCTTTGCCCGGCTTCAGTTCCAGATTATGAATCTGCGTGCCAGGAGGAATGTTCCGCAGCGGCAGCGCGTTGCCCACCAGAATGTCAGCGTCGGGGCCGCTCACTACCTTCTGCCCCACCTTCAGCCCTTCCGGCTGAAGAATGTAACGCTTCTCGCCGTCGGCATACGCCAGCAGCGCGATGCGCGGCGAGCGGTTGGGATCGTACTCGATGCTCACCACGGTGGCCGGAATCCCGGTCTTGTCGCGCTTGAAATCGATGATTCGCAACTTGCGCTTGTGTCCGCCGCCGATAAACCGCATCGTGGTGTCGCCAGAATTGCGGCGTCCGCCGGTGCGCGGCTTCGGCTCCAGCAGCGGCTTGTGCGGATTCTTCGTCGTGATGTCGTCGTTGACGATCGTCGTGCGGTAGCGCAACGTCTGCGTCGTCGGTCGATATGTCTTAATTGGCATAATCAGCCTGCAATTCTGTCGTTAGTCGCTGGTCGTTTGTCGTTCGCGAGATCCACTGTCGACTCACTCATCCTTAGCCAACGACCAACGACTAAGGACTAACGACGGCTCTACAAATTCTGCGCGTACTCCGGCATCTTCTCTCCGGACCGCAACCGCACATACGCCTTCTTCCAGTCCGGACGGTAACCCGCGAACTTGCCGCGCCGCCGCTCTTTTCCCGGATACATGGCCGTGCGCACCGAGCGCACCTTCACCTTGAAAATCGACTGCACCGCTTCCTTGATTTCCGTCTTGGTCGCCTTGGGCGCCACCTGGAACACCAGCGTGTTCTGGTTTTCCTTGATGTCCAGGCCCTTTTCGGTAATCACCGGACGGCGAATAATTTGGTATGCGCTTTTCATAATGCTCAGGCCACCTCCGCCGCTTTTTCATGCTTGGCGCGGCGCCGGCGCTCGCTGTGCGCCTTTTTTGTGCCTTCGTCTTCTTCGGGCTTATGCTTGCGCTTCGACACCGAAGACTTCAGCGAAACCTGCAGCTTCTCGATCGCCGGCTGCGAAAAAATCACGCGGTCATACTTCAGCAGGTGATAGGGATGCACTTCATTGCTTCGCATCAGCTCCAGCCCCGCAATATTGCGCGCGCTCAATCCCAGGTTCTTGTTCTCGTGCTTCGCCTCTTCCACGATCAGTACCGTGGCGTCGACCTTCAGCGAATTCAAAGATTTGCGGAAATCTTTCGTCTTCGGTTCTTTCACGTCGAACGCGTTGACCACGATCAGCTTGCCGTCGGCCAGCTTCGCCGCCAGCGCCGAGCGCAGCGCGCCCAGCAGCTTTTTCTTGGGGAAGGTGTAGTCGTAGCTGCGCGGTACAGGACCATGCACGGTTGAACCATGCCGCCACAGGGGCGACCGGATCGATCCGATGCGGGCCCGGCCCGTGCCCTTCTGCTTCCACAGCTTCTTGCCGGAACCGGAAACCTGCCAGCGCGCCTTGGTGGCGTGCGTACCGGCGCGCTGCCCGGCGCGGTAATGCTTCACCGCTTCCCAGAGCAGATCCTCGTTGACCGCGCCGAAAATCTCGTCGGCCAAGTCGAGCGTGCCCACTTTCTCGCCGCTCAAATTGTGTATATCGATAGTTGCCATATGCTTTTCTCGGTACTCAGTACCCGGTACTCGGTACTGACTAAGCCTTCTTCGCCGCTCTCTTCGCAGCCTTCAACGGATCCACCGTCGCCGAACCCGCAAACCCGCGGCGCTCTCTCGGCGGCTTCTTCGCCTTGGTAATAATGATGTAGCCGCCCTCGGGCCCCGGCACGCTGCCTTCGACGACCAGCAGATTCTCGTCCTTGTCGACGCCCAGCACGCGCAGGTTGCGCTGGGTCACCCGCTGATGTCCCATGTGTCCCGACATCCGCATGCCCTTAAACACGCGCGAAGGAAACGCCGACGAACCAATCGAACCGGTGATCTGAAACATCGAACCGTGCGACTTCGGGCCGCCGCCAAAATGATGCCGCTTCACCACACCCTGAAATCCTTTTCCCTTGCTGACTCCGACGACATCGACAAAGCGCTCACCCTCGAAAATCTCCACCAGAACGCGGTCGCCGACCTTCACGCCCTTCTCTTCCGTGCCTTCCACGGCCGCATCCATTTCGAGCGGCACCTCGCGCATGAATTTCACCGGAGGCAAATTGTTCTTCGCCAGATGACCCTGCGCCGGCTTGGTCAGGCGCGACTCCTTCACGAACTCTACCAAACCAATCTGGGCCGCCTCGTAGCCGTCACGCGTCGCCGACTTATGCTGCGTCACCACGCAGGGACCAGCCTGCAGCACGGTGACCGGACGCACATCGCCCTTGGAGTCAAACAACTGCGTCATCCCGACTTTTTTGCCCAGAATGCCTGTAACCTTCGTTGCCATTTCTAATCTCCATGCCCAGCGTGGCGAATAGCTATTGGCTGGGAGCCGTTACCCTGACGGCTGACAGCTTTACTTATGCTCTTTCCCGAACGCCTTAATCTCCACATCCACGCCGGCCGGCAGATCGAGCTTCATCAGCGCATCCACCGTCTGCTGCGTGGGCTCGAGAATATCGAGCAGACGCTTGTGGGTGCGGATCTCAAACTGCTCCCGCGACTTCTTGTCCACGTGCGGCGAACGCAGCACGCAGTACTTGTTCTTCATCGTGGGCAAAGGAATCGGCCCGGCAATCTGCGCGCCGGTGCGCCGCGCCGTTTCCACGATCTCGCCCGTCGACTGATCCAGAATGCGATAGTCGTAAGCCTTCAACCGGATGCGAATTCTTTCTTTTCCAATCACAGTGTCATCTCTCTAACCCCTCCCGGCCATCCGGGAAGAAAGAACCTGCGGCAGGAAGCAAGCCGCTCTGAAATCAGCTGTCGGCTCTCAGCCGTCAGCTCTCAGCTAAACCCTTGTCATCCTGAGGCGACGATCTTTGTCGCCGAAGGACCTATGCAACTCGCTGCCATACCACCAGCCCCGCTTTCACTGACAGCTGATAGCTGACAGCTTGCTTACGTAATAATCTCCGCGATCGTCCCTGCACCCACCGTGTGCCCGCCTTCGCGGATCGCGAAGCGCAGGCCCTTTTCCATGGCTACTGGCGTGATCAGTTCAATCACCAGGCTGACGTTGTCTCCCGGCATCACCATCTCGGTTCCAGCCGGAAGCTCCGCCACGCCCGTCACGTCCGTCGTGCGCAAGATAAAACTGCGGACGATATCCCTTGAAGAATGGCGTGTGTCGTCCACCTTCTTCTTTGGTCAGGATGTAGACCTCGGCCTTGAACTTCGTATGCGGCGTGATCGATCCCGTCTTGGCCAGCACCATGCCGCGCTCGACGTCTTCCTTCGCAATGCCGCGCAGCAGCAAGCCGGCGTTGTCGCCCGCCATGCCTTCGTCCAGCTGCTTTTTGAACATTTCGACGCCGGTGACGACCGTCTTGCGGGTCTCGCGGAAGCCGACAATTTCCACTTCCTCGCCGACTTTCACCTTGCCGCGCTCGATACGTCCGGTAACCACCGTGCCGCGTCCCTGAATCGAAAAAATGTCTTCAATCGGCATCAGGAACGGCTTGTCCAGTTCGCGCGCCGGCTGCGGAATGTATTTATCCACCGCCGCCATCAACTCGTCGATCTGCGCCTCCGCCTTGGCATCGCCGTTCAGCGCGTTCAGCGCCGACACGCGAACCACTGGCACGTCGTCGCCGGGAAACTTGTAGCTCTTCAGCAACTCGCGCACTTCCAGTTCAACCAGCTCGAGCAACTCCGGATCGTCCACCGCGTCAACTTTATTCAGAGCAACGACCAGATACGGCACACCGACCTGCCGCGCCAAAAGCACGTGCTCGCGCGTCTGCGGCATCGGACCATCGGTCGCAGCGACCACCAGAATGCCGCCATCCATCTGCGCCGCACCCGTGATCATGTTCTTGATGTAATCGGCGTGGCCCGGGCAATCGACGTGCGCGTAGTGCCGGTTCGCCGTCTCATACTCGACGTGCGCCGTCGCAATCGTGATCCCGCGCGCCTTTTCTTCGGGCGCGTTGTCGATCGAATCAAACGACCGGAACACAATCTTCGGATTGTGCTTCGACAGAACCTTCGTGATCGCCGCCGTCAACGTGGTCTTGCCATGATCGATGTGTCCGATCGTTCCTACGTTGCAGTGCGGCTTAGTACGATCAAATTTCTCTTTCGCCATTTCCTTAGCCTCTAGCTCCTAGCCTCTTAGCCTCTAGCTGTCAGCTCTCAGCCGTCAGCTCTCAGTTAAACCCTTTGTCATCCTGAGCGGCGTCTTTTGCCGCGAAGGACCTATGCAACTTTTCTACTCGTGCTCGTCAGCCTCGTAATACGCGCCAACGAATTCCTGCTTCTCTATTAGTTCGTCGACAATCTGCCGATCGAACTCTGCGAAACCTTCCGAGAAGCGTTCGCGGAAAACTTCAAACCCGCGATGCCCACGCCAGAAATCCCGCACCCGGTACCATTCATCGCCGACCGACTCCCACTTCACTTCGGTTGCGATATAACCTTCCGCCTGCCGCAGAAACCGTGCCCAGATTCCATCCTGCCCAAACACTGTTTCAAACTCGGCCCGCTTACCTTCCCTGACCCAGAACCTGCGGTCGACGACGAACCGCGGCGCCGGCAGTCATTTGGCCGTGCCCTGCACCTTGGCGATGATTTCCTCCGCGACCGATCGCGGAGCCTCCTCATAGCGCGCAAAGTGCATCGAGTACTCCGCCCGCCCCTGCGTCGACGAACGCATGTGCGTGGCATAACCAAACATTTCCGCCAGCGGCACAATCGCCTTGATCACCTGTGACCCGGCGCGATGCTCCATGCCTTCAATCCGTCCGCGGCGCGAACTCAAATCGCCCATGATCGCTCCGGCATAATCTTCCGGAGTGACCACTTCCACCGCCATCACCGGCTCCAGCAATACAGGAGAAGCCTTGCGGGCCGCCTCTTTGAACGCCATCGATCCAGCAATCTTGAACGCCATTTCGTTCGAGTCCACGTCATGATAGCTGCCGTCAAACAGCGTAGCCTTCACGTCGACCATGGGATAGCCCGCCAGAATTCCGCCTTCCAGCGCTTCCCGAATGCCCTGATCGATCGGCTTGATGAATTCCTTGGGCACCGATCCGCCCACAATGTCGTTGACGAACTCGTAGCCGGTTCCCGCGGGTTGCGGGTCGAGATAAATCTTGGCGTGTCCGTACTGACCGCGTCCGCCGGTCTGCCGGATGTACTTGCCCTCGGCTTCGGCATGCCGGCGGATGGTCTCGCGATACGCCACCTGCGGCTTGCCCACATTGGCCTCGACCTTGTATTCGCGCATCATGCGGTCGACGATGATTTCCAGATGCAGCTCGCCCATGCCGCTGATGATGGTCTGTCCGCTGTCGGGATCGGTGTGAACCTTGAAGGTAGGATCTTCCTGGGCCAGACGCGCCAGCGCCATGCCCATCTTTTCCTGGTCGGCCTTGGTCTTCGGCTCGACCGCAACTGAAATCACGGGAACCGCAAACGTGATCGACTCCAGCGCGATGGGATGCTCTTCTTCACAAATCGTGTCGCCCGTGCCCACGTTCTTCATGCCGACCGCGGCGCAAATGTCGCCCGCCAGGATCTCGCTGATCTCTTCCCGCTTGTTGGCGTGCATCTTGAGCAGACGCCCAATGCGCTCCGTCTTGGTGGTGCGCACATTCAGCACTGAGTCGCCGGTCTTCAGCTGCCCTGAGTAGACGCGAATAAAAGTTAACTGCCCGACGAACGGGTCGGCCATAATCTTGAACGCCAGCGCCGAAAACGGCTGTTTGTCGTCGGCATGGCGGAAGATCTTCTCCCCATTGTCGGGATTCAGACCATGCGTCTCCGGCACGTCGAGCGGCGAAGGCAGATAATCCACTACCGCATCCAGCAGCGGCTGCACGCCTTTGTTCTTGAACGCCGTTCCCACCACCACCGGAAATACTTTCAGAGCAATGGTCGATTTGCGCAGCGAAGCCCGCAGCGCATCCGCGCTGATCTCTTCGCCTTCCAGAAACTTGTGCAGGATCTCGTCGTCGTTTTCGGCAATGCTCTCGACCAGCTGCGCGTGAAACGCCTCCGCCTTCTTCTTCAGATCGGCGGGAATTTCTTCCGTAATGTATTCCGCGCCCATGGTGTCGTCCTGCCACACGATGGCCTTCATGTTGATCAGGTCAATGACGCCCTTGAACTTGTCTTCCTGGCCGATGGGAAATTGAATCGCGACGGGCTTGGCACTGAGGCGCTTGCGGATGGTATCGACGGCATGCTCGAAATCGGCACCCATCTTGTCAATCTTATTGATAAAGCAAATTCTTGGAACGCCGTACTTGTCGGCCTGCCGCCACACTTTTTCCGACTGCGGCTGCACCCCGTGCACCGCATCAAACACCGCGACCGCGCCGTCGAGCACGCGCAACGAGCGTTCCACTTCCGCCGTGAAATCGACGTGGCCGGGGGTGTCGATAATGTTGATGCGAATATCGCGCCAAGTACAGGTCGTCGCCGCGGACGTAATCGTAATGCCGCGCTCCTGCTCCTGCTCCATCCAGTCCATGGTGGCCGTGCCTTCGTGCACCTCTCCGATGCGGTGCGTCCGCCCCGTATAAAACAGGATGCGCTCCGTCGTAGTGGTCTTACCGGCATCGATGTGGGCCATGATGCCGATGTTCCTGCAGCGTTCTAATGGGACTGTTCTGGGCACGACAATTAACTCTTTCTGGGCTCCAACTGCGTTCCTGATTTAGCGATTGGGCGATTTTGTGATTTGGCGATTGAAAATCAACGCCGATTTATCTTTTTCAATCACCCAATGACACGATCACTCAATCACTCAATTCACTACCACCGGTAATGCGCGAACGCCTTATTGGCTTCCGCCATGCGGTGCACATCTTCTTTTTTCTTGATCGCCGCGCCTTTACCTGCGGCGGCGTCCAGCAATTCATTGGTCAACTTCTCGACCATTCCCTTTTCGCCGCGGGACCGCGCGTAAGTAATCAGCCAGCGAATCCCCAGCGACGTCCGGCGGTCGGCATTCACTTCCACCGGCACCTGATAGTTGGCGCCGCCCACGCGTCGCGTCTTCACTTCGAGCAGTGGCTTGGCGTTCTCGACGGCCTTCTTGAAGAGCTTCAACGCTTCGTCGCCGCCTTTTTCCTGCACCTTGGCCAGCGCTTCATAGAAGATGCCTTCGGCGGTCGAGCGCTTGCCCTGCCACATCATCGAGTTAATAAACTTCGTCACCAGATCCGAGCCATAAACGGCATCGGCCGGCACGGTCCGCTTTGCGATATGTCCTTTACGAGGCATTCAGCTTTTAGCTCCTAGCTCATAGCTTCTAGCCTGAGCTTTGCCAGCATCGATTCTCCGACTCGTTCAGGAAACTCGACGTGGCCAACGACCAACGACTACCGACCAGCGACCGCCCTTAACCCTTCTTCGGCCGCTTCGCTCCATACTTCGAGCGTCCCTGCATGCGGCCCGCGACGCCGACCGCGTCCAGCGTCCCGCGAATCACGTGATAGCGCACACCCGGCAGATCCTTCACACGGCCCCCGCGGATCAGCACAATCGAGTGCTCCTGCAGGTTGTGGCCAACGCCGGGAATATAGGTCGTCACTTCAATTCCGTTCGTCAACCGCACGCGCGCCACCTTGCGCAACGCCGAGTTCGGCTTCTTGGGCGTCTGCGTGTACACGCGAGTGCAAACCCCGCGCTTCTGCGGACATCCCTGCAAAGCAGGGCTCGCCGTCTTGTAACGGGGCCGCTTCCGGCCCTGGGCCACTAACTGGTTGAACGTAGGCACTCTTTGCCACTCCTTAGCCGCGCACCCGCCCGCATTTCGCGCAGGCTGCGCACAGCTCTAATCTTGGTCTCAAGTCCTGCTGTTCGAGACGCGCATCCGTGGGCATGGCCGGCTTACTGCCCAGCCATTACTTCTCATCCGCGCAGCGTCTTTTCAGACAAAGCTGGAGAGATTCTGGATTCCCATTCAGACTAACCTTTGCTGCCGACGGTGGCGCCCGGCCAAAATCCGGGGGCACTCCGTTTCGTCAGCCTTGCCCTGCATATCCTTCCACAATAGGGCGGAAGGCACCGCAGGAACGTTTCAGCGAGGAAAGTTTCCGAACCGACTTCATTCGAAAACGTATTTCTCTATAGCTCCACTGCCAGCGCTCTGCACACACCCGCGCAGAAATACTCGCAGCACACAGCAAGCCTGGATGTACTCGCGGAACCAAACTACTATAGCAAGTGCATGCAAACATCGTCAACCCGTGTTTTTGCATCCCACTATGGCTGAAACTGGAACGCAAGGCGAACTGTGGTTGCGTGGGGAGGGTAGGTGCATTCGAGCTAGAGATCCTTCGCAAAGAACGCTCAGGATCTCGGCAGGAGGCTCCCGCGCGCAAAGATCGCGCGCTCACGCCTCCTACGCGCCTCGACTTGCTGATTCCGCCTCCAGCCTCTACACTACAGGTTTTCCAATTCATTTTGTCGGCCCGGCCCACAAATTCAAGAAGACGGTCGGCGGGTAGGGCCTAGAAGAACTCAAAAGAGGGGTGCATGCGCAGGTTTCGTTCCGGCGGTTTGGCTTGGATGGTGGCGATCGTTTCCTTGTGGAGTCTTGACGGCTGCGGTGGCCATCCCCCGGCAGGCCAATCGTTGTTTCCCACCCGGGTGATCCTTAGCCCATCGGCCACCGTTTCTGTTCAAGCCGGCAACTTCATCGGCTTCACCGCGTCGGCTCAGAACGCCGCTGGCACCAGCCTCCGTACAACTTTCACCTATCTTTCCAGCGACACCACCATCCTGAATATTGCACCCAATGGCGTAGCCTGCGCCGGCCGCTTCGATGCCACCTTCACCACTTGCATCCCCGGAAATATAGGCCTGGTTCAGGTGACTGCCACCGCCCTGAACACCAGCAGTGCGATCACCTATGTATTCGTTCATCCGCCCATCGACAACATTGTGGTGAAGGGCGTCCTGCTCGACGGTCTTCCCATTCAGCAGCCTTGCCTTACGCAGGGCCAAAGCATGACCGTCCAAGCCTATGCTTACAGCCAGGGTTCCGACATTACCCAGTCGGTCGGCCCGTTCACCTGGACGGCGAACAATCCCAGCGTGGTGCAAATCACGCCCATCGTCAGCAATCAGACCTATAAGTTCCCCACCTACCAGGCCACTGTAAGAGCGGTTAACCCCGGACTCACCTACATCTACGCCACGGCCAGCGGCGCGACCAGCAACGTGTTCGTCCAGCCCTCGCCTTACAAGGGCGCCAGCCTGAACTTCTTCGAGACCTGCCCAATACAGAACATCACGCTGCAACTCGGACCCGCGGGTTCGCAGCAAAGCGGACAAACAACTTTCGCCGTCAGCAAGGGAAACACTCAAACCGTCACCGCGATCGTGACCGATGTCTTCGGAAATCAGCTGAGCAAGGTTCCTCTCACCTGGACGGCCTCGCAACCCGGTACCGTCTCCGTAGCGAACGGATGCGCCGAGTCCTGCACCGTCTCGACGCCGCTCGCCGGCGCTGGTTCGGTCACTGCCTCCTGCTCGCCGCCAACCTGTAATATCGGATTCCCGCTGACCCCGGCCGGAATCTCGGCCCCTTTCGTTCCCCTGCCTGTCTATGCCACAACCGCGATCTCCGGCGTAGTGACCGGCTCCTCATCCCCCAATGTGGTGTATGCCACCAGCCTGGATTGCTCCACTCAGCCCCCGGCATTTTGCAACACGGGCATTTACAGCTTCTCCACCGCCAAAGCGTCGCCCGGTGCCGCAACGGGAATGCCTACGAATCCTAATTCCCTGCTCTCCAGTCCGGCCGGCGACAAAGTTTACATGGGCAGCGACTTCGGCGCGCAGGTGATCAGTCCCGGAAATCTGGGAACGCAGAACTCCGCCTTCACCCCGCTCGCCAATATAACTGGAAGAGTGCTGGCGGTCTCCAACAATGGAACCCAGGCAGTTTTCGCCGACACCCTGCACACTCCAAACCAGGTTTTCATCGTGAGTACCGCGAACGCCACGTCACCTGCCGTTACTGCGCTGAACATTTCGGGAGCGTCGACGGCGGCGTTTTCTCCCGACGGTTTCAAGACCTTCATCTACGGACTCGACAGTAACGGTCTGCCGACCCTCTACATTTATTCCACCCTGGAGGCGCTGCAAGCCATTCCTTTGGCGCCGCAAACTTCGGTCAACTCGATCGCGTTCTCCACCAACGGAGCTTTCGTCTATATCGTCGAACCCTCCATCGGCGGAGGCAACCCCGGAATCACGGTTTTGAACACCTGCGACAACCAGATCGCAACCGACGGTGTTGTCAATGGCAACCACCCCCAGGTCATTCCGCTGGCCTCCCCTCCGGTCGACTTCAAGGCATTGCCTGACGGAGTGCACTTTCTCGCGCTGGAGAGCGACGGAAGCCTGGAATACATCGAGGCCTCGATTACTGGAATTCCCCTCGCAAAGCTCACCGAACCGCCAACCCCCGCATCCGCGCTCTGCCCCATGACGGTTAGTCATACCAAGCTCCCACCCATCGCACTTGGCCAGGGCACAATCCACCCCCTTAACTTTTTTGTTTCCGCCGACGGCACCCTGATCTACGTTCTCGCCACCGACCGCAACAGCATTCTCGTCTACAACTTCAGTACGGGCGCGGTCTCGGGCATCCAACTGCTGGGTTCGACGAACCCCACCCCGATCAGCGCGGACCTGACCGTCGATTCCGCGACCATCATGGTTGCAGGCAGCGATGGCATGGTGCATCAGGTCAGTACAGGAATCGGGGGCAGCGACCAGTTTCAGTTCACGTTCCCCAACCTGGCCAACTACCTGAATCCGTTCTGCACGTCCACTCCCGCGTCTGGCCCGTGCACCTTCAACTTCGTAGCCACCAAACCGTAGACGCAGTTGCCAGCTGTCAGTTGTCAGTTTTGAGCTTCCGGCGTGGCAACAAATTGCCAGAACTGTTGATTACTTCGGCTAGAGGGCGGACGTGGCACGACCGCCAACCTGGCAACTGACAACTGGCTACTGGCAACTGCTCTTAGTCTCCAGCTCTTTCCCGATGCTGTCGAGCACTCCATTCACAAAGTGCACCGACTCGGGCGAAGAAAACTTCCGCGCAATCTCCAACGCCTCGTTGATCACTACCGCCCGCGGAGTCTCCGGATAGGCCAGCAACTCCGCCACCGCCGCCCGTAGCAGATTGCGGTCCACCGCGGCCATGCGTTCCATGCGCCAGTGCTCGGCATGGCGCTCGATCAGTCCGTCAATCTCTGCGCTGCGATCCGTCGCCACGCGAAACAAATCGTCGGCAAATCCTCGCACATCCGCGCTGGCCGACCCGTTCTCGCGCCAGAACGTCAGCCGCACCTGGTCCGCATTCTGTTTCCCCATATCCGACTGAAACAGCATCTGCAAAGCCAGTTCCCGAGATTTTCGGCGAGTGCCCATAGGAGAGCCGTCAGCTTTCAGCTATCAGCTTTCAGCCGTCAGTTTCAGTCTACTAGATATAGTCAGTGAATCCGCTGATGATGGAGGAACGGCAACGCGGACTCAACCTTTGTGTTTGGAGGGGTGCGCGGCTCGCTTCTTGCCCTTGCTTTTGCTCTTGCTCTTACTGACAGCTGACTGCTGACGGCCGACAGCTTCTTTTAAAGACGCCATCTCGACGGCTGCCAGCGCCGCCTCAAATCCCTTGTTCCCCATCTTCAGTCCCGCGCGATCGATCGCTTGCTCCAGGTTCTCGCACGTCAGCACGCCGAACGCATGCGGCACTCCGGTCTCCTGCGCCGACTGCCCAATCCCCCGCGTCACTTCGTTGACGATCACGTCATAGTGCGCCGTATCGCCGCGCAGCAGACATCCAATGCAGATAATCGCATCGTACTTCTTCGTTAGCGCTAAAGTCCGCGCCGCCAACGGAATCTCAAACGCCCCCGGCACGCGCACGATCGCAATGTCGTTCTTCCTCGCGCCCGTCCGCAGCAGGCCATCGCAAGCGCTTAACAACAGCCGCTCCGTGATAAAGGAGTTGAAGCGTGAGACTAGGAGGGCAAAGCGCTTCCCCGAAGCGTCCAATTTCCCCTCCCGAGCGGGAAGGCGGCGTCGGGAACAGACTCCAACTTCAATTTGTTTTTCCCTGTGATCTCTGTGGCCCCTGTGGTGAAATGTTTCATCCGCGTCAATCCGCGCAAATCCGCGGCGAAAGATTTCTACTTCCCCTTAAACACCGCCGCCCGCTTCTCCAGAAACGCCGCAGTCCCTTCCTTCTTATCTTCGGTGGCGCAGGCAAACGGCAAACAGCACCGCCTCCAGATAAAGCCCCTCGCTCAACGTCATCTCCATCCCTTTATTGACGGCCTCCATCGCATACTGCACGGCCAGCGGAGCGTTCGCGATGATCTTCGCAGCAATCGCTTCCGCGCGTGGAATCAACTCCGCCGGAGCCGTCACTTCATTCACCAGTCCAATGCGATGCGCCTCCTGCGCCGAGATCATCTCTCCCGCCAGCACCATCTGCATCGCCAGTCCCTTGCCCACCAGCCGCGGCAGCCGCTGCGATCCGCCATAGCCAGGGATAATCCCCAGCTTCACCTCCGGCTGCCCCAGCTTCGCATTCTCGCTCGCCAGCCGCATCGTGGAGGCCAGAGCCAGTTCGCATCCGCCGCCCAGCGCGAATCCGTTAATGCACGCAATCACCGGCTTCCCCAGGTTCTCAATCAGATTGAGCACGTTCTGCCCGCGATGCGTATATTCCTTGCCCGTCACCGCATCCTGCTTGGCCAGTTCGCCGATGTCGGCCCCGGCAATAAACGCCTTCTCGCCCGCTCCAGTAAAGATGACGACACGAATCGCCGTGTCGTTCTTGATGTCATGAAACGCCCCCCGCAGTTCCTCCATAGTCGCCATGTTAAGGGCATTGAGCACCTTGGGCCGGTTGACGGTCACGTAAGCAATCGCGTTTTTCTTTTCCAGAAGAATGTTTTCAAAATTCATAAATTCAAATTCCTCTCCGCAGATTCACGCGGATTTCACAACGGCTCTGTCATCCTGAGCGAGGATTGATCTCTGCGCCCTAGCGCAGAGATCAACCACAGTCGAAGGACCCCGCGCTCGCAGTACTACCAACGGCGATCCGAGGAGTTCTCACAACAACCCTTGCCCATCAAGTTTTTCACCTAGTTTCCAATCCGCGTTGATCCGCGTAAATCCGCGGCGACGAAGTTGCTCTTACAGTTTCTGCGCCCGCGGCTTCTCCGGGTCCGCATAATCGTAAAACCCGCGCCCCGACTTCCGCCCGTACCACCCCGCCATCACCAGCCGCTTCAACAGTGGAGGCGACGCAAACCGCCGCTCCTTGAACTCGTCATACATCACATGCGTAATGTAATAAGTCGTATCCAGCCCCACAAAATCCAGCAACGTAAACGGCCCCATCGGATACCCGCACCCCAGCTTCATCGCGCTATCGATATCCTCAATCGACCCCACGCCCTCTTCATAGGCGCGAATCGCATCGAGCAAATAAGGCACCAGCAGCCGGTTTACGATGAATCCCGTCTTGTCCGAGGTCCGCACCGGAACTTTGCCCAGCTTTTTTCCAAACTCGTAAGCGGTTTCGTAAACGTCATCGGCAGTAGCGATCGTCCGCACCACTTCGACCAATTTCATCAGCGGCACCGGATTAAAAAAGTGCAGCCCCACAAACCGCTCCGGCCGCTTCACCGAAGTCAACAACTCCGTCACCGAAATCGAAGAAGTATTCGAAGCAAAAATCGCATCCTTCTTCACGATGCCGTCAATCGACGCATACATCTTCTTCTTCTCTTCCACATTCTCAATGATGGCCTCAATCACAATGTCGCAATCCGCCAGGTCGGCCTTGTTAGTCGTCCCCCGCAGCCGCGCCCGGATCGCATCCTTCTGCGCTCCCGTGATCCCGCCCTTCTCCACCGGCCGCTCCGCAAACTTCGCCAGAGATTTCTCAATCCCGGCAAATCCCTTGTCGAGAAACTTCTGCTCAACTTCCAGCACCGTCACGTCGAATCCAGCAGTCGCGCAAACCTGCGCAATGCCGGACCCCATGAGCCCACAACCGAGAACGCCAACTTTCTTAATCTCCATAATCACTTCCTAGAAAAATTAACCCCGTCATCCTGAGCAAAGCGAAGGACCTATGCAATCTGCCGCCGGAGGCGCTACGCAAGTCATCCTACGTTCGATTTCGGGCTTGCCGATGTCGACGTCTCAGTATGACGTCCTATCCATTTCCACAGCGTGAATGCAAGACTAACCGCAGCCAGCCCGCCAAAAATCCAAACTTCTTGGTCAACAAGTGACCCTTGCCGCGCATGTTTTAGGTTTAACCACCAATACGCTGCAACTCTTCCCACCGCCGCGCAGGCAAACAGCCATGGAAGAAGCCGCCCTCCAAAATCATGTCGATAGAGTACGAAGTAGATCAATCCAAGCAAAACTGGAATCAGTAGTCTGAAGGGCGTTTCAAGCCCCGCCATGACGGGGAAAAGACCGTACCCAAGCGCACAGATAATCAGCAGCGCATTCTTCATGACAATCCCCTCCTAGCTCATACTCTCCACCACCATCGCAATCCCCTGCCCCCCACCAATGCACGCCGTCGCCAGCCCATACTTTTTCTTCCGCCGCCGCAGTTCATACAGCAGCGTGATCACCAACCGCGTCCCGGTCGCGCCCAGCGGATGCCCCAGCGCAATCGCCCCGCCATTCACGTTCACCTTCTCCCGATCCAATCCCAACTCTTTCTCGACCGCGAGATACTGCGCCGCGAACGCCTCATTCGCTTCGATCAGATCTATGTAATCTAAATTCAGCCCCGCCTTCTGCAGCGCAATCTTCGTCGCCGGCACCGGACCGCGCCCCATCAGCTTCGGCTCCACGCCCGCAACGCCCCAACTCACAATCCGTCCCAGCGGACTCATGTTGCGCTTGCGCACTTCGTCCAGCGACATCACGACGACAGCCGCCGCGCCATCCACAATCCCGCTAGCATTCCCCGCCGTCACAGTGCCGTTTTTCCCGAATGCAGGACGAAGCTTCGTCAGACCCTCCAAAGTAGTCTGCGGACGCCGGTGATCATCTTCAGTCAACGTCTCTCCACTAGCCTCGCCCCTGGAATTCCGCAGCGCCACCGGCACCAACTCTTCCTGAATGCGTCCTTCTTTATAAGCCGCATCCGCCCGCTGCTGCGAGCGCAGCGCAAACTCATCCTGCATGTCACGCGTAATGCCTTGCTGCGATCCGTAAAGCTCCGCAGTGTTCGCCATGTACGACCCGCAGTAAGTATCGAGCAACGCCACCATCAGCGAATCTTCCAGCTTGCCGCCCGGCGTCAAAGTAAATCCATCGCGCCCGCGAATCACAAACGGCGCTTGCGACATCGCCTCCATCCCGCCGGCGAGGACGATCTTCGCCTCGTCGGTCTGGATCATCTGCGCCGCCGACACAATCGCCTGCATCCCCGACCCGCACAGCCGGTTCACCGTCAGCGCCGGAGTCTCAATCGGCAGCCCCGCCCGCAACCCCACGTGCCGCGCCCCATACAGCGCGTCGCCCGAAGTCTGCTGCGCGTTGCCAAACACCGCATGATCGAATTCCTTTGGCTCAATCCCCGACCGCTCAATCGCGCCCTTCGACGCCACCGCCGCAAGCTCCTGCGCCGTAAAGTCCTTCAGCTTGCCGCAATAGCGCCCAAAGGGCGTCCGCGCCCCGCTGACAATCGCAATGTCCCCTGGTTTCAGCATGATTTTTCCCGGCAGAACTCCAATCAGATCCGATCAGAGTCGATCAGCCAAACGTGCAAGTTTAGCAGTGAGGAAGAAGATTTGACCACACCGCGAATATCCTGGCAGAAGCTCGCCTTAGATTTTCTTCGCGACCTTCGCGGCCCTTCTTCGCGAGCTTCGCGGTTAAAGGCTTTTGAGCTTGCATCAAGAGCAAAGAGATCGGCGCACAAAAATCATCAACCACGAAGGGGACGGCCTTTCTTCCAGATTCAACGCCAGCCGATCACTTTGCCACCGGCGCAGATATCTCGAACACCGTTCCACACCCGCCCGGGCAAGCTGTGCTGCCGCCGCTTTCCGTGGTGCCGAAAATATTTCCGTTCGCGTCCACGATCAGCCCATTCGGCAGGTCGCCGTCGTAGAGGCCGCTGAAATGATGCAGTATGACTTCTTCCCAGCCGCCCTTGGCCGTCTGCTTCAAATCGAAAACCAGTCCGCACCCCAATTGGCAGCTTGGATTTCCGCCCTCCGCGGTCGTACCGAAGTAGCCTCCGCTCCCGTCTGCCACCAGACCAACCGGGCCTCTGCCGTTGGTCGAATCGAAAACGTGAATGACGGTCTCGGTCCATCCGCCGCCCGCAACCGGCGAAAGCTTGTATACATTCCCGTTGAAACCGGTCTCGCTTGCGCCAGCAGTGGAAGTCACGCCATATAGATTTCCCTCACCGTCTTCCAATGCGGCTCCATAGGGCTCAAGTCCCTTAACGGACGACGTGAACATATGCTCGCTAAAACTCCACCCGCCACCCGAAACCGGAGAAATTTCGAACACGGTTCCGCAACCCCCGAAGGTTTTGCAGGTTCCCGTGAGCACGCCGCCCTCGAGCGTCGTGCCAAACAGATTCCCGCTGCCGTCCAAATACAGCGCAGAATCGGGCAACGACCCGTCGGTATTGGCAAAGGTGTGCAGCACCGTCTCTGTCCAAACCCCTCCGCTTTCCGAAAGCTCATACGCCACACCGTAGTTCGATCCGCCACTGCCGGTCGTGCCGTAAAGATTGCCGTTTGAGTCTCGCACCAGACCCGACGGTTCGAACCCACCGCTGCCGCCCGTAAAACTGTAAATGGTCGACTCGGTCCAGGGGCCCGACGCAGGAGATAACTTGAAAATTACTCCACAGGTTCCACCACAACCTACGACGCCGCCGTTCTGGGCTGTGCCATAGAGGTTCCCATCCCCATCCAGCACCAAAGTGCCCGTGGGCTGGCCTCCATCGCTGTTTCCTGTAAACCAGTGCAGGGTCGTTTTCGTCCAACCCCCGCCCACCTTTGGTGACAATTCGAAAACCGTGCCGCATCCCCCCCCGCAAACGTTGCTGTTGTTAATGCCCCCCGTGATCGTTGTGCCGTACAGATTTCCGTTCGAGTCTTCGATCAATGCGGCCGTGGGCGCTGTTCCGTCGAAATTTCCACGGAATTCATGCAATACCTTGAACTGGCGCGCCTGGGCTGCGGCCGCTACCGTTAGAGTCATGGCGATCACAGCCGTGGTAATCACGACCATGACCAGATTCCTCAATGCCTGAAAGTGTTTCATCTTCGTCTCCTTGAGTGTTCCTTGCGCTTATGGTGCACGAAATAGGAGCCGAGTTGTCCTCAGCACTCCGCTCGTAATCGAAGTGGACAGCCCCCACAGCAGAACAAACAGGCGCACTACTCCCGACAGGGTAATAACTTCAGAGATGGCCAAGCCGACGGTAGGGGATAACGCGAGCAAAAAATATCACACTGGCATCGCGAGCACAAGCGCAAAGGCTGAAACCAGAATTGGAACGAACGGGAACTCTTACGCCACCGCGCCTGCGGCCAGCGCCGCCGGACCGAGAGCCACAATCTTCCCCGGCCCCTGCGCCATGGCCTGCGCTAGAGCGTGCTCGGCGCGATTGATCACTTCCGTGACCACATCGATTGGATCGTATTCCGTGCGAATCACAGCCTCCGCCAGTCCCGCCGAGAACTGCGCCGGATGGCCCTTGACTGTTTCATCTTTGGCACCCAGCCGCACTTCAGCGATAATCTTGCGAAGTTTTTCCACTGCCAGCATCGCTTCCTTTTCCGCCGTCTCGCCCAACAGAATCGCGATGGTCGTGGTGTCGTAGCGAAATGCCAGATCGTTGGTGCGGATGTTGGCGGCGAACAATTGTCCCGCCTTCTCCATCATGCCCTGCACGTCCGCCTCGCCGTATTCCTTGATCATGGCGCCGCTTTTGCCAAACTGCAGCAGCAGCACCGACAGCGCCGACGAATTCTGCACCGCCCGCTTACTCTCGGCCATGAGCAGATCGATGTATGATGCGCGCTTCAGCAAGCCGGATTTCTCATCCGTCACCGAAAGATTTTTCACCAGCCGCCGCAGCCCGGCGTTATTCAGCGCGATCACCATCTGATCGGCAACGGTCTTCAGCACAACCATATCCGCCTGCTGCCAAACTCGCGGCTTGCTGTGTACCAGCACCAGCAACCCGACCGTATCTTCGCCGTCGCTGAGCGGAACCGCCAGCACGCACGCCGCACCCAATTCGGTGACCGCCTTGCGCGCCGCCTGCAATGCCACGGCTTTCTGCGCGTCATTGATGGCCAGCGGTTCGTGACCTTCGACCGCTTTATGCAGACAAGCCACCAGCTCCGCAATCGAAGCCGAACTGCTCTTCTTCAGTCCCTCGGCACAGTATTCGTCCACCGCGGTCGGCGACTGCCCGGGCTTGCCCATCGCCGCGATGCAGCGCGACGCTTCCCAGTGTCCGCCAATCTCTTTCACCGCCGTGCTCAGCACCGCCGGGGCCGTGCCCTGGTGATACAACTTGCGCGTAATCTCCGCCACTCGCGTAAAGCTGCGTACATCGGCCGCCGGATCGGATGCAGGCGCCACCGGCGCGACCGGTGCTGGCGCGGCCGCCGGAGGCAAGGGCGCCGACCCCGCATAGCGCGGCGTCACTCCCGCCGACAAGTAGAGCCGCTGCAAATCTTCGTTCCGTTCTTCTTCGCGCGGAAACAGTTCCTGAATTCTCTGCAGCCGTTCGACTGCTTTATTCCGCATCCCGTACTGCACCAGGATTTCCGCCTGCAACATCAAATCCTGCAGGGTCGAAGCTCCCAGCGTCGGTCCTTCCGCGTGCACCGGTTCCTCGGGAGCTTTGGCCGCGGAACTGAAGCGCGACGAGATTACCTTGAACCGCCCGTCTTCAACTTTGCCCTTGAGCATGTCCAGCCGCTTCAGATGTCCCGGCTCGTAGGGATCGACTTCCGCCGCGCGATCCAGACACTCCGCCGCTTTGGCGAATTCGCCCGTGCTGACGTAGAGATCGAAGAGTTTCAGCAGCGTCTGGCAATAATCGTTTTCACGATTCGACGCGTTATACAGTTCGCTGAGAAATTCCAGCGCCAGCGGCGATGCCCGATGCGCCGCCGTAATGTCTTCCATGATCGCAATGAACTGCCGCCGCTCCCCGCGCCGACGTTGAAATTGTTCCAGCTTGCGCGCCAGTGCCACCGCCGCATCGTCCTGCTCGCCATCTAGCAAGTGCCCGATCAGCGCGATCACCTGCTGCACCCGCGCTGGATTCTGTTCGAACAGCGCCCACACCAGCGGCTCGGCCTCGGCATACCGCCCCGCCGCCACCAGCGCCGTCGCGTATGTTTCCCGTAGCTCCGCCGTCACCTGTCCGGAATTCAACTGCGGCTCGAGAATGAAAATTGCCGCGCCGATTTGCCCTTGCGTGAGCAGCGTCTTCCCATAGGCGAGCGCAATGCTCTGGTCAGAGGAATCTTCCTGATACGCGCGCTCGTACCACTGCGCCGCATCTCCGCCTTCAGTCGTGGTCAGCTGGGCGACCCGTTGAAACGCCGTCGCTGCGACCTTGTGATTGCCCGCCTCCGACGCCAGTTCCGCCACCCGCAGATAATTTGCCTGGATCGGTTCCAGCGCCACAATGCGGGCCAGAATTTCAGCCGCTTCCTGCTTCTTCCCCAGCTTGGTCAGGTCCAGCAGAGCCGCTTCATACGTGCCCACGGCCAGCTTCTTGTTCGACCCTTCCAGCAGTTGTCCGAAGCGAAATTTCTGCTGCCAGGTCGGGCTTCCATGCCGGGCCAACTTCTTGTAGGTCAGGCTGGCGCGGGTCGCATCTCCGGCTGCCACCTGCCGTTCAAACAACTCGCCCAGCAATCGAACCGCATCCGGATTTCGCCCCAGTGAAAGGCACAGATCCGCCGCCAGCTGCCGTACTACATCGTTCTCAGGATCGTCCCGCAGGACCTGCGAATACTCTTCCAGTGCCTCGGCAGTCTTGCCCTTTTGCAGAAGCTTCTCCGCGCGCTCGACGCGCTTGGCCATTTCGGCCCGGTCCAGTCGTTTTGTGATCTCAGGCATGCGGATTCGGAGCGGAGTATCCCTGCTCCGATTCTAGGAGTGCCCCCAACCAGCGGCAACGCAGTAACGACCCCTGGCGATTACGAAGGTCACCGCCACATTTGTCGATGGGGACCGCCTTGGGCATCCCACTCTTTTTTGATATCTTGCTCCCTTGCCTTCCAACGCCCCCACTCCTCCGCCGCCCACAAACGAGGCCGGCCTCCACCACCAATTGACCGCCGGGCAAATGGCGATGGTCGCCGTTGGAGGCTCCATCGGAACCGGCCTGCTCCTTGGATCGGGCGCGGCTATGGAGGTCGCCGGCCCCGCCGCTATCCTCAGCTTTCTGGCCGCCGCCTTCATCAACTGGACCGTCGCCATGGCCCTCGGCGAACTGGCCTGCGCTCATCCCGCCGCCGGAAGTTTCGGCGTCTACGGCGAACTCTACATCGGCCCCTTCGCTGGATTCATCGCCCGCGCCGGATACTGGGTCGGCCTCTCGCTCGCCATCGGCGCCGAAATGGTTGCAGCGGCCACATACATGTCGTACTGGTTCCCCGGCATCCGCTCCTACATTTGGATTCTGGTTTTCTCCGCGCTCCTGCTCGTCATCAATCTGCGCAGCGTCGGCTCCTATGGACGCGCCGAGTTCTGGCTCTCCATGATCAAACTGGCCACCATCGTCGCTTTCATCTTGATAGGCGCGGCGTTGCTGATCGGCGGCCGGGTCACCCCCCAATACCACGCCCACGGTGGATTCTTCCCAAAAGGCCCCTGGTCGCCCGCTCATCGCCATGACCTTCGCCGTCTACAGTTTCGGCGGAGTCGAAATGGTCGCGGTCACCACCGGCGAATCGCGCTCACCCAAGGAAACTCCGCGCGCCGTCTGGCTCACTTTCCTGACGCTCACGTTTGTTTATGTCGGCGCGATGGTCGTGCTCCTCGGCCTCATGCCATGGAACCACGCCGGAGTCACCGAGAGCCCCTTCGTCACCACTTTCCGCACGGTAAAAATTCCGCACGCCTCGGCCGTGATGAACTTCGTGGTCCTCACCGCGGCGCTCTCCGGCGCCAACGCCGCGCTCTACGCCTGCTCCCGCATGATCTTCTCCCTCGCCCGCACCGGATGGGCTCCAGCAAGACTCGGCCGACTAAACCATTCCGGCTCGCCGCAATACGCAGTAGCGATCTCTTCCTTCGGAATTCTCTTCGCGCTGGCGCTAGTCCTCTGGGCGCCACAAAACGCCTTCCGCTACATCGTCGGAGCCGCATTCACCGGCATGATTCTGTCGTGGCTGGTCTCTCTGGCCGCCCACATCAACTTCCGCCGTCGCCGTACACGAGAAGAACTCGCCGCCCTAGCTCTGCGTTCGCCGCTGGGAAAGTGGGGATCAATCGTCGGCCTCGTAATGGTAACGATCGCCCTCGTCCAAACCTGGTTGTATCCCTTAGTGAACCTGGGGAGCGGCCTGGCCTGCATCGCCGCGTTAGCCGCAGCGTATGTCCTCATAAAACCGCACCGCCCCGACAGTCAGAATCAACCCACGTAGCAGCTACTGACCACACTGTCATTACTCACCAATAATTATTGTGATTCCGAACCCCGCAAAGCGCGGGTGAGAGCCTGCCCTGAGCTTGCCGAAGGGAACCTGCTTTACCCGCGGCAATCACCTGCACTGCGCCGGATCCTCATTCAGATGCCCCAGCAATACCTTCGCCTTCCCGTAATCCGGATTAAACTCCAGCACTCTCTTCACATAGCGCCGCGCCTCTTCCGGCTGTCCCGCCGCGCAGAATGTCATGGCCAGGTTCATCCCAATCGCGCTGCGATGCGGCGCGCGCTCAAACGCTTCCTGCCACAACTCGACCGCCCGCCGCGCATGCCCAGCCCGCGCCTCCAGCGTTCCCAGATTCGTGGCCGCCTCGTTCGACAGCGGGTCCGCCTTCAGCGCCCGCTCATAAAGTCCGCGCGCTTCTGTCTCATGCCCATGTTCCTGCTCCACAAATCCCAGCGTTGCCAGCAGCACCGCATCCTCCGGCCGCTCCTCGACCGCCTTCCGCAAATACTGTTCCGCCTGCCGCGCTGCCCCCGCCACTCCGCGCTGCGCCAGCGATTCCCAAGCCAGCGCAAGATCCCGCGAAGTCACGAGTTCCGCATCGCGCTCAGGAAACGACGCCAGCCGCGGCGCCGCACCCAGTTGCGGACTCTCCAACTGCGGCCCATTCGGATAGCGCAGAATCCGGTGATCCGTTGCCTCAGTATGCGCTACATCTTTGCTCGGCAGCGCCGGCATGTGGCACGCCACGCAATCCGATTTATCCGGATGGTGCTTCGCCGCAAACGCCTCGCCATGACAGCTCAAACATTTTCCCCGGTAATACGCGGCCTTCTCCGCCGCGCCCGGCTTGCTGTGCGGATCATGACAGCTCCCGCACCACATCTTGTCCCCCGACTTGCGCTTGCACGCGCTGAGCGAAAGCGCCTCGAACTGGCTCACCGCCTGCGCCTTCTGCGTCTGCCCATCGCTCAACAAAAAGTAATGGATGTAATCCGCCAGCCGTTCCCCCGGCTGAAACTGATAAAGCTGCTTCCCCGGCTGCGCGATCGCAACCGTCCCCTCAAAATGACACTCCATGCAAATCCCATCCCGCCGCTCCGCCGCCAACTTCGCCGGATTCACAATGGAAGAAACATTCGCCGCCCCATGCCCTTCGCCCACTCCATGACATCGCTGACAAGCAATACCTCCATGCAAAAACGGCTTGCCCGAGTACTTGCTATCAGTCCCGGTTACCGGAGCCTGCACGCCCGCTGGTATGGCAATTCAAACAGTCCACATACGACGGCAGATTCATCGGACTCTCGCGCGCCTCGGTGTACGCCGGAGTCATGTTCCACCGATGTTCCTGCGAGTACCAGTTAATCGGAGTCTCAAACAAAAATCCCTGCACCGAAAACAGATAACTGCGCCCCTTCACCCCCGACCCAATGAAATACAGAAGCTCCCGCTCCCCGCGAAATGAATTCTCTTTCTCGCGCTCGTAACTCATCCACGCGTGCCCATCTTTCTCATACACCCGATAACGCACCCCCGATTCCTTGTGGACGAACTCCCCGGTAATGACTCCGTCGGCAGCCGCACCACTAGCCCCCGCCATCACGGTTTTCGAATAAGACTTGTAAATCTCCGCGTGACATCCAGCGCAAGCCTCGCTGCCCGCCGCCGCGTCAACATTATTTTTTGGAGGAGTCTGACGAGAGGAAGTCTGCGGAGAACTCGCCGGCCTAGCACCGATCTGTGCCAACCCGCCACCGCTCAGCACAGCAGTCAGGAATCCCGCGAGTAGCCACTTACGACCCATGATGAAGGTGACTGCGATTCCAAAGCCAAAAACCGCGCGACCAAAAACTCACGCGGCCACGAATTCAAAAATCGATGCGATCCCGAACAGCGGCAACGACGCCAGGTAAATCCATCCCGCATCGCCGAGGGCTTCATAAGGAATCAGCAGCCACCGCACCCGCGGTCCCTGATAAGCGGCTCGCCCTCGCCTGGTAAATGCCGCCATCCCCAGGTTAATCCCCGCCCCGCCAGCCAGCGAATACGGGATCAGTTGCAGGAACAGCGTCGTCAGATAATAAAAAGCTTCCCACGACGAACTCAGCCGGCTGTGATGAGCGTCGTCCACCGAAACCACGCCGCCCACCCACCCGCGAAGAGCCGTGACCCAGTACCCGGCCGGCGGAAAGTAGCCCGCTCCCAGGCTGGCCAATCCCGCCAGCGCGTTGCCGGCCGCATCCAATCCGGCTGCCCGCAACCGATTGCCCTTCTGAAGATTCTGCAGGATCACCGAAGCCGTTCTGCGCCTTACCCACGAGCCGGTCGCGATACCCCAGTGCAAACCGGTTCCCGCCATGTACCAGCCCCGCCCCAACCAGCAATGAGATCGCATACGTCAGCGCCACCGTCCACACCCCAAACCGCGCCCGCCCGAGAGCCTGCCGAATGCGGATCATCAACTGCATGGTCAGAGAACCTCGCGACGATTGCCCATACTAAACCAAAGCAATCGGGACGCCTTATCCAATTCGGTAAGACCCTTGAAAGGTTACGCGTGTAACTTGTCCCGCCCTCCCCCTGCCTTTACCGTCAGGCTGGAGTGTTCCCATGCCTCGCAGCCTGCGTCCCATCGTCCTCATCCTGAGCTTCATCGCCATCTGTTCCCTCCTGCTTTCCGCGCAGGAAGCCACCGAAGCCGGCTGGCGGATTTCTCCCAACCGCATCAACATTCAGATGGGCGCCGACCGTCCCCTGCAGTTGCTCGACGATAACGCCCAGGAACTCCACGGCGCTCAGTGGTCCGTGGACAATCCCGACCTCGCCGACCTCCAAGAAGAAGACTGGACTCACCGTGCTGCACGCCAAAGCCGTGGGTACGGTCCGCGTCAGCGCCATTCTCAACGGTGAAATGCGATTTCGCGACATCAAGATCTGGTCCGCCCTGCGCCCCGTTCCACCCGATACCACAAACTGGGGACTCGACCCCATCGGCCGCGAAGCCGGCGACCTTCCTGCCGTCCCCACTCCAGACGGGCCCAGCATATTTTCTCTGGAACAAACCACCAGCGGCGACACCTATCTCCGCGCCGATCAAGACAACGGCATCCAGGCCTGGACCTGGCTCATGCCGGAAAAAACTCACGATGTGGAATTGATCTGCGGCGACTGGCTCGGCGGCGCGCTCATCAGCGCCACAACGCCAACGTCCTACACGCTCTACACTGTCGGCAAAGACGGCAAACTCCGCTGGCAGCACACCTGGACCGGCCTGCGCAAGGGCCTCGCCATCAGCACCGATCACATCTTGTATCTCATCAACCAGTCGTCCTACGGCACCGCCACCAGCCTCACCGCGCTCGACGACGCAGCCGGCACGAAACTGTTCGAACTGCCCGTGCCCGCCTCGCAAGATCGGTTCGTCAACGTCAAGAAGGACGGTGCGGGATTCACCTGCACGTCGAGCTCAGCGTCTACTCCCGCCCGCGCCAGCGTCAGCCGCGTGATGGTCAACATGGACGGATTCGCCTACCTCGCCTTCACCCAGAATGACCGCAAACTCGCCATCGCAAAATGCAAGCCCGGATCGGCCGTGAATGCCGCCGACATCTCCCTGACGCGCAACGAAAATCTCATTCTCTGGCAAATTCATCAGGACGGAAGTTATCACTCCATCCTGGTTGAGAACTACAAAGGCGAACAACCGCTCACCGCACCCATCACAACGCTTTCGCCCACCAACGGCGTCATGACCGACAATCTGAACGGCACGCTGATTCCGGTTCAGTCCTCCCATCAATCCGGTTGGGAAGGCACAACCTCCGGCGCCGACGAATTCGTCTACCGCGTCGACGATCAAGGCGAAGTCGCCTACAAATATCCGCTCCCAAAATACACCGGCCCGCTGCACGACGACATGGTCATCGGCAACGACGACGTCGCCTTCGCCACGCGCGCCGGCATCTTGATCGCTTTTAACGTCCGCTCCGGAAAAGATCTCTGGCGCTGGGATTCCAACCTGCCCGAAATCACCGTCTTCGCCGCCCTCGCCAACGGCCACTGCCTGGTCCAGACCGACACCGCTCTGGTCGAAGTCGAAAGCAGCACCAAGTCAAAGGAAATATTCCAAGGCAAAGCCATGATGGGCTGGAACGGCCAAATGTACCGCAAACACAACTAATCCCTTCTAGTCCTCGAAATTGTCATGCAGAGCGAAGAACGAGCGCCGCAAAGCGGCACTCGTTCGCAGTCGAAGCATCCCTGCCCCGGCGACTCCGCGCCACTTCATCTACACTTGAATCACGCACTCGACCGCTATGATCGAATCTCCGCCCCTGCTCGACTTCCACAACCTCCGCGTGATGCGCGGCCAGAAGATCGCGCTCGACGGCTTCACCCTGCGCATCGGCGCCGACGAACACGTCGCCATTCTCGGCCCCAACGGCTGCGGCAAATCCACCCTGATCAAGACGATTACTCGCGAGTGCTATCCCGTCGTACGGGACGACGCGAGAGACGATTCGTGGATGAAACTCCTCGGCCACGACACCTGGGACGTCTTCAAACTCCGCCAGCACATGGGAATTGTTTCCAACGACCTGATGCTCTCGGTCACCGGCGAAGCCAGCGGGCGCGACGTCGTGCTCTCGGGATTTTTCAGCAGTACCGCCATCTGGCCCAACCACACCGTCGATCCTGAGAAGATCAAACTCGCCGACGCCGCGCTGGCCGAATTAAAGATTTCTCATCTCGCGGACCGTCCCGTCGAAGCAATGTCGTCCGGTGAAGCGCGCCGCGTCCTGATCGCGCGCGCATTAGTCCACAAGCCACGCGCCCTGCTCTTCGACGAGCCCTGTAACTCGCTCGACCTCGCAGCGCAACAAAGCGTGCGCCATACCATGCGAGCCCTGGCGAACACCGGCACCGCGATCATCCTTGTCACCCACGAACTCGCTGACATCGTCCCGGAGATTCAGCGCGTGGTGCTGATGAGCGAGGGCCGCATCGTCGCCGACGGTCCAAAAGAAGAAATCCTGCAAGTCGATCGCTTGACAGAACTATTCGGCGTGGAAGTGGAAATGGCGCGCCGGGATGGGCACTACCACTTGTGGTAAGGGAATCCCGCGACAGCGCGCTTGCCTCAACTAGGTTGCAAGCGATCAGTTGACGGTAAGTGTTTGCGCGCTGCTGGTACCACCACTGGAGCAACCGACGGCTCCGGTATTGCCGGCCGGCGTACGCACCTCGAAGCTGAAGGTTCCAGCAGTGGGGACCGCGGTCGATGGAAGCGTAACCGTCAGCTCGGTGCTGCTGACCACAACCGCGGGGAAGGTATCGCCGTTAAAGACTACTTCAGAGGAAGAAAGGAAATGGGTGCCAACTGCAGTGATGACGAGCGGAGACGGCAGTTGTGCTAAAGGCACGGAGCTTGGTGTGATCGAAGTGAGGACGGGCACCGCGCGGGCGCTGCCGCAAAAGGGATTCAGAGCGTTGCACCCGACCAGGATCGAGAGCACGATCAGCAATAAAGCGAGGCGAACGATCTGTCGGGAAGAAGACATGACCCCAGTGTAGCCTAAACATGAGCGCCGGAACCCAGTCCGGAACACTCTAGTAACCAGACTCATCCCATGGCGGGAATAGTCGCGGCTGAGACCGCCCGCACATCGTTCCTGTTCTCAACGGCGGGGGTGCGAAAATCCCGCAGCGAGAGTTCCAGCCCACCGTATTCGGGATGGTCGTTGTGTCCGATGGTGAAAGCAATATCGATCGAATCGCCGGCCAGGAGCGGAGTCTGTTGCAAGCGCTCGGCCATGTTCCAGCCCAGGGCATCGAAGGTGACGTTGAGAGCGGTTCTCAGCTCTGGCTGGTCAGCTCTCAGCCGAGCTGCTTCCGCCAACGCCGTCGTCCGCTCTTCGCGGCGAATGGCGGCGCCGTCGGGATGACAGCGCGGTGTAGCCAGAATCGCCTCGGCCGAAAGTTCCTGAGACGGCGGGTCGCGAGTATCTTCTTTTCTGGCGGCTTCCGCTCTGACTTTCAGCTTGACATGCTTGTCTTTCAGAATCCGCGGAGGCGCGGCCAACTGCGCGTTGCGCGTCGCAGAACACAGGCTCGGGATTCCCTACTCCATAGGGCTCCAGCATGCGCAAGGCCTGAAACAGCTGCGGCGTGATCTCTCCCAGATGCAGGTCGGCATCGACATCGAGCACCGGATCGAAATCCGCAAGCGTGAGCCGCGCCCGGGCAAACGCGTCCAGCCGCGTGCGTAGTTCGCCGACGTTAGCGCTGGGCATGGCGAATCCGCAGGCATGGGCGTGGCCGCCGTAGCGCGAGAATAAATTGCCGCACGACTCGATCGCCTCCAGCAAGTGAAATGCTTTGATCGAGCGGCCCGATCCGAACGCTTCCTCTCCTTGGCGTGAGATCACCAGCACCGGCCGGTTGTAGCGCTCCACCACCCGCGTCGCCGTAATGCCGATCACGCCGCGATGCCAGTCTTCTCCGTCGACAACAATGCAATAGGCGTCGCACAGCGCGGGGTCGTGGCTAAAGCGCTCTTCCACCGCGCGCAGGATTCGCCGCTCTTCTTCCTGGCGATCGGAGTTGAGTTGGTCGAGCTTCGCCGCCAGTTCTCGCGCCCGTGCCACATCTTTTACGCTGAAGAGTTCGATCACATCGCGGGCCACGTCCATGCGTCCGGCGGCGTTGATGCGCGGCGCAATGCGAAATCCGACCTCACCCGAGGTTGGCGGACGCTTCGCCGAAATCTGCGCCACTTCGAGCAACGCCTTCAACCCGGGATTTACGGCCCGGCGCAGCGCATCCAGGCCCAGCGACGCGAACACGCGGTTCTCGCCCGTCAGCGGCACGGCGTCGGCGATGGTCGCAATCGCAACCACCTTCATAAACGACAGCAGGTAGCGATTCTGATCTTTCGCGTCGAGGCGACGATGCATCAATCCCTGGGCCACTTTGAACGCAACGCCCGCGCCGCACAACTGCTTGTACGGATACTCGCAGCATTTCTGATTCGGATTCACCACCGCCAGCGCCTTCGGCACGCCGTCAGGTCCGGGCAGGTGATGATCAGTCACGATCAGATCGACACCCAGCCGCTGCGCCGTTTCCGCCGGCGCGAAGGCCCGAATGCCCATGTCCACGCTGACGATCAGGCGAACGCCCGCCGCCGCGGCGCGCTCGATCACATCGTCGCGCATGTCGTAGCCTTCGCGGATGCGGTGCGGCACGTGGAAATCCGCCGCTCCTCCGCACAATTCGATCGCCGTCTTCAGAATGATGACGGCCATCGTCCCGTCCACGTCGTAGTCGCCGTAAATCAGAATCGGTTCTTTGCGCTCGATGGCGGCGTCGATGCGATCGACGGCGGCGGGCAAGCCGGTCATCAATTCCGGCGCGTGGAGATGGGAGAGTGCGGGCGAAAGAAACTTCGCAGCCGATTCGGCGTCGCAGATGCCGCGGCGAAGAAGCAACGGCGCGAGGATATGCGCGGTGCGTTCACTGCCGCCACCTCGGAGCACTGGGTTGCTGCCTATTCCCGAAGCAAGTGAGTCAACCAGAGTGGGATCGGCGGGCGTGTGAATCCAGCGCATCGGGATGTAACAGTCTACTGCGGGAACGGGCTGCTCAGCGGCTGCCGAGCTGCGCGGCCTGGACCGGTTCCCACTCGAGCTCTAATTTTCTTCGTCCTGATCGGGCTCATCCATGGTGAGACCGCCGAATTCGTCGGAGACGTTCGAGCAGTCGCTGATATTTTTCGTACCACTCGGTGCTCACCTCGCACAAAAACATCGATCCCTGGTACGCCCAGCCCAGCTGCAGAAAGCCAACCTTGCCCGTGTGGGCCTTCAGCCAGCGCGCATCTTCCACGTCGTCGGTGTCGGTGAACTCCGAGTTAGTGAGCCGCTGCACCATCTCATCCAGTTCGGTGCGCTCCAGCGTCCAGACGTGCATGGTGAGGAACGGAGCTGCCGACGCCTTCGCCAGTTCGACAAAATCTTTCCAGCCGTCGGGATTGTCTCCCATTTCCCACATCACGCACTGCACTTCTTCGTAATCGACATAGCCGTGAAAACGGCGCATGCCATGGCCCTCAATGAAGGCAACCATGTCGTCTTTCACTGTGGTGAGATCGTCAGGAATGGGGGACATATTTGAAAAACTCGCAGCTTGTTATTGTATGCCGTTAGCGAACCGAGCGCCAATTCGGCCGTGAAATCGGAAGTAAATCGTGGAGCCTCGGACGCCCCGCCCGGGGAAATCTACGTTCACGCGCCTACTTCGGCGTGGCCGCCGACATCAACCCCACAAACATGCGATAGAACTTTTCCGTATCGAGATCGAACTGAATCTCCACCGGCTGCGCGCCCGGTCTCACGTTGTCCTTGAGACTCCACGTGAGCGTATCGCCGTAGCCCGCGCCACGATCCAGATTCACGCCCATGTAGCGAGTTTCGCTTCGCGTGATCAGCGAGGCATCGATCCACGCCTCCGCCGCGATTTCGTCCCACATAATGGCGGAGCCGGGCGTGGTGAAAATGGAGAACTTCGCAATGTAGCGAGCGAGTGGCGTTCCGCTGGCCTCGATCTGCTTCACCATCGCCGCCGTCATGCGCGTCTTCACCGAAATGTCGACCGGCGTGCAGACAATTTTCTTCCACGGAGCGCGCAGCACAATCTCCGCCGCCTCCGGATCGAACCAGAAATTAAACTCGTGCCGCGGATTATTCAGAAACTCAGGATTATCCGTCTGCGGACTCAGACTTCCACCCATGAAAACCAGTTCCTGCGCCAGTTCCGGGAACTGCGGGTCGAGAGAAATTGCCAGCGCGAGATTGGTCATCGGCCCGCCTTCGTAGATGGTGACTTCGTGCGGATACTTGTGCACCATGCGAATCAGAAAGTGCGCCGCGTCTTCGTCGGCGGGCTTGGTGGTCGGCTGCCCCTCGGGCAGCGGGGGAACGACAGACGCCTCATGCCACCAGCGATCGTCCCACGCCCCGGCATACGCCACCTTGCCATAACGCTGCTGCCATAACTGTGATTCCTCGCGCCGGCGAACCAAAGGAAACGTCGCCCCCGGCACCACGGGAATATCGGTGCGCCCCATGATCTCCAGCAGTCGCAGCGTATGCGCCACTTCCTCGTCACGCCACTGATCCCCGCTCACGACGGTGAAGACCCAGCACCTCCACCTGCGGCGACTGCACCATCACCATCAGCGTCTGCATGTTGCTCCCGCCGGGCCCGGAAAAGTCTTCGTTGACAATGACCTTCCGCCGCGCCTGCGCGGAGGCGAAGGAATATCCTAGAAGGAAAACCAACTGAAACAAAAGCGCGAATCTCCGGCAATCCCGTTTCATCCATCCTCCGTCAGTTGCTGCGCAAACTAAAGGGCAGACTGAGTCGTGCCCAGCCTGCCCGTTATCGAAAGTCCCACTCAATTCGCCCTTAGAAAATAACCTTCACGGCAAACTGGATAAATCGCGGATCGTTCAGCGTCGAGTTGACGACGCCGAAAGTTGAAGAGCTCGCCATGTCCTGCATTGAACTGGCACTGGAGCCCGGCAGGAAGAAATGTGGATGGTTGAACAGATTAAAGAACTCTGCGCGGAACTGGATAAAAGTCCCTTCTCGGAACGATAAGGGGAAGTCCTTGATCGCCGAAAAATCGGTATTCACGAAGCGCGGGCCATATACTGGCGCGCGCGGAGCAGTCCCCAGTTCACCGACCGTGAATTGTTGCGGCCCGGGATTGATGACGAAGGTCGGAGCTGCTGCGAAAGCACAAGGATTAAACCAATTCTGCAACGTGTGTACATGAGCCGGGCAGTCGGTACGACCTCCTTCTGGGCCACCCCGATTGGGATCGCCAACCTCATCCGGCCGGTTCAGCACATTTCCGTTCCACATGAAATTCACGCCCGACTGGTTGTTGCTGTTCACTACAAACAGCGGGAATCCGGAGATGGCTTTCTCGATTACGTTGACCTTCCAGCCGCCCAGAATCGAGTTGACAGCGCCGTTCCAGCTGCTGCCATAGTGCTTGCCTTTCCCGAATGGCAAGTCATACAGAACACTAGCGGTGAATTGGTTGTTGAGGTTGATCTGCGACAAACCCCAGTCCGCCTTCTGCGCTCCAGGCAGCGGCCAATACATCGCACCGGGAAGCGTTCCAAGTCCGTCCGGCATGCCGGAGTCAAACGTTCGCGAGTAGGTGTAGCTCAACAGCGCGTAGAGGCCATGGCGCGCATTTTTTTCGGCCTTGACCTGAAGGGAATCGTAGCGAGCCCTGGCCGTTGTCGCTATTGTTGTCAACGGCGGTAAACGGCCCATAGGGCGCTGTGAACGACGTCCCACCGGGGCCGCACCCGAGCGTGTAACCCGGGACGTTCCCGCATGCCGATGGCGATCCCAGGTTTTGATTGAGCCCGTCGTTCAGAATGTGCGTGCTGCGAGCCCCGGCATAGCCGGCGGTCAGAACGACTTCACCCGGCAACTGGCGCTCCACGTTCAGATTGAACTGCTGCACCATTCCCTGCTTGAAATTCAGGTTCTGCGTCTGGATCGTTCCCGTAAAGCTGTCTGGGCTCGGAGCCGACAGGATCGGCTGCAAAACACCGGGTGTTGGATTCTGCAGGAAACTGAGCTGCACTCCGCAATTCTGGGGCGCTCCCGCGAGCGCGTTGCCATAGGGGCAGGGATTGCTCGGGAAGTAATTAAAATTATCGGCCTCGGCATAGTATGGAGGATTCTGCCATAGACCCTGCGCTCCCTGGCTCCACGCCGAGTCGTGGTAGATCGCGTAACCGCCGCGGACTACTGTACTTTGCAGGCCTAGGGGCTTCCACGCGAAACCGATGCGCGGCTCGAAGGCCGTCTTATCGAATTGGATCCCCACATTTCCGCCCGTGCGCACACAGTTGGCGCAACCAGAAATGCCAGGCGCCGAACCGGCGATCAAGTACTGTCCAGTCGCGTAGTTAAAGTTTGACTGGCGACCATCGGCCTCCGTGATAGGAGTGCTCAACGACCAGGCGACCCCCAGATTGACTGTCAGATTGTCGCTGACGCGCCAATCGTCCTGCACAAACGGGCGGAACATTTTCCACCGGCGTCCGGTGGTTGCGCCCAGGAAGGTCTGATCGTGAATCGAGCCGCCGACCTGACCAAGCAGCAAATCAGCCACAGCGTCGTTGGTGAAACTGCCAAACACCAGAAAGTACCCGTCGCCAAATCCGTTGGTGAGGACGTTCATTTGGTTGGCGCGGACTCCGATACCCACGTGAATCTCGTGCTTGCCACGAATCATTTCCAGCGCATCCGAGGCCGACCATACATTGGTCCCGCCCTGAAAGGGCGAAAATCCGCGATCTCCAACCGACCAGTAGCCGGTGAGCTGCGTCGAGCTCAAACCACAACCCACGCAGTCTTTCGAAGATTGGTTCAGACTCGAGGGATACCCGGTGATGCTGTCGCAGGCGCCGCCCAGATCGGCGCCCTGAATGCCGAGTTTCGCCGCTTCGCAGGTTCCCGTGCCGAACGACAGGATGTGGTTGAAGATGCGATTAAAACCGGCGTTGAACTGGTTGATCGTCCTAGGGGAGAAAATGTGCTGTTCGGAAACAGCGACATTCCGCCCGTGATTGGTGATGTTCTGCGTGCTGGCGAAGGCTCCCTGCTCGGCGAATCCCGGCGAACCTCCGGGCACAAACGAGACAGCCTGGTCGTAGCTGAAACGTGCGAAGGCTAGGTCTTTGCTGGAAAAGTTGTGGTCCAGGCGGATGTCGAACTCGCCCTCGTTAAGTCTCCTCACTGGAGTGTTGGTGTAGTTATAGCCGAGCTGTGCATTCGCCGCGTTGCTTTGAGGGTAAAGTCGAACCAGTGCGAGACCCGCCGGATCCGCCATTCCTCCGCTGCCGGCGAGTCCTGTGGGAATCTTGTTGCAGGCCGTTCCGGCGGCCTGAGTTCCGTCAGCCGTCGGGAGTGGATTGCCTAACCCGTCGCACTGAAATGGACTCAAGGTATATGGGTTGACGAGGTCGGGGAAACCGTCCGCATTCGTTGGATTGTTCACGTAGTCGAAAGCGCCCGGACGTGCCACACCGAAAGGATCACTGCTGAAGTCGCCGCCCATCATCGCCGGAGTTGGAATCACTCCCGTGAACGGAATGCCGTGCCGCTGCCGCTTCGCCTGATAGTCGAGGAAGAAAAATGTCTTGTCCTTCTGGATGGCGCCACCGAGCGCGCCGCCAAACTGGTTCAGGTTGAACTGTTGCTTGGGGTTCGCCTGGCCGAACGAATACGTGCTGGCGTCGAGCTTGGTGTTGCGGAAGAACTCGAACAGCGATCCGTGGAACTGGTTCGAACCGGACTTCGTCGTTACCAGCACGGTCGGGCCGGCGCGTGTGCCCCACTCCGCCGAATAGTTGTAGGTGAGAACTTTGAATTCCTGAATTGCGTCGATCGAAGGCAGAATCGAAATGCCACCGGCCGTCAATTCGTTGTTATCGACACCGTCCAGCAGCCAGTCCGTGCTCTGGGCGCGGGATCCGCCGACCGACAGCGAATACGTTCCGCGCGCCGAGACTTCGCTACTCGGGCCTCCGTTGAAAAAGCTGCCGGGGTTGGTTTCCTGCGTGACTCCAGGTGTGAGCGTGGCCAACTGCACGAAATCGCGCCCATTCAACGGCAACTCGGCTACTTCAGTCGACGTGATGACCTGACCCAGCGTGGCATTTGTGGTCTGCACTGCCACTTCGGTCGCACTCACTTCTACGTTCGTGGTCACCGATGCCGGAACCAGTTTGAAGTCCAGCTCGCGGTGTTCGTCAATCTGCAACCGCACTGCCTTCGCTTCCGCCGGCTTAAAGCCCGAGACTTCGACCTTGATCGAGTAATCGCCGACCCCGAGCAGGGGAACAAGAAAGTGTCCGGTATCGTCGGTCACGGCATCGCGGGCTGCGTTTGTGGCCTGGGCCGTGACGGTGACCTTCGCGCCCGCCACTACCGCGCCGGTATTGTCCGACACTGTGCCCGAAAAACTTCCGGTCGCCTGACCTTGCAGAAGCGCACTGAACAGGCAGACCACCGCACACAACGCCACCGCGAAGCACGTTTTCTTGCTCGACATTTCAAAGCCTTTCCAGCGGCCCTTTGCCCAAAGAAAGCCCCAAAGAAAAAAGACCCTCCCCCTTCCCATGAAGTTGAGAGGTCCCCGAACCGCAGACACGGCTTATAAATTGCCCCCTGCCGGTTAGTCAAGAGGTTTCGCGGTGCAAATCTTGTAATGCGCAATCAATCTTTGGCATCGACACATGCGGAAATCTGCTTTGTTTTGTATTTGTTGGAGATTGAGGCGAACGCTACACCAAAAGACCTCGGCTCCAAAACGGAACACGCGGGAAAGTTCCGAGGCCGGTCAGAAATTCTGCTTGAGCGACATCCGGCTGCATCCTCACGAGCGACCGGCCCACTCTGTATCGAAGCGCGCGCGGTCATAAAACGATTTCTGCGTCCCCACGCCGGTCGTCGATAAGCCGGCATACAAATTCGCCCGCCGCACCGCGTCGCGTTCGGGCACTCCCTCGCCCAGGAAGACCGCGAAGCTGCCAATGAACGCATCGCCCGCGCCCGAACTGTCCACGCTCTGCACCGCGAATGGTGGAACGTGCTCCGCTTCATCGCGGCCGGCCAGAAGCGATCCCTTCGCGCCCAGCGTGATGATCACTCGCCGCACGCCGCTGCCCACCAATTTCTCGGCGCACACTTTCGCATCTTCGACACTCTTCACCGGCAAACCGGTAATCGTCTCCGCTTCGGTTTCGTTGGGAACGAAATAGTCCAGCTCTTTCAATGCGCTCATGTCGATCGGCTGCGCGGGCGCAGGATTCACTATGCACTGAATCCTATGCTGGCGCGCGAATTCCGCCGCGTAATAAACCGTCTCCACCGGAATCTCGAATTGCAGTACGATGCAGTCGACGGTCTTCAGCATCTCGGCGGCAGCGTCAACGTCGGCAGGCTTGAGCTCGTCATTCGCACCCTTCACCACCAGAATGCGATTCTGACCGTCAGGCTCGACAAAGATGGGCGCCACGCCGCTCGACACGCCCTCCACCTGCTTCACATGCGTGGGATCGATTCCCTGCTTCTTGAAATTCTCAATCGTTGCCGGACCGAAGAGGTCGCTCCCCACGCGCGCCACCATGAAAACTTCCGCACCGCACAAACGCGCGGCCACCGCCTGGTTTGCTCCCTTGCCGCCGAAGCCGAGATCGAATTTCTGTCCGAAGATCGTTTCGCCCGGCTTCGGAAAACGATCGGCAAACGTGGTCAGGTCAACATTCGCGCTGCCAATCACCGCGATTCGTGGGCGCTTTGCCATGGAAGTTCGGCTCTTTCCGTCCGCTTACAGGGAAGGCCGAGTCTAGTCAGCACACCCCGAAGATGTCAACGGAAGCCGTGGTCCGGGCAAGCTGCGCCCGCCGCTGCGCGCGAAGTTGCTGGGAATCGTCTGCTATCCTTACGCCCGTGCCGCGCACCTTTCTCATCGATACCGACACGGCTTCCGACGATGCGGTCGCGCTCATCATGGCCTTGCGCGCGCCCGACGTGCGCGTGGCCGCGATCACCGTCGTCGCCGGCAACGTGCCCGTCCACCAAGCAACTCGGAACGCGCTTTACACGGTGGAACTCTGCAGCGCAAGCGTTCCCGTGTTCGCGGGCGCGGCCAAGCCACTGCTTCGAACTTACGAAAACGCAACCTGGTTTCATGGCCGCGACGGTTTCGGCGATCACAACTATCCCGCACCCAAGCAAGCCGCCGAGAAGAAACATGCAGTCGACGCCATCATCGACACGATCGAGGCGAATCCCGGACTGGTCCTGGTCACGCTGGGCCCGCTGACCAATGTTGCGCTGGCGATTTCCCGCAGGCCAGAGATTGCGGCGAAGGTCAGCCGTTGCGTGATCATGGGAGGGAATCCATGCTGCGAAGGCAACGTCACTCCGGCGGCGGAATACAACATGTGGGTCGACCCGGAGGCGGCACGCATTGTCATGCACAGCGGATTGCCGGTCGAGCTGATCGGCTGGCATTTGTGCCGTGGAGAGGCTGTGCTCGGGCCGGCCGACATTGCGCAAGTCGAAGCGTTGGGTACTCCGCTCGCCCGCTTCGCCATCGAATGCAACAGCCACGCTCGGGTTGCGCTGAAGACTCAAACCGGCGAAGACGGGATCTGCCTGCCCGATCCCGTCGCCATGTGTCTGGCGATCGATCCAACCGTGGGCACGAACTGGAGCGATCACTACATCGAAGTCGAGACGCAGAGTGAACTCTCGCGCGGCAACACCATCGTCGACAAACTCAACGTCGCCGACGACGAACGCAACCAAGCCGTATGGCAACCCGCGCTGCAACGAAAAGCCAAAGTCTGCTGGACCATCGACAACGCGCGCTGGAAACAGGCGCTATATAAAGCGCTGCGTTAGCGCCGTCGAGGTCGCGCGAAAAAGGGCGCGGGCCAGTGCATCAATAACGAGGCAACAGGCAGCTAACCTCCTTATTAGTGCACACTTGCGGTGCCGCGACCCTGTGGGAAAAGCGGGCGCTAATCGCCTGAAAACAATAGAGTTAATCTCGAAAGTTAAATCGATATAACTCGCCGCTAGGAAGGGTCGAAACGTGTCTGTCCTTCGGGTCGAGCGCTGCGATCGGATCGCAGCAGCCAGCCGCCAGCGTCGCGCAAACGGCATCGTGGCGAGCGTCGAGCGTGCTAAAAACCTCGAGCCTTATCCGTTGACTTGCGCGTACGTCGCGCGTCGCAAGAATTCTCCTTGCCCAGCCTTGCCTAAGAACTTGTCTCCCTCAACGACGACTCTTCCCCTCGACAAGACTACGTCCGCCATCCCCGTGACTTGGATTCCTTCGAACATGGAGTAGTCGACTCGCATGTGATGGGTCGCGGCGCTGATGGTGTGCTTGCGCTTGGGGTCGAAGATGACCAGGTCGGCGTCGCTGCCCACCGCGATTGTTCCTTTGCGCGGATACAGGCCAAATAATTTTGCCGGCGTGGTCGAGACCAGCTCCACGAAACGATTCACATTGAAGCGGCCGCTGGCCACGCCGCCGGAGTAGATCAGGCTCATGCGATGCTCCACGCCCGGGCCGCCGTTGGGAATTTTCGTGAAGTCGTCGCGGCCCAATTCTTTTTGTTCCTTGAAACAGAATGGGCAATGGTCGGTGGAGACGACTTGCAGGTGATCATGCTTCAAACCGCTCCACAGTTTTTCTTGATTCCATTTTTCGCGCAAGGGCGGAGTGAAAACGTACTTCGCGGCTTCAAAGCCGGGCGCGTCCATGTTCTCGAGCGAGAGATACAGATATTGCGGGCAAGTCTCGGCGTAGACGGGAAGCCCGCGATCACGGGCCTCGCGAATTTTCGCTAGCGCATCCTCACAACTCAGATGGACGATGTAGAGTGGCGCACCCGCCATCTCGGCCAGCGCAATGGCGCGTCCGACAGCTTCTGCTTCGGCCGTCGTTGGGCGCGTGAGCGCATGATACTTCGGCGCTTTCTTTCCTTCCGCCAGCGCCTGCTGCACGATGACATCGATCGCGCTGCCGTTTTCCGCGTGCATGCAGACCAGCGCGCCACTCTTCGCCGTGTTCTGCAGCGCCTTGAAGATGCTGCCGTCGTCGAGCATGAAGACGCCGGGATACGCCATGAAAAGTTTGAAGCTGGTTACGCCCTCGTGCACCAGATCGTTCATCTCGGAAAGCTGACCGCCGGAAACGTCGGTGACGATGCAGTGAAAGGCGTAATCGCAGACGGCTTTGCTCGCGGCCTTGCTCATCCAGGTGTCGAAGGCCTGGCGCAGGGGCTGGCCTTTGTATTGAATGGCGAAGTCGATCAGCGTAGTCGTGCCGCCGAATGCTGCGGCGCGCGTACCGGTTTCAAAATCGTCAGCGCTGGTGGTGCCGCCGAAAGGCATGTCGAGATGCGTGTGCACGTCGATGCCGCCGGGGAGCACGAGTTTGCCGGACGCGTCGATGATCTTGCTCGCGTTATCAGCAGGAAGGTTCGCGCCTATTGCGGACACCTTGCCGTTAGCAGTAGCAACGTCGGCGATATATGAGTCGGTGGCCGTGACTACCGTGCCGTTCTTGATGATCGTGTCGAAGCCCATCGAGTCCTCCACTGCTTCGGGATGAGAAGGGAATTGTATGCTACACTGCCGCCTCCTTGAGCTAGCGACAGCGTCGAGTCCAGGGACCCGGATCGAGGAATAGCAGCTTGACCTTCCTGTTGATTATCGGTGCGCTACTTGGTGCAGGCATGCTCCTTGTGCTTCACGGCACTATTTTTAAAACGCGTTGGGGAATCAATGCGGCCAATCGAATCGAATGTCCAGACTGCCACCAAATGCATGGGCAGATTCGAACGCCTAAGAGTCTGCGCCAAGCACTATGGGGTGGCTTCATCTGCAACTGCGGTCTTGAAGTTGACAAGTGGAATCGGCCGATTCAACAGTAAGACAGTATTGTCACAGCGAGGGGACCAGCCATGCACTTCGGCATCACACTGAAACCGGATATTTCCATCGAGCGCATCGTGGGCCTGACGCGGCAGGCGGAGGGTGCGGGGTTTGAGTTCGGCTGGATTTTCGATTCGCATGTGCTGTGGATGGAACCGTATCCCTTAATGACGCTGATGGCGATGAACACGAAACGGATGCGATTGGGAACGTGCGTGACGAATCCTGCGACTCGCGATCTGACAGTCACGGCCAGTTTGTTCGCGACGTTGAATCTGATTTCTGGTGGTCGAATGGAACTCGGCATCGGGCGCGGTGACAGCTCGCGGCGGGTGATGGGCAAGAAACCGGTGAACTGGTCGCAACTCGAAGTGGCAGTGAAAGAATTTCGCGATCTCACTTCCGGCAAGGAAGTGGAGCATGACGGCCAGCCGACGCGGATCACTTGGGCGAAAGATTCTCCGCGAGTGTGGATTGCGGGCTACGGACCGAAAGTCCTGCACATGGCGGGTCGCGTGGCCGATGGAATTATTCTGCAGTTTGCCGATCCGGCGTTGATTGAGTGGTGTATGGGATTTGTAAAAGAGGGCGCGAAGGCCGCGGGGCGCGATCCGAAGAGCATCGAAGTGATGTCGGCCGCGCCGGTGTGGGTTTCGGACGATCTGATAACGGCGAGGGAACGGGTGCGCTGGTTTCCCGCGCTGGTGTCGAATCACGTGATGGATCTGATTCGCCAGTACAAGCCGGAAGACTTGCCGCCGGCGCTCACATCGTTTGTGCAGGATCGCGGGAAGTACGACTATCAGCATCATTGCGAGGTGGGCAGCGACAACGCGGAGTTCGTTTCCGACGAAGTGATCGACCGCTTCTGTCTGCTTGGGCCGGCCGAGGCGCATCGCAAGAAACTCCGCGACCTCGCAGCCGTGGGCGTGACCCAGTTCAATATTTATCTGATGTGCGGCGATGAAGAGCAGACGCTGGTGGACTATCAGCGGGATGTGCTTCCGGAATTTCTGGGGGCGAGCCGTTGAGATGAGCCCCGGAGGGGCTCACGAGAGTAGCCCGCCGGTTTACTGGCGGGTCAGGTCGGAACGATTCTCAACCTCGTGCCGCAGGCACGACTGAAATGTTGATGACGTTTCAAGCGTCTCCACGGGACGCGCCGTTCCCGCGTAGCTGGCGTTGAAACGCCGGGCTATTGCCGGTCGCCCCTCTGGGGCGAACCTCTCATCATGGCGTAGTAGGCGGCGAACGCAACGGCGAATCCCACGAACCAAGAATAGGCGTATAAAAATCTGATCGACGGAATCGCAAGCCCCGACAGGGCGATTCCCGCGCCCAATGCCAGGGCGAGCACCGCCCGCCAGTTGAATCCGCGCGAATATTCATACGCACCGTTTCGTAAGTACAAATCATCCACGTTCAGCATCCTCCGCCGGATGACGAAGTAATCGCAGATCATGATGCCGGCCACTGGTCCGAGAAAAGCGGCGTAACCGCCGAGCCATCCCATGATGAACGTGCTGTAGCTGGAGAGCAGTTTCCACGGCATGAGCGCGACGCCCATGAAGCAGGTGATGATGCCGCCGGTGCGGAAGCTGATGCCGCGCGGCCATAGGTTGGAAAAGTCATTGGCGGGCGACACCACGTTGGCTCCAATGTTGACGTTCAGCGTCGCCAGCAGAATGGCGACCAGCGAGATCACGACCGCGACCGGAGAATGGAAGCGACTGAGCAGTTGCACCGGATCCCAGATCGCCGTGCCATAGATCACTACCGTCGCCGAAGTGACGGCAATTCCGACGAAGGAATACAGCGTCATCGTCGTGGGCAGGGCTAGCGCCTGACCGACGATCTGCTCGCGCTGATTGCGGGCGAAACGGGTGAAGTCGGGGATGTTTAGGGAAACCGTGGCCCAGAAGCCGACCGTGCCATTCAGAGCGGGAATCAGGAACTTAAGAAAGTCAGAGAAGCTCGTGAACTTCGACGGCACCGACAGCATAGGGCCGAAGCCGCCGGCGGTGCGATAGGCCCAACCCAGGAGCAGAAGTCCGACGCCGAGAAGAATCGGTGCGCTGACGCCTTGCAGCACCCGAATGTATTCGATTCCCTTGAGCACGACCGCAAGATTAATCAGCCAGAAGACAAAAAAGCACACCGCAGTGCCGTGAGAAAAGTTTTTCCAGCCGGGAAAGAGAACTGCGAGCAGAGTGCTGATGGCCTCGCCACCGATCCAGGCTTGAATGCCGAACCAACCGCAGGCCACGAGCGCGCGCAGAACGGCGGCGATATTTGCGCCCAGCACTCCGAACGACGCGCGGGCCAGAACTGGAAACGGAATTCCGTACTTTGCGCCGGGATGCGAATTCAATAGCATGGGCGCCAGCACGATCAAGTTGCCGATGAAGATGGTCGCGACCGCCTGCTTCCAGTTCATTCCTCCCTGAATCAGGCTGGCGGCCAACATGTAGGTCAGAATGTTGACCGACATGGAGATCCAGAGCGCGGCGAAATTGTAGGTGCCCCAGTGCCGGCGTTCGGCGCTGGCGGGGGCGAGGTCTTCGTTGTACAGCGGGCTGGATTCGATGCGAGAAAGAGTGCTTGGATCTGGCATTGATTTGTTCGGGCTAATTTATCAAGATGTCATCCCGAAGAGGGCGCGAGCCCTCTGAGGGATCTTAAGTCAGAATGAGTTGCCACAAGTGTCGCCAGGTCCGGTGCGCGGCTTGCGGCTGATGCGTTCCTTTTCACTTTCACCGCATCGAAGCTTCCGGCCGACGTAAGGTCCCTCACGCCGGCTTCGCCGCCGTTCAGGATGACATCAACCATAGATTTACACGTAGTGACTACGCGCTCTGTTTCGTCAGTGGTCCATAGCTATCCGGACGCCGGTCGCGGAAGAACTGCCAGACTTTTCGGACTTCAGCAATCATGTCGAGATCGAGATCGGCGACCACGACTTCGTCTTTATCGCGACTGGCCTGCGCGATAATTTTGCCGCGCGGATTGCAGAGATAACTTTTGCCGTAGAATTCGCCAATGCTCCACGGCTTCTCGGTTCCCACGCGATTGATAGCGCCCACGAAATATCCGTTGGCCACAGCGTGCGCGGGCTGCTCGAGTTCCCACAAGTATTCCGACAGCCCCGCGACCGTGGCCGAGGGATTGAACACGATCTCGGCGCCGTTCAATCCCAGTACACGCGCTCCTTCGGGGAAATGGCGGTCGTAGCAGATATAAACGCCGACCTTCGCGTACTTGGTTTCGAACACGGGATAACCGAGGTCGCCGGGAGTGAAATAGAATTTCTCCCAGAATCCGGGATGACAGTGCGGGATGTGATGCTTGCGGTACTTGCCGAGATAACGACCGTCGGCGTCGATGACCGCTGCGGTGTTGAAGTACACGCCCGGCATCTGCTCTTCGTACACCGGAACCACGATCACCATGTGGTGCTTCTTCGCGATTTTCTGCATCAGGCGCGTGGTGGGACCGTCGGGAACGCGCTCGGTAAGTTCGTACCAGCGCGCGTTTTGCTCGGCGCAAAAATACGGGCCATAGAAAAGTTCCTGCAGGCAGAGGATTTGCGCTTTCTTGCGCGCGGCCTGCTCGATCAGCTTGAGGTGTTTGTCGATCATCGCCTTCCGAATTTGCGCAAGGGGACGTTCGGTGCTGAGCGCGTTGCTGGCTTGTATCAATGCGCAGCGGACATTGCGGGGCATGGGGCCTCCCAGAGTTGAGGAAGGAAATATAGCAGAGTGACCGCGGACGCTGCTTCCGCTTCGCTCGGGGCAGGTCCTCGTCCGCCTGGGCTGAAGCACACTCCCCGACAAACGCTCTTCGTGTCGCTGGCTCCCTGCCTAACACATCAGCGATCTCTGCGCCCGGACAAACAATTCGCCGCTTCACTTGTGAGCCGCGACGAAGAAGAGTACAGTTACTCGTTTTCCAAGGGGGATCTCGATGTTTACGCCGCCGAATCTGACTGTTGCGCTGTTGATGATGATTACCAGCGCCATCTGCTGGGGCTCCTGGGCCAACACGTACAAGGGCGTGAAGAATTATCGTTTCGAGCTTTTTTATTGGGACTACGCCATCGGCATTTTTCTGATTTCTCTTGCGCTCGCGCTCACCATGGGGAGCAGCGGTCATGACTCTTCAAGCTTTCTGAATAACGTTCACACCGCTGACACCTCGAATATTGTTTCCACCCTCGTGGGCGGAGCGCTGTTCAACCTGGCGAACCTTCTGCTGGTTGCGGCGATCGACATGGCGGGTCTGGCCGTCGCGTTTCCCGTGTCGATTGGAATCGCGCTGGTGGTCGGGGTCGTACTGAACTACATCATTCAGCCGAAGGGGAACGGGATGTTTTTGGCGCTGGGCGTCGCCTGCGCGTTCATCGCCGTCGTGCTCGACGGGAAAGCTTACGGAAGTCTCGCTAGTTCCGGGCGCTCGGTTTCGAAAAAGAGCATTGTCACTTGCGTCGTGTCTGGAGTGCTTATGGGGTTGTGGAGCCCTTTCACGACCTACGGCACGACGCGGGGAAACGCATTGACTCCGTACAGTTCCGTGGTATTTCTAACGCTGGGCGCACTGCTTTCGTGTTTTGTCTGGAATCTTTATTTCATGAAAAAACCGCTGGCGGGGGAACCCGTGGGCTTCGGCGGATTCTTCACCGCTCCGGCGTCGGGACATCTGCTCGGCCTGCTCGGCGGCGTGATCTGGGGCACGGGAACGGTCTTCAATGTTGTAGCCGGAAAAGCAACTACGTTCGCGATTTCCTATGCGATCGGGCAATCTGCACCCATGGTCGCCGCGCTGTGGGGCGTGCTGGCGTGGAAAGAATTCGCCGGATCGGGATCGCGCGCGAAGTTGTACCTTGCGCTGATGTTCGTTTCCTACGCGCTGGCGATTCTGTTGGTAGCGCACGCCAGCGGGTAGCGGCCCCCCACGCTCCGCGAGCAGCCGACCCCCAGAGGCTAAAGCCTCATCTCTACGGAGTCCTGAGCGGCACGACTGAAGTCGTGCCCTTCCCAAGACCGGCTACTTGCCCTTGATGCGGCTGATGAATAATTGCAGGAAGCGGTCGGCGTTAGAGGCCAGGCAGACTCTTGCGTTCGGCTTCAGATCAATTACGCCGTCGATTTCATAGTGATCGCCGTGGAGGACGTTGTTTTCGTTCGATCCCATGCGGTTGGCGACGGTCTCGCCGCGCGTGAATTCGCCTTTGGTTTCGACGTCGACGTGCATTTCTTTGAGAGTTACGAGCGTTGAATCGATCACTGTGCCCACCGCCAAGGGATCGTACATCGCCGCGCCTGAATAGCCGCTCTTCTCAGAGCGGGTCAAGTAAAAATCCGCGAGCTTGGCAATGAAATCGCTCTCTGGTCCATGCAGGGATTGCAGATCGGTCAGATATTTTCGTGTGATGAGTGTGCGCTCGCCCACGTCGGAGCCGATCATGGTGACCATCCAACCAGCGTTGAAGACGATGGCTGCGGCTTCGGGATCGCCATAGATGTTCGCTTCCGCCGCGCCGTTGACATTGCCGCCGGAGATCGAGCCGCCCATGATGACAATGTCTTTCACCAGCGACGCGATCGACGGATCTTTCGAAACCGCGAGCGCGATGTTGGTGAGCGGGCCGATGGGGATCAGCGTGAGCTCGTGCGGATATTTGTGCACGAGCTCGATGATCAGGTCTGGACCGAAACGCGGATCAGCTTTGCACTTCGACGCGGGGAGTTCGACGCCGGCGAGTCCGTTTGGGCCGTGCCAATACTGAGCGGTGATCAGCTTTTGATTCAGCGGGTGCTGCGCGCCGCCGGCGACGGGCAGGTCGCACCTCCCGGCCAGCGAGACGATCTTCAGCGCGTTCTCAAGACCTTGCTTGCCGTCGACGTTGCCGGGCACGACGGTGAGCGCTTCGACTCTGAGTTCCGGCGAGTTGAGGGCGAGCAGGATGGCGAAGGCGTCGTCGACCCCTGGGTCGGTGTCGATGATGACTCGGCGCGGGGTCTGCGCGACTCCGGCGGCGACGAGCGCGAAGGCGGCGAGCAGTGCGAAACAAAAACGTTTCATGAGGATTCCTCTTGAATTGGAGAGCCACGGAAGTTTAGCAAGTTTGCGAGATGAGAACTGTCCGGGTGCGCGGAAAATTCGCGGCAGATTCATTCCCGCTGCCGGAATAAGGATCAGAACAAAAAAACGCTCGCCGCTGGCGCGACTGGACGGCCGAGGGCGGGCGTCCCCACATAAGCCCCTTACAGCAGCATGCCGGCGATGGAGGCTGACATGAGATTCGCCATGGTGCCGGCGAGCATGGCGCGAAAGCCGAGGCGGGCGAGATCGCCGCGACGATTGGGAGCCAGCGCGCCGATGCCGCCGATCTGAATTCCGATTGAACTGAGATTGGCGAATCCGCAGAGGGCGAAGGTGGCGATGGTGAAGGAGCGCGGATCGAGAACAGCTTTCTGAGGGCCGAGTATGGTAAACGCGACTAGTTCGTTGAGCACCATGCGCGTCCCGAGCAGGTTGCCGACGATGGGGCAATCGTGCCACGGAATGCCGATCAACCAGGCGACCGGCGACAGCAGGACGCCGAGTGGTCCCTCGACACTGGATGGAAACCAGCCGATGTGGTTATGAATGCCGCCCATGATGCCATCGAGCAGGTGGATCAGCGCGATGAAGGCGATGAGCATGGCTCCGATATTGAGCGCCATGTGCAATCCGTCGCCGGTGCCGCGGGCAATGGCGCCAAGAAGATTTTCGTGCTTTTCTCTTTCTGCTTCTCCTTCAGGCATGACGACTTTGCCGGCGGTTCTGGGCTGCTCGGTTTCGGGCACCAGCATTTTGGAAACGAGAATCGTCCCGGGGGCCGTCATGATGACAGCGCTCAGGACGTGACGCGGTTCCGCTCCGAAAGCAAAATATGCGGCCATGATCGAACCGGAAACGTGCGCCATGCCGCTGGTCATCACGGTCATAAGTTCGGAGCGAGTGAGATCGGGGAGGAACGGACGAATAGTGACGGGCGCTTCGGTCTGGCCCATAAAAATGCTGGCGGCGACGTTGAGCGACTCGGCGCCGCTGGCGCCCATGATGCGCGTCATGGCCCAGGCCATGGCGCGGATGACGATCTGCATGATGCCCACGTGATAAAGGATCGCAAACAGGGCGCAGATGAAGATAACGACGGGAAGAACCTGAAAGGCAAAGATGAAACCGATGTTGGAGTTTTGCTTACCCAGTGGGCCGAAAATAAATTCCGAGCCGAAAAAAGAGTAGCTGAGCACCTTGTTGGCCGCGTCGCCCATGACCTGAAAGGCGCGGCGGCCGTAGTCATTGCGCAGCACGAAGATCGCGAAGGCAATCTGCAGGCCCAGGCCCCAGGCCACGGTTTTCAAGCGAATGGCGCGGCGGTTGGTGGAGAAAGCGTAGGCGAGGCCGAGCATGGTCAACAGGCCAAGAATTCCGGTGTAGCGTCCCATTCAGTTTTTCTCCGCAAACTTGCCTTCGACTCTTCCGATGACCCTGTAAACGAGTGGTCTCTTTGCCGGAGCAGCGTCTGCGATTTCGCAACTCGCCTCGATCAGTTCACGCGCGCGCGCGGCTTTCGCCTCGGAATTGTAGTGGATCGTGGCGAGGGATTCGCCGGTTGCGACGCGGTCTCCGACTTTCTTGTGCAGGACAATTCCAACGGCCGGATCGACAGAGTCTTCTTTCTTTTCGCGGCCGCCACCGAGGATCACGCACGCCGTGCCGATCTGCTCGCACTGCATCGTGGCGATGAAGCCGTCTTTCGAGCTTCTGACCTCAAGCGTGTGCTGCGCCTGCGGCAGACGCCTGGCGTTGTCGATCACGCGGGGATCGCCGCCTTGCAGCTCGACCATCTTGCGGAATTTTTCCAGCGCCCGGCCGGAAGAGATCAGCTGCGCGCTCTGCTCTTTTCCCTCCGCAACTGTCTTAGAGGCGCCGCCAAGATGCAGCATCCATCCCGCCAATTCGAGACAGAGTTCGCGCAAGTCTTCCGGCCCCTTGCCTTGCAACACCTCTACGCACTCGACGACTTCCAGCGCGTTGCCGATCATGTTTCCCAACGGCTGATCCATGTCGGTGATGAGCGCGACCATCTGCTTGCCCATCCGCTCGCCGGTTTCGACCATGAGTTCGGCAAGGAACGCGGCGTCTTTTTCACTCTTCATGAACGCGCCCGATCCGGTTTTCACGTCGAGGACGAGCGCGTCGATTCCTTCGGCCAGCTTCTTGCTCATGATGGACGCGCAAATCAGAAACGGACTCTCGACCGTTCCGGTCACGTCGCGCAGGGCGTAGAGCTTGCGATCGGCGGGAGCGATCTCGGCCGTCTGCCCGATCATGCAGCAGCCGCAGACTTCGAGCACGCGGCGGAATTCGGCGACCGGAAGATTTACGTTGAAACCGGGGATGGCCTCGAGTTTGTCGAGCGTGCCGCCGGTGTGACCGAGCCCGCGACCGCTGATCATCGGCACCGCAATGCCCGCGGCGGCGACCAGCGGGGCAAGCACGAGCGAAGTTTTGTCACCGACGCCGCCGGTGGAATGCTTGTCAACTTTTCTTGCGGGCAACGAAGACAGATCGAGAACTTCGCCGGAGCGCAACATCGCGTCGGTCAGAGCCGCAGTTTCTGTGCGCGTCATTCCCTTGAGCACGACTGCCATCAGCCACGCTGACACTTGATAATCCGGTATCTCACCCGCGGTATACGCGTTGACCAAACCTTCGATTTCAGCGCGCGACAGCTCGATGCCGTCGCGCTTCTTGCGGATCACGTCAATGGCGCGAAATGTCTGCGGCGTAGCGGTTGATGGGCTCACTGGAGGCGAAATCCTTCCGGCAGCAGTTCGGTGATGTGGGCTTGCTTCGCTCCGCTCGCGCCTTGGAAGAAAATCGTGGCATCGGGCCCGAACTCATAAATCACCTGCCGGCACGCGCCGCATGGCGAGCAGGCGACGCCGTGATCGTTGGCAACGGCGACGGCGCGAATTTCGATCTTGGGGCCTAAGGCTGCGACGGCGGAAAAAATTGCGGTGCGCTCGGCGCAGTTGGTCATTCCGTAGGAAGCGTTCTCGACGTTGCAGCCGGAGAATATTTTTCCGCTCGTCAGGAGGATGGCGGCGCCCACGTGAAAGTTCGAATAGGGCGCGTGGGCGTTCTTCATGACTTTGAGCGCGGCCTGCTCGAGCTTCTTGCGGACGGCGGGCGAGATGGACTTCTTCACGGGCATGGAATCACAGGCATAGAATCGTGCGCAATTGTAAACCCTGGAGGGGCTCGTGGAGCGGCGAGCGCGGCTTGCCCCTGAGCAAAAGCCGGGGGTCGGTTTCCGGTGCAACTCGTGTAGAACCGGGATCTCGGGTGACGGCTCGCCGGACGAGGCGTCCGGGGCGTCACGAATACGGATGGCGTCGCATTGCCGTACAATGGCCCGCGGTGGGCTTCACCTCGACAGTCAGGGCTTCGGTAATCAGAATTTTGCAGCGGACGCGCCTGTGGTGTCGTCCAATGGATCGAGATGTCTTCTTCCTCCAACGACCGCTCCAATGACCGCCATCTGGTGCAGGATGCGCCGCCGGGCGCTGCGCGGGCCATCGCCACGCTCAACGGCCGGGCGCTGCTTTCGAACAAGGGCATTCCGCTCGATTTGAATTGGCTGCAAGAGGTTCGCGTCAACACGAGCGCCGTGGAACGCCGCGCTCAATCGCAAGTCGCGCGGCGCACCGTGAAAAAAGATTGGCAGGCCGCATGGCTTCTGCGCGCAATCACATGTATGGATTTGACTACGCTCTCCGGTGACGATACCGACGAGCGCGTGCGGCGGCTGTGCGCGAAGGCGCGGCATCCGTTGCAGCAGGAATTGCTGCAGAAGCTGGGCATCGAAGAACTGGGAATCAAGGTCGGTGCGGTTTGCGTGTATCACACGTTTATCGAGACCGCGTTGCATGCGCTGGAGGGAAGCGGCATTCATGTTGCGGCGGTTTCGACGGGATTTCCTGCGGGGCTGTCGCCCCTGGCCGAGCGGATGGCGGAGATTCGGCGATCGGTGGAGGCGGGAGCGCATGAGATCGATGTTGTGATCACGCGCGGGCATGTGTTCGGAGGAAAATGGCAGGCGCTCTACGACGAAGTCGCGGCGTTCAAGCAGGCGTGTGGCGAGGCGCACATGAAGGTGATCCTTGGCACTGGCGATCTGCTCACGTTCCGCAATGTGGCGCGCGCCAGTTTCGTGGCCATGATGGCGGGCGCGGACTTCATTAAGACTTCGACAGGAAAAGAAGTAACCAACGCGACGCTGCCGGTGAGCCTGGTGATGGTGCGGGCGATCCGCGAGTATGCGCAACAGACTGGAATGGCGGTTGGGTTCAAACCGGCAGGGGGAATTCGAACCGCGAAGCAATCGATCGACTGGCTGGCGATGATGAAGGAAGAACTCGGCGAGTCGTGGATGCGGGCTGAGCTTTTTCGCTTTGGAGCCAGCGGGATGCTGGGGGATATCGAGCGACAATTGGAGCATCATGCGACGGGAAGGTATTCTGCGGAGTATCGGCATCCGATTGCGTAGGGGACTTCCCCTCTTCTCGGGCAAAGGGCGCGCGAGAAGTGGGCACCCAATTCAGTGATCGTACGCACATATGAGCATCGCTGAAAAATTCGTCAGCATGGAGTACGGGCCTGCGCCGGAGGATTCCAAGGAATCCGTCGCGTGGCTGGAGCGGCATGAGCGTCGCTTTGGGCTGTTCATTGGTGGCGCGTGGCAGGCGCCGGCCAGCGGAGAATATTTCGACACGTTCGATCCGTCGAATGGCGAAAAATTAGCTGCGATTGCGCAAGCCTGCGCTGCGGACATTGATGCTGCGGTTCGCGCCGCGCGCGCGGCCGCTCCGAAATGGCGAGCGCTTACTCCGCACGTTCGCGCGCGCTATCTCTACGCCCTCGCGCGGCTGGTACAGAAACACTCACGGCTGCTCGCTGTGCTTGAAACCATGGACAACGGGAAGCCGATCCGCGAGAGTCGCGACATCGATATTCCATTGGTCGCGCGGCATTTCTACCATCACGCGGGCTGGGCGCAACTGCTCGAGAAAGAATTTCCCGAGCACGAGCCTTGCGGCGTTGTTGGACAAATCATTCCCTGGAATTTTCCGCTGCTGATGTTGGCGTGGAAGATTGCGCCAGCGCTGGCGACTGGGAATACGGTCGTGCTGAAGCCGGCAGAGTTCACTCCGCTGACGGCGCTCTTATTCGCGGAACTGTGCCAGGAAGCGGAAATACCCGCCGGAGTCGTCAACATTGTTACAGGAGACGGGTCGACTGGCGAGGCATTGGTGAAGCATCCCGACGTTGACAAGATCGCGTTCACCGGGTCGACCGAAGTTGGACGCGCGATTCGCGGCGCAACCGCTGCGAGTCATAAAAAACTTTCGCTTGAACTTGGGGGCAAGTCTCCGTTCATTATTTTTGAAGATGCCGATCTCGACAGCGCGGTCGAAGGGCTGGTGGACGGAATCTGGTTCAACCAGGGGCAAGTTTGCTGCGCGGGGTCGCGGCTGCTGATGCACGAGAGCATTGCCGAGGCGTTGATCGGGAAGATTCGCGATCGCATGAGCACGCTGCGCATTGGCCCGCCGCTCGACAAGGCGATCGACATTGGTGCGATCGTCGCGCGAGTGCAACTGGAACGGATCGAACGCATGGTAGCGCAGGGCATCGCCGAGGGAGCTACTTGCTGGCAGCCGAAAACTGCGCTGCCTACGCGGGGATTTTTTTATCCGCCGACGCTGTTGAGCAACGTGCATCCTACGTCGATTGTGGCGCAACAGGAAATTTTTGGTCCGGTGCTCGCAGCCATGACGTTCCGTACGCCGAGAGAAGCGGTGGAACTGGCTAACAACACGGTGTATGGGCTGGCTTCGTGTGTGTGGAGCGAGAACATTAACGTGGCGTTGCATGTGGCGGCGCAGATCAAAGCGGGCGTGGTGTGGGTGAATTGCACCAACATGTTCGACGCGGCCTGTGGGTTTGGTGGGTATCGCGAGAGCGGGTACGGACGCGAGGGTGGACGAGAAGGGTTGCTCGAATATTTGGAGCCGGCGTGGTTCAAGCATGCGCCGAAGCTCGCTGGCGCGAGTACAGAAAAAACCCCACCCTTCGACAAGCTCGGGGCAGGCTTTCTCGCAAAGGACGCGAGAAATGGGGCACCCGGGCTCGTTTCTGATACAGACGATGCAGCTGACGCCAGCACGCCCAGCATCGATCGCACCGTCAAGCTTTATATCGGCGGGAGGCAGGCGCGTCCGGACTCTGGCTACAGCATGGAAGTGCGGTCGCCGGAGGGAAGGCTTTTAGGCGAGGCGCCGCTGGGCAATCGCAAAGATATTCGCAATGCGGTGGAAGCGGCGCGCAAGGCGGAATCTTGGGGAAAGGCGACGGCACACAATCGCGCCCAGGTTCTTTACTATTGCGCGGAGAATCTCGCCCAGCGGCGCGACGAAATCGTGCGTCGTCTGGCGGCGGCCGTCGGCGAGAAGCAAGCCGCGGCGGAAATCGAGCTCGGCATCGAACGCATCTTCACCTACGCGGCGTGGGCGGACAAATTCGACGGCGCGGTGCACAATCCGCCGTTCCGCAATATTGCCATCGCGATGAACGAATCGATCGGCACCGTCGGCGTCATCTGCCCCGCGGAAGCGCCACTGCTGGGCTTTTTGTCACTCGTCATGCCGTTGCTCGCCGTGGGCAACACCGTGATCGCAGTTCCTTCGGAGAAGTATCCGCTGATTACCGGCGATCTCTACCAGCTTTTCGATACCAGCGATCTGCCGGGCGGTGCGGTGAACATGGTGACGGGCTATGCGTCGCAACTATTGAAGACACTTGCCGAACACGACGATGTCGATGCCCTCTGGTGCTACGGAGACGAGGCGACCGTCGCCGCCGCGAAAGCCATGTCTACCGGAAATTTGAAACAGGTCTGGACTAACGAAGGCCGCGTAATCGACTGGTTCAATCCTAAGATCGGCGAAGGGCGCTGGTTTCTCGAGCACGCCACGCAGGTGAAAAACATCTGGGTTCCGTACGGGGAATGAGTCGTGCTGCGCACGACGGACAGCCCCTTCGACTTTGGGCTGTCGAAAATCCCCACTTCTCGCAAAGGACGCGAGAAATGGGGCACCCAACGACATTGCATTTATCCCTGTCCGGCGCTAGCATACGTCGGTCATCATTCTGCCCGGGCATCATTAGCTTCTTGAGCTTCTTGCCAGAAGTTCGTTTGACCACGTTCGTCAGACCACGTCTGTTAGATCAAGGAGGAAGTATGGGCATCGCAGTTTCCCCGCAGATCCATCCGCAAGTCGCGGAGTTCATCGATCAACCACGAAAAATGCTGATCAACGGCCGGTGGGTGAATGCCGCGTCGGGCAAAACTTTCCCCACATACAATCCGGCGACGGGCGAAGTGCTCGCGCAAGTCGCGGAAGGCGACGGCGTAGATATCGAGCAGGCCGTGAGGGCCGCACGCAACGCTTTTGACCACGGCCCGTGGCGCCGGATGACCGCATCTGAGCGCGGTCGCCTCATCTGGAAGCTCGCCGACCTGCTCGAGCAGCACACCGAGGAGTTCGGCTATATCGAGAGTCTCGACAATGGCAAACCGCTCGGCGTTGCGAAGGCTGCCGATGTGCCGCTTGCAGTCGACCTGTTCCGCTACATGGCGGGATGGGCCACGAAAATCGAAGGCAATACGATTCCGTTGTCGGTACCGTACACGCCGGGCGCGAAATATCTGGCGTACACGCTGCGGGAGCCGGTCGGAGTCGTCGGGCAAATCATTCCGTGGAATTTTCCGCTGCTCATGGCGGCGTGGAAACTTGGTCCCGCGCTGGCCACGGGGTGCACCGTCGTGTTGAAACCGGCAGAGCAAACTCCGCTCTCCGCGCTGCGTCTCGGCGATCTCATCATGGAAGCGGGATTTCCCGAGGGCGTGGTCAATATTGTTCCCGGTTATGGCGAAACGGCGGGAGCCGCGCTGGCGGCTCATCCCGACGTTGACAAAGTGGCATTCACCGGATCGACGGAAGTGGGCAAGCTGATCGTGCACGCGGCCGCCGGAAATCTCAAGAAAGTTTCGTTGGAGCTGGGCGGAAAGTCTCCGAACGTCGTATTCAAAGATGCCGATCTCGAAAGCGCCATTCCTGGCGCGGCCAGCGCTATCTTCTTCAACCACGGGCAGTGCTGCTGCGCGGGTTCGCGGTTGTACGTCGAAAAATCGGTTTACGACCAGGTAGTTGAGGGAGTCGCGGAACAAGCCCGAAAAATTAAAGTCGGCTCCGGTCTCGACCCCGAAACGCAGATGGGCCCGCTGGTTTCACAGGAGCAACTGAATCGCGTTTGCGGATATCTCGAGGCCGGATTCTCCGAGGGCGCCAAGGCCGTTGCCGGTGGGCACAGGGCCAGTGATCGCGGCTACTTCGTGGAACCTACCGTGCTCGTGGACACGCGAGAAAACATGAAAGTCGTGCAGGAAGAGATCTTCGGGCCGGTCGTGACGGCAATGCCATTTACCGATCCCGAAGAAATTATTCCGCGCGCCAACAACAGCGATTACGGTCTGGCGGCGGCCGTGTGGACGCGCGACATCGGCAAGGCGCATCGCATGGCGGAACAGCTGCGCGCCGGAACTGTGTGGATCAACTGCTACAACATTTTCGACGCGGCGCTGCCCTTCGGAGGTTACAAGCAATCCGGATGGGGACGCGAAATGGGACACGACGTGCTGAACCTCTACACGCAGACCAAGGCGGTGTGCACTCGGATCGCATAACAATTTCCGCTTCTAACACGAAAAGGACGGTGGCTCAGGCCACCGTCCTTGGTTCTCATCCGCAGATTTTGTGGCCGACTATTTCTCCATTAGCAAGACTTTCTCCGCTTCGTCGATCTCCGTTAGCTTCACTTCGATCACTTCCGTGTCAGTGGTCTGCACGTTGCGGCCCACGAATGTCGCCTCCACGGGAATCTCGCGATGACCGCGGTCGATCAGCACGCACAGCTGCACCCGGCGCGGCCGGCCGTGCGAAAAAAGCGCGTCGAGCGCGGCCCGCGTAGTGCGGCCGGTGTATAGAACGTCATCGACCAGCACAATGTTTTTGTCCTCGATCTCAAAACCGATTTCTTTTTCCTGCACCACCGGCTTCGGTCCCAGCGTGGAAAGATCGTCGCGATAAAACGTGATGTCCAAAGTTCCTACCGGCACCTTGGCTTTCTCGATGCGCGCAATGATTTTGCCCAGGCGCTGCGCGATCGGCACTCCGCGGCGGCGAATTCCCACCAGCCCCAGGCCGTCCACTCCACCGTTCTTCTCGACGATTTCATACGCCAACCGTACCAGCGTACGTTCGATTTCGGATGCAGACATCAGCTGTGCCTTTTGGCGAAGGCCCGTTTTGCGCAAAGGATTCTTAGCGTTCATTTGTAGTTGTGCCTCAGTGCCATGAAGCCGGCACCTCAATTTAGTCAACGCGCTGGCACAGGTCAAGCGGGCTGGAATTCAGGGAGTGCCCGGGTGGATTTTTCCGCAGACGGCCGCGCGCTCGACGGCAAGAACTTTTTTTACCGCAGAGTACGCGGAGAGAAGCCGCGAGGGACGCTGAGAGATGCGCATTGAGCGGGGGAATTGCCGCTGAAGCGAGAACCTTACTCGATGGATTTGTTGAAAGGCACCACAGCTTCGAGATCCGCGCCCATAGCCGCATCCCGGGCCGGGCACTCGGTTTTCACCGTGCGTACGAGCGGGGAATTGCCGTCCTGTACGGCGACGAGATCGATCGCTGCCGGCGACGCGATCGCGGCGTCGCTGGGGAGAATGCCCACGCCTTGATTTCGTCCCAGGGCTTTGGCGCGATAGAGCGCGGTGTCCGCGAGGGCAATCGTTTCTTCCGCGCAAAGGGCCTCATAGGCCGGGCGACTCCACGGATAGGGCGCCCATCCCACAGAACAAGTTTTTTTCACCGAAATTCCGTGGCCAAGATCGAACGCTTCCGACGCCATGACGGCAAGAACGCGGCTGCAGAATGCGGGAGTGCCGGAGGGATCGGTTGAGCGGCTCATGATGAGAAATTCCTCCCCGCCCCAGCGGACCAGCACGTCTGACTTGCGCACGACGGTCGAGAGCCTCTGCGCCACCAGTTGCAGCAGCCGGTCTCCGGCGGGATGGCCGTGAAGGTCGTTCACTTCCTTGAAAAAATCCACGTCGACCATGATGAAGACCAGGTCGCGGTGATCCATTTTGCGAATATCGTTTCCGCGTGCGCGCTGGTAATTTCGCAAAACCTGTTGCGCCTCGGCCGTAAGAATCTCCTCGAGATACCGCCGGTTCCACACTCCGGTCAGCACATCTGTAAACGAAATCTCCTGCAGCTCCAGATTTTTTCGTTGGAGCTCCAGGCCATGCCAGCGCAGCGAGTGTTCCTTGTTCTCCAGTTCATCTTTCAGACGGCACATTTCGTCCAGGTTGTTCCGCGACAATCGCAGCAGGCTGAGCAATTCCTGATCCAGCAGATGCTGTTTAAGAAAGACCAGCGCGCCCATGACTAGCATGACGGCTACCGTGAGGAACACGCGGAAGGTGCGAACTTTCTGGGGTGCATCTCCGCCAAATTCCGCCCATGCAACCATCAGTGGGGTGATGAAAACCGCGACCATCGCGAGGCGCGCCTTCCAGATTCCGTACCCGCGAGTCGGAGCCTCCTCCGACAGATTCTGCGTCGCAGTCTCGCGTGGCAGAAATCCAATTCGCACGAACCATGCCATTCCGGCCACCAGCGGCACGTCAAACAAACTGCCGGTGAAGTAAAGATGCATATCGATGGCCTCGCTGGCCATCAGAGAGGCGACGCAATATATCAGCGTCGCGACCACGAGATGAAAGTAAACCGTGCGCCATGCCCCGCGACTCCTACGCCATACCAGCACCAGACCTGCCGCCAGCACAAGTTCTTCGCACACATAGAGCAGATCGAAACTTCTGCCGTACAGGGATTCAACGGGATGCACGTACTGCCACGGGATCACCACGAACAGATACAGAAACAACCACCACGTAAGCAGCAACGCGAAATCGAGCATGCCCACTCGCATGGAGCGATCATCGCGCTGCATATGCGGCTGGATTGTCACCGCCGCCATCATGGGAACGATGTGCAGAAAAAGAATTACATCCCCAACAAAGGGATTCGGCGCCTCATGCCGGACGTAAACTTCGATATAGGTCCACATGACCTGCGAGACCAGCCACATCGCGAGGCCCAGGCCCATGAGCGCCCAGAACAGCCGCGCCTTCGGAGATGCGGTTCGAATGTTGGAAAGAAACGCGACGGTTGCGCACAACAGGACACCGTTTTGCAGGATGTCGCCAAAAGCGGTCAGCGCAAATCCACGGGGCGCCAGCAACGATATTGCAACGTGGACACACACCACCGTGCACACGATGGCCGTCCACCTGCGGGCGTGCTGAAGCCGAAAGTTCCCCACGTTGAAGATTGTATTTGGCGTCAGGCCCCGGTCATGTGTTACCGACGTAACCGGAAACAAGCAGGCGTGAGCGGAAAGACGAGCGGATTAAAGTACCGCCAGGAAGTGCTGCACAAAGCGGTAAACGTCGTGAAATGAGTTATACAGCGGCACCGCCGCGACGCGAAACGTGTCTGGCTCACGCCAGTCTCCAATCACTCCTGTTGCCGCCAGCCGGTCGCAGAGTTCGCGGCCCTGGCGCGGGATACGTATGGAGACTTGGGCGCCTCTTCTATTCTCTTCTCGCGGCGTGATGATAGAAAAACTTGGCGACGCTTGTTGACTGAGCAGGAACTCCATGTACCCCGTGAGCGCCACGCTTTTAGCCCGCAGCCGTTCCATGCCCGCCTCCGCAAATATTTCCATCGAGGCACGGAGTGGCGCCAGCGCGAGAATGGGAGGATTGCTCAATTGCCAGCCCTCCGCGCCCGCCATTGGATGAAAATCCGGTCCCATTTGAAACCGCGCCTTCTCATCGTGCCCCCACCAGCCGGCGAATCGCGGCAGGTCCCAGGCGTGCGCGTGGCGCTCGTGGACAAAGCATCCTCCCGTGCATCCCGGACCGCCGTTCAAATATTTGTAGCTGCACCACACTGCGAAGTCCGGCCCCCAGTCGTGCAGACGCAGAGGAATATTCCCAACCGCGTGCGCAAGATCGAATCCCACAACGCATCCCTTCCCGCGTCCAGCCTGCGTGATCCGCTCCAGGTCGAAGGCCTGACCGGTGACATAGTTCACCCCGCCCAACAGGATCAGCGCGATGGAATCGCCCTCGCGCTCGATCAGCGATTCGATGTCTTCATCGCGCATACAGAACTCGCCATGGCGGGGCGTAAGTTCGAGCAGCGAAGACACCCCATGAAATCCGTGAAAATGGATTTGCGACTTCACCGCATATTGATCCGAAGGAAACGCACCGCGCTCGACCAGGATTTTGTGTCTCTGCTTTGTCGGGCGATAGAACGAAGCCATCATCAGATGAAGATTTACGGTCAGCGAATTCATGACCACGACTTCCGCCGGCTCCGCCCCGACCAGCGAAGCGGTCTGCTGCGTGAGCAGCCGGTGATAGGGCATCCACGGATCCTTCGCGCGGAAGTGTCCTTCTACGCCAAGCCGGGCCCACTCACGCAACTCTCGCTCGATGTATTCTTCTGCTGTTTTCGGCTGCAACCCAAGCGAGTGCCCGCACAGGTACAGACAATCCTCACCCGTCGCTGTCTTGGGACAATAGAAGCGGTCACGGAAATGCGCCAGAGGATCGCGCGCGTCCATTGCGATCGCAAACGCCTCGCCGTTCTGGAATCCACCCTCCATCACGAGGGCATCTCCAGTGGAGTGAGTTCGGTACGGATCAAACGGTCGGCCTTGCTCCAGTCGAGATCCTCTACGCGCTCGATTTCCTCGCACAGTTCCGCGAGCAGCGCGTCCTGCACACGACCGCGCCGCAAGGCGATTGCATACGGAATGCGGTGAAACGTCACCATGGAGTACTTCGGCACAAACACCTGCGGATACTTTGACTCGAGGGCCAGCTCAATTTTCTTTCGAAGAAGAAATCGCGGATCGGCTACGCGGTCTGTCATCTCGACGAAATTCTCCAGGGCAAGATCGGCGATCGCATCCGTGTTGATTTTTCTGGCCGCCTCGAACTCGACGAACACGCGCTCCCAGTCAGCTCCATGCCGGTCCAACAGGTCGAGCAGGCAGGTGCAGTCCTCAAATCCAGAGTTGATTCCCTGCCCAAAAAAAGGCACGATCGCATGGGCTGCATCTCCAAGCAGAAGCGCCCGCCCTTCCACATGCCACGGCGAACACTTGATCGTCACCATCGCGGCTGTTGGATTGGCGAAAAAGTTCTCGACCAGATCCGGCATGAGCGGAATAACATCCGGAAATCGCGTCTGGAAAAACTCGCGCACGGCAGAATGGGTGGGGAGCTGCGCAAAACTGTCCGCCCCCTCAAACGGCAGGAATAAGATGCACGCAAACGTTCCGTCAACATTGGGCAGGGCAATCAGCATGTAATTGCCCCGCGGCCAAATGTGCAGAGCATTGGTTTCGAGGGCGTGCTTTCCGCCGGGGTTGGCTGGAATTGTGAGTTCCTTGTAGCCGTAATCCAGATACTGTTGCGAGAAGTTGAAGCGATTCAAGTTCAACATTCCGTTTCGAATCGCGGAGGCCGAACCATCGCACCCGATCACCACACTCGCTTCCAAGATTCTTTCTTCGCCCGTGTTCTCGTCTCGCAGCTCCAGCGCGCCCGTTCTCACATCCATCCTCATGCAGCGTTGCTGAAAACTGATCTTCACGCCCTGCGCCTCGGCGGCATTCATCAGCGCAATATTCAGTTCGGCACGGGAAATTGAATTGATAACTTCAGACTCGTTCTTTCCATAAGGCTGGAACGTCAGGTTCGAAGTGACCGCGTGCATCATTCTGCCTTTCATCGGAATAATGATGTCGCGCATCTCGCCCCACAGACCAGCCTGCGACAGGGCATGAATTCCGCGAGTCGAAAGCGCCAGGTTAATCGACCGTCCAGCGCTCATGCGCGCGTGACGCATGTCCGGACGCCGCTCGTAGATCTCGACCCGGAAACCGCGCCTCACCAGACCAAGCGCCAGCAACGGCCCGTTGAGCCCGGCGCCAATCAGTGTGATGGTTTCTTCCTTAGGAGTCATGGAAAAATGAAAAATCAGAGACTCGTGAGGTTTCTAGTGTTCCGTCAGCAGCGTTCGCGCTTCCCATAATTCCGGAAAGAATTTCTTGTCCAGCGTGAGCTTCAAGTAAGACGAGCCGGCAGTTCCGCCCGTTCCCATTCGCACGCCGATCACGCGCTCGACCAGTTGAATATGACGCAGCCTCCAACTCACCACCAACTCGTCGAACTCAGTGAGGCGCTCGCACACGTCAATCCAATCGCGGTTATTGCGCTCGTCACGGTACAGAGAGAGAATCGCTCGCGCCCGCGCGTCAAACTGCTGGCGCTCGGTCGCGCCGTTGTCGATCTGCAGCTTGCCCATCGCCCGCAGCGCCTCAAACAGAACATCGTGCAACGAAGGCTCGCGCAGCCGGCGTTCCAGCTGGGCATGAGCTTCCGGTGTGGGCCGGTGATAGCTCAACATCTTTTCGTCTTTCAATCCACATAGAAATTCCAACTCGCGAAACTGTTCCGATTGAAACCCGCTGGCCGGCTCCAGCTTGTCGCGGAAAGCCAGAAAGTGCGTCGGCAGCATGGTCTCGAGAATTGTGAACTGCTCGACTAGAACCCGTGTGATTTCAGTACAGCGCCGCAGCAGCCGCGCCGATTCATACACTTCATCGCGCGAGTTGGGATTTGCCCCAGCGGCTTGCAGGTTGCTAACCGCTGCATCCAGATCGTGCAGCAGTTCCTTGAACCACAATTCGTAAGTCTGATGCACGATGATGAACAGCATCTCATCGTGATGTTGCGGAGTCGATTGCGGCTCTTGCAGCTGCAGCAGTTCCGAAACCTTCAGATAAGAGCTGTAAGTGAGCTGCTTGCGTTGGGACACCATCGGCGCGTCCTGCTTTACATCGCCAGCCGCGGGGTCGCTTAACCCCAGGAACTGCGCCGCATTCCCGCCCAGCAAGCGAGCTTTCTCCTGGGGCACCAGAGCGCTCGATCGAATCAGCTCTCCCACGCGATGCTCGCCTAGGGGAAACGGATAATCCGACCCCAACATCACGCGGTCCGCGCCCATGGTTCCCACAAGAAACTGTAGCGCGCGTTCATCAAACACCGCCGAGTCCACGGAGAAACGCGTCAAATACTGGCTCGGCGGCAATTTGCAAACTCCGTGCGCCACGGGATGATGCCGCCACGCATTCTCCAGCCGTCCCAACAGAAATACGAAACTTCCGCCACCGTGCGCGAAGCAGATGCGCAGCGTTGCTGGCAACTGGTCGAATGCTCCGCCGAGAATCATCGCGACAATGCCAAGTTGCGTCTCGGCGGGCATGCCGACCGTCCAGGGCATCATGTACTTCGGCATGCGTTCCGGACCAAGCATGTCCCAGGGATGCACCAGCACCGCCGCACCTTCGTCGGCGCAGTGGTGCAAAAACGTTACGATACCGGGGTCGTCGAGATTTTTTTCGCCGACGTGGTTGCCGATTTGCACGCCGAGATGGCCAGCCCGCATGCACCGGCTCAGTTCTTTGCACGACGCATCAATATCCTGCAGTGGCACCTGGCATAGCGACCTGAGCCTGCCCTTGCCCTGGGCGCACAATTCGAGCGCCGCGTCGTTGAACAACTGCGCACAATCGAGCGCATGCTCCGCCGGACGGTCATAGGCGAACAGCACCGGCGTCGCCGAAAGAACCTGCATGTCGATTCGGTCGCGATCCATTTCGCGCAGACGCACGTCGGCGTCCCAGCACGCGGAATAAATCTGGCGAAAGAACCGGTCGCCTACCATGATCTCCGCTTTGCCAGGTTCGGTGTGCTTGATCGACGGCCAGTTGGGAGTGCCATAGCGTGCGCCCAGGTCCGGCCACTCGCGAGGGAAGAAATGATTGTGGATGTCGATGACTGACATTACTCTTTGCCGGGGTGAACCGTGCCACAATGCCTGCACTTGCGCAAATTCTCGTTGCTATAGAACTGCTCAAACAGAAGTGGCAAATCGCGGACGATGCTCTTCAATTTCACTTCGGCGCGATGCACTAACTGATGACAATTCTGGCAGTACCACTCGAACCCGTCCAGAGCGCCCTCAGGCCGCGGCATTTCCACGACTACGCCAATGGTTCCCTCCTGCAACCGTTGCGGAGAATGCCGCATGTGCTTGGGCAGCAGAAAAATCTCGCCTTCTTTGATCGGAATCTCCAGCGGAGGCTTGCCCGGCGTCTCCATGATGCGAAGAAAAATGTTGCCCTTCAACTGATAGAAGAATTCTTCCGTGGGATCGTCGTGGTAATCGCGCCGGTGGTTCGGGCCGCCTACGACGGTCACCATCATCTCGCCATCTTCCCAGACCTGTGCATTTCCCACCGGCGGCTTGAATTTCTCTTTGTTTTCTTCGATCCAGTCTTGAAAGTTAAATGCCTTCAGGCTCTTGATGGACGGCATTGCGGCTCCTATTTCTCCGGCTTGTACGCCATGGCTCGGATTTCAATCAGCAAATATGGATGCGGCAACTGGTGCACGGCTACCGTGGTTCGGGCCGGTCCGTCGTAGCCAAGATATTCGCCGTACACTTCGTTGTATCCCGCGAAATCGTTCATGTTGACGAGGTAAGTCGTCACTTCGACCACGTCTGCGAGTTGCGCACCCGCGTTCTCCAGTATGTCGCGCACATTCTCGATCACTGCTTTGGTCTGCGCGCGAATATCGAGATGAGTGGTGCCAAATTCGTCGACTTCCGCTCCGGCTATGGTGTTATCGGCGCGGCGCGCGCTTGTTCCCGACACGATCAGAAAATCGCCCGCGCGCTTGACATGCGGATACTTTCCGCGGGGCTTAGCCTTCCCCGGTACAACTTTACCTTCTACACGGTGCGTGGTCTGCCGATTCATGATTCGACTCACAGCCGGATGCAAACGTTGTTCAACTCCGAATAAAAGTTGAGCGAATGTATGCCGCCCTCGCGCCCGATTCCGGAGAGCCCGGCGCCGCCAAACGCCGTTCGCAAATCCCGCAGGAACCAGCAATTCACCCACGTGATGCCGACATTCATCCGCTGCGCGACGCGGTGGCCGCGTTTCAGATTCGTCGTCCAGATCGACGCGGCCAGTCCGTACTTTGTATCGTTCGCCATACGCACCGCTTCATCTTCGGAGTCGAAGGGCGCGACATGGCACACCGGTCCGAAAATTTCTTCCTTCACCGAGCGCGCCGACTCGGGCAGCCCAGTATAGATCGTCGGTTGCACGTAGAAGCCGTGGTCGAGCGCATTGCCGAATTCAGGAACACCCGCGCCAGTCACGATCGTCGCTCCTTCTTCTCGCGCGAGTCGATAATACGAAAGCACTTTCTCGCGATGCTGCGCCGAAATCAGTGGCCCCAGATCCGTCGTCGCTTCCAACGGGGAGCCGACGTGTAAACTCTCCGCTTTACGTTTCAGCGCCTCAACGAACTGTTCGAAAATGGCACGTTCAACATAAACTCGTTCGGTACATAGGCAGACTTGCCCAGTATTGAGGAACGCAGACTCGGCGATTCCGTTCACCGCATCTTGAAAATTGCAATCCGCGAACACAATCGCGGCATTCTTGCCGCCGAGTTCAAACGAAACCGGCTTCACCGACGGCGAAACCGCCTTCATGATCGCGGCGCCAGTTTGCGACTCGCCGGTGAAGGTCACGGCGTTCACATCGGGATGCCGGGTAAGAAATTCTCCCGCCGAGTTTGGCCCGAACCCGTGCACGACGTTGTAGACTCCGTCCGGAATCTCCGCTTCTTTCATCACTTCCGCCAGCAACGTGGCGGTTGCCGGTGTTTCCTCCGACGGCTTCACCACTACAGTATTGCCGCAGGCCAGCGCCGGCGCTACTTTCCATGTCAGCAGCAAGAGCGGCAAATTCCACGGAGTGATGATCGCAACTACACCAAGCGGTTTGCGCACCGCGTAATTCAAAGCGCCGCTTCCGTCTGGAGTTTCGGTGTGAAAGGATTCGAGGCCCGCGTTCTTGATCAAGTCGGCGAAAGCGCGGAAATTTGCCGCGGCGCGCGGAACGTCCAGTTTGCGGGCGAGTGCGACGGGCTTGCCGGTATCCGCAACCTCGGCAGCGACGAAACAATCGAATCGCGCTTCGATTGCGTCGGCTATCTTGTGCAGGCGCGCTGCGCGGTCGCGGACGCCAAACCGGCCCCATTCCCCATGCAACGCCTTCCGCGCCGCGCGCACCGCATCGTCGACCAGACCGTCATCTGCTTCGCTGACCTGCGCGATCACGCTACCATCGGCGGGATTCACATCGGCAAACTCGCGCTTGCCGCGCACGAACTGTCCATCGATGTAGTTGAGGATCGACTTCACGTGGCGTGAACCCCGCCGCATCGTAACAGCCTGACATCCACCGAGGCAATGTCAGAGGAAGGCACAAAAGCAATTCTCAGCCCATCCGCTCCCGCAAATATCGGCGCAGCGCATCCTGCCATGGAGGCAGCACAATTCCCCACTGGTTCATGCTCGCCGCGGACAAAACGGAATACGCGGGTCGCGGCGCGGGTCGCGCCATTTGCTGCGTGCTCACCGGCCGCACTTCGGTGGTCAGGCCTGCGGCGCTCACAATCTCGCGGGCAAACTCAAACCACGAGCAATCCCCGGTATTGGTCGCATGCACGACTCCGCTCGCGCCCTTGCGGCACAACTGGATGATCCCCCTCGCCAGATCCACAGAATACGTCGGGCAGCCCCGCTGATCATTCACTACGTCCAAGGCGGGCCGGCTTGATGCCAGTTTCAGAATCGTCTCTGGAAAACATTTCCCGCCCATCCCGAACAGCCACGACGTCCGCGCGACGCAGCACTCCGGCAACACTTCCAGTAACCTGACCTCCGCTTCCGCCTTGGTCCGCCCGTACACGCTCTGCGGGTTTCGCGGATCGCTCGCTTCGTATGGCGAAGTCTTCTTTCCGTCAAACACGTAATCTGAACTCAGAAACAGCAGCTTCGCGCCAACCAACTTCGCGGCCTCCGCTACATGCACTGCTCCGTCGCGGTTCACCGCGAACGCCCGGTCCCGATGACTCTCGCAGCCATCTACATCGGTATAAGCCGCTGCCAGCACAATCCACTCCGGGCGCATGGTCTCTACAACTTCCCGAACCTTCGCGGCATCGCGGATATCCACAGCGCGCGAACTGAGGCCCACCACTTCGTCTTCGCTCCATTCGCGCATGAGCGCCCTGCCGAGCAGGCCCGAAGCGCCAAGAATCATGACTTTCATGAATTGATTCTCCGTCGCTATTCGAAGGTCTCGGCGTCGCGCAGAGCGACGCCACGCAGGTCTTTCGCGGACACGATGGGCGCGGACTCGATCGGCGCGAACGCGACGGGCTCGTTTTCAAGCCTCCAATCGATTTTCAAGTCAGGATCATTCCACGCCAGCGTTCGTTCGTGCTCCGGCGCGTAGTAAGCCGTCGACTTGTACAGCACGTGCGTCCGATCCTTGGTTACGCGGAATCCGTGGGCAAAACCCGGTGGAATCCATAGCATCCGTTTGTTGTCGCCTGACAGCACAACCGCCTCCCACCCGCGAAAGGTGGGCGAGCTTCGCCGCAGGTCCACCGCCACGTCGAGGATTTCTCCCTCCACCACGCGCACCAGTTTTCCCTGCACTTGTTTGATCTGGTAATGCAACCCGCGCAGCACATTGCGCTGCGAACAAGAATGGTTGTCCTGCACAAATCGCTCAACGATGCCAGCCGCGGCCATCACCTGCTCGTTGTAGCTTTCCAGAAAAAATCCCCTTTCGTCACCAAACACGCGGGGCTCAAGGATCAGCATGCCGGGCAAGGAAGTCGGGATTGTTTTAATTGCATCCATCGGTCAAAGCGCGGAGCGCGATCAGAATACCTTCTCGCGCAGAAGTTGCAGCAAGTAAGCCCCGTAACTATTGTTTTTCATCGCATTCCCGATGTGCTCGACCTGCGCCGCTGTGATGTAACCCGACCGGTAGGCAATCTCCTCGGGACACGCCACCATCAGCCCCTGCCGTTTCTCGATGGCCTGAATGTAATTCGCGGCATCCATCAGCGATTCGTGCGTGCCCGTGTCGAGCCACGCCATGCCGCGCCCCATGACAACGACTTCCAGTTGGCCGCGATTCAAATAGGATTGATTCACGTCGGTGATCTCGAGCTCGCCACGCACACTCGGCTTCAGCGATTTCGCGATCCCAACCACCTGGCTGTCGTAGAAATAAAGCCCGGTCACGGCATAGCGGGACTTGGGCTGCCGCGGTTTTTCTTCAATGCTGAGCGCTCGCCCGCTGCTGTCAAACTCGACGACCCCATAGCGCTCGGGATCGTGCACTGGATAAGCAAAGACGCGTGCGCCCTGAACTTTCGCAGCCGCGTTCCGCAAATCCTTTGCCAGATCGTGCCCGTAAAAAATATTATCTCCCAGCACCAATGCGCACGGACTGCCCGCCAGAAATTCCTCCGCCAGCAGAAATGCTTGCGCAATCCCCTCCGGCATGGCCTGCGTTTTGTAGTGCAAGCGAATTCCGTACTGGCTCCCATCGCGCAGTAGCGCTTCAAATTTCGGCACGTCTTCGGGAGTCGAAATCAGCAGGATGTCGCGAATCCCCGCCAGCATCAGCGTGCACAGCGGGTAATACACCATGGGCTTGTTGTAAACCGGAAGCAGGCTCTTCCCCATCGCCTGCGTCACGGGATAAAGACGCGTGCCCGACCCGCCGGCTAGAATGATGCCCTTGTAGCGTGTGCTATCTGTCATGACTTTCGATGAGCCAGATTCGTTTAGCCCGAATAGTGCGTCGCGATCCACTGCCGGTAGGTTCCGCTGGTCACTTCGCGCACCCACTCTTCATTCTCAAGATACCAGCGAACCGTCTTGCGAATACCGGTTTCGAATGTTTCTTTCGGTTTCCATCCCAGTTCGCGCTCGATCTTGCGCGCGTCCATGGCATAGCGACGGTCGTGTCCGGGGCGATCCTTCACAAAGGTGATCAGTTTTCGACGCGAGGCTCCGACCTTCGGCGCCATCTCATCCACCAAGTCGCAAATCGTTTCCACGATTTCCAGGTTCGGTTTCTCGTTCCAGCCGCCGATGTTGTAGGTCTCGCCGGGTCGTCCGCCTTGCAGCACAGCCGCGATCGCGGCGCAGTGATCCTCGACATAAAGCCAGTCGCGCACGTTCTTTCCATCTCCGTAAACCGGCAGCGGCTTGCCTTCGCGTGCGTTGAGGATCATCAGCGGAATCAGTTTTTCTGGAAACTGAAATGGCCCGTAATTGTTGGAGCAATTCGTGGTCAGAGTCGGCAACCCGTAAGTGTGGTGATAAGCGCGGACCAGGTGATCGGACGCGGCTTTCGACGCGGCATACGGACTGTTCGGAGCGTACGGCGTCGTCTCGCTGAATGGCGGATCGCCCGGTCCCAGCGATCCGTAGACCTCATCGGTGGATACGTGCAGAAAGCGAAACTGCTTGCGATCTTCGCCGCCGAGTGTGTTCCAATGGGCTCGCGTTTCTTCCAGCAGAGCGAAAGTTCCGTCGATGTTGGTACGAATAAAATCGTCTGGTCCGCGGATCGACCGGTCCACATGGCTCTCGGCTGCGAAGTGTACGATCGCGTGCGGTTGATGCTTGCCGAACAACTCGCGGACGCGACTGCGGTCTCCAATATCTCCGTGAACGAATTCATATCGCGCGTCGGCCGCGATGCTTGCCAGATTGCGAGGATTTCCGGCGTAGGTCAACTGGTCGAGGTTGACGATCGACGCCGCATCGTTCTTCGCCGCATCACCCCGCATCCGCTGCAGGATGAAGTTCGACCCGATGAAACCGGCGCCCCCTGTGACCACGATGGTATTTCGCATGGAAAGTTCGTTCGTCAGGAAGTTGTAGCGTCGCACCCTGAAGACATGAACTTGATTGTAATAAAAAAGGACGGGGCAAGCCCGTCCTCTGTTCAAACGTCACAATTCTTTCCTGTTGGTGGTGACCTCGGGTAACAGCGATGCAAAAACATCGCGGTTACGCGACGATCATCGTCATCTAACCCGCCCGCCGCTCCGCGCCGCCTTCGGCCGCCGATGCGGCGCGCGCGCTCGGCTTCTTCGCCGCTCCTGTGGGCAGTTCCCATCCCATGACTTCGAAGTAAGCCTTCTCGATATCGGCAGCAACCTGCTGCCATTGATACTGTTCTTCGATTCGCCGCCTCGCCGCTTTTCCGGCCGCTTCACGCACCGCCCGATTTGCCGTCAGAAAGCGCAGACGCTCCGCCAGATCGGCCACGCTTCCGCGCACGAATGTAAAACCCGCCCCGTCCACGACCTCGCGATTCTCGGGTACATCGCTGGTCAGGACGCACAGACCCGCTCCCATGGCATCCAGAAGCGCCAGTGACAGGCCCTCCAGATCGGAGGGCAGCACAAAAATCATGGCGTTGGTCAGCAACTCGTCCAGCGTGTCTCCCGAAACCCAATCCAACATGCGGATGCGATCGCTGGCGTGAGTCCGTAGCTCTCGGGCGTAGTCGTCACAGTAACTTGATGCGCCCGCCAAAACCAGCTTCACATCCGATTCAATTCGCTCGAACGCCTCCACCAGCAGATGGCAGCCTTTCTCGGGCGAAAATCTGCCCAGGAACAAGACGTACTTCCCCGGCTCCAGTCCCAACTCTTGAATCTCTCTTTCGGCTCACGCCATTCCCGCAGCACCCCGCCGTTGGGCACGTAGAACGCTTCCACGCCATGGGCTTCGCGGTAACGCCGCTGCAGAGACTTGGACACCACCATGGTCCCGTTGGGAAACCGTACCGACGCCCGCTCCCCCAGGCGCAGCACTGCCGAGGCGAACCGACCCCACTTTTTTCTTTGCCAGTCCAAACCCTGCACGGTCACCGTAGTTTTCTCCTGCACCAGCCGCGGGAGAAACGAAAACAACGCCGGCCCCAGCGCGTGATAGTGGACGATGTCATATTTCTGCGTCAGCGCATGGGCGGTGCTGAAGAGGGTATGCACCAGAGTCTCGAGGTGTTTCGTAGCGGATCGTTGGCAAGCACACCAGCCGCATTCCGTTGTGTTCAGGCAGCGAAGGAGTGAAGTAGTTGCGGCAGTACACCGTGACTTCGTGTCCCATCTCGACCAGCCGCTTTCCTACTTCTTCGTAATAAGCTTCGATCCCACTGTATTTCGAGATGACCCCCCGCCCCCCGATAAAAGCCACGCGCAGCTTGCGCTTCGGGGTCGCGATTGCCTTTACGCTGGGTAGCGCCGCAGCCCGCGCAGGCACGGGCTTTGACGGGTCCGGCTGACCGGTGGAGACCAGTCCCCATTTTTTCCGCGCCTTCGCGGCGATGAGGTCCTCATAGAAACCCAGCATCTTTCGGTAGTGTCCCTCCGGCGTATGCCGCTGGCGCACGAATTCCCGCCCGGCGCGCCCCATTTTCTCGGCCAGTTCGGGCTGCGAGTCGGAGCGTCTCAATGGCCGCCGCCAGTTCGTTCACATTGCCGTTACGATAAAGAACCCCGGTCTCGCCTTCCCGCACCAACTCGCGCCGCGACCCCAGATCCGACGCCACTACCGCCCGTCCACCCGCGTACGATTCCAGGATGGTCTTCCCCAGCGTCTCGTAGGCGTGCGACGGCAGTACCGTGAAGCGCGACTGCGCAATCCGCAAATCCCTTTCCTCCGCTCCTACCTGCCCCACGAATTCCACGTTGTCCAACTTCAGCGACACCGCCAGATTCTGCAGTTCGCCGCGCTGCGGGCCGTCGCCAGCAACCACGAGCCGCATCTGTGGAACCTTCTGCATCGCCCGCAAGAGATCGTCCACGCCCTTTTCGGCTGACAATCTCCCGCAGTACAGCAATGGCCCGTCCCTGGGAACGCCCGCCGCCTCGGGAATTCTCTGGAAGTGGGGCAGCACTTTGAACTTGCCGCCGTCCCACCCGTGCTCCACGAACTTGTCGCGCACAAACTGGCTGGGCGCGAGGAACAGGTCCACACATTTCTGGTAAGTGCCCAGCCAACGCTGTACGTATGCCTCGGTCATCAGACGTCATCTGCGCGCCCAATCCCGGATAGCATTTCTGCTGCGGAGCGTGCCAGAACGCGCCCCCCTTGCACGCTTCGCAGGCTCTGGCCATGCGAGACCAGGTTGTAACTTGGGCACAGCAACTTGAAATCGTTCAGGTGATACATGACCGGAATGTTCTGCGCCTTCAACTCCCACAGGATCGACGGCGACAAATGGTGATAGATATTCCGCACGTGCGCCACGTCGGGACGAAATTCCGCGATCATGGCGCGCATTCGCCGCCGCGCCTCCGGCGAATAGATGGCATGACCTGCCTGTCGCGCCTTTTGCCACCATCCCGACTCGCGACTTGAAGTCGATATGCGGCACGAAATTGTGATCGTAGGCGGTGGGCTCGCCGCGCGGATCGGCCATCGAAAACAATGCCGCTTGATGGCCCTCGGACCGCATCAGTTCCATCAACTCAAACAGGTAGACTTCGGTGCCGCTGAACCGATAGTTGTATTTGTTGCAGTACAGAACTCTCATGACGAAGGCTCCCTGCCGACGCGGCGACCCGCCGTATGAATAAATCGCCGAATGATTCCAGATTCTTCTTACGGTTGAAGTTGTGGCACACTTGCACCCGGGCCGCGTGCGCGACCCAGTCCAGCGGCCTGCGCGCCGATAAGAAACCAGGATTGATCTCGGGACGATGACGGGGATGATCCGGCGCATGCAGCAGCGACCGTAAGGCAAGCAGGCGCTTCACAAAAGTCGTCCAGCGATCTGGCTTCGTACAAGAACCCAGTCTGATTCGCGACGACCAGCTCAGGGATCCCGGTGATGGCGGGCGCGAGCACGACCTTTCCCCGCGCCATAGCCTCCATCAGCACCAGCGGAAGCCCTTCGCTGCGGCTAGTCAGGACCACCACATCGGCTCGGTCGTAGAGCGATGCCATCTGCTGCCGCGCCACGTGCCCCAGCAATGTCACGCGCCCTTCGAGTCCGCATCTGCGGATCAGCGTTTCCAAGCCGACGCCGCTCCGAGCCCTTCGCCTGCAATCGAGCATTCAAATTCCGCTCCACGCTGGTAAAGCTCAGCGCAGGCCCGTACCAGAAACGGCATGATCCTTCACCGCATGCAGCCGCCCCACGGCGAGCAGGGTAAATCCGGTTCCGTGGTTCGCGAAGTCGAGACGACGCGGAGAACGGCTGCCTGCCTACCTCCACTCCAAGACGCGACACCAATACCTTTCCCGGCGGCGACGCCGGGATAGTGCTCAAGAATGTAGCGACGGTTGTACTCCGACACGGTCAGGCACAGGGTGCAGTTCTCGAGCTTTACGTCGAGATAACTTGCATGCAGCAGCAAGTCGGACCCATGCAGGGTCATACTGAAACGGATATTCAGCAGACGCGCCGCCACCATCGCGATCCACGAACCAAAATATCCGTGGTGCACATGGATGTGCTCCACTCCCCGCGGCCCCAGCATTACCGCGTAGCAAGCTCCGAGCCAGGTGTGCAGCAGAGCCTTCGCGCGTTGCCCCGGCCCTTCCCTTCCGCGAACAATCACGCGCCGGAGCAAGTCGGCGATCCGTCTCCATCTCCGCACACAGAGCCAGGCGGCTTGCAGCAGCACCATTGCCGAGAGCGGTTGCAGGGCGACATCCGGCGTCCGTTTCGTTTGGGGGACGCCCCGCTCCCGGGCACGCGTCTTCCGCACGCTCCCCGTGATGACACATACTCCGCGCCTTCGCAGCTCATCGATCTCTTCCCCCACGTAAGGCTCAACCGGCGAAGGAAATTGATTCGCGAGATAAGCAATCGTCAGCACAACTGAGAAACCTCCGCCCTGCGTCGCTGCGCTGCCAGCATCCCCGCCATGGTGAACAGCAATCCGTTCACGAACTGGTAGCTCATCACCACCATCGCGGCGTTCACCCAATACACTCCCAGAAGAATTGGCCACAACCGGTGAAAATCCCGGTCGAGAAACCCAACTTTCTCCCCCGGTGGAATCGCTCCGCGTCCCAGTCGCCACATCTCCCACATCAGCCACAGATATAGCCCTAGTCCCACCACCCCGTGCTCGACCAGCAACTCCAGATAAGTGTTGTGCGGATACAAAACCTTTTCCTTGTATCCGCTGACATGCCGCGGCAACTCGGCCGGCATGCGGTTGAAGCCCCACCCCATGAGCGGGCGCTGTAGAAACATGTCCCATCCGCCGGCATAAACCGCCTCGCGATATTCCACCGGGCCGCGTTCTTCCAGGCGCTCACTGAGAGCGCCGTCTGACTGTGCCGGACTCAGAACCACACCCAGCCCCACTCCCCCCACGACGACTAATCCCACGCAAGCACTCAGCAGGGCGCGGTTTACCGAAAGCGCGCCCATCGGCGACCGAGCCTTCGGAAACTGGAGTCTCGAAGACCGATGCGCCGGAAACTGATATGCGGGGAGGACGAGCAGCGCTACGATCGTCCCGGCAAACGAGAGCCAAACCGCGCGAGTCATCGTGGCCAGAATGGCGAGCGGCACTGACGCCAGCAGCAAGAGCATCTTGATGCCGCGGACACTGCCGCGCCGGTAGGCATGCAGCGCCAGCAATCCGAGGAGATTCAGCGACACGCCATTGGCCACCGCTTGCAGGAGCGGACCGCGCGCCCGGTCAGCGTGATGCCCCAGGCTTTCATCCAGAATGAAGCGGGGAAAAATCAGCGAGTTCGCGCCCAGCATGAAGGCAATCGCGGTGAAACTCAAGTACGCCAGGACGATCACGGCGAAGACTTCAAACTGCCGGAAGCGCACCTCGCCCTCAAACACCAGCCGCGCCAGGTGAAACAACGTGAACGGCACAATATATTTCGCGGCCAACAGACACCAGGTCTCGTTGTCGAATGGCCGTCCCATGACGCTGACCAGCGCGAGCAGCGTCAGGCCGATCATGGGCCAGGTGGCGCGCTCCGCGACCAGCAAGGGCTGGCGCAAAACCACCGCGCGTCCCACCACGCCCACGACCAAGAGGATGAACGCCACACGGTCAATCTCATAAAACGCCACATCGGGATGCCGTAATAGCATCGCCGTCAACGCCGCCAGGAACAAAAGGCTGGGCGCAGCCATCAGCGCCTGCAGCGGATGCAGCAGAATCTGCACTGTCCGGAGCGCAAACCCCTCCGCGACTCCGCCACGTTTTCCTGCGTCGAGCGCGATCGCTGGCATCAGTCCCCGCTCCCCTGCACCACCGCCAGAACGGTTTTCAGCAGGATTCGCATGTCCGTTCCCAGGCTCCACGTCCGGATATATTCGCGGTCCAGCGCAATCCCGCGCTCGAACGAAGGATCTCTGCGCGCCGTCACCTGCCACAGGCCCGTGATTCCCGGAGAAACGTCCAGCCGCGCCAAGTGTTCAATCTCGTACGCCGCAAAATCGTCCACCGGATGCGGCCTTGGCCCCACCAGGCTCATGTCCCCTTTCACCACGTTCCAAAGCTGGGGGAGTTCATCCAGGCTGTATCGCCTGAGAAAATGACCCAGCCGCGTGATTCGGGGATCGCGCGCGATCTTAAAGAATGGTCCCGACCTCTGGTTGTTTTGTCGCAGATGAATTTTCAGCTCATCGGCATTGCTCACCATCGTGCGGAACTTGTAGCAGCGAAACAGTCTTCCCTTCCGTCCCGCTCGCGCCGCCCGGTAGAGAACCGCTCCTCGCGAGTCCAGTTTGATCAGACCCGCGATCGCCGCCAGCACCGGCGCCAACGCCATCAGTGCCAGCCACGCTCCCGTCACGTCCACGATTCGCTTGAACGCCAGACCAGCCGCCGGTGATCGCTCCGCGTGCAGGCCGATCAAGGGCAAATCCCCGATCCGTTCGGCCTCACAGTCCGTGGTTGCGCACCCGAACAGCTCCGGCACCATCTTGACGTCTAGCCGCAAACGCCTCGCCTCGTGCAGTAGTTGCAGAGTCAGACTTCGATCGTGCGGCGCCGCCAGAATTACTTCGTCAACAAACCCCGTACGCGCCAACCGGGCGAGATCGCTCACCCGCCCAATCACGCCATTGCGCAGCGGTCTTTCGTCGTCCAGGATCCCGTACAACCTCCGCCCAGACTCGGGATGCCCTTCCACATACGCCGCCACGCGCCGCCCGGTGCCACCCGCTCCCACGATCAGCACCGTGCGCACGTCGCCACAAAGGTCCGCTGCCTGCCGTTGGTCATCCTGCTCAAGCTGGCGCCGCCATACCATCAGCGCGCAGGCGTGCATCAAGCCTGCAACGGAGATCAGGGCGCAGGTTGTCCACCGAACTCCCTGCAGCCCGTAGGCAAAGCACAGTGCGGCCGTGGCCCAGAGAACGGACTTGCAGATGGTTCGCATCTGTCGTGGCAGATCGCAGCCGACGTAGAGCCCCTCGATGTTGCCCATTAGCGTGACCAACAACGCATGCAGTATCCCAATACCGAGCAGCGAAAATGGACGCCCAGCCGCAAACCCGAACACCTGTACCTGCGGGAACCCGCGGTGCAGCGGAACCAGCAACGCCCCGAGCAGCAGCCAATCCAGCGCCACCAGCGCAACGTCGGTCGTCACCCATCGCGCCCAACTCCCAGCCATCCGCCCCTGCAGCGGACGAGGCACCAGTAACGCCAGCGCTTTGTGCTCCACGCTGGCCGAGGCCTCCCAAGTCTCTGCGCCTTCTTCCGACGGCAACCCGCCTTACCGACTGCACCGGCTTTTTTCGGCTCGCCCTAAATGCGGGAGCCTCGCCCGGAATCAACCGCGCCCAGTTGACGGCCTGCGGTTTCTGCGGTCCGGGATTAAGAAATGGGGAAGCCACGTTCACAGCCTCTTGTAGATCCGCTCTGGAATAGGAAACACTCTGTCGTTCAACACCGTTCCCAGCAGGCGCACTTGCGCACTCTCCAGCGCTTCCTGGATCTTGCGCGCAGTGATTCGACGCGTCCGTTGCGCTGAGAGCACCAGGATGATTCCATCCGCGAACTGCGCCATTGCGGTCGTGTCGTTCGAGTCTCCGGCAGGCGCGCCTTCCACAATCGAGTACTCGAACTCCCGCCGCAGTTCGCCCAGGTAGGAGTGCAGCGACGCGGTCGTCAGTCGCTCTGCGTCGCTGCCCGCACCTGGAACCAGCCACAGATTGCTGCGCACTCGCGCCGCAATACGACGCAGCGGGGGGATGCTCGCCGGCCTGATCTCATCCTCGGCGAGTTGTGCCTGCGTCTCCGGATCCTGTAAGAGCCGTGGAAATCCGCCCATGACTGCGACTTTCTGCTCTGTCTCCGCTGCCAGCGCTTCGCCCACCCGCCGGCAGAGGCTGCGCACATCGGTCTCGGCTTCTACCGCACTGAAAACGACCTGGCGGACCGGAGCCGCCGCGTTCGAGAGGAAGACCTTCCGCACCAACCCCTGGATTTGCTCGCGAGCGAAGTCCTCGATATTCCATCCCGCGCGAGAACTCGCCTCTTCCGCGAACACCTCAGTCGTCCGCGTCGCATCCGAAGACTCGAACAGCTCCTCGCTCATCACTTCTGGTCTCGCGCTCATGCCGAAAGTCCTCCCCGCTCCATGCGCGGCAACGACGCCAGAACCGGAGCGTTCAGGTACACCACGACATCGTCCGGCGTGCGAAATGCCGGGTCCACATAGTCCGCGGCAAATGCCGCTCCCGTACCGGCAGTTCCTGCTACAACCAAACCCAATGCCAGCAACGTCCAGGTCGACGACGCCGGCAGCGCCGGCGCCACCGGTTGCTCCGCGATGGCCACATTCACGATGCCGCGCTGATCCAGCGCATCCGCCATTCGCGCCTCCTCCTGTTTCTTCACATAGAGCAGATAACTTTCCTCCGCTGCCTTCTCCGCGTTCTCTAAATCGTTCTGCGTAATCGCGTCGTCCCCCAACTGCCGCGCCATCGTGCGGTAGGCAGCTTCCTGCACGCCAGTCGCTGCTTCCCGCGCCTGCAGCCCTTTCAACTGCACGCGGGCCTGTTGCAATTCCGATTTTGCCCACTCGTAGTGCGCGTCCTTGTCGGTAGTCTCATCCCGCAGCGGAGAGCTCATCTCGCCGGCGATCGCCGCCTCCGCCTGCTTGATCTGTGCATCCACTTCCTGCACCAGCCGGTGGCTCGGCTCGAACTTGGTGAGCAACTGCGTCCGCTTCTCCTGCAGATCGAGAAGGTTTGCCTTCAGCACCTGCAGCAACTGCGGATTGTCCGCGATTCGCACCTGCGTGGTGGATCGCTCTGGCAACGTGGACAACAGCGCCTGCAATTCTGTGACTCGTTGCTGCGTCTCCCTCAGGTCGATGCGGGTCTGCCGGTCGTTTCCTTCCACGTCACTCAATTTCTGCAATGCCAGATCGCGTTCCTGCGACGCCACCACCACGCCATGCCCCGATGTAAACTCCAGCAACTTGCGCTCCGCCTCCTCGAGTTCATTCCGCGAATCTTTTGTGAGCTGTTCAAAAAACTGGACTTCCCCACCCGGCCGGTGCACGACGGCATGCTTTTTCAGGTATGCATTCGCCACCGACTGCAGCACCCGCGCCGCCTGCTGGGGATCAGCCGATGCGTAGCTAATCGTGATCAGGTTCGTCTTCTTTACCGGCTCCACTTTCAGCTTCTTGGCCAGCCGGCGTGCTGCCCTTTCCAAGCGCTGCGCCGGGCCTTCGCCGATCCTTAGGAAATGAAGCCAGTCGCGCCCACTACTCATGCCGTCTTCCTCCGCTGCTTCGCGCAGCACGTCGTCATCCCGCAGCAACTCCACTTCGGAATTCAGTTCTTCCTCCGTCATTGCGATACGCGTCACATCCAGCGGTGCGTTTTCGCCAGCGCTCAAAGGAGCGTCCGCCCGTCCCCGCCGCACCAGAACTTTCATCTGCGCCTCATACCTTGCGCCGGCGAACACGTAAACGATCGCGGCCACCAGCACCATCCCAAAAAACCAGACGAAGACCCTTCGCTGCCGGAACAGCACCTGCGCCAGTTCCCGAAGGGTTGGGGTGGGCGCCGATACGTATACTTGCCCGCGAATTAGGTCTTCGTCTGCCATGCGAGCGTGGGGGATCTTTTTCTTAGAATTGTGTGGGACTCATGTACATGCTGACGGAAGGTTTTGTCAGGAACCGGGCAATCTTCGAAATCTCATTCTGGGGGACGAAAATCAGATCTCCGGGCTGAAGATGCGCATCCTCTTTCAAGCTGCTCTGCTTCAGCATCTTCTTCAGATTGAGCAGCCGGGTCTCCACCAGATCGTCATTCACCCGTCGGAAGAGCACCACCTGGGAATGTTTCGACTGAGACGTCAGCCCTCCGGCAATCTCGACTGCCTCGGCGACAGTCGTATCCGAACGGAGCTCGTACTTGCCGGGCTTACCGACTTCGCCGCCAACAATGAAGGAGGGCCGGTCGAAATCCTTCAGCGCCACCGCCACCTGGGGATCATGCAAATATCCCCGGTAGGCCTTCTGCACCGCGTCGACGAATTGCTCCAGATTTAACCCTTCGACCTCCACCATGCCGGCATCCTTCAACATCACGTAGCCATCGGGCTGCACGGTGAGCGTCTGGTTGAACTCCGGCGCGACCGTGAAACTGATCTCGACTACATCGCTGCGTCGTAACCGATAGAGCGGATGGCGCTCCCCTCCGAGCAAAGGGTTTCCCAGGCCATCCGCTCCGCCGGCTATTGCGGCCGTGGTGCTACTGCTTCCCGCTCCTGCCCCGGTTAAGCCGGATCGGGAAGTCTCCTTGTCTCCGCCCAGGTCACTGTTTTTTCCTTGCGCGAAGACTGCCGCACAACCCTGCAAAACCACCAGCGCGATGGCGACGAGTCGGACGAATTCCAAACTGCGCTTCATTTTTCCTGGCACCGCACTGCTGGCGAGTCACTCGTTTCTGTGACTCTCTACTGCGGCAAGTTAAGCCGATCACGCAGAGTCAACAAGACATAGGAAGTGTGGTCCACGAAAGTGGATTGCGGTCTAGCGGGGGACGAAATGCCCGGGAGCACCAAGAGTCGTATCAAGTCGCATTCGTTCAATGGCTTGTGGATATTTACGGCTGGAGAACAGTAGGGAGAGGATCTCGCCGGGGGCCTCTAACTGGAGTACCCACAAAAGTAGACTTGCATGTTTGACAGGTCACACGCATCGAAGCGATTTCTACTCAATTTTCCCCTATTGAACCTGCAGGTGTGGCCGCAGCCACAGTGCAAAGATCAATTCGACACATCTTCGGCTATCGGTCTCCCAAACTTCCACAAACCGGCCAAGCCGCGATTCAGCCTTTCACTACCCCAAACTCTCAATTCCCGATTTGAGAGTGGCCCTGAGATTTAGTCAGACTTTGTGACCTATAACCTTGTAGAGCCAACTCCACGTCCCTACAATCGCCACACCGTTTCTCTTTTTTTCTTTTTTTCTTTGGGATCTCAGGAGATGTGCTTTATGAGTTCGCCGTCCGCCGCCACTTCGGACGCGATTCAAGTCCTGATCGCGGATTCGAATCGCATGCAGGCCCAGTTGCTCACTAGCGCCTTGCGCCGGCACGCCGAATTTCACATCACCACCTGTCCCATGGACGCTACTTCCATTCTGCAGATGGTCACGTCCAAACCGCCGCGGGTCGCGCTGCTTTCGATGAATGCGCCGGCGAACGCGGCCGAAAGTGTCATGACTCTGCGCCGCTTTCACCTTTCCCACCACGAGATTCCCAAGATTCTTCTCGTCGACTCCTACGACCGCGATCTCGCCATCAGCGCATTCCGTTCCGGGGCCCGCGGCATCTTCACCATTAACGAGGCGAATCTTCGGCTGCTCTGCAAATGTCTGCTGCGCGTGGCCGCCGGACAGATCTGGGCCAACACCGAACAACTCAGCTATCTGATGGACCTTGTCTCCGAAGTCCCTTCGCTGCGCGTCTTGAATACGCGCGGCCACAGTCTGCTCACCCCGCGTGAAGAGCAGGTCGTCGCCCTGGTCGCCGAAGGACTAGGCAACCGCCAGATCGCGCGCGAGCTCAACCTCAGCGAGCACACGGTCAAGAAATATCTCTTTCGGATCTTCGAGAAATTGGGCGTCTCGACGCGCGTCGAACTTGTCCTCTATGCGGTCAACAACGGAGACCCACGCCCCGCCGAGTGGATCGCCGGCACAGGCCGCAGTCCCAGCAGCGAATGAAGGGCAGAAACTGGCGAACTCGAACCTTAGGGCCGAGTGCGAGCCGTTACTTCGCTCCGGCCTTCCGCCAGAAACACATGGAAGTCCGTGGCCACAGGCGTGGCGTCGAGCTGGCGCATCATCAACGCGATTTGCCCTCGATGGTACGTGGAGTGGTTCGCCAGATGTTGCATCAGTCCTGCCAAGGGGACATGCGTCGCGCGAAAAGCAACCATCGCCTGCAGAGACTGATCGGTTACGCAACTCACGAACTCAATCTGTTGTTTCTCGACTTCTGACCACTTTGAGCGCACGGCGGCGACGTCGGGAAATGCATCCGGATTGAATAAAGCTTCTCGCCGCGATCGCAGCTCGCTCAAAAAAGCAGGGCCGAGGGATGGCTCATTCCAATACGTAAGCCACGTCCACTCGCCGGCAAGGATGTGGAGAAGCGTATCCCGCACGGAAGGAAAACTGCCGCCGAGATCTCGAGTGAACTGCTGGGCGCTGAGTGTTGCCGCCATTTGAAAAACCCTGCCGTTCGCCCAGCGGTCGTACTCGTAGAGAAGCTGAATGTCATCCCTGGTCATGTTGTTCCGAATGTCGTTCGGGCCGGGCCGGTATCATTGAAAACCCCGCCCCCTCCCTGTATAACCGTTGCAACGAAACACCTTGTCCGACGCCACTTCCAACCCGGGCCCCACGCCGCCACCCCGGCGCTGGACCATCTTCGCCGCCGGCTTCCTGCTGCTCGCGCTCGCACTGGTCGTGATCTACACCAGCCGCCGCGCCTTCTCCAGCCCGCTGGCCCTGGTGGTCGTGGCCGCCATCGGACTCGCCGCACTGTTGCTGCAACTCCGCCTCCGCAAAGACCTGACCGCGCAAGTGCGCGCGCCGCTCTGGATCAATGTCCTGGGACTGGTTTTCGCCATCGCGGCCGTCGCCGCCGACATCCTTCACCTGAGCGCGAACATCATGATGGTCGCCGCCCTCGGGGCCGTCGTCTGCTTCGCCATCAGCGGCACGGCCGTCCTGCACGCCCTGCGCAGACCTCGCGCCTAAGTGCGGAACAACCTTTCCCAAGACCTAGCAGCAAGACTCAACAGCCACGCACTTACCGTTTAAACTCCACCGCCACGGTGGTCTCCACCACCGCCGGTTCGCCATTCACCCGGTAGGGCTCGAACTTCCACCAGCGCAACGCATCCATCGCAGCCCGGGCCAGAACATCAGGACCATTCAGCGCGTGCATGTCTCACTACCGACCCATCCCTCCCGACGACAATGTCGAGAGCGATGATCGCCTGCAGATTCGCCTTGCGCGCATCCGCCGGATAAACCGGCTCAACCCGATGCACCAGCAACTTCTCCATCACTTCAGCGGGAACCTGCGCCTGCGGCTTTTCCACCACCACTTCTCGCTTATTCAGCCCCGATTCTAATTCCTGCCATCCCCGATTCCATTTCCACCAGAACACTCCAGCAGCAACGACGATCACCGCCGCAACCACGACAACGATCCATCGCAGAACGCTTCGCTTCTTCGTCGGGGTGCCTGGCGGGCCGCCGCCGGATGTCGCTCCACTTCCGCCGCCAGCGCCCTTCGCTTCCTTTTCTTTCGCCGGCTCCGGCGCGAGTCCCACACCCACCGACAAGGGAATCTCGGGCCCACCGGGCACGCTCGCAACGCTCTCCGTATCCGGCTTCGCGATCTTCGCCCAATCTCGAATCCCCGACCGCTGCTCCGCCGTCAGCCCGAGAAACTCGAGCCCACAGCGCAGCTTGTCCTGATACCGCACCATGGCGCGCGCCCGCAGCGGATCCCCCAGCAGCGGCAGCCGCAACTCCACGCCCACAACTTCCCCGGCAATAACTTCTCCCGCAAGCACCGCCGCGATTCCGCGCTCGCACACATTCAGCGACCGCCCCGGCACCGTGTCCGGAATCCCCGAGCGCAGCACGGTCACATCCAGCGGAGCCTGCACCTGAAACCGCGGCACGCGTCTCCGCGAGACTCCGGTCCATCCCCGAGTTAGCGCCCCAGCCGCCATTTAGTTCTTCAATTTGTTTAACTCAAACTTATTGTCATTCCGACCCTGAGCGGGAAGGGGGAGGAACTTGCTTTTGTTCGTGTGGGTCCAGGTCTCAAACCCGAATGCGGAACCGGCCCCCGTCTCTGTCTCCACCGAAAATCCACTCCCCGCAAAGAACTCGAGAAATGGGGCACCCACATTCCGATCTCCTCTATTTTCTCAGCTCAATGATCTCGCTGCCCCGGGCAAACAGCGCCACTTTCGCCATGCCGATGAACAGCCCGTGTTCGACAATTCCCGGCATATCGCTCAACTCGCGAGCCAACTGGTCAGCATCCGGAATCTCGCCAAACCGGCAATCCAATATGTGATGATTCTCATCCGTCACGAACGGCTGACCGTCGGGCCCCTTTCTCACGGAAACCTGTGCGCCCAGTTCGCCAATTCGTTTTGCCACCAAAGCCTGCGCGAACCGGATCACCTCCACCGGCAATGGAAACTTCCCTAGCACCGGCACCTGCTTCGACGCATCTGCGACGATCACCAGCTGTTTCGTGGCCGACGCCACAATCTTTTCCCGCAGCATGGCTCCGCCGCCGCCTTTGATCAGGCGTAGCTGCGGATCGACCTCGTCCGCTCCGTCAACCGTCACGGCGATCTCCTGGAATTCATCGAGCGTGGTCAACGGAATACCGAGGCTCGCAGCCAGCTCGCCCGACTTCACCGAGGTCGGAATGCCGCGAATACGCAGCCCGGCCTTCACCCGCTCCGCCAGCAGCTTGATAAAGTAGGCCGCAGTCGACCCCGTGCCCAGGCCGACGACCTGTCCGTCCTTCACGAACTGCAAACTAGCCCGTGCCGCCGCCTCTTTTTCCTGATCGTTCGCCATAGTAGTTCGGTGCCCACGTTCCCGCTTCCAATTTGTCATTCCGAGCGCCTTGTTCTTGGCGCGAGGAACCTGCTGTCCTGCCGGAGTAAAAGCCCTACCCCAAACTCTTCTCCGTATAAATCAAATACGCTGCCAGGACCAACCCGAATAGCACGGTCAGGATTGTAATCAGATCCAGCACAAATCCCGCCGGTTCGAACGTGCCCACATCCAATTGCGTCCGCGTCTTGCGATAGCGCAGCAGTCCCGCCACCACCAGCATCACACCTGCACCAATCGCGCCCGACCCCATCCACACCGAGACTCCCGCCGTCCGCATGGGATGGCCCTGCAGCGCCGTCAACTGGCGCATGGCAATCGCAAAGCGCCCAATGGCGAATCCAAACACGACAATCGCCGCCCCCGTCCGCACCCACGCAAGAAACGTCCGCTCATTGGCCAGATGATCGCGCGCCCGATTGGGATTGGAATCTCGGTTCTCCTTCACGGACCCTCCGGGTGCCAGGTGCCCCATTTCTCGCGCGCTCTGTGCGCGAGAAGTGGGGTTTCTCGATCGATGAAGTCAAAGGGAATGCCGCCGCTCATTATTCCACAGCCTTCGCGATTACAACGCCCGCGCCGGCAAGATTCTTGATCAAGTCGTCGGGCACGCCGTGACGCGCCTTCAAATACTCCGGCGCGTTGTAAGTAACCGAGACTTTTCCCGCGGCATCTTCGGCCACCAGAGCCTTCAGCGGCAGATCGATCGCCAGGCTCGGAGCCGCGACCATCAGCGGCGTCCCACCCTTCGGACTGCCGAAGATCAGCACCTTGGTTGGCCGCATCTTCAGTCCGACTTTCTCGGCTTCGCCGCTGTGATCGATCACGGCGAAGACCTGCATGCCTTTCTCGCCAAACGCCGCCTCCAGCCTCTTCACCGTGTCGTCCACTGAATAACGGCTGGCAACCTGAACCAATCCATTCGCGTTCTCCATAGTTCGCTCCAGCAACGTCAGAGTCTTGAACGACCCCTGACCGCTCGATTGTATGGAAAACCGGAAAACGCTCCAAGGCCGCTTGCCGTTTGTGGTAAGGTTCTGGTCTAAGAAGGCTGGTATGTATCTACGCTGCTATCGCGGTCTCCTCTGTCTGGTTTTGCTCCCGTCGGTTGTAATGCCGCTGCACTCCCAAAATGCGGCTCCCGATTCCAGCAACGCCGTTGCCACCCTCAAGAGTAGTGTCCGGCTCGTCCTCGTAGATGTGGTGGTGACCAATGGTAAGGGAGAAGCCGTTACCGGCCTGCAGAAGGACGACTTTCAAATCCTGGAAGATGGCAAGCCGCAAACCATCTCGACTTTTGAAGAACACCACGGCGTGCCCCCAACTCAGATCAAGCTGCCCACTCTGCCGCCCCACGTTTACACCAACTTCCCGGTCATGCAAGCGGCCGATTCCGTGAACGTACTTCTGCTGGACGCCCTGAATACGCCCTCGCGCGACCAAACCTACGTCCACACGCAGATGCTCAAGTATCTGAAGACCATTCCGCCGGGGACTCGCGTTGCCATTTTCACTCTGGCGTCGCGCCTGCGCATGTTGCAGGGGGTCACCAGCGATTCCTCGGAATTGCTGGCCGTGCTCAAGAGCGCGCAGGCCAGTCCGCAGCAGTCGCCCCTGCTTCCCTCCAACACCGAGGCCGAGGCTGACCAGCGCATCGTCGACTTCATGATCGAAAACTCGGGTGGACCTGGGACTGCTCCCCCTACCCTGGCGCAGGCCGAGGTCGATCCGATCAATGCCATGAAGGAGTTCCTCGCCGACTCGGCTGCCTTCGAGACGGAGCAACGCATCGACCTCACGCTGCAGTCCCTGCAGCAGCTCGCGCGCTATCTTGCCGGAGTTCCCGGCCGCAAGAACGTGATCTGGTTCTCCGGTTCCTTCCCCGTAAGCATTCTTCCGGACTCGGACCTGCCCAACGGGTTTAACATGGCCAACACTTTCCAGGAGGAAATCCGGAAGACAGCTGACCTGCTTACCGCGGGACAAGTCGCTCTTTACCCCATCGCGGCTGAGGGCCTGGCTGCGGACGCGGCGTTCGAAGCCAACGGTAAGGAGATTGGGGAAAAGAGGCCGTCCCTGGCCATGCGCGATCAAGTCCGGAACCTGCAAACCGGCGAAACGGCTCGCGACCTGAACCACACTTCCATGGAGGACTTGGCCAAGGACACCGGTGGCCAGGCCTTCTACAACAGCAACGGACTCAGCGACGCCCTGACCCGCGTGGTCAACAACGGCACGCGCTATTACTCGCTCGCCTACAGCCCGAGCAACCCTAAGATGGACGGGAAATACCGGCGGATCCAGGTAAAGTTGACCAAGGGTAAGGACACGCTTGCCTACCGCCGCGGATACTATGCCGACGATCTCGATACCACCCTGGCTGCCGGCCAAAAGCCAGATACGGATCCGTTGCTCATGCTCATGGGACGCAACCTTCCCGATTACACCCAAGTCCTGTACAAGATACTGGTCAAGCCCGTGACTCCCCAGCCCGCTCCCGACGCGCCCCACATCGGAAGCAACCCCGATCTCAAGGGCCCGTGCACCCGCTACGGTGTGGACTTCGCGATCTCCGAGCAAGACCTGAAGCTCGAAGCGACGGCCGACGGCGCGCGCCACGGCAACATCGAAATCGTTCTGCTCGCCTATGATCGCGAAGGCAAGCCACTCAACTTCGTGGTCACCAAGGGCGACGTAAATCTGGATGCCAAGCTCTACGCCAGCGTCCGGCAGGTAGGCCTCCAGATTCATAAGGAGATCGATGTACCCCAGCAGTATGTCTACCTGCGAACTGGTATCTACGATCTCCACTCCAACCGCGCCGGCACACTGGGGGTACCGTTGACCGATTCTGCCGCACCCGCCGCTAAGTAAGCGCGCAGTTCCGGTTCGATGCCAGGGTTCCTCGTCAGCCCCTAAAATGTCCTCATGAGTTCGAAGCCTCCCAACCTGGCTCAACGACAAAAGTCATCCGCCTCGGTCTCGCCGTCCAGAAGGGAGGAAATACTTTCGCCCCTCACTGCTTGCATCAGGGCCGCTGCTCTGGCAGTGGCTGTTATTGCGGTTTATAGCCCGTCGCTGAATTTCCAATTCATTCTCGACGATCACCGTTTCGTTGGCGATCCGCGTGTGCAGTCCTCTGGCCACGTGTGGGAGTACTTCACGAGTTATGTCTGGTCGCAGTTCGCCGGCGGACCCTCGAGTTTTTACCGGCCGGTCTTCGCGCTGTGGATGAGGATCAATTTCATCCTCAACGGAACCTCACCGTGGGGATGGCACCTGCTCAGCATCGTGAAGCATTTGTCAGTTGCCGTGTTGCTGGGGCTGCTGGCATGGAAACTGCTGCACGATCGAGTTGCAGCCCTGATTGCCGCGACGTTGTTTGCGCTGCATCCCGCCCAGACAGAATCTGTAGCCTGGACCACCGTGCCCGATCCACTGATGTCCGCCGCGGTACTCGGCAGTCTGCTTCTGTACTTGAAGTACGAGAGCGCGAGCGCGGGGCAGACGTCAGTTGACAGTCAATTGGTCGCCTGCAGGCGGCACAGAAAATCCAGGAAGGCAATCCCCAGCCAGGCAAAGGTTCCTTCTCGGGCCCTATGGATCGCCGCCTCTGCCTCTGCATGCCTGGCCGCATTGATGGCGAAGGAGACAGCCGTCGTCGTCCCCGCCATCATTTTTGCGCTCGCCTTGATTACGCCGGTCGACAGCTTCGCGGAGAGATCGGTTGCAGATGAGAGCCTCGGACTAGGGACTCGCGTGGCCGAGGCGCTCCGCGAGTCTCTTCCGTTCCTCGGGGTGACGATCGTTTATCTCCTGCTGCGCGTGAATGCTCTGGGCGGCCGGATCAGCCCGCTGACCCAGCACCTGCCTTGGAGTACGGTGCTGCTGTCCTGGCCCGGAACTCTCTGGTTCTACGTAGAGGTGATGCTTTGGCCAGTCCAGCCGCGTGCTTTTGCCGATCCCAACCTGGCCGACGCTTTCACGCTGCGCGGCGTTCTTTTGCCCGGACTAGGCGTGGGCTGCGCGGTCGCGCTGCTCATCTCGGCCTGCATCTGGGCGCGAAAGGTGGCACGGCGCGATCTTCCCGACCGCAAGGCAACTGGCGTTGTACGCGCGTTACTGCTGGGTCCGCTTCTCCTCGTGCTTCCGATTCTGCCAGCGCTGAATCTGAACGCGTTGAATCCCGGCGACTTCCTGCATGGCCGGTATACGTACCTCTCGTTGGCAGGACTGATGCTGCTGGCTGCGACCGGCTGGCACATGGCCGGTTCGCAGATGGGGAAGACGTGGTGCATCATTTTGCTCTTGGCAGCGGGATTGGTGGCTGTCGTCTTCAGTATTCTCACCATCCAGCAAGAAAGCATGTGGAAAGATGATCGGACAGTCTTCACCGTGGCTCATCAGTACGCGCCGAACAATGCTCCTGTGGCCCAGGGTCTGGCGAGAGCGAATGTCCAGGTCGCCCTCGACCTTGACGAGGCAGGCCGATGCGATGAAGCCATGCCGATCTTTGAGCAAGCGATCCAGCAATACCCGCAGGATTGGTTTGCCTGGGCGGGCCGTGCGGAGTGCCTGGTCAAACTCAATGATCTGCCTGGGGCCGAGCAGTCGCTCCACCGGGCCTTCGATCTCTCGCATGAGCCTCGCGTCGCCGAGCAATGGCAGCAAGTGCGTGCGATGATGGGGCTTCCTCGCGCATCGATTCAGTAGTCGAGCGCCGTCGCGTACACTACACAGCGGAGAGTCGAACATGCCAAACATTCGCCGCGCCCTGGTAAGAAGCGCACAACTGATTGCCATCTCAGTGACCCTCATTTTCGCCGCGCACGCTTCCGCGCAAGACTACCAACCCTCGCCCGAAAACCTGCAGGCCCGCCGCGAATTTCAGGACATGAAATTCGGCCTGTTCATTCACTGGGGCGTCTACAGCGTGCTCGGCGACGGCGAATGGGTGTTTCACGAGCGCCACCTCAAAGTCGACGAATACAATCGCCTGCCATCGTTCTTTGATCCCGAGAAATTCGACGCCGCCACGTGGGTCGCGCTGGCCAAAGCCGCCGGCATGAAGTACATCACCATCACGTCCCGCCATCATGATGGATTCGCCATGTTCGACTCGAAGGTTTCCGACTGGAACATCGTCGCGCGCACGCCCTACAAGAAAGATCCGCTGAAGATGCTGGCCGATGAGTGCCATCGCCAGGGCATCAAGCTCTTCTTCTATTATTCGCAACTCGACTGGCACAATCCGGACTATTTCCCGCGCGGTGCGACAAACTGGAACAACGGCCGCCCCGACCACGGCGACTTCAACGCCTACCTCGACACTTACATGGATGGCCAACTCACAGAGCTCCTCACCAACTACGGCCCCATCGGCGGCATCTGGTTCGATGGCATGTGGGACAAGCCCGACGCCGACTGGCACCTCGCCAAAACTTACGCGCTCATTCACAAGCTTCAGCCTGCTGCGTTGATCATTCCCAACCATCATCAGACGCCGCGCCCCGGCGAAGACGTGCAGACGTTCGAGCGCGATCTCCCGGGTCAGAATACCGCGGGATTCAACACGAAATATGTGAGCTCCGATATTCCGCTGGAGAGTTCGGACACGCTCAACGGCGCCTGGGGATTCAACATCGGCGACAGCAATTACAAGAGCGCGCCCGAACTGGAGCGCAAGCTGATTCGAGCAGCGGGTAACAATTCCAACCTGCTGTTGAATATCGGGCCGTATCCGAACGGCGAGATTGATTCCCAGTTCGTAATTCGCCTGCACGCGGTTGGCGATTGGCTGGCAAAGTATGGGGATTCGATCTACGGCACGCGTGGCGGCCCCGTCCCGCCCGGCGACTGGGGAGTGACCACGCAGAAGGAAAACAGAATCTACGTCCATGTGCTGAACTGGGGATCGCCGCTGCTAGCGCTGCCGCCTATCGCCGGAAAGATTTCTTCCGCTCACATGCTGCTCGGTGGCGAAGCAGTCGATGTGAATCAAACTGCGGACGGAGTTATCCTGAAACTTCGCGCGCAGGGCAAAGACGAAGTCGACCGGGTGGTTGTGCTGACGGTGGCTAAATAAAAAAGTTAAATACGAAACAAATGTCATCCTGAGCGCGCGTCTTTTGCGCGCGAAGGACCTATGCAACCGGCCGAGGAGTGTATAGGTCCTTCGCGGCAAAGAACGCCGCTCAGGATGACACGCTTTATTTTTTGCGCAGGCGCCGATTCGCGCAGCCAACTCACGCCTTCGCCCCCGCCCACTGCCCGCCGTGCTTGTACGCCAGATTGCCGATGTGCCCCGCTCTCGCCGCGGCGACTCCGGTCTCCACCGGCGCGTTCGGTTCTTTCCTCGACTTGATGCACTCGAAGAAATTTTCCACGTGCGAAATGGTGCCATCGAGCACGCTGTGTGCCGTGAGCGCCGGGTTCTTCGGTTCGTCCTCGGCAATATGTTCTCGATATACGCTGAAGCCGCTGCGGTTAATCTTTAACGTCGCTTCCGTCCCGCGGAACTCCAGGCCGCCATCGTCGATGGAGGAATTCATCATGCCCTCGTAGACAACGTCGAACCCGGGATAGCGGAACGCCGCCTGAACCGTGTCGGGACAATCCCACTGCTCGAAAATATATTTATCGCCGAGCATGAGCGCGTTACGCGGCTGATCGGCTTTCATGGCCCAGTGCACCACATCGATCCAGTGGGTGAATAAATCGGTCATGGCGCCGCCGCCAAAGTTCCAGAACCAGCGCCAGTGGTAAAACTTTTCCTCGCTGAACGGCTGATCGGGCGCGCCTCCCAGCCATCGCTTCCAATCGAGCGCCGTTTGGTCGAGCGGTTTCGGCGGACGGCTGCGGTAATAGTTCTGCCACCAGTAAGTTCGCACCTGCACTACGCGCCCCAGGCTTCCGCCCTGAATCATGTCGACGGCATCCTGAAAGTGAGTCCAGCTGCGCTGCTGCATGCCGCATTGCAGAATCTGCTTGCTCGACCGCACCGCGCGCGTGAGAGTTTCGCCTTCCTCAAGGGTATGAGTAACCGGCTTCTCCAGAAAAACGTCCTTGCCCGCCGCCAGCGCGTCGACGGCCATGCGGACGTGCCAGTGGTCCGGAGACGCAATGATCACCGCATCGATATCCTTGTTATCCAGTACTTCGCGATAATCCAGATGCGTCGTGGCGAGGCCGAACGACCGTTCCCGGACAAAGTCGCGGTGCGGCGCATACACGTCGCTGACGGCGACGATCTCATACCGCGGCCCGACCATATCGGCCGCATCGAGCAAGCTGCGCATGCGCCCGCCGGCTCCAATCACTCCAATGCGAAGTTTGTCGTTGGCGCCGAATACGCGGGTAGAAGCGAGCGCGGTCATTCCACTGGCAATCAGAAAACTGCGGCGGGTAATCATCTGGGATAGCCCCTCCAGTCCATTTTGGACGGAATGATCCTATCAATAAAACGATCGGGAATGGCGATATGATGGAGATGTTTTGCTCCCCATCATTCAGGGATAAGGGTCGGGTCATCACACGTTTCGTAGGGTCCTGCACCGAGATGTTCTGCTAAAATTTCTGCCGTGAACCGACGAACCTTACTTCAGGCGATTCCTATGGCGGCATTCCTTCCTACATCCCTCGGGGCGGCGGCCCGGCAAGACAACGCCAATCCCGCGCCGGCCTCAGGCGCGGTCTACGAACTCCGCGTTTATCACGCTGCCGCAGGAAAGCTGCCGGAGCTGCTGGCGCGCTTCCGCGAGCACACTGTGAAGATCTTTGACCGCCATGGAATGAAAAGCGTCGCTTATTGGACGCCGCTCGATGAGCCGGAGAAGAGCAGCACGTTGATCTACATCCTCCATCACCCCAGCCGCGAAGCGGCTGCGGCGAACTGGAGATCTTTCCAGGACGATCCGGAGTGGAAGAGTGTGAAGGAGAAATCCGAGGCCAACGGGAAGCTGACGGAGAAGATTGATTCGACGTTCATGGCGCTGACCGATTTTTCGCCGGCTTTGCGCTAGGGGGAAACGGGTGTGGGTGCCCCATTTCTCGCGCGTTCTTTGCGCGAGAAGTGGGGATTTTAGGCTGAGGGAATTTCGGACCGTGCCGTCCCTGCGGAACTCGCATTCCTCATCCCACTTTCCCGGCACTTACGTGCCGGGCTAATGAGTGCCGTCGCTTCGCGACTGGATTCTGGCGGGATCGACTAAGCGTTCGCTTCACCCTACGACTGCACAATCTTCTCCAACGCCATGCGGCTGCGGATCACCAGGGTCGCGCCCTTGAACTGCAGCAACTGCTTGCGCTTGAATTCGGAAAACAACCGGCTCACCGTCTCCCGTGTCGTCCCGATAATCTCCGCCACTTCCTCATGCGTCAGCGTGAGCTTCACCTGCGCCGATCCGTCGTCTTGAATCGTTTTGGTCGACCACGAGAGCAACAGCTTGGCAAGCTTTTCCGACGGCGATGCCGCCAGGCCCAGGGTGCGAATCTCTTCATAAGCGGTGAAGTAGTTTCGGCTCAATTGCTGCGCCACCCGCACCGCAACTTCGGGAAAATCCTTCAACATCTGCAAAAACGAGTCGCGGGGAATAAAGTTGGCCTGCCCCGGCTCCATCATTTCCGCCGTAACTTCGTAGGGACGATTCGAGATCACTGCGTTCAGCCCCAGGATGTCTCCCGAATCTGAGATCTTTGTAATGATCGTCTTGCCGTCGCGCGACGAAGTCGACAGTTTGGCCTTCCCCACACATAGAACAAACACCCCGCGCGGTTGCTGCCCTTCAATAAAGAGCATGGTCCCCTTGGGATAAACCGCGGTCGACTTAATGTCATTCAGCCGTTGTGCCGCCTGCAGCGAAAGATTGCAAAAAAGATGTTCCCCCCTCACCGGGCAAGTGAGGCAGTTATCAAGAATATTTAATCCATAAGGAGCGCGCATTGTGTGACCTCCCTGTCTTTCTTAACTCTCAACACAACAGGTAAGGGCACTTCGCGAGCCAATCTGGCAGGATTGCCGCTACCGCGCCAGATCTTCGTATCGGATAGCAAATACACGACTTAGACAAAGCATGAGGAATGGGGGGCCTTTCACCCATCCTGAAATTAGATCGGAATGGGTCTTTTCCCACACACCGCTGCGTGATCTGGATCACTCCTGTTTGTGATTGAGTGGGCTAGTTGGACGACCGCGTTAGGCCTCTTCCGTCCGGGAATCCCGATTTCCCTTGATTGCGAGAAAGCCGGCCGTGAGCGAGCGTCTAAGGGGAAACCCGCCTCGCCGCCCGGAGCACGCCGGGCAAAAGGCGTGATAGAAGAGGTAACAGGCAAGTTTTAGCCACGGGATCGTTCTTCTGACTGGCCAGCGGGATCGTGCCAATTCTCTGGGGTGAGCATCATGAGCCGGAATCGATTCTTCCGTCAAATTGCGCGTGCCATCATGGCCGTCGCCTGCGCCTTGGTGACGGCCTGCTGCCTTCTCGATTCTGTCGTTGCAGGCGCGAAACCGAACCCCCAGAATGAAGCTGCGCCCGACAGTTCACTGGTCATTGAGAATCCTTCGGAACTTCCCGATGCGTACCCGCACGCACGATACGAAGTTCGTTTCCTGGCGCACGGCGGTGTACCGCAGTATCACTGGCGCCAGGAGAACGGCTCCTTACCTCCGGGACTCCGGCTCGAGGATGACGGCTTGCTCCATGGCGCGCCCGAACGCTCGGGCGAATTTCAGTTCACCGTCTCCGTCACCGACAGCGGCAAGCAGGGCGTGCAGAAGCATTTTGTGATCCGCGTCCGCTCGGCCTTGAGCATCAACTGGAAGTCGCCGGCGCACGTTAACGTAAACCGGATCGAAGGCACGGTTGACGTCTCGAACACAACCGCCGACGACATGGACTTGACCTTTGAAGTAAAGGCCGTCGCCGAGAACGGGCGCGCCACCGAGATCGGCTATCAGCACTTTCTGTTGAAGTCGGGCACACTTCAGATGACCTTGCCGTTCGGCGAGACTTTGCCGCACGGAGCCTACATGATTTATGTCGACGTAAACGGCGAGGTGGCAAAGTGGAACGCTATTTACAAAGAGAGCATGCGCTCCCCGGGCCCCCTCCAGGTAGCGGTCGGTCCCTAGCGCGGAACCGGCTCTGCGCGCTTCAAACGGAAGTCACATTGACTTCATTTCGCGATTTCTGACAAACTAGCGCTTCGGTTCGTTACCCGCATCTAAGAGATTTCGTGGAGTTGCTGCTCAATCTCGCGTGGCTGTTGCTGGCGCTACCCGCCTGGTGGCTATGGCGGGGACACCGGCCAGGACACAAATTTAGTTCCATGCAATGCCTGCTGGCATTGGGATGCCTGCTGGTTGTGCTGTTCCCCGTGATTTCGGCTACTGACGATCTCTGCGCCATGCGCGCCGAGATCGAGGAATCGCCTGCCGGCAAGCGCAACATCCACCATGCCAATTCCGATCGGCCTTCCGGCTGGAAATGGCAAAGTCCGCCGGCGCTGGCTGCGAGCGGAATCTTTTTGGTTGTGAACGACGAGGGCTGGCAGTCCCTGCCGAATCTCCCTGCGTCCGTCTCGGCAGCGCCCGCCATCGTCCGCGCTGGCCGCGCTCCCCCTAATTCCTTCGCCGCGTAGTCCTCCTGAATCGCCCATTGTTCGCTGTGAAAACGAACGGCGATTCTCTATTCGTATCTATTTCTACAAATTCTCAGGCAGGAAACGAGATAGCGGTGTTGGTTGTCGAATCGCCAAACACCGGGGCCAACGCCCTTATCTCACCCAGCGAATCAGCAGGCGAATCAGTCCGATGGAGTTTGTGATGCGTTGCAGATGCTTAGCCCTTAGCGCAGCACTGGCGTTCGGCGCCCTAAGCCTGTTCGCCCAGGACGCGCCCTCCCCTGCCCCGCAGACTGCGCCTACTTCGCCTTCGGAAGTCTGGACCTGGGACCAAGTCAAGAACCGATTTGAACTCAACAACACGACGTTGCTGGCCGGCAAATTAAACATCGACGAACTGAAAGCGGAGGAAATCACCGCCCACCTGCGCCCTAACCCTGGTTTCACACTCTCCGCCGACGGCACTCAGATCGCTCCCAGCAACGGCTCGTGGAAGCCCCTTGCGGGCACCTTCATCTCTCCGGGTGTCAGCTATCTTTTCGAGCGCAGGGGCAAGCGCGGACTGCGTTTCGAAGCCGCCAAAGAAGGCACTGCCATCGGCGTTGCCCAGCAATCCGATTCGGAACGCAATCTCCTCTTCAATCTGCGCACTGCCTTCGTCGGCGTCCTGCAGGCCAAAGCGGTGCTGCGGCTGGCGCAGGATAATCTCGACTACTACGACAAGGTCTTGAAAATCAGCCGCGACCGCCTTCAGGCCGGCGATATCGCGCGCATCGATCTTGACCGGCTCGAACTGCAGCGCCTGCAATACGAATCCGATCTCCAGAATGCGCTGGTCAATCTCCGCACCACCAAGATCAACTTGCTGGCCCTGCTCGACGATCGCAAGCCCCTCGATGGCTTCGACGTCACTGGACGGTTCGATTTCAGCGAGGATATGCTCCCGCTGGACGAGTATCGCAAAGAAGCCCTGGACGCCCGGCCCGACCTTCGCGCCGCGATCCTCTCGGTAAAGCAAGCGCAAACCAACTACGAACTGGCCGAGGCCAACGGATCCACCGACCCCACCATCGGGGTCTGGTTCACCCACAACGGCTCGTTCAACAATCCTGACGCCCTGAACACGATCGGCGCCAGTGTCAGCATTCCCCTTCGTATTTTCGACAGCAATCAAGGCGAAAAGCTGCGCACGAAAATCGATATCAACCGCAACGAGAAGCTGCGCCAAGGCGTGGAAACCCAGGTCTACAGTGACGTAGACTCGGCCTACGCCGTCCTGCTCAGCAACGTCGAGCTACTGAAGCCCTACAAACGCCAGTATCTGGAGCAGGCCATCCGCGTGCGCGACACCATCTTCTTCTCCTACCAGCGCGGCGGCGCGGCGCTGCTCGACTTTCTGAATGCCGAGAGCGACTACCGCGCCGTCCAACTGAGCTACGTCAATCTGATCGGTTCCTATCTCACGGCAGCCGCGCAGATGAACCTGTCAGTCGGGCGAGAGGTAATTCAATGAGAATGGGTTCATTCCACAATCGAAGTCGTAGCACAGGCGAGCTTCTGCCCTCACCGATTTGGGCCGCGCTCGCTCTGTTGCTCGCAGTCCTCGCTGGCGGTGCGGCCTGCACCAAAGAAACTCCCGCGGCGACCAGCAAGCCGCCGATCACGATTGACCCCGACGTCTACGAGGCCGATCGGCCTGAACTGTTCAAGACCGCGAAGGCCGAGACGCGCTCCCTGCCCACGCAGATCACCGCCAACGGCACCGTTTCACCCGACGTAAATCGCACCATCCACGTCACCTCGCTCGGCGGAGGGCGCGTCGTCGACCTCAAAGTCAAACTCGGCGATGGGGTAAAAAAAGGCCAGACCCTGCTGATCATCTCCAGCCCCGATCTGGCGGCGGCCATGTCCGATTATCAAAAAACCAGAGCCGACGAGGTCCTCTCCCACAAGGCTCTCGACCGAGCCCAGATGTTGTACGACCGTGGCGCTATCGCAGCGAAAGATCTCGAAACCGCGCAGGACATCGAAGACAAAGCCAAAGTAGACCTGGCCACTGCCGAACAGCATGTGCAGGTGCTGGGCGCCGACCCGGCGCATCCCAGCCCGCTGCTGAATTTGAAAGCGCCGATCACAGGTACCATCGTCGAACAAAACGTCGCCGGATTCGAAGGCGTCAAGAGCCTCGACAACACTCCCAATCTGTTCACCATCGCCGATCTAGCGGAAGTCTGGGTGGTCTGCGATGTCTTCGAAAACGACTTGGGCGAAGTTCACCTGGAGGACGCTGCCGAAATCCGGTTGAATGCCTTCCCCGACCGCGCGTTCCATGGCAAGGTCGCTGACATTTCCCGCGTGCTCGATCCCAACACGCGCTCCGCCAAGGTACGCATCGTGCTCGGCAATGGCGACAGCGCGCTCCGTCCCGGCATGTTCGCTGTGGCCACTTTCCAGTCGCGCAAGCGCACCGATCGCGTGGTTGTGCCCTCGACCGCCATCATGCGACTGCACGATAAAGACTGGGTCTTCCGCAAAGAAACCGAGAAACGATTTCGCAAGGTCGAGGTGCAGGCCGACGGTGTCGCGCCCGACGGCATGCAGGAAATTCGTAGCGGCGTGAAGCCGGGCGACGAACTGGTCACCAACGCTCTCGAGTTCTCGACCGAAGTGGCAGAAAAGAAGGAATAACCAAGAATGATCCGGACGACGATCGATTTCGCGCTGCGCAACCGCCTTATGATTCTCGGCGGCGCGCTCGTGCTGTTCGTCTGGGGCATCATTTCCTTCCACGCCTTGCCCATCGAGGCCTATCCCGATGTCGCCGACACGTATGTCCAGATCATCACCCAGTGGCCGGGACATGCTGCCGAGGAAGTCGAGCAGCAGATCACCGTTCCGCTGGAAGTCCAGTTGAACGGCGTCGCCCACCTCACGCATCTGCGCTCCGTATCCCTTTCCGGTCTGTCGATGATCACCATCATCTACGACGATGACATCACTACTTTCAATGCCCGTCAGGAGGTTCTCGACCGAATCGGCCAGGTCACACTGCCGCTCAACGTGAATCCCGGCATTGGTCCCGACTACAGTCCAACTGGGCAGATCATGTTCTACACGCTCACCAGCAGCAATCCGAAATACGACGTGATGGAACTCAAATCGTTGAACGACTGGGTGGTCGTCAACCAGTTGAAGTCGGTGCCGAATATCGTGGAAGTGAATCCCTTCGGCGGTCCGACCCGCGAGTATCAAGTGCAGGTCGATCCGGGCAAGCTCGTCTCTTATGGTCTGTCGCTGCCCCAGGTCGAGAACGCGCTGACGGCGAACAACATCAATGCCGGCGGCGGATTCATCGAGCGCGGCGAACAGGCTCTAAATATTCGTGCCGTCGGCCTCATGCAGACCACCGACGACATCGCCGCCACGGTCGTGAAAGTGCAGAACGGAACCCCGGTCCGCGTCCGCGATCTGGGCAATGTGGTGCAGGCCCCGAAGGTGCGCCTCGGCCAACTCGGCAAGACGATTCGCTGCGGCCCGGGCGTCTCCGAGTGCAGCGCGCAAGAAAGAAAAGACGGCAGCATCGTCAATAACGACGACGTTGTGGAGGGCATCGTCCTGCTCCGCAAAGGCGCTGTCGCCGAGACTGCGCTCGAAGCCCTGCACCAGAAAATCGATGAACTCAACGGCAGCAATGGCAAAGCCGGACTTCTGCCGCAGGGCGTCAAGTTCGTCCCGCATCTGGACCGCAGCGAGTTGATGCACCACACCACGCACACCGTCCTGCGCAACCTGACCGATGGCGTCCTGCTGGTCACGTTGATTTTGTTCTTATTTCTTGGCAATGTGCGCAGCGCGCTCATCGTCGCCATCACCATCCCGTTCTCTCTATTGTTTGCCGCGATTCTCCTCGACCTACGCCAGATTCCCGCTAACCTACTCTCGCTGGGTGCGCTCGACTTCGGCATGGTGGTCGACGGATCGGTCGTGATGGTCGAGAACATCCTGCGTCACACTTCGTTCGGCGACCGCAAGAAGACGTTCATGGAAACGATCGCGATCGCGGCCCACGAAGTGCAGCGCCCCGTCTTCTTCGCCCGCGTCATCATCATTGTTTCGTACCTGCCCATCTTCACTCTGCAACGCGTCGAAGGCCGGCTGTTCAGCCCCATGGCCTGGACCGTCGCCTTCGCCCTGCTGGGCGCGTTAGTTTTTGCGCTGCTCATCGCGCCCGTGCTGTGCAGCATGTTGTTCAAATCGGAAATGAAAGAGTGGCGCAATCCCGTCCTGGAGTGGCTCAATCGCACCTACGCCGCTTCTCTCGACTGGTGCTTCGATCACATGAAGTTCACCCTCGGCATGGGACTTCTCGGCCTGGCCCTGATGCTGTTTCTGGCGATGGGCGGAATCATCGGCTCCGAATTCCTGCCTCATCTCGACGAAGGCGCCATCTGGGTGCGCGGCACTCTTGCCCCCAGCACCGGACCCTCCGTCAGCATCGCCATGGCGAAGCAGGCGCGGTTGGTGTTGGCCAATTTTCCCGAGGTCAAACAAGTCATCAGCCAAGTTGGACGTCCCGACGACGGCAGCGACGCCAGCGGTTTCTACAACACCGAATTCTTTGTCGACCTCTATCCACGCGAGGAGTGGCGCAGCGATTTCCACGGCAACAAAGACGAACTGATCGCCGCCATGGACAAGCAGCTCCAGCAGTTCCCCGGCGTCGACTGGAATTTCTCGCAACCGATTTCGGACAACGTGGAAGAGGCCGTCAGCGGCGTGAAAGGCGAACTCGCAGTGAAATTATTCGGCACCGACCTAAAGACGCTGGAGGCCAAAGCCGACGAAATGCAGGCTGTCATGAGCCAGATTCCCGGCGTCGCCGACCTGGGCACATTTCAGGTGCGGGGCCAGCCCAACGTCAATCTCAACCTGGATCGCGCCGCCGCCGACCGCTTCGGCATCAACGTCAGCGACATTCAGGACGCCATAGAAATTGCCGTCGGCGGAAAAGCGCTCACCCAGATTCTGATTGGCGAGCAGCGCTACGACCTCACCGTCCGCTACCAGCCGCAGTTCCGCCGCAGCGTCGAAGACATCGGCAGCATCCGCATCCTGGCGCCCTCCGGCGAACACGTCGCACTCAGTCAGCTCTGCACCGTCGTTCTCGACGACGGCGCGTCCACGATTTACCGCGAAGGCAACTCGCGCTACATCGCCATCAAGTACAGCGTGCGCGGCCGCGACCTCGGCAGCACTGTCCGTCAGGCCATCGAAGAAGTCGGGAAGAAAGTAAGGCTACCCGAGGGCTACCACCTCGATTGGACCGGCGAATACGAGAGCCAGCAGCGCGCCAACCGCCGCCTGGCCATCATCGTTCCTGTCACATTGCTGCTGATGTCGTTCATCCTGTATTCCGCCTTCAGTTCGTGGAAATGGGTCATGCTGATTCTTGCCGTGGTCGCGCTGTCTCCGCTCGGAGGGTTTCTGAGCCTGCTCGTAACCGGAACGCACTTCAGCGTGTCATCCGGCCTCGGCTTTCTCGCATTGATCGGCGTATCGGTTGAGATCGGCGTCATCATGATCGAGTACATCAACCAACTCCGCACCCGCGGCATGCCGGTGCGTGACGCCGCCAAGGAAGGCGCCGCCCTGCGCCTGCGCCCCATCATGATGACCATGCTGGTGGCCACGCTGGGCTTGCTACCCGCAGCCATGTCGCATGACATCGGCTCCGATTCGCAGCGCCCCTTCGCCATCGTGATCGTAGGCGGCCTGATCGTCGAACTGTTGGTCAGCGTAATCCTGTGGCCGACTCTGTATGTTTTCTGGGCTCGACCCGGAGACAGGCTCCCGCCGTCCGAACAAAGCTTCATGTCGGAAGGCGAACACGTGGATTAGGACGCAAGTGGTTTTGGGAAGCGTACGGCTTCAGTTTCTGAGCCTGCCCTGAGCCAACGAAGCGCGTCGAAGGGTGCCGCAAAGAACGTTCTTGAAATTCGGGGCTTTAGCCCCGCAGTTGGGCCGGTGGTGTAAGGAACACAGCGAGCGGCGATCTCCGTCTACGCCCGCAGTTGCAAGTTCAAACCTTGCCCGGTCCACCATACCGTCGCCTGGAGGAACACCGAAGGACTGGGTCTTGCTAATCCGGTCACCGCTACGGCTTCAGGCTGACCTTCCTCGCCGCGTGCAGCAAAAACTGATTCTGCTCCGCCGTCCCTATGCTCACGCGCACGCAACTGGGCGCGCCCCATACTCCCAACGCGCGCACGCTGACGCCCTCGCCGCGCAGCCGTCCCGCAAACTCCGTGGCGTCCTCGCCCACATCGCAATAGAAGAAATTCGCCGCCGTCGGTACCACCCGATGTCCCATCTCCGACAGTCCCACACCCAAAACCTGTGCCTGAGTTGCATTGTTCGAGACTACTTGCTCCACATATTTCGAGTCGTCAAGCGCGGCCAGCGCGGCCGCCTGCGCCACAGACGACACGGAATACGTGTCGCGCATGCGGGCGCAATAGGCCATCAACTCCGCCGGTCCCAGTCCGTAGCCGATGCGCAACCCGGCCAGTCCATGCGCCTTCGAAAACGTTCGCAAAACCACCACGCTCGCACCCTCGCGTAGATAGCCGAGCGACCTCGAATAATCGACCTTGCGCAGCGCCGCGAACCGTGCCGCGAATTCGTAGTACGCCTCATCGAGCACGACCACGACATGGCCCGGAACTTCGCCGAGAAACTTGTCCACCGCCTCGGCGTTGACCATGGTCCCCGTCGGATTGTTCGGGTTCGCCAGGAAACACGATGCGCGTGTCTTCGTTGATCACGTCGAGGATCGCGTTCAGGTCGCACGTATCCTCGCGCATCGTAGCCTCGATCAGTTGCGCTCCGGTCGCATGCACCGCCATTGCGTAGACCACAAATGAACGCTCGCTGGTCACGGCATTCAACCCCGGCGCCAGAATCGTATGGCAAAGTAGACTCAGCATCGCCGTCGAGCCCGCGGTCACAAGAACCTGCTCCAGTGGCACATCATGAAACTCCGCCAGCTTGCGGCGCAATTCACTGCCATCGTCGTCCGGATAGAAGTGCGCTGCGGAGATCGCGACACGCATCGCCTCCAGTGCGCGCGGCGACGGACCAAATGGATTTTCGTTGGAGTCGAGCTTGATGAGCCGCGGCTGAGCGTCGGCAATGGACCGCTGCGGCGCGCCCGGCAGGTAGCTGCTCATCTCGCGCGCCGGCTTCGAGACCAGATCAAAGAATCGGCTCATGCTCGCCGAACATTATGACAGGAATTATCTCGACAGAGATTGCTTCGTGCCAGGCGCGCCAGTCTTGCTGGCGGATTTCAATTTTTCTACTTCCTTCAACGTGAGCGAGCGAAACTTCCCCGGCGGAACGTCGAGCGTGAGCGGTCCGTAGCGCACTCGCTTGATCTTTTCCACATGATGGCCGACCGCCTCAAACATGCGCCGGATCTGGCGGTTCCGTCCTTCGACCAGCGTGATCTCGTACCACGGATTTGCTGCCTCTTTCACCACGCGTACCAACGCCGGCCCGGTCTTCACCCGCTTGCCGTCGTCGGTCGCGATCGACACTCCCGCGCGCAATTTGTTGATCGCGTCTTCCTTCGGCGTGCCCGCGACTTTCACGACGTACGTTTTGGCGACATGCGAGGCCGCCTTCATCAAGCGGTGCGCCAGTTCGCCATCGTTGGTCAGCAGCAATAACCCTTCGCTCGCATAGTCGAGCCGGCCCACGGGATACACCCGCCCCTTTACTCCGCGAATCAGATCCATGACGGTGGGGCGCTTTTCCGGATCGCTCATGGTCGTGACGTAGCCCTTCGGCTTGTTGAGCAGAAGATAAACGTGACGCTGCGCTCCGTGCAGAAGTTTCCCGTTCACGCGAACGTGATCCGTCTCAGGATCGGCCTTGCTCCCTAACTCGGTGACCACCGTTCCGTTGACCTGCACGGCCCCCGACGAAATCAGTTTCTCCGCCATGCGGCGGGAAGCCACTCCGGCGGCAGCGATTATTTTTTGCAGGCGTTCCGTCGGCATGGGTCAGCCCGCCTTCTCGGCTTCCGGAACCTCTATGGTGGTCGAGCTCGTCGCGGCAACTTCGGCCTCTGGCGCCGCACTCTCCGCCGGAATCAATTCTTCCTGAAACGATTCGGCCACCAACTTCTCGAACTCCTCCATGCTGGGCAATTCGTTCACGTCCTTCAGCCCAAACCGCATCAGGAATTCCTTAGTCGTCTTGTACAGAATTGGCCGTCCGATCACCTGCTTGCGCCCAGCGGTCGTGATCAGCTTGCGATCGAGCAGCGTCCCGATCACGCCGCCCGAATCCACGCCGCGAATGTCGTTAATCTCCGGCACCGTCACCGGCTGCTTGTAAGCGATCACCGCCAGAGTTTCGAGCGCCGGCAGCGACAGCCGGATCGGCGGCTTCAAGCTTTTCGCAAACGCCCGCACAACTTCATGCTGCTCCGGCTTGGTCGACATTCGGTATCCGCCCGCGACCTGCCGAATTTCAATGCCGTGCGATGGCGATCCGTACTCCCCAACCAATTCTTCCAGCGACGACCGCACCCGCGACTTGATCTCCGCGTCGTCCGCCGCGCCGTCGGCAACCACCGTCTCCTTGACGAGCGAGATCATCTGCTCCAGCGTAATCGGCGTCTCCGCCGCGTAAATAATCGCTTCGAGTTGAGCTTTAAGAGGCATAAGTCAGTTGTCAGTTGTCAGTTGTCAGTTGCCAGTCACTGCCAGGTTTGACTGGCAACTGACAACTGTCCACTGGCAACTGCTTCACTTCCAGTCGTCGCGCACTGCCGACTGCTCGTTCATGATGTCGTCAAAATGCGTATGCTTGCGCACCGCAATCTCGCCAAACAATTTTTCCTGCCGCACCTGGATGGCCTGCAACCGCACCATCTCGAGCAACGCCAGAAACATGCAAACCAGCGCCTGCCGTGACGGAACCCGCATTAGCAACTGTTTCAGGCGGATTGGCCGCTCCTCCAGCGACAGCCGCCGCCGCAGGTAGTCGATCATCTGCCCCACGGTGACAGTTTCTTCATCGACATTCAGCACGGGACGCGTCCGCACCCGCTCCAACACCTGCTGAAACGTCTTGACCAGGTCGATCACGTCGGCGGCCATCTCCGGCTCCGTGCCTTCCGCCTCCATGAATTCTTTCAACGAAGGATTCGACAGCACCGCGTCTTCGATCTGCTGTTTCTGCAGAAGCATCTGCGCCGCCGACTTGAACTTCTCATGCTCCAGCAGCCGGTTGACCAGTTCGTTGCGCGGATCTTCCTGCTCCTCCGCCGTTGCCAGCGGATCGCGCGGCAACAGCATCTTCGACTTGATGTGAATCAGCACCGCCGCCATGTAAATAAAATCGGCCGCTACGTTCACATCCAGTTCGCGAATCTTCTCCACATACGCGAGGTACTGCGCCGTGATCTTCGCGATCGGAATGTCGTAAATATCAATGTCCTGTTTGCGAATTAAGTCGAGCAGCAGATCCAGCGGTCCTTCGTAAATATTGCCAACGGCCACGGCAAACGGCGAATCGCTCTCTTCTTTCTTGGCAGAAGCCTTCGCGGGCGATCCCGCGACGATCGCCGGTAATGCACCGGTTGTCTCATCCACTGCAACGAGTTTTGGTGATTCCGTCATTCCATGTCATCCTGAGCGAAGCGAAGGACCTGTGCACTCCGCTCGCACCACCCCACTCCGGGTGCCCCCTTCTTGCGAGCACTTTGCGCGAGAAGCGGCGCAGTTCGCACTACTTCGGCCCTTCATACTCCAACGACATCCCCATCGCCGCACGCACACCGTCCATGGTTTCTGCCGCGGCCTTCCGCGCCTTTTCCGCCCCAGCCTCTAGGATATCCCAGGCATCGCGCGGTTTGTCCTCATATTTCCGGCGCCGCTCCTGGATCGGATTCAACAGCTTGACCAGCGAGTCCGCCGCCCATCCCTTGCACTCAATGCAGCCAATCCCCGCCGACCGGCAACCCTCGTTCACTTTGGCCATGGTTTCTTTGCTGCTGAAAATCTTGTGCAGGTCGCCGACTGGACAAATATCCGGATTCCCCGGATCCGTCCGCCGCACTCGCGCCGGATCGGTCACCATCGTCTTCAGCTTCTGCCGCACCACCGGCTCGGGATCAGCCAGCATGATCGTGTTCCCATAGGACTTCGACATCTTGCGACCGTCAGTGCCGGGGAGCTTGGCCGCGGGAGTCAGCAGGGATTGCGGTTCAGGAAAGACGTCCGGTCTACTGGGAGGGACAATCATGGGCAGACCAGTTGCAACCGGGTTGGCTAACATATTTGATGCCCGTGTAGAACCCGTTGAACCTCCGCGCAATCTCCCGCGTCAGCTCCACGTGCGCCACCTGATCTTCTCCCACCGGCACAACATCGGCTTTGTAAATCAAAATGTCCGCCGACTGCAGCACCGGATATCCCAGAAACCCATACGTCCCCAAGTCTTTATCTTTAATGTTGTCGCGCTGTTCCTTGTAGGTCGGCACGCGTTCCAGCCAGCCCAGCGGGGTGATCATCGAGAGCAGTAGATGCAATTCGGCGTGCGCCGGAACATGCGATTGCAGAAACAGCACCGACTTCTCCGGATCGAGTCCGGCAGCCAGCCAATCGAAAGCGACTTCGAGCGAATTCTCTTTCACGCGCGACGTGTCGGCGTAATCGGTGGTCAGCGCATGCCAGTCGACCACGCAGAAAAAGCATTCGTACTCGTCCTGCATGCCGACCCAGTTTTGCAGCGCCCCGACATAGTTGCCCAGGTGCAGCTTCCCGGTCGGGCGCATGCCGCTGAGCACGCGTTTGCGAGTTGTGATCGCCGATGTCATCGTTCCAGGAACGCGCGTCCGCGCGCACGTCGCCGCCTCGAATCAAGAAATTGATATGCAGGAATCAAGCGCTCGCGAAAGGGAGTCATCCAAGGCCGTTAATGGCTGGATTTCATACTAACACGCGAAAAGCCCCTGCCAACGGGAGGTCGAGCGGGGAAAAACGGAAGGGCCGTAGCCCCGCGAACACGCGGTTAAGAACGCTACAAAGCCAGAAGATGGGCGGAATCCCAATCGCAGCAGAAATCCGCCCCGGAAATACGCACACGCACCGCCGCTCTGCTTACGCGAACAGGCCGATGCCGTTGTTCAGCCCCACAGAACTCCCTGAGCCCGCATAATAACTCAAGCCAACTCCGCCGCTCAGCCCCAGCGAGTCTCCGCCACTGTCGCCGCCGAGTCCCACCGGGCCCGACAATCCAATGCTTCCTCCGCCAATCGCCATCAAATCGGCGAACGACGGACCAACATCTGCCAATAGACCGATCATAGTAACCTCCTTGGCTGGTTACATCGGCGTCGTTGCGGAGCAGATTAGCCGTCCCGAATTTTTCACGCCTACTCTTAGGGCTACGTCCCTTCGGGCCAGTCTCTTCGGGGACGCTCGCTTCAAATCGCCTACCCCGCTCGCCCCTGAATCCGAGCTCCCCGCGAAATGCTTTATAATTCGCGCCTCTTCTCTCATTCGAAGCATGCCCACTCTCGCCCGCCAGCTCCGCGCCACCGACTACTTCACGCTCGGCTGGGGAACCATGGTCGGCGTTGGCTGGCTCGTCATTATGGACGACTGGCTGCTCCGCGGCGGCGCACTCGGTGCTCTGCTCGGCTTCGTCATCGGCGGCGCGCTCCTGCTGCCCATCGGATGGGTCTACGGCAAGCTGGTTCTGGCCATGCCCGACGCGGCCGGCGAAATCGCCTACACCTCCGCCGTCTTCCCGCGCTCCGTCAGCTTCGCCACTGGATGGATGATGACCCTCGCCTACTTCATCGTCTGCCCCTGGGAGGCCGTTGCCGTCGGCCGCATCGCCGGCTACATCTTCCCCGGCCTCGATTCGCTGGAGCTCTACCGCATCGCCGGTCGGCCGGTTTATCTGCCGCATCTCGTCATCGGCCTGGCCCTGACTGCGCTGCTCACGATCCTCAACTATCGCGGAGTCCGTCTCAGCGCAACCTTTCAGAACTGGACCAGCTTCGGCACCCTTGCCCTCTTCGTCATCTTCGTCGCGCTCGGCGTAAGCCGCGGCTCGCCTCGCAACTTTCCGCCATTGTTTACGCACACGCCGCTGGTTTCGATTCTGCTGGTCATTCAGATCGTCCCCTATTTCATGACCGGATTCGAATCGGTGGGCAAAGCCGCGGAAGAAGCCAGCCCCGATTTTCGCAACCAACAATTTTTCCGTGCTATCTGGATGGCGATTTTCGTCGGCATTCTCTTCTACGCCAGCATCGTGGCTGCGGTCGCGTTCGTAGCCCCGTGGCGACAATTGGTCGGCGAGAAATTCATGACGGCCGTGGCCTTCCAGCAGGCGGTTGGCTCTCACGGCTTCGCGTCGCGCTGGATCGTCAACATCATTCTTGCCGCCGCGCTGCTTTCGCTCGTCAAATGCTTTAACGGAAACTTCGTCGCCGCCAGCCGACTCTTCTTCGCCCTGGGCCGCCGCGGCATGGTTGACCCGCGCGCGGGAACCGTGCATCCTCTGCATCAGACGCCGTCGATCGCAGTGCTGTGCGTGGGGATCACGACCGGCGCGTGCATGCTGCTGGGTGATGCCATCCTGGTTCCCATCACCGAAGTGGGCTCTGTCGCTTGCGCGATCGGATGGTCCGCCGCCTGCGCTGCCTGTCTGGTGTTGCCGCGGGCTCGTCCCAGCATAATGAAGCTCTCGGCGATGGAACGCGCCGTAGCATGGTTCGGTCTGGCAGTCGGCATTGCGATGGCGTTGATGAAACTGATCCCCTGCAAGTCCCCGGCCATTTCACAGCCAGCGAATGGCTCGCCCTGGGAATCTGGATCGCGCTCGGCGTAATTTCGCATCGTCGAAGAAGCGTGGCTGCTCAGGCGTAGCACGGTTCTCTTCGCGTCCTTCGCGGCATTTCTTTGCGAACTTCGCGGTAAGCTTTTGTTCTTCCTGAATGGAGAAGAATCTATGAAGGCGAAGTACTCTCTCTGTCTAATCGCTCTGTCCGTGATGTTACTTGCCGCGCCGGCCGCGCCGGCTCAAACGCCGGGCTTCGACCTCGTCATCACCAACGGCCACATCATCGACGGCACAGGCTCCCCGTGGTATGCCGGCGACGTCGGTATCCGCGACGGAAAAATCGCCGCCATCGGCAATCTCACCGCCTCCTCGCGCAAGCGCACCATCGATGCCGCGGGCAAGGTCGTCGCGCCCGGCTTCATCGACATGCTCGGCCAATCGGAATTGACGATCCTCGTGGATCCCCGCCTGCCCTCGAAAATCTTTCAGGGGATCACTTCCGAAATCACCGGCGAAGGAAGTTCCGCCGCTCCACTCAACGACGCCATCATCCAGTCCGACCGCCGCGGATACGACTACTACAAGATCACTCCCGAGTGGCGCACCTTCCGCCAATACTTCGCCCGCCTCGAAAAACAAGGGATGGGGATTAATCTGGCCAGCTATGTTGGCGCGACCCAGGTGCGTCGGATGGTGCTCGGCGACGACGACAAGCAGCCAACGCCGCAGCAACTCGATCAGATGCGCGCTCTCGTCCGCGACGCCATGAAAGACGGAGCAGCCGGAGTTTCGACTTCGCTCGAATACGCCCCGGCTCCCTACGCAAAGACCGACGAATTAATCGCGCTCGCCACCGAAGCCAGCAAGTTCGGCGGCATCTACTCCACGCACATGCGCAACGAGAGCGACTCTGTTCTCGAAGCCATCGACGAAGCCCTGCGCATCGGCCGCGAAGCCCACATCCCGGTCGAGATTTGGCACATCAAAGTTGCCGGCAAGAACAACTGGGGACGCATGCCCCAGGTCGTCGCCAAAATCAACGCGGCGCGTGCCGCCGGCGCCGACGTTTCCGCCGACACCTACGCCTACACCGCCTGGTACAACGACTTCTCCGCCTTCATTCCGCCGTGGGCACACGACGGCGGCACCGCGAAGCTGGTCGAACGTCTGAAAGATCCCGCCACGCGCGCCCGAATCCGCAAAGATATGCTCACACCATCAAAAGACTGGGACAACGAATGGGATGAGATCTCCGGCCCCGACGCGATCATGATCGGCGCAGTCGAAAATCCCAAGCTGCTCCCCATGCAAGGCAAACGTCTCTCGGAGATCGCGAAGTTGTGGAATAAAGATCCCATGGACGCGCTCTTCGACTTTCTCATCGAAGATCCCTCTACCGGAGTCGCCGTCTTCGGCATGTCGCAGCCCGATGTCACTCTCGCCCTGCAGCAACCATGGGTCGCCGTCGACAACGATTCTTCGGGTACTTCACCCGACGGAATCCTCGGCCAGGAGCATCCTCATCCCCGCGCCTACGGCACGTTCCCACGCATCCTCGCGAAATATGTTCGCGAAGAAAAAGTCCTGACGCTCGAAGATGCCATCCGCAAGTTCACCGCACTGCCGGCGCAGCGCTTACGCCTCACCGACCGCGGAGTCCTCAAAGCGGGCATGTGGGCCGATGTAGTGGTCTTCGACCCCGCCACCGTGCACGATCGCGCCACCTTCGACAATCCCAATCAGCTTTCGGAGGGAATGGAGTACGTCCTGGTCAACGGTGTGCCCGTGATCGACGAAGGCAAGATGACAGGGCAACTTCCCGGTAAAGTGCTGCGGGGCCCGGGCCACGTCCCATAAAACGAGCGTGCACTACCCAAGCTACAGTTCGAGCGCGAGCCGGATGCCGTCTTCGATGCCGCGCAATGTCGCTGCCGACAGCCGACCGAGCGGCGGATACATGACGACTTGCTTAGCCACGGTCGCTACTTGATCGCACTTTGCCCACGAGTTGCGGGCCAACCCGCCGTCGCCGGATTTAACGGCAACTCGCAGTGCAAAGCGTCCGTGATGGACCGATGTAATCGGTACAACGCAGACATCAAGAGCGTGTCGGTTGAGGGCATCGTTCGAGATAATCAGAGCCGGGCGGCTCTTGTCGAGGCGCAACCAGTAGACTTCGCCCCGTTTCGGGTACCATCCAACCGGAACTTTCGGCATACTTCAGCCTCGGGTCAGTGATTCCTTTGAGGCCCGCTGGTACGCTGCACGCTCTTGCGCGTCGTTCCCATCCGTCGCAAAAAACTCCGCAGCCTCTTGCTCCAGCCGCTCGCGGCGCTCCAGCTCGAGAGCTCGCTTCAACAGTTCATTGACACGCTCGCTGGTCGACTCCGTGCCTTTGGTGCTTGCGATCTCGTTCAGAATCTCGTCGCTAATCGTAAAGCTCCTAGCTTGCCTCATATGATTTATACTATCATTTAGAGTACACTGCAGGCTAGCATTACGGTTTCAACTTCGCCTGCGTCTCCGCCCCTGCCATGGGAACGACTTGCGGCTCCGTCAGCGTTCCGGTGATCGTATATCCCGCGCCCGATGCGCCCGGCGGGACCCTGGCGAGCTTCACATCGAGTTCGCGCTTCAACGATGCCGTCCCGCTCACCAGAAACTTTCCACTCGCCGAGTCCAGCTTCGCATCCTTCACCTCAAGCGCGCCCCCACCCAGATGCGCCTTCCCGGAGAACCGCGCAATCTTCAGCGGTCCCACGTCCTCCACCAAAGAAACATGGGGCAGAGTCCCATCCGCAATATCGAACTGGACTGTGCCTTCTGCTGACGTCCAAAAATTCCCCGCACATGTTCCTTTCACTTCGTAACTCCCGGTCGCCGTGCCCGCGATCCAAGGGTCCTTCATCGCGTCCGCTACTCGGCCGAGAGAGATTCCGCTCAGGCTCCCATTGCCGCTGCAAACCGCCGGTTTTGCCTTGAAGTCCGCCCGCCACTCGCCGCGATGTTTCCCGCCCATAAAATCCGCATTCAGCTCCGAGATCTGCAGCTTCCCACGATCAAGCTGCACATTCGCCGAAACATGAGTCATCTCGAACTGTTTCTCCAGCACACGATCCGCAGTCACGCGGCCCAACGCCCGCACACTCTGCAGGAACGGCGTCCCCGCCTGCGCGCTCGACTCCAAAACTCGATACCAGGGCCGATCTTTCGGACGGGGGCTTACCCACTCGCTCGCTTCGCTCAGCTCTATTTGGTTCGCCTTCAGGTTAAAGTGCACCTCGCACGCGCCCGGAGTCCCGCACCCGCGTGGCATTTCGAGCGATCCGGCCCACGACGCTTCCGCCGCCTTCGCGTTCAATTTCTCGACGCGCACCAGGTCCGGCAAGAGCTGCATGTCTGCCGAAGAAATCTCCACCGGTCCGCCCGCTCCGCGCACTGCAACGCGAACATTGCGCAGCTTCGCCGTCCCCGTAACTTGCGGCCCTGGGAAGCCCGAAGCACTCCCATTGCCCGGTCCCGCCCACGCTCCCACAACTTGCAAATCAACCTGCGCCGCGCCCTCCGCCGTCGATTGCAGCGCCGGAATGCCGAGCATTCGGGTCACACGCAGAGCCTTACCAATCTCAACTTCGCCCAATATTGAAACGTCGTAACCATCCTGGTTGACCCATCCCCGAACTCTCGGTGTTGCGGCATGCCCGCCAACGATCGGCCCGAACTCAATATGCGCACCCTCCGGATACCGCAGTCCCGGCACACTGTGCGCGCGCCGCGAACCCGCGCCCGCAGAATCTCCGCTGGTCAGCACGAACGGCACCGACTCAAGACCAATTTCCGTCTTACTCTCGGCGGAAGCCAGCCGAAGATCCGAAATCTGTCCCCGTCCCTTTACTCGCAACGGCGTTGCCGCCGCATCCCGCTCGATCGAGAAATTTCCGCTGACCGTTCCGCCCGCCGCCAAATCCTCAGGCAAATTCTTTTTCGCCCGCTGCGCCAGTGCGATCGCGGCACTCGCGGGGATATTCTCTGCCGTCAGCACCAGATCGTAGTTCCCGCCCACGGGAAGACCCACGCCGCCTTTCAATGTGATCGACCCACTCCCGACCGGCGCGCTGCACATAACCCCGCGGAATACTTGATCGATCGAACTGAATTGCCCCTCGCAGTGCTCCGCAAGACGCATGGGTTGGCCGCCGGTAATGTCATACCGTCGAAAATCCTGAACGGAAGCGTCACTCGCAATCTCCAGCTTCCCTGGAGTGCCCGTCAGCGTCACGTCAACCAGCACTCCTCCGCGCCAGCCCTGATCGCTCCCGGTAAAGAATTTCGTGACCTGACCAAGTTGCGCCCGGTTCCACTCGATGGTGAACTGCAGCGGCGTGTCACGGAGCGCTGCCGCGCGCTGCCACGTTCCATTTACCTGCAGCGTGCCCGTGTCGTTCAAATTCAAATCGGTGCGGAACGGCTGGGCTTTCAAGCGCACGCCCCAGGCATTTTCCGAATCCTGCCACAGCGAGAAGTCGGCGTTGGTCAGCGCATATGGTTTTTTCTCCGGCCCGTTCTTGAAATTAATGCGTGCGCCGGTCGCTTCGATATAAGGGAAACCCGGCCGCGGTTCCGACTTCGCCTTCGCCGTCGGCGCCAGTGGCGTGTGCGCCGTCCGCTCCAGCAGCGGTTCCACGTTCCAGCGTCCGTTCGCGCCCTGCACCAGATTCAGACTGGGATCGGTCAGGTCGAGCCGCGCAATTTCGAGCCGCCCGCGCACCAGCGAAGTCAGGCGTAGATCCGCGGTCACTTCGCTCGCCCGCAGCATGGGCTCCGCTCCAAACGCAGGGTCGTCGAAGACCACCAGATTTTCCAGATCGAATCCCGGCCGCGGCAGCAGCCGAAGGTGAACCGAACCAATGTCCACGGAGCGCCCCACGCCCGAACTGATGGAGGAAATAATTCGCGATTTCAAACGCGAGACGCCGGGCCGCACAAGAAACAGCAGCAGGACGAGCAGCGCCGCCGCCGCGATCACACGCCGTTTGTAAATGAAAGGCTTCACCGCGCCCTCACCGGACTTTAGCTCGCCGTTGGCGAGGGGAGTCACTTTACGACCTGTAAAGTCCGTTTCCAGCGGGTCTCGTCAAAGAAGTGCAGCACGATCTTGCCCAAAAACAAAATGCGGTCGCCCCAACTGGTCTTGGTGTACTGCCCTTCCGGCGTCTCAAACGACCAGTAAATGAACATCGGGCGCCCGATCACGTTCTCCCGTGGAATGAATCCCCAGTACCGGCTATCCAGACTCACGCCGCGATGGTCGCCCATGCCGAAGAAGCTATTCGGCGGCACCACCAGATCTCCATCTTGAATGTGCGACGCCAGATCCACCGACCAGTTCACGGAAAGGCCGTCCACGTCCGACGGAGCCACGGCAGGAAAATTGTTGCGATAAAAATCGGATGGATGGTCCTGGTCGTGAAGCACGTACGGTTCGTCCAACGCCACACCGTTGCGGTAAACCACGCCATTGCGTAAATGAATCCGGTCCCCGGGCACGCCGATGATCCGCTTCACCACATACGTTCCCGCGTACGCAGGATCGGGATGCAGAAACACCACAATCTCCCCATGCCGCGGATCGCGATACGGAAACAGCCGTCCCACCCACGACGTCTTAGGAGCAAACTGGACCCGATTGACGAACACGTGGTCACCGATCATCAGCGTATTCTCCATCGAACTGGAAGGAATCTCAAACGCCTGCACCACAAAAGTGATGATGAACAGACCGGTGACCAGCACCGCCGCCAGCGACGCCAGAAATTCAACCGTAGTCTCCTTCGGTTTCTCTTCCGCGCCGTCTTTTTCCAGGTCGTCTTCCTGCAGAGTCTCTTCTTTTTTCGCCACGATCGCTTTCCGAATCAGTCCAAAGTCCGCCGCTTGAATCCGTCGGTTGCTGCTCTAGTCCATGTACTGGTCGGATCCTTCCGCGCTCGAATCCGTCACACGTGAATGGTTTTGGGAAGGGCACGGCTTCAGCCGTGCCGCCAACATCCAGAAAAAATGAGGGCTTTAGCCCCGTTTCAGTGTATCAGCCGCAGAGTACGGTTCCAGCGCGTGATCTGAAAGATGTGCGTGACCGCATACGCAATGTGATACAGCCGTCCCGAAAACGATTCCGACGTACCCCGGTCCCAGTCCTGCACCGACCAGTAGATCAGCAGCGGCCTTCCGATAATATTTTCCCGCGGCACAAAACCCCAGTAACGGCTGTCCTGGCTGTCGTCACGGTTGTCGCCCATCACGAAGTAGTGACCTTGAGGAATAATGAGTTCCCCGTCCTCCACCAGTTTCCGCATCTCCAGCCACCATGATCCTTCGAGACGTGGCGGGAGAATATCTAATCGGGGAAAGTTATCGCGGAACGCGTCGTTCGGCGGCTCCAGAAACCTCACGTACGGCTCTTCGATCGGTTTGCCGCCGATCAGAACTCTCTTGTTGACCATCCGCAGGTGGTCTCCGGGCACGCCGATGACACGCTTTACGAAATGCTGCGTCGGGTCCACCGGATAGTGAAACACAATGATGTCTCCGCGCTCGATCTTCTGGTATGGCATCAAATGATCGCCCAGCCCCTGCCCGCCATAGCAAAGCTTGTTCACCAGCAGGTAATCACCCACCAGCAGCGTGTTCTCCATCGACTGCGAAGGAATCTGGAACGCCTGCACAATAAAAGTGATCACGAAAACCGCAATCACAATCGTGCCCAGCAGCGACTGCAGCGACCCGATCACGTCGCTGCCGAACGTGCTCACCATCGGCCGGCTTGCCGTAACTTCGGGGACGTTCGGCGAAGCAACGGGAGTTTCCGGCGAAGGAACAGCAACGTCCGCAGAAGGAACAACAACCTCAGCCGCAGCCCCAGACCCATTCGTCGAATCGACCGGACTCTCCGCCGCACCCACCGGGATTTCCGGTGGAACAACGGGTCCACTTGGCGCAACCCCGGGCTGTTGTGACGTATCCATAAAATCTACTTATCGAAATCTACTTATTCGCCGGATGCAATTCGACCGGACGCAATTCTCCGCCATGCAAGCCGCGTGTCGCCGCCTTGGTTTCCGCCGCTTTCGGCCGCGCTGCCAGAAACGTCAGCACTTGCCGCGCCGCATCCTGCTCCGCGGTTTTCTTCGTCGATCCCTGGGCGCGTCCCACAAATTCCGCTTCCTTGCCGTTCCTTACGTTCAGACGAGCCTCGACCGTAAACGTCTTGCTGTGTTCCGGTCCTGCCTCTTCCACCATCACATACGCGGGCTGCGGCAGACCCAGGCTCTGCACCGCTTCCTGCAGCGCCGACTTGAAATCGGTAACCGGCAACGTGCCGCCGCCGCGCTCCATCCGCTCCAGTTCCGGCGCAATCACATTGCGCAGAACGAACTCGCGCGCCACTTCCAGCCCGCCATCCAGATAAATCGCCGCCAGAATTGCCTCCAGCGCGTCCACCAGCAGCGCCGTCTTACCGCGCCCTCCGCTTTTTTCTTCGCCCCGCCCCAAGCGCAGGTAGTGGCCCAACTCCAGTTTCTGCGCTACCCGGATTAGATGCCGCTCGCTCACCAGATGCGCCCGCAGTTTCGAAAGCTCGCCTTCACGAAATTGCGGAAACCGCTGGAACAGCTCTTCGCTCGTCACCAGCGCCAGCACTGCATCGCCCAGAAACTCGAGTTGCTCGTTGTCGCTGACTTTATACTTGCTCTCGCCCGCCTGCTGCGACTCCTGCTCCCGTGCCTGCGAACTATGCGTGACCGCCTGCTCGATCACCGCCCTCCGCCGGAAGTGATATCCCAGGCCTTCTTCGAGCGCCGTGATTTCCCGTTCCTTCATACAAGATGTCGTTTCAAAATCGATTTGGGAAGGGCCGGGTGCCCCATTTCTCGCGCGTTCTTTGCGCGAGAAGTGGGGATTTTCTCTGCTTTTGCTTCCACGACCTTCATTTCCAACTAATTCTTCGGCGTCCCCGGAGCCGTCCCCATATTCAACTTGGTCAGCCGGTCTTTTTCATCCCGCGCCGCCTTGCCCGCTGCCGAATCCGGCCGATCCTTGGTCAAATCCACCGCCTGATCGGCGAACTTTAATGCCTCCGGATACTTGTTCTGCATGTCGAGCGAAACCGCCAGCCGGAAAATCGCAATTGGGTCCGGCTGTTGTGGAAATACGTCAATCGACTTGCGCAGATCGCCCTCCGCCTCAGTCCAATTCTTCGCATTGAACGCCATGGTGCCCAGGATGACGTACGCCTCGGATCGCGTGTACCCCTTGAACGCGGTGAGTTGTTCGGGCGGATATCCCGAAGTTGGGATGTCGGTATCGACTGTCACCAAGGCCCGTTCGGCATCTTTTTTCGCCTCCGCCAGCTTCTGATCTTTATCCAGATCCGCATCGCGGGTGGTATCGAGCAAGCCCTCGGCCAGGCCGAGCAACGGCTCCGGATCGTCGGCGTCGTAGGTCAGCGCCTTGCGCGCCATTTCCATCGCCTTGCTGGTATTGCGGGCCTGCTGGTATTTCGCCATCGCTGACTTGTACACCACGACGCGCAGTTCGCTGTCGGGATATTTCGTGGCAAAATCGTCCGCCGCCTTCTCTGTGGCCGCGGCATCGGTGAGCGTTAGCGCATCTTTGTACGCCTGAAACTCCGCCTGCGTTTTCGCCGCTGGAGGCCGCTTGCCTTGCGGCGCCGCTGCCGCGGGTGCGGCCGCCTGCCCTGCCGCCGGAGTCTGCCCTGCAGGCTTGTCGCTACTCTGCCCGAAACTCCACACACTCATGCCCAACACCGCGACCACAATCGCTGCCCTCTTCATGCCTTCACCTCGGCTCTAAGCCGGTCTGATTTCACAGCACTCTTCCGCAACCGTGCATTCTATCGCAGCGCCTCAGTCTTTACTGACGCCCGCCGCCTCACGCCTGCCGCCCGCCTTACTGCGGCTTCGCCGGAGGCTCATACGCCTGCGCCAGTCCGCGTTCCGCCGCTGCCTTGATCTCCGGCAGCGCGCCGCCCGCCGTCAGCGCTGCTCGATATTCCACCAACGCCGCCTCGCGCTCTTCTTTCAAATCCAGAATCCTTCCCAGATACACGTGCGACCAGCCAATCACCTTGGGATCCTGCGCCGTATTGATCGCCTTCTGAAAGTTGTCGCGCGCTCCTTCCATGTTTTTGTTGGCCACCGCTACCTGCGCCAGGATGAACAGCGCCCGCCCCTGATCTCCAATCTTTTTATCCAAAGCCTGCTGCGCCAGTTCCTGCGCTCCCTTGGGATCGCCCGCCTTCAGCCGCTTCTCCGCCGTGATCAGCATCTGTCGGTCTTCCAGACGCGACAGTTGTACCAGCTCCGGCGCGGTCACGTCCGCATACTGCACCAAACTCGCCGCCTTCTCCTCCGCCTTGATGTCAATACCGTCCAGGATGTCGCCATAAGCGGTCCGCAGCCCCGCCGGATCTTTTTCAAACGCCAGCAGCGCGTTGTAAAAGTATCGCGTCAGAATGTAGCCCTGCTTTACCGCGTCGTCCACAGCCTGCAGGCGCATCGCTTCCGCTGTCCGCTTGTTGCCGCTGGTGCGAATCTCGATCGCCCGCACCATGCACTCCGTCACCAGCAGAGAAATGTCGTTCCGGAAGCTCTCCTCCAGCGGCGCCCGCTTCACCGACTGCAGCAGCGGCTCAATCCGCTTAATGGAACTGAAGTGCTTCTCCGCCAACGGATCGAGCACATAGTGCAGATAGGTATGCCGGATCTGCGGCATCTTCAGCGGATCGAGCGTAGTCGGGTCCGGCGAGGGAAACACCACCACATCGTAGTCGGCGCCATAATTGCGCGCGTTGGCCTGATTCGGATCGCCCATAAAATCCAGATAGACCGTGAACGTCCGTCCCAGATATCCCCCCGACTGCAGCTTCAAATAGATGTCGGTATCGAACACCATCTTGGCCAGCGGCACGTGATAGCGCTCCACCAGCGCCGCATAGTGCACCCGCTCCCGCTCCCAGATTCCGTGCAGTCCGGCCTTGTCGTAGAATTTCTCCAGTTGCGCCCCGAATCCCGGCAATCGGGCCCGCATCCGGTGGCATCTCATCCTCTTTCACCCGCGGAAGAAAATGCGGAGGTCCCCCCAGGTAGAGCGCCAGCGAAATATACTGCGACAAATCGTGCGCCGCGTCTCTCCCTTTATGCGCCTGATACCAGTCGCACATCGCCGCCGTCGCGTTCTGCGCGTCGTCCGACCCCTGGATATTCTTCAGCACCTCCGCCCGAATATTGAGCCGCTGCGCGTCGGAAATGGTCAGGTCAACGTCATACCCGCAGGTATTCATCGCCGTCAGCACGACGAACAAAGTCTCGCTGGTATCGAGCGTGATGGGATTGTTATTGTCCGCCAGACAAGCCGGCGCCAGCAGCCCCAGACCGGCCGCTATAACCAAGCCCCGAACCCCATAACCCAGAAAACGACTCAGGAAGAAACGACTCAGGAATCCCTCCCGCAAGATGGCCACCCGGCAGCCCACGGCCACTAAAGATAGGCGGAGAACCCCTTCAGTTTAAGGGCTGAGAAGCAGAGGGTCAAACCCCGCGGGGATTAGGAGACAGAGGCCCGCGAAAGTGCCCCCCGATGTCGTGGAACATTGCATTCCCCTTCAACCTGCCGTACGAAAACTTCACGGAAGTGGAACGACAGCCTGGTCGCTCGCAAACGTCGTCGGAAGTTTACAGGCGCTCGATCTAGGGTCTACCTCTGGAGGCAGGTGCGTCTATATTCCGCGCGATGGAATTTGCGAGATCAAAGTGATGCTCGATGCCGCGAAAGCAAAAGCCACCTTGTCCTGAATGGGGGTGACAGGATTGACGGGATGGCCTAATCGGGGTCAATGAGTGAAATGGCGATGTTCACCCGTCATCTGGAACCGCACCCCCATCCCTTGTGAGGATGTATAAGATAAGTTGTTCGATTCTTGACCGCTGCAGTTTGACCGCTACAGGAAAGAGGCCCAAACCCATGTCCCCAGTTTCTCTTCGTGGAAATACTCTTTTTATACTCATTATGCCCATCATCGCCTTCATGTGCGGTTGTGGAAGTTCCGCCAATAGCGGCATCACTCCCCCTTGCACCTCCAATTGCGCAACCACCACCACCGGCGCCATCGTCACCACCGTCTACACCTATTCCACCAACCCAACCGCCCTTGCGCTCGACGGCTCCAGCACACTTGATGTCGCCGACGCCTCGTCGCTGGTCCACAAGCTCAACCTCACCGCGAGCCCCGTCACAAGCACAGACATCGCCGGGAACGGCACATACGGTTACACAGGTGACGACGGCCTTGCCACGGACGCAGAACTCGAAAACCCCTGGGGAGTTGCAGTCGATCTCTCCCATAACATCTACATCGCCGACCGCCCAGCCAGCGTCGTTCGCCGAGTCGACGCAAATGGCACGATCACAACCTTTGTTGGCACCGGTGTCTGCGCCAACGACGGAGATAATGGCCCATCCTACAACGCTAACGTCTGCACGCCCCAGGGCTTGGCCATTGATCCTGCCGGTCGCTATCTATATATCGCCGATCTCTCATACAATGTTCGCCGCGTCGACCTCACGACCGGCATTATCACCACGGCAGCAGGTGGTGGTTCGAGCACGGCTGATGGCGTAGCCGCGACCACGGCTTCGCTTACACCAGATTCCATTGCCGTCGACGCTTCCGGTAACCTTTACATCGGCGATCACAACCACGAGAACATCCGCAAAGTTTCCGCAGCTACCAGCTTGATCACCACGGTGACCGGCAACGGCACTTACGGCGATTCTGGCGACGGCAACCAGGCTTCTAACGCGGTCATTACTTCGCCTAATTCCATTACATTCAGCCCGGCGGGCAACATCTATTTCTCTGACAATTCTGGCGTCCGCCGCATCGACATTACCACCGGCGTTATCACCACCGTCACGGGTGTCACTGGAAGTTCCGTCCTCTTCGACTCGCTCGGCAATCTATACGCCATCGATGTGCGCGTCATCGAGAAGGTGACCGGCCTCAACTAGCACTTGCTTTTTCGCTTCCACGAGTAGCGGCTCTCTGTCTCGGCGGTCCCTGCGAGTGGCAGAGTTGTGTGCCATATACAGCAACGCTCAGCCGGACCGCAGATCGGAATGAGACTCTTGGAGAGGAGTGCAGAAGCGTTTTGCCGGGTGCCCCATTTCTCGCGTTCTTTGCGAGAAGTGGGGGTTTTCGACTGTGCGAGTGCGAAGGATGAGGCGAAGAACTCCCGAGACTTAAGCTGAGAGCCGAGAGCCGAGAGCTGACAGCTCCCTACCCCCGCACGCTGATCCGCGAGAACGACAACACTGCCCGGCTGGGCGTCGGCCGTCCCATCGACAATGCGGGACGGAACGTCGTGAACGTCATCATGTCAATCAGCATGCTCTTCACCTGCGGCGCCAACTCCTTGGCGCCATCGGGATCGGAAAGAATGCGGTAATCCTGCACCCGCCCATTCACGTCAATGTAGGCTTCAACGACCAGCGAATCGTCGCCGATCTGGTTCATACCGAAACGAGTCTGTTGCAATTGCGGCGCAGTGTTGACCATCACCAGCGGCACGTCGTTATCCGCGTTGTCCGCCTGCAGCGTCGACGGCGCCACAAAGTACACCATCGCGATTCCGAAAATAATCAGCGCGCTCAAAAAGCCGGCCGTCGCCGGAACCATGAATGCCTGGATCGTGTTTTCCAGCCGTACCAACAATCCTTCGAACGGAACCCGCTTGGCCTGCGCTACTTCCCGCGAAATCGCCAGCCGCAACCTCAATCCCAAATCTCCCGGAGCCTTCGGACGTCCCACGCTCACCAGCAGCCGTTGGGTCTCGCGCAGCGAAGAATAATCCTGCTCACAAGCCTCGCATGCTGCCAGATGCCGCTCCAGCCCGAGCATCTCCGTGCCCGTCACTGCTCCATCCAGATACGGCGAGAACAGCCGTTTCGCCTCGGGGCACCTCAATTCCGTGATTTTTTCTGTGCCCGTCATCCTCATGAAATCACCTCAGCCCTTCTACCCCCGCCAGCAACCTGCGCCCGCCGCCCTTCCTTTTCCAGCGTCGGCGCCGTCAACCCCAGTTCCTTGCCTACTTCGCGCACAAAGGGCGTTAGCCTTTGCCGTAAGGCATCCCGTCCGCGCGTGAGCCGCGATTTCACCGTTCCCAGCGAAATCTCCAGCACCTCGGCAATCTCTTCGTACGACATATCTTCCAGATCGCGCAGAATTAAAGTTGTGCGATACGGCTCTGGAAGTTTCCTCAACTCTTCTTCCACTCGCGCCTGCACTTCATGATGTGCCACGTTGTCGAACGGAGAATCCGCCCGATCGGTCAACGCCACCTGCATCGCGTTCTCCCCGATGCTCGGCCCATCCGATTCCACCGGCTCAATCGAAGTCTCGCGCGCCTTGTGCCGGAACCACCACCGTCTGCGGTTCGCCGCCTCATGCAGCGCAATACGGTAAATCCACGTCTTCAACGTCGACCCGCCGTGGAAATGCTTCATCCCGCGAAACACCTTCAGGAACACATCCTGCGTAGTGTCCGCCGCGTCCGCCGGATCGTTGACGATCCGGTACACCAGCCCGTACACCGGCTGCTGAAACTCGCCAATCAGCCAGGCATAGGCCGCTTCCGAGCCAGCCTTCAGCTCGGCGACGATCGCCGCTTCTTCCTGCGATCGGGTTCCGATCGCGCTTGCCAGATCACCCAAGGTGGTTGCTCCCGCCATAGTGGCGTCCCCGTTTCACCTAGTGATTATAGGATTTTCCACCCTACCGCGCCCCAATATTTCAACTGTCCGGCTCAGTCTGGCCAACTGCAAGCGGAACCCAGACTCTCATTCACCATAGACTCCGCCCGAGCACCCAGAGTTCCCACCTATAAGTGATTTATTTTCAGCGAGTCAGGAGGAGTAGCTTGATTGCAAAGTGGAGTTCCTGCCAGCTCCGACCGCTGTCAAGAGCGGAAAAGTCACAGCCCGCTCGTTACCTGAGACTAACGCGATTGCAGCCCACAGGGAGCCCTGAAGATAGCCCGCCAGTACCACTGGCAGGTTCGGCTGGTAGGTTCGGCGACTCAGAAAATCCTCGCCTCCAGGTAAGGCTGCATGAAACGAGCTTGCGCTCTCATCGACGAACTCGGCGCCTTTGGAAATTCCCGTTTCTCACTTCAGCACCTCAACCGCGTGCGGCACTTCCAGCTTCAACCGCCGCACAATCTCTGCCAGCGCCGCCAGGAATGCTTCGCATCCCTTGTCCAGTTCCAATTCCGATTTCTCCAAGAACGCATACGCTCCATCCTTTTGCAAATGCGCTGCGTTTTTTTTCGACAGCCCGGTAAAAACCACTACCGCAATGCGAGCTGTCGCGGGATCCCTTTTCAAAGCCCTCAACACATCCGGCCCCGTCATCTTCGGCAGCAACATATCCAGCAGGATTAGATCCGGCCCCTGTTCTCGCGCCAACTCCAACGCGTGCTCCCCATCCTTCGCCGCGCTCACCTCGTAGCCCGCCCGCGTTAGCGCGCGCTCCGTCGCCAGCCTCAGAAACTTGCTGTCGTCTACCAGCAGAATCTTCGTCATGCGTCCCACTTCACTCTCCCGCGCCAGGCGTCCACCTTCGTGCGCGGTGCAATCAATGCCCGCACCCGGGCGCGGCCTCTCAACCTGCTGCGGGATATCGCTCCGCCAGCCGGCCGCACAGCCATTACCTTTACTTATCGGCAAGGTCGTGGAAGAACAGCAGTGGGTCTTGGAGGGATAAGTCTTTGCTAATAGTCTGAAACCAACCGGAAAGACTCGCCGCCGAAACAGCGGAATGCGTGGAACCTGAAAGATGCGGGAATGCTCGTACAACCGTGGAACCGCTTCGAGCGAGTAAAGCGAGCAGAGATTCAAGCAGACGCCAACCGCCGTCTCACTTCTTCATCATCTTCTCGATCGCTGCCACCAGCGACTCCGGGCCCGCCCCCAGCATCGCATCCGACTTTTCGAAGAAGCCGGCAGCCCCATCCTTCGCCAGCGCTTTCGCATTCTTCTGCGACAGGCTCGTCAACATCATCACGGGGATCGGCTTCGTCGCGGGATCTTTCTTGAGCGCTTTCAAAACATCCGGCCCAGTCGTCTTGGGAAGCATCACGTCCAGCAAAATCAATTCCGGCGCATCTTGCCGCGCCATGCGCAGCGCCTCATCCCCATCGGCCGCGCACACCACCTGATATCCCGCCGCCGTCAGAACGCGCTCCGTCGACACCCGCAGGAACTTGCTGTCTTCTACCAACAGCACCTTCACCGCCACAGTCTCGACCTCCCTAACGGCATTGCGACTACCGATGCCTGTGATCTACATGTATGGACGTAGACGCTCAGAAACGGGATTTCGGAACGGCACAGCTTCAGCCCCTGAGCCTGCCCTGAGCAAGCGAAGCGCGCCGAAGGGTGCCGCAACCGCCCAAACAACTGGGCTTTAGCCCCTGAGGTCCGCTGAGTTCACGTCGATCCTAGTATGCGCCCTGGCCGCATCATCTGGCCGGGTGAGGATTGATGGGGTTATTACCGTCCGAGGTGCAATCGTCCGAGCACCTCAAGCTCAGTGCGTCGCCGCCGACTTGCGTTCGCAGAACTTGCCCGCCCCTTCGATCATCGTCTTCATCGCGGAGCGGCACGCCGAGCGCAATTCCTCCTCGTGCCCCTCCGGAATTGCTTTCGACAATAACAGCATGGTCGTCCCGTGCAGCGTCGCCCAGACCGCCAGTGCCAGCTGTGTGTGATCCTCCGGAGCGCCGCCCAGCCGCCCGGCCAGCAGTTCTTCCACAAATGCGAAGTTCGGTCGCGATTCCCGGATCGGCCGCGCCTTTCCGGATCCCTTCTTGGGAGAAAGCTGGCGTGCATGCGTGTAGAACAGTTCGTAGTCGTGCGGCTGTTGCACCGCCGAATCTACGTACGCCTCGGCCATCTGTTCCAGGGTCTCGCCCGCTTCGAAATCCTTCCGGATGCGCGCCGCGATGTGCAGCAGCAGCCCCCGAATCAGATCCTCCCGGTCTTTGAAGCGGCGATACACGGCGGGCGTATTGGTTCGCGCCGCCCGCGCCACCGCCCGCATGGTCAGCGATTTCTCCCCTCCCCGCTTCCACAACACATGGGCGGCTTTCAGAATGCGGTCTTCGAGGTCCGGATCCGGCTGCCGGGGCATCTTGGCTCCCTCCTGGGCACGGCTCAGTCCACTGCAATATTATGTTGACGACGTATACATAACACTGTTATATCTAACAATACAAGTCCTCCCCCCATAATTACTCAGGTGCCTGTCAGGAAAGGCGGCCGCGGCCGGCAGCAATGCCCCGCGGCCGCTTCGGCTTTTTACCGCGTCCCGCTCCGCCCCCGACCGCTCCCCCGGGCGGAATTATTATGTTGACGCCGTAAACGTAATGAGGTATAAACAAGAGTAAGTTATTGGGCCCCTTCCCTGCGGTTCTCGCAGTTCAATTTTTCAGGAGTTTTTTCGGATGTACTCGTATGAAAATCCCGACGACCGGGTTTCCGTGCTGCAAATGAATTCCGAGCTGCAGCACGCTCAACTGGAGCTGCTCAGCGCCCATTGCGCCACCCATCAGCTTCGCCTGCACTACTCCCCCGACGATCTCGCCCGCTTCGGCCGCCGCGACGTCCTGCGCAAGTCGGCCGAGGCTGCCAGCGCTTTAAACGAGTTTTACGCGTCCATCGAAAAGAAAATTCCGCGCCCGGCAGTCGATGCCCCAGCCGCCCCGCAACCGACCGGCGAGCAGATCGCCCAGGCCGTCGAGTGGCTCTCTTCCTACCTGCGGGCCCAGCGTGAACACTATCTCCCGGCAGCCGCGCCGCTCCACAACCAGCTTCGGGCCTCGATGTGGCCCTATTTCTCCGTCGCCCTGCTCGACCAGATCCGCATCGTCGAACTCAAAGGCGCGCGCGTCGCGGTTCCAGAATTTTTCGCCAAAGTTCGCGCCCAAGGTTTCGAACCCCCCGAAATCAGCCACATGGACTCGCTCACCTTCCTCGATGTGATCGCGTTCAACGAGCAGCTCACGGAGCGGTCGCTGTTCCACGCGCTGGTACACACCATCCAGATTCAGGTTCTCGGACTCGAGCGCTACGCCGAACTCTGGGTGAACAGTTTCATCAAGACCAAGGCCCACTTTACGGTGCCGCTGGAAGTTCACGCCTTTTCTCTGGCGTCGAAATTCCTGCGCCCCGCCGCTGAGAGATTTTCCGTGGAAGATCAGGTCCGCCGCTGGGTCGACGACAACCGCTACTAGCGCACCCGATCGATCCCCGAGTTTTTGTTTTACCCCCACGCACAACTAAAAAGAAGGGGCGGCTAAGCACCGCCCCTCAAAACTTACAACAATCTTGGGTGCCCCATTTCTCGCGCGCTCTTTGCGCGAGAAAGCCTGCCCTGAGCGAAGCCGAAGGGTGGGGATTTTCGCTCGGGCTCAGGGAAAGCTCTACGCCCCGTCCCAAATCATCCGCCAAACCCGCCCTCCCCACCACACCTTCTCCACTTCCTCCGCGCAAGCCTCAATCCGATCCACCCGCCCCGGACTCGGCAGCCCCGTCCTCAACAAATGCCAGGCCTCCTTGTACGGCCCCGTACTTCGCCCCCTTCAGCTTCGGATATAGCGCAATGCTCCCCTGCCCCACCACCATCTCCGCCGGAATGATGTACCACAGGTCTTCCTGAAACACATACGCCGCCAGATACTCAAACGGATCGCCCTCATACGGCCCATCGCACCCCCGCACCGTGCACGAATACCCTCCCCGATCCTTAAACATTGTCGACTTCACCTGCACCCGCACAAACCTCCCCTCATGCTCCACCACAAAGTCATAAGGCATCACTTCTCCCCAGGGCTTGTTCAAATGCAGCCCCAGCTCCACCGCCCGCAACATAAACCACAACTCCACCCACTCCCCCCGCAACTTCGGATGCCTAATCCCCATCCCCGATGTTTCATCCTGTCCCCATTCCTCTCCCCGACTCACAATAAAACTCTGTCATTCCGAACCACATCCCTTCGCTCCCATAAAACCCTGTCATTCCGAACACGCGCAAAGCGCGGGTGAGGAACCTGCTTTTCCCGCCGCGCGAACTGCTCCCGAGACATGCCCCAAATAGAAACGCGGCCCGCAAGGGCCGCGCCTGTGACTACTCCCACTTTAGATTTAGACTCCCTCACTCCCCCAAAAAGATGCCCGCCAAAAAATAAATCTTTCGAACCCGCCGCATCCCCCCAAGCCCCCACCCCCCTGTCACCTTGAGCGAAGCATGCCGATGAGCAAGGCGAATCGGCACGCGCAGTCGAAAGGCCTGCCCTGAGCGGAGCCGAAGGGATCCCTATCCCCGCCCCCGATGTCATTCCCTAATAGAAAGCTTGTCATTCCGAACCGGGCCGAAAGCCCGGTGAGGAACCTGCTTTTCCTCGCAGCACGAACCGCTCCCGACATACGCGCCCAAATACAAACGCGGCCCGCAAGGCCGCGCCCGAGATTACTCCCTCTTTAGTCAGTCCCCCGATAAGTTGCCCCCCACAAATAAATCTTTCGAACCCACCCATCCCTCCAAGTCTCCCAACCCCCTGTCATCTTGAGCGAAGCATGCCGATGAGCAAAGCGAATCGGCATGCGCAGTCGAAAGATCCCTATCCCCTCGACCGTGCCTACTAGGCCTGAGGGAGTTCTCACTGCGCGCTCGGATCATAGTTGCGCAAAGGGGCCAAGGGACCGCCCCTCCCGGCGGAACCTACAGCCCACGTTTGCGCCATTGCGCATGCAGCGGGTACGTCCTAGCATTTGGATCGCTTTTGATGCGCTTTTCCCAAGGAGCGCCAATGAACCTAGGACAGATCCCGTTGTATCCGGCCTTCGGGCACCCAAGAAGAAGCACAATTGTGACTCAGGTATTCATCACTCCTTTGCTCACGCTGATGCTGATTTGCTCGACCGGATGCATGACTGCGGCGAAGATGAACAAAACCATGTCGTCGTGGGAAGGTGCAGACGTTAACTACCTCATCGCCCGTTGGGGTCCGCCAACCCAGATCATGGACGACGGCAATGGCGGAAGGATCTTCATCTATACCTACAACCGTTCGTATACAACGGCTGGGGTCTCGACGACTACAACGACCGGCAACGCAAATGGTACTGCTACGACCAGTGGCAATAACACATCTGTCAATATCTACGGCCAATCCAACAGCACGACCCTATACACTCCGCCACAGACGGCGCAATGGAGGGTCTACAGAATGTTTTGGATCGGTCCACGTGGTCACGTCTACCGTTGGGCCTGGCGCGGGTTATGATCCGCGGGAACACAAGCACGCGTCGCAAGATCGCGGACGATGGCGCGGCGCAATAAGTTGCAGTGAGCAAAAGCGAGCGGCCCGATCCTCCCGGGCCGCTGGACGGACGAGGCGTCCGTCCCTACAATGTTCTCACTGACGCCCGACGCCCGCTCCTACGTTCCCTCGCTCCACCCCGCCAGATACTCTTCCTGCTCCGGCGTCAGCTTGTCGATCTTGATGCTCATCGACTCCAGCTTCAGCTTGGCGACGCGCTTGTCGAGTTCGTCGGGGACGCGGTAGACCGTCTTTTCCAGCTTCTTGCAGTTCTTCACCATGTACTCGACCGATAGCGCCTGGTCGGCGAACGACATATCCATCACGCTCGCGGGATGACCTTCGGCGGCGGCCAGGTTGATCAGGCGGCCTTCGCCGAGCAGGTTGATCTTGCGTCCGTCTTTCAGCGAGTACTCCTCCACAAAATTACGAGTTGTCCGCTTCGAGGAGGACATCCGGTCGAGCGCGGGGATGTCGATTTCGACGTTGAAGTGCCCCGAATTGGAAATGATCGCGCCGTCCTTCATCAGGTCGAAATGTTCCTTGGTCAGCACGCTCTTGTTCCCGGTGACAGTGCAGAACACGTCGCCGAGCTTGGCGGCTTCGGCCATCGACATGACGCGGAAACCGTCCATTACGGCCTCAAGCGCTTTCGTCGGATCAACTTCGGTGACAATGACTTCAGCGCCAGCGCCGCGGGCGCGGGATGCTAATCCGCGGCCGCACCAGCCGTAGCCGGCAACCACGAACTTCGAACCGGCCAGAAGAAAATTCGTGGCGCGGATGATGCCGTCGATGGTCGACTGTCCGGTTCCGTATCGATTGTCAAAAAGATGCTTCGTGTCGGCGTCATTGACGGCGACGATGGGGAACTTCAACACGCCTTCCTTGGCCATCGCGCGCAGGCGGATGACGCCGGTCGTGGTCTCTTCCGTGCCTCCGATCACGCCCTCAAGTGCGTCGGTGCGCTTGGTGTGCAGCAGGGTCACGAGGTCCGCGCCGTCGTCCATGGTGATGTGCGGCTTGTGGTCGATGGCCGCGAGGATGTGGTTGTAATAGGTGTCGTTGTCCTCACCCTTGATCGCGAATACGGGAATCGAGTGATCGCGAACCAGGCTGGCGGCCACGTCATCCTGTGTTGACAGCGGATTCGAGGCGCAGAGCACGACTTCGGCGCCGCCGTCGCGCAGGCAGATCGCCAGGTTCGCGGTCTCGGCAGTGACGTGCAGGCAGGCCGAAATGCGCGTGCCCTTCAGCGGCTGGTTCTTGATAAATTCCTTGCGAATAATCTGCAGGACCTTCATCGATTGGTTGGCCCACTCGATGCGTTTCTTGCCCAGATCGGCCAGTTCTACGTTCTTGATGTCGCAGTTAATTGCGGCGGTTGACATGATTCTCCTGTGTGGCGCGCTGTGAAGCGGCTGAAAACTTTTAGTTGATTGCCTATGAAAAAGCGTTGTCGTTTTTTGCAGAATACACGAACTTTGCGGTCCGGTCAGGATCACTGATTGTGCTTTCGGCCATGAGCTTTCGGCCCAGGTCCAGAATGGCACTTTGGTTCCGTCTTTCTTCGCGTCCTTCGCGGACGTTCTTCGCGAACTTCGCGGTTTCGCTTTTGATCTTGATCGACAAAAGCCTTTAACCGCGAAGATCGCAAAGAAACTGCTGCGAGGGTCGCAGAGAAAAAACTACTTCCGAGCCGCTACTGGTTCCCGCAACCCGGCGTCGCTGGCAAGTTTCGCCGCTTTGTCGGTCGCTTCCCAGGTGAAGTCGGCGTCACTGCGGCCGAAGTGGCCATAGGCGGCGGTCTTCTTGTAAATCGGGCGGCGTAGGTTCAGCGATTCCATAATCCCGCGCGGCGTTAGCTTGAAATGCGAGCGAACCAGGTCCGGGATGATTTCCGGATCGACTTTCGCTGTGCCGAAAGTCTCCACCAGAATGCTGACGGGATCGGCCACGCCGATCGCATAAGCCAACTGCACTTCGCAGCGGCCAGCCAGTCCACCAGCCACAATGTTCTTCGCAATGTGCCGCGCCATATACGCCGCCGACCGATCGACCTTGGTCGGGTCCTTACCGGAAAATGCCCCGCCGCCGTGCCGTCCCATGCCGCCGTAGGTGTCCACGATGATCTTGCGGCCGGTGAGTCCGGTATCGCCCATGGGGCCGCCGATGACGAAGCGTCCCGTGGGATTGATGTGGTACTTGGTGTCTGCGTCGAGCAAGTGCGCGGGAATCACGGCCTGAATCACGTGCTTCAGAATGCCGGCGCGCAGTTCATCATTCGCCACCGTCTCCGAGTGCTGCGTCGAAATGACCACCGCATCCACACGAAGAACTTTGCCATTGGCGTCGTATTCAACTGTAACTTGGGATTTGCCGTCAGGACGAAGGAAAGGAAGGGTTCCATTTTTGCGAACCTGCGAGAGCCGCATGGTCAGCTTGTGCGCCAGCGAGATGGGAGTCGGCATCAACTCCTCATTCTCATCCACCGCATAGCCAAACATCATTCCTTGGTCGCCGGCGCCGCCGGTGTCTACGCCCATGGCGATGTCGCCGGACTGTTTGTTGATGCTGGAAATCACGGCGCAGGTGTTGCAATCGAAGCCGTAGAGGGCGTTGTCATAGCCGATGGACTGGACGGTGCCGCGAACGACCTGCTGGAAATCGACGTAAGCTTTGGTGGTGATTTCTCCGGCGATCACGACCAGTCCGGTGGCGGTGAGGGTCTCGCAGGCGACGCGGCTGGCAGAGTCTTCGGCCAGGCAGGCGTCGAGGATGGCGTCGGAAATCTGGTCGGCGATCTTATCGGGATGGCCTTCGGTCACGGATTCAGAAGTGAACAGATAACGATTCTTTGATGGCAAGTTTTAAGTCTCCTTATTGCACGCTATGCACGGGGGGTGTGCAGACTTTGGACCCTTGTACCTGGGGAGAAATCTACGCGGCCGCTACGGGGCGAGGCCTCGAGAAGAAGTCCTAGAAAAGGGTACCAGACCCCCTTTGGGGACGCAACGATTTTGACGCTAAAAGCCGAAGAATGAATTCAATGGCGGGAATGCGGAACTGGACGGAGGAATAGATCGTTGAATGGTGGGGAACCCTCTGATTTTTATGATGTTTTACCCGTTCGCGGAGATCAAGACCCAGTTCTTGGCTGCTGTTGATTCCGTTGTTGTGACGCACAGAGTGCAGGAACTTGCACACACGCGGCTGCACTCTTACTCATACCGCAGCGCGGTCATGGGGTCCACGTTGAGCGCCCGCCGGGCCGGGCCGGAGCAGGCAATGGCGGCAACCACGCACAGGATGAAGGTTACGGCCAGCAGGACCAGCGGGTCGCGGGAACTGCCCTCGGCCCACTGAGCCAGGAGCTTATTCAGAACCAGGGTCAATCCGATGCCGGCCACGATTCCGCTGCCTACGCTGACCACGGTGGAAGCGAACACAATGCGCAAGACGTGTGCCCGTTGCGCGCCCAGAGCCATGCGAATCCCGAACTCGTTGGTCCGCTGTGCGACCGAATAAGAAACGACGCTATAGAGACCGACTGCGGCCAGAGCGAGCGCGAGCACGGCAAATGCGCCGAACAGCCAGGCCACGAGCTGACCTTGCTGGTATTCCTGCTGGTCGGTGATCCAATGATCGAGATCCTGGACCTGTCCATTGATTTGTTGATCGGCGTCGACAGAGTTCACCTGCGCTCCGACCGCGTGCAGCAGCGACAGCGGAGGCACGTCGGAGCGCACCAGAATTTGCGTCCACACGCGCATCGATAATGTGTAGGGCAGGAAGACCTCGGGCAGAATCGGATTCCGCAGGCCCTCATCGCGCTTGTCGGCGACGATACCCACGATCTGTAACCAAGAGGAGTCAGAGCCGGGCGCGATGGTGGTGTACGGCGGTTCATCTTTCATGTCCGGGACTTTCAGCGAGTGTCCGATAGCGTCGCCGTTGGGGAAGTAGAGTCGCGCCATGGTCTGGTTGATCACTGCCACGTGAGCGGCATTGTGGTTTTCGGTTTCATCCCAGATTCTTCCGTGGGCCAAAGGAATGCGGAGGATCGGAAAATATCCCGGGCTCACGAAATTGACGCGGACCTTTTGCTCGTCGTGTCGAGGCATGCCGAGGATTTCGATGCCAGTTCCCCAACCGTTGGAGGGTGGAGTGGCATTGCTGGAGATTGCGGCCATGGTCACTCCGGGCACGGTGGACGCCCGGTTGCGGAGTTGTTCGAAGTAAGCCAGACGCGCCTGCCAGGTCGGGTAAGCGCCGTCGTGAACCGGGATGCCAACCGACATCACATTGTGCGGGTCATAGCCCAGAGGCGTGTGCATGAGGCGCAGAAATCCCTCCATCGACGCACCTGCTCCCGCGAGCATCACGAGCGTCAAGGAGACCTGCACCGCGGTGAGGACGCCGTGCGTCATGCGCCCGTGGATCGCGCCCGCAATCTTGCGCGTGTTGGACTGCATCACCTGGCTCACTTCGGGGCGCGAAAGCTGCAGAGCCGGCCACAGTCCAAACAGAATTCCCGTCAACAAAGCGACGGCAACGCTGAAGCCAAGCACAGGCAGATTGATCTGGATAGCGGCTTCATGGGGGAAAGAGTATTTCGGCAGCAGGCCGATAATCAAAGCGAGCACACGATAGGCGAGAAGCACGCCGAGCGCGGCTCCGGTGAGGGAGAGCAGCAGAGACTCGGTGAGCAACTGGCGGATGATGCGTCCGCGGCTGGCGCCGATCGCGGTGCGCACCGCCATTTCGTGCTGGCGGGCCGTGCCGCGTGCCAGTAACAGGATGGACACGTTTCCACAGCCGATGGCCAGCAGCAGCGCCACGGCGGTGAACAGCAGGTACAGAGTGCCGCCGAGATCGCGAACAAATTCCTCGTTTAAGCCGACCACGAAAAACTGCGCACGATCGCTGGGGAAATGCTTGGGCGTTTCCTTGGCGAACTGCTCGATCAGAGGTTGCAATGCGGCGGCGGCAGCCTGGTGGGAGACAACCGGCTTCAGACGGACGCCGACGTAAAAAGCCCTGGTGGGGTCCTGTGTGACTTTTTGCGGGAGGTAAACATCGCCGTCACCCCAGGTGAAGCGCGGGGCGGCCACGCCCACGATAGTGTAGTTCTTGCGAACGAGTTGAATCGTCTGACCCAGAACCGCTGGATCGCCATTGAAGTGCCGTTGCCAGAATTTGTAGCCGAGCACCACGACCGGCTGAGGTTCCTGCCCATCGATCGCGTCGGAGGGGATCAGTCCACGTCCCAACGCCGGGGGAACGCCCATGAAATCGAACCCGTTGGAGGTGAGGTAGACGCCCTGCACGTCCTCGGGAAGATCGTGGCCGGTGACGGTGAGATTCCAGTCATCCTCCATAAAGGCGTCTTCAACGGCAGGGGACTTCCTGATCTCTTGCCACTGCGGGCCGGTCAGTCCGAAACCCCTTTCCTGCTGAGAGCTGTCGCGGAGCCGCATATGGACCATGCGGTCGGAGGCGTGGTAGGGGTAGGGATTCATCAGGATGGCGTAGACGACGCTAAAAACGGCGGTAGTGGCGCCGATGCCGAGTGCCAGCGAGAGGACCGCGGTCAGGGAGAAGCCAGGATTCTTGAGCAGTTGGCGCAGGCTGTACCGAAAGTCCTGAAGCAAGGTTTGCATGAGCATCCCCCTCAGAGAGACGAACAGCATGCACGCTGGTCACCAAGGGCGCGTGCTATTAAGTTGTTCCATTTTCAAGGGAAAACATTGTGTAGGGAAGAGTTTGTGCTGTCCGGTTTCGCCGAGAGGTGTCCAAGAGCGGACAAGAGCGGGGGGTTAGAAAATCGTCGTCGGCCGTTGGTCGTTGGTCGTTGGTCGTCGGTCGTTGGCCTGGAAGGGACGCCTGAGAGTAGCCCGGCGTTTCAACGCCGGGTTGCGTCGATCGCGGAAATTCCGCCCCGCTAGGGACGGTTGAAAGCAGATTGCGGGCGCGTTTCAGCCGTGCCTACGGCACGGGGGCGAAGGCGCGGCCTATCCGCCGCTGAAGCGGCGGGCTATGATCGGACGTCCCTCCGGGACGCGAGACTATATCCCGATGTGTCAACTGGGGGAGCTCCCATGCCAGCTCGATCTCAAGCTCATGAATCCTACGCGGCGCTTGTCGAGATTCGCGACAGCCTGCTTGAGACTTACGCCAGCAACGACGGTATGAACCAGCTCATCCTCGCGGGTCTCGACCCGCGGGCTTGGCGGGCCCAGCCGCCGGGCCAGAAAGGCAGTGGCCGGACCATCGCGGCCATGTTCGCGCACCTGCACAACTGCCGGCTGGTCTGGCTGAAGAATTCGGCGCCGCATCTGAAGTGTCCGCTGCCGCTCGATCCCGACCGCTGCACCATGAAACAGGCGGGCGCCGCACACCGGAGAAGCGCCGCGCAGTGCCTGCGCATGTTGTCGGACGGGCTCTCGGCCAAGCCCAATCGCCGCGTCAAAAAGTTCTCTCGCGGCAGCTGGTCGCAAATCTGGCCCGCCGGAGCAACCATGTTCGCTTACATGTTCGCGCACGAGGCGCATCATCGCGGTCAGATTCTGATGCTGGCTCACCAGCTCGGCTACCGGATACTCCACAAGACACCCGGCATCTGGCATTGGGAGAAACTCTGGAAGGAAGCAGGGCTTACGGTGCGCCCGCGCTGAGCTAAGGACAGCGGTTCCGCTGGCGGAAAGCCGCGTAAAAGCAGAAAAGGCGATCTCCGAGGAGATCGCCTTTTGCAAAAAGGGATGGTTTACAGCGGCTGGACGTTCTCAGCCTGCCAGCCTTTGGGGCCCTTGGTCACGTCGAACTGCACGGTCTGGCCCTCTTGCAGGCTCTTGAAACCGCCCGCTTGAATCGCAGAGAAATGCACGAAAACGTCTTCGCCCGACTGGCGGCTGATAAAGCCGTAGCCTTTGGCGTCATTGAACCACTTTACTGTTCCTTGTTCTGCCATGGTGTTAGGTGTTCCTTTAGTTGATCGATTTTACGCTGGAGGGATTCGGAGGTACTGCTGGCAGGATACTAGCTGTTGAGGCAAGTGCTGCACAACGACCGACTCGGTCTAACGCACAGAGGTTATCGTACGCGTTGGGGAGGGGATTAGCAAGAGTGGAATTGAGGGGGCGGAAGATCGGACGGCCTCACGATGAGCGTAATGGGGATGTTACGCCAGTTGAATCTCAGGGCTTGTTCCTAACACGAACGAGCGCGATATAAGCCGAGGGTTTTTCGTCCTCTAAGTTTGAAAATTCTCCCAGCAAACACTGTGTTCCGTCCGCCGAATACAGGGGCCGTTTCAACCAGTGGACGGAGTACTGGCCAGAACAAGAAATCTCTTTGCAGAGTTCAAAGTTGCCCTGACTGTATTCGCCTCCACGCTCTGGCAACGTAAATTCGTACACATCGTTCCCCGTGTCTCGCATAGAAACCAGTCCCGTGCTTGTGGTTAAGCCCTTAGATTTCGTGCTCTGGGGCTTCACTTCACCGCGAGGCAGCACCTTGAGGTCCCAAACCTCATCAGAACTGGCTGGCGTGCGAACCCGAAACGTCTTGATTCGCAAAATGCGGAGTAGTTCGTTGACTGTGGGCGGCTGATTCGCTTGCTGAGCGACCAAAAGGGAGCAGCAAACGACAATCGATGAGAGAAGAGGAATGGCGCGGGTTTTCATCACCAGCACTCTACACCTGCGACGGTTTCGGGTGTGGGAAGAAGGTCAACTGTCGAAATCAGGCGATTACGCTCGCTAAGAATTGGCCGATTCGGGTCAATGAGTACTATGGCGACAGCACGTCAACTGGGAACAACATCATGAACGGTTGCGCCGAATTGCCTTCCACCGTGCGCGGCTGCCCCACACGCGGACAACACCATATAACGCTACCAACGTCCATAGAAATAGTTCCATCACTCGCTCAGTAAAGGTCATGTGATAGCGAAGGGATTCATGAAGGCCGTACAGAAAAACAGCGCAGAACATTAACAGAGAGGCGAATACTCCGAGGCCCGATGGGATAGGTTTCTTGCCAGCTTGGCGCGATTCGGCGTCCCTCGCCTCGAAGCACTTCGAACAGAGTGTTTGGAGGCTCGGAAAATCACACCCGCAATCTGGACACCGAGACATGTTTCGGGTACCTCCGAGGCCCTTTAGGAATTCAAGCACCCCTTTGTCAAATCTGCCCCTTACGACAGTAACGGTTGCAAACAAGCCATTACGCACATCGAAGCCTTCATCCGAGTCTCTTTCTTAGAAGCCACGTCAACGCCTGAGTTTGGAGTCAAATGCGGGATGTGTGCGAAACAGGGTATACTTGAAATACTTAACCTCGAAGACCACTGCCGACGTTAGCGCCTTCGCGATTGAGCGGACGTAGAGCGCACCACAGGGGCTAAAGCCCGCAGACGTTTGGATGCTTAGCGGCACAGCTGAAGCCGTGCCCTTCCCAGACCCAGTGCCGAAGCCAGTAAGCGGCGGAACGCAGAGGCCAGCAACGGTCGAAGCCGGCAAACGCTTGCAGTCAGCGATTTGCGCCGAGGCGGAAATCTTCAGCCCGAAAGACCTGTACAACACGCCACGAGACGGAGGGATTGTGAATGCCAAGAGGACGATCAACATTTACTAAGCGCCAGAAAGAACAGACGCGCCAGCAGAAACAGCGCGACAAGGCCGAGCGCCGAGTGCAGCGCAAGGAAAATAAACCGGAGGACGGCGTTGTCGTCGACGAGATGCAGGAACTGCGGGAACATGCCGAAGCGCAGGCAGCGCTGTTTCGCATTGGGGCCGAGGATGAACCGGGGCCGGTGGTGTCGATTCCGTTCGGGAAGCTGGAACGGTAGGTTTAGTGGGGAAGTCTCGCTTCCCCTTTTCGCGCTAAACAATCAAAAGCCCCACTTCTCGCAAAGTACGCGAGAAATGGGGCACCCGGTTTCTCTTCTTTCTTCTAAACCAGCCGGGTTCTAAACCAATTTAGACAAACACTTCGCCGGGCAGCGCGGTTAGGGTGCGCGAGGCCAGGGTGTTTTGCACGTTGCGCCTGGGTTGCGCGGCGGCGGATCCGTCGGGCTGCAGGCGTTCGATGCGGAGCTTCAGGGTGCGCTCAATGTTGCGGAGTTCGACTACTTCGACTCCGGCGACCAGCGTAGTGGCGCGTCCCAGGGAGCCGGCGCGGCCGGTGCGGCCGACGCGGTGAATGAAGTCTTCCGCCATCTTGGGCAGATCATAGTTGATGACGTGGGCTACGTCGTCGCAATGCAGGCCGCGGGAGGCGATGTCGGTCGCGACCAGAATCTGGTAGCGGCCTTCCTGAAATCCACCTAAAGCGCCGTTGCGCTGGGATTGCGTACGGTCGCCGTGAATCATGGTGGCGGTGAAACCGTCGCGCGCCAGCTCTTGCGCGAGACGCTGTGCGCCGCGCTTGGTGCGGGTGAAGATGAGAGTCTGGCCTTTTTCGTTGTAGAGAAGCTGGCGGAGCACGTCGATCTTTTCGCCGGGACGGACTTCGTAGGCTTTCAGTTCCACGCTTTCCGCGGGCTTCAGAACCGAGCCCAGCGCTACGCGGACCGGGTTGCGCATGTATTCATGCACCAGTCCGGCGACGGACGCCTCGAGTGTGGCCGAGAAACACAGCGTCTGACGCGTCTTGGGCAAGAGCGCGAGAATGCGACGGATCGCGGGAAGGAATCCCATGTCGAGCATGCGGTCGGCTTCGTCGAGCACCAGAATTTTGATGTGGCGCAGATCGGCGAACCGGCGGTCGGTTAGATCTTGCAGGCGGCCGGGAGTCGCGATGATCAGCGATGAGCCGGCGCGCAGGCCTTGAATCTGAGCTTTCTCGGCGACGCCGCCAATGACCAGGGCCGCTTTGGGCATGGTCTTGGTGCGCAGGCTCTCGTAGACCTCGTGGACCTGCATGGCCAGTTCGCGCGTGGGCAACAGCACCAGTGCGCTGGCTTGAGCCGCGGGTTCGCGGCGGAGCATTTCGATGACCGGAATGAGGAAGGCGAGGGTTTTGCCGGTTCCGGTCTGGGCTGTGCCGATTACGTCTTTTCCTTCAAGAGCGGGCGGAATTGCCTGCTCCTGGATCGGCGTTAAGGTGATGAATTCGCCTGCCGCAAGTTTCTGCTGTAAGGCTGCAGACAAGGGCAGTTCTGTAAATGGAGTCATTCTAGATTGTTCTTTCTGGAGGGGCCTGTCGAAACACACGTCGATGTACTTAGCGTCGATACACTACAACCGTGAAGCTGCCATGCCGCTCTCATTTTCATTTGGAGCTGATTGAACGCTGGAACTAAACGGCGGGCAGGAAAGGCGGAGATGAATCTGATCCAACGTGGGACCACCGCGTCACGAGCAAACCGTGAGAAAAGCGTCAAAAAGAGTATAGCACAGAGAATAGTGCAGTGAATTACGGGGGTGCGACCTTTGGTAACTCCGGGGGTGTGAGCGAGGGCACGGCAGAACTTCGGCGCTATGTTGCAATGACAGCAGAGGCCGACTCATGCGCGGGCACGGGGAATCCGTTCAGCGAAGTTTCTTTCGTAGCGTTGTGCTGGTCCTGGCGGTTGCCGCTCTCGGAATCACGGCTAAGGCAGCGCCTTTCGTCGTGTTTCCGAAGGCTGGGCATTTGTCCTCGCCGGACGGGCGCTTCGTAATCCGCAACAGCGAACGGGAGGCTCCTCTGGCCGAATTCGCCGGCACTTTTCACGCGTTATTCGTGGAGGAGACTGCCAGCGGCCGCGTCCGCAAGCTCTGCGACTATGTCGGCGTGGCGGCGGTGGCCTGGGCGCAGAACGACTCCATCATCGTGACCCAGTATCTGAGCCGGCGAACTTCGCGGGCCATGATCTTTGCGGCCGATGATTCGCGGCACCCGCTGGTGATCGACCAGCCAGCGCTCATCAACCTGGTACCGGTCGATCTGCGTCCTCAACTGCGAGACAACGATCATGTCTTTGTGGAAGCTTCGCAGGTCGAGGGGGAAATACTCACGCTGCGGGTGTGGGGATATGGAAAACACGATGCCAACGGGTTTCGCTGGCGCTGCCAGTACAGCCTGTCCGACGGCGGGATCTCTTGCGTGCCGGGACCAGACCGTGACGCTCGCTGAGGTTTTCTAGTCGGACCGGTGGCACGGGTCCGCTAGGGTTTCATCGCTTTCAACAACGTTGAAGCTACTTTTGAGACCTCCATCGCGACGTAGACCGTGGCCTCGTCGCCGCCGAAGTTAATTTCGGTTGTTCCGCTTCCGTAGTCGCTGACAAAGTTCACGCGGTCAGCGTTGACGAAAGTTTCCTTTCCGTTAATGTCCTCAAACCTAACCAGCTTCATGGGATCCTCCCGCGGTTTCAATTGTGTGCGGCACTCTCACCATTGGTACCGATAATCCGTAAGGTTCGAATAAAGGAAACGCAAAGTATTCGTAAGAATTGCGTCTTATCCATTAGCCCTTGCCGATCAGTTCACCGGCGGCGGGGCCAGCTTCATCATCAGAGCGTTCAGTGTGGATTTCATGTCGATGGTAGTGGAGTGCTTTTCGCCCAGGGTTTTGGCGGCGATGTTGTAGGCGCGTCCCATGAGGAGGCGAGCGCCGGTGAGATCGCCGGTGGAGTGCAGCAGTTTGGCCAGCATGCCCATCGTGCTGGCGGTTTCGGAGTGCTCCGGTCCCCAGACTTTTTCGGAGATGGCTAAGGCGCGGCGGTAAATCGGTTCGGCCTCGTCGAAGCGGCCTTTCTGGTGGAGACACACGGCGAGGTGGAACAGGGTGGAGAACACGGCGCGATGCTCGGAACCGAAGGCGCTCTCATAGATGAGCAGGGCGCGGCGCAGCAGGGCTTCGGATTCGTCAGAAGCGCTGTTCTTGGAGAGCGCGACCGCGGGCATTCCGGCGGGCGCGGCTAAGTTCTCGGATGAAACAGCCTTGCCAGACCCAGCCTTGGTCGCCTGGCCGAGGGTGACGGCGAGATTGACGAGCGTGACGGCGAGCTGAGGATGGTTGGGCTTGAATGCTTTCTCTTTCACAGCCAGAGCCTGGCGCAGCAGAGGGATGGCGCCGTTCGCATCCCCTTGCGCCACGCGTAAGGACGAAAGCAGCTCCAGAATTTCAGCGCAGGCGACGTGGTCCGGGCCAACGGCTTTCTCTTCGAGCGCGAGAGCGCGCCAGACCAGAGGCTCGGCCCCAGAGAAGTCCCCTTTATCGCGCAGCAGCGAGCCCAGATTGAAGAGCTGCGTGGCGACGAAACGGAAACCTTGTTCGCCGGCGCGTTCGCCGATGGCGAGAGCGCGGCGCATGCAGGCTTCGGCCTCGAGAAATTCGCGTTGCTGCCAGAGCGCCCATCCCAGGTTGCCGAGCGTGATGGAGATGCCGGCATGGTCGGGCGGCAGGCGCTTCTCCTTAATTTCGAGCACGCGGCGGAGCAAGGTCACGGCTTCGGCGAAGTCTCTTTTGGCGCGAAGCGCGGAGGAAAGATGATCGAGCGCCTCGGCGACGGGGAGAGAATCTGGCGGGCTGAGTTTTTCCTGCAACGCCAGCGCGCGGCGGAGGAGAGGTTCGGCCGCGACGGGATCCTGTTTCTGCATCAGCAGGCGGCCAAGCTGACTCAGCGCGACGGTAAGGCGCGGGTCTTCGGGGCCGAAGGCCTTTTCCTGAATCTCAATGGCGCGACGATAGAGAGGCTCGGCCGAGCTCAGGTCCGGCTTTCTCCACAAAACTTCCGCAAGGGCGGTCAGGGTGGGAGCGAAGTCTGGACTCTCTGGCGCGAGAATTTTTTCCTGGAGTGACAGGGCGCGCCGATGTAGCGGCTCGGCTTCCTCGATCTGCTGCTGCTCCGTCAGCACGATGCCGAGGTTGTTGAGGCTGACCACTAACTCCTTTTCGTTCGCCAGTTGGTTCGCGGCATTTGGATCGGCCGGCCGTTTGTCGCGGAGTTCCAGGGCGCGGCGGAAGGCCCAGACCGTAGTTTCCCGCTCGCCCTTTTCATGAAGCAGGAGGCCGAGTGTGTTGCAGGTGGTGGCGGCCCTGCGGTCATTTTCGCCGAATGCGGCAGCCTGGACGGCAAGAGCGCGGCGGGTGAGCGCGATGCTGGAGTCGAGATCGCCCCGGGCGCGCGACAACTGCATGAGCCAGTCGATTGTTTGCAGCAGGTCGGGCGAATTGGGACCAAGATTCTTTTCCTGAATGGAGAGCACGCGCTGCAGGAGCGATTCGGCGGCAGGTTTGTCGCCTTGCTCGGCTTTCAGGCGGGCCAGACGGCGAAGATAAATGCCGGCTTCGATGCTGTTCGGGCCGTCCTTCTTCTCGGCCTTCTTGATCAGGGCCTGCACCGTTTGCTCGGCGAGGGCGAAATTGCCGCTGGCGGCCTGGGCATCGGCTCGGCGGATAAGTTCGGTGGCATCCGGAACAGCGGCGTTCTTGCCTTCCGCGAACAGTACCCGAGCAATCCAGAAGAGAACGATGACGAGCGCCGGAATTATGCTTTCCACGCAGGCTGTCCCTTATTTACGGGTATTGACGGGCGGAATCGGAGATTCCGGTGACTCAAAAAGTATAGCTTGCGGACGCCCCGTGGCATCCGCGATGGTCCTATGCAAGGGACGGGAAATGGGGCACAATCTAGGCGGGTCGGGGCCGGGCGGGAGGGTATAGGCATTGAAGATTTCGCAGAAGGGGCTGTATGCGCTGCAGGCGACTATGACCCTGGCGCGGCGGCATGACCAGGGCGCGATCAAGATTCGCGAGATCGCAGCGGAGAGCGATCTGCCGGAAAAGTTTCTGGAGCTGATCCTGCTGGAGATGAAGAACGCGCGCATTGTCGACAGCGTGCGCGGGGCGCGCGGCGGCTACCGGCTGCGGCGCGATCCGGCGGAGCTGCCGTTGAGCGACATCATCCGGCTGATTGATGGACCGCTGGCGCCGATGGGCGATGCGGAGCAGCTGCGCGGCTTGATCGCGAAGGATGCGGATCATCGGGCGCTGTATGAAGTGTTTCTGGAAGTG
>CAVPWD010000021.1:0-270782 GCA_963709385.1 uncultured Acidobacteriaceae bacterium
TGTGCACATATACCTCGGCAAAATCCGCCACCGGACGCTTGTCCTCAATCAAGTGCCTCGCGTCCTGCAGGTCCCACCCCATCGACCGCAAAACCGCCAGGGCCATCATCGGTGCCCGATGCACTCCTGCCGCGCAATGAATGAAGAGTTTTGCCGCGGGATCTTTCAACGCTGCCGTCGCAAAATCGACGCCTCGCCGGAACAACTCTGCCGGCTTCGGCTCGAAATCGTCGTCCGTCGGATTCCATAGCACTTCGATGCCGTGCGCCTTCGCCAGCGGCGTGTCGTCGAACTCGATCTGCATGTCGATGATGTGCGTGATTCCAGCCTCCGCCACCCTCGCCATGTTGTCCGCGTTCCAGATCCCGCCTCCGACCGCAATCTGGTCGGCGATCCACGTGATATCCATCCCCATCCTATGCCGCGTTTTACGGGAAGCAGTCTGGCGTGAAGCCCCATGTGGGGCGGGCACTCCTGCCCGCCTGCGTTCAATGCCGGCAGGAACCTTCGTCTTCGGTCCCACCCACACCGCCACCACTGATTCTCGTCGCACCGCTCCGCCCCATTCTACGGTATAGTTCGCTTCCAGTTTTCCCAGTCTGTCAGTAGAAAAAACCGACTGCCGGGTGCCCCATTTCTCGCGTCCTTTGCGAGAAGTGGGGATTTCTCCTTAAGAGATCAAGTCCGCTCACGCCACTTCGGGGTCTTTCCCCGCTCCACCGCTCTCCGTGTCCGGATTCTTCCCCGCATCCTCACTCGCAACCGTCGCAGTGCTCTTCTCCGCGGAGGTCTCAACCTCATCTTCCTCATCCTCGTCACGCCGAATCGGTTCCTCGGGAATGTTCAACCGACGCAGCAACGTTTTCGCCAGGCAGTCTTCCTCCTCCGTCGCCGAATCCTGATCCGCCTCCGGAGGAAAAATCGACGCCACTTCAAATAAGTACTTCACCGTCGCCAACTGGAGATCCTCAGGCACGCCCTCTGCGGTCTTGCCGATGACTTTCTCCGCCATGGCGACCGCCTTTTCCTTCACCATCTTGGAAACTTTTTTCCGCACATCCGCCGGATTGCTGTCTCTCCTGCTTTTCGTTGCGCTCTTCGCCTTCGCGGGTTTTTTTGCCGCAGTCTCACTCTTCGCTTTTTTCTTGGTCATCGCCCCACACTCGACTCCCCGGTCTCGTTACTTCTCCCAAAAAGCTGAGGGCGCGCCCCAAGGCGCGCCCTCTACAGGAGTTTTCTTTTTTCTTACTCTCTATATCCAGAATATCAAATTGCCTGGGGGTGATGTAACATGCTTTCCAACTTTTTATTTCCCTTGTTCACAATCACTTATCGGAAAATCGATGTCTCCGCCCTCTTGACATGATTTTTTCATCGTCGAAGGCAGAGCATCCAGCAGCTCGACTTCGATCAGGATGTCACTCAGCTTGTCCAGTGCCTCCAGAAGTTTGCGATGCACCGTCATCCTGGTGCAGCCCAGCAACCGGGCCGCCTGATCGTGTTCGTACTCTTGCAACACGACCCGTCCCAATACCTGCCGCGAAATCTCGTCCAGCCGTTGCAGGCATTTCTCCATGTCATGAACGAAAATCACGCGGTCCTCAAACGTCGTTACCCGATAGCTGGTCACCTTGCTGCGAAAGAACTCGCGTCCCACCAGCGAAGGTAAGCGCCCCGTTTCGATCGAATAGCGCATATAGCGCCGCAGCATCGCCACCGTTCTCCCTCGGTACACCCGCCGTTCCGGTTCGTCCGAGCGACCCTCGACCATCGCTCCCGGTGGCGATGTCAGAAATTCTGTGGATGCCCCACCCTGCGCGTTCTCTGTGAAGGGTGGAAACGCTGTGCCGGTCCCCTCGGGCGTCTCCGCCGGATGCGCCCGAACCCGCGCCGGAAACGAATGTGCGACCAACTCTTGCGCCGGAACCCTCGTGGGTGTCCCATCCTTCGCGTTCTTTGCGAAGGCTGGGAACGCTGCACCCCTCGCCTCTGACCTCTCCTCCCGTTGTCCATCCTCCGAGTCAGCCCGTGGAGGTTCCGCTTCCGCCGCGATCCAAGCGATCGTGTCCCACGCGATCATGTTGTTCATGCCGCACCTCCCGCCGCCGCTTCAAAGTCCACGTGGTCGTCGTCGTCGTCGTAAATTTCGACCTCGTAGTCTTCGACCGCCGTGTGCGGACGTACCGGCAGCGTGAGTCTTCCCGGCTTCATCTTCGGAGCCGGTAAGTCCGCCACTTTGGACTGGCAGTGGTCGCAGTACACATTTCCCGCTCCCCGCTCTCGAATCCACAAACCTCCGCAGTGTTCGCAATACTTCAATTCCATGTGTACCGGTTCGTTTCCGCCGTCTTTCGGATCGCTTTTCATGACTCCTCCAAGGATTTCAATTCAAGGAGCTCTTGCCGCCGGACACCCAAGGCCGAAAAAAGCCCTGCGCTCGATTCCCGCCACTTCTGCGGAAACCAAACGCAGGGCTCGTTTCTCTTACGATGGCCTGCTTGAGCTATTTAGTTGTGGTGAGTTGCAAGGAAATCACCGCATCGCCTGCCGAACTCAGATACTTGTCGCTAACTCCTTCCGCGTTTACGTTTCCTGCACGGCTTCGTCGTCTACGCCTCCACCCTCCCGTTGGCGGAAATAACTTTCCTCGTAGCCCGACTTCAGCACGCGCCCGTCTTTCATCACCACGCTTACCCGTCCCGTAAAGCGGAGCGACAACAGCAGGTGCTCCATGGATGCCGACAGCACTTCCGCCGACCGCACTTTCCTCCGAAATTCTCCGAAGTTCTTCTCCGCATTCGAGTTGTCTGGCTTGCTGGTCATGGCTCTCCACCCTGGAGCATACTTTTGGTCGTACATTGCGGCGATCCTATAACTGTGAATTTTCTCAGTCAAGGTTGGATATACCAACGCGAGCTGTGGAAAACTTGGCGGGCGCTGAAGCGCAGGCGTCGGGCGTCAGGCGTTGGCCGCAGCGCGGGAGAGAAGTTCGACGCCTGACGCCAGCCGCCCGACGCCTGCTTTAGCGCCCTGCGATTCCCCGGTGCTATACTCCGGCCCATGAAGTTCAAAATCCTGCAGGATAATCTTCGCAAGATCCTTTGGGATCGCATCGAAGCGGGCGAACTCACCGGCCTGCACCTTGCCCAGCAAACCGGATTCAAGCAGGCGCACATCTCCAATTTCCTCAATAAAAAGCGCGGCCTCAGCCTGGAAGGCATGGACAAGGTCCTGTCCGTGCAGCATCTTTCCGTGCTCGACCTGCTCGATCCTTCCGAAGTCAACAAGCGCGCGACCATCTTGCCTCCCAGCGGCGACGAATTCGAAAACATTCTGCTCACAGACTCCTCGACCGCCGCCACCCAGCCGCTCATCACCAGCATGCAGGTCAAAGAGATCCTTAAGTTCAAGAAAACCTTCCTACGCAAGCTGAAAGCCGAAACCGAAGGCGACCGCTCCGGCTGGCAGCGCTTCGTGCTCATCAAGCTCGATGCCAAGGAAGCCATGAGTATGTATCCACGGCTCATGCCCGGAGCAACGCTCTTGATAGACCGCCATTACAACTCACTTACGCCCTATCGCAAAGGTGAGTTCAATATGTACGCTGTTCTGAAAAACGATAATTGCACGGTAAAGTACGTGGAAGTCGCCGGAACTCATCTAATTCTTCGCCCCCACAACCAGTCCTCCCCCATCGAAGTAATCCCCATGGCCGAAGGCAAGTCCGCCGCGGATTATCTGGTAGGCAGAGTCTGCCAGGTAGGGATGGAAGCGTAGCGTCGATTCTTACGACCCGTGCGTTCGCTTCCGGCGGGCGGTGCTGGGAATCTTTTCGTCCGGTCGAATCACGTGGGCAGACAAGAGATCTTGCGGGAAGTCTTTCGCGTTCAACGTCACGATGAAATCGGCGGTGCCAGTTTCAGCACACCCGCAGAAGGGATCGTCCCCGGGATCCGGAGAGATGCCTGGGAGGGTGTGAGCAGCAACAACTTCCGCTGATTCTCGAAGCAAATTGATGATTCTCCCGATCCGTGCCCGCCGGACGCCCAGCCTTGCAAGGACTTGTTTATATTCCAGAAGAATCCCATCGCTGACCAGCCAGACGAACGTATCCCTTTCGATCCAGTCCCGGAGGAGCCGGGCGCTGGGATTCCTGAGCGCGACCTTCGGAGACTTGAATCCTGCGATTCCCGCTATCAGGACGGACGTATCCACCACTCCTCTAGGCCGTTTTCTTTCTTGTGCGCGCAACGACTGTGATCTCCGGTAGTTTCTTTCGCTGCGACCGGTATTCCCGAACGGTTCTCAAAATCTCTCGCTCTGAGATGTCGCCCAGATCAGGGGCGGCGTTCCTGAGATTGCGCAGGAAATCCTTTTTCCATCCGGCTCTTTTGCGTCCTTTCGGCAGGTCTTTGTAAGCCGAAGCCAGAGGAATCTGTGCTTCCAATTCGCGGGCCAGAGCGCGAAACGGAATCCGGATTTCCACCGCTTCGGTGCCGCGCAGCGGGCGCGAGTGAATGCGGATGTCTTCCAGCCTGCTCAGGTCGGCTCCAGCAAGATCAATGGAGAGCGCCTCGGTGAATCTAGCCAGGAGATCGCTCGAACTGCCCAGAGTCTCCTTGAGATAAAAAGCGATTTTCGCCTTCAGGAGCAGATTTGTGTCAAACCAGCACACGCGATTGAGGCGCAAGGGACGAATGACACCCAGCTGTACCAGATTTTGAAGGTCCTTAGAAGTCACGCCCAGTACGGCGCTGGCTTGTTTGAGTTTAAGGGTAAGGTTTTGCATGGGATAAGCCATCTATAGTTTAGATGGATAATTGATGAAAATCAAGGCCTTTATTTCGGGTTGGTGCGGTAGGTCCACAAATCCGTGGTCTGCTGCTGCACCTGCACGAATGAGGCGGCTGGAGCGGGCTGCGCCGTGGCTGCCGACGTGTTCGCCTCGCGCACGGCTGATTCGACGATCGAATGCGTGGGCGCAAGCGAGCACGCCGGATCGGTGATGGTGGCGTCTCCTGCGAGCAGGAACGCCTGGCAGCGGCAGCCGCCGAAATCTTCAGCGCGGCGGTCGCAACTGCGGCACGGCTCGGGCATCCAGTCTTCGCCGCGGAATTTCTGAAATGAAGACGACTCCTGCCAGATCCATTCCAGAGATTTTTCGCGCACGTTCTCAAATGACATTCCGGGCAGGACTTCCGCTGCATGGCAGGGAAGGACTCTGCCCGCAGGATTGATGAGCATCGATCTTCGTCCCCAGCCGCCCATGCAGGCCTTGGGATACTTCGCATAATAATCGGGCACAACGGAGTCGATGCGAATGCGTCCAGCAAGGCGCTTCTCAGCATCGGCCACGATGGCGACGGCTTTTTCTAACTGCGCGCGCGTGGGCATAAGCGTGGCGCGGTTGGCGAGGGCCCATCCGTAGTACTGCGCGTGGGCGATCTCGACGCGCTCAGGATTCAGTTGCTCGATGAAGGCGATCATCTCTTCCAGATGATCGAGATTCTGCCGATGCACGACCAGATTCACGGTGAATGCGAGCTTCTTTTGGTCGACCCGCCGCCGAATCGCGTGCGAGAGTTCGATCTTGTGCGCGTGCGCTCTTGCGCCAGCGATCCAGTTGGCGGCGGCTTCGCGCGAATCTTGGAAACTGATCTGGATGTGGTCGAGCCCGGCGGCGACGAGTGTTTGCAGACGATCTTCGTTCAGGCCGAGGCCTGAGGTGATGAGATTGGTATAGAGTCCAGCGGCGCGGGCGGCTGCAATGAGTTCCGTCAGGTCAGGACGCGCCAGCGGTTCGCCTCCGGTGAAGTGCGCGTGCAGCATGCCAAGTTTGCCGGATTGCTGGAACACGCTGGTCCACTCCGTGGTCGAGAGCTCCGCCTGCAGGCCCGCAAGCTCCAGTGGATTGGAGCAATACACGCAATGCAGCGGGCAGCGGTGCGTGACTTCGGCAATGAGCGCGAGCGGGTTGGGGAGCATTGGCAAGGGAGTGATTGTCCCTGCCTTTAGCCTAAATCAATATCCGGCTTCGCGCCCGTGGCGGACCGCTAGTATCACGATCTCCTTCCCGTCATAGTGATACAGGGCGATATAGGCGCTACTTCCGAATTGGATGACCCATTCGCGAAACTCGGGCAGCATATCTTCGATTGGACGGCCGATCTCAGGATGTTTGGCGAGAGCTTTGACGCCTTGCCGGATCGCTTTAATGGCGCGGCGGGCGGCATCGGGGCTTTTGGGGGCAAGGAAACCGTGAAGACGGGCAACATCCAGCAGCGCCGCTTGGGACCACTTCAGGCGCGGCATTTTGGAGGGGCGGCGCGCTTCCCGGTCTCAAGCTTGGCCAACCAGGCGTCGGCGTCTTCGGCGGCAACGTGAAGGCCGGTGGTTTGGTAATGATCCCACGCGGCGAGCGCGTCTTGCCGCAGCTTTTCGCGCTTCTCTTCGCGTTCGACGTATTCCTCAATGGCCTCGCGCATGAGCCAGTGCGGCGAGCGACGACGGACCGACGCCAGGCGCTGTACGCGCTCTTTCACTTCGTGATCAAGCTTCAGGCTGGTGGTGGAGAGCTTCAGCAATGGGGTGTGCCTCGGTGTTACTCAGTAACACTTTAACATGCTATCTTTGGATATTCTATGATCCGTTTCCCGGTCGCCAGGCCGTGGTACAAGATCAAGAGAACAAGGAGGGAATATGGCGGCTCTTGATTGGTCGCAGTGCGAGGCGGTGGAAAGCGTGCCCGGAAGGCTGGGCGGCGCATGGGTGTTTCGCAATACCCGCATGCCGGTTTCGGCCGTGTTCGAAAACCTGGAAGCCGGAGCCACCATCGAGGAAATTAGCGATTGGTTCAGCATTTCTAAGGAACAAATAATCGAAGTGCTGAAGTTTGCCGCTCGCAGCGTTGCTGCCCCGGTGCCAGTTGAGCCGGAACACGCGTCTACCTCCGATGCTCGTTCTTTTTGATCACAGCACGCCAGCCCCACTGTCTCCTTTCCTCGCCGGTCACGGGGTCACGGAGGCGAGAACGCGCGGGTGGGACACGCTTTCCAACGGAGATTTGTTGGCTGAAGCGGAGCGAGCCGGGTTCGATGTATTTGTGACCGCCGACAAGAATATTCGATATCAGCAAAATCTTACTGGCCGCAGAATCGCCATTGTTGTGCTGAGTACTCCGCAATGGCCGCTGGTTCGACTTCATGTCGAAAAGATTGCTGCGGCGGTGAATGCGGCCACTCCCGGTAGCTATACCGAAGTAGAAATTCCTTACAAGTCTTGACGCCGCGAGTGACGCCGTCGTGTCTCTAGTAATCCACGATCCGCTTCTTCTGCAGTTGTTCCAGGAACAGGGTGATGTCGGCGCGGATCTTTCCTGGGTCGGAGGCACTGAATTGTTTTTGCAGCTCCGTGATGATGTCGCCGAACGTCCGCTGGCCGTCGCAGCGTTCGAGGACCTGGCGACCGGTGCCTTGCAGTTTGAGGGCGCCTTCGGGGAACAGGATCATCCGAACTTCTTCCGGCTTGCTTTCGGCGCCCCAACGGCATCCGGCGGCAAGGCGCGGCTGGCTTGTGTCTAGGGGTGCGGGCATGGGGTCGTGGGCTCCGCGCGGGCGTAGAAACACCAGGTTCCTCCACTACGCTCGCTTCGCTTCGCTCCGGTCGGAATGACAATGCTTAGAAGGATGCTTGGCTTCAGTCCGGTCGGAATCACAAGAATTTGCCGGCATCATCTAGCTCGCCTCCATGCGAAACGCGCCGGGCGGAGGCCAGCCGGGCTGTACATACGCGAAATAGAGGGCGTCGAGCTGCGCCCACAAAATATCGCACTTGTCGCGCAGCGCCTGGGTGGCGAGTTCTTGCTCAGGGCGCGATTTCGCATTTTCGAAAACGTAGTTGATGGCGAACTTTGCGTCTTCCGGAGCCTGGGTGAGGCGCGCTTCGAAATAATCCAGACCGCCCGAAAGCCAGGGATAATGCTGACGCATTTTTTCCATGCGCAGTGAAATCAGGTCGCGGGAAAATAATTCGGTCAGCGACGACGCGACCGCTTCGAGCAAACTGCGGCTGCGCACGATGTTCAGATATTCGTTCACCGCGAAGCGGGTGGCGGGAAGAATACCGGTACCTGCGCGCACCTGGTCGGCGTTGAGCCCGGTGGCTTCGGCGAGTTTCAGCCAGCGCTTGATGCCGCCTTCGCTGGTGGCGTCGCCGTCGTGATCGACCACGCGCTTGCGCCAGGCGCGGCGAAAAACCGGGTCGGGGCCGCGCGAGAGAATGATCGAATCCTTGATCGGGATCATGCTCTGGTAGTAGTAGCGGTTCAGAGCCCAGGCCTGCAGCTGGCCGCGGCTGAGGCGGCCTTCGTGCATCATCAGATGAAACGGATGCTGGTGATGATAACGCTCCTGGCCCACGGCCCGCAGCTGCGCCCGTAGCTCGTCGAACGAGAGCAGGGGCGCGTTTTCTTCCGCGGATTCGTTTACGGATCCACTCATAGTACGAACTGCCATCCATCCTCCGCGACTTCCCATCCTGCTTCGCGCACCTGGCGCTGCTCGGGGCCAGCCTCATTCAGCATGGGATTCGTGTTGTTGATATGTAGATAGATTTTACGTGGATGGCGGAGTTGCGCCAACTTGCTGAGACTGCCTTCGGGACCGGAGATGGGGACGTGGCCCATTTGTTTCGCGGTCTGTCCACTACCTTGAATCCGAATCAGTTCGTCGTTGCTCCAGAAAGTGCCGTCGAACAGGAGCACGTCGACAGATTCGAATTCGCGCAGGAGTGCGTCATCGATTTGCGGAACGGCGGGCATGCAGGCGAGGCGCTTGCCGCTTGGCGATTCAACAATCAAGCCCAGCGATGCTTCACCGAAGGTGAGTTCAGACTGGCGTTTCGGCGAGACGTAAGCAGGGTAGTGCGTGCCGAGAGAGAGCGCGCGGCAGCGCAGGCCGGAATCTTCGCCGGCGGGACTCTGCAGCGGAAAGGTTGTTCCGGGAGTGAAGTTAGTCCAGCTCACTTGGCCGGGGATGCGTTGCAGCATGGCGAACATGGAATTGTCCTCGGTCAGAATGCGGCGGATGGAATCGGTGGCGTGTACGCGTAGCGGTTGCAATTCGCGCAGCAGGAGTAGACCGAGCGTCTGGTCGACGTCGGCGTTACAGAGGACCGCGCCGGCGATCGGCGAATGGCGCGGGGATTTTCCGTCAGGCTGCTCGCACGGATGAAGTTCGGGCGCGGCTTCGATCTGCGCGCGCAGATCTGGAGAAGCTCCGAGCAGGAACCAGTTCTTATCGTCCGCGCTGATTGCAATTTGTGTTTGTGTGCGGGCTTTGCCGGCGAAGGTTCCGGCACGAAGGGCGCGGCAGTTGGGGCAGGAGCAGTTCCACTGGGGGAACCCTCCTCCCGCGGCCGATCCTAGAATTTTTACGCGCATTTAGGGAGTGTACCAATGACGCGCTCATTGCAGATTGCAGAATTCAGATTGTAGATTCAAGAACTCTGACCAATCCGCAATCTGAAATTGTCACACGCTCGATACGTTGGCGGAGAGCTCTTAATCGCGAAGGTCGCGAAGGAAGAGCCGCGAAGAACGCGAAGAAGATCAATTTTATCGAGCCCTGAAATCTCCACTTCTCGCAAAGGACGCGAGAAATGGGGCACCCGGCACTTTCATAACTTGGTGGACTAGCCTCGGCCTGCGGAGGCCGCGCACTTTAGGGGGTCGACGTCCCAGAGCTGAACTTCGGAGGACAGATTTTCTACGCCGACTTCGCCTTGCATTTCGGTGCCGGATTTGCCCAGCCACACTACGCGGAACTGGGCTTTGCTTCCTTGATATTGCAGATCGACCACATCGCCCGGCTTGAGCTGCGCGTCGACTCCCTGTAGCGTGGCACCACGGCCACTGATGGTGCGCAGGCTCGCGGGCTGGGTGAAGGGATGGGCGTGAGCGTCCATGCCCCAGATCTGTACTTGCAGTTCGACGGCAATGCGCTGCTGGCTGCGACGATCCATAAATGCTGGCTAACCTCGGGAAATGAGGACTGGTGCGGCTTTTGAGATGGTAGAGGGCGGATGAGGGGGAAGGATAGGTAACCGTGGTTACAGCACTCGCGTTACCCATGGCCTCAGGGGGCTAAAGCCCCGCATCACTTTCGGCCCGCGTACGGCACGGCTGAAGCCGTGCCCTTCCACAAAATCTGAAGCTGTACGCTTCCCAAATCTGAAGCCATTCCTTCCCAAAGCCCCTCGTGTCCACGCCCGGGTTCTATCGCAAGCCCAGCCGAATCCAACGTCGACGATTTATCTGGATTGAACTTCGATTCCTTCCGTGATCGTGACCGGCCGGCCTGGCTGACTGTTGACTTCAATCTTTCGTCCGTGGCGCAGGGACGCGGAGATCACGCTGGGCTGGGACCAATCCAGGTCCCATCCATTCTCAATGGCCACGAGCGTGTAGGAACCGGCAACTACATTGTGCAGGCTGAAAGTTCCGTCGAGGTCGCTTTGGTCGCGGCGGAAAAGATCATGGTCGCGTTCTGGATTTCTCGGGACCAGGACGACCATCGCTCCCGCGAATGGTTTGCCCGCGTGCTTCGCCGTGCCTTCAATCTCAGAACTTCCGCCCACCAGCGTCAGCGAGATGGACGCGGAAGCGCCGGCCGGCACGGTCACGCTGCGGCCCGAAACCGTGGCGCCGTCGGCCGTGATGTGCGCGATGGAATAAGGTTTGGGCGGACCCCACACCTGCACGTCGTATTTGCCCGCCGGGATTTGTGGGAGTTCCGCCTCTCCCTTGTCGTCGAGGGGACGCCATGCCGAGAGCAATCTGTGCCCCGAACGGAGCCCGACGCGAAGTTGCGACAGAGGCGTAGCGTCGCCGGAGATTTGTGCCGAGACTTTCACCGTGCTCATCGCTTCGCTATGGGAGGTGTCGATTTCTTCGCCATCTTTGGTGAGGTCGACGCCGTTCATCTGCATCTGTGTGCCTCCGCCGAAAAGGCGGACATTGTACTTGCCGGCGGGAATGCCCGAAATCTCCATGACCCCCGGGGAAATCCGGCGGACAGGACCGGTTTGAACAAATGTGTCACTGTCAAAAGAAGACTGCTGCAGTTGCGGATACATGAATCCCTTGCCGTCCTCGGGCACGCGAAAGGTGAGGCTCAGCGCTGGCACGGGATTTAAATGCATATCCACTTCGATGCGTTCGCCGCCGCGCACCGGAATCGGGGTTGCGCTATCGGCATCGGTCGCGTCCGGATAGTAGGTGGTCACGTAGGCGGCGTCGAGCGAGCGATCGAAGGTGTTGGTTTCCCCTTGATCCTGGGAGTTGGTTTTGCGGCTCCGGCTGTCCGACTCCGGCATGGGATGCAGCGCGTACCAAGGCTTGGCGGTTACCGACAGGAAATACGTTCCCGGCGACAACGGCGTGATTTCGTAGATGCCCTGGTCGTCGGTCTGGGCGCTGCGACTTACATGGATTTGATCTACGCCGCTGCTGTGGTCGTCGTAATACACCGACACATTGGCACGGCGGATCGGGTCGCCAGCCTCGTCAAGGACTTTTCCGGTGATTACCGCCGCGGGGGCGAGCCTAAGCTGCAGAGTCTCGGTATCGAGACCTGCGCCGGTGACGATGGCAGTAGAAAACTGATCATGTTGATCGTAGGCCGCGGAAATGTATCCGCGCTTTGATCCGGTCAGCGAATATTTTCCGGCGGGGACGCCGCTGAATTCAAACTTTCCCTCTTCTTCGGTCACGAGAGAGGAAAACCTGTCGGTATTCTTGACATCTCTTATGGTGACTCGCGCGTGGGCCAGGGGATGTCCGTCGGTCTTGCTGACCAGGGTTCCGGCGATTTTGTAGTTGCCACCGGAAATTCCCAGCTGCGGAACGCTGGAGGTTTGCGCCACTGCACTCAGTGCCAGCAGGCAGAGAACGGCGATCCAGCGTAAAGGACGGAATGAAGTTCGAGGAATCCGCATACTATTTGTCTACTGCGCGGGCGGCTGCATGCTCGCATGCTTACGACGCAAATCTCATTTTCGCTTACTGCTCATCGCTCATCGCTCATCGCTCATTGCTCATTACTCGCTGCTCGCTGCTGGAAATCAACGGCACCTCCGCCGTGGCTTTCTGGCCCGCGGATAAATGAACGACCTGCCCCATGGACTCATACGGTTTCATGGCTTCAGAGTCGCGGTAGGGCAGGCGCTGCTGCATGGTTTTGAAAGCGAGAATGCGATACGTGCCGGGCACAAACGATCCCGACGAAAACTTGCCATCCGACGAAACTCCGAGCTGCGCATATCGCCCCGGGCTATCCGGCAAAGGAACGCAGTAAATAAAGGCCTGCGGCTGGCGAATACCAACCGGCGAACCTGCCTCGGAACCGGCAGTGGAGTCGTTTGGCACGCCGGTGACGGTTCCCTCAAGTTCCGCCTGATCGTCGCGCATCCTGATTTCAACCGGCGTCGTAGATCCGCTCGAGACCACGAGGGGTTCGTGCAGCAAGTCGACTCCGCCCATGGTGGCCGAAGCCACGTAGCCGCGGCCGGAATCAAGCCGCAGCCAGTAGCGCCCGGGTTGCAGGCCTTCAATTACCAGCTCCTCGTCGTCGGCGGTCCTGGGCTGGCGAAGCATTGCGCTTGCCTGCCGCAGGTCATCGGCAGACTCCACCCTCGCCTGCAAGTAGGCGCGGGGGCCGTGCAGCGTGAACGTCTGCTTTCCGTTGCTCCATGTCGAAGTGCCGCCTGGGCCTGGTCCGGTGAACTCTTCGGTGACATTCAAACGGATGGATGCGTTTGGAGTCAGAGTCATGCCGGGACCGTCGACCGGAGCTCCGGTGACCGCGATGCGCACCGCCCCGGAGGTTCCCTGGTTGTAAGACACTGCCTCCACCAGATAATGTCCATTCGGTAGCGATCCCACGATCCTCTGTTTTCCCGGGTCGTATCCCAGCGAATAGCCCGGGCCGCGATGGCCCTGCACCGAGACGCTGACGTTGAGTCCGGCGTTCGTCTCGGCATTCGCGACCGGCACGCTCACCGGGTAGTAGGGTTGGCGAGTGAGAGGAATATCGGCCTGAACGGTTTGTCCGGCTTCGAGGTGGATCGTTCCGGCGGCTTCGAAATCCGCGCCCCCCGGAAAATAGACCGGCGGATAACCATACTGCTGGCCGCCGGGAACCGTGGCCGCGGGATCGTTGTCCATCAACTCATGCGTGACCAGCTTGTAAGTTCCGGCCTGCAGATCGGCGAAGCGGAACTCCCCGCTCGAGTTCGCGTGGGCGAAACCCGCTTGCGTCCAGCGCGGCATGCCATCCTGCACCTGCCGGGAGAGAAGCTGCACGTTCACGTTCGTGGGCGCATCTCCCTCGGAGAGAAGGACGCGTCCCGTGATCAGGCCCTCCGGCATGAGAGTGATCGTAAGTTCTCCCCCCGGCGGCGTTTCAAGCTGGCTCATTCTGCCGTTGGGATCGTCGAGAAAACCGGGCTTGCGGGCCATGAACCACAAGCGCTGGTAGAAGTTGGTGGTCTGGTAAGTCGTCGAATCGCTGTCGGATTTGGGCTTGGGCAGGGCGAACTCAAAATGTCCCTCCCCGTCGGTGAGCATGGCGAACCGATTGTCGCCGGAATAGACCAGAGCACGCGCAATCGGAGCATGGGTAATGGAGTTGACCACCACGCCGTGAACGCTGGTGGGTTCGTCCGTCAGCAGACCCTGGCCGGAAGCTGGTTGCGGTGAAGCCCATGCTGCCGCGAAAACAAGAGCGAGCAGCATCGCTTTCCGCCCGCTTGCCGGACGAGTGCGAGTGCCCTGAGAATCGCCCGCGATAGGATTGGGTCTTGGCAAGAGATTCATTCCCGCTCTCTGTCGAGGAGCCCGTTCGTGCAGTGATTGTTACTGCCGGGAGACCGGAATGTCCATAGAGACATATTGCCCGGGCTCCAGGCGCAAGGGTTCGCGTAGCTTACCAGCTAGATGCGGGATGGGCCGGAACGGGTTTCACGGCTGATCGTCTTACGTACTGGATCTTGCGGTGGCCGGCTAGTTCATGTCGCCGAGGGAGCAGGCGCCGGGGCCGCGCGGGTCGCCGCAGGATCCGCAGGCGCCGCCGGGGAAGATGACGCGCCGACGATGAGCTTTTCGCGGACCGCGAAGACTGAGAGTTGCGGCTCGAGTTTCGTCGCGTGGCACTTGGGACACTCCGCTTTTTCTTTGCCGTAGAGGAGGGCCTCGAACTGGTGATGGCATTGCTTGCAGATGTATTCGAAGATGGGCATGGCGAGACTCCGGGATCAGTCTCTATTAGAATCAATTTGTGAGGCCAGTTCGCAAATCTCAAATTCTTCTGGGGTATTTCGATCCTGGCGGGGCGCGCCCGAGCTCCATGGACCGTGCGCGTGCCGTTTCGCGCGCGGCGCTGGCTGCGCGGTGGACATGTGCAGACCATTGCCAGCTTTCTGCTGCGGCGAAAAGTCGATCTGCCGCCGGCGGAGGAGCGACTGGTTGAAGTTGCCACAGATCTCGTCGAACCCAGGATTAAGCTGCGCTGCTGGTGCTATTGGCAGGGAGCCAAGAAGCGCACGAAAGCGCTGACGCTCGTCGTGGTTCACGGGCTCGAGGGTTCGTCCGATTCGCAATACATGCAGGGCGTGGCGCGCAACGGGCTGGCGGCGGGGATGAACGTGGTCCTGATGAACCAGCGCAACTGCGGCGGCATGGATCACTTCGCGCCAACGCTCTACAACTCCAGCCTGTCGGGCGATGTGGCCGCGGTGGTGCGCAACGTGATCGAGAACGACGGAGTCTCGCAGTTCGCGCTGATCGGATTTTCCATGGGCGGGAACCTGGTGCTGAAACTCGGCGGGCGAGTGGGGAAGCGATGGGCCGCCACAATTTCGCGCGGTGGCTGCAGTGTGTCCGGCGATGGACTTGGCGGCGTCGGCCGACGCGCTGCACGAACCGGCCAACCGGATTTACGAGTACTACTTTCTGATGCAGCTATTCCAGCGCCTGCGGCGCAAAGCGCGGTTTTTCCCCGACAAGTTCGATGCATCGCGTCTGCGTGGAATTTCCACCTTGCGGCAGTTCGACGACCGCATTACAGCGCACTATTGCGGATTCACCGGCGCAGATGATTATTACGCTCGGGCCGCGGCCTCCAACGTGGTCGACCGGATTGCGGTGCCGACGCTGATTATTCATGCGGCGAACGATCCGTTCATTCGCATGCAGCCGCAGACGCTGCGGCGCGTTGCGGCGAATCCGAACATCACCTACGTCGAGACCGAGGACGGCGGGCATTGCGCGTTTCTTGCCGAACGAAATCTGGCACAGCGCAACGGCGGTGCCGCGGACGATGGCCGCTGGGCCGAGCGCGAAGTGGTGGAGTTTGTGCGGCAGTTCGCGTGAACGACCCTCCCGGAGGTACCGCATTTTTCGGGACCGCATTTTCCGGAACACGTGCGCGCCTTTCATGGGAAGTTCGAACTCGGCAATTACCACGGTTGACCGTTGCCTGTGCCGGACGGACAATAGCCGCGAGGTGGACTCATGATTCGTGCTCGCCTTGTTCTGCCGCTGCTTGTATCCGTACTCATGCTCGGGGCCGTGGCCCAGCAGTCGCCTGCGCCCCGTGTGCTTGACCTGAAGGCGCCTGACGGGACAATCCTCAAGGCAACCTACTTCGCCGCGGCCAAGTCGGGCCCGGGTGTTCTGCTGCTGCACCAGTGCAACCGGCAGCGCAAGGTATGGGACGATCTGGCAAGGCAATTAGCGACCGCTGGAATTAACGTGCTCACCTTCGATCTGCGCGGCTTCGGCGAAAGCGGTGGCACTCCCGAGGACAAGCTGACGCCCCAGGACGCCGCCACGGTGCAGGCGGAGAAATGGCCGGGCGACATTGATACCGCCTTCCATTATCTAGACACGCAGCCAGGCGTCGTGCGAGACGCGATTGGCGTGGGGGGAGCGAGTTGCGGCGTTGACAATTCCATCCAGACCGCACGCCGTCACCTCGGTGAGGTGAAATCGCTGGTGCTGCTGTCAGGCGGCACCAATATGGCGGGCCGGCAGTTTCTGCGTCAAGCGTCGCAACTACCGGAACTCTTCGCTGTGGCTGACGACGACGAGTTCCCCCCTACGGTGGATGTCATGCCTTGGCTCTTCAGTGTGTCCTCCAATCCCGGCAAGAGATTAGTGCACTATGCCAAGGGAGGGCACGGCGCCGACATGTTCGCGGTTCACCCCGAACTGCGGGGCGTCATCGTGGATTGGTACGTGACTACCCTGATTAAAACGCCGGGCAAGGCTCCGGCTGACAAGAGCAGCGATCCGCTCGCACCGTCGGCGCAAATCCTGAGTCAAATCGAGATGCCAGGAGGAGTCGAGCAAGCCGCCCGCAAGCTGGCAGAGGCTCGCCGGAGCGATCCCAAGGCGGTAATTTTCCCGGAAGCTCTGGTGAACCTGATTGGTTATGAACAGCTCCAGGCGGGCGATGTGAAGAGCGCAGTGGAGACCATGAAGCTCAACGTCACCGCCTTTCCGGAATCGCCCAACGCCTACGATAGCCTCTCCGACGTCTATTTGGCGGACGGCCAAAAAGAACTGGCGCGGCAGAACGCGAAGAAGGCGCTTGAACTGCTGGCCTCCGACACCGCCGATCCGCCGGCACGCCGCGATGCCATTCGGGACAACGCCCAGATGAAGCTCAAGCAGCTCGGCGAAGGCCAGCCGTAGAATCGCGTGAAGTTTTGCCCCAGGAGGGCATTCGAGAATAGCCCGGCGTTTTCAACGCCCGAGGATTTGGCGCAGGAGGAGTTGCGTCCAAGGGACGCTTGAAACCTCAGCGCGACTCCAATCGCGGCTACGGCGGGGATGTTCGCTATCGGGCCTCACCCGCCAGTAAGACTGGCGGACTACTGTCGGGGGTCCCTCCTTGGCCGGTGCTTTTCATCCACCCTTTTGCGTGGGTACGAATCCAGGCCAGCGCCAGCATGGCCAGCGTGATTACCAGCAATCCCGCCGACGCGCCGCCGATGCCCATCTTGTGCTTTGGCAGGATGGAGACTCGCCCGTAGACGAATTCGATGTGTACCCAATAAACCAGCAGCGACGCCTGCCCGAGCTGGATGAGCGGGCTGAATCCCCAGTGAAATCCACTCAATCTTGCTATTACCCAGCGGCACCAGGCATAGGCTGCCGTCATGATGACCAGCAACATGCCCACGCGGATGAGAAAAAACTGGGGGCTGGTGAGCCAGTAGTTGTACACGGGATAGACCTGGCGCGGCTGCGCGTCGAGCCAGCGCGAGAATTCAATCAGTACGGCCCCGGCTGCGCCGAAAGAAAAAAAGATGCGGGCCTCGTGCGCACGCGCCCACTGGCTTTGCAGAATGAATCCGACGGCCAGGCCAGCGAAGGCGAATCCAGTCCAGGGGAAAACCGGAAAGATGCCTTGTTGTGTAACGCCGAGGTTGTGCACGCCGTCCACGTAAGACTCGAGCGGCCACGGGAGCCAGGTGGGGCGCCAGGTGGTGTACAGAAGCGGGGTGAGCAGGGAGATAACGAGCGCGGTGGCGGCGGCGGTGAGGGTCAGGCTTGCGACCGGGAATCGAATGTGGGACAGCCGCCCCTTCGGCAAGCTCAGGGCAGGCTCCCGGCTGTCCGCCGAGCGCAGCTCGGCGCTCTGAGACGATGCAGCAATAGAGGGGGTTGCTGCCGCTTCTCCGTCGATTGTGCCCTGGGCTTCGCCCGGCCGGACAGCCCCTTCCTTCCTAGGCTGCGCTGTCCCCACATAACTTCCGCCTTCGATAGCGCGCCCACCACCCAACACATTACTCCCATCAGCATCATCGACAGGCCGATAGTGTTGAGCACGTCGACACGAAGCAAGTCGCTTTTGGGCGCCCAGCCCCAGGCAACAATGTATTCCTGCAGGCGAAAGAGCAGGCCAAAGGCAAAGATTTCCGCACCTCGGCGGATGGTCGAGCGGGCAATCTGCGCGGGCGGAAGATTCTTTTGCCGCAGTTTCTGCGTGACCAGGGCGAACGAGATTCCCGCCAGGAAGAGAAACAGAGGTGCGGGAAACGTCCCGCCCAACTGCGAGTACATGAAAAAGGTCGTCCGGCGGTTGGCGGGGCTCAGCCAGGAATCGAAGCAGTGGGTCTGGAACATCAGCACACAGGCCAGCCCACGCATCCAGTCAATGTAGGTAAGGCGGGATTTGGCGGCGTCTGGCAGGGGAACGCTCGGCTGAGATTGGCAGGGGCAGTATACGGCAGAGTGCCGCGGTGAGTGCCGCAGTTTCCGCATCGATCCGAGCATTATGCCGATTTCATGGTCGCTTCCCCCGTGAAACCAGCTCATTTCAGGCTATGGTCGGCCGGGAACGCCAGATTTTACGCCCTCGACATTGTTAACTTTCTGTCCACCGTACAACCTTCTGCACAACTTGCTTGATCGAACAGGGTTAAGCCGTTATAAGCTAGAACCAGCCAGTACGCCGATCTGCCCGGAGCGTGTATGCGAATTGTGAAGTTCCTTCTGCCGACCTTGTTGCTTGCCAGCCTCTTCTCCAGCCTCAGCTACGCCGTAACCCCGGACCGTATCGCCGGCACGTTAACCGCCGGTACGGGTGTGGCATTGCGCGGAAACGTCCAACACAAGGCACTGCCCCGGTACGACCAGGGGCGGGTCGATCCCGGTCTCCATATGGGAACGATCACGCTGCTGACCATGCCCACCGCCAGCCAGCAGAAGGCATTGAAGGCGCTCGTGGCGCAGCAGCAGGACCCCAAGTCGCCGAATTTTCGTAAATGGCTGACGGTCGAGCAATGGGCCGACCGCTTCGGATTGAGCGTGAACGACGCGCGCCGGATTGCGGCCTGGCTGAAATCCCAGGGATTCAGCGACGTAACCACGGCCCATGGCCGCAACTGGTTCTCGTTCTCGGGAACCGCGGCGCAGGTGGAGAGCGCGTTCGGAACCGAAATCCATCACTTCAACGTCGACGGGGAATTGCATTACGCCAACGCGACCGCGCCGACGATTCCTGCGGAGCTCGCAGGCATTGTGACTGGATTGCGCGGTCTGGATGACTTCCGCATGAAACCGATGACCGTGCGGCAGAAGCCGGGCGCCAGCCTCAAGCTGCGAGGTGACTATTACTCCAGCGCTCTGCAGGCGGATTTTGTCGCTCCCGGCGACATGGAGACTATTTACGATCTGAAGCCCCTTTACGACGCAGGAATCGATGGTACCGGCCAGAAGCTGGTGATCGTAGGCCAGACCGGCATTTACCTGGACGATCTGGTTGATTTCCGCAGCGGCTTCGGCCTTCCGGCGATCAACAGCACCTGCACGGTCGACGGCAACGGTGTGATCACCGGGTGCACTGGAACGGCGTCGAGTAATTTTGTCTACGTACTCGCGGGTGGCACCGCGCCGCTCGTGGCAGGGGATGTGACCGAAGCGGATCTAGACCTGGAATGGTCGGCGGCAATCGCTCCCGGCGCGCAAATTATTTTCGTCAATTCGACCGACGTCGGCACGTCCTACTTCTACGCCATCGACAATGTCGGCACGCTAGGGGAATCCGCGATCAGCATGAGTTACGGCGCGTGCGAGTTCAACGACAACTTCGTATCCTCCGAAGAGACGGAGCTGATGAAAGCCAACACCGAGGGTATTACGTTCATGAGTTCCTCGGGCGACAGCGGCGCCGCCTCATGCGACCCGGCCCAGGACTCCCAGACCAACAACCTCGCGATTGGCGGTCTGGCGGTAAATTACCCCGCCAGTAGTCCGGAGGTAACGGGAGTCGGCGGCACGGCGATTGTGTATCCGACAGGATTCAGCAGCACGTTCTGGGGCACAACCAACCCTGCCAACGGCGGCACGGCTCAAAATCCCCCGCTTCCAGAAACTGCGTGGAATGACGACGAGGAACTTACGCTGATTCAGAGCGGCAGCACCGCTCTAACCTGGCAGGAGAACTACGCCATCGTGGCGACCGGTGGCGGAGCCAGCAATTGCGCCCAACAGACCACCGACAATTCGAATTGCGTCGCTGGCTTCGGTCAACCTTCGTGGCAGACCGTGACCATTTCAGGACAGGCTCCTGCGCGCTTTTCGCCGGATGTCTCTCTCTTGGGGTCGCCGAACTTTCCTGGCTACATTTTCTGTACGCCGGTGGATGTGTGGCTTCAAAGCGGTAGCGTCTCCACCAGCAGCTGCGCTCCCGGCGGGCCTGGCGGGATTGTCAACGCTCTGGCCCTTACCCATCCCACCGTCGTGGGGGGAACGTCTGCTTCCGCGCCAATTTTCGCCGCAATAGTCGTTCTGCTCAACCAGAAATTAGATACGAACGGGTTGGGAAACATTAATCCGACGCTCTACAGCCTGGCCGCCAACTCTTCGAATGGCGCTTTTCACCCAGTAGACACGGGAGACAATAACGTGTACTGCGAGGCGGGACAGCCTCCGGCGCCATGGCCCACCGCGCTCCAGTGCCCGACGGCTGGAGTCTTTGGCTTCAGTGCCTCCAACAAAGACGCCACGAATGGTTATAACCTGGTCACCGGCCTCGGCTCCGTGGACGCCGACAAACTGGCTACCGCGTTCCGGGGACCACACCGCCTCCATTTGCGTTGACTCCGACGGTCGCAAATTTTCAGGTGTCGCAAGGTGCGGGCGCCAGCGCCAGCGTGAACGTCGAGTTCTCCAGCGGATTTTCGGGAACGGTGACGTTCACCTGCACTTTGCCCACGAGTATGTCGGGGGCAAGCTGTCAGACGCCATCGCCGATCAACGCCTCTGGACAGGTTAGCTTCAATATCGGCACCGCACTGCCGAGCGCCGCGTTGCATCGTCCCTTGAACCAGGGTGACCGGGGCGGTCGCATCTTTTACGCGGTTTTGATGCCTGGGCTGCTCGGGATCCTGTTCACGGTCGGGACGCGCAAGCGCTCGGCGCGTGGAATGCGTCTGCTGGGACTGATCGTGATGCTGGGCTTCTCGACGCTGTGGCTGGCGTCATGCGGCGGCAGCAACGGCAGCGGCAACAAGAACCCGGGAACACCGAAGGGCACTTACACGGTCTCGGTGACAGGAACCTCTGGTTCATCGAGCGCCTCGACCGCGTTCCAGATTATCGTGCAGTAGATTGTTGCACGAAGCCCCGCGGCGCCCGGCTCATCCCCGGGCGCCGTTTCATTTGCTGCGCCGTGGTTTTCGCGAGAGAGTTCGCTGTAGACGCGACGCGGCGTGGGCGTTTAGTCTGCATGCAGTTCAAGATCAGGAGGTCGAATGAGAACGGACGGGATGAAGGGCGAGACAACGAAGAAGGGCCGAGTCGGAAGTGTCGTCGGTGCAGGGTTGTTCCTGGTTGCCTGCCTTGCCTTGCTGGCCGCCGCGGCCGCGCCGGGTGAAAAGGATAAACCCAGCCCGCAATATGACGCGAAGGGCGATCTGATGCGTCCGGCTGACTATCGCGAGTGGATGTTTCTTTCCGCCGGATACGGCATGAACTACAGCCCCGGTCCCGATAGCCATGAAATGTTCACCAACGTCTTCGTGCAGCGCTGGGCTTATGATGAGTTTGCGAAGTCGGGCAAGTGGCCGGAGCAGAGCATGTTCGTGATCGACGAACGCGACGCGGCCAGCCGCAGTTCCATCAACCAGAGAGGGCATTATCAGACCGACCTGATGGGACTGGCCGTCGAGGTGAAAGATTCGGCGAAGAATCCCGACAAGTGGGCCTATTATGCCTTCGACGCCGACGGCAAAACTGCTGGCGCCATGCCGCACGGCAACGGCTGCTGGTCGTGCCACGACGCCCACGCCGCGGTGGAACATACGTTCGTCCAGTTCTATCCCACACTGAAAGTCGTGGCGAAGAAATTTGGTACGTACAACGAAGCGCGTGAGCAGGTGACCGACGCGAAGTAGGTGAGGACTGGGCGGCGTACACTCGAATCTTGAAACGTCGACTCTCCGATGATAGACTAATGTAGCTTTTAAGCTACGAATCGGGTCAGGGAAGTTCCGTGCAGGTGCGCCCGAGAAACGTCGAGGTCTATGTTTTGGCATCGGGAGCGGTTCCTTTCGATGACTGGATGGCTAGCCTCAGAGACCTGATAGGGAAAGGCGCGATCGACGCCAGAATCGGCCGCCTTCGGCAGGGATTGCTGGGAACGAAGTTCCGTGATATTGGCGATGGCCTGATTGAACTTAAGGTAGATGTTGGTCCCGGCTACCGAATCTACATGGCCGATGACGGGAGGAATTCACTGATTCTACTGGCCGGGAAAAAGAATACGCAGAAGCGTGACATCAAGGCCGCCAAGGAATACTGGGCCGATTATATAGCGAGAGGGTAACCCATGCCGAGATCAAGGCCTTACAAAACCGGTCTGAACGAACGTCTGCGAGATCCGGACCACGTTGCGGCATATCTGAATGCCGCGGCGAAGGAATCCCAAGACGTGTTCATGCTGGCGCTGCGCGACGTCGCAGAAGTTCATAAGATCGGAAAGGTGGCGCTGGCTGCGGGTGTAAACCGGGAGACACTGTATCGGACTCTCTCCGAGCGCGGCAATCCGACTTTCGCGACCTTGGAAAATATTCTTGCGGCGGTCGGAGTCGAGATTCATTATCGGGTGCGGGGAAGACGCAAACGGGGTGCGGCGGCGGTTCAGGAGTGAGCTTCACCTGCCTCTTCTGGTTTGTCACTGCGGACGGTCCCTACTTTGCCTTCCCTCTTCCCATCTGCGAAACTTGCCACTAGCCACTAATCGCTGCCGCTATGGGACGCATCCACGTTCTTTCCGAGACTGTCGCCAACCAGATCGCCGCGGGCGAGGTGGTGGAGCGGCCTGCGTCGGTGGTGAAGGAGATGCTGGAGAACTCGCTCGACGCCGGGGCGACGCGGATCAAGATCAGCGTGGAAGCGGGCGGGAAGAAGCTGATCCAGATCACCGACAACGGATGCGGCATGGTGCGCGACGACGCCATGCTGGCATTTGAGCGGCACGCCACGTCGAAGATCAAGAACACGGAAGATTTGCTGAGCATTGCTACGCTGGGCTTTCGCGGCGAAGCGCTGCCCTCGATTGCGTCAGTGTCGCGGTTGCGGCTGGAGACGCGAGCGGAGGAAGAAGCCGCGGGAACGGTGGTCGAAATCAACGGCGGGAAGATTGCGCGGGTGGAAGAGGCGGGGCTGCCGCTGGGAACTTCGATCACGGTGCGCGATCTTTTCTTTAATACCCCGGCGCGCAAGAAATTTCTGAAGGCGGAGTCGACGGAGTTGTCGCACATTGCGTCGCTGGTTACGCACTATGCCCTGGCGCATCCGGAAAAACATTTTGAGTTGCACTCGGCCACGAATGCCATGCTGGTGGCGCCTCCGGTGGCGGGATACAGCGAGCGCGTGTACCAGGTGTTTGGAAAAGAAACGCTGGATCAGTTGATCGCCGTGGCCGCAGTGCAACCGCTGGAGCGCGTGGGCTTGCCGCAGCCTCCGCCATGGCGGCGCAAGGAGACGGACGAAGATGGAGAAGAGATTCCGGCTCCGCAGCCGGGTGAGATGCGCATTCACGGATTCGTTTCGAAGCCGGAGATTCAGAAGCTGAACCGGAATTCGATTTTTGTGTTTGTGAATGGGAGGACGATTCGCGATCGTCTGATTCAGCATGCACTGACCGAAGCGTATCGAAACATTATTCCGCCGACGGTGTATCCCGTGGTGCTGCTGTTTCTGGAGTTGCCGGCTGGTGAAGTGGATGTGAATGTGCATCCCTCGAAAACCGAGGTGCGCTTCCGGCAGCAGAGCGTGATGCACGATTTTGTGCGGGACTCGGTGCGGGCGGCGCTGATGAAGGCGCGTCCAGTGCCACAGTTTGTGACCGAGATGCGGGCGCATGCGACGGCGGGACAAGCGCTTACTTCTGAAGGTTTGACTCCGGGGGCGATGACGCCGGAGATGAGCCCGGGGGGCTGGGAGCGGATGGCTGGCCTTGCCGAAGATTCAAAATCCCCACTTCTCGCAAAGGACGCGAGAAATGGGGCACCCACGGGTTCGTTGGCCAGTGGCGGATTTGCTTTACAGGCGCCGGTGCCGCCGCCGATTTCCGGGAGATTTCAGTTTGAGGGTGGGATTGCAGTTGAGGCGAATGCGGCGGTTTCTCTTGCGCGCGGAGTCGACGCGATTCCGGATAATGGCTGCGCTCCGGCGCTCGATGTCGAGGAAGAAGAGCCGACACTATCGGCGCTCGGTACGTTGCGCCCGCTGGGGCAGATTCGGAATTCGTTCATTCTTGCGGTCAATGAAGATGGGCTGTGGATTGTCGACCAGCACGTGGCGCACGAGCGCGTGTTGTTTGAGCGCGTGCTCAAACAGCGGGCGGCGCAGAAAGTTGAGAGCCAGCGATTGCTGATGCCGATCGTGCTGGAGTTATCTCCGGCGCAGCAGGCGGTGTTCTCTGAGATTGCCGACGAATTGCAGCGCAACGGATTCGAAGCCGAGCCGTTCGGAGCGCGCAGCGTCGCGGTGAAGGTCGCGCCCGCGGGAGTGGAAGCGTCGGCGGTCGAGCACATGCTACACGAACTGCTCGATCAATTCGCGCGCGAGGAGCAGTCGCTGAATCTTGAGAAGATTCGCGCACGAATTGCGGCCTCGATTGCATGTCACGCGGCCATCAAGGTGAACATGCCGCTGGAGCAGAACAAAATGGAGTGGCTGCTGGCGGAACTGGCGAAAACCGACCATCCGATGTCGTGCCCGCACGGACGGCCGGTGGTTCTAAGGTATTCTGTGAAGGACATTCAGAAGGCGTTTAAGAGAATCTAGCTTTCAGCTGTAAGCTCTCAGCTATCAGTTAAAGCGGGTGTGTGTTGCTGATGGCTGACGGCTGCGCTCAGCTGTCGGTGAGGGCGCTTTGTTTTTGCCGAAAGCTGACGGCTGATAGCTGAAGGCTTCTTATGACTGATCTCGAACTCCAGCAACTGCGCCGCGAGAAGTGGCGTCTCGATGGCAAGGCCATCCGGACGATCGAGCAGGCGCGCGCGTTTTTGGAGGAGGTGGGATTTTGTCTGATGTATCCCAAGCGGCCGGCGCTGCTGGTGCCGACGTTTATTGGCGCGTTTGTGGGGTCGGAGGACCGGTTGCCGGGATGGCAGCATGCGTTCAAGGATCCGCGGGCGACCGAGGCGACGGAGTTGATGGTGCGGCTGCTGCGCGAGCGGGCGGCGTTTGAGGCGAATCTGTTCGACGAGAATAATGGATTTCTCGTTGCGGCGTCGGTGTTTCCTTATTTTTATGCGCTGGTGGGTGAGCGTAACCCCAAGCTGGCGCCGAAGCCGGGATCGCGCTCGGCTTATTCCGCATTGGCGTGCGATGCGTTTGAGCTGATCGTGCGCGATGGTCCGATCTCGAAGCAGAAAATGCAGGAAGCGCTCGGCGGCAGCGTGTCGCTGGCGGCGCTGGATGGCGCTCTGGGCGAGTTGTGGTCGAAGCTGCGCATTACGCGCGTGGATTACCGGGCCAGCGAAGGATCGGTGTGGGACGTGCTCTATCGCTGGGCGCCGGACGCGGTGAAGGAAGGTGTGGGACTGTCGGTGCAGGAGGCGCTCACGGCGTTGCTATCGAAGTATCTGGATTGTGTGATCGCTGTGGAGCAGGCCGACTTGGAAATATTCTTCGGGAATTTTGTGGCGCGCTCCAAGGTGAAGGACGCGGTGAATGCGCTGCTGGCGGCGCGCGAGTTGAGCTTCGTGCATGTGAGTGGGCGGTCGATGCTGCAGATTACGCCGGAGAAAGTTGCGGTGGTGTCGGCGCCACGGCCAGAGGTCGCTGTGCGCGAGAGTCGTTCGCCGTCAGATCGTTCCTCCTCAGAAAGACGACCACGGGGGCTGAAGCCCGCATTCAAGCCTCGCTCGACGCGGCGCTGAATCGCCGCTCTTCCACGGTGGCGCACGTTTGCGAAGCCGCGACGCGATTTGGGTGCGGTGAGAAATGGGCTGGCATGAAGTCGATCGAAGAGAACGGATTTGCGATTCTTACCGGAGTGCTCTCACACGAATCTCTGGATGACCTTCTAGAAGAGATCGATAAATTGGCACCCCGAAGAAGCCGGGCGGGCGTGCGGCACGCGCTGAAGCTTGGCGCCTGTCGCCGAATTGGCCCGATGTGTTCCGATGATCGGGATTGCGCGAGAAATTTTGGGACCCGATGCATTTCCGTTTCGAGCCACTCTCTTCGACAAGTCTCGCGAAGCGAATTGGCTCGTCGTGTGGCATCAGGACACCGCGTTGCCACTTCGATCTCATCTGGAAACAGAGGGGTGGGGGCCCTGGTCAGTGAAAGAAGGGATTCACTACGCTCACGCCCCAACCAGCGCTCTGAGCCGGGTGGCGGCGCTGCGTGTGAGCCTGGATGACTCGACCGTTGAGAATGGTCCCTTACGTGTCTTGCCCCGGACGCACACGCTGGGCGTGTTGAGCGATGACAGCGTCCACGAGATCGCGGCTCGCGCCAATCCGGTCGACTGCGTCGTTCCGAAAGGTGGAGTCCTGATCATGCGACCATTGCTCATTCACGCTTCGTCGAAGTCGCATTCGCAAACTCCGCGACGCGTGCTGCATATCGAGTACGCTGCATCCGACTTCGTCGCAAGTCCACTGCAGTTAGCGATTGCCTAGAACATCGTGACGGCCTCCTCATCAAGTGGTGCCTCCAAACTCTATCGCGGGAGAATTGCGCCTTCGCCCACCGGCCTTTTGCATCTCGGGCATGCACGGACGTTTTGGGTGGCGGCCCAGCGCGCGAAAGAAAATCGCGGCGCAGTTAATCTTGCGCAACGAAGACTTGGACTGCGCAGCGGTGCCGTCCGGAATTTGTGACGGCGATGTTTGAGGATTTGCGCTGGCTGGGGATCGAGTGGAGCGAGGGACCGGATTGCGGCGGGGATTGCGGGCCTTACGCTCAGAGTGAGCGGAGGAGTTTCTATCTAGCGGCATGGGGGAGTTTGCTCAAACGCGGGTCTATCTATCCGTGTACGTGCTCGCGGAAGGATGTAGGGCTGGCGGTAGGTGCGCCGAATGAGGGGGATGATGAGCCGGTGTATCCGGGGACGTGCCGAGTCAATGCTCGGGGCAAATTCTAGCCAGGTCCTACGCGAGCAATCTACGGGGGCCGCTCCGCCTCTCGGCTCGCGGGACGGCCGAGGCGTCCGTCTCCACATGTTCTCAGCCGGGCGGTGTGAATTGGCGGTTTCGCGTGCCGGACAGGCGAGGAGATTTGTTTTAACGATCTGCATCTCGGACTGCAGCGGTTTGTCGCGGGGCGCGACTTTGGAGATTTTATTGTTTGGCGGCGCGACGACGTGCCGGCGTATCAGTTGGCTGTCGTGGTTGACGATGCCGCCATGCGCATCACGGAAGTCGTGCGCGGGGCGGATCTGTTGAAATCGACGGCGCGGCAGATTCTTTTGTTCCGGGCGCTCGGGCTGGCGGTGCCGGATTATTATCACTGTGATCTGGTGCGCGATGAGGCAGGTGTGCGGCTGGCCAAGCGGCATGATGCGTTGAGCATTCGTAGACTGCGCGAGTTGGGATGGACGGCGGAGCAGGTCCGAGCAGGCACTGCCCCCCACGGCTGAAGCCGCAGCAGTTTGTCACACCTTACGGCACGGCTGAAGCCGTGCCCTCCACGAGTCTGTCCACTCAAATCTCCCACCGCCAGCGTGTACAATCTTTCCTTCTACGATGAATGAACATTCGAGCACCGCTCCCGCTCTCCCGCAAACTCATTATTGCCATCGATGGGCCGGCGGGGGCGGGGAAGAGCACGATTGCGTCGCGGCTGGCGCGCAAGCTTGGGTATGTGAATCTGGAGAGTGGTGCGATGTACCGCGCGCTGGCGCTCAAGGCGATTGAGCGGGATGCTTCCTTCGACGACGAGGCGGCGCTGGTGACTCTCGCGCAGAAGTTGCGGATTGAACTGGAGCCGACCATCGGCGGAAATCGCACGTTGATGGATGGCCGCGACGTGTCATCGCGCATTCGCGAGCGCGACGTGAGTGAAGGAGCGTCGCGGGTTTCGGTTCATCCCAAAGTCCGGGAGTGGATGGTTTCTCACCAGCGGGAAATGGGCGCGGGAGGCGGCATCGTCATGGAGGGGCGCGACATTGGGACGAAAGTTTTTCCCGACGCCGATCTCAAAGTTTTTCTCGATGCCGATCCGGTGGTACGCGAGCAGCGGCGGATGGCGCAGCAGAGGATTAAGGGTGACGTGGCCGCAAGTGTCGCCGCCGATTTGCGTGAGCGCGACCGGCGGGATCGCACGCGGGCGGCGTCTCCGCTGGCAGCCGCGGCGGATGCGGTGGTGATCGATTCGAGTTCGATGAGCGAGGATGACGTGCTGGCGCGGGTGGAAGAGTTGGTGGGCAAGAAAGTTGGCGTGCCAAGAGCCTAAAGGCGCCGGTTTTACCGCCGAGTGCTTCCGAATTCCTGTCGCCGCGATCAGAACTCTCAGTTCGCCTTCGCCAAAGCCGGAATCGCAATCAGAAAAAGTCCGTCGAGCATTGCGTGCGTGAGCATGCAGGAAGGTAAATTGCGGCGCCATAGGTACAAAGCCGTCAAGACCGCACCCACGACTGCCGGCACGACAAGCGCCCGCGATAGACCATAGAGTCCCACGTGGCTGATGGTGAATACTGCTAAGGAAAGCAGTCCGGCAAGCCCTCGGTTTCCGGTCAGATACGCGAGCTCTTCAAGCGCATATCCGCGGTACATGAATTCCTCACTGATCGCCGCGGTCAGCACGAGCGCAATCCGCACACTGAGCGGCACTGCCGCCATCTTATGCAGATCGGACAGCGAACTGGGCATGACGGCTATGTGGCTCGCGATGCCACCTAGGACAACCGCGATGACGAGACTGCCGAGGGCGGCCGCGATGTCCAGCAAGCGCAATCTTCGAATTCCGAGATCGGAAGGTTTCCACCGCCGAATCGAGAACGCGATGACGCAGACAACGAACATCACCGCCCATTTGATGCCCACGTTGACTACGTCATCGCGGGTGTTCGTGAGGTTGTGCGCGGAGAGTCCGGGAATCAAGAACAGGAAAGGCCAGGCGAAGGTCACCGCCAGGCCTAGAATTGCAAATCGTGTTCCCGTACTTCCCCGCTCCACCGAAATCATCAGTTCTCAGTCGGTTCTACTTTCACTTTCGGGGCGGGCAGTGCCTTGCCGGCTTTCGGGGGCTCCGGTGGTTTCGGAGGGGCCGCGCTGGATCTGCGAATCTCGATGCCGTCGTGTTCGTTGTTGATCACGATGTGCGCTGCGGCGTTGCCTACGCTGCCCGTGGCTTTGCCTTCGTGGTCGTCATTGTTGACCTGCAGTTCGGGAAAGTCCGACTGAATCTCGCCGTCGCGGGTGCGGGCATCGAGGCGGAAGCCAGCTTTGTCGGGCAGGTTCAACTGGACGTCGCCGTTGTGGTTGTCAATCTGGACGTTGCCCAGCGTGCGCATCCCCACTTCGACGGTGCCATTGTCATCCTGCAGGCGAACGTCGCCCGAGACGCTGTCGAGCCGAATGTTTTTCGAGCGCGTGGTCAAGTGCAGCGGGCCGGTGATTTCGTCGGCGTGAAGATCGTCGGAATCGAGATCAAGGGAACCTTCCAGGCGCGAGAGTTCCATGTCAGTGCGTGAGGACTTGAACGTCACCGACTTCTCGATGCGAGCGAGTTTTACGCTTTCCTGAAATTCGCCGTCGAGTTGCACCGAACCCTTCACGTCGGAAACCGACACTTCGTTCACGCGGCCTTCCACGTGCACGTCGCCGGCGACCTGCTCGATCTTTACCGAGCCTTTTTCCTGACTGACTTTCACGTTGCCAGTCACATCTTCAATGGAAGTGTCGGAGTGTTGAGCGGCTACTTCGACGTAGCCGTCGCGGCCGACCAGGTTCACATCGCCGCGCCGCGACGTGATGGTGACCGGCACTTTACGCGGCAGGGAGATGTCGAGATCGGTTTCAATGGAATGATCTCCGGCCGCCTCGGCGTTGGCGTCGACTGTAACCAGGCCTCCGATCGCGTTGATGGTAGGCTTGGTCTCGCGGTTGTACTTGTCGGCGTCTTCCTGGTTGTCGGCGCCGACGCGCTTGCGGACGACGACTGTGATCTTGTTGTCGTCGGAAGCGTGAACGCTGACCGCGCCGTGAGTGTCGATGACCTTGAGGCTAGCCCCCGTGGGGAAATTCTGCTCAAGGTGGTCGTCGAAGTTGTAGTTCTCGCCGAAAATGTTGGGAAAATCGCCGTCGTCGATGTTGACCTGGTCACGCAAGCCAGACCAGTTGACGTGTTCGAGTTCGGTGGCGATCAAGCCGAAAACCACGATCATGATGGCCAGGAACACTCCACCCGCGCCGATCCCAGGCGTGCGAGTGCCCTCGCGTTGCGCGCGCATGTGTTCGAGCAGTTTGATCACGCCCCAGAAAATCAGCAGCACCGGCCAGTAGTTGGCGAACAGATGCCACATCCGGCTGCGCGACAAAACGCCCATCGTCCCCAGGAGGCAGACGACGCCGAACACGATCAGCACGAACGGTCCCGCGAACGAGCGGCGTGGCCGCAGAGGAGGTATGGGAGGCACGGGCGTGAATCCCGGCGTCGACATGGGGTTCGGCATGTTTGGACTCGACGAGCTTGAGCTAGACATTGTTCACCTCGCCGGAATTATTTGCGGAGGATGAGGTTGGCGGCTCCGGATTCTGCGTTACGGGCGGAGGCGGCGGAACATTCGGCGGCGAAGGAATGTTGGGATACACACCGGGCGGCAGCGCTCCGACATGTCCGTCGGCCGATGCGTTGCTCTGCATCAGCTTCACCACTCCGATCACCAGCAGAAGCGCGGGCCAGGTTTTCCCAAAGCCCACCTCCGAGACGTTTTCCAGCAGGAACAGCACGCCCAGGGTTACCAGAATCGATGGGCCCAGCAGCTTGCGAGTGCGGCAACGTTCGCAAACGCACACCGGCCGATAGGTGCCGAGCAGTCCCCAGTGCTTCGCAAAAAGCCACACGCCCAGGAAGATCAGGATGAGCGGCCAGAAGCGATGCAGGCTGAAGTCGAGGACAGTGTTCAGCAGGAACAGCACGCCCAGACCGATGAGAACCGCCGCGCCAACGGGAACCTTGGTGGTTTCAAATTTGTCGCCGGTACCAAACATCTGCGCCAGACCAAAGGGATCGGGAGCGGGTTCTCCGGACTGAATCGCCTTCGCGGTGCGCACGGAATCGATGATCTGGTACACGTAGAAAAATCCCATGGAGATGGCGAGGATCAGCTTCACGTACCAGGGCACGTCGGAACTGATGACAATGATCATCAGCACCGCGATGCCAAGGTGCGCCAATCCTTTGGCGTACTGGCCGGTATAGACAGCGCCCACCCCGATAGGGAAAAATCCGGAAAGAATTCCCGCGACTGCCGGATTCGGACCCGACTGCGGCCCGGGCGGAACTTTCATTCCCAGCCCTTGATCCATGAATTGCTGATATCCAGTTTGTGGGGGAGGTGGTTGCACCGGCGTAAATCCGGGCGGTGCGGCAGTGCCTTCCAGGCGTGCGGCCAGGCAGGCCTCGCAGTAGATCACCCCGCGGACATCGCGGGTGCATTGGCTGCAGAGTGGCTTGCCGCAAGTGCGGCAGAAGGCCACCGCAGCAGTATCGCTGTGTGTGGCGCAGTTCATACGAACCTCCTGTCAGTGGTCACCGACACTACAGGCAGATCGTTTACAGATGGACCCTGAGGAGCGCTGGCCAGGATGAGACGATCGTCGATCTGGCTGTAGTTGCGCTCCTGTTTCTGCTCGGGCTGTTGTGTTGTGTCGTTCTTGTGGTCTTTCGGTTTGGCCGGCCCGGGTTCGGCAGGCGCGAAGTTGCGCTTGATGCCGCGCACATAGGCCTGCACTTCATACACGAGCCGGATGTTGTCGTAGTAGCGCACGACCCGGGCCTGGGTGCTGTAGTAAGTGTGCCGGATCGCAGCCGGACGCAGACTGATTTGAGCCAAGTCTGCAGGTTTTACTCCGGCGACGGTCAGGCCCACCGACAGCGCGAAGAAGGCCATGCCGAACGACATGGCAAACCGCGGCTGCCGAACGGTAGCCCAGATCGGCTCCAGAAATCCGGAGACCGAGGCCTGGATGTGCTCCAGCCATGAAACCCGTGGCTGGGTGCGTACCGTGGCCCGCAGGCGTTGGGTGTCAACGCCCGTTGTGGATGCCAGGATGTTATTGACCAGGCTGGCTGGAGGCTCCACCTCCGTGAGACCCTTCAACCAGTTGCGGCCCGCCTCAGCTTCGGCGAACAGTGGCCCACACGCTTTGCAAGCGCGGGTGTGAGCCTGGAAACGGTCGAGTTGAGTCCCGGTCAGGGCGCCGTCGAGGGCGTCCGAGAGCAGGAGATCAAACTCGTTGCAGTGCATCCCGTTACTGGTCTGGTCTGGCATCACATCACCTGCCTATAAGTACGTTGTAGGAGGCGTGCAAGTTCCGCCCGCCCTCTATTTATTCGTGATTTCACGGTACCCTCCGGAACCCTCAAAACGGTGGCAATTTCGCGGTAGTCCAAATCTTGTAAGTCCCTTAGAATCACTGCTTCCCGAAGCTCTGGCGACAGCCTGGCCAGCGCCGCGTGTACGGTCTCCGAGACCTCCCGGCTGCGTACGTGGGCATCCGGAGGAGCGGATTGGTCGGGAATTTGCTCACTGAGCGGCATCGCGTCCTCGTGCTCCGTGGCCGTCGTGTCCATGGAGTCGGTCATCCGGTCCTGTTTGGTCTTGCGGAAGTGGTCGACCAACAGGTTGCGGGTGATGGTCGTAACCCAGGTGACGAACGCGCCCTTAGTGTGGTCATAGCTGGGAAGAGTGCGGTACATCTTGATGAAAACTTCCTGCGTGAGGTCTTCGGCGTCGTCGCCTGATCCGGCGAAACGGTAGCAGATGTTGTAGATGCGCCGGTTATAAGTCTGCACGATTTCCTCCCAGGCGGCAGAGTCGCCGGCGATACAACGCCGAACCAGCATCGCGACGACCTGGACGTCTTCCACTTGCACTCCCCGGAAAGATAACCTGCACGAGAACTGAGACTTTGGGTCTGGCTCAGGACGACCGTACGTTTGAGACTTCTCCCAACCCTACCCACAAGACAATACGCGGTTGTGGGCCTCGAAGTTCGCGCGCAATTTGGACTTCAACGGCTATGAGTATGAAACAGGGCATTGTAGCAGCGGCGGAGATGCGCTGGCTGTGAGCCAGTTCGAAAACCCTTCACCACGAAGGGCACGAAGTTTCGCGAAGGACGGCGGGGTGCAACGTTTGCCCATAGTTACTTCACTATCGACTAAGCTGTTATCCTTTCCCCGTTTAAAGCACCCGAAGCGAAATGATTGGAAAGCAGCTGTCCCATTACCGGATCGAAGAGCAGATCGGCGCAGGAGGGATGGGTGTTGTCTATCGCGCGCACGACGATCAACTCGACCGCGACGTTGCCATCAAGGTGTTGCCGCCGGGCTCTCTCGGGGATGAAGATGCGCGCAGGCGGTTCCGAAAAGAGGCGTGGTCGCTGGGTCGGCTGAACCATCCCAACATCGCGACGGTGCACGAATTCGGCAGCCAGGATGGCAACGACTTTCTGGTGACCGAATACATCGCGGGCATGACTCTCGATGTGAAGCTGGCGCGCGGTCCGCTGCCGGTGCCAGAAGTCGTGCGCCTGGGAATGCAGTTGGCTGCGGGACTGGCGGCGGCGCACCAACAGGGGCTGGTGCATCGCGATCTGAAGCCCGGCAACCTCCGCCTGACCACCGACGGCCGGTTGAAGATTCTGGATTTCGGGCTGGCGCAGTTCACTACGCATGCCAACGAGATTGGGTTGAGCGTCACGCTGACGCAGTCGCAGGAGACCAGCGGCACGCTGCCCTACATGTCTCCCGAACAATTGAGTGGCGAGGGCGCGGATGCGCGCAGCGACATCTGGGCGGCGGGAGCCGTGCTTTATGAAATGTCAACCGGCAAGCGGCCGTTCGATCAGACTGTGCCGGCGCTCTTGATCAATGCAATTCTGAATCAGCCTCCGGATGCACCCAGCAAACACAACCGCGCTGTGCCGCCCTGGTTTGACGAAGTGATTCTGAAAGCGATGGCGCATCAACCGGCGCAGCGCTACCAGACTGCGGGCGAGCTGGCGGTTGCGTTGGAGCGGCCGGGAGTTCCGACGTCGCCCGCAGGCGAGATTCCTGCGAAGTCGCCCGCCGGGAGCGCTCGCGGAGGGAAGATTGGCTGGCTGGTTGTTGGTGCGGCAGTGGCTCTGGCGCTTGTGATTGGCGGATATTCTGTCTTCTTCTCGCGCCACAAGACCCAGTCGACCGCGGCGCCGCCCATGGTGAACCGGCGGCGATCAGTCGCAGTGCTGGGTTTCAAGAATCTGTCGGCGAATCCGCAAAAATCCTGGCTCTCGACCGCGCTCTCGGAAATGCTGACTACCGAACTGAGCCAGGGGGATCAACTGCGCACCATTCCCGGCGAAAGCGTGGCGCAGATGAAGGTCAGTCTCGCGTTGCCCGACGCCGAGAGCTTCAGCCAGCAGACGCTGACGCGCATCCGGCAGAATCTGGGAAGCGACGACGTGGTGATGGGTTCCTATCTTGATCTGGGCAATGGCCTGCTTCGGCTGGATGTGCGCCTGCAGGATGCCGTGGTGGGCGAGACGCTGGCGTCGGTATCGGAGAAAGGGAACGAATCGGAAATCGACAACCTGGTGAACAAAGCGGGCGCGGAGTTGCGCGCCAAGCTGGGCGTGGGCGCGCTGTCGGACGCGCAATCGGCTTTAGTGCGAGCTTCCTTGCCGTCGAATCCCGAGGCGGCACGGCTGTATGCCGAGGGTCTGCAGAAGCTGCGATTGTTCGATGCGCTCGCGGCTCGTGATTTGCTGGAGAAGGCCGCAGCGCTCGATCCAGATCACGCGCCAACGCACTCGGCACTGGCGGAGGCCTGGTCGGTCTTAGGTTATGAAGCGAAGGCGAAGGAACAGGCCAAGCGTGCGCTGGCGCTTTCGCCGCGGTTCTCGCGCGAGGAGAAACTGCTGATCGAGGGACGTGCGCACGAAATGCTTTCGGAGATGCCGCAGGCCATCGAGAGCTACCGCGCGCTCTGGCAATTTTTCCCCGATAACATCGACTACGGACTGTTCCTGATTCGCGCGCAGATTAAGGGTGGCCACGCCAATGACGCAGAGAGCATGCTTACGGACTTGCGCCGGGTGAACGTCTCGGAGGTCGATGGCGCCCGCATCGATCTCGCCGAATCCAGCATTGCGGCAGCGTTGAGCGACTTCAAACGGCAGCAAGCGCTAGCCGAGCGGGCGGCGAGCCGCGGCCAGGCCGTGGGCGCGAGTCTATTGCAAGCGCAAGCGTTGGCGCTCGAAGCGGAAGCGGTGGAGCGCATGGGACAATCGCAAAAAACGATTGAACTCTCGAACCGGTCCCGAGATCTCTTCATCTCCGCCGGCGATCGCCGGGGAGCGGCCCGCAATTTGCTCATGGTGGGAGACCTGCTTTTTGACCAGGGTGACTACGAAGGCGCGAAGAAGGAGTTCGAAGAAGCGGATCCGGTATTTCAGGGGATCGGCGCGCAGAAGAGCGTTCGCGCCACGCAGGAGCGCATCGGCAACGTTTTCTACGCCGAGGGCAAGATGCGCGAGTCCGAGAAATATTACGGGCAGGCGCTGCGTTTTGATCGCGAGATCAACGATCCGGTCGGGCTGGCCAGCGACTACGGAAACATCGCCAATGCGATGGACGGGTTAGGAGACCTGACGGGTGCGCTGAAAATGCAGCGGGAGACGCTGGCTTTGTTCGACAAAATTGGCGACCGACGGGGATCGTCGGCTACCCTGAACAACCTGGGCATTCTTTTCGTGGAGATTGGAAATCTGGCGGAGGCCAGGAAATATTACGACCAGGCGCTCGCCCTGACGCGTGAAATCGACTATCGGCGGGGCGAACCGTATCCGCTGTCCGGCGTTGGCGACGTCTTGTTCTCCCAGGGAGATCTGGCAGGAGCGCGTAAGCAGTATGAACAGGCGCTCGCCCTGTGCAAGGAAATGAACGACGAAGATTTTACCGCACAGCTCAATGTGTCGCTGGCGGCGATCGACCTGGCGGAGAAGAAATACGCGGACGGAGAGAGCCTGGCACGGCTGGCGATCGCGGGATATGAGAAGGCGAATTCAGCCGGCGGCGGCGTCTGGTCGGAGGCGGTGCTGGCGCGGAATCTGCTGGGCGCAGGCAACTTGAAAGATGCGCAGAGCGCGGTAGAGAAGGCGGTGACTCTTTCGCGGCAGACCACGCTGCAGACTCCGCATTATGAAGTCACGCTGGCGGATGCGCGAGTGAAAGCGAAAACGGGAAAGACCACTGAGGCTTTACAGTCGTTGAATGCCACGCTCGCTTCCGCGCAGAAGTTTGGTTATCACCTCTACGAATATGAGGCGCGACTGGCCATCGCGGAGATTGAGGCTGGTTCCGGCTCCGCGTCGGCGAGCGCTCATTTGGCTGCGCTGGAAAGAGATGCGCGCACTTACGGAGCGGGGCTGGTCGCGGATCAGGCGAAGGCGCTGATGGCGGACTTGCGCACGAAAGCCAAGTGATTCATCCTGCTGGGGTTACGGCGCGCGATTTTTCTTCTCAACCTCTTAACCTGATATTCACACGCCTCTGCTAAGTTGGAATTGGGTCGAAATCGAAATGCCTTTTCGGAGGTGTTTATGATTCCTCTCCATCCCGCTTTCGCAAGCGCCACTTGCGGCACACTCACCTGGTCGAGAATCTCCTGCAATCGCCGTCACGAACTTAAACTGAATGGGGAACTTGTGGGCGAAATGACGCGCCCGAGTATCTGGTCGCAGAGTTATCTGGCGGAGACGCAGCACGGCCAGTGGAAGTTTCGCCGCGCTGGTTTCTTCGCCACCGGCGCTGAGATCGTCGACGCAGCTTCGCAACAGCAAATCGCGACCTTCAAATCGGAATGGGGCAGCCGCGGAGTGCTGACCTTCGCCGATGGCCAGGTCTTCGGCTTTACTTGTCAAGGCTGGTGGCGGCCGGTGTGGACCGTCACGACCGAAAGCGGCCAACCGGTAATGCAAGTCGACGTGCGGGAGAAGACAGTGGAACTGACGGCGAACGCGGCCGTTCCGGAGAGCCGACTCTCACTGCTCATGATGTTCACGTTGTACCGCATTCTGCAGGCGGAAGAAGATGCGGCCAGCGCGGCCGTAGTGGCTGCGGTCTCTTAGACGAGAGACGGTCCGCGAGCCGCGCAGCTTACTGGCCGAGCGCAGGCGCCGGATACTCCGGCAGTTTTTCTTTATTTACATTGGCGCGCTTCACTTCGAGTTCGTCGAACAGGATCGACGGCGCGACGATGCTGTGGGGAATGTTCAGCAGGTGATTGTCCACATAGCTGTCATCTCCTGCCGCGACCAGGTCGCTGCGCAGAGCGCGGGTATCCAGATCTCCGAAACTTCCACCCCGTACTAATTCTTCGTGTCCATCCTTGGCCCAGACTTTATACAGCAGACGAGGCGTGAGCCTTGGGCCAAAGGTCTCCACGCGATAGCAATAGGGCAGGTCGCGTTGCCGGCAGAGATCGAGGAATTTCTTCTTTAATTCCTCTTTGGAGAGAGGTACAGCGGAAGTCACGATCAGGTTCCCCAGACTCGGGCCGGCGGCATTCGTGGGAACGCGGGCGCGTCCGTGGCCATTGGAAACAGGGAAGTCGCGAATCGGTTCGCGCCCAATGACGTAGTTCACCAGCGTGCCCTTTTCGATCAGCGAGACGCGCTGCGCAGGAACGCCGTCATCGTCAATCGCATAGTGACCCAGCAGGTTTTGTCCGCTGTACGAAGAAAGAGTCGGATCATCGACCACGGAAAGGAACTCGGGGAGAACTCGGGTTTTATAGCTGGCGGCGAAGGCACCGGTGGTGCGGGCATTCTTTCCGAGTTCGGGTTTGTAGCCCAGAACATTTTCGCCCACCAGTTCGGAGAAGACGGCGGTACCTGCGTCGGCGGAGAAGAGCACGGGGCCACGGTATTCCTCTTCGGCGACCGGCGCATCGCGCAATTCCTTCAGGGTACCGGCCAGCTTCGTGGCGCGCGCGACGAACTCGGCGGCGGAGGGAAGTTCCTTCATGCTGGCCACGTTGAATTCAGAATCGCGAGCCAGGCTCATGCCATCGGCGGCCTGAGTGCTGACCCCGATCATCATCTCGTAGAGGGTCTGGCCGCTGCGCAGCACCGTTCCTTCGGAATTCACCAGATAGCGATTCACCGCCTGAAAGCTGAGTCTCGAGTCGGAAGTCTCAATGGCGGGATCGCTCTTGTAAACCGCCGAAGCATCCTGAAGCATCCTGTTGTAGGGTTGCGGATCAAAGGCGAGGGAAGCCACGGGCCCGATCGATTGCACGGGATCGGCATGCGAAAAATCGTCCACCGGTTGGTCGATGGTGAGTTGTTTCAACTGCGACTGCTTGGCAGTCAGAGATTCGGCGGCGCTCTTGTAGGCGCGGTCGGTGGCCAGCCAGAGTTGGTGGCGAAGCGCCACGATATCGTTATCCAGCGGCATGAAATCGACCACGCCCTGGCCCTGGCCGAAATAACTGTCCAGTTTGTAATCGCCGATTCGCACCACGACCCGCGCAAAGCGGAAGTGGGCGCGCACGTTGAGGTCCAACGCGCCGAATGCGGCGCTGGCGGAATATTGATCCACATCGAAGATCCGGTATTCGATGTAGTAGGGAGCGGCCACCTGCTCCATTTTCAGCTGCGACTTGGAGCGGTCCAATTCGGCGCGCATGGCCGAGAGGAGTATGTCATCGTTGGCTGGCGCGCCGTTCTTCTGAGCCAGCGTCGCGGGAATGAGCGCGTTGAACGCCAGAAGCAGGAGCAGGACGCGCCGGGCAACGCGGCTCGCGGTGATCGGGATCATCGTGGTCGACGGGATTGCAGTCGGTGTCATTGTTATTGTCATTGCCGTTTTCATTGAAATCGGCGTCATGGTTTGGCCCCCGTTGTTGCTCCCGTTCCTTTGCCCGGAGGCTCATTTTCGGCAAAGGGAGATGGCAGAATGGGTGGGCGGTTGAGGGAGTGAGCGCGCTTCTGTACTTCAATCTCAGAGAACAACATGGCAGGAGCGGCGGCCGCGACGGGTACCTGGCCAGACTCGGCGCCGCACATTCCGTTGAACACGTCCGTTTTTTCGCCGGTCACCAGAATGCGATTCAGTGCGGCCAAGGGAGTGCCGACAATGTCGATGCCGCGCACCAGTTCATCGGAACGGCCGTCAGTGTAAACGCGCCACACCATGACGGGCAGAACCTGGAAGGCCTGCGGCATGGAACGTTGCGTGAGCGTGAAGCCACCTTGAATGTCTTCGAAATAAAGGCCGTAGGGCTTGCCTTGTTTCTTGACTTCGTCGATCAACTGTTGACGTAGGTCGGAATCCTTCACCGTGTGGGTAGAAGACACGATCAGGTTGCCTTGGCGTCCAGTAGCCATGAGGCCGGGTTGAGCGCGGCCGTGTCCGTTGGAGTTGGCAAAATTCTTGATGGGCAGGCGCGACATCAGGAAATCTTTCAGGATGCCATCTTTGATGACTTCGACGCGCGTTGCCGGCATGCCTTCATCGTCGTATTGATACCAGCCGCCAAGATCGATGCCATTCAGCTTTCGCTGCGTGGGATCGTCGACGACGGTCAGGAATTCGGGAAGAACCGGCTGGCCAATCTTCTTGGTAAAGGTCTGGCCCTCCTGCTCGCCACGCTGGCGGTGGCCCTCGAGACGGTGTCCCAGCACTTCGTGGAAGAAGACGCCGGCGGCGCGCCCGGAGAGCAGTGCGGGCCCGTCGAACGGCTCGGCCAGCGGCGCTTCCCGTAAGGCCTTTAAATCAGACGCCATTTTTTCTACGCGGGCCAGAATTTCGGACTCCGCGGGCAGGTGGTCGAGGCTTTCGGCCTGAAAGGTTTCGACGCGCATGAGTTCCATGCCGTCGGTGGCGCGGGTCTCGGCCTCAATGGCGACGCGAATAAACGCGCTGGGAGCAACCACATGATTGCCTTCGGTGGAGAGGAAGTGAAACCGCGTTCTTTGTGCGGTAATCACCGCGGCGGAAGAATAAATGTATGGGTACTTGCGAAAATGTGAAGAATATTCACGGACCAATTTTTCCAGCGCCGCCTGATCCGGGGCGGGAGCGACATCTTTGTAGTCGGCGTAAGTCGGCGGCTTTTCCTGAGAGAAATCGGGAGACGAGTCTTCTTCCTCGGCATGCACCTGGGTTTTCGTTTTTACGTTCAGGTAGGCGTTCGAGGCTTTGCGATATTCCTCGTAGGTCAGGCGCCAGAGTTCATGAGCAATGGCATTGCGATCGTCTTCCAGAGGGAGCGATCCGGAAGTCCTCGCGGAAGCGCGGTTTTCGGCGTGAGCATTGTCGAGTGCGGAAGTTCCAATGCGCATGGTGACGTCGACTGCGCGCCGGCGGGCCCGGGTGGAATTCACCAGGCTGCCCTGGCTGCCGACAGCCAGGGAGATGCTCTGGTCATAAACCGAATAGCTGAGGAAGTAGGGAGCCGGATCCAGTTTGCCCAGGCTGGTTTGCGCCCGCTGCAATTCCTGCTGCATCGCGACCAGCAGTACATCGGGTTTGTCGGTGGAATTGGGAGACGCTTCCGTTCGGACGGCGGCAGCCAGAGTGATGATGAGGATGTACGCCAGAGGGCGATACACGGATCGGTTCTTCATGAGAAGGTGGCCTCTCCCGGGGGACGTAGGGCAATCGGTAAGCTTAGCAGAATGGCGCGGGCGTCGGGCGGCAGGCGTTGGGCGATGAGGTCAGTCCTGCGCGACGAGAGAGTTCCGGCAGAAAGCCCTGACGCCCGAAGCCCATCTCGAACTTGCGGCTACTCGCTGGTGAAGTAATCCACGGTGACGGGGTTTTCGAACAGCGAATAGTCGCGCGTGACCACGGTGATGCCGCTTTCGGTAACGAAGTAGCGCTGGCGGTCGGCCTCGGCGTCATAGCCGATGGTGGTGCCCTCGGGGATATGAACGTCGCGGTCGAGAATCGCCTTGCGGATCCGGCAACGGCGACCCACGCTGACGTGAGAGAACAGAATGCAATCGTCGACTTCGGAGTAGGAATTGACGCGTACGTCGGGAGAGAGGATCGAGTTCTTCACCTGTCCGCCGGAAACGATGCAGCCATTGGAAACGATGGAATCGAGCGCGGTGCCGGTGCGTCCTGTTTCCGCGAAGACGAATTTCGCCGGCGGATACTGCCGCTGGTGGGTGCGGATCGGCCACTCTTCGTCGTAGAGGTTGAAGATGGGCGAGACCGAAACGATATCCATGTTGGCTTCGTAGTACGCCTCGAGCGTGCCTACGTCGCGCCAGTAGAGCGCTTCTTTCTTGTTCTCGTCGATGAAGTCATAGGCGAAGACACGATAGTCGTCGACCATTTTGGGCAGAATATCTTTGCCGAAGTCGTGACTGGACTGCGGATTCTCGGCGTCCTTGAGCAGCACCGGAATGAGCACGTCGGCGTTGAACAGATATACGCCCATCGATCCCGCGACCTTTTCCGGATTCAACGGCGAACGCAGCTTGGTTATCTTTGGTTTTTCCTCGAATCCGTTAATGCGGCCGTCTTTATCGACATCCACGACTCCGAACTGGTAGGTCTGCGAAGGATCAATCTGAATCGTGGCCAGAGTAATGTCGGCCGACGAGTCCAGATGCTGCTTCATCATCTTTCCGTAATCCATCTTGTAGATGTGATCTCCGGAAAGAATGAGAACGTGCTTGGGCTGCTCCGAACCGATGGAATAAATATTCTGATACACCGCGTCGGCCGTGCCCTGGTACCACTGGTCGCTCACACGCTGCATGGGCGGGAGCACTTCGATGAACTCGCCCACCTCGCGCCCCAAAATGTTCCAGCCTTCACGGATGTGCCGGTTGAGCGACAGCGCCTTGTACTGCGTGAGAATGTAAACCCGGCGCAGGTCGGAGTTCAGGCAGTTGGAAAGCGTGATGTCGATGATGCGGTAGATGCCGCCGAAGGTGACCGCCGGCTTGGCGCGATCACGAGTGAGAGGATAAAGGCGCTCTCCAGCGCCGCCTGCCAAAAGAACCCCGAGAGTATCTTTCATCACTTCCCCTCAGATTCCGTCGCTTTTGCTGCTCGGCAAAAACTGCAACCTTGGTCTTCCGCACGGCAGATGCGAAAAGAAAACAGTAGATGGTAGCACAGGTGGGCAAGGTTGCTTCCCTTCCGGGAATCGCAGAATGCAGCCGCAGGGCGGCCGACCGTTCGGTTGGGTTGGGGCAAGACTGCCAGGGGAGACAGGCGGACGCGGAATTCCGGCTCTAGCTCTTATTCTTTGTCGTGCTTATCTTTCTCGTGTTTTTCTTCGTCAATCTTGATGCGGAGCGACTTCAGGAATTTGAGGTCCTGATCGTTGATCTTGAACTCAGGATTCGTGGACAGGGTGGTGACCAGGGAAGTCTTGTCGGACGATTTTTCGCCCTGCTTGCTGACGCCAATCGTCGCTTCCAGCACCAGGAAGATATCGTAGCCGCCTTCCTTGATGCGAGACACAACTTCAGAGATCTGCTCGGAATCGGACAGGGATTCGTTGATGGCGTCGCCGAGTTCCTTCATAAGCTGTTTGAGTTGCTGATCCACTGGGTCCCCCTGTCAAAACCAACTTATCACGATCCGGCGTCAGGCGCGAATGGCACGAACCTCCAGGTATTCGCCTTCGACTGCCGTCGTGCCATCGGTCGCCGTGTTGTTCTCTACCCACAACGCTTCCAACTGCGCGGCCAGAGTCGCTTGCCCGACTGCGTCGAGTCTGGCAAACGTCATCTGAGTGGGGCCGAGGTAGCGGCGGAGGAAACCTACCATCTCGTTCGGTGGAAAAGGATAGGCCATTTGTATCTTCCGCCGTATGCAGTTCAATTGGGTGCAACCGTGCCCCAGCCGTTGCTTTACGGTTGCTTCATCTCCCCAAAGAATTGGGGGCGGAATGCCGGGCGGAGGCGGCACCATTCTTGCGACGACCTGGTTCGTCTTGGCGACGAAGCCCTGCGAGGTCCAGTTGGCCATCGCGATCAGTCCACCCGGTTTGCACACGCGAAGAAATTCCGAGGCCACGCGCTCGGGCCTGGGCGCGAACATCGCGCCGAACATGCTCACGATGATGTCGAATGAACGATCGGCGTGAGGAAGTTCCTCGGCATCACCTTCGTCGAAGCGAATCTCGAGCTCGGCGGCTGCGGCGCGCTTCCGGGCTTGCTCCAGCAAATTGGGGGCGATGTCGACGCCAGTAACTTGAGCGCCGGCCTTCGCGGCGGGAATGGCGCTGTTGCCCGTGCCGCAAGCTACGTCCAGCCACTGAGCGCCGGGTTTGGGGTCGAGCCGCTCGACAAAACTTTCGGCTTCGCCGGAGATGAAGGTCGCGATCTGGCCGAAATCTCCGGCCATCCAGGCGGCCTTCATACCGGACTTGAGTTGTGCGAAATCGGGAGGGATCGTCGACATGATGATTAAGTCCTTAGATGCGAGTCGCGCGGGAACGATACTCGTCCCGCCAAGGGTGGCGTCATTGTAGCGCCCGAGGCTGCTAAAATCGAGGCCGTGAGCAAGGTTTCTGCCTTTCGAACGCTCGGGGTTGCGACCCGGATCGCCAAAGAGCACGCCGGACGCAACCGCACGCTCCGTGCGCTGGTGAGCTCGGTCGGCACCACGCTCCGCTCGTTCGGCCGTGCGCTGCATCAGCTGTGGCTGGAGGTGATGGGCACGCTGTTTCTGACGATGGCGGCCTTCGGCGTCATGGCTCTGATCCGCGAGTACATGAAGTACACATCCGGGCACGCGACCGCCGGGCGGGTCGCGGTTGCAACCGGCTTTACGGTGGCATTCGCGTGGTTTGGGGCGAGTTCGTTCTGGAGAGCGCAGCGAAAGAGTAGACAGTGAAATTCGCTTCGATGGAGTTTTCTTTTCCTGTGAAAGTGTTCGTTTGGTCCTGGCCCGATGACGGAAAAGTTTAAGACTCGCGCAGACTCTGCCACCGACGTTGAAACCTCCTCCCACATTCCAGTCAATCCGCTGTACACGCCGGCCGATCTCAAGGGTTCCGATTACGAAAGCGAGGTTGGATATCCCGGCGAATATCCGTTTACGCGCGGCGTGCAGGCCACCATGTACCGCGGTCGGTTGTGGACCATGCGCCAGTATGCGGGCATGGGAGATGCCGAGGAGTCGAATAAACGCTACAAATACTTACTGGCGAACGGCACGACGGGGCTTTCTGTAGCGTTCGATTTGCCGACGCAGATTGGGATGGATTCGGATCATGCGCTGGCTGCCGGCGAAGTGGGTAAGGTGGGCGTGGCGATCGATTCCATCGAAGACATGCAGCGGCTGTTCGACGGCATCGAACTGACGAAGATTTCTACATCGATGACCATCAATGCCACGGCATCGATCTTGCTGGCGCTGTATGTGGCCGTGGCGCGGCGGCAGGGCGCGGATCTGCGAAAGCTTTCGGGCACGGTGCAGAACGATGTGCTGAAGGAATACATCGCGCGCGGCACTTATATTTATCCGCCCCAGCAGGCCATGCGCGTGATTACCGACATGTTCGCGTGGACGCACGAGAACGTGCCGGAGTGGAATACGATTTCGATTTCCGGCTACCACATGCGCGAAGCGGGATCGACCGCAGTGCAGGAAGTGGCGTTTACGTTGGGCAATGGCATGGCCTATGTGGAAGCCGCGATCAAGACCGGGTTGGATGTGGATCGGTTTGCCCCGCGGCTTTCGTTTTTCTTCAATGCGCACAATAACTTTCTGGAAGAAGTGGCGAAATTCCGCGCGGCGCGGCGCATGTGGGCGCGCATCATGCGCGAACATTTCAAAGCCAAGAATCCGCGGTCGTGGATGTTGCGGTTTCATACCCAGACCGCCGGATCGACGCTGACCGCGCAGCAACCGGAGAACAATATTGTGCGCACGGCCATACAGGCGCTGGCGGCCGTGCTGGGCGGAACGCAGTCGCTGCATACCAATTCCTACGACGAAGCCCTGGCCTTGCCAACCGAGCAAGCGGCGCGCATCGCGCTGCGCACGCAGCAGGTCATTGCGTATGAGTCGGGCGCTCCGCAAACCATCGATCCTCTGGCGGGATCGTATTACATCGAATCGCTGACCAATGAGATTGAAAAGCGCGCCGCGGAGTACTTGGGGAAGATCGAAGTGCTTGGCGGAATGCTGAAGGCGATCGAGCGCGGCTTCGTGCAGCAGGAAATTCAGAATGCGGCGTATGAGTACCAGCAGCAAGTCGACAATCACGAGGCGGTCGTGGTGGGTGTGAACCGGTTCGAGGTCGAAGAGGAGAAGGCGATCCCGATTCAGCGCATCGACCCCGCGCTGGAGGCGGAGCAGGTGGAACGCGTGCGCACGCTGCGGGCGAAGCGGGATGCGGCGCCGTGGAAAGCGGCGCTGGGAGCCGTGGAGGACGCGGCACGGTCAGGGGCGAACGTGATGCCGAAGATTGTCGCTGCGGTCGAAGCGAACGCTACGGTGGGAGAAATTTCTGACGCAATGCGGCGGGTGTTCGGGGAGTATCGGGAGACTGTGGTGATTTAGAACATCCCAGCGGAGACTGATCGTGTATTTCCCCGACCTTTCGCCGTACAGCCATTCGCTAACTCACTCGACTGCTGGTGTGCTAAATGTGGGCTGGCTTGACCGGTCGATGCCGTACTCGAAAGGGTCGGTACCAGAACCATTCGTGGAGCAATTGAAGAAGTGGTTCAGCAGAGCCCGCGTGAATCAAATGCGGGGACTCCACGAATGCAATTTCTGTCGGGATCGGCAATGGCCGTTGCTTCCACTTGATCAGAATCCCTCTGTAAGTGTGGGAGACAAGAACTTCTTTCTAGGGAATCTGGATTCCTGGCTCAAACGGAAGAATCTTTGCTTCGCCTGCCCTCATTATTCACTACATAGATACACACGAATATTGCCCGCCGGAAGAATTCATTTCAGCCGCAATGAACGATGACCAGCTGTGTGACTGGAGCGCGGCAGCTGAATTCGAGAGGGTGAGCAAGATGACGAAACCTTGAAGCGCGCAACTCGTAGGTGACGCGCGCGTGCAATACATCCGCCGCTACGCCGGCTGGGCTTGCATTTCGGCGACCACCGCGTCCAGGTGGGCCAGCGTTTCTTCGATCGTCAGCGAGTACATCTCCCGCCCCAGGCCTTCGCCCGCGTCGAGCGCGGACTTCAGATAGTGTCCGGCAATTTCCAGCGCCAGCGAATCGGTGATGGCCTTGCCGGTGCGTTTCTTATACTCCACCCACGCGGGATGCGGCAGCGCCACCCAGACTTTTCGGCCATCCACCAGAAATTTGATGTCGACCGCGTCCGCGTGGCGCGTGGCAATGGCGACGATCATCGCTTGGTAGACGCAGTGGACCGGCTTCTTGGTCCAGCGGTCGGTGGCAGTGAAGTTCTCGAACATGCATAAAACTATAGCGGAGTGCCGGGCGCGCGGCAAACTGCAAGCTCTTGAGGTAGGATTTATGCGGCGCGGCTCCCGGTGAGATGCCGCCAACCGATTCTTGAGCGCGGATTTGAACCAGCAGCGCTCGAGAAAACGAGCTGAAGTCTTTCGGCGGGAGACGACGGCGGGAGACGACGAATGAGCACTCGATCGCGTCTTACTCGATCGCGTCTATGGATGCGAACGCTCTTGCGGGCCCGCACCTTGGCAGGCGCCGCCTCACTGTCTACATTGACCTTCATCGCATGCGGGGGATCAGGAACCCAGGTGTCCGGTGGCCAACAGCCGACAACCTACTACGTCGACTGCTCGGCGGCGACGAATGGGTCGGGCACGCAGTCGTCTCCGTGGAATACGTTGGCGAATCCGAATGCGGTTGTCTTCCAAGCAAGCGATCAACTTCTGCTGAATCGCGGCACGACCTGCGCCGGGCCACTCACGCCGATTGGCTCAGGCTCCAACACCGCCCCCATCGTCATCGATGCATATGGCACCGGCGCCCAACCCATTATCGATGGCGGGACGGCTCCCGCCGCTGTACAGCTGATCAATCAGCAATACTGGGAGATCAACAACCTGGAGATTGTGGGCGGCGCTCTCTACGGGATCTACTTGCACCGGCAGCACTCCCAGCGCGCTCTGGGAATGGTTCTGCCACACCTGCACCGTGCAGAACAACGAGAGTTATTCCAATCAGACCTGGGGACAAGGTTACGACGGCGGCGACTTCGATCTCGATTACTACAACACCAGCAACATTGTGCAGTACAACTACGGCCACGACTCAGCCGGGTATTGCATTTCGGTTTTCGGCGCCGAGAATACCGTCGATTCCGATCACATCATCCGTTACAACGTCTGTTCCAATAATTCGCAGTTGAGCAACAGCCCGGACCCGGGGGAAATCCTGCTCAATTCGTGGGATGGCGGCTCGATCGATGGATTGCAGATCTACAACAACACGTTTTACTGGAACCCCGCTACGCCTGGGGCGGTGGTGAATACCACCTGGGCCTATGTTACAGCCAACCATCCTGACTTGTTCGAAAACAATATTATATACGGCGCTGCATCATGGATGATCGAAACCACGTCTGTGTTTACGCTGAACAATAATATCTATTGGACCACCGCGCCCGGTGCAGCTAGTTGGCAGGTGGATGGGAACACCTACACCGATTTTTCGTCCTATCAGGCGGCCGCGAATCAGGATGCGAACAGCTACTATGCCGACCCGATGCTCAACAATCCTACGTATCATTCTCCGGGCAAACCCACGACGGCGTTCACGCTGCAGGCCAATTCTCCCGCGATCGGAACGGGAACGAACATCTGCACCGGGATCAGCGGGTGTTCGATGGGCAATCAGGATTTCTGGGGAAACGCTTTGCCCAACGGAAGCGGGTACAACATTGGCGCCCATCAGGGGCCGTGAGGTGTGCCCTGAGATCGTAAGAGCCATCCGGCGAGTTTCCGGACTGCGCCTTACTCCAACACTCTTCTTGTAACATGCTTCTTGTAACATGGATGAGTGACGACTCGCGCTCCCCGAAAAACAATCAAGCAAGCCAATCCTGAGATTCTTCGCGCCGGCAACCTGGAAGCGATCCCATGGCTGCTGCACGGATTCTCCACGCGGGTTGGGGGATTCTCGCGCGCCTACGGCAAGGGCGATCTCAATCTTGGCTTTACCAAGGACGACGCCAAAGCGACGGTCGAGCGTAACCGAACGGCATTCCTTACAGAAATAGGCGCGGTTCTCCGTGAGCGCCGAGGTTCACGACGCATCGACTCGAAATCTGACGCGCGAAAAACTGGGCCGTCGCTCTGGCCGTTGATTACCCTGCGGCAGATTCATTCCGACCTGATTCACCGCGTTGACTCCGTTCCCCGCGAGCCGCTGGCCGGCGATGGGATGATCACCGCGACTCCGGGCATTCTGCTCGCGATCCAGACTGCCGACTGCCTGCCCGTCATTCTCGTCGATGCCAAACGGCGTGCCGTAGGCGTGTTTCATGCCGGATGGCGCGGTACGGTGAAGCGCATCGTAGAAAAAGGCGTCGGCGAGATGCATCGCCACCTCGGCAGCCGGCCGCGGGATCTGAAGGCGGCAATCGGTCCGGGCATTCAAGGCTGTTGCTATGAGGTGGGAGAAGAGGTTCGCGTCAAATTTGAATCGCAGTTTGAGTACGGGGCCGGGCTGTTTCGCGAGGTCAAGGATTCCGATCCGGTGCGCGAAAAGTATCCCCTGCTATTCTTGACCGCCCGCGCCCCCGGACACAGCGATCTCCCGAAGAAAATATTTCTCGATCTGGTGGAAGCGAACCGGCAGCAGTTGCTGGCCGCGGGCGTGCCGGCGAAAAACATCGATAGTTCGCCGCTTTGCACCAACTGCCATCCGGAGCTGTTATTTTCCTACCGCGCGGACAGGGGGAAGACCGGGCGCATGATGAGTGTCGCGGGAATTCGCAAGTGATAGCGCTGGGGGCTACGCCCGCCGTCCATTCGCTCCGTTGTCGCCCAGCCATGGCTTGCTCTGTACGATCAGGAACTCCTGGCCACAATGCTGACACTTTGCCTTGGCAAACGGGATGGTGGCGCCGGGCGAGGCGTGTTGAGTGCGCTCCTGACAGTGCGGGCATTCGAGTTCATGAAGAGTGGATCTGACACGAAAATCCGCCATGGATTGACTCCTGTCGAGAGCCGCCCATCGGGAGCGGCTGTCACACACCCGGAAGCTTTTCGAATCCTAGTTACAATTCCGGGTGACTGTCGGTACTTTAAGGAACGGGCGAAGGTGCGCTGAGGTACAAAAGGAAGCGCAGAAAGCCTAGCCCGCTTCGCTGCGCCACTTCTCGACCTGCCTCTCCATAATGCCGTAGCATTCACAGGCCGCTTCTTCCAGTTTTCTACGCTCGACGATCCGGACGTCGCCGCGGGAGTGCGTGATCAGCCCCGCTCTTTGCAACATTCCCGCAGCCACGGTCACGCTGGAACGGCGGGTTCCGAGCATTTGGGCCAGAAATTCCTGGGTGAGCGGCACCGAGTTCGATCCGATGCGGTCGGCGCTCATTAATAGCCATCTGGCCAGCCGCTCCTCTACTTCGTGCAGACGATTGCACGCGGCAATCTGCGTGGTCTGCATGGTCATGACCTGGGCGAACTGCTGCAACTTGCGCTCGAGCGTGGGACACTGCCGGAGCGCCATCGCCAACGTTTCGGAGGTAACCCGAAACGCGGTCGCTTCAATCTGGGCAATGGCCCGTGTCGCCGCGGAGCGGAAACCCGCAACCAGGGGCGCTCCGATGAAACCTTCTTTGCCAACCAAACCTACTTCCACGCTCTTTCCGTCGGGGAATACGCTCAGAATTGAGATCAGGCCGCTGTTGCAGAAGTACGCCGACTTCAGAGTGTCCCCCGGTTCATGCAACACATGGTGAGTTTTCAGGCGCATGAACTCTAGTTTGGGGAATAGTAATTCGGATTCTTTGGTCGGCAGGCCGAGCAGTATCTCGTTGTGGATGATGTTGCCGTCGCTGTCTGAACCTGGCGGCTTCGATGAGGACTTGGCAGACGGACGTGCCTTGGCCATAAAGGCTCCTTGCGCAGCGCGAAGCTGTCTGATTTCGCAAGGAACCGTCACCGTGAAGGCGCGGCGGGAAGATGCTAGAGGAGACTCCTCAACACTACTCCCTTCTGCATCTTATAGATATGCCGTATCGTACCTTGGAGTGTGCGATAGCGAACAGTTACACAGAAGACGGTTGGAGTTCAAAGGCGATTGGTCCCAACGATCTTAAGCGCTTGCGTACTCTAAGCGGTCGGCGGTGCCGATGTCGGTGGCGGCGTTGGAGTTGCTGCTATCGCCGCTGCCGCGCTCTCGTTTACCAGATCCTTCAACTCCTTGCTGGGCTTGAAGAAGGGGATTTTCTTGGCCGGGACTTCCACGCGCTCTCCCGTCTTGGGATTGCGGCCGACGCGGGGTTTGCGCTGGCGGGTACGGAAACTGCCAAAGCCGCGGATTTCGATCTTGTCCCCGGCGCGCAGCGAACGCACCACGCTGTCGAAAATCGTCTCCACGATCACTTCGCTGTCTTTCCGCGTAAGTTCTGCCAAACGCGAGACTTCGTCAATCAGATCGGCTTTGGTCATAACCCCTCTTTGTTCCGGTTAAGCGTACGTCGTGCGAGCGGAATCCCACCGCCCTACCATCCATAACCTTCTCAAATTTCAGGGGTTGGATGCAAGTTGCAGGTATGGAACTCAACTTCATTGGAAACAGATCACCCAACTTGCTTAATATGAACCTATGCCTGATATCAAGCGCATCCCCACAAACCAAATCCATAACCTCTATCATAACCATTCTTCTCCCAACACCTCAGTCCATACCTCGAACCGCCTACAATAACCTCCCTCCCCTTGCCGTGAGAACGTATCGCGCCTCAGAGATTTGAAGCGCTCTGCTAACTGGGGTTCTCCTCGCCGTCTACGATGGCAAGGGAAGCCCTACTACTTCCACAGGTAGTAAAATCCAACCTGCTGCTCCAGCATTTTCTCGCGGCCGGGCAGGAACTGGGAGACATCGCCGAGCAGAAGATCCATCAGAGTCTTGCGGTCGCGTTCAGGATGCACCAGAGTTGGTTCGCCGCTGATTCCGACAGACTTTGCCGTGTCCGATACTGCGGTCTCGAAGTCGCCAACGCTGTCGATCAGGTTCATGGCCTTGGCCTGTTCGCCGGTCCACACTTTGCCGTTCGCGATGGACTTTACGTCCTCAAATTTCAGGCCGCGGCCATCGGCGACGGCCTTGACGAATTGTCCGAACATGTTGTCGATCAACGACTGCATGTAAGCCTGTTCGTTCGGCGTGAGATCGCGGGCGGGATTGCCGGTATCTTTAAACTCGCCGGTCTTGAGCACGACATCCTTCAACTTGGCCCACTTCAGCAAATCACCGTAATTCACCCATTGCGCGATCACGCCGATGGATCCCACGATGCTGCCGTTGTCAGCGTAAATCTTGTCCGAAGCCGAGGCGACGTAATAAGCGCCGCTGGCGCCCACGGTCTCGATCGACACCACAATTTTCTTTTTCTTCTCGCTGCGGATCCGCTTGACTTCGCGGTAAATCTCTTCCGATGCGGCCACGCCGCCGCCCGGCGAATTCACGTGCAGAATGATGGCCTTGATGGAGGAGTCGTCGGCGAACTTCTTAAGCTGTCCCACCACCGGCTGCGGCGAAAGGATCACGCCGTCGAGATCGACCACGCCGATGCGGTCGCCGAAGCTGGTGATCGAGGCGTCGGTGCCTCCCGCATGAAGCGTCAGGTAGACCAGCGAAAACACGGCCAGCACGAAGAGGAAGAAAGCTCCCCACCGATCAGTACCCAGAGCAGTGTGCGCGAGCGTCCGTCAGACATGAGGAGAGTTTAGCACTAGCGGGGAATTCTGGTTGATGCCGGCGGCCTCGTAGACCGAGTAGCTACGATCCTCGCCAAACCTGGCGACGAAGAATCTGACGAAGAAGATCGGCGATCCGGCGGTTCAGAGCCGCCTCGCGATCGTTCTACGGCGTTACCACCTGCATCGCGGCGCGCTGAATGGCCACTTCGACAGGCGTGTGGCAGACATATTCTCCGTCGGCATAAACTGCCAGCGGATGCTCGGTCTCGACTCTTACGCGGCCGGCGTGGAAGTACTCGACTTCGCTGATTTTCAGATGGTGGCCGGTGTAAACGCTGGGAAACATGCAGAAGAGTTTGAAGGGATCGACCCCTCCGACGATGCAGACATCGAGCAGGCCGTCATCCATTTTCGCTTGAGGCGCGATTTTCATTCCGCCACCGTAGAAGGGAGTGTTGGCGAAGGCCGCCAGAGTCGTGGGCTGGTCGCTGCGCGCGGTCCATCCTTTTTCATTGGCGGCGCCAGAGTCTCCCTCCACTCCTTGCTCCGCGGCCGTGAGAATCTTCATGGGCAGCGGGGCGAATGTGAAAATCGTCGGAGCGAGGCTGAGTACATAGCCGCCTTGTCCGCGCAGCCATCGCGGCAACTTGTTGGCGCGGCGGGCCACTTCGCAGTCGAGACCTACGCCTGCCACGCAGCAGAAGTAGCGAGCGGCGAGCCGCGCGCTATGCGCCGGTTCCGCTAAACTTGGAGCGTTCCCCGAATCGATGGGCGTAATGGTTCCCAGGTCAATCCTGCCGATATTGTTTGCCCCGCCACAGAATTTCTGCCACGCCGCCAGCGAATCGCGTACCCGAAGCAATCCCAGCGCGCGCGCAAAATCGTTCCCGCTTCCAGCCGGGATGATCAGCACCGGACGGCCTAGCTTCACCAGTTGGCCGAGATGCCGATGAATGGTCCCGTCGCCGCCGAACAGCAGGATTACATCGGCCTGATCGCCAGCCGCAGGCATGCCCATGCGCCATTCAATATCACCATTGGATTGAAAGGCCTTCAGATTCTTCGGAGAACATCCGAGCCCGAGGATGGCTGCGGCACGCATGGACTCGCAGAGAGTATCAGAGTCGAAGCCGTCGCCGCCGTGGTCTCGACCTACGTAACCTCGATAATCTTCCCCGGGGCTTCCCCTAAGTGACCCACTGCTGGCATCATGAGCTTGCATCATTCGTCGTTGGAGGCCCTGTCGTGCGATCCTGCGGTTCGAAGTATTCGATTTGTTGTCTTGTGCTCAGCCTGATGCTGGCGGGTTGCAGCGGCGGCGGCTCCATGGCCACCGCTCCTTCCATCAGCACGCAGCCCTCGAACCAGACGGTTGCAGTAGGGGCGATGGCAACCTTCTCCGTGGTGGCGACTGGGACCACGCCCTTGCGCTACCAGTGGCAGAAGGGCACAACTGCGATCGCGGGTGCGACCTCAACGAGTTACACAACCCCAGCCGCGGTCGTTTCGGACAATGGATCACTATTCTCGGTCATCGTGAGTAATTCGGCAGGAAGCGTTACCAGCAACGAGGCCACCTTGACCGTAAGTTCTTCCGGATCGCCCGTGATCACGCAGCAGCCCACGAACCAAACCGTGGCGGTCGGAGAAACGGCAACGTTCTCGGTCGCGGCCACAGGAACTTTGCCCTTAACCTACCAGTGGCAGAAAGGGACCACGCCTATCACGGGCGCGACCTCGGCGAGCTACACAACTGCCGCGGCCACGTCCGCTGACAGTGGGTCGCAGTTCAAAGTCGTGGTGAGCAACTCTCTGGGAAACACACCCAGCAACCCGGCGACGCTCACGGTGAACGCATCGACCGACGTATTGACCCAGCACAACGATATCGCCCGCACCGGGCAGAATCTGACGGAAACTATCCTAACGACCAGTAACGTTACGTCCGCGACGTTTGGGAAACGTGGCTTTTATTCCACCGACGGACTCGTAGACGCGCAGCCGCTCTATGCCTCGAGCGTCGCCGTGCCCGGCAACGGAACCCACGAAGTGTTGATCGTGGCTACGGAGCATGACTCGGTCTACGCATTCGACGCGGATTCCGGAACAACAATCTGGAAAACTTCAATGCTGAAGAGCGGAGAGACCACATCCGATGATCGAGGCTGCGACCAGGTGACGCCAGAGATCGGGGTTACTTCGACGCCGGTGATCGATCGTACCCGGGGAGCGAACGGTACGGTGTACGTCGTGGCCATGTCAAAGGACGCATCCGGCAATTACCATCAACGGCTTCATGCGCTCGATCTTGCGCTGGGCACGGAATTGCTGGGCGGCCCGACGGAGGTTCAGGCGCAGTATCCAGGGACCGGCGACAACAGCCAAGGCGGCAACGTGATCTTCGATCCGGGACAATACGAAGAACGAGCCGGGCTGCTGCTCATGAACGGCGTCCTGTATACGGCTTGGACTTCGCATTGCGATATCCGGCCTTACACCGGATGGATTATCGCGTATAGCGAGTCGACTCTGGCCCAGACCAGCGTCCTCAATGTGACTCCGAACGGCAACGAGGGCGCGATCTGGATGTCAGGAGCGGGCCTCGCGGCGGACAATTCGGGAAACATTTATTTCTGCGATGCCAACGGCGATTTCGATACAACCCTGAATGCCGGCGGCTTTCCCAATGACGGCGATTACGGTAACGCTTTCATGAAGCTCTCGACTTCCGATGGTCTCAGCGTTGCTGATTATTTTGAAATGGACAATGAATCTTCAGAGAACGGAACCGACACCGACCTTGGCTCTGGCGGTGCGATGGTGCTGCCCGATCTGAGCGACGGCGCGGGACACACCCTGCACCTGGCCGTGGGCGCGGGAAAAGACTCGAACCTCTATGTAGTGAATCGCGACTCCATGGGGAAGTTCAACTCAAATAGCAACAGTGCGATCTACCAGGAACTCGCGGGCAAGTTGCCCGGCGGCGTCTGGGCCTACCCGGCCTATTTCAACAACACGGTCTACTACGGTTCGGTCGGCAGCCCGATTCAGGCGTTTACCATCACCAACGCAAAGCTCTCGACCAGTTCCACGGCGCAAACGGCGAATAGTTTTGCATATCCGGGCGCGCTCCCCAGCGTCTCAGCCACTGGCGCGAGCAACGGGATCGTGTGGGCGGTGGAGAACAGCAGTCCTGCGGTGCTGCATGCCTACGCCGCCACCACGCTGAACGAGCTCTACAACAGCAACCAGGCCAGCGGCAGCCGCGATCATTTCGGTAACGGCAACAAATTCATCACGCCCACCATCGTGAACGGAAAAGTGTTCGTGGGCACGCCGAACGGGGTTGCGGTGTTCGGACTGCTGGAGTAATTTTTTCGTTGTCATCCTGAGGAAGCGGAGTCCTGCGCAAGGCGCAGGACTCCCAACGAAGGACCCCTGCAACTTTGAGTACACCGCAGCCTACGCAGGCATTTCGATGAAAACTCCCTGAGGCGGCGTTGGTGGTTTACGAGTTAAAGGGGTCCTTCGACTCCGCAGAGCGATTCGCAAAGTGAACGGCGGACATCTCGATAAAGTATTTGCTGGCACGCCGGATGGAGTTGCAGTGTTCAGACTGCTGGAGTAGTTCGTTTTTATTGTCATCCTGAGGAAGCGGAGTCCTGCGCAAGGCGCAGGACTCCCGACGAAGGACCCTGTAATTTTGAGTACACTGCGGCTTATCAAGGCATTTCGATGAGAACTCCCTGAGGCGGCGGAGGATGCACCGGCGTTTACAGGGGTCCTTCGACTTCGCAGAGCGATTCGCAAAGTGAATCGCTCTGCTGCGCTCAGGATGACAGGCGCACCTTTTTCATCCGCTTGCCAACACGCAGCACAAAGAACTCGTTGATGGGCAGCATGGCAACCAGTCCTTGGGTGACAAAAGGCTGCCCATCGAGGCCAAGTATTTCAACAGCGCCCTGCTTATACTTTGTTGCCGCTTCAGTGTTTGACGCTGCGAGGCCAGCCATGGCAATCAGCTTTTGTAGACGAATCGGCCGCTTATTTCCTTGATTCGAATGTCCGCCGACAACTTGACTTACGTCCTCAACCATCACGGCTGCAAGCGGAATATCGACACCCTCGAGTTCTTCCGGCACGCCGTGTTTTTGAAACTGCCTGATCCAATCTTCTCCGGCTTTGGTTGCCTCTGCCGGCGTATGAAAATCTTTCACGATGTAGTAGGCTAGCGCTTTTTTCGCATCCATCGGATGCATCCCCGGACTCTTCAATCCTTCGATCTCGGCGGTCTGCACGTCCGTCAGCAGCTGGTAATACCTCCACATCATTTCATCGGAGATGGACATGAGCTTGCCGAACATTCCAGCGGCGGTTCGTGGATGCCGATGTAGTTGCCCAGCGACTTCGACATTTTCTGCACGCCGTCGAGCCCTTCGAGAATGGGCATGGTCAGATGACCTGCGACTCCTGCCCATAGTCGCGTTGCAGTTCGCGGCCGACCAGCAGATTGAATTTCTGGTCGGTGCCGCCGAGTTCCACGTCGGCTTCGAGCGCGACGGAATCGTAGCCCTGCGCCAGCGGGTAGAGCAGTTCGTGCATGGAGATGGGCCGCTCTTCCTTCAAGCGTTTGGGGAAGTCGTCGCGCTCGAGCATCTGCGCCACCGTGTACTTGGACAGAGCTTCACGCAGTCGTCCGGCGTCAGCTTGCCCAGCCAGCGGCTGATTGAAGTCGACCACGGTCTTCTTCGGATCGAGAATCTTGAAGACCTGCTCCTTGTAGGTCTCGGCGTTCTGCTCGATCTCCTCGCGCGTGAGAGGAGGCCGGGTCGCCGTGCGGCCGGAGGGGTCGCCGATCATGCCGGTGAAATCGCCGATCAGAAAAATCGCCGTGTGGCCGAGATCCTGAAAATGCTTGAGCTTGCGGAGCACGCACCGTGTGGCCCAGATGCATGTCGGGAGCAGTGGGGTCAAAGCCCAGCTTCACGCGCAGCGGCTTGCCGGTCTTGAAGGACTTCTCCAGCTTGGCGCGGAGATCGGACTCGCGAATGATTTCCGCGGCGCCCTTCTTGAGATAAGTCAGTTGTTCGTCTACAGGAGCGAAGTTCGCCATGGCGATGCTGATTATAAAGAGATGCGCGAAGTCGGAGGTCAGAATGCAGAAGTAAGAAAACAACAATGAGGTGCTCTGGAGTCGAGTTCCTCAGGAAGCAATGCCTTTTGCAGTACATAGCGACGAAACGAAAATCGCGGTGAGCTCCTGGGCTTCTTTCAGCAGGGCGTCCAATTTTTCCTGTTTTACGACGCCGCCCTCGAGCAGTAATTCGAGCCAAAAAACGGCCTCGTCGGCTTCTTCCAAAACAATGCCAATCTTGGCGATGAATTCTGCCCTTGATCGGGCCCGGCAAGCGGCCCGGTAGTTTGCCCCCACGGAAGTCCCCGAGCGGAGAAGTTGCCTTCCCAAAATTCGGCTCTCTTCCTTCGCCGGCAAAGACCGATACAGGCGCAGAATACGCTGCGCAAACTGCTTCGTCCTAGTTTTCAGGTCAGGAGGGTTCCCCACGGAAGCTATTTTTATGTTTTCGCAGGCCGCGAGTCTGTGATGTATGTCACATGATTCGATTTTATTTCTGCATTTTGCCCTCTGACTAGGCAGGAGAGAATGCAGAAGTCAGAGGCCAGAATGAAGAAGCAAGAACAATGGCGATGGTTCAATTTTACTTCTGCATTTTGCCCTCTGACTTCTGACTTGGCCACAGCCGCCGCCCCGTGATTTCTATGTGTCCTCTGATCACAATTTTGATCGCCTCGGTATAGGCGATGTGTTCTTGCGCGAGAATTCGAGCCGCCAACGTGTGTTCATCATCGCCATCGAGCACCGGCACCGTTTTCTGCACGATGATGGCGCCGTGGTCGAGTTCTTCGTCCACGAAATGCACAGTGCAGCCGGAGACTTTCACGCCGTAAGCGAATGCTTGTTCCTGTGCTTCGAGGCCAGGAAATGCGGGCAGCAGCGACGGATGAATATTCAGAATTTTCTGCGGGAATTGCTGCACGAACCAGGGCGAGAGCAGGCGCATGTATCCGGCGAGGCAGATGAGGTCGACGTTGTACTGCTTGAGCGCGGCGACCACTTCGCGATCGTGCTCTTCTCGCGGCTTGCCTTTTGATGGAATCACCAGTGCGTTTAGTCCGCGCTTCCGGGCGGTCGCGATTCCGGGAGCGTCGGCCTTGTTCGAGATCACCACGCTGATTCGTGCGTCGGGAATCCGCCCGGCCTCAATGCTGTCAGCGATAGCGACGAAGTTCGAACCGCGTCCGGAAAGGAGGATGCCGAGAGATTTCATCGGGGGCTTTGCGAGCTTAACCAGCTTATATCGACCGGACTTATATCGACCGGAAGAGATAGTTTGGTGCGCACGAGAACAACAGCCCCGCCGTGGCTTCAACCGGGGGTGAGACTAGGAGCGCTCAACTTGGATTCCCACCTCGTTCCTGCTTGACCACCGCAGCCAGATCCTGATAGTCCAACTGAAAGAGAATGGATAATTTATCGTGATCGTCCCGCTGGAGAACGTAGGTCGCGAAGGCGTTGAAATCCTTGACGACACCATTAGTAGCGCGCACAGTCATGGTCCATCCCACTTTTGCAAGGGCATAGCGAGAGCCGAGATGCGTGGTTTCCACGGATGATAAACGCGAGTCTGTCAGCCCTAGCGACGCAAAATGATCCTTCATTCCAGGAATGACCTTCAGGAAATCTGCCTTTCTGACTGATTGCGCCGAATCCCGCCCCGCAAACAGGAATGTTTCCGCATACAAGTCGCCGATCGCCGCGAAATCTGAAGTCGAGTTCGCTTTTTCGTAAGTTTCGAAAAATGTTCTGACTAGGTCGTCCATAAACGCTTCCTTTCGGAAATGAGTCCCCGGTTGCGCGACTGCGGGTCTCCAAGGCAACGTCGCACAAGAAAGGGGCTTTAGTAGTATACCACAAAGGCGAAGAAAAAGCAAATACCGTAGTGCGGCCGCAATGCCTGCACCCCAAATGCGGAGAAGTGAGCACTGACGGGCCAATGTATCCGCGATCACAGACGGCGAGATCGCGCGAGGGCTAGGCTCAAGCGACAGTTAGTGCCACGAAAAAGCGGAGATCAATCCCATGAAGAAATGGATTCTGCGTTGTGCCCTTGCGCTTGCGACTTTACTGATCGTTGCGGGGCTGGCCTATCATGTCGGGCTGCGCCACTGGTGTATGCGGTGGGGCACGACCCCGGCGGAGGTCTACGCCACGCTGCCCGGCGACGATCTGTTCCCGGTCTACGCGGAACAGGCCACGCATGCGATTACGATTCATGCTTCTCCGCAGCAGATATGGCCCTGGCTGATGCAGATTGGGCAAGACCGCGGCGGTTTCTACAGCTACACCGTCTTCGAAAACATGTTCGGATCAGACATGCCCAAGGTGCAGCGTCTCGTGCCGGACTGGAAGCCACGCGCAGTAGGAGAAACCGTTTGGTTCGCCACTCCAAAGCGATTTGGCGGGCAGGGACGCATGATTGCCGCGGTCGTACAACCCGAAAGATCATTTGTGATGGTCAGCGCCAACGATTGGGAGGAACTCCGCGCTGGAAGGCTTGCTCACGAGGGCTTCTGGAGTTTTACGCTGGAGCCGGTGGGAGACGGGCAGACCCGTCTGATCGCGCGCTTGCGTGGCGGAACGCCGCCGACGCTCGCATCCCGCGCGGTAGGCAGACTGTTCTGGGAGCCGGCGCATTTCGTCATGGAGCAGAAGATGCTGCGCACCATCCGAGATCTGTCGGAGCGTGGCTAGCTCTTAGCTGTACGTCACCTTGCGCTCGCCTTTGACGATGCGACCGATCGTATAAGCTTTTTCGCCGACGCGCTCCAGCACCGACTGGGCCTTCTTGAATTTCGCCGACGGAACGACCAGCAGCATGCCCAGTCCCATGTTGAAAGTGCGCAGCATTTCATCCTGGGGCACGTTTCCGAGTTGTTGCAGGTGCTCGAAGATCGGAAGCACGGGCCACGTCCCCAGTTCGATCACAGCGGCCGTTCCGCGCGGAAGCACGCGCGGCAGGTTCTCTGTAATGCCGCCTCCGGTCACGTGCGCCAAAGCCGCGACGCACTGGCCGTCAATCAATTTTCTGAGCGCGGGCCAGTAGCTTTTGTGGGTGCGCATCAATTCGTTGCCCACTTTGTTCTTGATTTCGTTGACGTAGGTCTCGGCCGAATAGTGGGCAACTTCGAACAGCAGTTTGCGCGCCAGCGAATACCCGTTGGTGTGCAGCCCGTTCGAAGGCAGGCCGAGGATGATGTCGCCAATCTGCACGTCTTTCCCAGTAATAATCTTTTCGCGCTCGACTACTCCTACGATGAATCCGGCCAGATCGTATTCCCCGTCAGGATAGAAGCCAGGCATCTCGGCGGTCTCGCCGCCGATCAGCGCGCAGCCGTTGTGCTTGCAGGCATCGGCAATGCCTTCGACCACTTTCTCGGCAATCGCAGGGTCCAGCATGCCGGTCGCGAGGTAGTCCATGAAAAACAAGGGCGCGGCGCCCTGGACAGCAATGTCATTCACGCAATGATTGACGAGATCGGCGCCCACTGTAGAGTGCAGATCCATTTCGAATGCGATCTTTAGTTTTGTGCCTACTCCGTCGACGCTCGACACCAGGACGGGGTCGGTGTATTTCGTCTTGTCCACGGCGAAGAGTCCGCCAAAGCCACCAATCTCGCTGAGCACGCCCCGAGTAAATGTCTTGTGAGCGAGGTACTTGATGCGCTGCTTGGTGCGATTGGCGCGGCTGATGTCCACACCGGCATCGGCGTAGGTCACGGGCGTGGGGCTGGGTGTGGGGGTCTTGGCCACAGATTCTTCTTCCGTCTCGCAAACGTTGTGTGGGGTTAAAGCCGGGTGCCGATGCAACGCTTCCTAAGGCCGCTCATTGTAGCACGTTCAAAGCGGCGGCTTCGGAGCCGCGACGGCGGGATTAGAAATCGCGAACAGTCGAAATAATTCCCGAGCGGGATTCAAAAAGTAAAAGGTACACACCCACCCCATTCCGCGGGCGCGCACGCCCGTTCGTCAAGCCGCGCGCGGACTAATGAGCGATGAAGTCCGAGAAGAAGTAGGCCAGAACTCCGAACAAGGCCAGACCGCAGATGCCGTAGCAGGTAAGAACCCAGGCGCCGCGGCCTTCATGATGTCGAATGGCGGATGTGCTCGTAGAGGACTGCTCACTACCAGAAGAGACTACTGGGGCCCGATCTTCCATGCAAAAACCTCCCGACGGAAAGATCGTGGCGCAAGAACATTATGCGTCACGCCTGCCCCGCTTCATGGCGTGGCAAGGTTATCTAAGCGGAATTTTACTCCCGTTTTGGGGCTCGGGAGGAGAAAAATGTGACTGAAATCACAATACTAAGGTGAAAATAACTTGTCATATAATGACAATCTCAGAGCTTCCCAAGTCTGCTCTTCCGCCCGCTCCCCGCTGCACGAGAAACTCCGAACCCCAACCAAACTTCGCTCGCGAATCTGCCGATTGCCGTCTGGATTACTCGCACGTCGCCTGCATGGGATAATAGGCAATCAACGCCGTTCTTCCATTATGCGCAATCGCTATTTAGCCGTTTTCTTTTCTGGCCTACTGGTTGCCAGCGCAAGTTCTCAGCCGTCGAGCCCAGCCCAATCGAGCTCCACGCCACCGGCGAAGATCGCCCAGACTAAAGATGTCGATAAGTCATCGGCGGGGTCTGCTGCAGGAAAAACCGCAGACGCGGCGAAGCCCGACGACAAGGGTCATGACTATTCGCAGGAGTCGTTCGTCGTCGAGAAGATGCTGACGCGCTACCGCTTCGAATCCGACGGCACGGGCCGCAAGGAGCTCGTTGCCCGCATCCGCGTGCAGAGTGAAGCCGGCGTGCAGCAGTGGGGACAATTGCAGTTTGGTTACAACTCGGCCAACGAGCGGGTTGAAATTCCGTATGTCCGCGTGCTCAAAGAAGATGGCACCGTGGTCAAGGCCGGCGACGACGCCGTTCAGGATCTGAGCGCTCCGGTGGAGCGCGAAGCTCCGGTCTACACCGACTATCGCCAGAAGCACGTCACCGTGCCCGGGCTGCGGCCGGGCGAAGTGCTCGAGTACGACATGGTCACGGTGATTCATACGCCGCTGGCCGCCGGGCAATTCTGGACGGAATACGACTTCGACAAAAACAGCATTGTGCTCGACGAAGAGGTTGATGTTGACGTTCCGGCCGGACGAACCCTGAAGTTGAAAAACAAGCCGGGAAGAGATCCGAAGATTACCGAAGAAAACGGGCGGCGACTGTATCACTGGTCGAGCTCGCACCTGGAACGCGAGGACGACGACAAGGCCAAGGACAGTAAAGACAAAAAGAAAAAGAAGCATCGTCCCGACGACGACCGGCCCGACATTCAAGTAACGACTTTCGAGAGTTGGGAACAGATTGGGCGCTGGTACGCCAGCCTGGAGCGAGATCGCCGCAAGCCCTCGCCGGAAGTTAAAGCCAAAGCGGACGAACTGACCAAGGGGCTCAGCACCGATCTGGACAAGACGGAAGCCCTCTATGATTTTGTCGCCATCAACTTCCGCTACGTCAGCCTGTCGCTGGGCGTGGGCCGCTACCAGCCGCACGCGTCTTCTGACGTGCTGCACAACCAGTACGGCGACTGTAAGGACAAGCACACACTGCTGGCCTCCATGCTCGAAGCCGAGGGCCTGCATGCGTGGTCAGTGCTGATTAATTCCAGCCGCAAACTCGATCCCGATGTGCCCTCTCCCTCGCAATTCGACCACGTGATCACCATGTTGCCCCTCGTCGTGAAAGGGACTAAAGAAGAAATCTGGATGGATACAACGGCCGAGGTCGGGCCGTTTCGTCTGCTGGCGTTTACCCTGCGCAAGAAGCAGGCGCTGGTGATTCCGCCGATGGATCCGCCGTCTACGATCGCTCCTCATCTTGAAGAGACTCCGGCTGATACGCCCATGCCCGATACCGAACTCTCCGAGATCAATGGAAAGATCAACGAAATCGGCAAACTCGAAGCGCACGTGAATTACGTGTTTCGCGGCGACGAAGAACTGCTGCTGCGTTCCGTATTTCGCCGCGTGCCCCAGGCCAACTGGCAGCGAGTGGTCGACAACGTGAACGCCAGCCTGGGCGGCGACATCACCAACCTCAAAGTTAGCGACCCGGCGAAGACCCGCGAACCGTTCACGCTGTCGTACAACGTCTCTAAGGTGAACTTTCTCGACTGGTCGAAGAAGAAAACGGAAATCATTTTGCCCCTGGTGCAGTTCAGCCTGCCCGATGTTGGTGACGGCGACGACGATCCGGATGCCGATGCCGAGCCCCTGAAGCTCGGTCCGAAGGCGGAGTATTCCTACAAGATCAGGCTCGAACTGCCTGCCAAATACACCGCCCACTCGCCACTGGCCTTCGCCCTGAAGCGCGACTATGCGGAATACGAGGCCACATACAAAGTTGATGGCGGAGTCTTTACCGCGGGCCGAAAATTGACTCTTCGCCAGGATGAACTTCCCGTCTCCCGTGCGGCTGACTACGAATCGTTCCGGCGCGCCGTGGGCGCCGATCTGGCGCAGCAGTTGTCGGTGGAAAACACTACCGCCGGAGCGCCGGTTCCTCCTGCGGACATGAAAGCGGACGATCTGGTCGACAGCGCGCGCGCCGCTGCCGATGGCGGCAACTTTCCCGTGGCCATTGCGCTCTTGAAGCGAGCTACGGAGATCGATCCCAAGAACAAGGTTGCCTGGAACAGCCTGGGTCTCATCTATTTCGCGATGCGCGACAACGATCAGGCGATCGCCGCGTTCCAGAAGCAGCTCGAAGTCAATCCCTACGACGAGTATGCCTACAACTACCTCGGCCGCGTTTATTGGAACGAGCGCAAGTATGAAGACGCGGCGAAAGCGTTCAACAAGCAACTGGAGAGCAATCCGCTCGACCGCTATGCCCATAGCTACCTGGGCTCGATGTACGCCGAATGGCATAAGTACAACGAGGCCGTGACCGAACTGGAGAAAGCCGCTTCTCTTACTCCTGACAGCGCCGGGCAAGAGAGTGCCACCTTGCAGGTGAGCCTGGGCGATGCCTACCTCAATCTCGGTCAGGATGACAAGGCGCTGGCGGCATTCGACCATGCAGTCGAACTCTCGGCTACGCCGCTGGTGTGGAATAACATTGCCTACCAGCTCTCGCTAAAGAAATCGCATCTGGATCGGGCCCAGCAATACGCCGAGTCCTCGGTATCGGCGACCGCCGCGGCCATGCGGAACATCACGCTCGACCGGCTCACCCCGCAGGACTTGCAGCTGGTGGGGTCGTTGATCGCTTACTGGGACACGCTCGGCTGGGTGCACTTCGGAGAAGGCAATTACGACCAGGCGGAAAAATACGTCGCCGCCGCCTGGGGACTCGGTCACCATGGCGAAGTGGGCGACCATCTCGGCCAAATCTACGAGAAGCGCGGCGAAAAAGATCGCGCGCTGCGCACCTATGCGTTGTCGATGAATGGTCTGCGCCCCATTCCTGAAACTCGCGGACGTTTGGCCTCACTGGCTGGAGGCGACGCCAAGGCGGACGCCGCCGTCTCACGCTGCAAAGGCGAGCTGCAGCATCTCAGCACCATCGACCTGGGCAAGGCCACCCAAACCGGCAACGCAGATTTCTTCATCCTGCTGAGCCGCGGAGCTGGTTCCGGCGGCAAGGTCGACGCCGTGAAATTCGTGAGCGGAGACGAAAAGTTGAAGTCCTACACCGAAGCCCTCCGCGCCGCCGACTACCATCTCACTTTCCCCGACGACACTCCGTTGAAAGTCCTGCGCCGCGGAACGCTCTCGTGTTCCGTGGTCACCGGCAAGTGTGAATTCGTATTAACCCTGCCGGATGATGTGCGGACGGTGGATTAAGGTCAGAAATCGCTTAGAGCTTGCCGGTCGCGAGCGCCCAGGTTAGGTTGTCGTCGTTTGCCATGCTCTTGGCCATATCTTCAACCGCGTAGTTAATCAGGTGTCCCCATGTGTTCATCACGGTTCGTGATTCTCCGCGATATCCCTTCGAATAAATTATCCGCTGATGCGAATCAGTGACAGACAAGTTTGCCGTCACGTCTACCCCAGGCTTCTTGATCGCAGCTGGATGGCTCGTGACTTCAAGGAGTTCGATCGTCAGGAGACAACAGTCCCCCTCAAGAGCGGGCGACTGCCGAAGTCCGCGGTCTTGCAGGGCAGCAATCAGCCGTGTCTGCAAGTAATCGGAAATCTTATCGTATGGTTCACTGCGAAATCCAAGCCTCCACTTTCGGTCTGATTTCACAAAGAAGACCGTGTAGGTGTTTAGGCTCTTGGCCTCGCCCACCCTAGAGGACTCCTCTGGCGCCGGCGATTTCTCGGCGGAACCTCGTGACCCGCAACGTATCATCTCTAGAACCACGGAATCGGAAATACCCGCGGGCTTCAAGTCGGCGAGCGCAGAAGGGCTCGTGTCAAAGCCGCAAGCCGTGTCGCGGATTTTCTCGGAGATGACCTCGTCGCTGAGCCCCGCCCCGTGCATTAACAATATGTCCTTATTCGTCAGGCTCGACGGCGCGGTCGTCGATGGATTTGCTGTTTTTTCCTGTGCTAACAGGCTGGCGCTCAAGACTAAAACGACGAACAAGACCCTCATAGAAGAACCCTTCGGAATGAAAGTATATAGGGGTTAGCCCACCCCTCGCGCAAAAGGTACATACCGTTCGCTTGCGCGAAAAAATCGAGGCTGAATCGGGCAAAGGATAAACTGATGAAGGCACTCGCGCAGAAGCGAGCCCAGTCGGCGGCATATCTTCATGCCAGCCTTGGGCGCGAAGCCGGCGATTTGACCTGCGTCCCACCGCGTTCACCTTGCCGCTCCCGTGTTCGCCGAGTGAAAAGAGATAGAGTCCCCATCAAACGAATGCTTGACATGTACGGTTTGACCGTACATACTGGTGGAAGTAAATAGTTTCCGGTGTTTCTCCTTCTTCCGCGGTCCCCGGCAAAGGAACGGGGCGCGCAACCGCAAGCAGTGCCCACCAACCAACAGCGGTTACAAGGAGAACATCATGAATAGAGATTTCGTCACAAAGGTCTGCGGGAGCTTTACGCGAATGGAAGCGCCAGGGGCGTACCGTCGGCGATGGCCGACAAGCTGAGCAAGCTTCTGTTCGCGCTCGAAACCGCCGAGACGCTGGAGCAGCTTCGTCGGTTTCCTGGCTGGAAGTTGCATCCTCTTAAGGGCGACTTGAAGGGCTCATGGAGCCTGACTGTTACGGGAAACTGGCGGTTGGTCTTCTATTACGACGAACGGAACAACACGGCCAGTGACATTGACCTGATCGACTACCACTAGGAGAGGTTGAAATACCCATGAAGAACCCGCCCCATCCCGGCGACCTGATAAGAACCGAAGTCATCGAAGCTCTTGGCCTCACCGTGTCGAAGGCGGCGGAGATCTTGAAGGTGCGCCGCGCTACGCTCTCTGATCTTCTGCACGGCAAGGCGGCGCTGACGCCGGAAATGGCTCTGCGCATCGAAAAGGCGTTCGGCCCCGACATGGATCACCTTCTCCGGATGCAGCTTGCTTACGACGTGGCGAAAACGCGAGAGCACGCACGGGAGATCTCGATCAAACGATACGCCCCAGCCTGAACGTCGGCGAGGGCCCTGGGCGATGCTGCAACCTGGTCCAAGCCGCGGCGGCGCTGAATTTACTCCGCAGCTGTGGCCACTCATCGTACATAGTTCGCACCTCCTGTGACCCGCGTCACTGACACGACCCGCCTCTTCGTGTGCCATCAATGTGGCACTAACACGTCTCGCCTCTCCGAAGAGCAACTCCCATCCGAGTGCATCACCCCCTGAGGCTCCAAGCACTGCCGAGGAGGGACTATGTTAAGGACTTGCTTGATTGGCTGTTTCGTCCTCTTGCTCGCCGCACCTCTGCACGCACAGTTTCAACCACAAACCGAGTACGCAACCGGCTCTTACCCTTGGGGTGTTGCTGTAGGCGACTTCAACGGAGATGGCAAGCTGGACCTCGCGGTAACAAACGGTGCTGATAACACTGTTAGCATCCTGTTGGGCAACGGCGATGGTACCTTCCAGTCGCGCGTCGACTACCCGACGGGCACTCGCCCCACGTCGGTGGTCGTCGGCGATTTCAATCGCGACGGGAAGCTCGACTTGGCCATCACCACGCTCGACAATACCGTGAACGTGCTGCTGAGCAATGGCGATGGCACCTTTCGACCGCACGTGGACTACGCGACCGAGCTGAATCCCCAATGGCTGGCTGTCGCGGACTTTAACGGAGATGGTTATCTCGATATCGCTACCGCCAACTATGGCCCCAATTACCAGCCCGGATCAGTTTCGATCCTCTTAGGAAACGGTGATGGCACGTTCCAGGGCCAGGTGCCGTACCCCGCCGGAATCAACCCATTCGGCATCATGACGGGAGATTTCAACCGGGACGGCAAGATCGATCTGGCGGTCCTGAACAACAACGGCTCTTTCGGCATTCAAGTTTTGCTCGGCAACGGGGATGGCTCTTTCCAGTCACCCGTGTTCTATGCCACCGGCGAGAACCCGCGGATAGGGTTCGTCGCGGATTTTAACGATGACGGCAATCTTGATCTGGCCATGGGAGACTGCATCGACAACAACATTGCAGTCTTGCTGGGCAACGGAGATGGGACCTTCCAGAATCCTGTGATCTACCCGACCGGCAACTATGTTGCGTCGCTTGCCGGAGGCGATTTCGATGGCGATGGAAAACTCGACCTCGTCACCGCGGACGCCGCCTTCAACTCTGTTTCGTTTCTGAAGGGAAACGGCGATGGCACCTTCCAGGCAAATGTGGACTTCCCGGTCGGAACCAATCCGGGTTGGGTAGCCGTTGCAGACTTCAACCACGACAACGCACCCGACCTGGTGGTCGCGAACTATCTCGGCAATACAGTCAGCGTTCTGTTGAACAAAGGCACCGACTTCTCGATCGCCGCGTCCGCCGCCACCCCGGGCACTGTGAGTCCAGGGCAGAATTCCACCTCGACTGTAACCATGAAACTTCTGACCACATTTCATAATCCAGTGACTCTTGCCTGTTCGGTGCAGCCGGCACAGTCCGCGCCAACCTGCTCCTTCAGCCAGAACCCTGTGCCTTTCGAGGATGGGACGGCAACGGCCATCCTGACCATCGACACGGGCGCAGCGGGCGCCTTGCTCGGCTCCTCCTCGCCGCGTCATGAGTCACTGCCGTTTCAGTTCCTATGGCTCCCGGTTGCGGGCTTAGCTCTATTGGGGACGGGTTCCAACACTCGTCGCGTCCCCCGGAAGAGGCTTGCTGCTTGCGTACTGGGTTGCCTGCTGGCCGGAGGATTGATCTTTCAAGCGGCTTGTGCCGGCACGAGCACTGCCGTACATCCGTCTCAGACTTACACCATCACCGTCACCGGAACATCCGGGTCGTCACAACACTTCACGACCATGACTCTTACAGTCCAGTAATTCATGGTTCAGTAGCGCATGGTTCAGTAGTGCATGGTTCAGTAACCCACGATTGCATGGCGTGATGGGAGGGTTCTCCGAGAGGTTCGGCTCTGTCGGTTCGCGCCGCCGGGCGATGCTAGTTCGCGCACTGCCGCTTGTGCCACATCGTCGCTTGCTCATAAGCGTGAGCCAGGCGCAACACCAGATCTTCCCGCCAGTGCGGCCCTGCGATCTGCAGGCCAATCGGCAATCCATTCTTCGTGAAGCCGCAGGGGACTGAGATGGCTGGCAATCCCCACACGTTGAACGGACGCGTGTTGCGCAACAGCTTGAGTTCGGCCGGGCGCAGCGCCTCAGGGTTCGCTTTCAATTCGGCAATCGTCGGAGCGGCCGTTGGCGTGGATGGAGTCACCAGCAGGTCGACTTCGGCAAAGACGTCAGCAATGCTGCGGCGAGCTTCGTCCAGTTCGCGGCGGCGCTGGATGTATTCGGCTGCCGTGACCGCCTCCCCGCTGCGAACGCGGCGAAGCGTTTCCGGCTGATAAAGTTCCGGAGTCCTGGCCGCATTCTCCGCGTGATAGCCGTACGCCTCCGCCGCCTGCACTGTGCGGTCGGTGGGAACGTTTAGCTGAACGTCCTTTAGCTCAGCAACGAGTCCTTTGATTCCACGCAGGGCATGCTCCATCGCCGATGCCACTTCCGGATCGAGGTCGTCGAAAAAATATTCGCGGGGCACGCCCGCGCGCAATCCGGCCACGCCCTCGCGTAAGGCCGCCACATAATCCGGCACGGGAACCTCGGCTGAGGTAATGTCAGCGGAATCGTAACCCGCGATCGCCTGAAGAACGATGGCAGCATCGGCGACGGTGGCCGCGAACGGCCCGACATGGTCGAGCGACCAAGACAGCGGAATCACGCCCCGGCTCGACACCCGCCCATACGTCGGCTTCAGACCCACGCAGCCGCATAGAGCGGCCGGTTCGCGAATCGATCCCGCTGTGTCAGTGCCGATCGTGGCATAGACTAGACCGCCGGCGACCGCCGCCGCCGATCCCCCTGACGACCCGCCCGCAATCCGCGCGACATCCCACGGATTGTGAACGTCGCCAAAATAACTGACCAACGAACTGCCGCCGTAAGCGAACTCGTGCAGATTGTTTTTTCCAACGATCACGGCTCCGGCTTGCCGCAAGCGGCGGACGACCTCGGCATCTTGATTCGCGATGTGGTCTTTGTGCACAGCGCTGGCTGCGGTCGTGCGCACTCCGGCCACGTCGATGAGATCTTTCAATGCGACCGGAATGCCGTGCAGCGGTCCGCGCCACCCGCCGCGCAGAACTTCAGCTTCAGCAGCGAGCGCCTCAGCCAGCGCGGACTCGGCCATTACCGTGATGAACGCGTTGAGAGCAGGATTCGCCTTCTCGATGCGGTCGAGGCAGGCCCGCGTGATCTCGACGGGAGAGACTTCCTTCCGCCGAATGCGCTGCGCGATCTCGCCGATGATTGTCAACGTCGTCATCCCCACGCCGTGCTCATTGTAAAGAAAGTGAGCTTTCCCCGTGTTGCCCCTGTGTCCCCTGTGGTTACGTTTCTCAAAAGCCCCGCTGCACGCCGCCAATCCAAAAGTCCTATAATCGTCGAAGTCGGTTCTGCTGGGGCCAGGGGGACATCATGCCAGAGATGACGATCGCGCCCGTTGCGACGCACGGTTTCTTTGTGGATGGCCGGTGGCGCGAAGACGGCGACGTGGTCGAAATTCATGCCCCGTACGACGGCAGCCTCATCGCCCGCGTGGTTCAGGGACGCCGCGAACATGCCGACGCAGCCATTGCCGCCGCCGTCAAGGCATTCGGCACCACGCGCCGCTTGCCGGCGTTCGAGCGCCAGCGCGTGTTGCGCCGGATTTCCGCTTCCATGGCCGAGCGCAAGGAAGAATTTGCGCGCACGCTCGCCCAGGAGGCCGGCAAGCCCATCAAAGGCGCGCGCATCGAGGTCGAGCGCGCCATTTTCACTTTCAATGTCGCCGCCGAAGAGAGTACGCGCATCTACGGCGAATTTCTTCCTCTCGACTGGCAGGAATTTACCGCCGGCCGCTGGGGTATCGTGCGCCGATTTCCGCTGGGACCGATAGCCGGCATCACGCCGTTTAATTTCCCCATCAATCTTGTAGCGCACAAAGTCGCTCCGGCGATCGCCGCCGGCTGCCCCATGGTGCTGAAGCCTGCGCCCCAGACGCCGCTCTGCTCACTGCTTCTGGCGGAATGTGTTCAACAGGCGGGCTGGCCTGACGGCGGACTGAACGTTCTTCCTCTTTCGAACGAAGACGCCGGCCTGCTGGTCACCGACGACCGCATCAAGCTCATCAGTTTTACTGGCAGCGTTCCCGTGGGCTGGGACATCAAACGCCGCGCGGGGAAGAAAAAAGTGGTTCTGGAATTGGGCGGCAACGCCGCCGTCATCGTGCACAGCGACGCCGACCTCGCCTACGCCGCCGACCGCTGCGTCACGGGCGGCTTCGCCTACGCCGGGCAGACCTGCATTTCGGTACAGCGCATTCTGGTGGAAGATTCGGTCTACGGAAAATTCACTGACCTTTTGGTGGAAGGAGTGAAGAAGCTGAAGATCGGCGATCCGCTCGATGACTCGACCGACGTTGGTCCACTCATCCGCGAGAGTGACGCAATTCGCACGACAACCTGGATCGAAGACGCCGTGCACGCTGGGGCGCGCCTGCTGTGCGGCGGCGGCCGGCAGAATCTTATTGTCGAACCCACCGTGCTCACCGGGACCAAGCCAGAAATGAAGGTGAACAGCCAGGAAATTTTTGGCCCGGTGGTGACGGTTGAGCCCTACAAGAATTTCGACGACGCGCTGCGCAAGGTGAATTATTCCGTGTATGGCATGCAGGCCGGTGTGTTTACTCGCGATGCGAAGTTGCTTTTCCAGGCTTATGAAGAACTCGAAGTTGGCGGCGTGATCGCAGGCGATGTGCCCTCATTCCGCATCGACCACATGCCCTACGGTGGCGTGAAAGATTCTGGCCTGGGCCGCGAGGGCCTTCGTTACGCCATCGAAGAGATGACCGAGCCGAAGCTGTTAGTGATGAACCTGCGGTAGCTTCGCGTAGCCCCGGACGCATTCGTCCGGCGCCGTCGTCGTCGCGCCGTGCCGTTGAAAAACTCAACATTTTTCTTAGTAACGTTCCCATCGACACTTTTTTCTTTTCCAAATTGCAAAAATCCGCGACAAACTCCGTTGAAGTATTTATAATCTCCAGTTTCACAGCCAACTTAGAAAACCAGTGGGTGGTTTTCTTTTCGCCGTAACGAATCAGTGTCGAACATTTTAGCGGGCATTTTAGCGGACGATCCGCCGGGTCTCTTCAGCCAGATTTCATAAGAGAATGTCGCAGATTTTTCATCGCAGCACGAATACTCTGTCCCGGGCCACAATTTTTGGCGCGGTATTCGTCGTGGCTGCGCTGGGCTGGATGGCGATGGAAATTCAGCGCTCGCCCTACGTTACCTATGCCGGCGTGCGCAAGCCGCAACCGGTTCCATTCAGCCATCAGCACCACGTCAGCGGACTCGGCATCGACTGCCGCTACTGTCACACTTCGGTTGAGACTTCGAGCTTCGCCGGCATTCCTCCGACCAAGACCTGCATGAACTGCCATTCGCAGATATGGACCAACGCGCAACTGCTCGAGCCCGTGCGCGCCAGCTACAAATCGGGCGAATCGCTGCAGTGGACGCGAGTGAACCAACTTCCCGACTTCGTCTATTTCAACCACAGCATTCACATCAATAAAGGAGTCGGTTGCAATACCTGCCACGGTCCCGTCGACCAGATGCCGCTGATGTATCAGCAGGAATCGTTACAGATGGAGTGGTGCCTGGGCTGCCATCGCGCACCGGAAAAAAATCTGCGCCCGCGTTCGGAAGTATTCAACATGCGCTACCAGCAGCCGACCGGGGCGAACCCGGTGGTGGTCGACGGCCAGAGCTTTGCCGATCAGATGGAGTTGGGCGCGGCGCTATCGAAGAAATATAACGTTCGCAGCGTGAAAGATATTACAACGTGCAGCACTTGTCACCGGTAGAGGAGTGAAGGAGTGAAAAGGATGAATGTCATCCTGAGCGGAGAGTTTGCTCCGGCTTGCCGGAGCAAACTCGGAGTCGAAGGACCCCGGGAACGTCGGCCGTGCCGCTGCCGAGCCAGGGAGTTCTCCCGCGGACGCGGGCAGCGCCACGAGAATCCCTTACGGGGTCATACCGCTATCGGGTGTTACAGGGATCCTTCGACTGCGGTTTTGCTCCGGCTCTGCCGGAGCAAAATCCTCGCTCAGGATGACAGGGCTTAAGTGAAAGCTATGAAATAGCAGGTCATGAAGACGGAAAGACAAGACGGCGGCCTGATTCAGATCAAAAAGCGCGAAGACGTTTGCCCGAGCCACGGCAAACTGGATCTGGACCGAGGTGCGCGCAAAGATCGACCAGGCGACGGCGCACGATGCCGCCGGAAAAAACGGCCCGGAATACTGGCGCAGCCTGGAAGAACTTGCTGGAGCGGAAGATTTCCAGCAAGCCCTGCATCGCGAATTTCCCAAAGGTGCATCCGAGTGGGTCGATTCCGTCTCGCGCCGCGGATTTCTGAAAGTAATGGGCGCGTCGCTCGGCCTCGCCGGGATGACCGGCTGCGTGCGCCTCCCGCTGGAGCCGATCGTTCCGTATGTTCGCCAGCCCGAAGGCGTGATTCCCGGTCGCCCATGTTCTACGCGACGGCGAGCACGCTCGGCGGATACGCCAGCCCGATTCTGGTCGAAAGCCATCTCGGCCGTCCCACGAAAGTTGAAGGCAACGATCTGCACCCGGCGTCGATCGGCGGGACGGATATTTTTGCGCAGGCCTCGATTCTCGGAATGTACGATCCGGACCGCTCGCAGACCGTCGTGTCGATGGGCGATGCTGCGCTCGTGGCAGGCGTTTCTGGGCGCGATCCGCGGGCCCCTGAGCGCGCAGAAGGCGTTGCAGGGCGCGGGCATTCGCATTCTGACGCCGACGATTTCTTCGCCTACGCTGGCCGATCAGCTGCGCAACTTCCTGAAGATTTATCCGCAGGCCAAGTGGCATGTGTACGAGCCGGTGAATCGCGACAACGTGCTCGAAGGCGCGAAGCTGGCCTTCGGCCAGCCGGTCGAGACGCGCTACGATCTGTCGAAGGCCGACGTAATCGTCTCGCTCGACGCCGACTTCCTCTACGCCGGATTCCCCGGCAACACGAAATACATCCGCGACTTCGCCAAGCGCCGCAATCCGGACGCGCCGATGAATCGGCTGTATGTCGTCGAGAGCACGCCGACTTCGACGGGGGCGAAGGCGGATCATCGGCTGCCAGTAAGGGCCGCCGACCTTGAAGGCGTGATGGCAAGCCTCCCAAAGATGATGGCGCTTCAGGGAAAATCGTTCTACCTCTTGACTGAACCGGGTGACGCGTTCATCAACGCGCTAGCTGCTGACCTTAACCGTGTTCACGGAAATAGTCTGGTGGTTGTGGGCGATCATCAACCGCCCGCCGTTCATGCCTTGGCTCACGCCCTCAATAATCAGCTCGGCAACATCGGGACGACGGTGTTCTATACCGATCCCGTCGATGCCAACCCGGTCAATCAGACTGAGTCGATCAAAGATCTCGTCGCCGACATGCGCGCAGGCAAGGTCGACCTGCTGGTGATTCTCGGCGGCAATCCGGTTTACGATGCTCCTGGCGATCTCAACTTCGCCGATGCTCTGACCAACAGTAAGATTCCCCTGCGTGTGCACCACGGGCTTTATCAGAACGAGACGGCCGAGCTTTGCCACTGGCATGTGAATCAGACGCACGAGTTGGAGTCGTGGGGCGATGCCCGCGCCTACGACGGCACCGTAAGCATTATTCAGCCCCTGATCGCGCCACTGTACAACGGCAAGAGCGCGCTGGAATTTGTTGCGCTGCTTTCCGGCCAGGCGGATGCTACTGGTTACGATCTCGTCCGCTCCTACTGGCAGAAGCAAGGTCCCAATTTCCCAGTGCGGCACGACGCCCCCACCGACTTTGAACAATTCTGGCGCAAGTCGTTGCACGATGGCTGGATTGCCGGAACAACGTTCGGGCCGAAGGATCTGCGGTTCGCGTCGGTAGCTCCCAAAATCGGCGAGCTGCCGAAGTCCGATCCGAACGCGATCGAACTGAACATCCGCCGCGACCCCACCATCCACGACGGGCAATTTTCCAACAACGGCTGGCTGCAGGAATTGCCCAAGCCGATGACCAAGCTCACCTGGGACAACGCCGTGCTCATCGGCCCCAAGATGGCGGACAGGCTGGGCATCAAGACCGAAGACGTGGTCGAGCTTGAATTAAACGGGAAGAAAGTTACCGGCGCCGTCTGGATTCAGGCCGGCCATCCCGACAATTCCGTCACCGTATTTCTCGGCTACGGACGCAAGCGCGCCGGGCGCGTCGGCACCGCGCAGGGCTTCGACGCCTACGCGCTGCGCACTTCCGCTGCGCCTTGGATCGCTTCCGGGGTCACGATAAAAAAGACGGGCGAAACTTACAAGCTGGCCTCGACCCAGGGCTATCAGTCGATGGACACGCCCGACGGCGCCCATCGTCCACTGGTCCGCGAGACTACGCTCGAGGAATATAAAAAAGAGCCGGAGTTTGCCAAGGAAGACGAAGTCCCCAAGGATCTGACGTTGTACACGCCCTACCCTTACGACAAAGAAGACTATGCGTGGGGCATGACCATCGATCTGAACTCCTGCGTGGGCTGCAACAACTGCATGATCGCCTGCCAGTCGGAGAACAACATCGCCGTCGTAGGCAAGGAGCAGGTCGTCATCGGCCGGCACATGCACTGGATTCGTGTCGACGCCTACTACCAGGGCGACCGCGACAATCCCAAGGCATTCTTCCAGCCCGTCCCCTGCATGCAGTGTGAGGACGCGCCCTGCGAAGTCGTCTGCCCGGTTGGCGCGACCAATCACACGACCGAAGGCCTGAACGACATGGTCTACAACCGCTGCGTGGGCACGCGCTATTGTTCGAACAACTGCCCATACAAAGTGCGGCGGTTTAATTTCCTGCTGTTCCAGGACTGGGATACGCCTCAATACAAGATGATGCGCAATCCCGACGTCAGCGTGCGCAGCCGCGGCGTCATGGAAAAATGTACGTACTGCATCCAGCGCATCAACGAGCGCCGCATCGACGCCGAGAAAGAAGATCGCAAGATCAACGACGCGTCGCACGAGAACGAATTGCAGACCGCCTGCCAGCAGTCGTGTCCGGCGGGAGCGATCATGTTCGGCAACATCAACGACCCGAACAGCAAAGTTTCGAAGTTGAAAGCGCAGGCCCGCAACTACAGCCTGCTGGGCGAGTTGAACACGCGTCCGCGGACGACGTACTTAGCGGAAGTCCGCAATCCGAATCCGGAGTTGGAGAGTTCATGACGTCAGCTTGTCATCCTGAGCGCCGGCGGAGTTGGGGCGAGGGACCTTACGTCGGTCCGACGCCTGTAATGACGTGGATGGGAAATCCTATGCTGGATGCGGCGTGGGGGTTCCCGTTGACCGCATCGTGTTCGCCGCGGTCGTAAGGTCGTTCGGATGGCTTGCGCCCTCCTCACGATGACATCGATTTGTGAAGAGTGTGAAGCACGTGAAAGCGTCAAGATTTTGAAAGCACGAAGATCGTGAAAGCATGAACGAGCCATACAAATCGACGGTAGCCGCCGATCGCGCTCCGGTCATCGAACCCGGCCATACCTTCGGCACGGTGACGGAAAAAATCAGCGCCATCGTGCTGACCCGTCCCGCCACCAACGGATGGTTCGTCGGCTTCGGCATCGCCTTCATGCTGACGATGATGATGCTGTTCGCCGTCGGATACCTCTTCCTGAAAGGCGTCGGCATCTGGGGTGTGACCATCCCTATCGGCTGGGGCTTCGCGATCGTTAATTTTGTGTGGTGGATCGGCATCGGCCACGCCGGTACCTTGATCTCCGCCATTCTCTTATTGTTCCGCCAGTCCTGGCGCAATTCCATCAACCGTTTCGCCGAGGCCATGACGCTCTTCGCCGTAGCCTGCGCCGGACTTTTCCCCGCGATTCACGTCGGGCGACCGTGGCTGGCCTACTGGTTCTTTCCTATTCCCAACACCATGGGCGTATGGCCGCAATTCCGCAGCCCGCTTATGTGGGACGTATTCGCGGTTTCGACTTACGCCACGATTTCCGCCATGTTCTGGTTCGTCGGACTGATTCCCGATCTGGCCACGCTGCGCGACCGCACCGACAACAAGGCGCTGAAGATCATCTACGGAATGCTTTGCATGGGCTGGCGCGGATCCGCGCGCCACTGGCACCGCTATGAGACCATGTATCTGCTGCTCGCCGGACTCGCCACGCCACTCGTGCTGTCTGTCCACACGGTCGTGAGTTTCGACTTCGCGGTCGGCATCGTCCCGGGATGGCACACCACTATCTTCCCGCCCTACTTCGTCGCGGGCGCCATCTATTCCGGCTTCGCCATGGTGCTGATGCTGGCCATCCCCATTCGCAAAATTTACGGTCTGGAAGACTTCATCACCGAGCGCCATTGCAGAACTCCGCCAAGGTCATGCTGGCCACGGGATTGATCGTGGCCTACGGTTACGGGATTGAAGCCTTCATGGGTTGGTACGGCGGAGACCGCTACGACGCATTCACCTTGTGGAACCGGCTGCACGGGCCATATGCCGGCCCGTATTGGGCGCTGCTGATCTGCAACATCTTTATTCCTCAAGTGCTCTGGATTCGCAAGTTGCGCACCAGTCCGCTCGCGCTCTTCTTCATCTCCGGCGTGATTCTCGTCGGCATGTGGCTGGAGCGCTTCATCATCATCGTCGTCAGCCTGCAGCGCGACTTCCTGACTTCGTCCTGGGGTATGTATTACCCCACGCGCTGGGACTGGATGACTTACATCGGCACCATCGGCATGTTCCTCATGCTCATGTTCCTGTTCCTGCGCATCCTCCCCGCGATTTCGATTTTTGAAATGCGCACCCTTCTACCGGAAGCAGAGGTGAAGGAATAATGGCGAAGCGCGATCCCATCTACGGCATCATGGCGGAATTCGATTCCGCTCAGGCGCTTAATCGACGCGGCCAAGCACACCTACGAGGCCGGATACAAGAAGATCGACGCTTACAGCCCGTTCCCCATCGAGGGCCTGGCGGAAGAGATTGGATTTCATCACGATGAAGTTCCGCTGGTGGTGTTGATCGGCGGAATTATTGGAGGACTGTCCGGCTACCTCATGCAGTACTGGATGTCAGCCGTCGACTACCCGCTGAACATCGGCGGCAAGCCCTACCATTCGTGGCCGGCGTTCATCATTATTACGTTCGAAATGACGATTCTGTTCGCCGGAATCTCCGCGGTGTTCGGCATGCTAGCGCTGAACGGCCTACCCATGCCGTACCATCCGGTATTCAATGTGCCGCGCTTTTCTTCCGCCTCGAAAGATCGTTTCTTTCTGATCGTGTTTTCTTCCGATAAAAAATACGATCCCGCGGCCACGCGCGCATTCCTCGAAGGCCTCGCCCCGCGCTCGGTTTCGGAGGTGCCCAGCTAGCATGCCGCACTTCCGCAAACTCGTCCGTGGTGCCGCAACTCGTGTGGGGACGGGCGCCTTTCGCGCGTCCGGTCGAGCAAAGCTCGACGGCGCTTTTGCTGCTGGTGCTGATTGTCACTGCCTCCGCCTGCCGCATCGACATGCACGTGCAGCCGCGGCAGAATCCGCTCTCCCACAGCGACTTCTTCCCCGATCAGCGCTCGGAACGACCTCCGGTCGAGGGCACGGTCGCCCGCGGACAATTGCACGAAGACACGTATTTTTATACCGGCAAAATCGGCAACAATCCCGGCGACGTCATGCCCTTCCCGGTGACGAGACGCGTTCTCGATCGCGGCCGCGAGCGCTTTAATATCTTCTGTGCGCCCTGCCATTCGCGAGTAGGAGACGGCAACGGCTTCGTTCCCTCGCGCGGCTTCGCCCGCAAGCCGCCGTCGTTCCACATCGTGCGGCTGCAAAAGGCTCCCGTAGGATATTTCTTCGACGTGATCACCGAAGGCTTCGGCATCATGCCCGATTACGCTTCGCAGATTCCGCCGCAGGATCGCTGGAATATCGTCGCCTACGTCCGCGCCTTGCAGTTAAGCCAGAACGCGACCATGGCGGACGTGCCCGCGGGCCAGACTATTCCGTCGGAGCCGCCAAAGTTCCGCGAACCTGGATCAGGCGCAAGCTTGCCGGTCGTGGTCCCGGAGTCGAATTCGAAAAAAGATCTCTCGAAAGAGGAAGCGAAATGAGCGCGGCGCCCGCGAACCAATTCGACTTCACGGCCCCGCCAGTGGTGAAGACCATCTCGCGGCGGTCGCTGGTTATCGGCGTCGTGTTCGGTGTTGTCGCGGTTATTCTCGCGGTTACGCGGCCCGCAGAGTTTTATCCTGCCTATCTGATTGGCTTCATGCTGTGGCTGGGCTTGGCCCTTGGGTCCATGGCAATCATCATGATCCGCCATCTAACCGGCGGCGGATGGGGCGTAGTCATTCGCCGTATTCAAGGTGCGGCCATGCGCACTCTACCTCTGCTCGCGGCTCTCTTCATTCCGATCATTCTCGGAATGCACAATCTCTACATTTGGGCGCGGCCACTGAGCGAAGTCACCGACAAGCATCTTCGCGAACATCTCGCAGACATCACCAAAACGTATCTCACGACCAGCGGATTCATCTGGCGTGCCGTATTCTACTTCGCGATCTGGAACCTGCTGTCGTTCCTGCTATCGAAATGGTCGAAGGACGGCGACCGGCCCAACGGTCCCAACAACGCCGACCGCTTCAAAGCGGTCGCTGGTCCCGGCCTCATTCTCTACGGATTCACGGTTTCCTTCGCTGCCATTGACTGGGTCATGTCGCTCGACCCCAGCTGGATTTCGACCATCTTCGGCTTGGTTGTGCTCATCGGCCAGGTGCTTGCCGCCATGTGTTTCGCGGTGGTGGTCGAGCGGATTCTCTTCAACTACAAGCCCATGTCGGAAATGTTGAAGCCCGACTTCGTCCACGACCACGGCAAGTGGATGCTGGCCTTCACCATGGTCTGGGCGTATTTCAATTTTTCGCAGTGGCTCATCATCTGGGCCGGCAACCTGCCCGCGGAGATCACCTACTATATCCGGCGCATCAATGGCGGTTGGGGCTACGTCGGCCTGATCGTCGTGATTTTTCACTTCGCCGTTCCTTTCTCGATTCTGCTTTCGCGCTCGTTCAAACGCGACATTCGCAGGCTGGTGTGGCTGGCGGTGTGGCTGCTGGTGATGCGCTACGTGGATATGTTCTGGATCATCGCTCCGAATTTTTCGATCGACTTTCAAATTTACCGTGGCGGATGTAATCGTTCCGGTCGCCATTGGCGGCCTCTGGCTGGCTTACTTCTTCCACAATCTGGGATCGCTCCCGCTCCTGCCGGCCTATGATCCGTCGGCATCGGAAGTAATGGAGCCAGCCCATCACCATGGAGGTGCATGAGCTAATGGCGAGCTGCGAGCAACGACGCAAGAATCCGAAGCGAAGACCAAAGACCGAAGACCGGCAACCGAGAACCGAGAACTGAGAACTGAGAACTGAGAACTGAGAACTGAGAACTGAGAACTGGGAACCGAGAACTAAGAACTAACCATGAGCGACGACCTACATCCCGCGGATCCGGCCGGCAACGGCGGCTACGAGCGCAGCGACATCGGCATCGCCGGTGTGCTGTATTTCCTCGCGGGCCTGGCCGTCGCCGGGCTGATCGTGTATTTCGTGGTGAATGGCCTGTACTCATATCTCGACAAGCGCGCCGCGGCCGAGCAGGCTCCGGTCAGTCCGCTGGTGACGAACGCTCCCACGGACACGCGCCACGTTTCGAAGGACTATGTCAAGACCGCATTCCCCGACCCAAGACTGGAAGACGACGAGCGCGGCCAACTCAACGGCGATCGACTCAAGGAAGAACAAACCCTGAGCACCTACGACTACATCGATAAGAACGCCGGAACGGTCCGCATCCCCATTGATCGTGCGATGGACCTGATCGCGCAGCGCGGACTTCCGGTGCGCCCGCGGTCTGGAACCGCGAAGGCGCCGGACTACAAAACAGTAGGTGACAAAGGCGAGATGAAGGGAACGAAGTGACCCATCAGAACCACAATTCGAGGTCCGCAGCACTGGTTCATGTGGGGACAGCCGCCCTCGGCTGTCCGGTCGAGCAACGCTCGACGGCGATCTCCGCCAGTACTCGCAGAACTGTGCACTTCATAGTGATCGCGGTCTTCGTAACGGCGGCGCTCATTACAGTGCAGCCCCAGGCCATGTCCCAGGCCATGACCAAAGGCATCATGTCCCCACCGTCAAACGTGCGGCCGCCAAACTTGCAGAACGTTGGCATCGAGCAACATCTCGACGGTCAAGTTCCCGCCGATCTCACTTTTGTTGACGACGCAGGCCACACCGTCAAGTTGGGCGATTATTTCGGCAAGAAGCCGCTGATTCTGAACCTCGTCTACTACAACTGCACCATGCTGTGCGGAGAAGCTCTGGCCGGGCTCACCGGCGCAATGAAGATGGTGAAGTTCGATGTGGGCAATGAATTCGATGTGATTACGGTAAGCTTCAATCCGCAAGAGACTCCCGAAATCGCTGCCGCCAAGAAGCAAGACTATCTCAAGCGCTATGGCCGTGCCGGTGCGGCTTCCGGCTGGCATTTTCTGACCGGACCGCCGGAGTCGATCAACGCGCTCACCAAGGCCGTGGGATTTCAGTATCAGTACGACGCCAAGAGCAACCAATTCGCGCACGCCACTGCGATTATGGTGCTGACGCCGCAGGGCCGCATCTCGCGCTATTTTTACGGTGTGGACTATCCGCCCAAAGACCTGCGCATGGGATTGGTCGAGGCGTCGCACGGCAAAATCGGCAACGCAGTCGATCAGGTCTTGCTGTATTGCTACCACTACGATCCGGCGACCGGAAAATACGGTGCGATCATAAGCAACGTTTTGAAGCTCGGAGGCTGGGCTCACGATTTTGATCCTTGGCGGCTTGCTTCTGATTTTGTTCCGTCTGGAGAAGGCCGCCCCGCCCCGCCGGACACCCCGGAGCAGCTTAACGTAAGACAGAACCTGGAACGATTGAAGCGAAATGACTAAAGACCGAAGACCGACGACCAAAGACCGACGACGAAAAACCAACGACGAAAGACCAATGACCAACGACCAACGACTGACGCACTATGCTCGATAATTTTCCATTATGGCCGGATCGAGCGTCGACCACGGCGGGCAACGTCGATGCGCTCTACATCTTCCTGATCATCGTGTCCGGGTTGATGACGCTCTTGGTTTTTACCTGCGTCATTTATTTCGCCGCGCGTTACCGCCGCCGGCAAGGCGTTCAGGCCGAGCAGATCGAAGGTTCCACCCCGCTCGAATTGACCTGGTCGATCATTCCCCTCTTCGTGTTTCTGGCTATCTTCGGCTGGGGGGCGGTGGTCTATTTCCATGGCCGCACTCCACCGCGCGACTCGACCGAAGTTTACGTGGTCGCCAAACAGTGGATGTGGAAACTGGAACACGCCGAAGGCCAGCGCGAGATCAACGAGCTGCACGTGCCCGTCGGCCGCGACGTCAAGCTGATCATGACTTCGCAGGACGTGATCCACAGCTTCTATGTTCCCGCGTTCCGCATGAAGCAGGACGTGCTTCCCGGCCGCTACACCGTGGCCTGGTTCCGCGCGATCAAACCCGGCACTTATCATCTTTTCTGTGCCGAGTACTGCGGCACGCAGCACTCGGGCATGATCGGCTCCATCGTCGTCATGGAGCCCGCGCAATACGAAGCTTGGATGAGCGGCGGCACCGGCGGCCCGCTCTCCGCGACAGGAGAAAAGATTTTCGCCGAACTCGGCTGCGTTACCTGCCATCGCAGCGACTCGCAGGGCCGCGGCCCCAACCTGCAGGGAGTTTTCGGTAGGCCCGTGTCGCTGGAAGATGGACGCACCGTTACTGCCGACGAGAACTACATTCGCGAGTGCATCCTCGATCCCGGCGCCAAACGAGTGAAAGGATTCCAGCCGATCATGCCCACGTTTCAGGGGCTTGTAAGTGAAGAGCAATTGAACGCGCTGGTGGCGTACGTGAAATCGTTGTCGCAACCGGCCGCGGGCGGAGTGAAAGCCGCCTCCGCAGCAGTTCCGGCGCAGGCTCCGGCCAAAGCGCCGTCCAGAGGAAGTCAGGTGAATCAGTAATGGCGATGTCCAACGGCCCTCAGGGAGAGCGCGAGAATTATCTGAATAAGCACTATGGTGTCGGCTCGTGGCTGTTCACGACCGACCATAAGCGCATTGCGCTGCTCTACCTGATGTCGATCACGTTCTTCTTTTTCATCGGCGGCTTCTTCGCGCTGATGATCCGCCTCGAGCTGCTCACTCCAGCTGGCGACCTCGTCCAGGCCGACACTTACAACAAGCTCTTCACCATGCACGGCATGGTGATGGTTTTCTTCTTTCTAATCCCGTCGATTCCCGCCGTGCTCGGCAATTTCCTGGTGCCCATGATGATCGGCGCCAAAGACCTGGCCTTCCCGCGCATCAACCTGCTCAGTTGGTATCTCTACATCATCGGCGGCGTGATGATGCTGCACTGCATGCTGACCGGCGGCGTCGACACTGGCTGGACCTTCTACACGCCCTTCAGCACCGCCTTCACCAACACAAAAATCGTTGAAGCCGGACTCGCAATCTTCGTCGCCGGATTCTCTTCCATCCTCACCGGCCTGAATTTCGTCGTGACCATCCACCGCATGCGCTGTCCGGGAATGACATGGTCGCGACTGCCTTTATTCATCTGGGCGCACTATGCCACCAGCATCATCCAGATTCTTGGCACTCCGGTCATCGCCATTACCATCGTGTTGGTCGCCGTCGAACGCACGCTCCATCTCGGTATATTCGATCCCAAGCTGGGTGGCGATCCGCTGCTCTTCCAGCATTTGTTCTGGTTCTACTCGCATCCCGCCGTTTACATCATGATCCTGCCGTCCATGGGAATCATGAGCGAGATCTTTGCCTGCTTCTCCCGCAAGCGCATCTTCGGCTACAGTTTCGTCGCCCTGTCGTCGATCGCCATCGCCGTCTTCGGATTTCTCGTCTGGGCGCACCACATGTTCGTGGCCGGCATCTCGGTCTACGCAGCGCTGGTGTTTTCTCTGCTGAGCTACGCAGTCGCTGTGCCCTCCGCCGTCAAAGTTTTCAACTGGACGGCCACTCTCTACAAGGGCTCCATCCGCTACGACGCTCCCATGCTCTACGCCTTCGGCTTCCTCGGCCTGTTCACCATCGGCGGACTAACCGGGCTGTTCCTGGCGTGTCTCGGCATCGACGTGCACGTTACCGACACATATTTCGTGGTCGCGCACTTCCACTACATCATGGTCGGCGGCGCGCTCATGGGATATCTCGGCGGCATGCATTTCTGGTGGCCGAAAATTTCCGGCCGGTTGTATCCCGAGGGCTGGGCCCGTCTCGCGGCTTTGATCGTCTTCATCGGATTCAACCTGACGTTCTTCCCGCAGTTCATTCTCGGCTACGTCGGCATGCCGCGCCGTTATTATCAGTACCCGCCGGAGTTCCAAGTGCTGAACGTGCTTTCAACTGCAGGCGCGACCGTGCTCGGTATTGGCTATCTGCTGCCGATGATTTACTTCCTGTGGTCGATGCGCTACGGCAAACCCGCGCCCGACAATCCCTGGAACGCCGCCGGCCTGGAATGGCAGACGCCGTCTCCGCCCCCGACCTTCAATTTTGAAAAGGAGCCGGTCGTTACCTGGGAAGCCTATAACTACGACGAAATCGACTCTCACCCCGGCATTCATCCCGATGAGGAGGCGCCCAGTGTCGGATAGCTCCACCGCCGCCGTCCAAGGTAATGCCCAAGGCAGCGCTCACGGCGAGACCCACAATCCGGCTCTGTTGCACCACTTCGCCACCGAAGAGCAACAACGCGAAGCCTCCAGCCTCGGCATGTGGATTTTCCTCGCCACCGAAGTCATGTTCTTCGGCGGACTTTTCTGCGCCTACCTGATCTATCGCCGCTGGTATTTCGGAGATTTCGCCGCCGCCAGCAAATCCATCGATGCATTTCTCGGCGGCACCAATACTGCCGTGCTAATCTGCAGCAGCTTAACCGTAGTGCTTGCGATCTGGGCCGCACAGACCTCCCGTCGAGCCCTTCTCATCGGCACCCTCATCCTCACCATGCTGTTCGGACTCACCTTCCTCGGCATTAAGGGCAAGGAGTACAAAGACAAGTTCGACGAGCACCATGTCCCGGGTGCATCCTTCAGCTTCGATCACGTGTCGATTCCCGGACATCCCAACGAATACGCCAATCCGCGCCACGCCCAGATTTTCTTCGCTCTCTACTTCATCATGACCGGGCTGCACGCCCTGCACATGATCATTGGACTCGGCATCTTTACCTGGCTCTTATGGATGGCATGGAAGGGGCGCTTCACTCCCGAATATCACACTCCACTCGAAATCGGTGGGCTCTACTGGCACTTCGTCGACATCGTTTGGATTTACCTGTTCCCGTTGCTCTATTTGATTGACCGGCATCCCTGAGGCGGACGAGATTGAATTTCACAAACGCAGCATCAGTTCGGCGTCATCCTGAGCGCAGCCGTTTTTCCGGCGGAGCGAAGGATCTCGCGTGCAGCAACGCCGGCGCCCCGACCGAATCCGAGGTTTGTCATGTCTGACCATTCAACTTCCGACCATTCAAAATCCTCGCCTCTGGTGACGTACTTCAGTGTCTGGGGCGCGCTCCTACTGGGAACGTTCATTACTTATAAAGCCGCGTTCCTCGATCTTGGCCAGTTCAACGCTGCGGTTGCGCTTACCATCGCCACCACGAAGGCACTGCTGGTCGCCCTCTTCTTTATGCACCTGAAGGGCGCCAGCGAAAAGCTGCTCAAGCTGGTCGTCATCTCCACCATATTCTTCCTGTTCATTCTGCTAGCGCTCTCCATGGCCGACTACGGCACCCGCGGCTGGAAGTAACTAAGCTGTCCGGCTGGGCGAAGCCCGGCGGCGCGGGATGCCAGATTCGAGATCGCTGGGTGCCCCATTTCTCGCGCGTTCTTTGCGCGAGAAGTGGGGATTTTCGACAGAGCGGAGCCGAAGGGATCTGGCCTGTGGCGCTATTATTTTCAGAAACCAAACTGCACCGCTACCCACAGCCGTCGAGACTCTGCTTCCCAGCCCAATCTGCGGTATACTCGCGCGTCAAGCTGAACATCACTCCGCCACGAGGTGACTTATGGCATTCTGCAATTCCTGCGGCGCTACTCTGAATGCGGGCACAAGATTCTGCAACAAGTGCGGCGCTCCCCAAACCGCATCAACGCCCGCTTCCACGCCCGCTCCCGCAGCAACGCCGGCTCCCCCGATGGCTGTCACCGCGACTCCCGCTCCCCGCCCACCGGCGGCAGCAGCGCGCTCAAAATTATCCTGATCGTCATTGCCGTGATCGTCGGCATCGGCATTCTCGGTGTGGGGACAGTCAGCTTCTTGGCCTATCGGGTGCTCCACAGCTCTCACGTTTCCCAGGACGGCAATCACGTCAAGGTGGAGACTCCCTTCGGCACAGTCGAGAGTTCCAAGGATCCAGCGCAGGCCGCGAAAGATCTTGGCATCGACATCTACCCCGGCGCGGTGGCGCAAAAGACCGGCTCGGCCTCCGCCACCTTTGGAAGCATTCACACCGTTACTGCCGTCTTTGAGAGCAGTGACTCGGTCGACAAGGTCTGCGCTTTTTACAAATCCAAATTCCCCAACGCCATGACGACGAGTTCGGACCAGAACCGTTGCACCATCGTCTCCAACGACCAGAAGAACATGGTCACCATTAATATTGAGACTCACGGCGACGCCACCAAATTTCAGATCAGCAACGTGAGCAAAGCGTCCAATTAAGAATTTCCCATGCAAGACCGAATCGCAGACCTCGCTCCGGCGTCATCACCAACCGACGTGGCAGGGCTGGCCGAGGCTCTCCGTTCCGAAATTCATGGCGAGGTTCGCTTCGACAACGGCAGTCGCGCCCTCTACGCGACCGACGGCTCCAATTATCGCCAGGTTCCGATCGGAGTGGTTCTTCCTCGCGACACAGACGACGTTCTCGCCGCCATTTCCCTCTGCCGCGAATTCGGCGCGCCCCTGCTCTGCCGCGGCGGTGGCACATCTCTTTCTGGCCAGTGTTGCAACGTTGCCGTCGTGCTGGATTTTTCCAAGTACATGGCCCGAATTCTCGAAATCGATCCCGCCCGCCGCATCGCCCGCGTGCAGCCCGGAGTCGTGCTCGACCACCTGCGCAACGCCGCTGAGAAATACCACCTCACCTTCGGACCCGATCCCGCCAGCCACGACCGCTGCACCATCGGCGGCATGATCGGCAACAACTCCTGCGGCGTCCACTCGGTAATGGCCGGCAAAACCGACGACAACATCGAAGAACTAGAAGTCGTCACCTACGACGGTGCCCGCCTCAGGGTTGGCGAAAATCGAATCGACACATCGGGCCGCACCGACTCGGATCGGGCTACTCAGATCTACACCTCCCTCAAACAAATCGCCGATGACTACTCCACTCTCATCCGCCAAAAATTCCCCAACATCCCCCGCCGCGTCTCCGGCTACAACCTGAATTGCCTGCTGCCGGAAAACGGATTTCACATTGCGCGCGCACTCGTAGGTTCCGAAGGCACATGTGCGACTGTGCTGGAAGCAACCTGCCGCCTCGTCGAGAGTCCTCCCGCGCGCGTCTTGCTGGTCGTGGCCTATCCCGACATTTTTCAATGCGCCGATCGCGTACCAGAAATCCTCGCCCACAAGCCGATCGGTCTCGAAGGCTTCGACGATCTTCTCGTCTACTACACGCGGACGAAGGGAATCAATTCCGAGGGCCTTGCTCTACTTCCCGAAGGCGGCGGCTGGCTCATGGTTGAGTTCGGCGCAGAAACCGCTCTGGAAGCAGAGTCCCAGGCTCGCGGTCTGATCGACGCGCTCAATCGCGGCGCGAATCCTCCGAACACGCGCCTCTACTCCGGCCAACAAGCCAAGCGCATCTGGGAGGTGCGCGAGGCCAGCCTCGGCGTCACCTCGTTCGTGCCCGGCGAACCGCTGAACTGGGAAGGCTGGGAAGACGCTGCCGTCGCCCCGGAAAAACTCGGCAGCTATCTCCGCGATCTGCGCAAAATGATGGTCGCATTCGGCTACAAAGGTTCGCTCTATGGCCATTTCGGCGGAGCCTGCGTTCACACCCGCCTGAACTTTGACTTTCAATCGGAGGAGGGAATCGCCAAGTTCCGCAAGTTCGTGGAAGAGGCCGCCGATATGGTCGTCGGCTATGGTGGTTCGCTCTCCGGCGAACACGGCGACGGCCAGGCCCGCGCCGAACTTCTTCCGAAAATGTTTGGCCCGGAATTGATGCAGGCCTTTCGTAAGTTCAAGTCCGCGTGGGACCCTGATTGGAAAATGAATCCGGGCAAGCTGATTGGTTTGCCTGGAGAGCCGCCCTACAAAGTCGACGAGAACCTTCGCCTCGGCGCCAACTACGCCCCCTGGGAGCCCGAGACCCGTTTCCAGTTTCCCAACGATCACGGCAGTCTGGCCCACGCGACGCTGCGCTGCGTCGGAGTCGGCAAATGCCGCCGCGACGTTATTGGAAAAGAAGGCGGCTTGATGTGTCCCAGCTACCGCGCCACGCACGACGAAGAACACTCCACCCGCGGCCGCGCCCACCTGCTCTGGGAGATGACGCAAGGCCGATCCCGAGAAGATGGGATCATCCGCGACGGCTGGCGCAGCGAAGAAGTCAAACAGTCTCTCGACCTTTGCCTCGCCTGCAAGGGATGCAAGAGCGATTGCCCGGTCAGCGTCGACGTCGCCACCTACAAGGCCGAGTTTCTCTCGCACTACTACGAAGGCCGCCTCCGCCCCCGCAGCGCCTACGCTTTCGGCAACATCGATCTCTGGGCGCGCCTGGCTTCGACCGCTCCCGGCCTCGTGAACCTGACCACGCAGCTCCCGTTCCTGCGCGATATCGCGAAAGTGGTTGCAGGCATTCCCCACCAGCGCAGCATCCCCGCCTTCGCCCCCGAGACTTTCAAAGCTTGGTTCCGCCGCACGCGCGAGAACACTTCGTGGAGCGGCGGACGCCTTCGTCCGCCCCGCGAAGCGGAGCGAGCGCCCTCGGGCGGGCACCAGTCGTCGTTCTCATCAGCGTGGAAGAGCGGCGCTTCAGCGCCGCGTCAGCGGCAAGAAGAACCCCGGGCTTCAGCCCCTGTTCTCCTCTGGGCCGACACTTTCAATAACTACTTCCTCCCGGCGACTGCCAAAGCTGCTGTCAATGTTCTCGAAGCCGCCGGATATCAAGTCCTGGTCCCGCAAGCCAATCTCTGCTGCGGACGCCCTCTCTACGACTTCGGCATGCTCGACCGCGCCGAGGCTCTGCTCCTGGAAATCCTCGACGAACTCTCGCCCGAGATCGAAGCCGGCATCCCCATCGTCGGACTCGAACCCAGCTGCGTCGCCGTTTTCCGCGACGAACTCCTGAACTTTTTCCCTCACGACGTCCGCGCACAAAAACTAGCAAGCCAGACTTTCCTGCTCAGCGAGTTTCTCGAACGCAATTCCGGCAACGCTCCACTCCCGCAATTCCCCCGCAAGGCGCTTCTTCACGGCCACTGCCATCACAAGTCCATCATGAAGATGACCGCCGAAGAATCACTCCTGCGGCGCATCGGCATCGACTTCCAGGCCCCCGCCCCCGGCTGCTGCGGGATGGCCGGTTCCTTCGGCTTCGAGCGGGATAAAGACAAGTACAACATCTCAGTTGCCATCGGCGAACTCGAACTCCTGCCCGCCGTCCGTAAGGCTCCTGACGACTGGCTCATCATTGCCGACGGCTTCAGCTGCCGCGAGCAGATCGCGCAAGAGACTGGCCGCCACGCCCTCCATCTGGCTGAAGTCCTGCACATGGCGCTGAATCCCCCTCAGCCCTGTCATTCCGACCGAAGCCGGAGCGCTAGCGATGGCGTAGTGGAGGAACCTGCTGTTGGCCCGTACCCTGAATCCAGCCTGGTTCGCCAGCACGAGTCCGAAGTCCGCGGCTCCATGATCCGGGCAGGCGTGGGTCTTGGGGCGCTCGCGGCAGGCGGATTACTTCTCTGGCAACTCGCTAGAAACCGCTGATTTATCAATCACTTAGGTCGGAACAGGGCCAATCGTGACGTTCCGGCTCTGGCCGGATTCCCCCATTTCTGGGACAATAGACCCGGTCTCCGGCGCTCCTTCTGCGCCCTCCGGGGTCGGTTTCAAACCCAGTCTGCAACGCCTATGGATCGCGAACTCACAACCACGATGATCGCCAACGTCGCCGCCAATGACGCTCCCGCGACGATCGCGCTGCCATCCGTTCAATCGACCGCGCCAGCCCCCTTGCGCGGGTCCGTCCTGGTTCTGATCCAGTTCGACGTCTGCGAGGAGATTCGGCTCGACGAGCTACGCAAGATCTTTGGCGCGCGCACGGCCGAGGCCAGCTTCAAGCATCAGGCTCCGGGATACGTCCGCTACCAGCGTCCTCCGGTCGAGGAGAGTCTGGAGCCGCTGATCCTCGACAGCGGCGAGCGCCTCGAGGGTCAGATCAAGTATTACGACTACGGCGTCGTCAGCCTAGTGTTTGAGTTGCCGTTTTCGGGCGGCTGGGACACGCTGGTTCAGCTCTCCTGCCGCTGGACCTCCGACACCAACTTCGAGACCCTCGCCTCGCGCGTGGTCAAGAAGAAGCTCGAGCGCGCCGCGCCGGCCCTCATCAAGCCATATCCGACCGAGGTCGAGATTCGCGACGGGGGCGAGGTTCAGAAAAACGAGTGGTTGCAGGAAGACTACTTCATCTTCCACGTGCGCGAGATCGCGGGTGCGCCCTCCGCCAATGACCTGCTCGCTGCGCAGGGAGACCAGATTGCCCAGGTCGTCCGCGGCGAGACCCAGATGCTCTCCGAGGGCGAGCGCCAGGAAATTCTGCAGTCGCGGATTTCCTACTATCCCAACGATCTGGCCGTGATCGGATGGAACGCGGCGTTCATCTACGACAATCCCGCAGGCGCGGAGACGGCGATTCAGCTTCTGCAATACGCGAACTCGCAGCTGCTCGAGTTCCGCCACTACGACGAACTGCTTACCAAGGAACTCGAAGACGTTTACGACTTCCTCGACGCCGGCGGCACCGGACTCTGGTCACGCTGGCGCACCGCCAAGGCCGCGTCCAAGTTGCACGCCATGCTGCTCGACGTGAACGAACTCACCGAGCGCGCTGACAACGCCATCAAGTTCCTCAGCGACATGTTCTCGGCGCGCCTGTACAAACTGGCCGCGTCCAAAGTCGGCGTGCCCGACTACAAAGACCTGGTCAAAGAAAAACTGCAGACCGCCGAAGACCTCTACCGCTTCATGGTCGACCAATTCAACCAGAGCCGCGCCTTCGTCCTGGAACTGATGGTGGTCGTCATCCTCATCATCGAACTGGTCTACTTCTTCCGCGGGAAACCGATTTAGTTAACCTCCTGTTATTTTCTTTCGCCCCGTTCCGGGGCTGGGTCTCTTTTCTTTCTCACCCACCGCTTACGCGGTGGGCTGTAATCTTTCGCTCCTTCGGAGCTGGCGACTCCTTGACGCTTAGCGGTGGCTTGGGTTGGGTGGGATCGACGGCGGCGGTTCCCGAATGTTGGGCGCGGAGGCGGTCGATTTCGGCGCGGGTGGATTGGCGGGCGGCTTCGAGGCGGGCGGACTCATCGACTTCGGCGGGGGGCGCGGCGGGATAGGTGGGAATCTCCCGGATCATGTCGGCGTTGCGGCCGAACCTGACGCGGCGGATGTTGCGGACGGCGGTGTTGAGGGCGCGGAGGACGAGTTCGGCGCGCTTGATTTCGATGGTGCCGCGGAGCAGGGCGTTGACGACCTCGATGAGGGAGGCCTGGATGGATTCCTCGTCTTCGAGGAGGGCGGCGTGATGGACGCGGGAGTCCGGGCCTTTGACGGTGCGGAGCATGCGCTGGTGGAAGTAGCAGAACTGCTCTCCGCGGAGAGCGGGGGAGCCGCAGCGGACTCCGGTGACTTTGATGTGGGTGCAATTTTTGAAATTGGGCATATCGGTCCTCTGGGTTCTGGTGTGCTCGATTATTTTTTTGTAGTTACGGGCTAAGATCTTGGCTTCATTGGAGTTAGGGGCGGAGGATAGGACGACGTCGGCGTAAAATCTTGGAAAATCAGGACTTGCGAGCAAAATATTGCGAATAGAGGACTTAATGGCGGCTGCGGAGGGAGTCGTCGCCGTTTTGGGAGTCGAGGAGTTCTTGGGAGAGCTTTGGGGCATGTCCCCGATATTGGGCTGTTGAGATTTCTCAGTCAAGGTTGTGCGTCACAGGGTGGGGTTGTGGAAAAGAGTTGGCGCCCGGCCCTGCTTTGTTCTAGTCGGCGCCGAATGGCAGGACTGCGGCGCTGCGGGAGTGGTTTGTGTAGGTGTCCCACGTAGGCTCGTACGAGTCGTCGGCTTGGTTGCCCCAATTGGCCCAGCCTTCGCGCTCGCCACGTGCGAACAGTTCGAGGTATGGGCCTCGGCTGCAGGACTCCAGGATCTCATACTGCTCGTCGGGTTTGCGTGAGTGTTCTCGTTTACGGGTGGATAGATAGTTTACTTGTGTTCGTCCGGGTTTCAGAGTGCGCGCGTTCTTACCGCGGACCCCGAACAATATGAGTTCAGTTACGTTTCGGAAATAGAATCCAACACCCCGGCCGTCCGACCCCCCATCCTTACGAATCTTGTGCCAGACGATATTGCTCTTGTAATGGAAACCCCAGTCTCTCATTACCTCGATCCCCTGCGGAAGAAGGGCGTTGGGAACTCGGGAGAGTGTGGCCACTTCGGGCCCACCTGGGACTTGGTCGGGCTGATGACTTTGAGGATATCCGCCGATGTTCAACATACGCCTGGCTCGGCGGAGGGTCGGGCGCTCTGGGGGGGGGTCTTGAGACGGATGAACGAGGGAGTTTCGCGCGACAGGAGAACGCGAGGGAACGATCCGATCGCGTTGGAAAGGGCAGACCCGCAGCACTGGTCTTTAGAGAAGGCAATTGTTGATCTCTGCGCCGCAAACGGGATTACGCCCCTAACAAATCGGCACGTCGATTTGTTGGCGAAGGTCGGCAACGTCTCGATCATTTTCGAAGTGAAGAACTGCGGCCCCACCGAAATCGGAGGGCCCGTGCGCCGAGCCATCTACCAGCTTCTTGAATACCGCTTCCTCTATCGTAGCGAGCTAACGTCAGACGTCCGGCTTTGCGTTGTGTCTCGGCGTCGTCCAAGGGGTGGCGTCGGGTGGCTGATGGACTATATGGAGTATATGGGAATCGGCATCATCTGGAGAAACGACGGCGACTCGGGATTGAGTTGCAGCGATTTTACGAAGACACTCTTGGTGGACGTTCTGCCCCAGGTGGCGGAGTGGCCGCTTCGACCGATCTTATGGGAATGAGGGTAACCGGCCGGTTATCGCTGGCTGCCTGTTGTCAGTGCGTAGTGTCCTGGCTGGGAGAACTCGATCAGGCCGACGTCGCGGAGAACCTGAAGCTGCTGGCGTATTTTTGGTCGGACGTTCCGATTATTCGGGTGCGAGGCCTTCATCTCTGGCTCGAGCCTGTAGAGTTCCTGCAATGAGAACCTCTGCTTGCCAAGTCGACGAATCGCGTTTAGAACCTCGACCGTCCATCCCCGGAGTGCGGGCGGCACATCAGCCAATCGTCGCACTCGAGAAAACTCGTCCCGAACCTGTGCGTGCGGAAGCGCGAAGCCGGCTGAAACCATCTCAATCTTGCCGTCTTTCGGTATTTCGCTCAGCAGGATGTTGCATCCTATCCAGCCGGCGCGTCGCGCTGTGGAACTCAAGGGCTTGCGTCTCTCGATAATGTTTTCGGTAAAGAAGGCGCGGGGGATTAGCAGGAGGTTCTGGACGGCCCAACTGCTGGAGTAGTGCAAGACGAGGAGGTTCGGGGCGCTGTCGGCCCGAATGGCCCCTACCATTGCTTCGTAGCCGGCGTCCGGCACCTTCTTTGGATTCCATTTCTTCGTGCTCTTCAGTTGGAACGTCTGCGAGCATCTGGGACACGTGAAGTCAATTGCCCGAGTGTTGGTCTTCGATTGGGTCAGGCGATTGGAGTCGCAGGCCGGACAGTACACCTCACGGGCACACCACGCCTCGCTTACTACTCGGGCGATCTGCGGCCCGGCCTTATACGTTGATGCAAGTTCCGCCAGACATTGGAGGTTCATAACCTTAGAGCGTTCCAGCCTGAAAGAGAAACTGACGTAGATTTGTGAACGCCTTACGCCCGCCGGCATTCTTGAAATATTTGGACTCAGTATCTCGGAATATTTCAGTATCCCACTTGCCTTCTTTAGTTCCGACTCTTTCGCAAATGGATTGTCGATAGCGAGCATCACGAAACATGAACAGAAAGTACATGACCATCTTCACGCGCTCAGTAAAGCCATCTTCCTCGTGCACGAAGTCGACGAGTTTGTCCCTGATCACGACGCGGTTTTTGACAATCAGATATCGCTTCCTGCCCGTCGCGTACAAATTTTCTCCGAACCGCGTGCGTAGTTCAGACTCTGGGGTGTCACGGACAATCGATGCGATGAGGGGGTAGTGATCTTCGGCGCGATAGTACTTGCTCAGCGACGATACGAACTGAGGCAAAGGGTTGGGCACAGTGCTCTCCGGGAAATGATTCAGCAAAAAAGGGTCCTGCGGCGTTGGCCGCGGGACCCCCTCCCTGCGCGTCCTTTTTACACTTGGGGGCGGGGGAATGCAATGGGGACGAGGGTGGTGTGGGAGGGGCACGGGAGGGCCAGGCGTCGGGCATCGGGAAAGTCGTAATCGACATCGGTCGAAGAAGGAGTGCACAGGTCCTTCAGTCGCGCAAACAGCGCGCGCCTTCAGGATGACAAATCGAAATCCCCCACTTCTCGCGCAAAGGACGCGCGAGAAATGGGGCACCCGGCACGAGGTGCCACATGAGCTGGGGGCAAAGCAGGTTCCTCCTTGCGCTCGCCTCGCGTTGCTCGGGTCGTGCGGCGTCGGAATGACAAGTTGGGCGGAGAGGCCGCAGACAGCACGGCCGACAGGAGTACACAGGTCCTTCAGTCGCGCAAAGGGCGCGCGCCTTCAGGATGACAAGTCAAAATCTCCATCCCTACGACTTCGCTCTGTCGAAAATCCCACTTCTTGCGCAAAGGACGCGCGAGAAATGGGGCACCCGGCACGAGGTCCCACATGAGCCGCGGCCAAAGCAGGTTCCTCCTTGCGCTCGCCTCGCGTTACACGGGTGGTGCGGCGTCGGAATGACAAGTTGGGAAGGAGGGGCCCACAGACAGCGCGCCCGAAAGCAGTACACAGGTCCTTCAGTCGCGCAAAAGGCGCGCGCCTTCAGGATGACAAATCGAAATCCCCACTTCTCGCGCAAAGGACGCGCGAGAAATGGGGCACCCGGCACGAGGTCCCACATGAGCCGCGGCCAAAGCAGATTCCTCCTTGCGCTCGCCTCGCGTTGCTCGGGTCGTGCGGCGTCGGAATGACAAGTTGGGCGGAGGGCCGCAGACAGCACGGCCGACAGGAGTACACAGGTCCTTCGGTCGCGCAAAGGGCGCGCGCCTTCAGGATGACAAGTCAAAATCTCCATCCCTACGACTTCGCTCTGTCGAAAATCCCACTTCTTGCGCAAAGGACACGCGAGAAATGGGGCACCCGGCACGAGGTCCCACATGAGCCGCGGCCAAAGCAGGTTCCTCCTTGCGCTCGCCTCGCGTTGCTCGGGTCGTGCGGCGTCGGAATGACAAGTTGGGAGGGGGGTAACAGACAGCATGGCCGACAGGAGTGCACAGGTCCTTCAGTCGCGCAAAAGGCGCGCGCCTTCAGGATGACAAATCAAAATCCCCACTTCTCGCGCAAAGGACGCGCGAGAAATGGGGCACCCGGCGAATGGTAGACTTCGGGCGGGTACATCGGGAGAACTCATCGGGAGAACTCCCGGAGTCGTCGGTGCTCGATTTAAGCAACAGGGATCCTTCGACTGCGCGCGTCGGCTCGCCTGGCTCGCCGACGTGCTTCGCTCAGGATGACAACTTAGGGTTGGTGCAAGGAGTAATCATGCGAGGGCTGAAGGACAAGCGGGTTCTGATTACGGGTGGGGCTAGCGGGATTGGGGCGGCTACGGCGGCGCGGTTTTTGGAAGAGGGGGCGCGGGTGTGCGTGCTGGATCGGGATGCCAAGGCTTGTGAGGCGATCCGGCATGAGCTGGCGGCTTTAGGAGAGGCGGGCATCACTTCGGCAATCATTGCCGACGTGACCGACCTGATGCAGGTGGAGGCGGCGTTTGCGGAGGCGATCCGGTTGATGGATGGGGTGGATGTGTTGATCAATAATGCGGGGATCAGTATCCGGCATAAGTTTCTCGACATCACTCCGGAAGAGTGGGAGCGGGTGATTGCGGTGAACCTGACGGGAATGTTTTATGTGGCGCAGACGGCGGCGCGGCATATGTGGGAAAACTTTTCGGGGGAGGGTTCGTCTGCTGAGCGTACTTCGTCCGAACGTGCTTCGGGCAAGGCGGCGAGTGGCGTGATTCTGCAGACGGCGTCGACCAATGGGGTGATGGGATATCCGTATTACGCGGACTATAACGCGACCAAGGCGGGAGTGATTGAGTTGACGCGGTCGATGGCGCTGGAACTGGCTCCGAGGGTGCGGGTGTGCGCGGTGGCGCCGGGGTATGTGCTGACTCCGATGCAGCGGGCGGAATATTCGGATGCGATGCTGGAGGAAGTGAACCGGAAGATTCCTTTGGGGCGGCATGCCACGCCGGAAGAAATAGCGGGGCTGTTTGCGTATCTGGCGTCGGATGACGCGGCTTATGTGACCGGGCAAGTGTTCACCATGGATGGCGGAGAGACGGCGGGCGGGCTGGCCAGCCGGTGACGAAAAATTCTTTGCCACAGATTCATACGGATTTTCACGGATGAAAGCGATCGTGTTTTTGGGTGGAGGGCGCATTACCGGGGCGCTGGCGGCGGGGTTGCGGCTGGCGGGATATGAAGGAGAGATTGTCGTCTACGATCGGAATGCGGAGAAGGTGCGGGCGCTGCGGCGCGAGTCGAGGGTTAACGTTGCGCGCGATTTGAAGTCTGCGGTGGCTCGCGCGCAGATGGTGATTGTGGCGGTGAGGCCGGCGTCGGTGGCGGGGATTCTTGAGGAGATGATGGTGAGTGAAGTTCGCGCGCCACGGCTGTGCGTGAGTCTGGCGGCGGGGATTCCGCTGCGGAAACTGCGCGGGCTGTGGGGGGATGGGGCGCAGGGAACTGGAGTGCAGTGGGTGCGGGCGATGCCGAGTCCGGTGTGCCGCGTCGGGCGCGGGTTGACGGCGGTGAGCTTCGAGCGGGGCGTCAGGAAGAGTGAGCGCAGTCGGGTGCGCGAATTGTTTGAACGCGTGGGAACGGTGCTGGAAATTCCGGAACGTCAGTTCGACGCGTTCACGGTGGTTTATTCCTCGAGCCACGGATATCACGCGCTGGAGACGCTGGCGAAGGCGGGGCAGCGTGCGGGACTCGACCGGGCGACGGCGCTGACGGCTGCGGCTCATGCGTTGAGTGATGGGATTGCTTACTGGCGGGAGAGCGGACAGGAACTCGCGGAGTTGCTGCTCGAAGCGGTGACGCCGGGAGGGATTGCGGCGGCGACGATGTCGGCGGCGGATAAGAGCGGGTACGCGCGAGCTGTGAGGAATGGAGTTCGAGCGGGGATCGCGCAGGCGCGTCACAATGCGAGGGGGTGAGCGGGACGACGATACGGCCTGGTCTTGTCGTCGGGAGATTGATCGGCAGTTGTGGCGGCTGTGCTTCCCATCTCTGGCGTGAGTTCCAATACGCGGCAGTGCTTGTGCGCGAGTTACTTTTGTCACCATCGCGGCGGCGAGCGAATCTGAAACAATAAGTAAGGAGCAGCGCCCGTCTGCAGGTCTTGACGGCGCGCAGTCCCGTTGCCAATGGATGTTCTGACGGCTAAAGCGATTCGACGCAGCACGCGAATCCGGGTGGAGATTCCGGTCAGTGTGACCAGTCTCGACCGGATGCGGCCGTTCGCGGAAAAGTGCGACGTGCTGGTGGTGAGCGCGCAAGGATGCGGGTTCCGCTGTTCGCAGGCGCTGCAGCTTGAGACTCCGATCATGCTGACCGGGCTTCCCGGCGGCGGAAGCGTTACGGCGCGGGTGGCGAACTGCCTGGCGCTGGGCAACGACGGCAAGTATTTCCTGATTGGCGCGTCGCTGTATACGCATGGAAATGTGTGGGGAATCGCCGATCCTCCGGAGGATTGGAGCGCGGCGGCGGAGCGCGATCCAGCGCCCAGCGCGGCATCGAGCGCGCCGTCTGGCGCCGTAGCGGCCGCTCCCAAGTTGACCGTGAACAAGAAGGCCTGGCCTTACAATCTGTTCGCTGAAGGCAACGAGAGCCGGCCTCGGCGGAAGTAAGAGGGCTAGTGTGAAGCCGTGGTTCCCCACCCGGCAGAGCTTGCGCAAGACGTTCCGTTCGAAAAAATTGCGCAAAACGAGTCGGTCTTGTTCTTTCGTAACTTCGCCAACGCGAAACACGCTGCCATACTCTTGGAAACGTTATGTCGGAACAGCCTGAAATGACGGTGCGCGAGGAATCCGCCGAGGAGAGCAAAGGCGTGAGCCGTCCGTTTCGCGTGAAGCTGCGCGGCTCGGTGCTGGTGCTGGTGCGTTTGCCGAACCGCCGCGATGTGAGAGCGGCGTTTCATCAGCTTTCGACCAGCGGCGGCGTGATCCACCTGGAGAAGCCGCTGGACGAGAAGATTGAAGTCCACCTGGTTTTTCACATTGGGCAGGCGACCATTCGCGGCAAGGCACAGATGCTGTTTCCGATGTGGGCCACGCAAGGCTGGATGCAACCCTTCCGCTTTGTCGATCTATCGGACGATAGCCGGCAATCGCTGGACGCTAATCTGAAATCCTTTCTCGGGGATGCGGCGAAGGGTGCTGCGGCGGGCAGTTAAGCTGCCGGCGATCTCGGCAAGAAAATCAAAAGACTTTACCGCGAAGTTCGCGAAGAAAAGCCGCGAAGGCCGCGGAGAAATTCAAGACCTCATTCTCGACGAATCCGCTTTCCATTATTCATTCGCATGCCTCGCAGCGAAACTCTGCACTCATCTGTGCTCCAACGTGGTTACTCTGGTTACATAGGTTGGCGGAGCGAATAGAACTATGATCGCTTTATGGGAACGCGGTAATGAAGAAACTCAACTTCTTAGTCTCGCTGACCAATAACGACAACGACTACCAGCAGGAACAGGCAGCGGCTGCGGAGAAAGCGGCGCGGCGCCTGGGGGTAGACGTTAAGGTCATTCACGCGAACAACGACGCCGTGGCCCAGAGCCAGCAGTTGCTGCACTACGTGCAGGACTCGTCGGTGGTGCGTCCGGATGCGATCATGTTCGAGCCGGCGGGTGGCACGGCGTTTCCGCAAGTGGCGCGGGCGGCCGCGGCGGCGGGTATTGGCTGGGTCGTGCTGAATCACGAAGTGGACTACGTTCTCGAGTTGCGCCGTACGTTCAAGGTTCCGATCTTCAGCATTAGTTCCAATCACGAAGAAGTCGGCAAGATTCAAGGGAAACAATTTGCGGCGCTTTTGCCGAATGGTGGATCGATCCTTTATATCGAGGGGCCGGCGAACAGTTCTGCGGCGAAAGAGCGAACGCTCGGCATGAACCGCACCAAGCCGGCAAACATTCAAGTGAAGACGATGCGGGCGAACTGGACGGAAGAGAGCGCGTACCGGACGGTGAGTTCGTGGCTGCGTTTGCGCACTTCGCAGGAGAGCCACATCGACCTAGTCGGGGCGCAGGACGACAGCATGGCGATGGGGGCGAGAAAAGCGTTCAGCGAGATCGCGGAGAACGAACGCGCGCGCTGGATGAAGATTCCATTTACCGGCTGCGACGGCATGCCTAAGACTGGGCAGGCGTGGGTGCGCAGCGGGACGCTGGCGGCGACGATCTTTATTCGTCCGAATACCGATCTTGCGATTGAGATGCTGGTGGAGGCGATCAAGAATCGAGCTACGCTGCCCGAGCACAAGGTGACGGAACCGGAGTCGGTGCCTTCGCTGGCGGACCTGATGCTCGCGGCGGGCAAGATGCATCGGTCGGCTGGGGTGTAGGTTCGCCAGCGGCGGAAGAAAGAATTGCCTCGCTGCAAGGACGCACTTTTCTGTTTGTGTTGCGCGTTCTGCGGTTAAGGGTTGCGGTTGCGGGTAAGTCAAAAGACCTTAACCGCGAAGTCCGCGGACGAAAGCCGCGGAGGGCGCGGAGAAATTCAAACTGAGACACGGTCGAAGGGGCGAGCCGTGCGCGAATGGGTTGGCGAATATGCTAGATTGAGTTTCGCGGGGCCTATAGCTCAACGGTTAGAGCAGCAGACTCATAATGGCCCCGTGTTGCGCCACTCCTGATAGTTTTCATCAACTTACGTGCTCCGTCATGCTGCCCGATGCTGGGGTTTCCGACCGGATAAGTGAAAGATAAGTGTAAGAACTATGGCAGCAGGTCTCGGTAGCGAGTTAGGTCGGAATGCCGAACTGGAATCGCGTAGCCGCTGTTCCTGACAAGCTGATTGACTTCATCGAACGTAGCTGGCGATGCCCGAGGCGACACCACTATGCCCGTTACGAGTGCCCGCAAGTCCACCTTTCGCCCGTGTCCGATTAGTACACTTGGCGGGGGAGGTGTCAGGGGCAGTGGATGAATTCGATTGTCCGCGTCGATGTGACGATTGCCGCCCCCATGTGGGTCAATGATCCACAAGAAAGCGCGGACCTCCCGCTCGTCCTCGTATTGAATTCGCTTGGTCGTGATAAGCCGAAAAAGGTTGTAGCGTTGCCCTATGAGATGTGCGGCACCGTAGCGGACAAGACCAATAAACGCGCGGTCATTCATAAGAGCGAGGGCGGATTTGAGTAGCCGGTACCTCGAACAAATCGCCACTCCTCCCTCGGCGGCATAACCCTCCCACATTTTGCACGTTTCTTCCCTGAACAGGTGCCAGCAACTGACATAAAAACTTTCACGAAACTGCGCGTCCGATCCAATTGTATTGAGTAGTTGCCGTCGGTCGTTTATATCGAACGGGTTCAGGCCGAGTGTCCCTAAGTATTCTTCTGGCGGAACCCTTCCGCTCAGTCGTTTAAGTCTCCTCTGACGAGCACCTCCGATGCGTGCATCAATTCACGGAACCTCTTCAACTTCATGAATCGCCATATCTCCACATCCTGATCCTGTGGTTCAAGCTGGTCGGGATACGCCTCAAGACCCAAAGTTCCTCCATCCCTTCTCGCTCACTTGTTGAGTTGCGCTCGCTTCGCTTCTTTTCGCTTCTTCATCGACTCTGCAATCGCGTCCGGCCAAAAGACAATTGGAGGGAAGCGCTGTAGCTCAAAAAATAGTTTGCTTTGTTCTTGTTGGATGCTGCCAAGGAAGTCTAAGAAAGCCTGTTCGCCATTGGCATTTGTAAGAATGTTTGCGAGTCCGGCGTCGAACAAAATCAATTTCAAGATGTCGGGTTTGCCTACTTGGATCTCGGCGAACAGAAGTGCCGCTATCTCGTAGATGTGTTCGAAATTGAACGCGACAAAGCTCGGCCAGAAATAGAATTCAATACCCGGATAGACTTCACCAACGTAGGCGATAGCTTGCGCATAGTTGACAGCAAGATAAGAATTAAGCTCAAGACCAAACTCATACTGGCAGATTGCGGTCGTTGCGGCCTTCACCGAGCCAAACAGCTTTAAATAGGTCGATGTGGAACCAACTCTCGCGAGACAGAAATTGATTCTCCCCGCACGGAACTGGATTTCGTTCGGCTCCCCTTGACCAGTGCCAAGGGGCCAAAATGCCATTGGGATTCTCGGGCCTTTGGCATTGTAGACCGTCATCCTGTGCACGACAGGGCGCAGTAAGAGCGCCGAATATTGAAATCGTTTTCGCTTGTGCGCGTATGCCCCTAAGAGCATTGCGGCCAAACCTTTCGAACGAGGAACGGTTGACTGTTGTGTTCTCAACTATGAAACCGTCCGGCCTCCGGGTCGAACACGCAGAGTAGTACACGCCCAGCTTTCAAAGAGTTCTCTAAGGAGGGCGATCACGGCCTCCAAGAAGCGCGGAGGACCAGAGTTCTTAACTACATACAGTCCCGCCAACGTTAACCAATGCATATTCGGTCGAAAAATATTCTTAATGTGATCCTTCACTTTGTCGGGAAGGGTTGGCGCACCGTGATCGTACGCACCGACTTTTTCCCACGCCTCAATCAACTCATCGCGCAGCCGTTCCAGCAAAAGATTGAACTTCGCTTGGTTCTGATTGGCGCAAAGATCTTCCATCAAAGCTTGGAACTCGTCGTCTGTAAAATAACTGGGAAGAGCAACGGAGCCCGCGCTAACTCGAATTTTTTCTCGCGCAAGAGCCAAATCTAAGGAATGTGCTGTTTCTCTCTGGCCTTTGCTCCGCTTCGCGTTCGATAACTTCTTCGTAGATCTCATCCCAATCCTCAGGTTTCGCCATTCGCTTTCCGGTGGACGCGCCTTTGGTCCACAAGTCGCCTTCTCTAATGAGCAACTTAGGTTTGCGGTCTCGCAAACATCCGAGCTCACCTTAGCGAGTATGCGTCGCTGCTTTTGTTTGGGAATCATGAACACAACGAACGGATGCCCATCAGTAGACGCTAACTGGAACACTTCAAAATCGGGGACAGGGTTGAGATATTTCTTCATCAGTTGTGTTCCGGTCGGCCAGAAGTCTGTTGATGCGTTGACGGAAAAAGGATGTGCATCCCCGCTCCGATCACCAAGAACTTCTCGGTTTCGATTCGCGAAGTTGCGATGGACTGGATATCCTTGACGAACTCGATGCGCTCCTTAAGAAGGGAAAATGAACATGAACGTTTCAGTTCATATAGCGGATGCTCGCCCACCTCACGCACCACCCGTTCGACTTCTTCGCGATAACGGGCGGCGCGGTCCGGAAGGCTGGGAGTGAGACCACTTGAATTCTTAGCTTCGGCCATAGGTAAATTTTGATTCTATTTCCCACCGTGGCGGCGTAGCATGCTTCAGTGCAGCGGCTTTCTATCCTTGCCGTGGGCTTCGTTTGCCATTGATTGCAAAAATTGTACAGCACCCCCGTACCGATGGGGTTTAGCTTATTGGGTTCGAATGGAACACCCCGCTGGGGAGAGAAGAGGGAGGTGTGACCACCGAAATTGCCTTCGGCGGTCAGGTTGTTGGTGATGTGCCACGAGCTGGAAATATTCTACTTCCGACGCGAGGTCGCCCTGCGATTCTGAGGCGCCTCGCCCCCCTACCGATGCACCTTAGGCCACTCGTTACTCTTCTTTATTATTGTGGCGTGCGCATCGGCGAGGCAGTGCAAATCGAGTGGCCACAAGTCGACCTCGACGCCCGGCTCATCCGACTCGAAGATGACATGACCAAGAACGCGGAAGCGCGGACTGTGCCGCTGCCATCGGTTCTCGCAATGATGTTGGCGGAAATCAAGCCGAAGACCGGAAAGGTTTTCTCGGACACAAACCTCCGCGTGGAATGGCAGAAAGCCTGCGCCGCATGCGGGCTGGGAACGCGGACACTGATCGAACCAGCCGAGGGCGAGGACGGTTTCCCGTGGTACAAATATAGGGGGCTCCTGATCCACGACTTGCGGCGATCAGCCGTAAGGAACCTTGTGAACGCGGGCGTCCCAGAACGTGTCGCCATGAAAATCAGCGGGCACAAGACGCGGGCGGTGTTTGACCGCTATCACATTGTCTCCACGGATGACGTGACGAACGCGATGCGCCGTCTTAACTCGGGGCCGCCACAAGTGAAAGATTAGGGAAAAAACCAGCGGGCCCGTCAGACGATTCACCGCATCTCGTGCAAAATAAAAGGCGGGCCTATAGCTCAACGGTTAGAGCAGCAGACTCATAATCTGTTGGTTCCAGGTTCAAATCCTGGTGGGCCCACCAAACCTTTTAGAGCAGCAAAACTCTCAAAGAAAATCATGCTGAAGGCATTGCCGTGCCCACCCCTTCGACTTCGCTCAGGGCAGGCTCTCGCAAAGGACGCGAGGATGGGACACCCGACGCATGGGTTACACACGCGAAGTCAAAAGCCTGGGACGCCTGCCCAGCCGGGCCACGTTGTCGTTCTCGCGGATCAGCGTGCGGGGGTAGGGAGCTATTAGCCTCTCGGCTGTCAGCTTTAAGCCTCCGGGAATCCTTTGCCTCACCCTTCGAAACTCGCTCAGTCGAAAATCCCCACTTCTCGCGCAAAGGACGCGCGAGAAATGGGGCACCCGGTGCTGGGTTAACACGCGAAGTCAAAAGCCTGTCACCTTTAGACCTCGGGGAATCCTTTGCCTCACCTTTCGAAACTCGCTCAGTCGAAAATCCCCACTTCTCGCGCAAAGGACGCGCGAGAAATGGGGCACCCGGTGCCACGCGCGAGATCCTTCACTTCGCCTGAAAAACGGCTCCATTCAGGATGACGCTAGCCAAAATTTCGACGTCGAACTCAGGCTGCATTATTGCCACACTTCACCACACTTCCCAAGGAACAGGCCAGGAAGATTTGTGCGTACACTCGTAGTGGTTATACCAGCGGACCGGTGGGCCGTTGGTTCAAGGTGTGATCGGTTCATTCTTCTGGTCCCAAATCGTTGACACTGTTCCGATATGGGAATTACATTGGCCTAGGTTCTCACAACAAAAATCAGGCAACTCGGGCAGGAGGCAGGGATGGGGTCGAAGCTATTCTGGGCAGGGGTGTTGGTGTGTCTGGCCACGGCATTTGCGGTTGCGCAGGATCCCACCAAAGTTGAACCGAAGCACTACAAGCTGGATTTCGAGAATGATCGGGTGCAGGTGGTCACGGTGCACTACGGGCCGCACGAAAAATCCGCGCTGCACGATCATCCTGGCGGGGTGGTGGTGAGCCTTACCGAGGCGCACCTGCGCTTTACCGACGAAAACGGGAAGGTGCGCGAGGTGTTTTCCAAGCCGGGCGAGGCGCGGTGGTATCCGCCGTTTAAGCACAGGGTGGAGAATCTGGGCGATACTTCCTACGAGGCGGTCTACGTCGGGATCAAGGGTAAAATCGCGGCGTCGAATGGGTCGGTGGATCCCACGACCGCGATGGACGAAGAAACGAAGAAGATGGTCGCGGCGATTCTGGTTGCTTCCGGGAAACCGTGAGAGGGTTTGCGCCTGGGGAGCCGCGGCCGGAAGGGCGCGGCTCTAGAGCCGTGAGGGCGCACCGGTTTCAGTTCTTTGAAAATCGGTCTTGAAAATCAGTCTTACAAAGCACTCTTAGAAAATCAGTCTTAGAAAATCAGTCCTCAGAAATCAACTCCTAAAAATCAGTCCTTAAGAATCGATCCTTGAAAGTCGGTTTCTGAAAGTCTGTGCCTGTCCCTTAAAATCTACTCCGGAAAATCGGATGAGCCCCCTTCCAGAAGCTCCGGCTGCGCGTCGAAAAATCGCAATCCTGCTGGGGACCGTGCTCTTTCTGTCGTCGATTTATTTCTATGAAGGAGGCGGGTGGAATCAGAACTCCCGCTTCGATTTGCTGCGCGCCATTGTCGAACGGCACACATTGCGCATCGATGCTTACCACGAGAATACGCAGGATAAAGCCCACTTCAAGGGACACTATTACTCCGACAAAGCGCCGGGGCTAGTCTTCCTGGCAGTGCCGTTCGCCCTGGCAGCGAGGCCGGTGCTGCGAGTGGCGGGAATCGATCCGGAATCGCCGCGGGGAGAAGTGGCGCTTTCTTATGTGGTGAGCGCGTGCGCGGTCGCGCTGCCGACGGCACTGGCGGGAGTGTGCGTGTTTTTTCTGGGGCTGAAGCTCGGCGCAGGCCTGAGTGGGGCTGCGTTTGCAACGCTCGTGATGGGCCTGGCAACACCGATCTGGGCCTATGCGAGCTTGTTCTGGGCTCATGCCCTGGTGGGGGCATGCGTGGTATTCGCATTCGCAGCCGCGTTGAAGTTGCGCGATAGCACGAGCGCGCGCAGGGATTTTCTTTGGGCGCTGGCGGTGGGGCTGGCGGCGGGATGGGCGACGGTTACGGAGTATCCTGCGGCGCCGGTTTCGGCGATGCTGGCGGTTCTGGCTCTCTCGCAAGTCTGGCCGCGTGGAACTGCTGCGCGGTGGCGGGTGATTGCGGGAGTGGGAGTTGGGGCGGGAATCTGCGTGATTGTCCTGGTCGCTTATCTCTACGCGGCATTTGGATCGATTCGTCCCAGTTACTCGTACTACGATCCGAACTCGTTTGCGTTTATGCAGCAGCGCGGGTATTTGGGGCTGACTTATCCTCATCCCGACCGGTTGCTGAAGCTCTTGTTTGGGTGCTCGCGTGGACTTTTCTTTTCGTCGCCGGTGCTTTTGGCGGCTCCGGTCGGATTCTGGTGGTGGCGGAGGGAGAAGAAATTATTCCGCAGCGGCATTGGTGGCCGCGGGGATTGCATCGTATTACTTCCTGTTCAACGCGTCGTTTTACTGGTGGAAGGCGGGGCAGACGTTTGGTCCGCGCTACGCGGGGGCGAGCATTCCGTTATTGTGTGTTGGCCTAGCCGTTGCGTGGAAACGCGCGACGTTGCCGTGGCGCAGAGTGCTGATGGGACTGGCGGTGTGTAGCCTGTTGGTCGCGCTGATGGTGGTCTCGACAACTTCACAATTGTCGATGCAGGACTCGTGTCCGCTGATGCATTCGGTGTGGCCGGCGTTTTGGTCGGGGCAGATGGCGATCAATCACGAATCGGTGCTTACGCTTGCCGAAGTGCGATCAAGCGCCGGGTTCGGAGCTTTCAACCTCGGCCAAGTGATTGGACTGCGCGGCTTGGCGAGTCTGATTCCGCTGTTGGCGATGTGGGGCGTCGCGGCGCTGCTCGGGTGGCGCATGCAGCCGCGCCGTGCGGCGGACGATCTCCGTGTAAGATAATCGTTCAGGCATTTTATGACGGAACTTCAGGCGGTATCAGCGGAGATCGAGTTACTGCGCCGGGTCTACGGGGCGTTCAACCGGCGGGAAATTGAAACCGTTCTTGCGGCGATGGGTCCCGATGTGGATTGGCCCAATGGAATGGAAGGCGGCCGCGCGCTGGGTCAGGCCGCGGTGCGCGAGTATTGGAAGCGGCAGTTCGAAGTACTTGACCCCAACGTCGAGCCGCAGAACTTTACTCTGGAAGCGGATGGACGGATTGCGGTTGACGTTCATCAGGTGGTTCACGACAGGGGCGGAAAACTTGTGGTGGATCAGATGGTGCAGCATGTGTACGACATTCGGGAGGGGCTGATTCGGAGCATGGAGATTCGGTCCTGATTTCGTTACGTTCTTAATTCATTTATTGAGGGGAAGTCATGGCGCACACTGTTTTCTGCGTGAAGTTGAAGAGAGAATTGCCGGGGCTGGACGAGCCTCCGTTCGACAATGAGATGGGCCAGAAGGTTTACGACAACGTCTCCCGGGAAGCGTGGGGGATGTGGACGGAGCACTGCAAGATGTTGCTTAACGAGTATCGCCTGAACCCCGCGCGCCGCGAGGATCAGGAGGTGATCGTACGGCAGATGGATATGTTTTTCTTTGGGGAAGGATCGGCGGTGCCGAAGGAGTATGTGCCGCCGAAGGAGTAAGGGAGTTCGGGCGTCGGACCTCAGGCGTCGGGCGTCCGACCTCGGACTTCGGACTTCGGCATTCAACCTTCGGTTCACGCTTCGGCCTGAGCCGTTCGTTCTGGGTCACGCAAGAATGGAGTGGCGCCAAGGAGAAGCGCCAAGGCCGGGAGCAGGACCCAGTTGAGTATCGTAAGCGCGAAGTAGACCCATGGGAATCCGGAGAGGTGAGCCGTTCCAAGGGCGAGACTCAGCGGCAGGAAGACGGCGAACGAGCCAAGCATCGCGAGTGCTGGTGCAGTTCCAGAAGCCATCCGGTAGAGAGGCGAAGCGTGAGCCCGCTTGGCCAGGAATGCTCCGAGTGCTCCGAATACGGGAAGAGCGACAAGCCAGGGCAGATAAAGCACCATGGCCATGTTCCCGATCCAGACTACCCGAGGATGAAGTCCAACCTTCTGCAGAATCATGAGCAGCCCCGGGGCGATAATCAAATTCGCCAGCGCGGGTAGCCAAAGGCTCTTGGTGCGGTTGTTCATATAACTATCCTCCAATTTTGAGCGCTGGATATCCGCGGCTAGAACGCGCCAATCCGTTACTTCTTGCAACGTAAGCTCGAGGGCCGCGGATTCGTTTGCGCCTCGCGTGCGCACGGCGCTCATATGTTTCTTCGAGATGAGCGGCCAACTCTGCGATGACTTCTTCGTGAGTTCTGCCGAAAGCGCGCCGCATGACCCCAGCCGTTCCCGGACCACCTTCTTCCAATCAGGCATGGTTGACCCCCGCCAGAGTGTCGAGTGCGTGGAAGAAGGTGCGCCACTCTTCTTTAAGTGGAGCGAGTTGCTTGCGTCCGCTGGGCGTGAGGCGATAGTAGCGGCGGTCGCGGCCGGCGGTGTTGGCCTGCCAGCGGCCTTCGACCCAGCCATGTTTTTCCATGTCGTAGAGCAGGGGATAGAGCGAGGCCAGAGTGAATCTCAGGGCTCCGCCGGTGCGTTCGCAGATCTGTTTGGCGATTTCGAAGCCATAAAGGGGCTGTTCGGCCAGTAAGGAGAGGATGGCCAGTTCGCCGCTTCCCCGCGCGATTTTGGAGCGAATGCGTTTGGTCATAGTCAGTAAGGAGTCACAATGTAGGATTCCTATGTTTGGAGTATAGGATTCCTATATAGAAGCGTCAACGTTACGCTTGTACCTGCCCGGGCGGGCCTGAACCGGGTGCTTTCCGAACGCGAATTTCTTTTTCCTGCAAGGCGGTAGGCGACGGCCGTTCTCTGTCTTACGGAAGCCGCTTGCACGCGGCGGAGAGAGGCAGAGAATGAAACGTCAACGAGGATTCACCTTGATCGAGCTGCTGATTGTGGTCGCGCTGATTCTGATTATTGCCGCGATTGCGATCCCTAGTCTGACGAGCGCGAGGATGAACGCGAATGAGGCGTCGGCCGTGGCGTCGATTCGGGCTATCAACACGTCGGAAGTTACCTACCAGGCGACCTACGGCGGATTTGCCCAGTCGCTGGGGAATCTCGGCGGGGCCGAGCCGTGCACGAAATCGGTAGAGACGGCGTGCCTGCTGGATCAGAGTCTGGCTGGAGGAGTGAAGGCGGGATATAACTTCGCGGCGGTGGGGAGCAATCCGGCGAACGGGGTGAGCACGAGCTATGTGGTGGGGGCGGCGCCGCTGGTGTTTCGATCGCACGGGCAAACGGATGTTTTGCTCGACTGACAAGAATGTGCTGCGCGTCGATCTGAATGTCGGAGGGAGTACGACGCCTCCGGATGGGGCGCAGTGCGCGGGATTTACGGCGATGCAGTAGGGCAGCATCGGGGGCTGAAGCCCTTTATTTATGCGGGCCTCGATGCGGCACGGCTGAAGCCGTGCCCTTCCCGTTTGCGTCATGAGTCGAGGGTTGAACAGGGGCTTTCGTGGATTACTTTTCTAGTTACCTATGCACCAATATTGATGCATATTTCATCAACCCGTAACATTCCGTTGCTACAACATAAATATGGATCTGCCCGTGTACAACACGCTGATCCTCTCTGACCTGCACCTGGGTGCAGAGATGAGCCGTGCGCGCGAGGCCACGCGCCTGCTCAAGCAGACACGTTTTCAGCGGCTGATTCTGCTGGGCGATATTTTCGCCGACCTCAACTTCGCGCGGCTTACCAAAGATCACTGGAAGTTTCTGGGGTATATCCGAAAGCTTTCGAATCCCAAGCGCAAGGTTGAAGTGGTGTGGGTGGAAGGGAATCATGACCACGGGCTGACCGACATCATGTCGCACCTGGTCGGGGTTCGGGTTTACCAGCATTACACGTGGGAGTTCGGAGGGTTGCGGCACATCGCGATTCATGGCCATCAGTTCGATGGATTTCAAGTGAATCGGGTGCGGCTGAGCCGGTTCGGTACGTCGCTCTATCTCCTGCTGCAGAAGTTGGACTTGAAGGGCAAGCCGATTGCGCGGCTGATTGACCGGCTGAACACGCGCTGGCTGCGGATGTCGCCGAAGGTGGCGGCGGGAGCGCTGGCTTATGCACGGCATCACGGGGCGGACCGCATTTTCTGCGGGCACACGCATGAGGCCATCCATGAGGAGCAGGACGGCGTCCAGTACTACAACTCGGGAGGGTGGGTCGATACGCGGCTTACTTATCTTACGATCGACGAACACGGAGTTCAGATTCGTGACTTCGACGAGCAGGAGTACAGCGAGCGCGAGCAGGGCGAGCGAGTTGAGGATCGTGATTCCGCGAAGAACGCAGCGAAGCGGATTCCGCGCTGGCTGACTTTGCTAATGACTCCGCTGATGATTCCGGACTACTGGAAGACGTCGAGTACGAGAGTGTTGGTCGCTGACACGAACTCGACCGGCGACTAAATTTCCTGCGACGATTTTTGCCGGCTACACAGAACAGGATTCAGCCAACCAGCTGAATCCTGCTTTTGTATTGGGAGCACGCCGCCGTTTAGAAGCGAAAGACAAGGCCGGTCGAGATGCGGACGTCGCTTTGGGAGGTTCCGAAGAAACGAGTGGAGACGTAATCGCCCTCAAACCTCCAGGCAAGAGGCCGGACAATCCGGTAGTCAATGCCGCCGCCGAACGCCATGGCGAACGATGTATTGGATCCGAAACCGTTGTCGGTGTTGATGTGCCCGACTCCAAACTCAAACTCCGCGAAGGGACGAAATTTCCCAACGGGGACCGAGAAGCGCGGTCCAAACATGACTTCCTCTTCATGGCCGGTAACATTCACGTTGATCGGGCCGCCCGCTGGGGGGAGTTCCTGAATGTTCGTGGAGCCGTAGTGTCCACTGAAATCGGCCACAATGCCCACGGCAGGAAACACCTTTCCCTCGAGGGAAGCTTCCCATCCGTTGAGGTTGGGGCGGCTCACACCGACGAGGTTGAAGGCGCTCGAATCTGCATTCTCGAAGGAATAGCCGACGAAAATATTTCCGGAAGTCGGCACTTGGGCGTTGGCCAAGGCCGTGAAAAGTAAGAGTGCAACTGCAATGCCGACAGCTTTGAGCACGAAAGATTCTCCTTTCCTGTCTTGGTTAACCCCCGTCGAGGGAGAAAGTTCTAGGATGCGCGAGGAAGAGATGCGGATGGCGGAGAATGCGGCCGCCAGCGGGCGCGGATTGAGCGCAGAGTCAAAAGACTTTAACCGCGGAGTTCGCGGAGAAAGGCCCTGAGTTTTGCGGAGAAAAGCCGCAGAGGTCGCGAAGAAAAGCTGGAGCCGACTTCAGAAACGCCAGACTATGCCGGTCGAGGCCCGGTAGTCGTATTGCGTATTGCTGGCGTAGCGGGTGCGCATGCCGTCGCCTTGCAGTCGCCAGGAGAAACCCTTGAAGTGGAGTTTAAAGTCCACGCCCCCGCCCGCGTCGATAACGACGGGGTTGTATCTGATGCCGCTGGAGTTGAGCAGCTGAATGCCTCCCAGAGCGTGCACGAATGGGCGCCACCTGCCCCGGTTCACGGAAAAACGAGGGCCCAGAAGAAAGTTGTATTGCGTGATTTTTCCGCCTGCATCGCTGCGATAAAAACCACTGCCATCGAGCACCACACCGATGTGAGAAAGGCGGGCGCTAGGAAACGCTTCGGCGGAGGCGTTCCACCCGCGATAACTTTGCCGGTTGATGACATCTGTTAACTGGCCGTAGGAAACTCCACCGTAGAGGTTCCCATCAGGAAGCAGTTGTGCCGACATCGGAATCGAGAACAAAGCCAGACAAACGAATGCCAGCACCGCCGCAGCAGTCTTCGACACGAATTATTCCTCCCCGGCGGTTACGCCGGCAAAAAGTGCGTTTTAGTCAACGAAATCTGTTAGATGCAGTGTACCGGATGGCCAAGATGTCCCGGGGGACAAAATTTGTCCCGGTCCCGATCACGGGCCTTTAGACAAAAATTTACCAGATTTTCATGGTGCCAAAACAGGTCGAACATCGTCTATCTACTAACATGCAAACTATGGATATGGATTGGCAAACGTGGCAGCAGCCGCACGGCGCGGCTGTTTTTGGACCGCAAAAGGAGTCGCAGTTGAAGCTCAGCCTGGAAACCCGAAATTGTGGCGATGTCATCATCGTGCACTGCCAGGGCCGGATCGTGTACCGCGATGAGGCAGCCGCGCTCTCGCGCGTGGTGGGCGAGGTGCTGCAGCAGACGAGCAACGTGGTGCTCGACTTGAGCGGTGTGAGCAGCATGGACAGTGCAGGCATCGGAGAGCTGGCCCTGCTGCAGACCTGGGCACAGGAGAAAAAGGCGAGCCTGAAGTGCGCGGGAGCGAATTCGCTGGTGCGTACGCTGCTCGACCTGACGAACCTCGATTCTGTGATCGAAGTGCATTCCTCTCTCGATGCGGCGCTGGAGTCGTTCCGGGAAGAGCGGGTCGGCGCGGACTGCTAAGAAGTTTCAGAATGAAAAAAGGAGAGGAGCAAAGTCTCTTTGCTCCTCTTTATTTTTTTTGGCGATTTTGTCTCGCCGGATTCTGGGCACCGACTAACCCGGCGTTGAAACGCCGGGCTATGGTCGGGCGTCCCTCCGGGACGTTGCTCCGTTCGGTCGGCCTTGACTCTCGAAGGGGCGTCTAGTTTCCGCGCTGGAAGCGGTAGCGTCCTTTGCGTTCCACGGCTACGGCTTCGGCCACCTTCAAGAAGGCGCTGGCGGCGTGCGACAAGTTCGCGTCTTTGCGATAGATGAGGCGCAGCTTGCGTTTCAACTGCAGCTCGCGCACCGGGATGCCCACCAGTTCGCCGCGGGATAATTCGTTTTCGACGCTGATTTCGGGCACCAAGGCCACTCCGTGTCCCATGGCTACGAATTGCTTGATGGCCTGCAGCGTGGGCAGTTCCAGATCCATGTGCAGAGGCGTTTTGTGGGTTTTGAACAGCTGGATCACTTTTTCGCGGTAGGGAGACGAGACGATGTGTGCTACAAAAGACTCCGCGCCCAGTTGCCGGATGCTGACGTGGGGCGCGGAGGCGAGAGGATGTTTGGGAGGAACGACGAATACGAGTTCGTCCAGGTAAACGACCACGGAATGCAGGCTCGGCTCCTGAGGCTCGTAGGAGAGCACGCCGAATTCGACGTTGTAGCGGAGGACGTCGTCGGGAATGTGACTGCCCAGAGCGCGCTCGACGGTGATCTTGATCATGGGATGGAGGCGGCGAAACTCGGCCAAGATCGGCAGCAGGTAGAGCACAGTGAATTCGTTGGCGGCGATGACCAGCTTACCTTTCTGCAGTTCTCTGAGTTCGGTGAGAGACTCCGCGGCTTCACTGCGCAGGTTGATCAGCTTTTCGGCATACTCGAAGAGAACTTTTCCAGCATCGGTCAGCACACCTTCGCGTGACGACCGGTCAAACAGCGCTTCGCCGAGTTCGTCTTCGAGCTTGCGGATGGTCTGGCTGACCGCGGACTGGGTGCGAAAGAGTTTTTCGGCGGCGCGGGAGAAGCGGCGCTCGCGGGCGACGGCCAGAAAGACTTCCAGTTGGGAGAGTTCCATGCGCGAGGGCTCCTTAATCGATTATCCAAGAGTCATTAGGAAGACTTATTATATAACCTTGGCTAATCATTACTCAATAATTATAAGTTTCGCTTCTATGGGCATGGCCCTTACCATAGAGGGTCAGGCTGGGATTGAGGGGATCTATCTTTTGAGGAGATCATGACCGTAGAGCGAGCCCGCATCACGATTTTCGATACCACGCTTCGCGATGGAGAGCAGTCGCCTGGATGCAGCATGAACCGGCCGGAAAAGCTGCGGCTGGCTCACCAGCTCGACCGCCTGGGCGTGGACGTGATCGAGGCGGGATTCCCCATCGCGTCCGACGGCGACTTCGAATCGGTGAAGGCGATTGCGGGGGTGGTACGCCGTCCGATCATTGCGGGCCTGGCTCGGGCCTGCCAGCCTGACATTGAGCGCGCCTGGGAGGCGCTGAAGGACGCGGCTCATCCGCGGATTCACGTGTTCCTGGCGACGTCCGACATTCACCTGCAATACAAGCTGCGCATTACGCGCGAGCAATGCCTGGCGCAGGCGCGGGAAGCGATTCGCTTCGCCAAGTCACTTTGCGACGATATTGAGTTTTCTCCGGAGGACGCTACCCGGACCGATCCTGATTTTCTTTGTCAGGTGCTGGAGGCTGTGGTTGAGGCGGGTGCGACGACGCTGAATATTCCGGACACCGTCGGCTATACCGTGCCGTCGGAATTTGGGGATTTGATTTCGACGATCCGGCAGCGCGTGAAGGGGATCGAGAACGTGGTCATTTCCGCGCACTGCCACAACGATCTCGGCATGGCGGTGGCCAACGCGCTGACCGCGGTTGCCGCCGGGGCGCGGCAAGTGGAGTGCACGATCAACGGCATTGGAGAACGCGCGGGCAATGCGTCGCTGGAAGAGATTGTGATGGCGATGCGAGTGCGTCCCGACAAGTTCGGTTACGAAACCGGGGTGGTCGGCGAGCAGATTTTTCCCGCCAGCCAGATGTTGAGCGAGATCACAGGCGTGCCGGTGCAGCCGAATAAAGCCATCACCGGGCGCAATGCGTTTGCCCATGAAGCAGGGATTCATCAGGATGGCATGCTCAAGAATCCGCTGACCTACGAGATCATGACGCCGCAGTCGGTGGGGGTGCCGGACTCGAAGCTGGTGCTGGGCAAGCACTCCGGCCGTCATGCGCTCGGCTTGCGCTGCGAACAACTCGGCTATCAATTTGACAGGCGGGCGTTGGACGATATTTATCGGCGATTTGTGCGGCTGGCCGACAAGATCAAGAAAGTGGAAGATCATCACTTGCTGGAACTGATTCGCGATACGCATAAGCCGTCGGGGTCGGCCACGCCGCTGATTGAACCCATGCCTCCCGCGAAAGCAGCGACCGCGAACTCGCCGGTTGCGAACATGCCTCCGCCAGAGGCGCCGAAGCCGTTTCCCGCGCCGCAGACGAATGCGTTTGGCGCGTCCGCGCCTGCGCATGCCGAGTCGAACCACGAGCAGACGCAGCAGGAAGACTATTTGTGGGGCGTGTAGGGAATCCGGCAATCGAGTATACTGTCGACAAGTAGATGCGAGCCTCGATCCTGTTTGGAACCTGAACAAAAAGCCCATCCCGCACCCGTAGAGTCGTGAAACAGCAGTGGATGTCCTGTTCTGGCGAGTTCAGATCCGACGATGCTGACCACGTTTAGCCGACGGTCCTGGTTGCGAGAATAATCACTCTCACCTGTTTTTAATCACTCAATTGACCCGATCATCCAATCACTGAATTCCTCTCATGCTTCTGAATCTCACCATTCTCCCTGGCGACGGCATTGGTCCGGAAGTTACGGAACAGGCTGTTCTCGTTTTGCAGGCCGTTGCCGGCGGCTTCGGGCATCAACTTCAGCTGCAGCAGAAACTCATTGGCGGAGCGGCGCTTACCGCTGTGAACGATCCGCTGCCTGCGGATACGATCCAGGCGTGCCTCGCGTCGTCGGCGGTGCTGTTGGGCGCGGTGGGAAGTCCGGCGTTCGATCACAATCCGGGGCATCTGCGGCCTGAGGCTGGGCTGCTGCGGATTCGCCGAGAGTTGGGCGCGTACGCGAATCTGCGGCCGGCTGTTTTTTTTCCGGCTCTGGAGGATTGTTCTCCGCTGCGCGCGGAGATCGTGCGCGGCACCGACATTATGATCGTGCGCGAACTGCTGGGCGGAGCTTATTTTGGTCAGCCGCGGTCGATCGAAGGCGTTGCCGGCGCTCGCGTCGCGGTCAATACCATGCGCTACGGTGAATCGGAAATCGAGCGCATTGCTCGGGTGGCCTTCGATCTCGCCATGAGGCGCAAGCGTAAAGTTCTCTCAGTCGACAAAGCCAACGTGCTGGAATGCTCGCGGCTTTGGCGCGAAGTGGTGACGCGCATCGGCAAAGATTATCCCGAGGTAAAACTGGCTCATCAGTATGTCGATTCGGCGGCCATGTTGCTGGTGCAGCGGCCCACGGATTTCGACGTTCTGCTCACGGAGAATATGTTTGGCGACATTCTTTCGGATCAGGCCGGCGGTGTGGTTGGTTCGCTGGGACTGCTGGCCTCGGCGAGCATCGGTGGCCCGGTCGGCTTATATGAGCCAGTGCACGGTTCGGCGCCGGATATTGCGGGGAAGGGAATTGCCAATCCGCTGGGAGCGATTTTATCGGTGGCGATGTTACTGCGGCATTCGTTTCGGTTAGAGGCGGAAGCGGTGTGTGTTGAGAGTGCGGTTTCCAGCGTGCTGGCGCAGGGTGCGCGGACAGCGGACCTCGCCGGGAAATCTCACGCTGCGATTTCCACGACAGAGATGGGGCGGATAGTGGTTGAGGCGGTGAAGGCTTCGGCCAGGGGCTAAAGCCCCTTATCGGAAAAGCAAGACTTTATCGCAGCGCTGGAAGCGCTGCGCCACCCAAAAGCGAGCGCCCGCGCCAATGGCGAAGTCCCACCGCAAAAGCGAGGTCCTACCCCAAGAGCAGAGTCCCACCCTCAGAGCGAAGTCCCACCCAAGAGCGAAAAGTTTCACCGAAAGGCGAACTCCCGTCCACAGGCGAACTGCTCGGCTAGCCGTTTCGCGGCTGGATTTTTGGGCTGGCGACGGGCTCGTTATATTTTCCCGTCAAGTCGTACCAGCGAATACGGAGCATCTCCGTCACCATGCGGAAGCCGTCGATCAATGGATTGATGCGGGTGCCTCCGCTGTGTCCCCAGGCCACCGGGACTTCCTGCACTTTGAAACCGAACTTACGCGCCAGGAAGAGAATCTCGGGATCGAAGCCCCAGCGTTCGATTCTCTGAAGCGGAAAGATCGCCTGAACCGCGGGCGCTTTGAATGCTTTGAAGCCGCACTGCGTGTCTTTGAATTGCAGACCGAGCGTGAGGCGCAGGACCAGATTGTAGATCCGGCCGAACAACTGGCGATGCAGGGGCTGGCGCTGGGTTTGAGTTTCGGCGCGCAGCCAACGCGAGCCGATCGCGATATCCGCACCTCCTTCCAGAGCCTCAAGAAGTTTGGGAGCTTCTTCGATGGGAGAAGAGAGGTCGGCGTCGCTGAAGAGGATGATTCGTCCGTGAGCGTTCAGCATGCCGTTGCGCACGCTGTATCCCTTGCCGCGGTTGCCGGGATTTTCTACCAGACGCAGGGCTGGATTCTTCGCGGCGAAAGTTCGAACAATATCGGCGGTGTTGTCGCGGGAGCCGTCGTTGACGACGATGATTTCCGCATCCCAGTTCTGCGCGTGCACGTAGGCGAGCACCTTTTCGAGGCTCGCGCTCAGGCGCGCGCTCTCGTTATAGGCCGGGATAACGATGCTATAAGTGGGCTCCAAAAGCAGTCTCAGTTCTCGGTTCTCAGTTGTCGGTTCTCAGTTCTCAGTCGGAGAATCCGACGGACCGAGTTGCCGAAATCGAAGCGCAATGTGATTGTACTTTGTCGTTTCAGGATTCAGGAAACGAGATTTCGTTGGCGCTGGCTCTTCTAGCGTTGAGCGTAGTAGCCCATTCGCGTACGGACCTTGAGCTTCGGTTTGTCAACTCTGACGTCAAGGCTGTGATATTCGTTGGGATGGTCTGCGCGAGCAGAATCAAAGGAGAGAGTGTAATAGGTTTTTGCGTCGGCCAGACAGATGGCAACGGATCGAGCTACATCATTGGTCGAGGTGATGACCTGCCCGCCGCTTTGAGCTGCCAGCACCTGGAGCCCAAGGTTGCCGTCCTGTGTGTCGTTGGCCGAACTCACACCCTTGAGGAAGGCCTGGTAATAGAAGGTCCGGAAGCTGCCTGCGTCGGCCATGCCCAGAGGATCGACGCTGTAAAGAGTGATGCGAGCTTCTCGCAGGGAACGGGAAAGGTCGACAATCGTGTTGAAGAGGTAGTCCTGATTTTTCGAAGTGAGCTGCACATTGGGTCCGGAGAGCAGAGGCCATCCGGAGCTGAGCCAGACCAGCAACTTTCTGCCGGGCTGGGTTGCCTCGTAAGCGATGAGTTCTTTCAGAGCGCGGAGGGAGATCTCGAAACGATCGACCGCGCCATAGAATCCCTCCGATCTGCCATTGATGCGGAGGCCTGACTGGGTGGAAGTCAGAGAGTCCGCCAGAGCTTTTGCGTCTCGGGTGGGTGCGGGCTGGATCTGGGTCGAGGTGTCGGAAAGCAGCACCAAGGACATGGGGAGGGGAAGCTGGGTTCCGTACTGTCGCAGAAATTTTTCCAGTTGTTGCCGCTCAAGCCCGACGCCCTGGAATCCGTTGTTGACCGCATCGATCAGAAAGATGGCCTGTAGCGGAGGGTCGGCGGCTTGGGTGGTTTCGCCGGTCGCGTGAAAAGAGAGAATGGGCTGCGGTTGTTTGTCGTCAAGAATGGTGAAGTCCTGCTGCTGCAGGCCGGCCACGGGTTTCCCGGACTTATCGGTCACCACTACATCGAGCGATATGCGACGACTCGCGGTGGCCTCGGGCGGGGCGCTTTGAGCGGGTGGGCTCTGCTGGGCGAATCCGGAGGATGAAAAGAAACCGAGCAGGATCACCAAAACCGAACACGTGGCGCGCATGTTCACCTCGCGGCGACTGCCTGAACGGACAACTATCCTATGCTACCTGGCGCTGCTGCTCCAGCATGGAGAAGTATTCCGCGACCAGTTCCGCATCCCAGAGTCCACGAGCGGCTTCTTCGTGCATGGTCTCGGCGGCCTGATCGTGGGTTAGAGCGGGCTTGTAGGAGCGGGCGGTGCGGAGCGCATCGTAGACGTCGACGACCTGCAAGATTCTGGGTAGCACGGGAATCTCCGGTCCCGTCAGGCCGTCCGGATAACCGGAACCATCCGTGTGCTCGTGATGATGACGGATGATGGGCAGCACGAGACGCAGAGAATGCAGTGGCCGGCAGATGTTTTCGCCGGTGATGGGATGGAGTTTCATAACTATCCATTCGGCCGGCGTCAGGTCGCTGCCTTTTTTCAGAATCTCATCGGGCACGGCAATCTTGCCCAGGTCGTGCAGGTATCCGCCGCGTTTCAGAGCGACGAGGGAATCTTCATCGAGGCCGAGGTGTCGGCCCAGGTCAGCCGCGCGGACCGACAGCCGTTCACAGTGGCCCTCGGTATAGGGGTCGCGGCCTTCGACGATCAGGCCGAGGGTACACAGGACGGAATCTGCGGTTTCCAGTTCGTCGGTAAATTCTTTCAATCGCAGCAGCGATTTCACCCGGGCGATGAGTTCCTCGGCCAGGACCGGCTTGTTCAGAAAGTCGTCGGCGCCTGCCTCAATGCCGCGCACTTTGTCGCTGCTGTCGCTGAGTCCGGTGATGAGCACGAAGGGAATGAGGCGCGTGGCCGGGTCTTCTTTCAACCCGCGGCAGAGATCGTAGCCGGACTTTCCGGGCATCATTACATCGGAGAGGATGAGGTCCGGCAACTGGCGGTGAACTTCCGCTTCGGCCTGCTCGGCGTTGGCGGCGGTTACCACATCGTATCCGCGCATGGTGAGCAGTTGGCTCATCAGCCCGGCAATGCTTGGCTGGTCGTCGACCACCAGGATGCGCGGAGGGCGGCGGCGAGATAAAAGGTCACCCATGATCTGATAAGAAGCGGCTCCCGCCTTCGCAGTTGCATGCGAATCGGGCAGGGACGAGGGACGAGGGGAGGAGGACGAAAAATTCATAACGACTAGGTCCCATTCTACTGCCATTGTCCGGTTTTTGCCGGAGCGCAGGACAGGTTTTTGGAACCGTAACAGTTTTTGTGTCGCTGAGATATTCCCAATTCGGTACGTCCTGCGAAGAGAGTGTGACGGGCAACCTTGCTTCTTGCGTTACTTCGTGCCTAACTTTGCGCATGAGATGGATTCTGCGAGGCCAGCGAGTTGTCCTGTTGCTATGTGTGGTAGGGCTGACGGCGGCGAGTGCGGCCGCCAAAGTTCATGTCATTACATTCGGAAGGTGGACAACGACGCAGTGGTTCCCGGGTGCTGGAATTGAAGCCGAGAAGCCGCTTACTCTTAAGATTCGCGCGCTGATCGTGGATGGGATCGTTAAGGAATATGTGTTGGGTTCTGCGCACGAAGTGACTGACCGTCTGTTTGTAGTGCGGCGGGTGTTTCGAGTGAATGACAGCCTTCCCGAGGATTCCGGCCTCCACTGGCAATGGCAGCGCGGAGGCTGGTTGCTGGTCGACCGCGTGACTGGGCGCATTTCTCCCGTAAACCTTCCGGAGTTCGATGCCTTGTACTCCGCCGCCAGTTGGTATCGCGATTACGTTGCCTACTGCGGAGTCTCCGACGATGGAAAGAAAACTTACGCCATGGTGGCGCAACTCAGCCGGCGCAAGCCGGTGCTGAAAAAGCCGTTATCCGATGACGGCTTACCTGAGGGCGCCGCGCCCGATTCGGCCTGCCCAGTGCCTTCCTGGCAGCGTGGTCCGATGCGTGTCAGCTTCGAACCTGCAGGAGGACAGAAGCAGACGTTTGCCATTCGCGGGCATGTGGTCGATTTGGTGAATGATGCGGAGGAGGAGGAAGAGAAGTAGCGGGCGGCCGGCGTCGGGCGGCCGGAACTGGACCTGAACGGGCCTCGGACCTCAGGGCCCACTTGCTGAGGGGGGTGTGCTAACGCCCGGTGCCTGCCGCCCGCTTTTCAGTCCCCCGCGGCTTCTACTGCGGGCAGTTCGTCGGCGAGGGTCTTATCTTTTCCCTTTACTTTCGCGCTGGTGACGAGGATGACTGACAAGATCACAATCGCGCTTCCTGCCAGAATGAACCGGTCGACGCGCTCGTGCAGGATCAGCCAGCCCAGAAACACGGCGACTACTGGATTAACGTACGCGTAAGTCGAGACCTTGGACGTGGGAACGTGTTCGAGGAGCCAGATGTAGGCGGTGTAGCCGATCCAGGAACCGCAGACGACCAAATAAGACACGGCTCCGAGGCCGCGGGCGGTCCACCTTACGTGCGAGAGATCGCCGGCGAAGAGCGCGAAGACGAAGTTCCCCACTCCCGCTGCCGCGATCTGCCAGCCAGTGGCGCTGAATACGTCCATGCCGGACTGCCAGCGTTTGGAGAGCACCGATCCCAAGGCCCAGGAGAACGATCCGGCGATCAGGCTGATCGAGGCCCAAAATTCGCGATGGCCCAGGCTGCGCGATTGCAACTCTGGCCATACCAGAACGAAGAGTCCCAGGATGCCCAGTATCAAGCCGGCTTTGCCGCGCCCGGAAATGTGGTGGTCGCCGAGAAGGAGAGAATCGAGCACCAGAAACCATAGCGGAGTGATGGCAATGATCAGCGCGGCCAGGCCTGACGACACCGAGAGTTCCGCATAAGACAGCGTGAGGTTGCCGCCCATTAGCAGGAGCAGCCCGACGACGGCGCACAGCGCGATCTGCTTTGGAGAATAGAGAATCCGGCGTCCGGTGGCGGCGCAAACGGCCAGCATGACCGTTCCCGCGACCGAAAAACGCAAAGCGCACATCAGCGCCGGAGGAATGGTCTGCACCGCGATGTCGATGCCGAGATAGGTCGAGCCCCAGAATAGATAGACGAGCCCGAAGGCAAGAATCACCATCCACCGGCTTGGGCGCTGAGCGGAGTGCATTGGCGTGAGAAACAGGGGGAAGTTAAAAGATATCAGACGAGTGTGTTGGAAGATTGGATTCTAAAGTTGAGAGAGGCTGTGTTCATTAGCGCAACAGTGGTTCTGCAGCTGTTGAACACCCAATACGCCGCGCTAATATTGATACTTTGAAGGCAGCCGCCGTGGCTGTCGCGAGTGCCGCTTGCCCAGGCGCTGCGGCCAATAATCACACCAACTACGTCGCTATAGACTGCCGCGCTCGCGCAGCAGCAACGGTTCTGACGACCATGTCCTGCAACACCTCCTGGTCCACATCCGCGAGCTTTTTGATGTAGAGGCAGCCCTTGCCGGTGGTGTGCGTGCCGAGCTTCGGCAGCAGCGCTTTGCCGTCGCTGGATCCGGCCACGCCGTACAGAACCGCTGCAGCCGTTGGTGTTCCGCCGAAGTCCCAGAGTCGTGCGGCCTTTGCGTGGGCATGCAATTAGAAGAAGTTGCGGCCTTGCGCGGCGAAAAGCCGACAATCGGCATATCGCCTTCGCGCCCGCTCTCGTACGTGTAGTGGTAGCTGCCGAAGCCGATGATCGACGGCCCCCACATCTGCGGTTTTTCTCCCGTCGCGCGCTGCATCAACTTGATGAGGGTCTTGGCGTCGGCGCGCCGGGCAGGGTCGGTGAGGGCATTGATAAACGCCGCCACACTTAGTTTGGTGGGCCTGGTTTTGTTCTCCGCCATAGCATCAGCCTTTCGTCTCTTCCGAAGGCTAACCTACTTATCAGATGACGGGCAAATCGGGCGAATAGCAACGACTCGAGGGGACGTTTTTTTTCAAATTTCGCGTGCCTGTCGAACGCGGGAACGTTCCTCTGCTGTCCCCGAGTCTAATAAGTTCCCGGTCTAGTTCGCCATTCACAAAGTCGGTCAGGACCTGTGCAGGATAGACTACGCCCCCATCGCTGGAATCTGCTTCACAACTGCGAGACCTTCTGAGGGGGAAGAAGATTCGGACCTTCGGATCTTGACTGTCCTGAGCCGACATCGCGCCGAGCAGCAGCAAGGGAACGAGGAGGAGCAAGGGAACGAGGGGGCTCGCGAATCATGCCAAGGATCGGACTCCGCTCCGTTGGAGGTGATTCTCCAATTGACGAAGGCAAGCCATAGCAGTCACGGACAGTTCACAGCGCGGCCCGGGTGGAAGGTGGAGATTCCGGGCAGGACAAGTGGTCTGCGCTTACTTCAGTTTTTCGTACTCCACTTTGGCTGTCTTGAGCACGGGAACATCCGGGTCGGCGTCTTTCCAGGCGGCGAAGAAATCCTGGTAGGCAGTTCTGGCCTTTGCGCGGTCGCCTTGGAGAGCGTATGCCCGGCCGAGATTCATGTGAGAAAGGGAGTAGCGCACGTCGGTCGCGGCGACGCCCCGGTGGTCGAGAATTCGCTGAAACTCCGCACCGGCCTTGACCCCATCCCCCAGCTTCAGGTAGGCGAGACCTCGCAGGTAGTTCACAGTAAAGCCGGTTCCATGCGGTCCAACGCCCAATTCATAAGGACGAACCGGCTCCAACGCGGTGACGGTTTGGGCGGGCTGATTCTGTTGCAGATACTGTTGCGCCTGCACCATGGGAGTCAGGATCGAATGGATATAGAAGTTGTCGGGGAACTCGCGGTTCAAGTCCGAGAGCAGGGAAGCAGACTTGGCCACATCTCCGGTGGATGCCAGGGAGAACGCGGCAAAAGAACGGACATCCGGATTCTTGGAAAGCTCAAGACCTTGGGCGATCTTGTGCCGCGCGTCGGCCTGATATCCCAAGAGATTGTCGTCATAGGCTTCAATGGCGAACAGTGCTCCGGCAAAATCCTTGATTCCCGCGGTCAGCAATTCCGACTGAGCTTGTTGCCAGGTCTGCCGTCCGGCGCCGACCTTTCCTAAACCATCCTGGCCGAGGGCTTTGAAGAACAACGCAAACGGCTCATTCGCCGTGCCCCGGGATAAGTCCACGTAGCGATCGTAAGCGGCCCAGTCGCCGCGCATGTAGGCGAGGTCGGCCAAAGTCCCGTGTACGGCGGGTCCATCCAGCTTCAGGGCCACGGCTTGTTCGGCAATGCTTCTGGCTTCGTCAAAACGATTCAGGGCCTCGTATGCGAACGAAAGATTGGCGTACGCATAGGCGTCTTTCGCGTCGATGCGCAAGGATTGGCTGGCCATGTCGAGGGCCTTTTCGTGCCGCCCCAATTCGCTGTCAGTGAGCGCGGCATTGTCGTAAGGAATTGTGTCGCGAGGGTAGGTCTGTCTCCACTCCGCGTAGACCGCGAGCGCCTTCTCGCCATCGAGGGTGACTTCGTCGTCGTAGTGCGCCTGAATGTAGAACCGTTCGCGCTCGCTGGTCCGGTCGCGCAATTCATAAGCTTTCCGCAGCGCTTCGTCAGCCTCCGTGAGTCGCGTCAGGTTGCTGTCGCACACGCCCAGAGTGGCGTAGGCCATGGCAAAGTTGGGGTCCAGTTCGACGGCCCGCTTCAGGTGGGGAATGGCGGCCTCGTCGTTGGTCTTGAGATGCTCCGCCTCGCCCAAGCTGAAAGCTTGCAGCGCTTCCAGCGATGAGGTCGTCGCCTGTTCCAGCGGCTTGGCGAACTGTTGCACGGAGGCCAGAGACTCGCCCATTTTTTGACGAAGGCCGGAGGCAGCTTTATCGAGCGATTTCAGCACTTGCTCCTTGCTGTCCGCCTCCACTTGTTCGCGCGCCAGTGAATCTCCAGTCCCGCCGTTCAGGGCAGACAGTGTGACCACGTAATGATTCCCGAGGCTGCCGATGGTGCCCGTCAGCATGGCCTTGATTCCCTGGCGTTGGCAGATTTCACGAGCGATATCGTTGGTGATCCGCTCATCGGCGGAACGGCCCATCAAGCCGAGGGCCTCGCGAATCTTCGATTCCGGAACGATGTTCAGGTAGGGCGACTGTTCTAGCTGTACCGCCAGAGCTTGTTTGAGGGTGCCGTCGAAGACCGCGTCGCCCGTGGTGTTGACGAAATCGGCGATCAGCACGCTGTCTTTGTCGGTGAGTTTTGCGGAACTCCTGCCGCGCAGGTACAAGCCGCCGGCGACGAGTGCTGCCATTACGAGGGCTGCGGCGATGGCGAGAGTCGCGCCGGATATTCTTCTTGCTACCGGAGTGGCCACGGGCGCGGAAATCGCGCTGGCTGAGGCTGCCGCGACCCGATGGGACGAGTTCGCGGCCGCTGCGGGCGCTCCTGAGGATGCGGCGTGCGGCAACGGCTCAGGAATGGTCGGGACTGCTCCGGAACTAGCCGCGACGGCGCGTCCGCTATCGGTATCGCGTTTCAGTCGTTGCAGGTCGGCGCGAATGTCGGCGGCGCTCTGGTAGCGGAGATTGCGGTCTTTCTCCAGCGCCTTGTTGATTACATCTTCGAGTTTTGGCGGCAGATCGGGATTCAGGCGGATGGGCGAGACCGGGGCGCGGTCGAGAATCGATTGAAAGATGAGTGCCGAAGTTTCCCCGCGGAACGGCAATGTTCCGGTCGCCATCTCGTAGAGCACCACGCCGAAAGAAAACAGATCGGTGCGCGAGTCGAGTTCCTTCCCTTTCGCCTGCTCCGGCGACATGTAGGCGACGGTGCCCAGAGTGGAGCCGGGGCTGGTGAGATGTTCTTCAATTGCGACGGCGGTTGGCGCGGTGACGTCGGGCGTTTCGTCAGTTCCGGATCTGGACGCGCCGGGACCGGATTTCACTTTAGCCAGGCCGAAGTCCAGAATCTTGGCGTGTCCGCGTTTGGTGACGAAGATGTTCGCGGGCTTGATGTCGCGGTGGACGATGCCTCCGGCGTGGGCGGCGTCGAGAGCGTCGGCAATCTCGATGCCCAGCGAAAGAATTGTTTCCAGTTCCATCGCCCGGTTACCGATGAGGTGTTTCAGCGTGGCGCCGTCGAGGAACTCCATGACGAGGAAGGTGCGGTCGCCTTCCTCGCCGATGTCGTAGATGGTGCAGATGTTGGGATGATTCAGCGCGGACGCGGCCTTGGCCTCGCGGCGAAAGCGCTCGAGCGCCTGGCGGTCCTGCGCCAGTTCTTCTGGAAGAAATTTGAGGGCGACGAAGCGGCCGAGACGCGTGTCTTCGGCCTTGTAGACCACGCCCATGCCGCCACCGCCGAGCTTTTCGACAATCCGGTAATGAGAGATGGTCTGATCGAGCAAGTGGATCCCGCCCCAAGGGGTCGAGCCATGCTAAGGCGGGAGCGGGTGGAAGTCAAAGAGACTTCACCAACGGTGCGAGGGCTCATTGACTCGGACAGACTCGGCCCGATCCTTAATGAGTGGGGTCGCGCGAGGCTCGGCCAGTTGGGCCGACACGGGACGCGAGCGTTAACAGCAACGTACCGGCCTAGTTTCCGGCAGGTTGGACAGGCACCTTGCTCCTGCCCCGCCCGGTGCTTCCAAACAGCAAATCAAAGAGCGGCAAAAACACGTTATAGCGGCTGTTAGGAATGTCGTGATGGCTCATGTGATAAGCACGAGCGAACCGAAGTCCGGGAGGGAGCCAGCCGTTCATGTGAATACGCCAATGGATCTCTTCCGTCACGATCAGATAGACAGTCCAACCAATGAAGACACCTGAAAGAATTCCCCAGAGGCCCATCCGGGAAGCAACCAAAAATGCTGAAACTCCGTTGATAACGAACAAAAGAAGAATGTTCACTGGGGAGCTGATGAGGGCCACGTGTTCTGCTTCTTTGGGAGTGCCGATCTGCGCATGGTGCTCGTGATGTCCGGTTCCGAGTGGGCTGCGAGGTCGGTGCAGCAGCCAGCGATGATAGACGTATTCGAAAGCATCACCCCAGATCAGACCGACGATGAAGCCAAGAAGCCAAAGCTTCCAACTGGCAGCAGAACCAGAACGGAAGCTCAGCATCACCGCAGGTACGGCTCCGCACAAAAGTGCAGCAATTGCGTTCTTTCGCTTCTTGTCACGTCCATGCCGGACGGCGATCTTCGTCAATTCCGTGGGTGTCGGCACAGGTGGGTTCTTCTATACAAATATTATAAGGAGTCGGAGATCCGGGCTATATCCCGGTCTGGTCTTACTGCACTGTAACCGTCGTGGTCGTGGAATGTTGGTTCGACCCTGCCACTCCGGTGACCGTGATGGTGTAGGTTTGAGGCGGGTGGCTGACAGTTTTGCTTGCGCTGCCGCAGGCCAGCCCGAGGACCAACCCGCCGAGTAGCACGCTGCCCAGCGTTGACGGGCGTGCTGAGAGTTGGTCCAAGCGTGTGCCCTGACCATTCGTTACCAAAGGGGGTTACGCGGGTCGTCGCTTGCGGCTATAATGAATCAGTGATGTCGACGGTTCGCGATGCTGCAGAAGAATCCCAATTCGTGTTTGCCCAATGCCCATCTGCCCGAGTGCTGGCTGCACTGTTTAGTGTGTCCGCGGCGCTATCGGGCGAATTTGCCTTCGCGGTTGCGTCCTAGTCTTTTCGGTAGCGATTAATTCCTTCATCCTCCTTTTTTCCTTCTGATTCGCGTCGGCTCTGATGTTCCAGGAGCCGAGGCGAACCCTCAGGGGCTAAAGCCCGCATCATTCCGGCGCTTTAGCGGCACCCTTCGACTCGCTTGCGCTCGCTCAGGGCAAGCTAAGGACTTGAAGTCGTGCCCTTCCCAAAACAGATTTGGCAGCGCTAACGGAGGATTTCATGACTACAGCAACGATGACCAAGACCGCAATCGGACCAAAGATTAAGACCGCCCTGCCCGGGCCTAATGCCAAGCGCGTGCTCGAGGGCGATGAGAAATACATTTCGCCGTCTTATACGCGCTCCTACCCGCTGGTGGCGAAGAGCGGACGCGGCATTGTCGTGACCGACGTGGACGGCAACGAGTTTTTCGATTTTTCCGCCGGCATCGCCGTTACTTCGACCGGCCACTGCCATCCCGATGTGGTCGCCGCCATTCAGAAGCAGGCGGGCGAACTGATTCACATGTCGGGCACGGACTTCTATTACGAAAACATGGTCGAACTGGCGGCGCGGCTTTCGAAGATTGCGCCCATGCCCGGCCCGCACCGTTTTTACTACGGCAACTCCGGCGCGGAGGCGATTGAGTGCGCGCTCAAACTGGCGCGCTACCATACCAAGCGACAAAACGTGATCGCATTCTTCGGCGCGTTCCACGGACGCACCATGGGCGCACTCTCGCTGACGGCGTCGAAGCCGCAGCAGAAGCGGCGTTTCGCGCCGCTGGTTCCGGGAGTGACGCACGTGCGCTATCCCGATGTCTACCGCAGCGGCAGTACGCAGAGCCCAGACGACTTTGCGCTGAGCTGTGCGCGCTTCATCGAAGAGAAACTGTTCAAGACCATCCTCGCTCCGGAAGAGGTTGCGGCGATCTTTGTTGAGCCGGTGCAGGGCGAGGGCGGATACGTTGTCGCTCCGAAGATCTTCATGCAGGAACTGCGGCGCATCTGCGACCGTCACGGCATCATGCTGGTGGTGGACGAAGTGCAGAGCGGCATTGGCCGGACCGGCAAGTGGTTCGCCGTGGAGCATACGGGCGTGCAGCCTGACATGGTCTGCATGGCGAAGGGGATTGCTTCCGGTTTGCCGCTCGGCATCACGATGACCCGGGCGGAAATCATGGACTGGGTCCCCGGTTCCCATGCTTCCACGTTCGGCGGCAACCCGGTCGCCGTGGCGGCGGCGCTGGCCACGCTCGACGTGATCGAACGCGAACATCTGATTGAGAATGCCACGACCGTGGGCAATCACATCATGAAGCGCATGGCGGACTGGCCTTCACGGCTGAAACTGGTGGGCGATGTGCGCGGACGCGGGTTGATGATCGGCGTCGACATCGTGAAAGACAAAGTGACCAAGGAATACGGCAACGCCGAGCGCGACCGCATCGTGGAAAGGGCGTTCGAGCACGGAGTCCTGTTTCTGGGATGCGGGCCAAGCACCATTCGCCTGTGTCCTGCGCTCGTGGTTACGAAGGAAGAAGCCGATGTCGCGGTCGATGTACTTGAAGAGTGCATCGTGGCTGTCGGCAAAGGCGCGTAGGACCACTTCTAAATCACCACAGAGTCACGGAGACACAGAGAAAAGCAACAAATGTTTTTCTCTGTGTCTCTGTGGTGAAAAATTACCTTCTGGCGGGAAGGCCGAGCCTAACTACCAGATCTTTGTAGGTCGGCTCGCCGTGCAGGCTGTCGAACGCCCGCTCGGTTTCGAGTTGGACGATTTCTTCGTTGTGCTTGTTGTACGCCGTCTGCAAGTACTGAAGAGCTTCGTGCTTATTTCCCAGCAGCGAGTCGGTTTCGGCCAGGGAATAGGGCGATTGCAGTCCGCGCTCGTAAAGCTTTTTCTGCAAGTCCCGCACATTCTGCAACATCCCGCGATATCCTTCGGAGGCAAATCCCTTTTCCGCTGCGTCGACCAGCTTCAGGCTGGTGTTATCTCGCATCAGCGTGGCTTCTTTCCTCCACTCTTGCAGGTAAAGGGCGTAGTCACCGCTGGCGAAGTAGCAGACCTTCAAATACCGGTGGGGAGACACGAAATCCGGCTCGGTGGCTTCCAACTGTTTCAATAGCGCGGTGCCCTCGTCACCCCTGCCCGCTGCCCAGAGCAGGTCGCCCTTGTCGGCGACAATGGACTTTGACGCGGGATCGAGAGCTTGCGCTCGCTCGATTTCCTGCACTGACTCCGGAAGGCGGCCGACCGTCGAGAGGTACGTGGCATACCAATGGTGGGCCACGGCGTTGTTGGGATTGAGTTCGATGGCCCGGCGGAACTCGCGCTCGGCATCTCCGACATTCCAAGTACCCCAAAACAGAGCAAAGGCCAGGGACGCGTGCGCTTCGGAATACTGATCGTCGAGTTCGACGGCCTTCTGTGCCGCGGCCAGCGCCCGTGGATAGGCTTCGCTGGCCGGCATCAGAGTGTATTCCCGCATCAGGTTGTAAGAATCGGCCAGCCCGACATAGGCCGGAGCGTAGTTGGGATCGTGAACGATGGCCTGGGTGAAGAAATCCACCGCCTTGTTCAAGCCTTCGGGGGTGCGCTTCTCCCAATAGAAGCGGCCTTTCAGATAAAACTGTTCCGCTTCGGCGTTGACCGAGTGACGGGACGGATCGCGGGATGTAGACGAATTCGGCGCCCCCGCCGGAGTCTCTAACCGCTTCGCACTACCCGCCCTGGCCGCGTGGTGGCTCGGCCAAAAGGCCCAGACGGCCAGTAGCACCGCTGCCGCGGGAAAGACGAGCGACCACCTCCATGCCAGGCGTCGCGGCAGGGAACGTTCGATCGCTGGGGGAACGGCCTCTGGTTTAACCAATACCGGGCCGGGCGGAGCGGGTGTTGGAGCCGGCACCGGCGCTGGGACATGAGTGGGAGCGATCCAGCGGTAGCCGCGGCGCTCCACCGTCTCAATGAAAACCGGGTTGTCGGCGGAATCGCCCAGGGCGTCTCGCAGGCGGTTGATCGCGCTGCTAATGCCGTGGTCGAAGTCAACGAACACCCCCTCTGGCCAAAGCGCCTGGCGGAACTGATCCCGGCTGAGGACTTCGTTGGGATGGTTCAGCAGAAGCTTCAGCGCCCGGAATGGCAGATCCTGGATTTTGACTTTGACGCCATTCTTCCGAAGTTCGCCCGCCAACACGTCGGCCTCGAACACTCCAAAACGAATGACTGCGCGGGCTTGTGGAACGGTATGCATAATCACTTCGGAAACCCCAGACTTTGGAACTTGGCCGAGTCTAGCATCGCGGGAAGCCGCGCAAAATCGCCTCTTGGTGCCATTCCACCACCACTTTCGTCCGAGTGAGGAGCCTGTGCATCGCTCTTGGGAAGAACGACTTAGCGCGTGAACCACGTTTGCAGGAGGCGTGAATTGACGGCAGAGCCAAGGTCGGAGAGAGTGAGCCCGTACCTGCAATCATCCTGTTGGCACGCTTGAGTTTTGGGCGAACCGTTACCGGCGAGTTCGTTACCGGAATGGGGGGGAAGAACGGCGCCGTTGGCGCCCTGACTTTCACGGGTCGTTTTGTACCGTGGGACACTTGCGGAGCGCGCGAGAGGGTGCGCTCCGCAAGTCTAAGAAATCGAGTTTCGTTGCTGCCTCCTTGGGGGGAGGACAGGCGACCAGGCCTGCGGCATCGTCCGCGGGCTTGTTTTATTGGGGACGGTCACGATCCTGACAGTTCGTAGTCCCTGTGTTCCCCTGTGGTTCAAGCCTTTTTCACCACAGGGGCAAGGGTACACAGGGAGGCGCAGGAAAATGGTTTCCGACCTTGTCCCGAATCGGGATGTTTGAGGTCCAAAATTCCAAAGATCCGCCGCTCTGGCGGGCGAGTCCTTGTAGATTTAAGGTGGGGTCTGATGCTTCCGGCGAGTCTAACCCGAACCATGATTCGCGGCCTGGATTGGCTGGCCATGCATGCAGGCCGGACCGACCCCAGACCGGTGCACCAGCGCATTGGAACCCGCGGTGAAGAAGACGCTTACTTCCAGCTGCGAAAGTTAGGGTACGCCATCGTGGCCCGCAACTTCCGCACGCCGCGTTGCCGGGGAGAGATTGACCTGATCGGCTGGGACGGGGATGTTCTTTGTTTTATTGAGGTTAAGACGCGGACGTCGCGCGACGTGAAATCTGCAGAGGCTTCGGTCGACCGGCATAAACGGCGGGAACTGGCGGAAGTGGCACGAGAGTACCGCAGGCTTGTGCCACCAACGTGCCAATGGAGAATCGATATTGTAAGCGTATACTATGACCGTTCGGCTTCCCGCCCGCAGATCGAAGTGTTTCGAAATGCTTCCTTGTCGGCGTGAAATATGAAGCTTGCGCAGCCCCCGCTGAAAGGATTCCGTAGTGCCTGAGCTTAGAAAAGATCCGATTGTTGGCCGCTGGGTGATTATTTCCACAGACCGGGCCAAGCGTCCCACCGATTTCGTCCGCGAAAACATGAAGATCAAGGGGGGATTCTGCCCCTTCTGTTACGGCAACGAGAGCAAGACTCCTCCTGAGATTCAGGCGTACCGTCCTAGTTCGAACGGCGGCGCCCCGCCGCAGCGCGACACTCCTGGATGGACGGTCCGCGTGGTGGCTAACAAGTTCCCGGCCCTGGGCATCGAGGGGAACATGAACCGCCAGGCCGAGGGCATGTTCGACCGCATGAACGGCATCGGCGCGCACGAAGTGATTATTGAAACGCCCGACCACTCGGCCAGTCTTGCATCGCTGCCGCCGAAGAGAATTGAAGACGTGCTGTGGACCTTTCGGGACCGCATTCTCGATCTGAAGAAGGATCGGCGCTTCAAGTACATCCTGATTTTCAAGAATCACGGGGAAGCGGCAGGAGCGTCGCTGGAACACTCGCACTCGCAGCTGATCGCGCTGCCCATTCTTCCTATTAACGTGACCCAGGAACTGGAAGGCGCCAAGCAGTACTTCCTGTATAAGGAGCGCTGCGTATTCTGCGACATTATCCGGCAGGAAATGGACGGCGGGACGCGAGTGGTAGCGGAGAACGAGAATTTTCTTACGCTGGCGCCGTATGCGCCGCGCTTTCCGTTTGAGACCTGGATTCTGCCCAAGCAGCACGAATCGGCGTTTGAGAACTCGTCGTCGCACATGTTCGAGAACCTGGCGCGGTCCTTGAAGGACCTGCTCACCCGGGCCGACCGCGTGCTCGACAACCCGCCCTACAACCTGGTGATCCATACTTCACCTGCCCAGGACCCGACCAACGACCACTACCACTGGCACATCGAGTTCATGCCGAAATTAACGAAGACCGCGGGATTCGAATGGGGCACGGGGTTCTACATCAATCCCACGCCGCCGGAGGAAGCGGCTAAGTTTCTGCGCGAGGCCAATGTCGAGGAAACGGCGGCGGTTCCGGCGGGATAAGCGGATTCCAGCTCCCGGCTTTTCGGTAAACCGGCATTTAAAGTGAGCAGAAAAATAGGGCGCGGCCTTGGAGCCGTGCCCTTTGCAGTTTTGCCGGAGAGAGAAAGGGTCGATGAAAAATCTCACGCGCCCTTCTGAAGGTTAGGATAGGTGGGGCTGGGCTCTAGAATTGTCACGAAAATGTAAAATCGCCTGCGAGGTTCACTCATGAAACTGCTCAGGCTCGTGTGTTGCTTGCTCTTGGTCGTGTTCGTGCTGGCGGATTGGGCTAGCGCCGCTCCCGACTGCTTCGACGCTGATTGCCAACGTTTCTGGCCGGGCGACCATGAATCTCGACGGCGCCTGGCGGGCCATTGTCGACCCCTTCGACAACGGCAAGGGAGGGTTTTTCCGCAACGAAACGCCACATAGTAAGAGCGAACGGGTCGAGTACAGTTTTGATGCCTCGCCGGTGCTGAACGTGCCGGGAGACTGGAACACCCAGCGCGAGCAGTTGATGTTCTACGAAGGCCCGGTCTGGTACCGGCGCGAGTTCAATTACAAAAAGCATGACGGCAAGCGGGTGTTCGTTTACTTCGGCGCGGCCAATTACCAGGCAATCGTTTATCTGAATGGAGAGAAGCTGGGCGAACACGAAGGCGGGTTCACCGCGTTTAATTTCGAAGCGACTTCGGCGCTGCGGGACGGTGAAAACTTTCTGATTGTCGAAGTGAACAATGCCCGACACGCCGACTCCGTGCCCGCGCTCAAATTCGACTGGTGGAACTATGGTGGGATCACCGGCGATGTATCGCTAGTCGAAGTGCCTGCTACTTTTGTTCAGGATTATTCGGTGCAGTTGGAGCGGGGATCGCAACCACAGAATTTCGGTGTGGGTGAGGTTCAACGGACCGCAGACGAAGCACGAAGTCACCATCCAAATTCCTGAGGCAGGCATTCCGAAGATTCACGACCCGGACCGACGGGAGCGGTTCGGCCAGCTTTACATTTGACGCCGGGCAGTTGGTTTGCGGGAAAAGGCCGCTGCCGGAGTGCAGTGTGCCGCTGAAACTTTGGTCGCCGGAAGATCCAAAGCTTTATCGCGTCATCGTTTCCGGTGAAGGCGACAGCGTTGCCGACGAGATTGGCTTCCGCACCATCGAGGTGCAAGGGAGCGAAGATTCTTTTGAACGGCAAGCCGATTTTTCTGCGTGGGATTTCCATGCACGAAGAGGCGCCATTTCGCGAGGGGCGCGCCTTCAGCGTGGAAGACGCTCAGACTCTGTTGGGATGGGTGAAAGACCTGGGATGCAACTTCGTTCGCTTCGCGCATTATCCGCACAGCGAGAATGAAGTTCGTCTGGCGGATCGTATGGGCTTGCTGGTATGGTCGGAGATTCCGGTTTATTGGGATATCGACTGGTCGAATCCCGCGACGCTGGCCAATGCCGAGGCGCAATTGCGCGACATGATCGCGCGCGATCATAACCGCGCGGCGGTGATTCTGTGGTCGATCGCCAATGAAACTCCGGTGAAGCCGGAGCGCCTGATATTTCTAACGCAACTGGCGAAGGATGCGCGGGAACTCGATTCCACGCGGCTCATCACTTCCGCGATGAACCATGTCGAGACAACCGGCCCCGACGAGCGCATGTTGGTCGATCCGCTGGCAGACGTGCTCGACGTGCTCGGGCTCAACGAATACTTGGGCTGGTACGGCGGTCGTCCGGAAGATGCCGACAAGATGCAGTGGAAATCGAAATGGACGAAGCCGCTCATCGTCAGCGAATTTGGCGGCGGCGCTGTGTTCGGCCGCCACGGCGACGCGGACGAAGTCTGGACCGAGGAATATCAGGACAACCTATTTCAGCATCAGCTTGCGATGGTCGAGCGCATGCCGAACCTGGTGGGCCTGACTCCGTGGGTGCTGATGGATTTTCGCTCGCCGCTGCGCATGTTGCCCGGCGTGCAGGATTACCACAATCGCAAGGGAGTAATCTCGAATCGCGGGCAGAGGAAGCTGGCGTTCTTCACTCTGCAGAAGTTTTACAAGAAGTTGGCGGAAACAGGAAAATAGGGTTAGTAGAGTTCTGTGGGCGACCCGGTCGCGGACTGGCCCAATGAGCCTTACGTGGCCATGACGTTAGTCAACAAAAACCAGGCTATTACATAGTTGAGAATTGGGGCTGGAGTCAGTGCGTGTGGTGGTGATGTTACGCCGACCCTTCGAGGATATAATCGCCTACGTCGTCCCCTTGGCGAAGAGCCTGTGACAGTTAAGGCAGATAGGAACCTTTTCAAAGTCTACGGTGTCGGTATCGATGATGGGGAAATTTTACAGATACATGGTTTTACCGCTGCTCCTCGCGCCTCTCGTGACTGCTCAGCAGAGCACTCGTCACACTCCTCGGATCGTCTGCACTCCTCCCACCATGAAAGTGCTGAAGATGGTGAAACCAACTTATCCTCCAGACGCAAAGACGAAGGACATATTCGGCATGGTGGCTGTGGAAGCAGAAATCGATAAGACCGGGACACCATCAAGCGTTAAAGTGCTCAGAGGCGACCCCGTTCTTGCCCTGGCGGTTGTGGAAGCAGTAAAGAAGTGGCGCTGGGAGCCACACTAAAGCTCAACGGGGAAGCGGTTGAAGCCGTAACCACGATTACGGTTAATTTTGAGCCACGCTAGCTGACGGACCCGGGCCATCACGCTCACTGTACGCCTGGGACACGAGGTCGTTTCAGCTTCACCTATGGAAATCCTTCACCCCTGTGTGCGGTCCTGCACTTCCTCATGCCAGGCCATCTGAATCGCTTCCAGCTTGCCTTCGTTCGAGGCCTTGGAATCGCCCTTGAAATCAGGCAGTTCGGTGACGTAGCGGTGCAGGTCGGTGAAACGCACGGCCAGTGGATCGAGCGTGGGATGAACTTCGGACAGCAGGATGCCGAGGTCTTCGGCGTCGTCCCAGGTGAGTTGCTTGGCCATCCTTAGTGCTCCTTCAGGGGCTGAAGCCCACATCTTTGCTGTCTCTGAGCGGCACGACTGAAGTCGTGCCCTTCCCAAAACTGCGCGATTCTCAAAACTGCGCGATTCTCAAAACCGTTTGCCGGATGCTTCTAGCATCCCTAGAAAATTAGCATCCGGCCGGAAACTCAGTGTTCCTCGGAAACGTAGTTGCGATTCCACGCGGGTATCTCGACCACGACTTTACCGGGCTTGGTGATCTGTGCCTGGCAGCCGAGACGCGAGTTTAACTGGAGATCGGCGGCCATGTCCAACCGGTCGGCCTCGTCGTCGTCCATGGGAGAAAGATTCTCCGCGCCTTCCTTCACCCAGATGTGGCAGGTGGTGCAGGCGTTGTTGCCGCCGCAGGCGTGGTCGAGCGTGATGTGATGGTTCAACGCCACGTCGAGGATCGACTCTTCCTTGCCGTGATATTCGTAGGGCATCTTGCCGTGTTCGAACTGCACGGTCTTGCCCTCGGGGAGAAACGTGACCTGAACCGTGTTTTGACCAAGCGTGTTTTCGCCGGGCGCGTCTTCGGTGGCGGTGCCCGCACCGTGTGTCTTTTCGTCAGCCATTGTTACTCTCCTGCTTCAATTTCTCATCATTGTCATCCTGAGCGAAGCGAATTTTCCGCGAAGCGGGAAATTCACGCAGTCGAAGGATCCCTATCGTTGCCCGCGCTCTCAGACGCCTGTGGTGCCAGTAGGGATCCTTCGACTCCGTACGGCTTAGCGTTCGCGAAGCCGTACTCCGCTCAGGATGACAATCATTACTCGAATTCTGCTTTTGCCATGGGATGCGGCGCGCTCGGGCCTTCGCCCAGATCCGTGTCGTCCATGTTCTTGCCTTTCAGCGCCGTCGAAACGGCGGTGTCCATCATCAACTCAGCCAGACGCATCGTGCCCTGGTTGAGCGCGTCGATGGCTTTGCGGATTGCCTGATAGTCTTCTTCGGCATTCACCGCGACCAGCGACTTTTCCATTTTCGCGATCTGCTTTTTCTCGTCGGTGGTGAGCTGTCCCCAGGCCGCGCTCTTCTTGCCTTTTTCCAGCGCGGTGAGGATCGTCGCGGTTTCGCTGCGCGCTTCGATGAGCTGGCGCTTGCGGAAATCTTCTTCGGCGTTGTCGAACGAGTCGAGGATCATGCCTTCGACCTGCTCGTCAGTGAGGCCATAGCTGGGCTGTACCTGAATCTCGGCCTCTTTGCCGCTGCGCTGCTCGCGGGCAGAGACGTGGAGAATACCGTTGGCGTCAATCAGAAACTTCACTTCGACGCGCGGAATGCCCGCGGCCATGGGAGGAATTCCTTTGAGATCGAAGCGCGCGAGTGAGCGGCAATCGGTGGCGAGTTCACGTTCGCCCTGCAACACATGAATCGCCACGTTGGTCTGGCCGTCGATCTGCGTGGTGTAGTGCTGCGTCGCCGACGCGGGGATGGTCGAATTGCGCAGAATGATTTTGTCGGTGACCCCGCCTGCGACTTCGATGCCAAGCGACAAAGGTGTGACATCGAGCAGCAACATGTTCTCGGTGGCTTCCGATCCGCCGCCGAGGATGTTGGCCTGCACGGCTGCTCCCAGCGCCACGACTTCGTCAGGATTGAGATCGGTATGCGGCTCGCGATGGAATAGTTCTTTCACCAGCGCGCGAACCTTCGGGATGCGCGTGGAACCGCCGACGAGAACGACTTCATCGATCTCCTCAGGTTTCAAGCCTGCATCTTTCATGGCCTGCTTGCATGGGCCGACGGTGCGGTCGATCACGGGCTGAATTAATTGTTCGTACTGCTCGCGGGTAATCTCGCGCTGGTAGCGATGGCCGCCGGGGAGTTCGATGTCGAGCTTGACGGAGGGCTGAGAAGAAAGCGCGATCTTGGCGTCGATGACCGCCTTGCGGATCGCCTGAACCGCTTCGGCGTTGCGGCGGAGGTCGAGACCGAGGTCGCCACGAATATCGTCGAGAGCGATCGTGATCAGCAGATTGTCGATGTCGTCGCCACCGAGATGAGTGTCGCCATTGGTGGCGATGACTTCGAAGATGCCGTCGTGCAGTTTGAGAATCGAAATGTCGAAGGTGCCGCCGCCAAGGTCGTAGACCGCGACGATGCCGTTCTGCTTCTTGTCGAGTCCGTAGGCGAGGGAGGCAGCGGTCGGCTCGTTGACCAAACGCAGTACTTCGAGGCCGGCGATGCGGCCGGCGTCTTTCGTCGCTTGACGCTGCGCGTCGTTGAAATATGCAGGAACGGTGATGACCGCCTTGGTCACTGGCCCGCCGAAAAAGCGCTCGGCACTGCGCTTGAGCTGGCGAAGAATGAGCGCGGAAATTTCCGGAGGAGTGAAAGTCTTGTCACCCAGGGTGATGCGGAGCACTTCGCCTGCCTGCAGGTCGTCAGCGAGGCGAAAAGGGAAGAGCTTCAGCTCTTCTTGAATATCTTCCACGCCCCGGCCCATCAAGCGCTTGATCGAGTAGACGGCGCGCTCCGGCGTTTCGATCAGCGCATTGCGCGCGGCACTGCCAACGACCGGCTGATTGTTACTGTCGAGCGCGACGACCGACGGGAGCAGATTCAGGCCGTCATCACCCGGGATCACGACAGGGGAATCCCCTTGCATGAAAGCCACGAGTGAATTCGTGGTGCCCAGGTCGATGCCGACGATGCGATCCATGAATAATTGGGTGATTGGGTGATCTTGTGATTTTGCGATTTGAAAAACTTTCTCAGTCGAAATTGTCAAATCGCCGAATCACTCAATCGCCCAATCGCTAAGTTCCTTCAGCTTTCCATCGCCTCAGTCACATCCCTGACCAGGTTGCGGATGTAGTTGCGGCGGTTCAGTACGTCCACCATCTTGTTTCTTACCTGCGCGCGTTCTTCTGGTGTGGCGGGACTTCCGGCCATGCCGCGATCGATCAGAGCGTCCCAGTCTTTCCAGTAGGTCTGCAGTTCGTGCAGAAGGGCTTCGTACTTTGCTTCCAGGGAGAGCTTTGCCTTTCCGATCTCTTCGAACAACGCCGGATCGTCGTCGCCCATTTTCTTATTCATGCGCAGTTCTTCGAGTTGCAGGTTCAGTTCGAAGACTTCTTCGAGCAAGTCTGGAGGAACGATCTGCTTCTTCAATTCTCCTGAGGTGCGAGCCTTTTCGGTCGCGCTCTTCGACTGCTCTTCCAGTTCCACGCCTTCGAGATGCAGCAGGTATTGCGTGCGCTTGATGGGGTCTTTCAGCGTGCGGTAGGCGTCGTTGAGCATGGAACTTTGTTCCAGGCTCCATTCCTGCTCTTCCTCATTGCTGCCTGAGCCAGCGCTCAGGTCGGGATGCAGTTTGCGGCTGAGCGCGTAGAAATCTTTTTCCAGCGCGGCGACGTCAACGTTCAGTTTGGCCGGCAGGCCGAAGAACGAGAAATAGTCCACCGGAACCGGAGGCTGCACCTTGCCGCAGGATTCGCAGAAGTGCGCGGCGCGCATGGATCCGCACGACCAGCAGGAGTGTGTATCCTGCGGCAGTGGCTTGGCGCCGATTTCGGTGAGTGCAGACTTCGTGGTCACGTTCCAATTCCTTTACGGGCACCGGCGCCCGTTGGCGAATCATTTTGTCCGGTGGCGCAGACAGACGCGGGCAGGAGTGCCCGCGCCACACAGGCATCAGGCAGAAAAAGAAGTCCCGCAGCCGCACGACTTCGATGCCTGGGGATTCACGAAGACGAAGCCCTGTTGCATCAGCGTTTCCTGATAATCCAGGGTCATGCCGTGCAGGTAGATGAACGACTTCGGGTCCACGAAGACACGCACATCGCCGAACTGAAAGATGCGATCGCGCTCGCGCGGCTGCGTGTCGAAGCGGACGTTATAGCTCAGGCCCGAACATCCGCCGCCCTGCACGCCCAGGCGCAAGCCGCCCAGCTCGGGCGAAACGCCTTCCTTGGCCATGGCGATGCGCACCTTGGCCAGGGCTTTCTCGGTTACGAGAATGCCTTTGGCGGGGGCTTGTGCGGGTTGTTCAGTCAGTGTCGTCATGTGAGAGCTGTGGGCAATGAGCATTGAGCTGTGAGCGAGCGTGTTGAAGGCTCATTGCTCATCGCTCACTGCTCGCGGCCAGAGACTACTGCGCTTCGACGGCCACCGGCTTGGCGACTTCCTGCTTTTTCTTCCAATCGCCGATGGCGGCGCGGATCGCGTCTTCGGCCAGCACCGAACAGTGGATCTTAACGGGAGGAAGCGCGAGCTCCTTCACGATGTCCATGTTCTTGATGGTGAGGGCTTCGTCCACGGTTTTGCCCTTGACCCATTCGGTGGCGAGCGAAGACGAGGCGATGGCGGAGCCGCAGCCGAAGGTCTTAAACTTCGCGTCCTCAATGATGTTGGTTTCGCGATTGACCTTGATCTGCAGCTTCATGACGTCGCCGCACTCGGGCGCGCCGACCAGGCCGGTGCCTACGTCGGTGCTCGACTTGTCCATCGAGCCGACGTTGCGGGGGTTGGAGTAGTGATCGAGAACTTTATCGCTATATGACATTTGTTTCTCCTGAAACTCTTGATTTGCCTCAGGGGCTAAAGCCCCCTCAAAACCTAATCCTGATGGCACGACTGAAGTCGTGCCCTTCCCGAAATCTCTCGTTCCCAAAGGCTTCGTCTTAGTGCGCTTCTCCTGCCCACTTTACATCTTTCAGGTTGATGCCTTCCTTCGCCATTTCGTAGAGCGGAGAAAGTTCGCGCAGGCGCTCGACGGTTTCGATGACGCGATCGGCAACGTAATCGACTTCGGCTTCGGTATTGAAGCGGCCGATGCCGAAACGGATCGAGCTGTGCGCCAAGTCGTCGCCGGTGCCAAGAGCCTTCAATACGTAAGACGGCTCCAGCGTCGCCGACGTGCAGGCCGAACCGCTCGAGACGGCGATGTCGTTAATGCCCATCAGCAGCGACTCACCTTCGACATAGGCGAAGCTGATGTTCAGGTTGCCGGGTAGGCGATGCTCCCACGACCCGTTGATGTAGGCCTCATCCAGGCGGTTCATGATGCGATCGCGCAGGCGGTTGCGAAGGCCGGCGAGCGTGCAGGATTCCTTCGGCATTTCTTCCTGCGCGATGGCGCAAGCCTTGCCCAACCCTACGATTCCGGGAACGTTCAGCGTGCCGGAACGCATGCCGCGCTCGTGACCACCGCCGTCAATGATGGCGGAGAGTTGCACGCGCGGATTCTTGCGCCGCACATACAACGCGCCCACGCCCTTCGGTCCATACATTTTGTGGCCGGAGATGGAGGCCAGGTCGATGTTCTGCTTGATCACATCCATCGGGACTTTGCCGACATACTGTGTCGCGTCGGTGTGGAAAATCACGCCGCGCTCGTGACACAGTTTGCCAATTTCTGCGATCGGCTGGAGCACGCCGATTTCGTTGTTGGCCGCCATGATCGTGACCAGGATCGTCTTGTCGTCCATGGCGCGCTTCAGGTCGTCAAGATCGACCAGACCGTCCTTCTGCACCGGCATATAGGTGACGCGATATCCGTACTTCTCCAGGCGCTTGCAGGTGTCGAGCACCGCCTTGTGCTCGGTGACCGCAGTGATGATGTGGTTGCCCTTTTCGCGATACATCTCGGCCACGCCCTTGATGGCGAGGTTGTCGCTCTCGGTGGCGCCAGAGGTGAAGATGATTTCTTTCGTGGTCGCGCCGATCAGCTTGGCGATCCGCTCGCGCGCGGTCTCGACGCCTTCTTCGGCGGCCCATCCGAAAGAGTGATTGCGGCTGGCCGAGTTGCCGAACTTTTCCACAAAGTAGGGCAGCATTTCCTCCAGCACTCGCGGATCCATGGGGGTGGTGGCGTGGTTGTCCATGTAGATGGGCAGCTTCACTCCCTGGGGAGCGGAGTGGTGGGTCTCAGATAGTGCCTGGGGGATTTTGACTTCGGTGCTCATTCGATTGCCTCTCTTGCCGATTTAACTTCCCGATCTAACTTCGTGGTCGGTCGTTGGTCGTTGGTCGTTAGCAAAACCGACGGACGACTCACGAGGGGTGACGCTACCGCATTTGATGACCTTCCGTTGCTCATAGGCTCAGGCGGCATGGACTCAGGTGATATGCTCATGTGATTGTGACCAGTTCCGCCGTCTTGGGAGCTTCACTCACCGCTTCTTCTGGTTCTTCCCGCATGTGCGAAATCTTGATGCGCTTCAGCACCGCTTCAATGCTCTCGTTCACCTTGCGCAGCGGTTCGCGGATATTGCAGCGGTCGCTCTGATCGCACTCCCCGCGCACGGTGACGCAAGACGTGATAAACAGCGGCCCGTCGATGGCCTGAATCACCTCAAAGGCCGAAATCGTGTGCGCCGCCCGCGCCAGCGTATAACCGCCGTTAATGCCATGCTGCGAATGCAACAAGCCAGCCTTGGCCAGTCGCTGCAAAATCTTGGCCAGCGCCTCGGGCGGAATGCCGTAGGCATCGGCCACATCCTTCGCGCTGCGCGACCCTTCAGTCGAATGCTCGGCGAGATGCTTCATCGCCATCAGCGCGTAGTCGGCTTTTTTGGTCAGCTTCAGCACTAGCGTCCCTGTGTAAAACCCGACCAATAGGGTCGGCTAGAACTCCGACCTTTTCCGTCGCAATTCATTCTACTGCACTTAGCTGGGCTGGAGCAAGGCCCAGCAGGCAGCTGTTGCGAAACGCCGCCTAACGGTAAAGATAAACGGCTGAACGGCTTGCCTGAGGGCGACGATTTTAGTCGGAATTCCAGGGCAGGGCAATCGGCTCACGAGTGGCCAATCGACCGAGCCATTGTTACAAATTCACGACGGCGCAAGGCATGGGGGCTTGACAAGCGGTAAAGCCGGTCTAAAATACCGGAAATTCCGGCGAAATCCGTCCCTCCGCCTTTTCTTGCGGGACGTTCCGGATTTATGACCTCCAAGTCGACCTCTCCCCCGCAAAGCGCAGAGAAACGGCAGCCGTGCAAACACCCGCGCGTGCAAATCGTCAGCCGCGATGAAGAATCTGAGTTCGTCGAGTGCAAGGAATGCGGCGAGATCTTCGAGTCCAGCGAGTTCAAGGACATGAATATCGAAGAGTCAACGCAGGAAGAGGGCGCTCCGGAGAGCTGAAGGTGTTTTCCCCATCGCTCGTGTGACTCAGGTAATCGCTGCTCGCGGTTTCAACTTGTTCCGACGAAAAAGTCTCTGCTAATGTCCGACCCGGGGGCGTTGTGCGCCCTACCTGCGTTCAGTCTATGTCCAAGTTGGCTCTAGTCGTCGACGACTCCATGCTCATTCGTTATACCGTGTGCCGCTTTCTCGAGCAGCGCGGGTTTACGGTGGAGTCGGCCACCAACGGCGCGGAAGCGCTGGAAGTACTTGGGCGGGTGAAGCCGGACCTGATTTTTACCGACATGCGGATGCCGAGAATGTCAGGCGCGGAGTTGATCACTGCGCTGAAGAGCCGGCCGGAGACGGCGGACGTACCCATTATCATTGTGGCGGGGCGCGCCAGCGGTTTCGCCGAAGCCGAGAAGCGCGCGAATTTCGTAATCTACAAAGATATCGATGTAGAGACTCAGCTCGCCAAAGCGCTGGATCAGGTTCCGGTCAAGTCAGCCGGGGCTCAGGCCGCGGGGAAATAATTACTTCAAAGCCAATCCAGGCTCCGCGGAAAAGTCCATCGCAGCAAAATCTTTCACAAGAAATTTAGGGTAAGCCGCAGCCGCGATCATGGCCGCGTTGTCGGTCGAGAGCGGACGCGAAGGAAAGTACACGGGGATGCCTTCCTTCGCTCCTTCGCGCTCAAACGTCTGGCGCAATTCCTGATTCGCTGCCACACCGCCCGTCACGAACAACGTGGCGACATCGTAGGCTCGCGCCGCCGTCAGGGTCTTTCCCACCAGATCGTCCACGATGGCGCGCTGAAAGGAAGCAACCAGATCGAGCGTGAGTTTGTCGCAGTGAGCGAGATAATCCTCCACCTTCGGCTTGGAAATGTTCGCCAGCGCTTTGCGTCGCGCGTCGACGGCTCCGCGCATGTCGTGCGTTTCGACGTAACGCAGGATGCCGGTCTTGATGCCGCTGTAAGAAAAATCAAAGCGCGGACGGTCGTCCTCCGGGTCAACCGCTCTGCCATCGTGGCGGCCGCGGCGATCGCGATGCTTGATTTGAGCGGGCGGAAACTTCACGGCTTTTGCGTCGCCGTGCGGAGCGAGGCGGTCGATGACTGGCCCTCCGGGATATCCCAGCCCAAGCAACTTCGCGACTTTGTCGAAGGCCTCGCCGGCGGCGTCATCGCGGGTGTGGCCGATGTTTTCGTAGGTCCAGGAATCGTTGTGTTGCGCTGCGAGATAAAGATGCGTGTGTCCGCCCGAGACGACCAGCGCCAGCACGGGAAATTGCAACTCGTGATTGCCCTTCTGCCGTTCCTCTAGCAACACCGCGTGAATGTGACCTTCAAGATGATTGACCGCGATCAGCGGCTTGTCGAGGGCGAAGGCCAGCGCCTTGGCGTAGCTGATGCCCACCAGCAGCGCCCCAGCAAGCCCCGGCCCGCGCGTGACTGCGATGGCGTCGACCGATTCGTAGGTGTGTCCAGCCTCGGCGAGGGCCTGCCGAACGACAGGCACGATTGCCCGCAAATGCTCGCGCGACGCCAGTTCCGGCACGACGCCGCCGTACGACTGGTGAGTCGCGATCTGCGAAGCCACGACGTTCGAGATCAACTGCTCGCCCGAACGCACGACGGCTGCCGCGGTCTCATCGCAGGAGCTTTCAATGCCAAGGATGTAGGCGTTGGGCATGTTTCCTAATATTATTGGAATTCATGACAGATTTGTTCCAACACGTGAAGGAGTCAGGCTTCTCGCTCCCGGAAAGTCTGATTCATCTGTTCGTGGGCGGCTCCGAGTTGCACGGAGCCAAGGTTCACGGCACCGACGATCTCGATATTTATGGCCTCTACATCGAACCGCCAGAAATGGTGTTAGGCCTGGAGTCGATGCCGCACTTTGTTTGGTCCACGGCGGGCAACGAACGCCGAAACGGACCAAAAGATATTGATATTACCCTTTACTCGCTAAAGAAGTGGGCGGGACTCGCATGTAAAGGAAATCCGACCGCGCTCCATTTCCTTTTTGCGAAGAGCGCGCTGAGCAACAAGATCTGGTCAGAGATTGTGAAGCAAAGGGAAGTTTTTCTGTCACGCTCCTGTGTGCCACAGTTCCTTGGCTTTGCCGATGCGCAACTAAAGCGCATGGCCGGAAAGTCAGGCCGAGGCAAGAAAGGGCAGCGGCCGGAATTGGAAGAGAAATACGGTTACGACGTGAAAGCCGGAATGCATTTCCTGCGCCTCTTGTACGAATGCCGGGAACTGGTCTCGACTGGAAAGATTACGCTTCCTCGGCCTGAGCGCGACTTGCTTATTCGAGCGCGCACCGGAAAATATTCCATGGATAAAGTGCTCGCCATGGCGCAGAAGCTGTTCGCGGAATGCGAGGAGGCGGCGAAGGCATCATATCTGCCCGAGAAGGTTGACCGAGTCGCCGTTTCTCGTCTGCTGGCGGATTCCTATCGCGGGAGCTGGGACGCTGCTTGGGAATCGCGCCGGCGCTATCATTAATTCGCCCCTTTCGCGTTCACCATGCTGAAGCACTTCGCCACTTCGATCGTTCAGACCCTGCGCCAGCGGGGCTTCCAGGCCTACCTGGTCGGTGGATGCGTGCGCGATCTTTTGCTCGGTCGCGAACCGAAGGACTACGACGTGGCGACCGGCGCAACTCCGCAGCAGGTCATGAACATCTTTCCGGAGACCTATGCGGTTGGGGCGCAGTTTGGCGTTGTGCTCGTGCCGACGCCAGATTCCGCGAACGGATCAGCGGAAGATTCTTCGAGTACTTGTTCGAAATTCGGCGTCGTCGAAGTTGCAACGTTCCGCAGCGACATCGGATATTCCGACGGCCGCCACCCCGACGAAGTGCGTTTCAGCCGCGATCCACGAGAAGACGTTGCCCGCCGCGACTTCACCATCAACGGCATGCTGCTCGATCCGGCCAAGGATGAGGTGCTCGATTTTGTTGGGGGCCGAAAAGATCTAGAAGCGGGAATTATCCGCACGATCGGCGATCCCGAGCGGCGTTTCGGCGAAGACAAATTGCGCATGCTGCGCGCCGTGCGTTTCGCCGCCCGCTTCGAATACACAATCGATCCGGAGACATTCGCGGCGATCCAGGAACTGGCGCCTCAGATTCAGGTGGTCTCGCGCGAACGGGTGCGCGATGAACTGACTCGCATGCTGACAGAAGGCCACGCCCGGCGGGCGTTTCTTTTGCTGGATGAGAGTGGATTGCTGCTGCAGGTCCTGCCGGAGATCTCTGCGATGCACGGCGTGGCGCAGCCACCGGAATTTCATCCCGAAGGCGACGTGTTTGTACACACGCTGCTGCTGCTCGACAACCTGCCGCATCCCTGCCCCATGACGTTGGCCTGGGGCGCGCTGCTGCACGATGTCGGCAAGCCCGCGACGTTCCGCGTTGCGCCGGACCGCATTCGCTTCGACGGCCACGTGGATGTGGGAGTCAAGATCGCGGAAGAAGTTTGCCGGCGACTACGTTTTTCGAACGATGAAGCCGCACAGATTCTGGCGCTGGTCGCCAACCACATGCGCTTCGGCCACGCCACGCGCATGAGCGAATCGACGCTCAAGAAATTTCTGCGGATGCCGGAGTTCGACGAGCATCTGGCGTTGCATCGCGCCGACACGCTGGCCAGTCACGGCAACTTGAGCACATACGAATTCATTCAGCAGAAGCGCGCCGAAATTCCTCCAGAAAAGATGAGGCCGTCGCCGTTGGTGACGGGCGATGACCTGATCGCCGCTGGCCACGCGCCGGGGCCGAAATTTCGCGAAATTCTCAATGCGGTAGAAGATGCTCAACTCGAGGGTCGCCTTGGCTCACGAGATGCAGCACTCGAATTTGTGCACCGCGAATTTCCCGCCTGACGCCGTGCCCCTTCCTGCGGCTGCGTTGCGAAGAGAATGCTAAAATCGGAGTTTCTCGCGGGGATCGTTTGGCTCGATGAGACGAGGACATGCGTGGAGCAGGCAGGCAGTGGGCTTGAAAAACTCGTGGCGCAGTCGTTGCGGCACGCTCCACCCGCCGACGCTCCGCTCCTCGCCTGGCCCGTGGTCTGCGGTTCCGCGGTCGCCGAACGCACGCGCGCTCTGGGTTTCGAAGACGGCGTGTTGCGCGTGGAAGTCGCGGATGCGGGATGGAAGTCGGAACTGCAGGCGCTCGCGCCTCGCTACGTCGCGACCATCAATAAATACACGCGGGAGATAGTTCGCAAGATCGAATTCGTGATTGCAAGCTCGTAAATCTTCAGACAAGGCTTCATGAAAGTCACTGAAAAAGACGTGGCCTACGTGGCCGACCTGGCGAATCTGGAACTCACCGCGGAAGAACGCACGGGAATGCTGCGCGACTTGAATTCCATTCTCGAATACATCGACCGGCTGAACGAACTCGATACTTCCGACGTGCCGGCGATGGCGCAGGTTTCCGACCGTTACGGCGTTGACGAATCGAAGCAGGGCAGTGAACGTTTCGCCTACGCGAGTCGCGAAGATATTCTTGAAGGATTGCGCAAGTCGTTGCCGCACGAGGAAGCGCTGGCAAACGCTCCCGACGCCGACGAAAAGTTTTTCCAGGTGCCGAAGGTGATCGAAAGATAAGCTGGCTCCTGATCCCTAAACCCCGGCCACTGCTCCATGGACCTAACTTCACTCACTATCGATGGAGCCCGCTCCGCAATTCAAGAGCGCAAGACAACTGCGCTTGCGCTGGCGGAGGCGCACTATGCCCGCATTCAAAAAGAGGACGGGCAGATTGGCGCGTTTCTGACATTGTCGAAAGAACGCGCTCTGGAGCAGGCGGACCGCATCGATCGGATGGCGGCGGAAGGGAAGACGCTGCCTGCGCTGGGCGGTGTGCCCGTTGGCATCAAGGACGTGATGAGCACGCGCGGAGTGCGCACCACCGCGGGATCGAAAATTCTGGAGCGATATATTCCGCCGTACGATTGCACAGCTGTGGCGCGCATGGAAGCCGCGGGCGCGGTCGTGCTCGGCAAGATGAATTGCGACGAGTTTGCCATGGGCTCGTCGAATGAAAACTCGGGATATCATCCTGTGCGCAATCCGCGCGATCTGAGCCGTGTGCCCGGAGGTTCCTCGGGCGGGTCCGCCGCCGCGGTGGCGGCTGACATGGCTGTCGTAACGCTGGGCTCCGACACTGGTGGATCGATTCGCCAGCCGGCATCGTTTTGCGGAGTGGTGGGCCTGATGCCGACGTATGGCCGCGTTTCACGCTACGGGCTGATCGCCTTTGCCTCGTCGCTCGACCACATTGGACCACTGGCGAAGACCGCGAAAGACGCGGCGATTGTGCTGCGCACGATTGCGGGGCGCGATCCGATGGATTCAACTTCGGCGGATGTTCCGGTGCCCGATTATGTGGCGGAAATCGAGAAGCCAATCCGCGGGATGAAGATCGGTGTGGCGAAGGAATATTTCGGCGAAGGACTGGACGACGAAGTCCGCCACGCGGTGGAATCGGCGATCGACAAGTTGAAGGGATTAGGCTGCGAGATCGTGCCGGTGTCACTGCCGCACACGCCGTATGCGATTCCGACTTATTACATCATCGCGACGGCGGAGGCGTCAGCGAATCTTGCGCGCTTCGACGGCGTACGCTACGGCCACCGCGCGCGCGGCGTGAAGACGCTCTCGGAAATGTACCGGCGCAGCCGCGACGAGGGATTTGGCGCCGAAGTGAAGCGGCGCATCATGCTGGGCACCTACGCGCTGAGCGCGGGCTATTACGATGCGTATTACTTGAAGGCGCAAAAAGTGCGGACGCTGTTGACGCGCGACTTCGACGAAGCTTTCCGCAAAGTCGATGCGATTGTGACGCCGACCAGTCCTACGGCGGCTTTTCGGCTGGGTGAAAAGTCGAACGATCCGTTGGCCATGTATCTCGCTGACATTTACACCGTGACGGCTGATTTGGCGGGCATCCCGGGGATTTCGATTCCATGCGGAGAAACGAAAGAGAAGTTGCCGATCGGACTGCAGATTCTTGGCAAGCATTTCGATGAGAGCGCGATTTTGCGCCTGGCGCACGCGCATGAAAAGGCAGCGTAGCAGCTACTCCGTTGAGAGTTGGTAGTAGTTTTCTCCGGCGCAGCCGCGACATAACACTTTTCCAGCCTGCCGCACTTCTCTGCGGAAGTTGATTCCTTCGCCGCATTGCTCGCAGGTTATGCGCTCGCCTTTGTATCCAGGGAATTCCTCTGGTGGCAATTCGACTTTCACCCACTGCGTGGTAAACAAGTCGTTGTCTGAGATTTCGCGGTAGGCCAGCATCTGCTGCTGGTTCTTGTTTTCGATTTCCGGATGCATTTCGCGCGCCAGCGCTTTCGACGATTCTTTCGCCGCGATACGGATCGCCTTGCCACTGTTCACATCCACGAACGTGGCCGCCATCTTGCCCCAGTCGCGGAACTTGAGCGCGCGCTTGCCCAGGCGGCATCCGGTGACCACGGCGACTGCGTCGGTGGCGCAGCGGTCGATCTCGACGAACGTAACCAGACGCTTGCGATCTTTTCCTTGCGGATCGTCAACGCCGAGCTTCTGCAGGCCGAGCATCGCGAGGCGCACACCCAGTACTTGCCCGGCACACAGGTGGCCGTGAGCCTGTTCTGCGTCGCGAAGATATTCGTCGAGAGATTTCACAGGAACAGCCGTCAGCTATCAGCCATCAGCTTAACATCTCGGCTGCGAACATTTGCCGCGCTACGGACGCGGTCACTTTCTTCGCCAGCGAATGCCTTCTTTCGTGATTTCCACAATCACGCCAGCGGTGCCGAGTTCGGCACGTAACGCGTCTGAGGCTTTGAAATCGCGGGCGGTGCGGGCGGCTTTCATCTCTGTAATCTTCTTTTCAATGTCCGCGTCGGAAAGTTGATCCGACTCGGCCGCCTCACGCAGTCCTGTGCTGATGTCTTCGCTGCGCCCTTCGGCCGAGGCCCAATCGAAAACCCGTTTCATTTTCGGGCCATCGTCGTCGTCGAGCACCGCAAAGATTTCGTCGAACTTGATCAACGCTGCGAGCAGCGGAGCAGCATCATCTTTTTTTGCTCCGCCGGTATCGAAGGCCGCATTGGCCTGACGCACCATTTCGAAGATGGCGGCCTGGGCCTGCGCCGTGTTGAGATCGTCGTCAAGTGCGGCGCGCATGCGGTCGATAGTTTCCGTCGCGAGAGATTGCATGGCCGGGGTCGAGCCCTCCGCGAACCTGCCCGCGCTTAGTCGTAAGCGGAAATTGCGGAGCCGCTCCACCGACACGGCGGCCTGCTTGAGACCGTCCATGGTGAAATTCAATTGATTGCGGTAAGGTACCGATGTCAGTAGATAACGCAGCGAAGACGGCTTGTGTCCCTTCAACACCAGATCGCGCAGGGTAAAGAAATTGCCCAGGCTCTTCGACATCTTCTCGCCTTCGACCAGCAGAAAGCGCGCATGAAACCAGAAACGCGCGAAAGTTTTGCCAGTAAGCGATTCCGACTGGGCGATCTCGTTTTCATGATGCGGAAAAATCAGATCTTCTCCGCCGGCATGCAAATCGAAGCTCTCTCCCAGTTCCTGCATCGACATGACTGAGCACTCCAGGTGCCAGCCCGGGCGTCCCGGGCCGATCGGCGTGTCCCACGAGGCTTCGCCCGGCTTGGGTGCTTTCCACAGGGCAAAATCGCGAGCGCTGTCTTTGTCGTATTCGTCGACGTCGACGCGAGCGCCGTCGAGCATTCCCTTGAAGTCCTTTTTGGAAAGCTTTCCATACTGTGGAAACTTCGCGATGCGGAAGTAATAAGAGCCGTCGTCCGCACGGTAGGCGATCCCCTTCTGCACTAATCGAGAGACAAACTCAGACATCTCGGGGATATGCTCGGTCGCCCGCACCAGCTTTGGCGGCACGATGTTGATCATCGCGGAGTCTTCGACAAATGCGGTCTCATACTTTGCCGTGTATTGCTGCACGCTGACTCCGTCGCGAGCGGCATTGCGAATAATCTTGTCGTCCACGTCGGTGACGTTCATGACATAGCGCACGTGGTATCCGCTTTGCCGGAGAAATCGATAGAGCAAATCCACGGCGACGAACGTGCGAAAGTTGCCGATGTGCCCGTAGTCGTAGACCGTGGGCCCGCAGGCGTACATGCGAACTTCTTTGTCATTGTCGCGAAGCGGTTGGAACTCTTCGACGCGCGACGACATGGTATTAAAAAGACGAAGCGCCATATGATTTCAAGCACCCGCAAACGAACTTAAGATTCTAGGGTCGGAGGGAAAGTGGGTCAAATCGCGGTTCAGACGGCCGATGGCGGCGCTGGCGGCAAGGCGTGCGTGTGTGCGCGCAGGCGCTGTTGCACCAGAATGAGGTAATGCAGCGCCGAGAGGATGGTGAAGATAAACGTGGCTCGCAGGAGTTCGGTGCGCGCGATCCAAATCCAGCGGGACGGGCGAATCTCAAACAGCAGCACGAAAAAAACTGCACTGATCTGCGAGAACGTGTTGGCTTTGCCGAAAATGCTGGGACGGAAGTTCCGCAGCCCGGCAATCGCGAACAACACGGCGCTGGCCGCCAGAATTGAAATGTCGCGGCTGAAGACAACGACTGTATATTTCCACGGAATCTTGTGCAGAATGGAAAGCACCAGAAACATGGTGCTCAACAAAAGCTTGTCGGCAATGGGGTCGAGATATTGGCCCAGCAGCGTCTGCTGATGAAGAGTTCTAGCCAGCAAGCCATCGAGTCCATCGCTGAAACCGGCGACCACGAAGACGGCCAGTGCCCACAGATATCGCCCCTCGACCAGGTGAATCACGATGAACGGAACAAAAATCATCCGCAGCAGCGTGAGCTGGTTGGGGGCGGTGAAGATCTGCGAGAACCTCACGCACGCTCCTTGGGAGCACGCGATTCGGACAGTTCATCCAGTTGAACGGGAGCAAGCGCGACCGCTGGTTCGAGTCCGGTCTTGGCCAGAAAGCGCTGAGAAAGGGAAGGCAGGCTGCCATCCGGTGAATCCAGTTCGACGCGCTCGATGCGATGCATGGGGAAGAAAACCACCGCCGGCGTGAAGGGCTCGCCGTTTTTCACCATCAGAATGAGATCTTCGAAGGAGGCGAGTTCGGCCCCGCTCAAGCTGAGTCCCTCCGTCGCCAGCGCGAGAATCATGCCCCAGAACTTCTCCCGCGGATTGCACAGGGTCACAATCACGAGGGCGCCGGGCAAGAAGGGGTCATGCATCTTGGAGGTACTGTTGGGCAGGTTGTTTTCCACGAGACGATTGTCGCCGGGAGAAGTCTGCAATGCAACTCCGAGGGGCGAGTTGACTCGGAGAAACAAAACCATCAACCACGAAGGGCGCGAAGGTTCACGAAGGCCTCAAGTTTCCGTCGTGGAACTTCGTGGTGATTGGTTCAGATTTTCGCTGGAGCGCTACTCCTGCATCCCGTCAAGCAAGGACCGCAGCTTGCCCGAGCGCGACGGATGCCGCAGCTTGCGCAACGCCTTGGCTTCGATCTGGCGAATGCGCTCGCGGGTCACGTCAAACGACTGGCCGACTTCTTCGAGTGTATGTTCCGATCCGTCGTCCATGCCAAAGCGCATGCGAATAATCTTTTCTTCGCGCGGGCTCAGGGTGCGCAGCACGTTCTCGGTGCGTTCCTTCAGGTTCCCGTTGATGGCCGCGTCGGCGGGCGAGACTTTTGTCTTGTCCTCGATCAGATCGCCAAGGTGAGAATCGCCCTCTTCGCCAATCGGAGTCTCGAGCGAAATCGGCACGCGCATGATCTTGCGCACCTTGCGCACCGTCGCTTCGGGAATATCCATCTGCTTGGCGATTTCCGCCGACGTGGGCTCGTGCCCCAGCGACTGCACCAGTTGCCGCGAGGTGCGAATCAGCTTGTTGACCACTTCGATCATGTGTACCGGCAGGCGAATGGTGCGGGCCTGGTCGGCCAGCGCCCGGCTGATGGCCTGGCGAATCCACCACGTCGCGTAGGTGGAGAACTTGTAACCACGGCGGTACTCGAACTTGTCGACGGCTTTCATCAGGCCGACGTTGCCTTCCTGAATCAAGTCGAGAAACTGCAGCCCGCGATTGCCATACTTCTTTGCGATGGAAACGACCAGGCGCAGGTTCGCTTCGATGAGTTCGTGCTTGGCCTGCTCCGCGCCCATTTCGCCCAAAATGATGGCGCGCTGGGTGCGATGCAGTTCCGGGAAAGTCATTCCGGCTTCTTCTTCCAACCGCGCCATCTCAACGCGATGTTGCCGCTGCGTCGTCCGGTATTGTTTCTTGAGATCTTCGCTGCGCGTGGCCGCGGTCTTCTTTTCCAGGTTGGCGATCTGGCGGTCGAGCGCGCGCATGACTTCGATCGTCTTATTCACCCGCTCGGCGAGACGCTTCTGTTCCGCGTTGTTCAGTCCAAGGTTGCGAATGATGAGCGAAATCCGCACCATCTCCCGCCCCAGGCGGGACCGGCAGCGCAGATGCTCGCGGGCTTTCTTTTTCGCCGGAATCGTCGCCAGCTTTTCAGCCAACCGGCAGGCAGCTTTGTAATGCTTATCCAGTTGATCGATGCTGCGGGTCACGTCTAGCACGCGCTTCTGCAGAATTTCTTCGGTGACTTCTTCTTCGTCGATGACGACCGTATCTTTAATGGAGCGCAGCCCGCCCTTCAAGTCCTCACCAATCGCCAAAACCTGCAGGATCACGATGGGCGACCGCGAAAGCGCCTTGAGTTTCGAGAGTTGCCCGCGCTCGATGCGCTTGGCAATCTCGACTTCCTGCTCACGGGTAAGCAGCGGCGAAGCGCCCATCTCGCGCAGGTAAACGCGCACCGGATCGGTAGCTACATCGGTGGCTCCCGGAGTCAGGTCAAGCTCGACTTCGACCTCTTCCGTTTCTTTGCCCAGCCCCTGATCCAGCGTCGCATATGGCGCTCGAGGCTCTTCCAATACGTCGAGGCCACGCGTGCCAATGCTGCTCAGCAGATCGTCAACATCCTGTACGGAATTCCTATCTTGTGTGATCAGATCGTTCCCCTCGTCGTCAATGACATTCGTCTTGGCTTTGTCCGGCATCAATCGGTTCCTGGGGTGGAGGTCCATCGCCACGGAGTGCCTGCTCGCTGCCCGCCCGCGTGGAGAGAGTAAATCTACTGCTCCGGAGTCGCCGCTGCAACGGAAACCGCGGGAACCCACGCTGGCAGGTTTAAATGCCAGATTCAATGTCGCAAGGTTTCAATGTGTCCGGGCTCCAATCGACCGGTTCAATCGACAGGATCACGACTCTCCGTTGCCGCGATGAAGGACCGGCACCAGGTCTTGCCGCACTCTCTTCCGTCTCGATGTCCGCCCTTCGGCCTCCATCGCAGTCAGGGGATACAGCGCGGGAGTACCCTCCCCCGGTTAAGAATCAGCAGTTCTTGGATGAGTTCGGCCAGCTATTCGGACTTACCACCCATTACCGCACTCTACCACATCCGGCGGGGGAGATGCGGTTGTACCCGCGTGACGGATTGCCTGACCTCGGGTTCGACCTAATTAAGTGCGCGAAGTCATTGCTGGGAGCCAGGTTAGCGGCAGATTCACGCTGCCCCAGTAGAGTCCTTACGGTCCCACAGGAAGTCTCGCGCGGGCACGGGTATCTTACGTAAGTTCCTGAAAACAAAGCGTAGTAGCGGTAGGCAGGGCTTTAGTTTCTGCTTTATGTTCGCCAGTGGGCGGCGCACCCGACGCGCCCTATCCCAGAATTCTGCTTATAATTTGTGGGCAACCATGGCACGCAACCTCCGCGTAACAAAATGGCTCGGTCCGGTTCCAGCGGTGGCAGTCTGCTCGGATTGCGGGCGTGAGTTCAAAGTTCCGCTCGCGTTACTCAAGCAGACATCCGCGGCGCAAGAGAGCCTGAGGAAGCAATTCGCGGAACACAAATGCGCCCCTCAAGCCCGTGACGTGTAGAGGATGCGCGGCAGTGAAACCCCGGTCCTCGCTATGCTCGATGACCCAAGAGCGTCTCGGCCTTGGTGCAGAGTAGAGCCGACGTGGCTGCTCCGCACTTACGGGGACGAAAGGTCTCAGCTGTATAAGACGACATTACGGGCGAAAGTGGAAGCCATTTGGTAAAATCGTGGAACGTAGGCGCGTAGCTCAGTTGGTTAGAGCGCTACCTTGACACGGTAGAGGTCAGGAGTTCGAGTCTCCTCGTGCCTACCATTTTTTCTCGCTTCAGTGCCTTTCGGCCCCGCGTCTAGTTGTCGCCGGGTATCCCGATAACACTCTTTTGAGCAACTTGTGTTACGCTTCCGCGGAGTGGGGATCGACTGATGTCTCATTACAGCAGACGTGAATTCCTCAGGACCGGACTCGCCGCCGGGGCGCTGGCCGTTACCGGCAGCCTCCCGCTATGGGCCGAGCGACAGGAAGCGACCGATTGGGTAACACTCGGAAAATCTGGAGTGAAGGTGACTCGGCTCGCATTTGGCACCGGGAGCTTTAGCGGCCAAGTGCAACGAGAGCTGGGTCAGGATGGGTTTACGAGGCTGGTGCGCTATGCCTATGACCGCGGCATTCGCTTCTTTGAGACTGCTGAGTCATACACCGACATGCACAGGATGCTGGGGATCGCGCTGAAGGGAATTCCGCGTGATAGTTATCGGATCATGTCGAAAGTGACCACTCGTGCCGGAGCAAATCCACTCGAGAAGATCGATGAGTTGCGGAAACTCGCCAATACCGACTACTTCGACGTGATGCTGCTGCATTGGCAGCATACCGCGACATGGCCAACCGACACCAGCCGATGGCAGGATGGAATTCTGGAAGCCCAATCGAAGAAGGCGGTCATTAGTCATGGAGCTTCGGTTCACGGACTGCCAGCGTTACGCAAGGTGCCTGGAAATAAGTGGCTCGATATAGCGATGATCCGCGTGAATCATAAGGGCGTCCGAATGGACGCGGAGGATTACAACACCGACGGCCTCGGAAATGTGAGCGAAGTGGTTACGCATGTCCGGCAGGTTCGCAGTGAAGGAATGGGCGTAATCAGCATGAAGCTGGTGGGAGAGGGCACGTTCAACCGCGAAGACCGCAAGGCGGCGATGCGATTCGCGTTTAAGAACGCAGGTGTCGACTCCGTCACCGTGGGCTACAAGAACACCGGGGAGATCGACGAGGCCATCGAGAATCTGAATTTAGCTCTCGCTTAGCCCAAACCGCGGCCTTCGACGTATACACACCCGAGTCGGTTGTCTAAACTGGAGAGGCAGGGAACATCTATGTCCTCCTCCTCGTCTTCCTCGCCGTCCTCTTCTTCCACCAGAAAACACGCGGGCACCGGTACGACAAGTTCTCAGTCCGCGGTCGCCGAGCCTTCATTTGCCGAACGTGCACGAACGTTGCTATTTCTGGCGCGCGTCGGAAGCCTTTCGACTCTCTCCCGCAAACAGCCGGGATTTCCCTTCGGATCGGTCACGCCCTATGGGCTGGACGAACAAGGGCGTCCAATTTTCCTGATCAGCACGATGGCCATGCATACTCAGAATTTGAAGGCGGACCCACGCGCCAGCTTGCTCGTGACCCAAAATGATGCCGACCGCGATCCGCTCGGCTCATCAAGAGTCACGCTGGTTGGGAACGCTCTGCCAGTGCCGGACTCGGACGTAGCTGACGCTCGCAAGCTCTACCTGGCGAGCCATGCCAACAGCAAGTATTGGGTGGACTTTGAAGACTTTTCTTTTTATCGCATGGATGTGGTGGACGTTTACTACGTCGGGGGTTTCGGAGTGATGGGTTGGGTGCCTGCCTCGGAATATGTAAACAGCCAGCCGGACCCTCTTGCCAGCTCGATGAGCGAAATTATTCAGCACATGAACTCCGACCACAAAGACGCCCTGATATTGCTGGCCGCGTACTTTGCTGACATCTCCTCGCAGGAAGCGACGATGACGGCAGTCGATCGCCTGGGGTTTCATGTGCGCCTGCAAACCAGCGATGGTGTGCGGGGCGCACGCATCGCGTTCCCGCGAGAAGCACGAGACTCCGCAATGGCTCGAACGGTCATGGTCGAAATGATCCGACAGGCGCGCGCATCGTCGGAGTGACTGACCACGGGGTCTTTTTCCACTCCGTCCCGCCACATTGATGGGCTCGTCACCAACCCGGTTCCCCGATCCAGTTGGAGAAAATATCGAATGTCTTCAACAGCCTCCCGAAGCAAAGCCGCGATCGGCGTCGACTTTGGGACCACGAACAGCTCAATCGCCTGTGCCGATCGCTCAGGCGAGGTGCAGCTTGCCAGGTTCCCATACCTGGAGAGCCTGACTGATTCGTACCGATCATTGCTCTATCTTCAGCAAATGAAGGTGGGCGGCGCCAATACTCTGAAGTCATGGACGGGTCCCGAGGGCATTGAACAATATCTCTCTGCGGACGTGAAAGGGCGACTGATCCAGTCCCTCAAATCGTTCCTCAGCAGTCGCAACCTTCACAGCACGGAGGTCTTTGGCCGCCGGCATACAATCGAGGACTTGATCGCAAGGATTCTCCGGGATCTGCGAGAAAAGGCGGAACACCAGTTTGGAGTCAGCATCAGGTCGGCCGTCGCGGGAAGGCCGGTTCATTTTGTGGGAGCCGAGAACCAGGACGACGATGTTTATGCCGAGGGTCGGCTTCGATCGGCCTTTGAGTCGGCCGGTTTCGAATCCGTAGCGTTCGAAATGGAGCCCGTTGCCGCCGCACATTATTACGAGTCCACGCTCGATCATGACGAACTGATTCTGATCGGAGATTTCGGGGGCGGTACAAGCGACTTCTCCCTGGTTCACGTTGGCCCTGCGGTTCGTCGGCGAGAAGGCGCCTCGGGCCGCATTGTTGGTAACGCGGGTGTGGGCATAGCTGGCGATGCCTTCGATGCGAAGATCATCCGGCATCTCGTGTCTCCGGCTCTTGGAGCGGGATCGCAGTTGCGTTCACTGGGCAAGATACTTACGGTTCCAATCTGGGTTTATATCAGGCTGGAGCGTTGGCACCATCTATCGCTGTTGAGAGGTCGAGAGGTGTTGGCGATGCTGAGAGGCGTTCATGCGCAATCGCTTGAACCGGAAAAAATAGAAGCGCTCATTCACTTCATCAAAGAAGATCTCGGGTTTCACCTTCACCGGGCCGTGCAAAAAGTCAAGAATGACTTGTCGCACGCCCCTCTAGCCACATTCCAGTTTTCCGACGGGTTGGCGGATCTGGCGGCGGCGGTGAAACGGGCAACCTTCGAGGAATGGATTTCTGAGGAAATTGAGAAGATCGCACGGTGCGTCGATTCTCTCCTTACGTCTTCAGGTGTTCTGCCCAAAGAGGTCGATATGGTCTTCCTGACGGGTGGCTCTTCATTTGTACCGGCGGTGAGGAGAATCTTCGAAACGCGATTTGGAAAGCAGCGAATTCGGGGAGGAAACGAATTCACTTCAGTGGCTCGTGGCCTGGCCTTGAAAGCGATGGACCTGCGCTGAGTGCGATTCGCTCGCTTCGCTCAAGCTGATCCATCCTTGACTTGCGGAAATCACACCCTTAGCATGGCGAACTGAATTTACACGGACCATCGTGTTGACCGTAATCCAGCCCGAGCGGAACTGACCCAAACCGGAGCCCATCATGAGCGATTCCTTCCAGCCCGTTAATTCTGACAGTGATACGGCCATGAATCGACGGACGTTTCTGAGCAAGTCCGCGGCGGTGATTGCCACGGGAGCGATTCTGCCGCGCACGGCGTTGTCCTATGAAAACATTGTCGGTGCGAATGATCGTATTTCGCTGGGGCACATCGGCATCGGAAGCCGCGGCGGGGATCTCGATCTGATCGCGTCGAAGCTGAAGTCCAGCCACCGCGTCGAGATGACCGCTGTCTGCGATTTGTGGAAGGTGAACCGGGAGAAGGCTGCGGCTACGAATACGACCTATTACGGCCGGGCTCCGCGGGCGGTTCAACACTTGGAAGAACTGCTCGCCATGAAGGATGTCGACGGCGTGCTGATCTCGACGCCGGAGCACGCGCATTCACCCATACTGAAAATGACGGCCGAGGCGGGTAAGGACGCTTACGTCGAAAAGCCGATGGGGAATGTGCTGGCCGAGGCGAAAACGGCGCGCGACGCCGTGTTGCAAGCCAAGACCATCGTGCAGGTCGGAACCCAGCATCGCAGTGAGCCCTACCAGATCGCCGCGCATGACGTTGTGCGCAGCGGCACTCTGGGAGACATCAGCAAGATTGAAGTGGTGTGGAACTACCACGGGCCGCGCTGGCGCGGTCGGCCGGAGGTGAAGCAGATCCGCGAACAGGACACGGATTGGAGCAAGTGGCTGATGACCAAGCCGGCGCGGCCGTTCGATCCGCGGATGTATTTTGAATTTCGCCTGTACAAGGAATTTTCCAGCGGGATTCCAGATCAGTGGATGAGCCATGCCATCGACGTCGTGCACTGGTTCATGGACGACCACTTCCCCGAGTCGGTCGTGGCGCACGGAGGAGTCTTCGCCTGGCACGATGGCCGCGAAAACGCCGACACGTTCCAGGCGCTGCTGGAGTATCCGAAGGGTTTCCTGGTGAGTTATGCGACCAGCTTCGGCAACGACGCGCCCAGCTTCACGCGCTACATGGGAAAGAACGCGACATTGATCAATATTGGTGGGGAAGGCAGCCCGCGCTATCAGTGGATCGAAGAGAGAGGAACTCACGAAGACGACGCCGACGTGGACCAGAAGCGAAGGTCTAAGTTCATTTCGCTGCCGGGAGAAAGCGGGCTTCCGCCCATGGGCATTGACGATCTTTCTCTGGAGCACATGGCGAATTGGTTTGAATGCATGCGTTCGCGGCAGCAGCCCCATGCCACCGTACACGACGGCTTCGCGCATTCCGTGGCTTGCATGATGGCGGCGCAGTCTTATTTTTCAGGCAAGAAGATGTATTGGGATGGGGCGAGCGAAACGATCATGGATCGCGCCCCGGCCTAAAGTAGGTAGGTTGCAGAAACGCTACAGGCCGCACGCGTGCGCATCGCCCAGGCACTGACCGACGACCTGCGCATAATCTGCAATCGCGATCTCTGGCTCCGCAATGTCGGGATGCCAGAGCTTCTCCCATTCAAAACAATAGAACCCTTTGTAGCCGATCCCACGGAGCGCAGCGATTTGCTTGGCCACCGGAACGTTCCCGCGCCCGGTCAGGACATAGTGGCGATCTTCACCACTTCCGACCGAATCTTTCAGATGCGTGTGCCGGATCCACGGGCCGAGTTGCTTGACCGTAAATTCTGGATCTTCATTCGAAGTGGCGAACGTATGATGCGCGTCCCAGAGCAGTCCGACATGTTCGGAATCGGCTCGGTGCAGCACATCTTTCAACGTGGCTGAAGCGGTGAAGTGGTCGTGCGACTCGATGATCACAGTTACGTTGCGCGGGCCGGCGTAATTTCCTAACTCCCGCAGACCCGCGGCGACTCGCGCCTTGGTCGCGTCGTCGGGCGCCGGACTCTTGTCGGACTCCGCCTTGCCGCCAAACACCCGCACCAGCGGGGCTTCGAGCGACGGATGCCAGATCGATGAAGCGCCGCGCATCGGATAATTGCTGCGCCCGTTTCGCGGGATCGTCTACATACATCTGGGCGGAACTGCTCACGTATGCGATCTTCACCTTGCTGTCGCGGATTTCTTTTTTGGTCTGCACAATGCGGTCGGCGGCAAAGATGGGATGCGTCGGCAGGTCCATATTTTTCTCGAGCCCGCGCAATTCAATCGCCGCGAATCCGTGCTGTACCGCAAAATCAAGGATCTTGTGCCACTCCCATGTGGGACAGCCGAGCGTAGAAAAGGCGATGGGGATCCGGCTCGCTTTCGCTTCTTCCGCCTTCAACTTCGTCAGGAGCGTCGGCGCTAGAGCCGCAGTCGCCAGCATCTGCAGAAACTGCCGTCGGTCGTGCATGGCCACAGATCCCCCTTCATCATTCGCCGCAGCTTCTTCGCGCCGTGCGCCGTCTTAGTACATCGACTTAATCGTTTTCGAAGCCGCGTCCCAGGCAACCGGCCGTTTGCGGAAATAGGATTCGTTTGCCATGTGGCACGCGATCGCGGCGTGGTTGCCGAACACCGCGTCTTCCGTTACTGGCTTGCGCGACTTCACCGACTGGAAGAATACATTCAGGTGTGGACGCATATCGTCCCAGTCGTGACCGTGATAAATCGTGTCTTCGTGCGTAGGTTCTTTTCCCAGCGGCGGATCATTCTCCGCATGCCATTTGGCGACATACTCCGCCCGCATCTTGGAAGGGAAACTGAAACTGTAATAACTGGGATCCAGATCGATGCCCGGTTGCGGCGAGTACCGCAGATCGTTTTCGCTGGCATCGAGCAGCCCTTTCGGCCCCATGAAGCGCGCCAGTTCCGGGGTTTCGCAGCCCAGGTCAAGACGCACATAGACCGGGACGCCGTGATAGTCGAATAGAACGGTGTGGAAGTCGGGCATGTCGCGGCCGTCGGGGAAGCGGACGATGGTGCCCAGCGCCGTCGCCGTCCGTGGAATTTCATTCCAGCCCAGCGTGACCAGCATGCCGCTGATCAAGTGCACCATTAAGTCTCCGGCCACTCCGGTGCCATAGGCACGCCAACAGCGCCAGCGCGCAAAATGATATTTGTTAAATGGAATCTTGGGAGCGTCGTTGAGCCACGTATCCCAGTCGAGCGTTTCCGGAGAAAGATCGAGCGGTGGCGGATATTCCCACGCGCCAGTGGGATCGTTGCGTCCCAGGGTGAGTTCGACCATTTCGATGTCGCCAATTGCGCCGCCTGCGTAGAGTTCATGCGCCTTCGCGCAGAGCACGGAACTCACGCGCTGCGATCCGATCTGCACGACGCGATTATTTTTCTGCGCCGCCTCCACCATGGCGAGGCCGTCGGCCACGTTGTGCGACATGGGCTTCTCGCAATAAATATCTTTGCCCGCGTTGCAGGCGTCGACTACGACGCGCCGGTGCCAGTGGTCGGGCACGGCGGCCACGATGCAGTCGATGTCTTTTCGGTCGAGAAGTTCCTGATAATGGCGCGTGGTGGGCAGGCTCGTGTTGGCGGTGATTTCTTTCGCGAGCGTGTGGCGGCCGTCGTACAAATCGGCGGCGCCCACGCACTCAATGCCGGGGATCGTGATCGCGCCCGCCAGCAGACCGGAACCCTGCATGCCGATCCCGATCATACCGAAGCGCACGCGATCGCTGGGCGCAACAGGTGAGATCGGCATTGGCGCCGCTTCCAGAAAAATGTTCTTCGAAACCAGCAGCCCGCCGGCAGCGGCCGTCATGCTTCCCTGCAAGAATGCGCGTCGCGAAAATCTGCGTTTCATGGCAATCCCTCCCGATGAATTTGAACCACGACGAAAATGAGGCCTGCGCTGGTGAATACGATTATTTCTTCAGCGGCTTGATGGCCACTTCTTTGAAAAACACGATGTCGTTGTCACTGTGATTCTGCAGACCCATATAGCCGAAGTCGGGCCGCGGTCCGCGTTGCGGTTCGAAATCGAACTTGCGGTCGGGCACCGGATCGCCGTCTTTGTAGTCGGTGACCTTGATCCCGTTGAGCGTGACGATGGTGCGCGGTCCGTCGAGAGTGATGTCCATGGTGTTCCACTCCGGACCCGACTTCCACGCATGTTTCACGAGCGGCTTGGTCAGCGAATACAGCATCGCCGTCTCGTGATACTCATCCTCGCCCGAGGCTTGAGGATTATTGTCGATCTGCACTTCGAAGCCATAGTGCACCGGCATCCACTCCTCGCGGGGCTCGATCGGAATGCGGATGAACACGCCGGAGTTGTCGTTCACGTCACGCATTTTGTAGACCACGTGAATCTGGCAATCACCGATTTTGCCGCCCGTCCAGTAAAGCAGCCCCATGCCGCCGTGCGTGTGGATCAGGCCGTCTTCGACCGTATCGCTGCCCGGGCCAACGTGTTTCCATCCGGTCAAATCTTTGCCGTTGAAAAGCTGCTGCCACTTGTCGGGATCGCCCTTGCAAACGTTTTCATCGGCGGCAATGGAAATTGTGACCAGAAAACTTACGAGACCGGCAAACAAGAAAATCGAAACAATAAATCGTTTTAGCATGGGAATCTCCTGAAATGTTGTCGGCCAGCTTACCCTCGCCTGTCTTGGACAAACCAATCTACTCGCACCCGGTGCCCGGAATCAAACCAACCGCTGTGCGGGTTCCCCAGTTGCGGGACAAAGATGCGCTCTTGCCGGAATCGACCGCAAAAACGGGTGCCCCATTTCTCGCGTTTTCGGCGAGAAGTGGGGCATTGGTGGTGCGAAAAGAAGCGACTCGCAGGCCTTCGTCGCCTGCGTATTCAGATAACTAATCCGTCTCTCGTATGTCACGCTGAAAGAATCGCATTCCCGCCGCCGCTCCCGAACTTCCCTCGGCCTCGCGCTTTTTCTGCCAGTCAGATTCCATCAGCACGGAAATCGGCTCCTCATGTTTCTTCTTCAATCCTGCGTTGATGCCGGGTAGCTCCTTCTCGGTCAGCTTGTGGAAATCGCCGATCACGTCTTCCAGTTCGTGTGCCAGAGAATCGGCGCGCGCCGCCTGGTAGTCCGCCGGACGCCCCTCATAGCCGTTAACATTGCCATAGAGTTGTCCCAGCAGTTCGCGGATGCGCTCCTCTCCCGTGATCATGCCGCCTTCTTTGGTGGCCACAATTTTCGATCGCAGTTCGTCACACTTCGCCGCCAGATCCTGCAGTTGCTTGCGCAGCGGATCTTTCTCCGCCAGCTTGGCAGCCCGCTGATTCGCCGCGTCGCGCACGCCTTCGATGGCATCGACCGAGTACGTCATGTGCTCGATAGTGCGATAGATCTTCATGGTCAGATCGAGCTGGGCCTTGCGGTCGTCTAACGAAAACTTATCCCGCGGATCGAGCACCAGGTTCAACTGCTCGGTGTAAACATTGTCGCCCTTGGTCATTTTCACCGTGTACGTTCCGGGCAGCACGCGCGGGCCCTGCGCCGCTTCGCCAAGCAACGTGGCGGCGGGAGGAACGGCGGGAGCCTTGATTCGCATCGACCAGCTGGCGCGGTTCAAGCCGCGATGCTTGCTGCCTGCAACGGTGTCCACAACTTTGCCGTTCGAATCGAGAATCTCGATCTTGAGATCGCCGAAGATGTGCCGGCCGTGCTGATAATAAGTGATCTGCACTTCGGAAGACCGGCTTCGCCCGTTGAAGCTCTCGTCCCCTTCCGGCCAGCCGCCGAACGATTCGATGTACTGAACCGTGCGGCCGGGAATGAGGGTGGCTTCCTTCGTCATCACCTCCGGAGTCAAAGCCCGCAGCGCCGAAATATCGTCGATGATCCAGATGCCGCGGCCGTGGGTCGCCAGCACCAGGTCGCTTTCGCGCGCCTGCACCGCAATGTCGCGCACTGCAACCGCGGGGAAGTTGCTTCCTTTGTATTGCGCCCAGTGCTGTCCGCCATCGACCGAAATCCATAAACCGAATTCCGTTCCCAGGAAGAGCAGATTCGGATCCACGGAATCTTCCTTGATCACGTGGGCATATCCGCGTGCGCCGCTGTCGCCCGCTGCAAGCGAAGTCCAGGTCTTGCCATAGTCGGTGGTCTTATACGCGTATGGCTTCATATCGCCGAAGGTGTGGCGATCGAACGTGGCGTAGGCCGTGGCTTCGTCGAAGCGGCTGGCTTCAATCGTCGATACCCAGGAATTCTTTCCCAGTCCGGCGATGTTGCCCACGACGTTCGTCCACGTCTTGCCGCCGTCGCGTGTGATCTGAACGTTGCCATCGTCGGTGCCGACCCAGATGATTTGCCCGTTCTTGGGTGACTCGGAAATCGAATAGATCGTGGTGTGCATTTCCGCCGACGAATTGTCGACGGTCACGCCGCCCGATTCTTCCTGCTTCTGCTTTTCCGGATCGTTGGTCGTCAGGTCCGGCGAAATGCGATCCCACGACTGCCCGTGATCGCGCGTGCGGAACAGAAATTGCGCCCCGATATAGAGGGTGCCCTTTTCATTCGGGCTCATGTGAATGGGCGTGTTCCAGTTGAAGCGCAGCTTCTTCTCGCCGTAGTTGGGCAGCGGCTTAATGGAACCTCCGTCGTGCGTGTAGCGGTTCACGCGCCCGATTTCTCCACCCTGCGCTTCCGCATAAATGTAAGTCGGGTCCGACGTATCTTCGAACATCCAGAAACCGTCGCCGCCGAACATGTTTTCCCAGCGCGAATTCGTAACCCCTCCGGGATAGGACGAATCGCCCACCCACGAACTGTTGTCCTGCAGTCCGCCGTAAACGTGGTAAGGATCGGAGTTGTCGGTACTCACGTGGTAGAACTGCGAAATCGGCAGGTTCATCTGGTGCTTCCAGCGCGTGCCGCCGTCTTCGCTGCGCCACAGGCCGCCATCGTCGCCGGCGATCACGATGTTCGGATTCTTGGGATTGATCCATACGTCGTGAAAATCGCCGTGCGCCCCGCCCGAAACCACATTGAAAGTTTTTCCGCCGTCGGTGCTGTAGAGGAGGATGAGATCCGGTTTGAAAACTTTGTTCTCATCTTTCGGATCGACGATCAGGTTGCCGAAATAAAACGGACGCCACACCATGTAATTGCTGGCGTCGAGCTTCGTCCAGTCCGCGCCACCGTCGCCGGAACGGTACAGTCCTCTTCCTTTTTCAGCTTCAATGTTGGCGTAAACCACCTGCGGCTTCGACGGCGCGACTGCAATGGCAGTCCGCCCCCACGGCTTGGCAGGCAGGCCCTTGGCGGTGTTGGCGCTGATCTCGCTCCAGTGGTCGCCGCCGTCGGTCGACTTAAACAGCCCGCTGCCCGGCCCGCCGGAACGGAATGTCCAACCCTGCCGCCGGAAGTCCCACATGGAGGCGTAAATCGTTTTCGGTTCCTGCTTGCTCATGGCCAGAAGTGCGCAGCCCGACGATCCGTTCGCCCCCGCCAGAACTTTTTTCCAGGTTTTGCCGCCGTCGGCGGTCTTGTAAACGCCGCGCTCGTCGTTGTCGTCCCACAAATGTCCCATGGCGCACACCAGGACGTTGTTGCCGTCAGACGGATCGACCAAAATTTTCGCGATGTGCTCGCTGTCCTTCAATCCGACGTTGGTCCAGTTCTCGCCGCCGTCGGTGGACTTGTAGACGCCGTCGCCCACCGAGACGCTGTTGCGCGTCCAGGCCTCGCCGCTGCCCACCCAGACGGTCTTCGGATTCGAGGGATCAATCGCGACCGCGCCGATCGACTGCACACTTTCGCGATCGAAAACGGATTTGTAGGTGGTCCCGCCATTCACCGACTTCCACACGCCCCCGCTGGCCGATCCGACAAAAACGGTGATGCGCCCGTCCTGGTCGACCGCGTCCACCGCCGCAACCCGCCCGCTCATGGTGGCGGAGCCGATATTGCGCGCCGGCAGTCCCGACACCGTGGCCGCGTCGAACTTGTAACCCGTCTGGGAGAGGGCCGCTTCGGCCGGAAGCATGAGAGCGACAACCGCAAGGAACATGCTCAACTTGGTCAGAAGGGGAAAATGACAGCGTCTCGTATTCATTGGTGCGTTCATCGATTCGTTCATCGGTTCGTTTCCTCGTTGCGGTTCAGGATTTCGCCTACAGCGGTGCACGACGGGAGAATCAGTGAATCACGACCATCCCGGAGTTCTTCTCCGCAGTCTTCAGCGACGCGGGAACCGCAAAGTCCGCGGGATTGATATTCACATTCGCTTCGATCTTCTCGAACGTCGTGGTTTGCGCCGCCGGATTCGCCTTCGATCCCTGCGAAATCGTGAATGGAAGCATCACCCCCGCGACCGGCTTGTAGGAACCCATTTCAAACACGCTCTCGCGCACCGAGCCGCGGATGAATTCCTGCACTTCTTTGCGGATCTCAAGGTAGGTGTCGGGATCGAGATAGTAGTAAATGATGTCGCCGTTTTTCTGCGTAACCTTCAGACGCAGGGCGTCGTCGCCGTCAACCACGTCGTGGCCGAGAAACTCGATGGTGTTTCCTTTTTCTTTGTAATCGACGAGCGGGCCGTCGAAGTCGGCATCGAGCAGAAGATCGCGCAAGTCGTCTTCGCCCATCAACTCGGGATCCTTGTGTCCGCCGAAGGGCTGGATTTGCCAGCCCGCGCTGCCATCGTAGGCCTGCACGGCGGTCATGCCCTGCAGCGAAACGGTCTCGCGCACCAGGTTGGGCCGCTCGTTCTCCTGCAGTTGAGCGGCGGTGAAACCTCCGCCGGCGTTGAGCTTGCCCGTCATGCGGACCGTCTTGATCGCTTTGATCTTGTCGATCCCGCCTTTGGCTTCGATGTTCTTCTGGACCAGTTCTTCGGCGGTTTGCGCGCAGGCGAAAACACTCAGGCACGAAACGGCAGCCAGCACAATCACTGCGTGACGCATGGGAGCGGACTCCTGTTGTATGGGACTCTAGGGATATGGAGCGAAACAGTACTCTACCCGGTAGTAGACGTACTTGCCAAGTCTTGGTGAGCAAATCGCAATTCCCGCGAACCCCTGTGTCCCCGGTGGTTAAGGTTCAAAGATTCAACCACAGGGAACAGGGGATCACAGGGGAACGCGGCAAGGCCACGCCGATAGCCGATTCCAGTATCTACGAAGATTTTCGTTGACACTACGAATATCTTCGTAGTAATTTGCTTTCCATGACGCGATCCCCGCTAAAACCGACCGCCTCGGAACTGGAAATTCTCCGCGTGCTCTGGACCCACGGCCCTTCGACGGTGCGCGAAGTCCACGAATCTCTGAGCGAGAAAAAAGAGCTGGGCTATACCACCGTGCTCAAGCTGCTGCAAATCATGACGACAAAAGGCACGGTGCGACGAAACGAAACCCAGCGCGCGCACGTCTATGAAGCATGCCTGCCCGCCGAACAGACCAAGCGTCAACTGGCCGGCGACATGCTGCAGCGGGTGTTCGAGGGGTCTGCCAGCCAGCTTATGATGCACGCCCTGGCCGGCCGCAAGTCCTCGCCGGAAGAGATCACCGAACTGCGCCGCCTGCTGGACGAATATGAAAGGACCCGCCGATGAGCTTAATGAATTCTCTTCCACCGACTGTGATGCGCTCCTTGGGTTGGGCGCTCCTCCATTTTCTCTGGCAAGGAACCGCTCTCGCGGCTGTGGGTGCCGCGGCCATGGCGCTGTGCCGGAGGGCGGCGGTACGCTATGCGATCGGCGTGGCCGCTCTGACGCTGATGCTGCTGGCTCCGCTCGCGACCTTTACTTTCTACTCACAGGGGCATTCCGGTGTGGCAGACGCTGCGAAGTCGTCACCGCTGGTAGCGGCCTCCTGGCCAAGAGCGAGGGGCGGGGCCGCGGCGAGTGGCTCGACGCCTGCTTCTTCCGGTTCCATCGAGCGCTTCGTATTCTTGTCGTCCAATGCTCTGCCGTGGCTGGTCGAAGCCTGGCTGCTCGGCGTCGCGTTCTTCAGTCTTCGCTCCGCTGGCGGATTTTTTCTGCTGGAGCGCGAACGCCGCAGGCAGTCTTCCGTCGTGAGTCCATGGGTGCTCGAAATTTGCTACGAGTTGCAGGACCGCTTCGGTCTAACTCGCGCAATTTCCTATTGCGAATGCAAGTGGCTGCAAGCGCCGGCTGTCATTGGATGGTTTCGCCCCGTCGTATTCCTGCCCGCCACCGCACTGACCGGGCTCTCCGAAGACCAGTTGCAATCGGTCATCGCGCACGAACTGGCGCACATCCAGCGGCTTGATCCTTTTGTGAATGTTTTCCAGGTTTGCGTCGAGACCCTGCTCTTCTACCATCCCGCCGTCTGGTGGCTGAATAAAAAGATTCGCGCCGAACGCGAGCACTGCTGCGATGAAATAGCCGTCGCCCTGTGCGGCAACGCCGTCGAATACGCGCGCGCCCTCACGCTGATGGAAGAGTGGCGAAGCGCTCCGGTCTTCGCCATGGCCGCCAACCGCGGGCCGCTGACCGAACGCATCGTTCGCGTGCTGGGGCTGAAGACGCTCGGCACCGGAATGCGCGGCATCGGATTAACCGGTAGCGTTCTCTGTCTGACTGCGGCACTCATCGCCGGGAATGCGTTGCTCGGAATGGCGCATCCGGCATCCTCGCTTGCCAGTTCCAACCCACAAGCGGTGCCCGAACCTGACGCCAATCCCTCGTGGCAATCCGCTGCCAGCAGCTCTGCGGCGGCAAAGCCGTCGGCGGCCCAAGCACAAACCAGCGCGACCGGATCTTCATCAGCGTCATCGTCGGCGTCATCTTCATCGGCATCTTCCTACATCGACTCCATGAAGGCCGCGGGGTTCGGCGATCTGACCGTCGACCAGCTCATCGCGCTAAAAGTTCAGGACGTCACTCCTGAATATGTTCGCGAACTTCGCGCGCAAGGCTTGCAGCCCGATGTGGAGCACCTCATCGCCATGCGCGTGCAGGGCATTACGCCCGATTATGTCCGCGATCTGCGAGCCGCCGGCCTCAATCCCGATCAAAATCAGCTCATCGCGCTCAAAGTTCAAGGCGCGGACGGCGAGTACTATCGCGGGCTCAAGGATGCCGGTATTCAGCCTGACATTGACCGGCTCATCGGCTTGAAGGTGCAGGGCGTAACCCCGGAGTACGTGCGCGAACTCCGCGCCGCGGGACTCACCGTGACTGCCGATCAGGTGATCGCGCTGAAAGTGCAGGATGTCACGCCGTCATATTTGAAAGCCATGCACCAGCAGGGCATTGATCCCCGCACCGAAGATGCCATCGCCATGCGGGTGCAGGATGTGACGCCGGAGTTCGTGCGCCAGATTCACGCTCTCGGTTTTCAGCCTTCCACGCAGGAACTCATTGCGATGCGGGTGCAGGACATCACGGCGGACTACGTCAAAGACATCCTGGCTACGGGGCTGAAGCTCAACGTGAACGACCTGATTCGGGCCAAGGTTCAGGATGTGACCCGCGAGTTCATCGACCAAGCTATGAAACACGGCTTCAAGGATCTGACGCTGGAGAAAATCATCCGCCTCCGTCAGCTGGGAATCCTGGATTCCAAAGCGGATCTGTAGATGGCAATCAGCACTCAGCACTCGGCATTCAGCCCCGTTTGATCGTGAATGCTTCTACGAGAGTCAGATATCGGCTTCTGACTGCTGATTGCTGAATGCCGACTGCTGACCGCCGACTGCTGACCGCCAGCTTCATCAAGGAGATGCCCTATGAGAATGCGTCGCACTCTGGCCTACTTGGTTTTCGCATCCTGCGTCGTCCTGTTCGCGCTTAAGAATCACGCCGCCGAATCTCACAGCGAAGTCCGCAGCGGCGACTGGACGCTTAGCAAGTCCGACAACCCAGGCAAAGTCGAGTTCTCTCTGATCGAACATCATCACGGCGGACAATCCAACCACCAGTCCGACTGGCCCACAAGTCTGTTTCAAGGCGTCGACTTCTCCAAGCCCGGCCGGCAGGATGTGCACTTCACGATCTCTCGTGACGCCGGCAAGATTGATTGCGAAGGCTTCCTGAATAACGGCGAGGGCGCCGGCCTGTTCCACTTTCAGCCCGACCCGAACTATCCGGGGGAAATGCGGGCGCTGGGATTCTCGGTGGACGATGACAAAGACGACGAGCAGCAGTACGGCATGGCAATCATGGACGTAACCCTCGACTTCGCAAAACAGATGAAGAACGAGCATCTCAGCGGTCTCGACACTGACAAGCTGATCGCGTTCCGCATTTTCGGCGTAGACTCGGCCTTCATCGAGGCGCTGCGCGCCGAAGGATTGAAAATCTCCGACGCCGACAAACTAGTTGCCTTCCGCATCCACGGCGTGAGTCCGCAGATGGTGCGCAGCCTGCGCGAAGCCGGCTACTCGCCCGACGAAGATACTCTGATCGCGATGAGAATCCACGGCGCAACACCGGAGTGGATGGCTGAACTCAAGCAGCGCGGCTACGACCACATCGACCTCGAGAAACTGATCGCTTTCCGCATCCACGGCGTTTCGCCAGAGTTTATCGGCAAGCTGCAAGGCCTGGGATATTCGCATCCCGATCCCGACGAGTTGATCGCCATGCGCATCCACAACGTCACGCCGGAATACATCAGCGACATGAAAGCCCGAGGCATCCACGATCTGAGCGTCGATCAACTGGTCAGCATGAGGATTCACGGGATTGACTGACGGCCCGCGCCGCGGAAACTCGAAGAAAACAGACGTTGTCGTCCTGAGCGGAGTGATGCCGTTCGCAATGCGAACGGCATCACGCAGTCGAAGGATCCCTACTCCCACGCAGCATACTGGCGATAGGGATTCTTCGCTTCGCTCAGAAATGCTGCTCTTAGACCGTGCTCTTCGACCAAGAAAAAGCCCCACTTCTCGCAAACAACGCGAGAAATGGGGCACCCACTTTTATCGTTGCTGCGGCGTCTAGTGCGCGAACGAATAATTCAACCCTGTGGTGATGACCAGGTCGTTCTTTTTCGCCCCCACCGGCGGGTTGGAGACGTAGATGTCGCTGAACGAGTTCTGCCAGCCAAACGACTTGCTGATCTTGGTCACGGTACCGAGATTAAACGTTCCCCGGTAGTTGCTGGTGTCGCTCATGTCTGGATAGATGTAGAAATTCTGCGTGACCACGGTGCTCTTGCCCAGCTTGTGCATCAATTCTTCGCCTAGCGTGAGGGCGGCGAATTTGTTGGTCACACCGTAGGAAACGAACGTAGGAGGAACCGTGACCGGCAAATTCTCCGCCCCGTTGGAATACGTTTCATGCGTGAAGTTAATTCCGGCCAGGAAGTTCAGCGTGGTGGCGTCTGACTTGATGGCGTGGTAACCGAAGCCGCCGGTGTACACTTGGCGCAAATCCAGGTACTGAAGCGCATTAGCCTGGAAGTCGGCCGCCCCAAAAGCGAACGCCTTGGGATTGATGTTGCGGTCATAGCGCAGTCCGCCCTGCTCCAGGTTGGCGGAGACCGTGGGCGGAGGAGGCTGGTCGCTCTTGGTGTAGATGGAATTCGCGTACAGCGTGATCTTGTCGTTGAGCGTGGGATGCACCGCGTTGAAAGCCAGAGCCAGGTTTTCCGTCTGGCTGTTACCGCGAGCGATGGAGAAGCCTACACTGGCCCCGCCATTCCAGCCGTGCCGCAGTCCGGGATGCAGCGACTTGTCGTAAGCCGCCTGCTCGGCGTCGTTGCGGATCAGGGTGACGTCGTCTTTTGGTGCTTCCACCGTGCCGCTGGTCTTGGTGGCGATCTCAATCTTGCTGTCGGTGGTAGTGACCGGACCGACCGCCGTCTTTCCGCCTTTCAGGCTGACGTGCAGTTCCTGGTCGGTCTTGATGTCGGTGATCGCGGCAAACTGAATAGTCACGTCACCCGCAGCTTCAGTATGCAAGACCAGCGTCTTGCCGTCCGACTTCACAACCGTGCCAGTCAGGCGGTCACCGTTTTTCAGCGTGACCTGGTCCGCGAACACGGCGGATGAAAGTGCAAGAATTGCAATGAGAGTGAACAGATTGAATCTACGCAACACGACCTACCTCCACATTCCAGAGTTTTGAGAATGACAAGCTATTTGGGAGCCCGAAATTACGATGGGGCAAAAATAGGGATAAGGCGACGAAGAGGCGGAAACAACTGCCGGGAGAGCCTTCCCTCATTGGCTCTTCTCACGGCGACCCAGGTGGGCGCGACCCAGGTCAGCTAGACCCAGGTCAACTCTTGGTTTCGGTCTTCTTGCTTGAGTCGGTCGGAGCCGGCGCCGGTGGCTGTTCCTTCATGCCTTCCTTAAAGCCACGAATGCCTTCGGCCAGCCCTTTTCCAAGTTCAGGCAGTTTCTTCGGTCCGAACAACAGCAGAGCAATGGCAGCGACAAGTAGCCAATGCCACGGTGAGAACTCACCCATAAGAACCTCCAACAGTCTCTGTTACCAACAATTAGGGTACGGGAGGCTCAAGGGGAAGTCAAACCACGGCTCAGCCTTTTGGCCTTTGTAGCCCTTTCATCCTTAACTTTACTCCATAACTTTACTCTAACCCCGCCCCCGCCATCGGTGAAGCCTGCCACGGTGAGTTGTGATTTCGATCACAGTCGGGAAAGCCTTGCACTTTGGGGCGAAGTGACTGGCACAGTTACCTCCGTGACCTTACCCGCGGCGTCGTCCACAAGTTATGTTTCTCACAGGGGTTTCTGAAGGCGTTTTCCCTCAAAAGCCGCTACCAGCAAGTCAATTCACCGCGCCGGAGAGTCCCGTTGAGAGTCAAGGCCTTAACATTCTTGTTTCTGTTCGGTGTGGCGGCCGCAGCCGCGCAGTCTGCCGATCCTCGTTCCGCTCGGCCGGTAAACACGACGCAGATCACCGCCTGGCTGACCGGCGGAATTTCCAGCGGTCGGCTCGTCCGCCTGATTGCGGAGCGTGGCCTTGCCACTCTCCCGACGCACGCCGAACTCCGCCAGGTGGAATCAGCGGGGGCGGAGAAAGACTTGATGGCGGCCCTCCGTTCAGGAAACGTGCGGTCGGCTAGCATAGGTGCTCCGATTCCAGAGACGCTCCTGAAGGCCGCCGCCGAAGCCCGCCAGCAGCAGTATCATGACGCCGAACTCGATCTGCGCGAGGCTCTGCGCTTTGACGACACAAACTCCGCCCTGCATTTCGCGCTCGGAATCATGCTGCGCCAGCAAGAGCAAGCGGACGACGCCTTTGACGAGCTGACGCAGGCGGCGCAACTCATGCCCGATCTGCCGGAGAATCACAGCGCCCTGGCTTATCTTTTCTATCGTCTCGACGACGGGCCAAATGCGATCGCCGAAGCGCGCACCGCTCTCAGCCTCGATCCAAAGAATGCCGAGGCTTACCAGTATCTCGGGCTCGGGCTCTATTCCAACGGCCAGTATCAGGCCGCGGCGCACGCCTATTCTGAATCGCTGGTTCGCGACCGCGACAACGCCGACACGTATTACGACATGGGCATCGCTCTGCACGCGGCGGGAAATCAGCCGGGGGCCATCGCCGCCTACGGACGAGCCATCCGTCTGCGGCCGGATTTCTGGGAAGCTCACTCTAACCTGGGGCTGGTGATGCACGAGCAAGGCAATCTCGATCAGGCCGTGACTGAATATCGCGAGGCCAAGCGGATCGCTCCCAACGAAGCTTCCATCCGCAACAACCTGGGCAATACTTACTGCGATCAGGGAAAGTTTGATGAAGCCATTGGCGAGATGCACGAACTTTACCGTCAGCATCCCGAATGGCAGGAGGGCCATGCGTGCATGGCCAGCGCTTACATGGCGGAAAAAAACTACGACGGCGCGGTCGACGAACTGCGGCTGGCGCTGCGGCAGAACCCCACCGGGTCGGCCGAACACCGCATTCTCGGCCAGGCGCTGCTGCTCGACAACCAGCCGGAAGAAGCCTTGCGCGAACTGCGCCTTGCGGTTTCGCTTAATCCCGATTCCGAGATCGCCCATCATTTGCTGGGCACAGCGTTGTTCGAGCAGGAACAGTTGCACGCTGCCGAGAAGGAATTCCGCGAAGCAGTCCGCCTGAGCCCGTCCGCCGACAATCACTTCTCTCTGGCCGCCTGCCTCATGAGCATGGACCGCTACGAAGAAGCTTTGAGCGAACTGGATACGGCTTCCAAACTCGACCCCGATCAAAAGCTGTATCGCGCCCGCCGCGAAGAACTACTCAAGCTGATGAAGGAAACTGCGCGGTGACGCAGGGACTAGGGATTAGGGCTAGCAGTCAGGGCGGGGGGATCAGGGCGATGCCCGGACCTACGAAGACACACTGCGCAGTGTTCGATTCCTGTACCCTGACCCCTGGCCCCTGATCCCTGTCTTCCCAAACCGTCGGCCAATCCCCCCGCTGTACTCCGGTGCGTATCCGAGAAGCCGCGCCGTCCCTACACTAGAGGATGAACCGGGAGAGACTACTGATGGCGACCAACGCGACGCAAACCCGAAAGACGACAGACGCTACCGTAGCCGTGCATGCCGCCATGGCGCAAGAGAAGGAAACGCGGCGCGCCGAGGCTACGGCTCCAACAGAGGCCCGTAAGATCACTGGATACGGCCTGCCCTGCGCCAAGTGCCACCTGTATTATCCTGCCGATCTCGATCATTGCCCCACCTGCCAGCACCCGGAGCGCGTTCCTGTGGTTGCGCCCAAAGTGCCGCCGCGCGTGACGCAGAGCGTTCCCGATCCCATTCCTGACACCACGGTGGTTGAACAAGAGCGCGAGGAATTTCTGCGCCAGTTCAAGAGCCAGCTTGCAGATGCGCATGCGGAAGTTGCCAGTGCTCCGGCATCGCTCTGCGCCGGCGAAAATCACGTTGGAGCTTCGGCCGGCGCCGAAGTTTGCAAAGTCTGCTACGAGCGCCTGCAGGAACGTCTCGACGTTTGCGAAGCCGCCCTGCACATGGATTTGAAGGAAGCCGCGCAGATCATCTACGACGCGGTGTGGGCCGATCCCTCCGACCCGAATAAGACTTACCAGAACGCCGCCAGCGCCCTGCTCAGCGAATTGCGCAAACGCGCCGGAATGAATAATTCGCTGCGCGGCCCGTTCCATCCGCTGGAGCACTAGAAAAGCAGCTTTTTAGCTCTCAGCTTCTAGCTCTTAGCCAAACCAGCCAGATCCTTTGTCATTCCGACCCCCGAGCGAAAGCGAGGGGCGGAGGAATCTCATTGAGTCGCCAGGGAGTCGTGGAAGCTCAAGACTTACTCCGCCTTGATTCCGACCCACTTCTTACCGGCATAGAGTTTGTAGCCGCTGCCGTCTGGTTCCAGTTTGAGGGGTACGGCATGTTGCATTTCAGGATAGGCTGCGAACGCAACGCTCAGGACATCGTTGTTGGCCACGTCCATGACCACGAACTTGCCATCGGCCGTGAAGCCGAAGCCATATTGGCCGGGTGCGAGTTCCGCTCCGCCGATGTTGAGCTTCGTCTCCGTGATGAGCAAGCCCTGATATTTCTGCTGGATGGCAGTCGAATATCCCGAGGCGTCGACTAGCGCGGCCAGCACAGTTTTCCATTCGCTGTCTGAAATCCCACAGCGTTGCGCAGTTGCACCGGCGCCTTTTGTCCGGCAAAGAAGTATTCCGCGGGAGCGGCCTTTTTCACTTCGTCGCTGGTCAGCACGTGCTTCGATGCCTGCGCCACGGCCAGCGACGAAATCGCCAACACTATAGAACCCACTACTGCCAAACGAACGCCGCATGATTAGTCCTCGATTCGTGAAGTGAAAATGCCCACCGCAAATCTATTCTTTTCGCCGGTAGGGCGCAAACAGGTCGCGGCTCGTGGCCAGATCTCGGACCTCGGGCCTCAGATCTCGGCCTTCTTAGGTCTTCGGTCTTGGGTCTTCGGTCGTTGGGTCTTCAGGTTCGAGGTTCAACCCAAGACTCAGACCCAAGACCTCAGACCCAAGACCTAAGACCCAAGACCTCAGACCCAAGACCTGAGACCCAAGACCCGAGACCCAAGACCCCAGACCCAAGACCGCCGCACCAATTCACTTTGCCCGCAAGATTCGGATAGTCCGCTTGCATCGCGCTCGCTGTAGGCTTTCCTTACTATGACGACCAATGCCATACTCGCAATCGAAAGCTTCGAGCCGATGTCCTCTCCTCAACCCAGCCCGGCGACTGAACTGCGAACCGGCGCGGCCGACGAGCGCCGCTGGAGTGCCGTCCTCGCGCGCGATGCGGCGCGCGACGGAGACTTCGTGTTCGCGGTTTCGTCGACCGGCGTCTACTGCCGGCCATCGTGCGCGGCGCGGCGGCCGCGGCGGGAGAACGTTCAATTCTTCCCCGCGCCCGAGCAGGCCGAGCAGGCGGGATATCGCGCCTGCCTGCGCTGTCGGCCCAAATCGGTTAGCGGCAATTCACCAGCCGATAGCGTGAAGGCGATTTGCCGTTTCATCGAGCAACATCTCGATGAGCCGATCACACTCGCGCGCCTGGGCAAAGAGTTTCATCAGAGCCCGTTTCACCTGCAGCGGCGTTTCAAGGCGATGCTCGGCATCACGCCGCGCGAGTATGCCGACGCCTGCCGCCTGCGCCAACTCAAACGCAATCTGCAGGCTGGAGATTCAGTCACGCGCGCCATGTATGACGCGGGATACGGATCGAGCAGCCGGCTGTACGAAAAGACTGCGTCGCAGCTGGGCATGACTCCGGATAAGTATCGTCGCGGGGCCATTGCCGCCGCGATTCGCTATACCTGTGCCGACTCGCCGCTGGGACGCATGTTGATCGCGGCCACCGAGCGCGGCGTGTGCTCGATCCAGTTTGCGCGGACCGACGGCGAATTGCTCGAAGGCCTGCGCCGCGAATTTCCTTTTGCAGCTCGCAAGTCCGACAATAGCGGACTGCGGGACTGGGCCAGCGCCCTGATCCAGCACATGAAGGGCCAGCATATGAAGGGCAGGCACGCAAAGGGCAGGGTACTGGACTCAGCTTCATCTCTGCCGCTGGATATTCGCGCGACCGCTTTCCAGCGCCGCGTGTGGACTTACCTGCAATCGATTCCTTTCGGCGCGACGCGTTCCTACAGCCAGGTTGCCAAGGGCATTGGGCGGCCCACCGCAGTGCGCGCCGTGGCCCGAGCCTGCGCCACGAATCCCGTAGCGGTGGCGATCCCTTGCCATCGCGTGGTCCGCCAGGACGGCAGTGACAGCGGCTATCGCTGGGGCATCGAGCGGAAGAATGCTCTGCTGGCGATGGAGCAGAAGGGAGTGTAGGAGCCGTTGTGAGTATTAGCAAAGAGATTTCAGATTGTAGATCTCAGAGTGCAGATTTGAGGGCGCAGTTTTTCAATCTGAAGTCTTCAATGTGAAATCTTAAAATCTGCAATCGACACTCCGCACTCCGCAGTCTCCTACGCACCACTCTCCTCATTGACGCGAGGATTCGGCGGCGTTTAAATAATCCTCAGCGAGTCGTGTTTTTCCGCTCTCGCGAAGGTGTGTCTTATGCGGGCAAAGATAGCGACCCTGACGGCAATTGTTGTGATAAGCGCTGCGATGTGCGGATGTGGCGGCGCGGGCAAGGGAGCGACTTTCGGCGGCGGGAATCCCATTGCGGCACCGACCATCACCACCGCTACTGGCGGACAAACCGGCGCCCAGGGCGGGGCGGTGATCGTGACCCTCGCAGCTACCACGGGCACAATCTACTACACCGTCGATGGCAGCACTCCGACTACATCTTCTCAGCCCTACGAAGCGCCGTTTCTGGTGGCCTCGAACCTGACCGTCAATGCGATTGCGGTGTCCGCGGTGAAAGCAGCAGGGTTACAAGCCAGACTTTTTCGCCCAATATTCAATCGGAACACTGGTGTGGAGCGATGAGTTCACCAACACCACGGGTATTCCAGCCCAACCTAATCCCGCAATCTGGACCTACGATACCGGCGACAGCGGCTGGGGGAATAACGAACTGGAGGACTACTGTGCCTGGGGATCGTAGACTTCGCCGTGCAGCACGTCAAGTCCCAGCGAATATGTCGGAACCGATGGCTACCTGCACATCGTGGCGCAGCAGCCTTCGACCGGCGTCTACACCTCGGCGCGCATGAAGACGCAAGGCCTCTTCAGCTTTCAGTATGGCCGGATTGAGTTTCGCGCTCAGGTGCCGGAGGCGCAGGGCTTTTGGCCGGCGAACTGGCTGCTGGGCAACAACATTGCGACCGTCAACTGGCCAGCCTGCGGGGAGCAAGATGTGCTGGAGCGCGTCAACGCGGCCGGCAGTCGCCGGATTGGAATGAGGGTTCGATTCACGGAACGGGATTCACCGGTGGGACGGGGTTGGGCCAGCAATATAACTTTCCACCTCCGCAGACCGCGGCGACTTTTCATACCTACGACATGGCTTGGTCACCGGGCAGCGTGATCTATTCGATTGACGGCAATGTGTACGCCACCTTCACTCCCTCAAGCATTAGCGGCTTCAGTGGCGCCGTCTGGCCATTCGATGCAGGCCAGGCCAATTTCATCATTCTGAATCTGGCCATCGGCGGAGATTATCCCGGACCGCCCGACAGCAGCACTCCGTTTCCGTCCGAGATGCTGATTGACTACGTGCGCATCTACACGAATTAAAGTATCTACGGGTGCCCCGTCCTTGTCTCTGCGTTCTGGGCAGAGACAGGGCGGGGATTTTGATTTGGGGGCGGCAAATACCGCGATTCTCCGAACCGCCCTTTCTCGAACCTCCCCTTTCCTGAGATTCGGCCAGAATACGAGAGTCAAATTCCCCGCCCTGTCCCGCCAGAAAGCGGCGGGACAAGGACGGGGCACCCGTCTCAATTGCCCATCTTTCTGCTGGCAACCACGGCCCAGTTCAGCAGCGCCAGCGTGATTGTCGCCACTAAGATCATCGACTGGCCGAAGTCAACTTGGGTTATCAGCACGGCGCACATGAGGACCGCGAGTCCGGCGAAGAGATTTCCGGCGGGCAGTTGGAAGCGGGCTTCTCCCGGCTGCTTACGCCGGAGGACCGGTAGCGCGGCGCAGCAGACGCCGTAGTAGAGCAGGCGCGCGACGGCCGAAAGCGTTACATTCCATTTGAATTCGCCGCTCAGCGCGAACACCCACACCAACGCCGAGAACACTAAGATCGAAACATAAGGCGTGTGGAACCTGGGGTGGATCGCGGCGAAAGCTTCGGGGAAGTCTCCCTGCTCGGCCAGAGCGAACGTCACCCGCGGCATGGCGAGAATCTTTGCGCTCAGGTATCCGTAGAAAGAAATCAGCGCGCCCACGGCGACGAGAGCTGCGCCGATCGAGCCGACCGCGATGCGCGCCACGTCGGCGAGAGGACGTTCGCTATGCGCCGCGTCGGGAACCACGCCGACCACCACCCACTGGATGAGCGCATAAATGATCGTGCAGGCCACAATCGCAGTAAAGAGCGCGAAGGGCGCGTCGCGGCGCGGATCCTTGGCTTCGCTCATGGGAGCCAGCGCGGTTTCGAATCCTCCATAAGCGAAGACCAGCAGCAGCACAGCTTTCAACCACTGGCTGGTAGTAACGGGAGCAGACGCGGCGTGCGTGACTGTGGCGGGATGCCCGTGCAGCACGAACAACCCCAGCGCGATCACCGCGAATAATGGAATGAGCTTTGCGGCCGTGAAGAAGTTGCTGACCTGCGCTCCCGCCCGCACCCCGCGCACGTTGATAAAGGCGAGCACGCCGACCAGAATCGTAAGAATCAGGGCGCGCGGCAGCGGATTCGTCGCGCCCGGCCAAAACTCGCCAAGATAAATCACGAACAGGTTTGCGTTGGCAGCCGGGGCGGCAACTTGTCCGAGGAAAAGCATCCATGCCATCTGAATCCCCATGCCGCGCCCGAAAGCTGTGCGTGCGTAAAGATATGGTCCACCAGCCTGGTGGAAACGCGAAGCGACTTCGGCGAAGCAGCCGAAAATCACCGCCATGCCCGTGCCCGCGAGGAGCACGGCTAGAGGGCTGATTTTTCCCAGGATGCCCGCGACGGTGGAAGGAAGTCCGAACACGCCGCTGCCGATGATCGAATTGACGACCAGAGCGGTGAGGCTCCAGCGGCCGATGGCGCGGATCAGTTGGCGTGGCGCGGGTTCGGCGGGGAATCCGGCATCGCGTGTTTTTATCACAGATACGTAACCGTCGGGTCCTGAAGGCTCCCCCGGAGGGTAAGAAAATCATCAACCACGAAGGTCACAAAGTTACACGAAGGATCCATGAGGGGCACCCTCGTGAACCTTCGTGTCCTTCGTGGTTGATGATTTCCGTTCTCCATAAGATTGCAGCCGGCGACCGGGCCTGGTGACCTTAGAGCAGATGACCAATGCACTAACGGTCGCCATGGAAAATCCCGGGTAGGGGAATGCGCGTCGTGACCGTGCCTGAAATCCGCCGCTCCGCCGCGTTAAAAGCCGCGCCAATCAAGGCTTTTAGCCTCGGTGACTATTTCTCGGACCAAAGTGATGTCGAGAATTACCAAAGCGCATGCCCGTGGGACATCTATTCGCTGCGCATTGCCGATGAGATGGTTGGATGGCAAACCGAATGCCCGAGAAAACATGAACGAGCTTCATCTCCGAATCGCGCGCGTGACCGACGATCTGCGAAACATTCAGCAGGAGCTGAACTGCGCCGCCATGCAGGCTCCCAGCGACCCGGAGCTTATGGAGGCGCTCGACTCACTTTCCGAAACCGAGCCCATCGAGATTCTGCGCTCCGCCCTCGACCAGATGCGACACTTCCTCTGGTTCTATTCGCAGGTCATGGACAACGAGCCGGAACTGGGCGACAAGTTCGGCAAGCCGCTCCCGCCAAATCGGCGAACGCCAAATCCACCAGCGATGAGAAGGCAAAATTGGAAGGATCTTTTCTCGACCAGCTTTCGCGTGGCGACGAGATCATCCTGCTCCAACACCTCGCCGAATCCAAACGCCGCAAGCCGAACTAGGCGATCCTGCCTCCCGACCGTAGAGACGCAGTTTGCTGCTAAATTCCACCTATGCCAGACGTAGGTGCCGGGCGGAGATTGCGCCGCGGGGAACGATCGCTTTCCGAAATCCGCCCCCGACACCGATGCCCCGGACAAATGAGTGAAATGGCGATGCTTCGCCAATCGTCTGGTATCAGCGGAAACATGCAAAAGATAGGTGTTCCTCACGCAAGAAATTCCAAAAATGCATCTTCCCGGGTATCTATTTTTGTCCAGTCGATCCGAGCTGAATTGAATTCAGGGAATTAAAAAGCTGTTCAATATCCGAACGATCGTTCGCCGAGAGAACAAAATCCAAAACGTAGCCTTTGGAAATAGTACACACGTGGGTCTGATAGAACGCCCCCTTTGGAGAATAGTTGTCCTGGCGAAAGAAAGTTTCCCCGGCGATAGTCTTCCCTTTCGGGCCGTTGAGCGCAGTCAACCCAATTCTCACGGCCGTTGACGCGACCTTCTCAAGGTAAGCGGCTCCATCGTTAAAACCAGCGGCACTTTGAGCATGTATCACGACGTTCTTATAAGGTTTGGTCGGTTTAGCGCCTAGGAACAAAACGAAGTCTGTGGCGGAGGGACGAGAGGGATCAATCGGGTGCTCCTGGGATTGTGTGCTTTGTGGGATCAAACCCTCCGGGATGTTGTAGGTCAAGCCGAAGAATTTGCTTGTAAAAGTAGCGCCCAAGACGTAGCCATCTGGAGTGCTCTGGTTTGACTGCTCGGAGCTTTGCAGCGAGACATTGGAGCCGCAGCCCGAACGCTCGAAATCGAACTTCACTCGGGTACCCTCAATCAGCTTTGTTACTCCGTCGCGGTCTGACCCTGCGAAGATGAATACGATGGCTTGAGCTTTGCATGCTTTGACGAGCACGGCTTCGTAGCGAGACTCCTTCTGGAAATCCTGTCGGGCAAAAGTCGTTCCGCCGAGCACGCTCTCGGAAGTGCCGCTCAAAGGCTCAAATCCCTCTGTCTGATTGCCTTGCACCACCTTCCGCAAGTAAGCCTCGGTTGAACGCTGATTTTCTGGGTAAGACGCCAGAGCATCCGCATAGAAGGCCATCACCTCCCTGCCGGAGAATAGTTTTGGTGCGCCCACAGCCGTGATAGTCACGAGCAGTGGCACCGTGCCTACATTCCCCTTCAGTTCAGGACTGCCAAATTCGAGGCCCACCGCTGAGGTGATTTCAAGCCCGACTGAAGCATTCTTGTAGATTCCGCCCTCAACCGCACCCTTGTCCCACCGGGGGCCTACGGCAGATGTGGTGGAAGGAACTACAACGGCCTTGGGCGGGCGGTCCTGAGACATTGTGGCGACCGCTATGAAGGCGACGATGCTGGCTGTGATTTTGCGCATCTTGTCTGCAACTGTATCCGCAGATTTCCTGAAAAGTCCAGCCTTCCAAGTAACTGTTCAAATCAGGCAATTTCACTCATTGTCGGCGGCTCGGTTCTTCTCTGGTGACACCGCTTCGAGTACCCCCGCCCGCGCACGACCGTCTTGATCACATCCCCCGCCGGACTCAACACGGTGAAGTCCGCATCCGCACCCGCGGCCAGCACGCCGTAATGTCCCAAGCCCACCGCCCGCGCCGGATTCAGCGTGGCTGCCCGCACGGCATCACGTAAACTCCAGCGCGAAAACTTGGTCACGTTGCGCACGGCGCGATCCATGGTGAGCACGCTTCCTGCGAGACTTCCGCCCGAGGTGCATTTGCCATCTTTCACGTCGACCTCGATCGGACCAAGCTGGTAGCGACCGTCAGGCATGCCGGTGGCTGAGATCGCGTCGGTGATAAGCACCGCGCGTTCGGGTCCTTTCGCTTTCAAGAAAAGTTCCACCACGACGGGGTCGACGTGAATGCCATCGACGATCATGTCTGCAGTGATCTGATCGTCGGAAAGTACCTCGCCGACGATTCCCGGCTCGCGGTGGTCGAGCGGACGCATGGCGTTGAAAGTGTGCGTTGCATGCCGCGCTCCGGCTCTTACCGCGGCCCTGGCGACTGGCATATCGGCGTCGGAGTGGCCAATGCTCACGCAAACCTTGCGCCGCGCCGCTTCCGCGATCACTTCCATCGCTCCGGGAAGTTCGGGTGCAATCGTGAGCACGCGCACCAACCCGCGCGCGGCCTGCCACAGACGATCGAACACGGCGATTGTTGGCTCGACGAGATTCTCCGGCGGATGCACACCGCGCCGCTTGTGGCTAAGGAACGGCCCCTCGAGATGAATGCCAAGCGGCCGCGCCGAGGGATCGCCATTGGGAACGGTCGCTTCGATGGCATCGGCCAGCCGCTCCAGCGCCGCGTACGTAGCGTCGAGTGGCGCTGCAACCGTGGTTGGGTAATATGCCGTCACTCCGTGCGTCACCAGAAACTTTCCCAGGCGCGGCAGGTCGGACGCCGATGCCCGCATAAGATCGAGCCCAGCCCCTCCATGGATGTGAATGTCGATAAAGCCCGGCGCAAGGGTCGATTCACCGAAATCGACGACAGCTCCGTTGCCAGGGACTTCGTTCGTCGAGCGCGCCGAGATCTCGGCGATGCGCCCATCTTCCACGACGAGCATCGGGTTCAGGATCTCCTCGGTTGGAGTGAACAGGCGGGCGGCGGTGAATACGGTTTTCATGGAGGGCGATCTGGCAAAAGACTGCGCGACGAAAGATTTATCGTAGCCGCACCTATCGTAGCGGGAGCATGAATTTCCCACAACCCACGCGGTCGAGTGCGGTAACCGAATTTGCGATTCCAGACTGCGAGCTTTGCGGTACTCACTCTTACCGCAAGATCAAGAGCCTTATCCAAGAAGCACGCGAAGAAGAGCCGCGAAGATCGCGGAGGACATACAAATTGAGCCAGGCTCGGGCGTCTTCTGCGCATGAGAGTCAAGAGCAAGCGCACTCCGCGCAATGCTATAATTCATTGTCAAGTCAGCATTCTGCGAAGGCGCCCTTGCAATCCCGCGGCGCCCTGCACAAGTCGGGGAGTGGCTCAGCCTGGTAGAGCACCTGGTTCGGGACCAGGGGGTCGGAGGTTCAAATCCTCTCTCCCCGACCAATCTTTCTCTCGCCTGTTTCAGTTGCTCCTCTCGAAAAATCTTTGGCGCTGGAATCGAAATTGGGACCTCCTGAGAATAGCGGGCGCGCCGGATCAGTTGCAAACATTTAACGACTAGGGGCCCATCAAAGAACCGAGCGCCACGCAACCGGAGAATGGGTACATTGGAAACGAGGCGGAGCGACCGCATGTTTCGGTCATGATTGCGCGGGAAATGGTCAGGGCGTCTGCGCGAGCGGGCCGCCCAGCAATTTCTCAATCGCCAAGGCGAGTACGGCTGGACGAGTGAGGCCCCGCCACTGCTGCAAAATGTGGCCGTCGGCTGAAATCAGAAACGTGGTGGGGACTTCTTCGATCCCCAGTTTGCGGGCCAGGTGCGCGTCCTGATCGAGCAGCAGCGGGATCTTGAGTTGCCAGTCGTAACTGGCGTTGAGGACAGCGCCGTGCAAGGGTGGCGAAGCTAGCGCCAGCGCCGAGTCATCGACCACAGCGACTCGGAGTCCACGCGGGCCGTATTGCTGAGCCATGCTGGACAGGAATACGGCCTGGCTGCGGGAAGGCGTGTCGGAGGTGTCGGGTACCGTTTGCAGGAAGGCAAGGAGAAGAGGCCGCGCGGGTTGGGAGCGGAGGCGGAATGCGCCGCCACGGACGTCGGTCAGGGTGATGTCGGGCAAAATGGAGACGGGTTTGGAGCGGCAGGCTGCGGTCAGCATCAGAGTGGAGAGAAAAAATCCGCGGAGGACGGCCAGCATATTCTTTTCCGACGCGGGCTTTTCCGGCGCGGTCATCATGGCACCAGCTTCAGAGACGTGACTCCATAGCCCCATGTTGATGGACATCTGCGGCGCCGGCGTCTCATCCGGCGCGCAATAACGCGCTCCAGATGCAAGAACGTATCTTTCCCACGCAGATTATCACTACCGCAGGAGCTTCAGGAACGTCACGCCATAGCCGCCCATGTTGAGCGTCATCTGCGGGGCGGCCTCGACGCTTTGGGCCACCGGTTCGGTGGCCAGGCTGGTGTTGGGGTCGATGAGGCTCGCATCGAGGGTAAGTTCGGTAGCGGAGGAGAAGTGGCCGAGCTGCGAAATGTCGATCACCACCGTGCGCGGCGCCCCGGGACCGTTGTCGTCATTCTGCCCGTTGACGGCGTGGTTGGCGGCCATCACCACGACGGATCCATCGCTGTTCGCGGTCGCGAGGATCTCCACGGTTTGTGACCCTACCGGCTCGCTGGTTGAAACCGTCAGGATGCTCGAGGTGGGAGCCTGACACGTGGACGGCTCATCGTTGCAATACGGAAAATAGTGCCGCAGATTGTAGTCGACCCAGTAGCTGATGTAAGGCTGGGCGGTGGCGTAGGCGACTTCCGCATACATCAGCGACATGTTGGAGGGGTCCTGGACGAAATCGGAGTGCACGACCGTGTGCGAGCCGGCCTGCGCCCATTGCGAGAATACGTAGGGCCGCCAACCGGCGAAGAACGCGCTCGTGCCCCGCGGATCGATTTCGAACGGATTGCTGCACTCGCCGGCACCACCGCCGATGGAGAAATCGGCGTCGACATTGTTCTCGGTCATCCACAGCACCGCGTGGCTTAGCTTGGGGCTGGTCTTCACGATGTTGGCAAAGTCCTGCGCGAACTGCGCGAAGCTGGAGGACACCGCGCCCATCGCGGTGACGTCGTTGTTAGACCACCCACAAACCGCATAGTCCTGCTGCGAAACCACGTCGATCTGCGCGGTTACCGCATTGAGAAAATCAGGAACATAATATTTCGCGTCGATATCGCCGCTCAGTTCGAGGGCGACAAACTTCAGGGGCACCAGCGATCCGGCGTTCTGCATCGCGGTCACTGTGAGGTTGTAGAGGTTGGCGTATTGCTGCGGGGTCATGCCTACCAGGTCAGGAATCGTGTAGATGCTCCAGTAGGTAATGGGCGTGAAGGACGCGTGCACATGCTGCACTCCGTTGTCATCGGTGAATCCTGTCGTGGTGTTGTAATACTGCACCATCCGCGCCGCGTAAGTGGCAAAGTCCGGGTAGTTTTGGGGCAGGAGCACGCAATTGGGGCCAACGTCCGTGCACATCCATGCCGGCCCTTGCACCAGAACCAGGTTGATGCTCTTGTCCCCGACCCCGATCACCGGATCGAGCGTGGCGTCGAGAACGGTGAAATCCCAGTTCTTGTTGATGTCCTGCGGAATTCCCTGGCTGTTGGTGTAAACGCGGGCGTGCTCGGGTTCAAGATTGGCGAGCGTCGTGGTCGCGCTAGGGACGGATGGGAAGAACGATTCAGTCCACTCGGCGGCCTGGAACTGGGTGGTCATGACGGTTTGCAGCTGGCCACCGAAGCCGACGCTCGTGTTCACAGTTGGACTCACGCTGACGCTGACCGTGACCGGCGATGACAAGACGGTGAGGGAAAGATTTCCGGTGACGTTGGGACCGCCTTCGGTCGCGTTGACGATTAACGGGTAAGTGCCGGGAGCAGCCGCCCCGGCCGCACTAAATACGATGCTGCCGGAGTTGCCGGTTCCCGGGAAGGTGATCTGCGGCGTGACGCCCGATGGAACCTGGCTGACGCTTAGTGTGACGGGGTTCGTGTCTCCGGCGACGCGATCGATCGTCACGGTGACTGCTGGCGACGCGCCGTTGAGCGGTGCGGTCGAGGAAGCCGAGGAAAGATTAATCGTGATTGGCTGCGGCATTGGAGAGGAGCCAGTGCCTCCGCAGGCGGCAAGCCCGATCAGCAGCATTGGGGCGAAGCGCAGGACTGCGGGACACTTCGATGCCGGGACGGCTGTTTCGCGCGATATACAGTTCATTGCCAGGCTCCGATGTTGTAGCCGGAGCCGGTTGGCAGCGGATTGCCCCAGAAATCCTGAGTGCCCATGGAGCATCCGCCAATGCCGGTGCAGACGTTGGCGCCGGTGCCGATGGCCGGCGATCCCTGCAGCAGGGTGAACTCCGAAGTGGGGTGGCCCGGGCTGTGATAGGTCGGCGTGTTCAGCATGGGGTCGGTGTACAGGCTGTGCGCATCCTGACCGGTGGCGGATTGGTATGAAGCGAAGCCGGTGTAATCGGTGCCGTTGATATTCCAGTCGGGCGCTGGGGCGAGGGTCCAATAAATGTTGTTGTCGAGCGCGAAATCCGATGTGGTCTGGATCAGATAGGGCACGGTGGAGTAGATGATGTTGTTTTTGAAAAAGTTGGGATTGGTGCCGCTGAACAGAGCATTGACCGTATTGAAGGCCGGCCCGGGAGTGGCAGGATTCCAATAAAAAACGTTGTTATAAACCTGTATGCCATCGAGCGTGCCGCTGCCGCTCCCGGTCCCCCAGCAATTCATGAAGATCTCGCCCGGATCGGGGCTGTTGGCCAGCCGTTCGTTATTCGAGCAGACGTTGTAGCGGATGATCTCGTTAGTGCTGACGAAATTGTCCGCGCTGAACACGGAGACGCAGTAGCCGATGGAGTCATGGCCGTAGTTATATTGGACGATATTGTTCGTGTTCCAAACGTCGATGTCATAGTCCCCGCCATCGTACAGACTATAGTCTTGAATGTCGTAGGACTCGTTGTTCTGGATCGTGCAGGTGTGGCAATACAAGTCCATCAGTCCGCCGGTTCCGCCGCCGCATCCGGGATTGGGAGGGCATTGTCCGCTGTTGTGAACCACATTGTTCTGCATCAGGCCGTTGCTCGCAGAAAAGATCGTCATGCCCTCCTCATAGACGTTGTACACCGTGGAGTTTTGGATGGTGATGCCGTTCCCCAGCACCGGAGGCGATGTGTTAAACGGTGTCCCGGCATCGATGAAAATGCCATTGTTCACGGTGCTGTCATGCGCAGCCACACCGTCGAGCACAACGTCGTTGATGCTTGACCCGGCATTCCCTGTCGTAATAAGAATCTCGTCCGAGTCATTCGTCATCGTGCTGACGTAATGCGCGCCGTGGATGTTGAGATTGGTCAGCCGGAAGTGAGTATAGGCGGTGTTCGCAGCAGTACCCGCGATATAGACGCCATAATAATTTCCGCCGACTATCTCCAGATTGTTGATTTCCCATCCCTGTGGTTGATCAACTGCACTGCTGCAGTGTTCATTCCGCCATCAATGATCGGTTGCGGGCCGGTGCCGTAGGCGTCGATCACGATGGGCGAGGTGGTGGTGCCAGACCCGAGTGGCTCCAATATGCCGCTGCAGGTTGTGCCGCGGTTGAAGAGAATCTGGTCGCCGGGGCTGAAAGTCTTAGCGCTGATCGCGGCCAGCGTATTCCAGGGGCTGGATTGAGTCCCAGCGCCGTTCGTCGCGACGGAGCAATCCACATAGTAAGTGACCGCCGCTGGAGGTGGTGGCGGTGGAGGCGGAGTTCCTTGCGAGGATTGGCTCCCGCCGCCGCACGATGACAGGAACGACAGCAGGCAAATCAGAAGGAACGCGATAACAATCAGATGGAGTTCGACTCGATGCGGCGGATTGCGTTGAATCAAATTCGGGAGGCTCATCCTCACTTACGGCTCCGAAAGCGCCGACAGTATACACCGGTGCGGAAAGTGGCTTGTCAGCACCTGGTAACGACAAAGTTAGGCCGAGGAAATACGGCGGCATGCTGCACTGCGCTCAATGCGCTAAGGATGCGGGATTCCGGCGATGCCGCGTTCAATTCGCCGAGGCCGCATTGAGGTTCAACCTGACTTTGCTTTCCCCAGATGGAATCGAAGCATCTGGGGCAGTACCGAAGACCAGTATTTCCAGGTGTGGGCACCCGGTCCCGTCGACCATTCATGGGGGATTCCGAGTGCAGTCAGCTTTTCATGCAAGCCAAGCATCATCGAGAAAAGACGATCGTCCGATCCGCAAGCGAGAAAAATTCGGGGAACTGGGCCAGGCTCCACGATTGTGTGTTTGCCGCGGCCCTGCGAGTCGAGCGGCCCGGGCGGCGGCGGTTGCGATGGCCAGAAGCTCCAATCTCGATCCACGAGTCCACTGACCACGCTAACGCTGCCGAAGCGGCCCGGATAGCGCCGGGCCACGTCCATCGACAGATAACCGCCGAAGGAGAAGCCGCCGATCGCCCAACGCTGGCGATCGAAAGGGATGGCATAGTGGCGTGAAACGGTTCCCGCCAATTCCTCCGCCACCAGAGTCAGATAGTTATGGTAGGGCGAGTGGTCGGAGAACTCCCGGTAAAAGCTGTCGAAGCGAACGTCAGGCAGGACCACGATTGCGGGCCGCACCTCGTCCCGGCGCAGCATTTCGTCGTAGACCTGGTCCACCTTAAGGTGTTTCAACAGATCCTCTGGCCGGTCGCGCCAACCGTGATTCAGGATGAATACTTCCGAGGGAGCGATCTGCGTCTTGGGAACCAGCGCCAGAAAAAAGCGCGGCTCGTTCATTTCGTTGGACCAGAAACGAATGCGTTCCACCGAGAGATGGGCGCGCTCCGAGAGGCGCACTACCTCGATTTGTCCTGGAGAGAGTGGCGCCTTTTCAAACGCTTCTTTGCGTTGGGACCCGAACAGAAACCACGCACTCAGAAACAACACGCTGAGAAACAACGTCGCTGCCAGCAGCAGTCCCCGCAGTATCCAACGGTTCCACACTCGACACCTCATCCAGCCTGTCGTTCGCTGCCTGCGGCACCAGTTTCCCCTGCGGCCAGTTTCTTCCGGATCAGTGCGTCGATCTGTTCCAGCGTATTCAGGCTATGCACGTCGATTTCTCTGGGTACGAATTCAACTTTAAACCGCGCCTCCAGAAAAGCCACGAGGCCGATCATGCCGATCGAGTCGATCAGGCCGCCGGTCACGAGAGGCGTGGTGTCCTCGAGAGTGGTCTGATGCACCCCGAGTAAAACGTTTTCAGCGATGAATTGCCGGACTGCGGTCTTGATCTCCATGGTTTGGTTCAGCATGGTCGAGAGTTTCTGCGATTCTGCTCAAAGCGACGTAATCGATCTTGCCCCGGTTCCCCTTGGGTATAGCATTAAGAAATACGATGTGATCGGGCACCATATACAGAGGCAGCGTCCGCGCACAGTAGGCTTTGGTTTCGACCAACGTGACGGCGCCGTCAGAACGGGTGCGGACAAAAGCGATGATGGCGGTTCCCATCTTCCCGTCTTCGACGGCCACCGCGGCCGCTTCCAGTATATCTTCCCAACCTGCGAGCGCAGTCTCGATCTCTCCCAGTTCAATGCGGAAACCGCGACGTTTCACTTGCCGGTCGAGCCGCCCCAGAAAAAGATAGTTGCCGTCAGGCGATTGCGACACACGGTCCCCGGTGCGGTAATACTGTTCACCCTCCACACTGACGAATGCACGTTGCGTCTCTTCGGGGCGGTTCCAGTATCCGCTCATCAGGGAGTCGCCGCCGGCAAGCAATTCGCCACTGCTCGCATCCACCGTCACTTTGGCGTAGGGGCAGGGCCGGCCGATCGGCATTGGATGCGATGCATCGAAGCCGGGCGGCACGCGGTACCACGTAACCACGTTGGTCTCGGTAGGGCCGTAAAGGTTAGCACAAACTGCCTGCGGAATCGCGGCTTGCAACCGCGCCACATTCGGACTGCGAAAGACCTCTCCAGCAAAGAGGATGAAGCGCAGGCCAGGGCACTCATGCCGCGCCAGCTGTCCTTCCTCTAACATCCCGGTCAGGATCGACGGCACCGAATACCAACAGGTGATGCGGGCATCGCGGACGAACTGCACCACAAAGCGCGGCATCCACACGATATGGCCGGGGACCAGCACGCAAGTGGCGCCACACAATGCCATGTTGAAAATGTCAAAGGTGGAAAGATCGAAGCTGAGCGGCGACGGGCAGGCGATGCGATCCGCCGAACCGATCTGAAACTCTCGCGCGGACCACTTTACGAAAGCGCTTACCGCGCGATGGGAAAGCACAACTCCCTTCGGTCGGCCCGTAGATCCCGAGGTAAACAGAATGAGAGCCGGATCGCCGGCGTCAGCTCGGGGCAGCGAGTCAATGGAAATGTTGGCCGAGCCACTTGGCACTGCGTGCCAAGGAATGCTTCCGCCGGTCTCGCGATCGGTGATTCGCGGCGCGGAGCTTTCGTCCCCTTCGATCACCAGCCGCGCGGCGCAGTCCGCGAGGGTTGCTTCAATTCGCTCCTTCGGCCACTGCGGGTGAATGGGAACATAGATCGCTCCCGCAAGCAGGGAAGCGAAAACAGAAACGATGGCATCGGTCGACTTCGGCAGCACCAGCGCGATGCGATCCTGCTTCTGGACGCCGTGTTCAATGAACCGCGCGGCCAGCGACAAAGCCCGCTCGTACAACTCGCCGAAAGAAGTCACCCGGTCTTCCTCAACAATGGCCGGCGCATCCGGCGCGGCTGCCGCCGTGCGGCGAAGCCAGTCCGAGAGCAGGTCGTTTTCAGGTTCGGGGCTTTCAGGTTCGGGCAAGCGTCACCCCCCAGGTGAAGCCGATTCCTGCGGAAGCGAATAACAACAATTGCCCCGGACGAATCTTTCCCTCGCGCCGCAGATGCACATAGTTGATGACCAGATCACTGGCAAACGTGTGGCCATATTCTGCCATGGGAGTCGGCGGCAGCCCGCCCTCGGGCAGGCCCACCATCCTGCGAAAACCATCGCGGTCTCGCTGGCTGATGTTGGAATAGATGAAATGGTCGATATTGCTCAAGCTCACAGAAGACGCCGCCAGGACTTTCTGTACCAGCCAGAACAAGTTCAGATAGTAGATGGGCATCACTTCGTTTTCCATGCACGCCGCATCCACTTTAATTTCGAGGTGTCCGTTCGTTTTGACTAGCGCGATGGCCTCGTGCAGATGGCCGAGCGTCATGGCTTCCACGCCTAGCAGCACCGGCCCTTCCGTATCTTGTCGGCGCAGAATCACCGCACTCGCGGCGTCGCCCTGCACCGTCACTGGAAGCAGCGAGCGGCTGCCCTGAGGCGCGGTGTCGCCCGTGACCAGCAGCGCGGTCTGAATGCCTTCATCCATGCGCATCCAACCCAGCGCGGTTTTGATTGCGAGGTGAAGCCCGGCGCAACCGCCTGTTTTGAAACTCAAGTTCAGCGAAGTTTCAGCCCCCAGGTCGTCGCTGAGTTTGTGCGCGAAGGAGAGATACTGCGAGTTTTCTCCCGGGAAAGTGCTGTAATCCAGAATCAGATTGATGTCCCGTGCCGCAATCCCAGCTTCCGCTATTGCGGATGAAGCCGCTTCGAGTACCAGGTCGTAAGGCTGCTGGCCGCTGCAGACCCGGACGCGGCTTAGTCCGAGACCTTCCGCAGCTTTCTGTCTCGCCTTCGGGCTCAACGGAGCGAGCGTCGCCTCCACTCGATCTCGTTCCCGCTCCAGGACCGCCGCTACGGCCTCCTCGCCAGATGGAACGGCGTAGGCCGCGGCTGCAATTCGCACATTCATGTTCGTATTCTCATGTTCACGGTAACTCCAGCAGAAGCGCCGCAAAACCACTGTTGCCGGATGTGCTCAACAACAAAGCCTGCCCGCTGCGCGGCCGGCTACTCAAGGCCAGGATTAAATGGAGAAGACCGCCGGCATCGGCAAGCCCCGCGGCGATGGCCCGAGGTGGTACGATCGAGGCATCTGATCCGCTAATCTCGCGTGCCAAAGCGATCGTAGAGCTGGCTGCGCAAGGCGCGCCGTTCCCAGTACAGATGGTGAGACTCGGGATCGAACCGCCGAGCATCTGCCGGATACACTCCACCGCCATCCCGCCCGCTGAACAGCGACCCGAGCCGAAATGGACATAGGAGCGTGTCTCCCTGCGCCCCGCGGGTTCCAACACCAATGCAACTAACCCTTCGCTGGGCACGAAGCCGCCGCCTTCCGCCAGAGGTTCCGAGTTGTAGCACGCCGGCGACAATAGACCTGCAACCTCATACCATTCGTAGACGGCGCGCGTGAGCGTATCACCCGCCAGCACAATCGCCAAGTCCGCCTGCCCGTGGCGGAGCAGGGAAGCCGCCTGGATCAATGCGCTCTCCCCCGCAAAATCCGTGCTGCCGAGCGTAATATTAGGGCCTCGCAGCCCGTGCCACAACGCCACATGACTGGCCGGAGCGTTGGCCAGCCCTTCCGGGAAAGGACTGGGGTCGGTGCCGGACCATCCATTTACGGCGGCGCTTTGGTAGAAAGCCTCGGTGAGTTCCGCGCAGCCGAAACCAGTGCCGAACACCACTGCCACGCGGGACCGGTCGATCTGGCTCAGGTCGATCCCTGCATCCTGAATCGCCAAGGAAGAAGCCACTAGCGCCCATGCCGACAGGCGATCCAGACGCCTCGTCTTCAGGCCCGGCACCACGCTGGCGGGGCGAAATGGTTTCACCAGAAACGCTCGCCGCAGTCCGGCGGTCGGCCATGCGGTGATGGCTTCCGGGACCGGATCGGACGGTGGGATTAATCCGGCGAGTGGACCATAAGGACTCACGGAACCGATCCCGGTAATGGACGCCAAATTCGGGGTCATGAGACGCCGCTTCCGAACCCGCTGTCCCCGAATATGAGTGCCGTGTTGCTGCCGCCAAATCCCGCCGAAACCGACATGGCGAGCGTCAGAGCCTGGTGTCGCACTTCTCCGCGCAGCCAGTTCACACTCGGGCTCTCTATGGGGTCCGTTAGCCGCAGTGTCGGCAGCAGTGCGCCACAACGAACGGCCATGATCGTGATGGCCGCCTCCAACGCTCCAGCGGCGCCCAGACAGTGTCCGAAATAAGACTTAGTCGATGAGACTGGAACGGGGCTGCTGCGCCCGCGGAAGACGCTCTCGTAGGCGTTGGCTTCCGCAACATCGTTCAGGGGCGTGCCTGTGCCGTGGGCATTCACGTAGCCGATCTCATCGCGACTGACCTTCGCCATTTCCATGGCCCGCCGCATGCAATCCGACAGGCCGTTTCCCTGGGCGTGGGGCGCGGTGGAGTGAAATGCGTCGTTGGTCATGGCCCATCCCCGCAGCACCGCCAGAACGTTGGCACTCCGCGCCGTGGCTGCGTCAAGCGTTTCGAGCACGAGCACTGCGGCTCCCTCGCCCAGGTTCAATCCCTTGCGATTCTGATCGAAGGGCCGGCAGGGCTCTGGGTCCAGCGCCTGCAGGGAGTTGAACCCGCTCAGCGTAAACGGGCACAGTGCGTCGCTACCCCCCGCCAGCATCATGGGCGCCGCGCCATCGAGCAGCATATTGGCAGCCAACGCGATCGCCATCGCGCTCGAAGCGCAAGCCGCAGAGACTGCACAACGCGGCCCGTGAATTCCCAAGTGCTCGCCCACGGCATCGGCCACGCGCGCCGGGGGATAAGAAGCAGCCCGCGCGAGACCGCCACTCTGCCGATACCAGGCGCCTGGATGCTCGGCCATTGCGGGATCGATCTCGCTCAAGCCTGCGACGGTGCTGGCCATAAAGACGCCGCTCTCGCGGGAAGCAACGCTATCAGAATCGAAATTGGCTACCGCGTCTTGAGCCGCCACCATCGCGAGCCGGTCGCTGCGGGAGTATCGGCGGGAATATCGTGGGTCGGCGGCATCACGATCGGCGCCGTTCGCAGGAATCGGCAATTCACAAACCGGGGCAGTCGTTCCTGCGAAGCCGGGGTACACGTCCTTGGCATGCGCTAGACAACTTTTGCCCGACAACATGCCGGCCTGCAGGCAATCCAGCCCGATGCCATAGGGGCTGACCACGCCCACACCAGTAACGACGATGATTTTCCGGGGATCAGTCACGGGGGGTAACTGGCCAAAAGCTAAAAAAATTCAACCATTGATCGTAATAGATCGCCAAAGTTTTCTCCAGAAACAGGACGGCTTGGCCCAGGGCTTCCTGCAGGCCAGCGTCGCGGTCGTCGCCGTGGCTGTGAGATGTGACCGGCGGGATGGGATCGCCCATTAAAGCGCGGTAGCGCAGCCAACCTTGGCGAATCACGAAGCCGGGCAGCACCGGGGCGCCCGAAACCTGCGAAAGCAGGAAGGGGCCCAGCGGAAACGAAGCTGGCTGCGAAAAGAAAGCGACCTCCGCACTGTGACGCTGGTAGACGCGGTCCCCCTGCATCGCCACGATCTCGTTGCGGCGCAGAGCCTGTAAGAGTTCGATGGTGGCCTGCGCGCCGTCTTTGAGATCTACAATCTTGAGCCGTTCGCTGGCCATCAGATTTCGCAGCGTGATCTCCGCCGGGTTGTCCTCGACCACCCGCGCCACGTTGACCGGTCGGCCATGCATTTCCAGCAGGCGCGAGGCAAACTCCCAATTCCCCACATGGGCCGTCCACACGATCAGGCCGTTACCCGCGGCCAGGCATTGGTCGATCTTGCTGCCGCCGCGCTCCGGGTCCACCAGCATCTTGAGCAGTTGGGAATGTGTGGCCTGCGGAACAAAGCAATAGGAAACCATGAGGTCGCAGAACGAATAGAAGGCCCAATAGACTTTCCATTGCAGCGCGAGCCCGCGCTTGCCGGAGACCCGGCGGAGATTGCCGGCCACCGCCCGGCGCTCCTGCTTCAACATGACAAAGAAGATCAGCGCGGTCACCAGCGCGATTGGCGGATGAACGAAGCGTGGCAGCTTCGGAATGATGGCAAATATAGTCCGCAGCGCCGTGACGTTATGAAAACGGTGTTCGTACCAGCGCGTCACTGTCCGCCGGTCCTCATAAATCGCTCAAATTGTGGAATAGGTTCCTCTTTAACAGGGGACAGCGGTGAACGATTTCTGCAGAACGGTCGAGTTCTCATACCATCATTGGAACCCCGCAGACGAGGAAAGCCAGTACTGTCGCTGCCAACGCTGCCAATGCGACGATTCGATCACGATCAAAAAGTAATCCTGCAACTGCCGATCCGAGCGAACAGAGCCCGCCGATAAGCCAGGCATCGGCAGTCACTTTCACGATAAGATCCGTATCGTGCCGTCCGGGCATGCGGGTAACAACAACAGCGCCCCATACGATGATTACCTCCGCGAGACATAGAGCAAACGAAATACAACTAAGCCTGCACTGGGACCACCCCGTTGCCGTCTCAGTCGACATTGGCCCAGTCCCTTCCGGCAGCAATATAGTATGTGCTTTTTCCGCGATGTATCTCATCCGGAAATGCGTCGAACGGTCGCCAGACCCCGGCTGAAATGCAACAGATATTGTGCGTTGACAAATGTGGAGTCGCTTACTGCGGGTTTGTCGGTGCCAGGTTCCTGGCCGCGGCCATTTTGGATTCGATGATCCCCGCCAAAGTGGCGATGCTTTCCAGGTGTTGCTGCTCGAAGTTGGCCTGCACCAGCTTGATGCCGAAGTGCCGCTCAATCTCGAGCACGAGCTGCAGGATATCGATGGAATCGATATCCAGTTCGCCCCCGATCAGCGGCTGATCGTCGCGCAGATCCTCCGGGGTCATGTCCGTGATCCGCAAGCTCTTCAATATAATCGACTTGAGTTCTTCCTTAACGCTGGCCATAGGGTTTTTTGCAGCCCCAGAGCATACCACAAAGTTAGCTCATAGAAATCGCGAATAGGTAGTATCCGGAGAAGCTTTTTTCTGCAGCCTTCCTTCGTGAACCTTCGTGTCCTTAGTGGTTGACGCCTTTTCCTTACATCGTCAAACTGACCCGAACTACAGCAGTCCACCATCGACCGCGATCACCTGTCCGGTAACGTAGCTGGCCTCCTGAGATCCCAGAAACACCACCAGGGGAGCCACCTCCTCGGGTTTGCCAAAGCGCCCCAGAGGAATTTCGGAAAGCAGGCGTTTCTCCTCTTTCTCAATAAATTTGGCGGACATGGGGCTGGGAATCACGCCCGGGCAAACGGCGTTGACTCGGATCTGGAATTGCCCCACCTCGCGCGCCAGCGCCTTAGTCAAGGCGATGATGCCGCCCTTGGATGCCGAGTAATTGCACTGCCCGGCCTGCCCGCGAACTCCACTGGGCGACACGATATTGCAAATCGCCCCGCTGCCCCTACGCATCATGCCGGGCAGTGCCAGCCGAGAACACAAATAGGTGCCGCGGAGATTGGTGTCGATCACTTCGTCCCATTGCTCCTCCGACATAAAGGCCAGCAGTACGTCGCGGTTGATGCCCGCGTTATTTACCAGATAGTCGACCGGACCAAATTCCCGCTCGACGCGCTCGAACATGGAGGCCACGCTCTCCTGCCGGGAGAGTTCGGCCTCCACGGCCAGCGCCTGTCCACCGCCGGCGACGATGCCATCGACCACTCCGGCCGCCGACTCTTTCCCATGATGATAGTGCACGGCCACGCGGAAACCCGCGCTTCCCAGCGCTTGCGCGATGGCGGCGCCGATCGTCCCGGATGCGCCAGTGACCAGCGCCGTCTTCCGATCTTCACTGCGATTATCGATTCGGCTTTCGATGTGATCTTCCCGCCGTGTCTCAGCCATATGCTCGAATCAATGCAGCGGCTTGAAGATTAAAAGATAAGCGCCCCAGCGCGAGTTATAGCGCGGAATGTTTCCGTCCAGTGCATAGGAAACGGTTCCCTGCATCAATATGCCGAGGGGACCGGGCGTGTTGAAGTTGATCTCGAAGCCGTCGAACTTGCGGAAGCGGAGGGACTCATCCATATTGCGCGCGCGCGAGTAGGCGTACATCCCATCGATCTTCATGAGGTCGAGCACGTTGAATCCGTAGTGCACATCCGCCATGGCGATGGCGTCAAAGGAATCCGTGCCGCCGGGAATGCCGTGCATGCGCGGGGACGAAAGGAACGAGGGGAAGTAACGCGAGAAGCGATCCAGCTGATTCCCCCCCCAGTAAGAGACATCCCATCCGCCCTTGGTGAACTTTCCGATGTAGTAATCCTTGTTCAAATCGGCGTCGTAGAGCGTGTACGCGTCTTGCGAGCGCTGCACCAACAAAGTATTTTGCGGCGGCGGGTTGGTCAGCGTGGAACCACATCCACCCGGCGGCAAGTTCAGCGAAGTGCATCCGAACGGCCTCCAGTTGATGCGCTCGCCGCGCGTTCCGTGTGCATCGAACACGTAACCTTTGCGGTTGTACTTGATTTCGACGCCCGGAAGCACGTTCAGGCCGTTGCGCGGCAGTTCGTATTGCTCGTCCGCGACGCTGGTTCGGAGGAAGTTGTCATACGCGAAGTAAGTCGACGCCGTCACACTCCAATGGGTGGTGGCTTGCCAGGAGGCCCGCAGCCCCACGGTTTGCTCCCACGTCCACACCTCGCCTTGGGTCAATTCCGTATTGCTGGTGTAGACCCGGTTTTCGCCGGGCAAGCCGCTAAGCGCCAAATCCAGTGCCAGACGGAACTTCGGCCGGTACTGCTTCGAGAGATCGGAAATCAGGATGGGCCCGGCAAAGAACGTCGAAAGCTGTGCGCCGGTATGCCGAAAATCGAAATCTGCAATACTCACGCCGGCAAACGGAATCGGAAAGTTGAACGTGCCTCCGTACATCGCCCCGCCAATCAGCGAGGTGATGCGCTTCACGCTGTTCTCAACTAGAACGCGCTCGTCGCCTTTCTTGCGCAGCGTCCGCAGTCCCTGGTCGGTGTCGCGGAACATGGGATCGTCGGAACTGTGCTCCGCCGCGAGCGTGCCGCTGAATTCCGGTGCGTTGATGACGTAGTTCGAGAACTGCACCGTCCGCTGTACCACAAAATCGCGTCCGGCCGCATTCAGTAATTGCTGGGCGGAGATCGATCGCACCAGGTTGAACTGATTTCCCTTGTCGTCACCGACCAAATCAAAATTCTGCGTCTCGGTATTCACCAGCACATTGCTCTTCGCTCCGCGCTGCGTCAGGTACTGCTTCACCTCGCGAAACGTAGTGCCATCGATCCACATTTTTCCGCTGTAAAGAGCCTCGTCCCGCACTTTGTCCTTGGGCTCGACTCCGATTACGTAGCACATGGCGCCGTTGACTTTTTCAGTGCCTAACAGCTTGTACTCATAGCGCTCGTTGACCTTCAATTCGAGCGGCTGGGTCAGCACCTTCTCCGGTTCAATTTGCGGCAGCGGGAACTCGTGGTTCTTGCCGAACTTCACCCCGTTAACGTAGAACTCCTTCTGCGCGAGTTCCGTTTGGCCGTCGCGGCTGTAAAACTGTCTGAGCCGCATGGACACGTCGAACCCCGGTCCCAGATTGGTGTTTTCAAAGTGCAGGCTCATAAAACTCGAGGCCAGATAGTTTTGCAGTTTTTGTTTCTGAGCTTCGCGAGTCTGCTGCCAGCGGGCGATGATTTCCTCGAGCTTCAGATCGACTCCGCCTTTTACCTCGACCGTGCTAAACGCAGTCTGATCGGCGCCACTTTCTTGGTGAATGGAAATCAAGGCGTACTCGCTGGTGCAAGCGCAGGTCTGCGCGAAGCCCTTGTCAGTCTTCGTCGCTTCGCCTGCCGGAAGCTGGGCGCCGGTGGCGGGATCGTACCACTTGATCTCGAATGGTCCTGGGCGAACGCTTTGTAGACTGACCGTCTTCGGAGAGTCCGGCCTTCCGTTTACGCGCGCCACAATCACCAAATCCGAGGGCCCGCCGCCGAACCAGCGGTGCTGGTCGTTTCCGACGCCGTCCACCACAACGCTGAACGGCGAAGTTGCGGGATCCGAAGGAAACATGTTGGCGGTGATGGAGTGCGTAAGGAAGGTGTTAACGGCGCACACTGCGTCTGCCGCCTTGGCGTCGGCTGGCTCTGTCCAGACGATTTCTACTGAGGTTCCGCTGGCCGCGAGCATCGCTTTCAAAAACGGCGAAGTCCCCGATTCTGACTTCAGGATGAGCGGCTTATTCAGAGCCTGTTCGGCGATCCATGCCGCATCCTGGCGCCAGCCCTCGGAATAGGTCGTTCCCAGCAGATCCGCGTAGGTGGCGATACGTTTGACCATGTCTCCGTGCCGACCGATAAACCCGGGCTGGAAAACAAACGCCAGACGCAGGCCGGCATTGCTGGCCTTGGCGGCTAATGCCAGTCGCACCAGCCCGAATGCAAACAGATCGGGAGCTGTCAGCGGTTCCTTAATTTCGACGACTAGTCCGCGCACCGCGGGTGCCGAAAGAGGCGCCGTTTTCAGGAACGCGTCCACCCGCTCCGTAATCTGTTTCTCCGACTCGTTGCCGGCAAGCGAACCGGCTCCCACCACCACATGCAGCCAGACTTCGGATCCCTCGGGCATGCTCTGGACGGCTCGTGCTTGTTCTTCGAAAGAGGCGCCATCGCCGGCCGCGAATTCGAAAGACTGCGCCGGCAGCACGATCAGCTTGCCCGGGACTTCACACCGCCCGGCAGCCTGCAGGCCTATGGCCAGACTCTGGTCGGTGGGAATAGAAATCGCAGCCCGCGGCAGACCTGCTTCCGCCGTCCGCGGTAATAGCAGAGAACCAGAAATGAGCAGAACCGGGGCAATTCGCACGGTAGCTGCGAATCTGGAGAAGAACAACCGCGCCGACCGAAGCGACAATTTCATGAAAATCAAATCCGATCAGTGGAGTAGGAGACGGAATAGGAACTTGATCGATCATCAGGGCGAGGATCAGGGTAACGAGCAGGGAGACGATCAGGGATAGGAATCTGTTCTGGGCCCAGCCTACGGCGACGAGATCGTGTCAATGAAGGTTTCACGAACCTGCTGCAACGCTCATCAATTTTTCGTTCAACAAAGGCTGAGCTGTCTGGAGTATATACGAACCCCTGTGGAGAGACCCGTAGCATACCAAGTACCAAGCGACGCACTCCTTACTCATCAGCCCACGCTCGGATCATTGCGTTTACGTTTTGTTGGGTGCAGTGCGGGCTCGCTCCCTTAAGAGAATGACAGCGGGAATCAACCCTAGCCCCCCGACCAGTGCCAGAGCGACGCCCAATGAGGTCACCAGACCCATCTCGGCCAGCGGCGTGAAACTGGACGCCATCAGCGCTCCGAATCCTACGATTGTGGTCAGGTTCGATTGAATCAGCGCCGCGCCCGAAGCCTTCGCGATCGCCAGAATTCCATCGTGCTCGTTTCGCAGGTAACGCTGCACTAAATGGATCCCATTGTCGATCCCGATGCCGATGATGAGAGGAATGGCCGTAATGGACATGAAACTGAAGCGGTGCCTCACCAGCAGCAACAGTCCGAAAGCTACAACAATGCCGAATACGATTGGGATCAGGACGATGAGCGACACGCGCAGGTCGCGAAAAGTCAGGTAAACAATCAACAGGATGCCGCCCGCGGTCCACAGCAATGCCCGGCGGCTGTCATGCAGAACCTGGCTCTGCATGTCGCGGTTCATCTTGTCGAAGGAGAACTCCACGAACGGGCCGAATTGAGTTTTCCATGACGTGATCACGCTGTCCGGAACCACGTCGATCGCATCGGGGTCGGTGGAATAAAAGGCGATGGCCGCCACGTAGCTGCCCTCTCCGTTTTTGCGAACGCTGTTGTCGAGCAGGCCGGGCGGCAGGAATGCGGCGGCGTTTTCCAGCGTGACTGGATCGGGACCTTGAGCCAGCGTTCGAAGCCGGTCGATAAACGGCTGGAGCGGTGCGGTTCGAAAACCATTCTCGCGCAGCGCATCCTCGAGCGCGCGGGCGGAGGCGGCGAGATCGACGCCCGCCAACGAACTTGCCCGTTCTCTCTGCGTTTGGACTGAGGGAAGCAGGGCCGTGGGAGAGAAGATGGACTTGAGCACACCGCGTTGCCGATAGGCTTCCAGACCGGCCGTCAATTTCTCGGCCCTGCCTAAAACTTCCTGCTCGCCGCCCGCGATCAAGAGTATGTTCGGACTGCCCTCGATACCGAAGCGTGCAGAAAGGCGATTCTGCGCGGCCACCGCAGGATTGTCGGCGCCAGTGATCTCGAAGTGTCCTCCCATCTTGATCGTGGGCAGAAACAACAATGAGAGCAGAAAGACTCCCGCTCCCAGGCCGACGACAAGGCGAGCGTGCCGGCCCACAAAATCGACGGATTTCCGCGCGATCCAGGGCAGGATGCGGAAGGTAATCGTCTCCGGCGCGCGCGGCTTGGAGAACCGCCACCATAGCCCCATCAGCGCGGGAACCGTCAACAGAGTGTGGACCATCATCATGAACATTCCAACCGTGAGGATGAATCCAAACTCCGCCAACGCTTTGAAGCCAGAGAAAGCCAGCGAGGCGGTCGCCGTGGCCGCCGTCACGATGCAGAAGACGACACTCAGCCCGGTGGTTTCGAACGTGCGCAGCACCGCGTCTTTCAGCGTCCCGCCCTTAGTCCATTCCTGCGGCACTCGATTGAAGAAGTGCACGACCTGGTCGTCTCCCAGCCCCGCCAGGATCGCGATGAAAGACAAGCTGATGAGATTGACTTCTCCCGGATAGAAACTGGCTACGCCCGTCGTCCATAAAATTCCCAGCCCGGCAGGCAGCAGCGATAAGAGCAACAACGGAATCCTGGGGTAGATCACCAGGCACAAGAGCAGATTGCCGACGATGGAGATCAGGGAAATCCGGCGGATGTTGGTTTCGATGAACTGGTGCTCCTGCTCCGCGTAAACGTAAGCTCCCGCCGCGGTGATTCGCACTCCGGAGGACCGGAGTTCCGGATCAGTTTTCATCGACTGAATGTGCTCTCGCGTCCACCTCACAACTTGCTCGGCGAATTTGTAGTCCATGGCCGACTGGCGAGGTTCGGCGATGATGAGCAGCGCCTTGTGATCTTTGCTGAAGAATCGGTTCCCAGAGCCCCAGTTGAGGTCGAAATTGGCGAATTGCGAAAACCCCCGGCTGCTGCGCGCCTCGACTTCCATCAGGCCCAGAGGATCGGCGACGAAATAATTCGTTCCTAAAGAAGAAAACGGCGTGATCAGTTCAGTTGCGGCGCGGCGAACCGTTTGATGAATCTCTTGCGGATCCAGCCGCCGCTTCAGGTCTGCCGCTTGCTCGGGCAGGGCGAAGGAGGGAAAGTTCCAGGTAAAGTACCGAACCATGTTGAGCAGTTCTTCGTCCTGCAGCCCGCAGCGCGCATGCAGGAACAGCCCGCTGGTCAGCATGTCGGCGGTGAGACGGTCGGCCGTTTCCTCCATCTTGCCGGTGCTGTCCGCTTCTCCGTCCGGAGACTCGATTTCCGAAGCTTCGATCAACACGAAGAGCTGGTTGCCATAGCCCAGTTCTTTGCCGATCTGGCTTGCGGCTCGCCATTGCGGGTCGCGATTTCCAAACAAGTCGGTCAGGTCGGTGCCGGTTCTCAGATTGTGGATGTTCGCATAGAAAAATATGCTGACGACCAGGCTGAGGGCAGTCACCAATCCCGGATGACCGACGACCAGACGGCCTACGAGGCGCATGAAGCGAGCCATCATACTGCGTCCTCGGCGGCGTCCTTCGCGGCGCCCTCAGGAGTGCCTTCAGCCAGCGGTTTCTTCGCGATGAACAGGATATGGGCCAGGGGCAGCCGGTTTCGGAACCGGCACTCGGAAACCTGCATGCCGGCATTCTCCAGCACAGTGTGGTATTCGGTGGCCGGAAGTGTCAGGGGCCTCACCCCGGCCTTTCCGAAGACGAATATGAGCCGGTCGAAAGCCATCGTAATGGTGGACCACGGCCAGCGTTCGCGATCATGCACCCGGAAGACCAACAATCCCCGCGGCGCGAGCGCCGAACAGCAGCGTTTCAAAAGTCGAAGTTGCTCATCGGCAGACAAATACTGCAAGACATCCAGAATAAGAATTAATCCGGCGGGCGGAAGGTCGGAACGAAGCTCGAAACCACGAACGTCCGCAACGCTCAAATCCGCGTGCAACGTGCTGAGGGCTTGACGAGCGACCGCGATGCGATGCGCATCCAGGTCGCAGCCAACCAGCCGCCGCGTTTTGTTACCAAACGCCGCAAAGCACAGAGCCATTCCGTAGCCGCAACCGAGATCAACGACTGTCCCCGATCCCAGGTCTTCGGCGGCCAGCAACCCCGCAAGCAATACAAATATCCGGTCCAGCCGCAACTTCCACCGCACGAACCCGCGGTCGGCCCGCGGGCACTGGGCGAACATCTGATTCACAAAACGAATGCGCCCCCGCAATTCTAGATTCGCCGGCGCTTTAAGCTTCACCACCACCGCCGCGATCAATCCCCCCGCTCCACCGACCAGTACTCCCAGCACAACGCCCCCCGTCACCCACGCCAGAAGTTCCTCTTTCACATGCGCGCCCGCGAGGGCGGACATATGAAATGGCCGAAATGCGCCCTCCCGCAGAAAATACCCGAGTTCCACCGACGATACGACGATCGCGGGCTGAAGCAGCGGGTTATTGATGAAAGTGCTGGCCACCGTCAGCGGTTTGTTAAGCCTGAACAACACAGCCAGACCGACCGCCACCAGGAGTTGAAACCCGTAGATGGGTACGATCCCGATGAAGATGCCCAGGAACACGGCAGCCGCTGCCCGGCCGGGGTCAAGGCTCTCCGTCAGCAAGACGGTGGCGAACTGCCGCGCGCGAGTCTGAAATCCTCGAATCACGTTCTGCGCTCGCCCTTCAGGCCGATACCACCGACAACTCGCCGCTGGCTACGATCTCCCCGCCCACCCAGACCGTGCCGCCAACGCAGGCCATCTTCCCAACCTCGGTCAACTTCTTGGTTTCAATGCGCAGTTCCTGCCCCGGAGTCACCGCCTTGAGAAACTTGAAGCGGTTTACCGCCGCCAGCAGCGCCACGCCAATTCCGGTGGCCGCGTCCGGGGCAGCCGATCCCAGCATTACGCCTGCTGTCTGCGCCATCGCTTCGATCACAAGAACTCCCGGCAGAATGGGCTTGGCAGGAAAATGTCCGGCAAAGACCGGGTCCGCCGGATCGATGAACTTAACCGCAACACAGCGAACTCCCGGCTCCAATTCCTCCACCCGGTCGATCCACAAAAACGGCGAGCGATGAGGGATCATCGCCTCGATTTCACTTCGCTCCATCACTCTTTCGATCGGCACCTTTCGCTCGGCCACTATGGTTTGTACACCTCAAACGTTTCCGCCGGAATCTTCGGGTTCAACGAAGTGACGTCGATCACGAACACGCTGTTCACACCACTCTTGCCATCCACTTCCAGCGATTTAAGCAGGAAATCCCGTTTGTCCAGCTTCACCACCAGGTAATTCAGCCGGCGGCGAAAATTGTCCGTCCGCGGCACCAGCTTCATTTCGTAGTCTCCGCTCTCCTCGTGCACCGTGATGATGAAGTTTTTTTTCAGATTCCCAATAGAGTTCTCCCGGCTGAAATAGGACTGCGCGCGGCGCACGCTGCCTCCGACTTCCATGACTTCGGTCTTGTCGCCGGTCGTAACGTTGAGGTAGTTGTCGTTGTAGCGAATGCGCACCTTGGACGGTTCGGAGTATTCCAGTTCGAATCGGTTCATGCCCTCGGCGCAAAACTTGCCGCGCAACACCATCGGCTTCACCATCAGGCTGGAGGTGCGGGTTTCGGTAATGCTGCCGCAGCTGCTCGTATATTTCTTCTGCGCCTGCTGAACTCCATCCCAAATCCGGTTCAGCAGATCGTCGGCCTGCGCGGCCAGTAGTCCGGGAAGAATCAGGAACGCAAGGAGCGCGGACAACCGTCGGATCCGCGGGATCATCTCACGCCCCCAAATAGCGAAAGGCGAGCGACCACAGGCAGACCCATACCGTGTCTCGTACCGGCTTCATCTTGGAGCGTGCATGCCCCTCGTGGTAGACCGTGTGGACCGGGGCGTGCGCGATGCGGCAACCCGACCGCGCCATCTTGATCAGCATTTCCATTTCCAGTTCGTAGTACCGGCTTCGCAGTCTGGTACCGTTCAGTTTATCCAAACGGAATAGCCGGAACCCGCTCTGGCTGTCGCGGATCTCGCAACCCACCAGTGACGAGGCCATCCGGCTGCCAATCGTGTTGGAGTAGTAGCGAGCCCGCGGCATCGAGTCGCGATCGAACGACCGGGCCCCAATCACCAGATCCGCTCCCGTCTCTTCCGCCACGCGAAGCATGCCGGGAATGTCTTCCGGCAAGTGCTGGCCGTCGCCATCCAAAGTGAGCACGTGGGTAAAGTTGTGGGCCCGCGCGTAGTCAAGGCCGGCACGCAGCGCCGACGCTTTACCGCAATTCCTTGGCGATTGCAGGCAAGTCGCTCCGGCGGCCCGGGCAACTTGTCCGGTCCCGTCGCCGGAACCGTCGTCAATCACAACCACTTTTTCCACATGCGGTTGGGTCCCCTTCACCACATCGGCGATGTAAGGGACTTCATTGAAGGCCGGGATTAGCGCACAGGTTCGCATGCCTCGTGTGTCCAGCGTGGGTAGAGCTTCAAACGGCCAGAACGCTGGAATTTGCTGTGAGTGTATCACGCGCGCAACGCCTCGAAGAAACATCACGATCGTGAGTAGTGGGTTAGTTTGCAATCCATCGAGCTCTGATAAGTACTTCTAGCGCAACCTCGGTCAACGAACGATTCTCGTTGACGACGGTAAAGTCCTCTAACTGTGCGCGATCAAGCATGACACTCAGTTTTGCAACGCGAGCAACATATTCCCGCTGCGATATGCCTGATTCGCGCATCTTTACACGTTGCTGCATCGCTTCAATGCTGGCGATGAGACGGCAGACGACCGTATTTGTGGCTGGAATAACGTCGCGACAGCGTTCCAGTTCGGCGCTGTCTTCCATCGCGCGCGCCACTAAGAATCGCCGCACTCCAAGGGCAGCATAGTTCTTGCAGACAGACCGAAGATTGTCGTACATCACGCCATCGTTGCAAGCTGCGGACGTGGATGGAAGATGGGCAAGGCCCAGCGCATCCAAGTCGATCGCCGCATGGGCGATCTGTCGCAGGGCAAGGATGTCCGACGCTTCACCGAGGACGCTTGTCTTGCCTGCCCCCATCGTACCCGTAATGATCAGCAACGATTCCGTAAGGCCTCCAACGCGGTTCAATCATTTCATGATTTCAGAACTGATGCGATGGAGTAGCAGTCAAATTGACGCTCTGCGCGCTTCCGCCTTGCAATCCATCCTCAAATTGAAGTAACCTTTCGCGATAAAATCGATAGAACTCGGGAATCCACTTTCAGCAGGCTGCTAAATTTCACGCAACTAAATTTCGCGTAATCTGGACCTTAGGATGCGAAGACGATGAAAGCGCTGCTCGTGCAATGCCCCGCAACCTCACCCTGGGTTCCAAGAAGACAGTGGGAGCCGCCATCCGTGGCGTTGGCGACCATTGCCGCACAAATCGACAATCACGACGTAAAAGTTCTGGACCTGGCTCCCGCGCGCAAGAAGGCCATTCCAATTCTGATGGAGACGTTGCGGAACGAGCGCCCGGATGTGGTCGGCTTTTCCGGCATGGCGTTTCAGTACGACTGCAACGTCCGCATGGCGTACCTGACCAAGCAGTTCGATCCTCGCATCAAAACCGTGCTCGGCGGCTACCACGCCACGCTATCCTACGACACCATCGAAGGCTCGCCAGGGGCCGATTACTGGGACTTCATCGTCAGGGGCGAGGGCGACTTCAGCTTTGGCGAGTTGCTCGACTCGCTCGATGCCCAGGGTCGTGGACTGGACAATGTATTAGGCGTGTCCTACAAGACGGGGAACCGCCAGTTCCATCACAACGCCCCCCGTCCGCTGGAAGATGTGAGCAAGATCAAGCTTCCCGCGCGCGATAAGCGAATCATCAAGAACTTCCACATGTATTTCCGCCGGGCCGACGTGATCGAGACCTCGCGTGGCTGCCTCTACCTCTGCAATTTCTGCAGCATCCATCAGATGTATGGGAGCTCGATCCGCCAGTATCCGCTCGAACGCGTGCTGGCCGATATCGAGGACGCCTACAGCCGGGGCGCCCGCCATATTTTTTGCACCGACGACAACATCACCCAGAACATGGATCGTTTCGAGCAACTGATCGACGGCGTGATCTCTCTCAAACTGAAGAATTTGCATTTCACCACGCAGGCCACCGTGATCGGCTTTTCCCAACGCCCGCACGTCATCAAGAAATTGCCCCAGGCCGGCTTTGTCTCCATCTTTCTGGGCATCGAAAACGCCTCCACGAAAAACCTGCGGGCCATGAAAAAGCCCAATACGCTCCCCGCCATCAAGAAGGCCATCGCCGAACTGAACAAGGAAAATATTGTGGTGATTGCGGGTCTTGATCAATGGCCTCCCCGACGATGATCCGGAGAGCATGCGCGAGAACTACCGCTTCATCAAGGAGCAGCGCGTCAGCAGCATCATGGATCAGATCATCACGCCTTATCCCAAGACCCCCTTGCGCGACAACATGCTCCGCGACGGCCAGATTCAGAACCTTTCCGACTTCCGCTGGTATGACGGCTACTTCAGCAATGTGCGCACTTCCAATTTGACCCCGGAGGAACTCAGTTTCGCCCGCTGGAAGATTCGCCGCGAGATCATCGGTATGTGGTGGCCTACCAAGAGCGACTGGAAATTCTTCAAGGGCTACAGCTATGTATGGGCGTTCGGCTTGCGCCATATTGTCTGGGTCAACGAGCGGATACTGGAGACGTTGTTCGGCATCGAAGGCCGCTACAAACTGCAAATGCGGCAGTTCCTGCAGCTCAACAATTTCGGCATCGAAGTACCCGGCCTGGAAAGAACGGACAGTTATCATCCCGTCTACGGCACTTCGGACGATCCCTTTTGCGATACGCGCCGTTCCCTGCTGAAGAAACGGTTGCGCTTCTCCTGGCGAAAGTTGTTGGCCATGCCCGCCCCAGTGACTCCGGCCCCACTGACAAAGGCGCCCGCGACGGCCGTGCCTTCCTTGCTTCCGAAGGAACAACCGGTAGAGCGATCGGCGTCCGAGAATACGTTGGTAGCGATTGCATCGCCGCGAATGCAATGAAAACGAGTCGTCCATCGAGGGTGGTCGAATTTCCGCGGGCGCGAGCCGGACTGGGCTGGAGCCAGAAAGGTAGCCGGTGCGAATCCTGCTGCTAAGGCCTTGCCAGGAAACCGCTCAGTTCGGGCTGGCTCCTTTTTTTCAAACCGAACCTCTGGGTCTGATGTATCTGGCGGCGGCGCTGCGCGCCGCAGGCCATTCCGTCGAATTAGCGGACATGCGTTTCGAGCGGCGCGGGCTAGCTAAAATTCTGCGCGATTGGCCGCCCGATTTAGTCGCCATCTCTTGCCTGCACATTCTCGAGGCGCCGGCCGCGTTTCGCGCGGCGGACCAGATCAAGGCCCACAACCCGAAGATTTTTGTCGCCCTCGGGGGCCACGCCATCTCTGCCTACCCCAAGGCCGTGGATTCCAATCGCTCGGTGGATGCAATTTGCATTGGCGAAGGGGAGACACTTCTGCCGGCCTTGTGCGATGCCGTCGCCAACGGTCGTCCGCTGGACACGCTTCCGTCTCTGCTGCTTCCGAAAGGAGACGGCCGGTTTCAGGCTTCTGGCGTTCAGCCGGGCCCCTGGCTGGATTTGGCCCAGATGCCGCTTCCGGACCGCTCCGTCGTTGCCCGCTACCAGAACCGTTACTGCTGTCTGAATTACATGCCCATGTGGACCATGGAAACGGCTCGCGGCTGCTCCTACCGGTGCAACTTCTGTTCGGTGTGGCAACTCTACAAGCGTACCTATCGCTGCCATGCGCCCGAACAGGTGCGCGCCGACTTCGAGGCCACCGGCCGCAATCTCTTTATGGTCGATGATTTGTTCTGGGCTGACCGCGCGCGCAGCGAAGAATTAGGACGCACGTTGCTCCGCTCGAGCGAGCGCAAGAACTTACTGCTGGTGCAAACCCGAGCGGACCTGGTCACGGAGAATGCGGACCTGCTGAAGCTCTGGCGTCCACTGGCGAAATCCTTCGACATTTTCTTCGGTCTGGAATCAGCCACCAGCCCCGGCCTCAACTCGCTGGTCAAAGACGCCGACATCAACAAGACCGTCGAGGCCGTCCGCATTGCCCGCGAACTCGGATTTGGGGTCACCGGAAATTTCATTATCGATCCTGATTTCACCGAGGAGGATTTTCAGCGCCTCTGGGATTTCCTGGACGAGCACCAACTGTATCGCGTGGGATTCACCATCCTGACGCCACTGCCGGGCACGTACTATTTCGAAAAAAGTAAGAAGAAGATCGACGTCTTCGACTGGAGCCAGTACGATCTGCATCACTTGCTTTGGCAGCCGCGCCTGCCGGTCGAGCGCTTCTGGGAGCTCTATTGCGAGTGCTGGCGGCGCAGCGTTCTCAACGTCGCGGGAAAGAAGAAGTGGTGGCAATGGCTCAGGCAGGTTCGCTTGCGCGATGTTCCGCGCCTGGCAAAGATTCTTGCGCGCACCCAAACCTTGATGGATCCCCAGGCTTACTTGAGGGAAACAAAGACGCTGCGCCCGAGAGCGTTACCGCCAATCTCCGAATCGTCCACCGAGACCGTATCCGCGGGTGCACAGCGCGGCGCGTGATTCGAGTTTGAATGTAGCTATAACCGTGGAAGAGCGGCGCTTCAGCGCCGCGTAAGAAGCGCAAGAACGGATGCGGGCTTTAGCCCCTGTGGGAGGGCCTCTAATCTCCGCAGCTTCCCACGGCTTCCTGGTCGGCCTCTGCGGGCCTCGCGCCTGGCAAACCGATCTGGATTAACTCCGGCGCAGGTTTTTCCTTCAGCACGAACTCGCGGTAAAGCTTCGCCATCCGCACGTTCTCCGCATCGCGCTCGGCTCGCGCCCGCAGCTTTTCCTCGCGAGCGTTTTTTGCGATGCCGAGTTGCTCGAGATCATGCTGGGCCTCGTTGGTGACAATTTCGTCGTTCAAGACCAGATGGTGTTCCTTGCTGCTGAGCTTCACGCTCTTGCCGCCGGCGAAAATCTCATGCCGGCCGTGCTCCTCGTACCACTTGGTCAGAGTGGCGGTCATGTGCATTTTCTCGATGATGTTTCGCCAGCCCATCCCCGTGTTGTACGCGCAAAAGGAAATCTCTCCCTCCTGTGTGGCGTAAGGGATAATGCATTGCTCGGTCCTGCGGAAATCGTAGTTGAATAGATCCTGGAACCACATGCCCGCCACGAATAGCAGGTTCCAGCGGTCTTGCCGCCGGCGGAAGATGTCAGCCATCGTCCGCGTGCCCGAGACGTCGCCGTAACTGCGTCCCGTCGCGCCCAGGCCCTTGTCCAGCTTTCGTAACATGTCGACAGCCCGGAAATGCGTGGGCGCACGAAACGCATCGTAATTCCGCACCAGCGCCAGCGCCATCCCCACGACGGACAGCCACTTGCCGCGCGCCCAATCGTTGATCCGCGCAATGTCCTTGGCAAACTGATCGGCGTTCAGAAACGCCGTCACCGGCACCGCCTCGCGCGTCTCCTTGTCGACCATAATCGCCATCCCAATCCCACAATTTGGGTGACAGCCACAAGCGACCTGGCCCCAGGCGGCTTCGGGGCCGTGGACCAGGTCGGCCCAGTCTGAAAACGTGCTCAGGAATGAGAGTGGGAACCAGTCTCGGACGGGCTCGCCAATGTGCAACTGTTCCTTCACGTCGTGCGCGAGGTGCGAGAGCGTATAGCGCTGCGCCTGACGGCGTTCGTCGGTCACAGCTTCGTCGCGACCCGTGAAGGAGACGGGCTGGAACGAGACCAGGGCGACCTTGTCCGGATTGTCGAGCGCGAATTGCACGACGCGCCCCACCTGCTCGTTGTTGATCCCGTTGACAACCGTGGTGACCAGCACAATTTCGACGCCGTTGGAGTGGAGGTTTTCGATGGCCCGCAGCTTCACGTCGAACAGATTTCCGACATTGCGATGGGAATTCGCCGGGTTGCCGATGCCGTCGAACTGGAGATAGGCGTAACGCAAACCGGCTTCCGCGGCCTGCCGGGCGAACTCCGGATCTTTTGCGAACTCGATGCCGTTGGTAGCCGCCTGCACACTGTCATAGCCGAGTTCGCGGGCGTAGCGAATGGCGTCCAGGAAATATGGCGACATGGTGGGCTCGCCCCCGGAAAACTGTACCGACATTTGACGCCGCGGCTTGATGGAAAATGCGTTGTCGAGCAGAGTCTTGATGTCGTCCCAGGTAAGTTCGTGCACGAAGCCGACCTGGTTGGCATCCATGAAACACGGATCGCACATCATGTTGCAGCGGTTGGTCAGGTCGATGGTGAGAACCGACCCTCGTCCGTGCTTGATGGTGCTGCTGCCATGGTTGTGCAGTTTTTCGTCGTTATGGGCGCGGATATCCCGGCCAGGAAACATCTCCTCCAGATGGCGGAAGAACTGCGGGTCAATGGAGATGACATCTTCGAAACGTCCATGCAACGGACAATCCTTGACCATCAGGATCTTGCCGTCGCGCTCAATGATCTGCGCCTTGATTTCGCCGGGCTTCTCGTTCAGCAGGACGCGGTAATCCTGTTTGCCGTCGACGATCTGTCGCCGGATCTCCGGCACGCAGCGCGGGCACAACGAATCGGTTTCCCGCGGCCAGCCCAGCGGCGGCTTCGATTTTTCGCGGGACTTGAGCAGCGGCTTGTCCGACCACTTCGGGATGAAGGATGGATTCTCGGGGACGAGGTCGTTGGCTAAACAAAATATCCGCCACGCCCCATTTGCAGCGATTGACATCGCTTTTTCAAGGTATTTGATGGTCTTACGCATTTGCCTTGACGTTTGGAACATTGATGTTTGGCTTCGAGCCGGCCAAAATTTCGTCCACATCCCGGAAAGCGCGATTTTGCAGAACGCTGTACATATCCACCAGATCGGAATCGGTGTATCCGTTTTCTCGTAGAACGTCGATCGACCGGAGCAGGTGCGGCTGGTTATGCAGGCCGAATCGTTTGTGATAATCGATCAGGTGTTTCATCATCTCGCTCTTAGGAAATGTATCGGTTCCCCTGGGCATGTCGTGATAAGAAAGCGTGCCATCGGCCAGGAAGGCAGTCGTATCCCAGCCCGCTTCGGCCGCCTGATCGACAATTTCGCATCCTTCGTACCCGCGCAAACAGAAATGATAAGGAAGCAACGAGGGCATGTGTAGTCGGGCGAGGTAGTCGAGCGTCTGCTGGGCGTCGGCGGCGGTCTCGGTTGGAAAACCGTACATCGTATTCACGTTGACCACCATGCCGCGTTCCTGGGAATAGTTAATGATCTCCGCGGCTCTGTCCAGGCGCATATTCTTCTTTACCAGTTTTTGAATGCGCGAACTTCCGGATTCGACCGCGTAGGTAACCCAGACAGTTCCGGCGTCGGCCATCAGGTCCACCAGCCGGCGCGTCATGATATCGGCCCGCAAGCCGTTCACGAAATACAGGCGCCAGTTTTTGCGGAGGCGAATAATCATTTGAAAGATCGCCTCGGTACGCTTGCGGTCCATATTAAAGATGTCGTCAACCACGTAGAAGTCGTCGATGGCATGGTCGCGCGACATCTGCTCCATTTCGGCGACCACATTCTCCGCGGAACGCAGCCGGGCCGTCTTCCCGGCAAAGGTATTGCAGTAGGTGCACAGGAACGGACAACCCCGGCTGGTGAGTAATACGCCCTGCCGCCGGTGGTTATAGGCATAACTCAGGTGCTCTTCATACCGGCGCAGATCGACCAAGCTGTAGTCCGGGAACGGCAGTTCGTCCAGGTTGTCGGCGACGTCTCCGTCGCCGAGGTCGACGATCTGGCTGCCGTGGCGAAACACCAGCCCGTTGGTGGATGTCCCCGAGAGGAGACGCGAAAACGTGATTTCGCCCTCACCGACTACCAGGAGATCGATGGAGGGGATGGCCTTCAGCAGGGGGCCACGCCGGGCGGTGGCGATGGGGCCTCCGGCCACAATCGGCACATCCAGCACGCTCCGGGTCAAGTCCGCAACCCGCCTCAGTTCATCCTCGAACAGGCTGATGCTGCGGATGCCGACGGCGTCGGGGCGATAGTCCAGCAGCTTAGCCACCAGTTCTTCGTCCGAGCGCCCATCCAACGAGGTTTCGAGGATTTCGATTTGTACGTCGGGATTGTGCCGCCGCGCGCTGCTGGCGACGTACATCAGTCCGACCGGCGGGATGTGAACCTCAGGCGTAACCAGGCCTCCGACCCAGCGCCGCTGATCGTTGGCCTCGATCAACAGCACGCGGCGGCTCTGCGACAATTTCGTCAGCAGGTCGCCCGGCGGTTTTTGTGTCGACGAATCGATGGTATACAGCACGCCCGTCCCCCTAGGGTTTTCAACGCTTGCAGCCCCGCTGAGACCGACCCCCCAGCCCACTACCCAGTTGCCGAAGAGTATCAGATGGCATTCTATCGCGACAAATCTATTTTGCATCGTTTTCAACTTTATGTCATCCTGAACGGCGGCAAAGCCGCCGTGAGGGACCTAACGTCAGCCGAAAGCTCCGGTGCTGTAAATGGGTAGCGACAGCGGCGCATAGGGGCGGCTCCCCTCGGCGGAACAGGTGCTGCAGGCAGTTCGTTAGGTCCCTCGGAGGGCTTGCGCCCCCTCCTCAGGATGACATCGAGTGAGAACTGGAGTTGAGCCCAGGGCTTACGCGGGTGCCTATCCCACTCTGCGGTCGGGCTGATAGCGGTGTCGTTGATACCATCCATAGCTCAGATCTCGCCACTTCGGATTGGTGGATTCGATCAGTTTGATCTTCTCTTCTCGACGCCAGGCTTTCATTTCCTTTTCCCGACGGATTGCCGTCATTACCGCTTCATGACGCTCGAAGTAAGCCAGGCTGGTTACGTTGTACTTGGCCGTGAATCCAGCGAAGACGTGCGTCTTGTGTTGGAAGACCCGGTGCTCGATGTTGCTGGTCATTCCGACGTACAGAACGCGGCGCTGGCTGCTCAGGATGTAGACGTAGTAGAGCTTGGGCATTTACCCCTAAGCATGCATGGTTGAAGGTTCGTGGTCGAGAACAAAGTGCGGATTAAGAAGCGACCGGGTTCAAATCGGGAACACCAGCTCTGTGTCATCCTGAAAAAAGCTTCGTGTCATCCTGAATGGCGGCGAAGCCGCCGTGAGGGACCTAACGTCAGGCGGAAGCTTCGGTGCTGTAGATGGGCAGCGACGCATAGATACAGGCTGTTCCCTCGGCGGAACAGGTGCTGCAAACAGTTCGTTAGGTCCCTCGGAGGGCTTGCGCCCTCCTCAGGATGACATCGTGCAGAGAATGACAGCCTGCGATGACATCGTGTCGGGGAATGGCACCTGCGATGACATCGTGCTGGTAATGACATCCCGCGATGACGGCGTGCTGGTAGTGACACGACATCCGGCGATGAGACCCTGCTTTAGCCGTACGGTGGGTCCGGATGGTATCCTCGGCCTTCCTTTTGCGGAAATACGATGAGACGCCGGTCAGCCTGGAAGATTGAGGATTACACCTACCGCGAGTGTTCGCATCCGGACCGCGAGTTCGGTTATGCGGTTTCGCTGCACAACCATTCCTGCCATTCTGTGGAGAAGCTGGCGGCATTAAACCAGGTGGTCAAGCTGGGATTCATGCAGCCGCTGAAAGGAATACTGCAGAGATCGTTCGGCCTGGCTGGCGTGTCCGATCTGAATTACGCCGAAATCACCTACAACCCGCCGTATACACCGGAAGACGTTTATCAGATGGAGTCCTCCGCGTTCGCTCCGTGGGGCTTCGACGGGGCTCACCTGACCATTACCGATCACGATGAATTCGCTCGGCAGCCTGGCTCTGCTGCGTAGCCGGCCCGATCTGAACTGCCGCGTCGCGATCGGCGAAGAGGTGTCCGTGTGGTACCAGGGTCATTTATTTCACCTGGGAGTGAGCGGGCTGCCCGAGAGTGGAATCGATGAAACCCATGCTCGAATTCAATCGGCCGCGCGCGGCTGGGCGCCACGACGAATTATTTGAAACGCTCGCGGCCAGCGGTTGTCTCGTGGTATTGAACCATCCCCTGGTCGCCTGGGCGCCGGGGAGTGACGCCATTCCCATCACCGACCTGCTCACGCGCTACGGCTGGGCGATTCATGCGTTGGAAGTAAATGGCATGCGCCGACGCGAAGAGAACGATCGCGTGCTGGAACTTGCCCGCCAGTGGCACAAGCCGGTGGTGGGCGGAGGCGACAGCCATCTGCTGGTGGCGAGTTCCATCATTTCTCTTTCGCGGGCCGCATCTTACAAGGACTTTATTGGCGAAGTGAAGGACGGCCATGCGGTGCCGTTTGTCACTCCCAATTACTTTGCCCCGCTCAACTGGAAACTTTTCTTGCGCGTGCTATTTTTCATGTCGCGCTACCGGCAGATCGCCAGCTATAAGGGACAACCGGTGGCCGCCATGCTGGAGCGGCGCCGAGTGCTGCTCGACCCGGTGGGATCGGCGAGTCGCGCCTTTCTGGCTATGGTCTCCGCTCTGGGGCTCGCTCGCTGACGCCGCGGACAATGAAGATCAGCGCGTGGATCGGGATACTGCCGGTTCCAGTGTCGCGGTGCCGGCATCCTCGCGCGGGCCGGCGAGAACGAATTCGAATCCTCGCTCTCTAAGCTCATCGATGACTCGAGGCAGGACCTCAAGCATGACGTCCGCTCCACACGGCAAATGATCGTGCAGCAAAATGATGTCGCCGCTGGCCGCCTGGTTCAGGATGCGCCGCGCGAGCACCTGGGAATTCGTGGTCAGGGTGTCGCGCGTCCGAATGGTCCAGGAAACGTACTCCAATCCCGCGGCCTTGAGATAAGGCCGCAGAAGCGGGTGACGCATTCCCACCGGCGAGCGAAACAGGCGCGGACGGTAGCCGCAAATGCGGCGTACGCTTTCCGCGCCGCGCTCGATCTCGGAGCGCAGACGGGAGGGCGTGAGAAAACAGAACAGATGATGATGCGACCAGGTATGGTTGGCGATCAGATGCCCTTCTGCCCAGGCCCGGCGCACGATTTCCGGATACTGATCGGCGCGCTTGCCCACCACAAAGAACGTCGCCTTCACATTTTTGTCGCGAAGGATGTCGAGCAATTTGGGAGTATCTACGGGGTTGGGTCCGTCGTCGAAAGTCAGGGCCACGCAACCGGGGCCGTCCACGCGCGAGCGGTTGTTGACGAGCCATTGGTTGCGCGGATGAAACAACAGGAAGAGCGAGAGCAGCGTGCCCACGGCGTAAATCGAAAACGCAAGCAGGAATCGCGACAGAGTGAAAGGATACAGAAGGGCCAACGAGGCATTGGTCGCGAGGAACAATAGAACAAAGATTGCGGACCTCGCCATATCGGTTGTCCCAATATCAGTTGTCCCAGGCTCGGAGCAGGCAGCCAGAAGCGGAAAGTCATTTTAACATCGGCGCAGCGTAGGCCGGGCGTTGCGTCCTGCATTGATCAAACACAACCACAGGGGACTCAGAGGAACACAGATAAAAAAACATTGAAACTCAAGACCCTGTGTAACCCTGGGTTCCCTGTGGTTAATCATTTAGGACACTGCCAGCCTGGGATATCACTTGACAAGTTTTCCGCGAGCCGTGAAGATTTTCGCGTCTCTTCATTAAGCGGAACGGTGTAGATTTCGGAGGCATACCGCCATGACATATCGATGCTGGGCTGCGCTACTGATTGTTACCGTGCTGGCGGCGGGCTCGCAGGTTTTGGCCCAGGACTTTGTCTCGCCGAAGCTGCTGCCCTCGGCGCCGGCGTTGCGAGCAGAGGTCGTGGCCCGAAATCTGTCATTCGACACGGAGAACGATTCGCCCAATCAGGCCGCGGCCGCGCCGCACCGGCATTGGAGCAAGACGGGAAAGATATTGACCTTCGTCGGCGTGGGCTTGGTCGGCGGTGGCATTGCGGCCATTGCCCACGGGCAGAACACCCGCGTAGCCTGCGTCTCCAACGGCGCCGAGGAAACTTGCGCGGATATCGCGTGGAAGGCCACGGGAGCAGTCTGGGCGGGCGCGGGCACGGCGTTGGTGATCATCGGGGCCACACGGCGCACCGACGATTGACCGCGTCCGCCTGAGTAATGCCGATGGCAGATCGCAGGCGCGACCTAGTCACCTACTTCTTCTTTTTTCCCGGCGCCTCGCCCGTGACTTCCACTTGCACCTTCGTGCCCACTTCGTCAAGTGCGGCTTTCAGGTAATTCCTGAGACCCCAATCGTTTCCGTAGTAGGGCCTGACCGGAATCGATCCAATTTCAGCGTTGGTCTTGGGGTCGATGAAGTGTATGGAGAGAATCAGGTGATAGTTGTTGTAGTCGACGCGAACATCGGAAAACTTGATGTAGAGGTCGTTTCCCGCCGCGTTCTCGTCCCCCTTGTCCTTGGCTGCCGTAATGATTCGACCCGGCACCAAGTTTCGTGAAAACGAGGAGTTCAAAGAACCGATAACGTCGGTCCATTCGGTCTTGCTCCCATAACCGTAGAGAGCCCAGTCGTCGGCGCCTAAGTCGACCCATCCCACAAAGATGTGGTTCATCTTGCTCATGTCGACGGTGGTTTCCTTGTTCAGGTAGCGCGGCACCTTGTGCCGCGCTGCCAAAGAGAGCGGGAACGAAATGCAGAGCAACAGCAAGGTTGCCGCGATTACGGACTGCTTCATCTGAGATCCCTCTGTCTACTTTCCGGCTGGGCCGGGAGCGGTGGGTGTTTGTTGGATCGATTGCAGCTTTCCATCCTTGAACGTCGCGCTCGCGGGGAAGCCGGTTTCGGTGCTCACCTTCTTCCATGCCCCACGTTTTTTATTCCAACCAAGAACCTTGCCCGGGTTCTGACGGAGCAGCCACGTCTCGGTCTTGGCTCCGTTATCGTCGCCGGCTGAGACGCTGAGGGGGGCGCCAACCACAATTCTGGCTTGGTCCGTGGTCATGCCCGCCACCAATTTGCCCGCGGCAATCGATTCCCGCACTTCGGACGGCCAGTCCGGGTGCTCGTTTTGCAGCGGCGCCTTGGAAAAAGTCAGGTTAAAGGCCTTGGTAAAATCGTCCAGCGTTTTGATGTCGATAAAGTCAACGGAGACGTTGGTGTTGGGATCGACGCGCTCACACCAAACGACATTTGTGCCTTTCTCCCACTCCAGCTTGCAATGGTTCACGGGAGTGTTCGCCAGGTATCCCCAATAGATTTCTTCCTGCTTGAGGTGGTAGGCATTTCTAGAGACGGACTTGAGCGGTTCGGCCAGCTTGCGTTCGGTGCTGAGTCCCGCCGGCGAGGCCTCCAGGATCGACACCGAATAGGGCGCCCATGCGCCCATGCCGTACTTTTGCGGCGCTTGCGACCGCAAATACAAGGTGCCCGATAACATTTGCTGGGCCGCCTGGTGATCTTGCTTGGACAACTGTGCGCGAAGCGTCAGAGGCGCAAACGCAAAGAGGAGAACCAACAACCGTGCCACGCCGATGCTCCATCGAAATTTCATACCAGGAATCTCCTTAGAATGAAATCTAGCGCGAGCCGTCTGCGGGTTGACCATCCGTGAATTCCGCAGCGCGGAAAAACCGGACGCTAGTCAAAATGAAGTTCCTACTCGTCTCGTACAGACACCTCCGCCTTCTATTTTCCGCCGGCGAACTCCTTCTGCAATTCTTCGCTGACCTTGTCCAGTTCCTTGATCAAGCAACCCTCAAGGCCGCACATATGCGCGCCGTAGTGCTTGAGTGGAACGGATCCAATTTCTGCGTTGGTTTTCAGGTCGATGAAATGAACCGACAGGTGAAGCACATATTTATGGTCATAAGCCACGTCGGAGAATTTGACGTAAACGTCGTTTCCCGCGGTGTTTTCGTCGTCCCGGCTTTTGGCCGCGGTCACCGTCCGTCCGGAGAGCGCTTTCTGGCACGTTTCCTGAAATGCGACGTTCGCGTGGTTGATCACGGCAAGATACTCTTCCCGCGTGGCATAGCCTTGGTGATGATAGTCGTCGGGGCTTATGTCGACCCATCCGAGAAAAACGCGGTTCATGTTCTTCAAGTCGACAGGGGCCGCCTTTTCCTTGGCCATCAGAGGCAGAGTTATGCTAAGCAGCCAGACTGCGATCACAATCGTACGTTTCATAAAAAAATCTCCTTATTGTGGCGTTAAAGATCAGTTTTCCAAGATCGTGTTCATTGAGACGATCATCGGCATCGACGCTTTCCTCGGGACTCATCTTGCAGCGGTACTTTTTGGAAGTCCTGTAACGACGGCCAAATTCTATCACTCCAACAATGCATTGTTTCTCTCCCAACCTTAGAAGTCGGGACGGAATGCGTTCGCCGTTAAGTCGCCCAGCAGTTTGTACCAGGGGTGGTCCTTGTTCTGCTCGACCTGCGAGACCATGGTGCGCATCTTCTGCAGCACCGGGGGCGCGGCATCGTCGTACACGTCCCCCTGCAACAACTTCAGCACGTCCAGACGGGAGTCGGGATCACTGACGAAGTAGGTAAACAGCACGTTGAGACGGTAGTACACCGTGATGAAGTCATGCCAGTTTTTTGTTCCTACACGCAGCGTGTTTTCGTAGGTGGAGAAACTTTGCCGCGAGAAATCATTTTTCTCCAGAGCGGCCAGGATGTCGCGGTGCGCGAAGCGGGAACTGTTGAGCGCAATGCTGACGCCCGTGGAAAAGATGGGATCAACGAAACGGCCGGCATCGCCGACCATAACGAAGCGGTCGCCGCAGAGTTGCTTCATGGCGTAGCTGTAGTCGCCTTCGTCCTTGAAGGGGCGGATCCGGCTGGCTTTGTGAAGAGTTTCTTCCAGCATCGGCCGCGTTGCAACGGATTCCCAAAAAAATTTTTCCCGATCGCTTTTCGATTTCGCAAAATTCTTTTTCTGCGTGACCACGCCCAGGCTTGTTACGTTATCGGTAATCGGAATCTGCCAAATCCAGGTATTGGAGATGGGTAGGAAGTGGATCACGATATAGTCGCGGTGGTCGTCCTGTCGGGAGAAGGCCCGGCGATCATAGCCATCGAACCAGGAGTGGATGGCGTACTGGTCGAATACGGGATCCTGAATTTTGAGCTTGAGCTGGTTTCCCAGGAAAGTGTTGCGGCCGCTGGCGTCCACGACCAGCTTCGCGCTGACGCCCATATCCTTCTGATTCCGCCCCATGGTGAAGCGGACCACCGGCTCCTTTGGGCCGAAATCGATTGCGTTGACCTTGACTCCTTCGTACACCTCCGCGCCCAGCTTGTTGGCATGCTGCAATAACATCAGGTCGAACTTGCCGCGGTCCACATGGTAGGTGTAGTTCCTGTCGACGCCGGCCTGTTCGCGCTCGTCAAATCGAATCGCGGCGTGACTGTCGACAACGCAATCCGGAGCCAGCCCCTCCCACCTTAGTTGATAGGGAACCCTCTGCTTTTCGTCGGCAGTCCAGACCGCGCCATGCTTGTGGGGAAACTTTGCCTCTTCCATTTGGGGAAGAAAGTCGAGGTCTTTGAAGACGCGTGTCGAAGAAGGGACCAACGACTCGCCGACATGCGGGCGGGGAAACAGCTCGCGCTCAAACACGACGCAACTTACGCCAGCCCTCGCCAGGTAGGCGCCCATGGACGATCCGGCGGGGCCCCCGCCAATAATCGCGACATCGAAATCTGGATTGGTAAGAACCAATGCTTCCTTCTCCGTCTTCGAGTGTAGACGATTCTTTACTGATCGGAGCTCTCCGGTTCCATCGGGGTCAGGAGAGGGCTTTCCTGAGCGGTCTCTCAGCTAGTTAGACTTTTGGCCGGTGGAGAGCTGTCGGGCGTAAGCCGCTAAGGTGGGAAACCGCGGGTCTTTGTGCAGGGGCTTAAGGGCGGGGTCGGCGGAGATCGCTAGATCGGTGGCGGGGTCCAGGCCGTGGTCGATGGCTTGGCGCAGGAGCGAGAAAGCCTCGTCACTGCGTCCGGTGTCGGCCAGAACGCAAGCCAGATCGTAGGTCGTACTCGCAGTGTCGGGATGTTCCGGTCCAACGATGCGCCGCTGAATTTCGAGAGTCGCGCGCGCCAGCTTTTCGGCATCATCGTGGCGGCCCTCCTGATTCAAGGTGTGGACCATCACGTCATTTACTTCCAGAAGATACGGATGCTCTGGTCCGAGGACGCGGCGCATCGAGTCCAGCGTCTGGCGCTCCAGCTTCTCGGCTTCCGCGTAGCGGCCTTCCTTATCCAGAGTAACGGCCAGGTCGCCCATGGTTGACAGAGTGTTCGGGCGATCGGGTCCGAGGACGCGACGCTGAATTTCAATCGTCTGCCGTTGCAATTTTTCCGCTTCGGCGAAATGGCCTTGCTGTTGAAGAGTCCAGGCCAGACTGCTCATGGCCCACAATGTGTCCTGGTGCTCCGGCCCAAGGACCCGCTGTTTGGCGGCCAGCGCTTCGCGCTGCAGTCGCTCCGCCTCAGCGAGATGGTTCTCGTTGGAGAGAGTGTGCGCGAGATTGTTCATGGACCTGAGCGTATCCGGATGTTCCGGTCCTAGAATGCGGCGCTGCACCTCCAGAGTTTCGCGCTGCAATTTCTCCGCTTCGGCATAGTGGCCTTCGTGCAATAGGGTGGACGCCAGGTTATTCATTGCGGTCAATGTCTCCGGGTCTTCGGGTCCCAGAATGCGGCGCTGCAGTTCAACGGTTTCCCGCTTCAACTTTTCCGCTTCCGCGAAGCGGCCTTCGTGACCTAGAGTGGCAGCCAGATTGGCCATCGTCGCCAGGCTCAACCGGTTGTCCGTTTTAAGAATGCGGTGCCGGGTGTCGATGACCTCGCGGTCCAGTTTTTCTGCCTCGGCGTAGTGTCCTTCCCGGTCCAGAGTCCAGGCCAGCATGCTCATGGAGGTCAGCGTGTCCGGATCCTGCGATCCAAAAACGCGCCGCCGGGTATCCACGGTCTGGCGCTGCAACTTTTCCGCTTCGGCAGCGTGGCCCTCCTGATTCAGGATCCACCCCAGGGCATCCATGGATCTCAATGTTTCCGCGCCTTCCGGACCGAGAACGCGGCGCTGGATGTCGGCGGCGCGCTGATAGAGCAACTGGGCGCGGGGAAAGAGTCCAAGTCCCCGATACACGTCTCCCATGACGAACATCATCTGCGCCTGCAGTTCCGGGTCTCGTGCTAGCCCGGTGTCGATATTCGTCGATGCCTTGTCCAGAATTTCGCGGGCGGTTACGCTGTTGCCGCGGGCTTCACTTGGATTCGATACTTTGAACATCCCTTCCATGAATTCCGTGACTCGGTTGGCTCGATCGCGCTCGCGCGTGATGCGGCGTAACTGGAGGGACTGAGCGGCAGCGAACGCGGCCAGCATCAGCACTAACGCCGCCGCGACGGTGACGCCGACGGGATGACGCCGGACATATTTCCGGGCCCGATAAACGGCACTGGCGGGACGTGCGAGCACCGGCTCGTGGGAGAGATGCCTGCCGATATCCGCTGACAACTCGGACGCTGTCGCGTAGCGGTGGCTGGGATCCTTCTCGATCGCTTTCATCACGATGGTGTCGAGATCGCCGCGCAGCCGACGCTGCAGTTCAGCCGGCCGCAAGCCGCGTTGAGCGCTCACTGACTCGGCAGTAATGGGTGGGTTGTCTGCCTCTTTCCGGCACGCGGCCACGCTCGGTTTTTCAGGATCGCTCTCGCAAACCAACCGCTCCATTTCCAAAAGCGACTGCCCCGCCGGGTGATACGGCCGATGGCCGGTCATCAATTCAAACAGCAAGACTCCCAGCGAATACACGTCGCTTGCGGTGGTGATCGCACACCCGCGAATCTGCTCTGGGCTGGCGTACTCCGGGGTCATGGGCCGCCAGTTGGTTCGCGTTTCCAGTGGAGTCTGGAAGCACTCGGGATTCAGAAGCTTGGCGATGCCAAAGTCCAGCAGTCTGGGCACCCCACCTTTTGCGATCAGAATGTTGCCGGGTTTGAGATCGCGATGAATCACGAGATTCTCATGCGCGTACTGCACGGCAGAACAGACCTGGCGAAACAGGCTGAGACGTTCGTCAATCGAGAGCTGGTGCAGATCGCAATACTGATCGATAGGCTGGCCTTCCACATACTCCATCACCAGATAGGGGGCGCCCTCGTCGCTACTGCCGCCGTCGAGCAGTTTCACAATGTTGGGATGGTCCAGCGCCGCGAGGGTCTGGCGTTCGTTGCGGAAGCGGTCGAGAACTTGTTCGGTGTCGATTCCGGCCTTGACCATTTTTATTGCGACTTGCTTGCGATAGTTCTGGTCGTCCCGCTCAGCTAAATAAACTACTGCCATGCCGCCCTGGCCAATCTCGCGAACGAGGCGGTATGCCCCAATTCTTTTTCCGGTCATGGCGCGCGACTGCGCGGACAGCAGACCAGCGGCGGGGCAATCCTCAAGAAAGATGGAGGCGCCATCGAAGCTCGACAGCAAAGACTCAATTTCGGTGCGCAAGGAGTCATCGCCGGCACAGGCCTGGCGCAAGAATTCGTTTCGCTCCGCGGGGTCTTGCTCCAGAGCCAGCGCAAACAGCTCCTTGACTTGATCCCACTGTTCAGGCATTCACGCCGCCTCTTTGCAGTTCACGCGCCAGCCATGCCTTCGAGAGGTTCCAGTTGCGCTTCACCGTGGTGCGTGAAACTCCCAGGACCGCCGCAGCCTCCTCAACGCTTAGACCCCCGAAGAACCGCAACTCGACGAGTTGGGCTTGCTGCGGATCGAATTCGGCGAGGCGAGTGAGAGCTTCATCCAATTGAACGACGTCCGCCGGCTTCCCTTTGGCGAAGACGTCCGCCTCTTCCAGGAAAACCTTCTCAAACTCGTTGCCGCGTTTCTTGGCGTCCCGGCCACGGCTGTAGTCGACCAGGATGCGTCGCATCAGTTGTGCCGCAACGCCGAGGAACTGCTCGCGGTTCTTCCAATGAACCGTCCTCTGATCGGACAGGCGAAGATATGCCTCATTCACCAGGGCGGTTGTTTGTAGAGTGTGGTCGCTTCGTTCCCGCCGCAGGTATCCAGAAGCGAGACGATGCAGCTCCGAGTACAACGACACGACCAGATCGGCGACGGCCTTGTCCTTGCCGGCCCCGAGCTCCCCGAAGAGAGTGGTTATATCTGTTGGCGCATCCATCGGAACCTCGAACGCGATTTACGGAACGGGTACGGACGCCGAGCGTGGAGCCAGCTGAACTCAGAAAAACAAGGATGAAGACGAGGGGGGATTCTGACTTTACTTTGGAGGCCGCGAATACCGCTATGCCTCGAAAGCACGCCGTTCCAAACAGCCCCGAGAGTATATACCCAGCCGAACGTCACGCCAACGGGCCTTACGCCTTTGTGTTCAAGCATTTGGAGCGAGGCAGCCGCGAACCCGGATTTCCGGATAGCTCGATAGAAAAGAAATGTGGACCTTTTTCGCTCGCGTTTCCGCGTTACCAGATAGAGGCCGAACTGGATCGTGGGACACCACGACTCAAAATGAAGACCAGGTTCTGGTGTCCCGGCAGCGGCGCTCAATCGAACTTGAAAAAACATTGAACAACAAGGAGCTACTTATGAAACGGCAATTTGCGAAATTGGTTTCACCCGCAGCCACGAGATTCGTTCTGCTGGCGCTGTTAGCCGTGCTGGCCGGCTTGGCGTCCGCGAGCGTCGCACAAGCCCAGTCCACCACCAGCGCGTCCCTCAAAATAATCCGCGGATATCAAGCGACCACCTCCGCCACGGGCGTTCAGCTCATGGCGATTCCGGGCTTGGGGAAAGTATTGGTGGATTGCAATGGCGGCCTGTCCCGGATTGCCTTCTTTCCATCGGTGTCAGGGTCGCTGTGGTTCACTCATGAAGGTGGGACCGCATACTCCAGCGGCACTGCCGGCACACAGCTTTCCAACCAATCGTCGGAGGACGTGATCACGGCGCAATTCGCCACCACGACCCAAACCGTGACGATGGTCATTTCTGGGCATCCCGGGTCGCCCTGTATCTACGCTGGTCAGGCAATCGTGCAACCCTGACGTGAGCGACGGCTCGGCGAAACGGCCGGCAGATGGCGCCGGCCGTTTCTTCTTTGCGGATGCAAAGGCGCCTGATGCAGATTCCGTCGAGGTCGATGTTGTTGGGCGCAGCCTCAGTCCGTCGCTAGCTCATCGAGCAGTTTCCCGTCGGCATCGACCAGGCGCAGCGTCATGGCGAGCAGGCCGGAGGCGTGGGTTGAGCAGCTCAGACAGGGATCATAGGCGCGCACCACCGCCGACACGCGGTTCAGCATGCCCTCGTTCAGCCGGGCTCCGTCGATAAAGTGCTCGCTGACCTGTTGTACGGCCCGGCCGATGGCAAGATTATTGTGGCCAGTGGCGACGATCAGGTTTGCCCAGGTGATGGCGCCTTCCTCGTTCACTTTGTAGTGGTGAATCAAGGTTCCGCGGGGAGCTTCGATCATGCCCACTCCTTCGAGCGCATTGACGCCGGCGGTGGCCCGCACGTGGGTTTCGAGAATTTGCGGATCGGCCAGCAGCGCTTCGATTCGCTCCATCGCGTAGACGATTTCGATAAGCCGGGCATAGTGATAGAGAAACGCACTGTGCGCCACGGGTCCGAAGCGCTGGTGGAATTCGCGGAATTCGCGATCGGCATTGGGAGTGCCACACTGGTCGGCAGCGTTGATTCGTCCCAGCGGGCCCACGCGATACACGCCGCCGGGAAATCCCTGCGGCTTGAAGAATGGCGCCTTCAAGTAAGATTCGCGCAGGCTGGCCTCGCCGATCCATTGCGCGTAGTCGTCGGCGAGGATGTGGTCTTCGACGATGTCGCCGGCAGCGCCGCGGAACCGCAGGTCACCGTCGTAGAGCTGCAAGTTTCCTTTGCGGTCGACCATTCCGGCATACATAGTCGGCGCGGAGCCGAAGAATTCGATCTCTTCCTTGTAATTGTCGAGTGCGCCCTTGAAGAAACGGAGGGTGCGGTCGGCGATTGCCTTGGCTTCGGGCAACTCGGAAAGAATGCGATCACGCACGCTACTGGCCAGGGGAGTGGCTACGCCGCCGGGCACGATCCAGGAAGGATGCACGCGTTCCTGGGCAAGCCCCTCGATGATTTGCAGGCCGAACTTTCGCAGTTCGATGCCGTCCCGCGCCAACTCTGGGTGCCCGGCGATGACGCCCAACACGTTCCGCGAGGCAGGATCGGAATCCATGCCCAGAAGAAAATCCGGAGCGGAAAGATAGAAAAAACTCAAAGCGTGCGATTGCACAATCTGGGCGACGTGCGCGAGTTCACGTAATTTTTTTGCGACCGGAGGAATACGCACCGCCATGATGGCGTCACAAGCCTTGGACGCGGCCAGCTGATGGCTGATGGGACAGATCCCGCAGATGCGTGCTGTGATGCCGGGCATTTCGTAGAAGGGATGTCCTTCGGTGAATTTCTCGAAGCCGCGTACCTGGGTGACGTGAAACTCCGTGCCCGCGACGTGGCCTTGATCATCGAGCCGGATCGTAATCTTGGCGTGTCCCTCGATGCGGCTCACGGGTTCGATGGTGATGCGCTTCATGGCACGCTCCTTAACCGAATTTCACCTTGCGCGTGGCGTCCGGTTTCTTGCCATCCAGCAGGTCGTTGATCACGCTGAAAATCGCCTTCGCGGGCGGAGGGCAGCCGGGCAAACACAAATCAATCTTGACGAACTCGCGCAGGGGGCGCGCCTGCTTCAGGAGAGTAGGGACGCGATCTGAAGGAACGACTTTTCCCTCCTGTGCTCCGTCGACGTAAATGCGCTGCAGCAGTTTCTGCACCGGGATGGAATTCCGCATGGCGGGGACATTTCCAGTGACGGCGCAGTCTCCCAGGGCAATCAGGACTTGGGTCCGCTGCCGGATCTTCTGAATCTTGCTGAGATCGTCCTGCGAGCTCACCGCGCCCTCGACCAGCGTGACATCCACATCTTCGGGAAATTCCTGTGCATCGACCAGCGGACCATAAACCAGGTCGATCCTGCGGGCGAGTGAAATGATGGCAGCATCCATGTCGAGCAGCGACATGTGGCAGCCGGAGCACCCGTCGAGCCAGACCGTGGCTACCTTCACCTTCTTCATACCTGCACTCCTCTACGGTGCACCAGGGAGGTGACAGCATCGATGTTCTTCACCATCTCTTCCACCGCCCAACCTTTTTCCGCGAGCGCGCCGGTAGGGCAGGCATGCACGCACTTGCCGCAACTCGTGCAGGTCGTCGCCTGTCCCCATTTTTCGTTCATTTCGCCGACAATGCGAGCATGGATGCCGCGAGAACCGAGTTCCCAAACATGCGCACCTTCCAGCTCCGCACAAACCCGGACACACCGGGTGCAAAGAATGCAGCGGTTGTGGTCGAGCACGAAACGCGGGTGCGACATGTCGATGGACAAGGTGGGAAAGTTGTACGACAGGCCGACCGTGCTGATGCCCAGAGCCGTGGCCATCGATTGAAGTTCGCAGTGTCCGTTCGACACGCAGACGGCACAAACGTGATTTCTCTCGATCAGCAGCAACTCCACGGAGATGCGGCGATAGCGGGTCAATTTCGGTGAGTTGGTGGTTACCGACATGCCTTCCTGGATGGGGGTGGTGCATGCCGGAAACAGGCGCTCCGTGCCCGAGACCTCGACCAGGCAAATCCGGCAGGCACCGACGGCGGTCAAGCCGTCCAGATCGCACAGAGTCGGAATGTATTTGTTGCTCGCCTTGGCTGCCTGCAGGATGGTCTGGCCCTCCATCGCGCTGATCAGCTCTCCGTCGATTCGGATCGATAACTTCTTCTGTGGCAAGGTCGAACTCCTTTCAGCAGCGCGTACGGCCTAGCTCGCGTTGACGGCTCTTACGTCGCAACGCAGGCAACGGCAGCTTTCATCCAGAGCCTCTTCGTGGCTCAAGCCGGTCACCACTTCGTCCTGCGAATGGACGCGGGCTCCGGCCGTAAGCGCGTGCCCCGTGTGACGGCGGCTCGCACTCGGTTCTTCCGGAGGCGTTTGACCGTAAAGGACTTCAGGATTGAGCGTGTTCCAGCGGTCGGCTTCCATCAGCTGCAGATCGATACTTCGCGCCGCCTGCTTGCCCGATGCCATTGCATTGGACACGTTGGAAGCGCCGGTCACCAGATCGCCGCCAGCGTAGAACCGCGGACGGCTGGTCTCATGTGTGAAGCGATTCACTTCGATAGTTCCGTTTTCCTTGAGAACCAGGCCCGAGGCTCTGGCGAAATCCAGATCGACGGTTTCGCCTACGGCAAAAATGACGGAGTCACACTCGAAGCGCTGGATTTCATCGGTTGAGATCGGTTTCCGGCGGCCCGAGGAGTCGTATTCTCCCAGCCGTGTTTTCGCGATCTCGATAGCTTTGACGTTGCCCTTGGCATCGCCGATCACCCGATGAGGCGCTGCCAGAAACACAAACTTCGCGCCTTCATCTTTTGCGGCCTGGGTTTCGGCTTCAATGGCCGGCATGTCTTTGCGTTCGCGCCGGTAAAACACGGTCACGTCGCAGCCCTTGCGCAAGGAGGTTCGTGCCGAATCGATCGCGGCGTTGCCTCCGCCAATGATCGCGACCCGCCGGCCCAGGTTCACTTCCTGCCCGGCGGCAACCGCCTCCAGGAAATTGAGCGCTGGATACACGCCCTTTAACTCAGTGCCAGATTGATATACCCAGGATTCTTTCCATGTGCCAATGGAGAGGAAGACCATGTCGAATCGGTCATCAAGGTCGTTGAGAGCCAGATCGACGCCCACGCGGGTGTTGAAACTGAACTTCACTCCCAGCCGCTCAATGAGTTGAATCTCCCGCCGCAGGATTTCTTTTGGCAGCCGGTATTCGGGGAGCGCAAAACGCAGCATGCCGCCCGCTTCCGACTTGCTGTCATACACCGTGACGTCATGACCGAGCATAGCCAGATAAAAGGCGGCGGTGAGTCCGGCGGGTCCGGCGCCAACGATTGCAATCTTGCGCCCGGTGGGTTCGAGCTTGCGCGCCACAATGGACTGCGCCATGGGCTCATACCTGTCGGAGTCGAAAATGGAATCGGCGATGAAGCGGTGGACCTCCCGCATATTCACCGCCTGGTCGAGCGTCTTCCGTCGGCACCGCGTGTCGCAGGGATGCTGGCATACCCGTCCCGTCGACGACGGCAGCGGATTGTCGAGGATGATCGACAGGAACGCATCTTCCAGCCGGTTCTCCTTGTAAAGCTGCAGAAAGCGCGGAATATTCATGTGGAGCGGGCAGCTGTTTTCACAGGGAGAGAGCGCCAGTTCTTCACACACTCCAGCCTGGCAGCGCCGGGCCAGGATGTGATCCTCGAACTCGTTGCGGAAATGGCGCAGGGTGGTCAGCACCGGGTTGGGAGCAGTCTGTCCCAGGCCGCAGAGCGAGCAGTCGCGAATGTAGTGGCTGAGTTCGTCGAGAATTTCGAGATGATGCGTCGTCCCGGCGCCTTCGGTGACGCGATTCAGAATGCGCAGGCACTTATTCAAGCCGACTCGGCAGGGAATACATTTCCCGCAGGACTCCGAGTGGGTGAACTCAATGAAGTAGCGGGCCACGTCGACCATGCAGTTGTCGTCGTTCATTACGACCATACCGCCGGAGCCCATGATCGATCCCAGTTGCTGCAGACTTTCGTAGTCCACTGCGGTATCGAACATTTCCTGAGGGATGCAGCCCCCCGAGGGTCCGCCGGTCTGCACAGCCTTGACCTGGCCTTCTCCAACCGCGCCTTCTCCAATGTCGTAGATGAAAGTTTTGAGCGAGGTGCCGAGCGGCATCTCGACCAGCCCGGTGTTTTTCACCTGGCCCACCAGTGAAAAGACTTTTGTGCCCGAACTTTTCGAACTCCCGGTCTCGGTGAACCAGGCCGGTCCCTGGGTGACGATGGGCGCGATGTTGTACCAGGTTTCGACGTTGTTGATGTTGGTGGGTTGTCCCCACAGGCCCTTCTGCGCGGGGAAAGGCGGCCGCGGTCGCGGTCTACCGGCTTGTCCTTCCAGCGACGCAATCAGCGCAGTCTCCTCACCGCACACGAACGCTCCCGCTCCCTCCACCAGTTCGATATCGAACTTGAATCCGCGGCCGAGAATGTTCTCCCCGAGCAATCCATATTCGCGCGCTTGATCGAGGGCTCGATTCAGGCGGTGCACCGCCAGCGGATACTCGGCGCGCACATAGATGATTCCCTCGGTCGCGCCCATGACATAGGCGCCGATGATCATTCCCTCGAGCAGGGAGTGCGGATCGCTTTCAATTTCGTTGCGATTCATGTAAGCGCCGGGGTCGCCTTCATCGGCATTGCAGATGATGTACTTCGGTTCGGTCTTTGCCTTGGCCAGGAATTCCCATTTGCCGCCGGTGGAATATCCCGCTCCTCCCCGGCCGCGGAGTTTGGACGCCTTGATTTGTTCGATGACCCCCGCCGGATTCGAATCGATCAATACTTTGTAAAGCGCCTGGTATCCGCCAACCGCAATGTATTCCTCAATGTCGTCGGGATTGATGAGCCCGCAATTGCGCAGCACGATCTTCTTCTGGCCCTTGAAAAACGGCACATCGCTCCACAACGGGACTTCGGGGTATCCCGGGCCGTAGCGCACATGACCGGTGATGTGGTTCCATTCTTCGATTTTGCAGTAGATGAGATCGGGGCTGAGATTGCCGTTGGCAATGTCATGCAGAACGCGCGTGGCATCATTGGCCTGGACCCGGCGCAGAATCACCAGAGGGTGCCCGGGAAGCCGCACGTTTACCAGCGGCTCTTGAAAGCAGGCTCCGAAACATCCCACCGGCGCCAGGACGAGGTTGGCGCCGCTGCTCTCGATGGCCTGATGAAATGCCTGATACAGGCCTTCCGCGCCGTTTCCGCGGCCACACGTTCCCATGCCCACGGCCAGGCGCGGAACCGGAGGAACCAGCTTGGCCAGGCCGGCCTCGCGCACCGCGTTGAACGCTCCAATATCCAGAATTCGAGGCATTGCCTACTCTCCTGCTCGAATGGTTGCGATTTCCCGCTGCAAAGTACGCTCGGTGGCATGTCCGCAAATGCGATGATTTACTTCCACGACCGGCGCCATCGCGCATTGTCCAAAGCAGGCAACCGTGCGCACGGTGAACTGATGGTCCGGGGTGGTGAGCAAGAGTTTGTCTGCGTCGTTGCCGTTACCGTCGGCGTCTTCGAGACCAAATCCCAGGTCGAGGCGCGCACCCTGCAACAGGTTCCGCGAACCGCGGGTATGACACGCCGTGCCACGGCAAATGCAGATGGTGTTCTCGCCCTGCGGCTGAAGGTTAAACAGCGAGTAGAAAGTGGCAACGCTGTAGATGCGCGATAGCGGAACTTCCGTCTTGGCCGCGATGTAGCGCAGAGTTTCCAGGGGAAGATATTTGTAGCGGTTCTTTTCCTGCGCGGCTTCCAGAATGCCCAGCAGTGCTCCGGGTCGTCCCCGGCGGCTGCCGATGACTTTGTCGATGAAAACCTGCTCTGCAGTGGAGAGGCCTTCGGGCGAGGGTGCTTGCATAGACACTCCTCCCAGCAAAATTGCACACGCTTGAAATAATCTAATGACACGAGGCGGGAGTGCACCGTCACTGGGAGCACAGGAGCGAGTGACAAGGATCACAGGGCGCGCACGATTCCCGCGCGCTGTGACCGTCAGGGAACGACATCCTGGTGCCTCTACCAAGCCTAAGTGCGTCCGTCAGAATAATCCTTGCCACGGGTGGAGACGTGTGGCACCATTTTGGACGCTTCCCCTGTCCCTGTTCGGCTAGATTACGCCCGGCGAAACTATGCCCAATGCAGTTTTCGCATTCGGCGCTTGGGGGGCAGTGTGAACAATTCGAATCCGTCCCTCGTTCTTAGTTCGCACGTCGCCTGCGCTAAGATTCTCAGCCCCAATCTGGGATGCCCGGAACTCGTAAGTCTCGCCGGCATCAATGAGCGGGGGATTCGCGTCATCATCGCGGCGCCGCCTTCGGAAGACTTTAACGCTGCAGCCTATACCCTGAGCGCGTGTCCTTCGTTCGATGGGGAGAATCAGAAATCCAAGCAGCAGGAATTCGCGCTGTCGTTGACTGACGCGCAGAAGTTAGATGCCGAAGCGCTTCCCGGCCACTTCGATGATCTGAGCGAAACGCGGCTGCTGATCAGCACCACACTGCGCACGGGATTGTTTCCTGGGTTCGCCTTCTGGTCGGTCTGCGCTAAGCCGAAAACAGCTCTAAATGAAGACTACTTCCGAAAAGTAAAAGGAGTTCCGCGCTCCACTCTATATGATCTGTCGCTCAGCATGGGGGCCGGCAACGTAGTGGGCCGGGTGAAGCACGCACTCTGCCTGCGGCCTGAGGAATCCAGCGTTCGATTCGTCCACCTGACCGACCTGCACGTGGCGGCACGCAATGACTTGTGGGAGGCGGAAGTGCCGGCGGTGATCGTGGGGTCTCCGGTGACTCCGGGCAAGCAGGATTTTAAGAATTTCAATAACCGCGTCCGCAAATTTATTCAATGGGCGAATCGAGAAGCCGATGAGGGGCGGCTCGATTTCGTATTAGTGCTGGGAGACCTGGTGGACTTTGGCCGCACGGGATTGTTCAATCGCACTCCCGACGACAGCAACTGGTCGACGGTGATCGCGATCCTGACCGGTTCTCCGGCGGAAACAAATCGCGGCAACGAGGGGTTGCGCGTGCCCATCTTTACCACGACCGGAAATCACGATTGGCGGACTTATCCTTACTCACCGAAGTTTAAGCTCGATGTTTTCGGGATCACGAAGAACTGTGCCGACGAATTGGACTACTGGTATCGCAACACCGCGACCGAGATTGGCCAGAAGCTGGACGAGGTAGAGCAGAATCTGATCCAAAAGGGTTCGCCGCTACTCGCTCGCAGCTGGTGGGGAGCAATTGCGAGCATGGGAGTCCGCGGATTTACAGTCGGGACCACCCGCCTGCTGCAGAGGGGGCAGGCGGTGCTGGCAAAAAGTGGCGGGCAACTCTTGTGGGCGCTGGCCGCGGTAATTTTCGGTATCAGTAGCCTTTCCGATCTTAAAGAGATCGCGGATAAGGGGCCGGGTCCCGTATTCGACAGCGTGTGGAGCAGCCTGCGGCATTTTTCCCTTAGTGAATTGACTCAACATCCAGGACTCATGCTCACCCTGGCGATTGTGCTGCTTGCCTTGCTGTTCACCGTGTTCGCTCCCTCGCTGCTGTACACCTGGCTTCGCGGCATGCTCGAAAGCCTGATCGCGATCACCGCAGAAGTCGGGACCGTTCACGAGTACTTTCTCAGGGTGAATCCTTACTTCAACTATGCGTTTCGCGTGGGGAACTGCCACTTCATCGTGCTCGACACTGGACCCGATTGCCTGACGGCGCAGAGTTTTTGGGACGAAGGCGGCAAGAAGGTGCGAAACATCAGCATCAACGACAACATGATTGGCGGCGCGCCCGACAGCATGGGGTTCTATCCCTCCAACGAGTACTACCCCTACAGTCAAATCAGTTGGCTGGAAAATGTGCTGACCTGCATTGGGAATTGGGAGAAGCGGAAGCTGGATGGATCCGAACGGCCGAGGATTTTCGTAGGACTGCACGCGCCCCCGGCAAACCTCTCCGAGAAAGATCGGAAGCGGGCCGACGATCAGCTAGCACTCAACCAGAGTCACGGCAAAGATACGGTACTGATGAAGGAAGGTCGAGGCCTGGACTCGTACGACATCCGGTACGGGGGCGTGAATCATTACCTGAGCCAGTTCTTTTATCTCTGCCTGGGATATCGCGAGAGCCAGACCAATAAGAGGACCGGGCCCAGAGTCGACGTTGTTTTTGCGGGACACGCCCACTGGAACCTGGAGTTCGAACTGCGCAAGCCGCACGAAGCGGACGCGGAGTGGTCGCCGGAGTTGTGGTATGGAAACTTCAGCAAAAAGGTCGAGGCTACGTGTGCGGATGAAAATGCTCGCTGGGGTCCGCTGTTGTTGCAGACGGCGGCAGGCGGTCCGGCAAGCGACAGCGCGCAGGATCCGCCGAACTTCCGCTATGTGACGGTCAACGATAAAGGCGAGATATGCCACCTGCGTCCCTGCATTCTCCGCAAGTCGCAGTCAGGGGACACAGAGGTAGTGGCGATCGATGCGGCTCCGGCACGATACAAGTTGGACAGCGATCAGTCGTGAGGAAGGGCGCGGTGTAAGGAGAATGGCGATGAGCGACAAATGCGAAGCCGTCGTGATCGGAACGGGGTTCGGGGGAGCGATCAATGCCTGCCGGCTGGCGCGCAAATGGCCGGGCAAAGTTGTCGTGCTGGAGCGCGGTAAGCGGTATGGGTTAGGCGAATTTCCGCGGGCTCCTGCGGACTTCGCCCGAAATTTCTGGGCGCTTCAAGACCGAACGCCCCGTCCCCGACACGTTCACAAGGCCGCGCGCAAAGGCGAACTGCATGGGATGTACGACGTGCGCAACTACGATCACATGGACGTGGTGGTTTGTGCGGGAGTTGGTGGCGGCTCGCTGATTTATGCCAATGTATTCCTGGAGCCAGCCGACGAGGTTTTCGCGGACGCGCGCTGGCCCGCCTCATGCAAGAAGCCGAATCTTGCGCCGTACTACGCCGTGGCTAAGTCAGTGCTGGGATCGCGGCCGATTCCTTCCGCAGCGGGGAATCCGCGCCGGCACATTCACAAGACGGAACTATTTCAAGATGTAGCCAGGAAGGCTCGTCGGGATTCGCAGCTCGTGGACATCAACGTTTTCTTCGGGAATGACTTCAATGACCCGCTGGACATCGGTGTGCAGGCTGAAAACAGGTTTGGCGCGCGGCAGACTTCGTGCACCTATTGCGGCGAGTGCATCTGTGGCTGCAACTACCACGCCAAGAACACGGTGGACTTGAATTATCTTCACGTCGCTCAAGAAGTTCACGGCGCGAAGGTTTTTCCCGAGCATCTGGTCGATGAAATTGTGCCCGTGAATTCTAACGACGTTGAGGATCGCGAGGCCGATGGTTCGCAGGGCTACCTCGTGAAGTATCGTGACCTGAAAGAGAATAAGAGTGGAGCGCTTCTAACCAAACGCGTGGTGGTTTCGGCAGGATGCCTGGGTTCGACGGAGTTGCTGCTTCGCTGCAGGAAAGTTCTGCACACGTTGCCGAAGATCAGCGATCGTCTGGGGCAACAATTTTCCGGCAATGGAGACTTTCTCTCGTTCGTGATCGAAGGGTTCAAGGGTGAGCCGAACTATGGGCCAACCATTACCCAAGCTACCGACTACAACTTGTTTCGGGACTTTGCGCCGGGCCGCGCCTTCATTCTGGAAGACGCCAGCTATCCGGTGTTCCTGTCGTGGTTCGTCGAGGGCGCCCGGCCACGGTTCATGTGGTGGAAACCAATCTCGCGGCTGGCCAGACATTTGTTCGCCAGCTTTACCTCGGGAAAGTCTCCGGGCCCGCTGGGTTACGCGTTCGCCGACATACTGAGCGACAGCACATCGGAACAGAGCGCGGTGCTGCTGTGCATGGGTGTCGACACATCGACCGGCGTCATGGATCTCGATGCCAACGGCCACCTCAGCGTGCAATGGCCGATGCAGCAGAATCGCAGCCTATACGAGGCCATCCTGAAAGCGGGTGAGGAGTTCAAGCGGTGTGCCGGCGCGAAGGACTTTATTCCACTTCCCACCTGGGACTGGCCGCTACGAAACAACGTCACCGTGCATCCGCTCGGTGGATGCGTGCTTGCGGAAGACCGCGATCACGGCGTAACCAGCGCCGAATCCTAAGAAGTTTGGCGAAGTCTTCGGATACAGCGGACTTTATGTCGCCGATGGAGCTATCGTGCCCACCGCCACGGGATCGAACCCGGTAGCGACCATTTCTGCGTTGTCAGAGAGAGTTGCCGAAGGGATCACGGGCATCAAGCCGGACGACCAGTTGCGCTGAGATTTTCGGTCACTGTCCGTGCGATGTCCTCGGGCGTGACCGGAATTGCAAACTGAGTGCCGAGGGCGTCGAAGAGTGCATGAACGATGGCGACTGGCGTGGCGACCGCGCCGGCCTCGCCAACTCCCTTGGCGCCTTGCGGGCCGAGGCCGTCGCCGGACTCCAGAATGATGACCTCGGGGTCAAAGGGAACGTCGAGCATGCTGGGAAGCAGATAGTCGTGAATGGTCGCGTTCTTCACCGCGCCATTTTCCACGAACATCTTCTCCATGATCGCCTGGCCTAACCCCATGGCGATGCTGCCTAGAATCTGACCGCGAATGGCGGTTGGGTTCATTGCCTTGCCTACATCCTGCGCGACGACGTAGCGCAGAATCTGCACCTCGCCGGTTTCTGGATTCACCGCAAGGTCGACACCGTGGCTGGCAAACATGTGATCGATCGCGCCCACCTGATTACCGCTGCCCGGGACCAGCAGACAACCGGGCGGAATCGTGGCGCGGCCGATGGCGGAGAGCGTGCCTCCTGCGGCTTTGGCTAATTCTGACCAGGCGACGGTCTTCTCCGGGGATGATAGGCGTCTCACTCCATCGCCCTTGCATTCAAGTTCTTCGATGGGCGCATTCAAGAGACGCGACGCGAGCGGCAAGGCGGCCGCGCGGAAGTGGTTGGCCGCGTCCACGGCAGCGGAGCCGACCATCAGCATGCCGCGGCTGCCGCTGGTGCGTGGCACGAATGAATCAATGGAGTAGGGAAACGAGCGCGACTTGAGCGTGTTGATGAAACTGTCGATAAAGTTGACCGGTCTCGAGAGCGTCCTTAGAAGCCATGCAGCGCCGCGTTCCGAGAGATGCACAACCACCACCATCCCTTTGGCGGCCTGAATCCCCTGCAGCTTTTCGTAGAAGCGATAGAGCGAACGGCGCCACCACGATGGCGGCTTCCCGCGCGAAAACAGTTCGCCGCTCGGATCGTTAATGATAGCGGTGCAGAGCCGCGATTCGGGTATCGCCGGCAATTGCAGATTGCGCGAGACCAGGCGCGCTGCGCCGGCAAGAATTCCGGTGCCGGAATCGGGCACGTCGGACTCGACGAAGAAGCGGCCGTCTTCGCCCACCCCGACGCGGGCGAGAAAGCGATCGACCAAACCGTAGGGATAGCCATACTTGCATTTGATGGAAGCGATGCCGCGACCGCCCAGCCAGCCGTCGGGGACTTGCGGCCGTGCGCCAAGGCGTTCGACGACAGTGTCTACCGTCTGGAGGAGTGCGATCTTTGGATCGGGAATCGCGTTGCCCTTACCGTCGAGGCGCGCGAACACGTAATTCTTCTTGCGCAGAGCAACCGGATCCATACCCAGAACCTTGGCCGCTTTCGCCACAAGACACTCGACGCCGAAGTTAATCTGCTGCGAGCCGAAGCCGCGCATCGGGGCCGACAATAGATTGTTGGTGAGCACGCCACGGGCACGCGCGCGCAGGTTGGGAAAATGATACGCGCCGGCGACTTCGTCGGAATAAACCGCGACCACGGTGGGCGTGAGGGATACGTATGGGCCAGAGTCGGCAATCACATCGGCATCCAGCGCGACGAACGTGCCGACTTTTTTCATTCCAAGTTTGTATTTGCCCCAGATGGGATGCCGCTTGGCGCGGCGCGCGAGGATCTCCTCGCGGTCCAGGATGAGCCGCACTGGCTGCTTCGCGTGATAGACCAACAACGCGAGCAGCGTCTCAACTCCGGGCATGAGGTACTTCCCGAACGAGCCGCCGAGACGCGGCGTGTTCATGTGGATGCGCTCCTGGGGGAGATTCAAGGCCTGCGCGACGGAGGCCCGCGCAGCGTGCGGCGTGAGCGAAGAGACGGTCAGTTCAAGCACGTCGCCTTTCCAGCAGCCGACGCCGCCCTCGCGCTCCATGCATACGTGATCGTTGATGCCGCATTCATACGTGCCTTCGACAAAGACCTCCGATTCGCGGAAGCCCTGCTCCACGTCCCCCTCAGTTTCCGTGAACTGGGCGACGGTGTTGTTGTGGCCGCCAAGTTGCGGAGCGCCGGGCGCGAGCGATTCCAGAGGATGGAACAGCGCAGGCTGCACCTGATAGTCGACTTTGATTCTGCGCAGCGCCTGCTGTGCGCCTTCGTCGGTACGAGCGGCCACCAGCGCTACCACGTCACCTTTGCAGCGCACACGGTCCTGGGCGAGCAGCGGCTGGTCGGCGGCAAACATCGTCTCGCCGCCGATATTCTTGCCGGGAACATCGCGGAAGGTGAGCACGCAGACGACGCCCGGCACGGTCTTCGCAGCGGTCGTATCGATCGATCGGATTAACGCCGAAGCGTGCTCGCTCCAGAGGATGCGGCCGATGAGTTGGCCGGGATGGGAGTGGTCCGTCGGATATTTCGTGACGCCGTCGATCTTGTCGGCCTCATCCGGGCGAGGCTCGGGTGCGGGTGGCGGTGCCTCGCCTGCGGCAGCTGCGGTCACTGCTTCGATGATTTGCTGATAGCCGGTACAGCGGCAAATGTGGCCGGAGAGCGCGTTGCGCACCGCAGGCTCGTCAAGCGGTGCACTTCCAGCTGGCTGGCTGGCGAGGAGATGCGTGGCTTCAACCACGAAGCCCGGTGCGCAGTAGCCGCACTGAAAACATTCGCGGGCGATCATCTGGGCGCGGAGAGCCTCGTGAGCGTAGGCGATACGGCCGCCGAGGGCGCCGAGTCCGGCAACGGTTGTGATCTCGCATCCGTCGGCCTGTACGGCCAGCTTGATGCAGCTCGCGAGCGGTTTGCCGTCAACCAGCACAACGCATGCGCCGCACACGCCTTCAGCGCAGGCGAGCTTAACTTCGTTGCAGGAGAGGTCATCATGAAGCACGTCGCGCAACGTGCTGCGTGGATGCACGCGGCGCTCCATCGATTGGCCATTTACGGTCAACCGAATGGTGACGGCGGGATCGCTGGATTCACCCATAGTGGATTTGCTGCAGCTCCTAGATCTCCGAGAGCAGTTGGCGTACTCCGGTGGCGATAAGACGGCGGCGGTAGGTCTCTCCGGGGGCGGTGTCTTTTTCCTCGAATGGCGGCTCGGCGGCAGCGGTGCGAGCTACCTCATCGATGAGCGTGTCGTCGAGTTTGTGCCCAGCCAGCATGGCTTCAGCGGCGGGCAGCCGGCGCGCCCGGCAGAGTCCAGCCACGGCAACTCGTGGCTCGATCAGTGCGCGGGCGGCATCGCGGCGCGCGGAAACCGCCACAATCACCAGCGCCATCGCCGTGGCGCGACGCCAGGCATATTTGATAAATCCCGAACACCGGCCGTCGGGCAGCGGCAAGTGCACGCTCTCGAGCAATGCATGCGGCGGCAGGCCATGACTCAGGAATTGTGCGATCGGCTGCGCGGATACGCCCTCAACGCTGCGCAGATTTACTTTCGCGTCCAGCACCAGCAGCGCGGGCGGCAGACAGGCGCGCGGCAACGCCCAGACCAGATTCCCCCCGACGGTTCCAGCGCGACGCACGTGCAGGTTGCCAATTCGTCCCGCAGCTTGGGAGAGCGCAGCATAATCGCGGGCGATCCTCGGATCACTGCTGAGTTCATCATTAGAAACCAGCGCACCGATAGTCGCGCCTTGCGCATCGACCCGCAATTCGCGAAGCGCCGTAATGCCCGCGATGTCAACGAAGCTCCCTTCGCTCCCTTCACGCGCGACTTCTGGAGTCAGCACCGTTCCTCCGGCGATGACAACAGCGTTGGTCGCGAGCTGCGTCACGGCTTCATCGGAAGTGCGCACACGCACGTACTGGAAGCCAGCATGCGCTTGTGCGGCAGATGGGTCGAACGCGGTCATGGAGCGCTGTCCTCAGACGAGAGCGGCGATGATGCCCACAGGAAATGTGATGAGTGCACCGACCGTCATGAAACCGAGGTCGGCGCCTTCGGTGTCAGGCCGCGCCAGCAGTACCAACTGGCCGGCCAGATACCAGATGACATACATCAGCAGCGCGATTCCCAGGTTGATCCAGCCGCGGCCGGGATGGCGGTAATCGGCCCACACCAGCACGGCGGCAAGCACGATCGCCTGCACCGCGAAGGTGAGCAGGCAACGCGTTACATGCGCCAGCACTGAGCGCGTGAAAACCGTGGCCAACGCTAGCCGCGTCAGTTCGCACAAAATCATGAACGCGATCAGGAACATCAGCCATTCCTTCGTGCGCTCGGGCGGAAGGCTCATGAGCTGCAGGAAATCCTTGAAAGGTCCCCAGGTCGCGTTCTGCAGAAAAGAGTTGATGATTTCCATATAGCCTCCTTATGCGCTCACGCGCTGTTGCAACAGCGATAGGGGAACGCCGGGCGTGACCGTTGTCTTGCGATCGGCGAGTGCCTGGCCGAAACTCACGAGCTCCGCCTCGGCTTCAGGACCGATGTGCTGCGGCGTGAGTATGTTCTTCAGAAATGCCGGTTTGCCGGGTGCTCCGGCGCCCAGGAAAAAGAACAGAGAGAAACAGCGGATCGGTTCGTGACCCGGATTCTCATAGGCGCGCGCGCCCACCAGATGCCCGCCGACACTCTCAAGCCAGCGAATGAGCTGCGCCTGCGGACGTTGCCACAGCCCGCGACATACGTTGACCGCGGCCACGTCGCGCCCGGCGAAAATGCCCGCGTTCTTCGGATCCTGGAACACAGCCTCCACCGGTGCGCTCATCCCCACGAACCAGGTCTGCGACTCGACGACGACGAGATCGTAGGGATGGTTGTCGGGAATATCCAGCGGCTTGACCGTGGTCGGCACGCGGAAGATCGCGCGCAGCATGATGCGGATGAACACCAGCAGAGAGAACGGAAAATGAAACAGTGTTTCGTTGGGCTCGCAGATTTTCTCGGCTACGGTGTAGCCGCGCGATTCCAGACCTTCGCGCACGCGCTTCATGGCGCGGCTCCCGTTGCCGGTCATGGAGAAATAAATAAACAGCGCTTTATTGGTGCGGGGCCGGTCGACGCCATCGAGGATGTCGCCGCGGTTAATCGCAGTAAGATCGGGCGACACCAGTTGAATGAGGAATAGGAAGAAGATGACAGTGTAGACCGCGTCCCACCAGCCAAAGATCATGTAGAAGGGGTGCAGCTGGCCGTGGTAGTAGAAATAGAAGCTGAAGAAGGCGTAGATCGCCTTTCCGACCATGCCGACCACCAGCAGCGGTACGGTCTTTTCTGGCGCAAGGAATACCATGAAGGCGAGCACGCCCACAGTGAACGAGAAGCCGGCCACGAAGGCGAAATTGGCCAGGTCCTTGGGCAACGGCGCGCCGACGAGATGCAGGATCGGCTTGTAGAACAGCAGCATGCCAACGTTGCCGCCCGCATTCGCGAGCGCAGTCAACAGGCAGAGATAACGAAATACCTTGAGGGAAATCGCCTTGTGGAAGTGCATCGCACTCCTCCTCTCCATTGTCGGCAGAGATTAAGAGATCCAAAGAACGGTAGAACATTGGAATAGTGTCGCGAGCGCCAGAATCGCATCAGCGCAGACGCGATCACGCCCCCGGCCAATCCAACCGCTAGCCCAGTTGCCTGGGCCGTATTTCCCTGGGAATTCGGCGAGTGGAACCCCGTCGGAGGTGAGCCGCACATTGGACAATCCTGCCCTCCGTCCGCCGATTTTAGGGATTAAAGTATGCCTCCCAGGGAGGACTGTCAACGGGAGAAATGTTTTGTTCGCGGGTGGGCTGGGCTGCAGCGAAAGGCCTCAGCCACGAAGGGCGCCAAGGTTCACGAAGGAACCCTAAAAAGTAGCACGCTTCCCTTCGTGGACCTTAGTGTCCTTCGTGGTTGAGGCCTTTTCGTGCAATCCGGTGGACGCCATGATCGCACACTAGTCTGCTTTTCGAGCCAACGCGCTGTAGTTGACAACGAACTGATCATTGGAACTTCCCACGAGGTGCTCAAGGCATAGGCCGGTCACATTCAAGAAAGGAAAGAGCGTAATCGTAAACAAAAACCGGACGGGCGCATACTTTGCAAAGATATTGAGACATACATTGATGGTGCGAAACAAACCTGTGATTGATCCCCCTTCGGGGACGACTTCCACATCCGAATAGCATGCCAGCAGCTTCCGTATACCCGCGGGATGAAATGCCCAACATTCGTTGTCGGCATCGCGCGGCTGCGCGGTCGGCGCGCTGAGGATTAAAGTACCGCCGGGCTGAAGAACCCGATAGATTTCGGAGAGCATCTTTTCCGGTTCGGGGATGTACTCCAGCACCTGGGTACAGATCACGAGATCGAAACATTCAGGCGCGAACGGCAGTCGCTCACCGCTCGCGATCACATCCACCAGCGGAGTCCGCGCGAGGTCCACGGATGTGTAGCGCAGGATCCGATGGCCCAGTAATTCTCGATATGGCTGCAAACGCCCCCCAACGTCGAGAACCATCAACTTCCTGGCAGGCAATCGATCCATCCATCGACGGAAGATTTCCCGTCTTTTGCGGAGCACCAACCAGTTCGGATTTCTAACGGACGGATATAACCTTTGCCGCGTTAAGGTGGTCGCTTGCTCCAGATCTCTCGATGTCATGATCTTGTTTCGGGCCAGCTCTTGTCTCGGACTGCTCCCACGGGTGCGCCGTCCCGGAACTACCTTCGAAACCGCGCCAACACCGCTCGAGTTACGATGCGGTCATCGTCGTTTAAACCCATGGCCATCGCCACACCCAGGAACACGGCGTAGCTGAGCACGCCGCCCAGCGCGATGAAGATCCATTCGTGGTTTACCCCGCTCACTCTTGAACGCAGGACGAGAACAGCAGCGATGCTGGCCAGGGCCGGCGGCAGAAGCCGCCAGTAGCTGCGATTGTACGGCGACATTCCCAGAGAGTTTCTTATCTCGCGCAAGTACCACATATTGGTGACGGCATTCGTAATCGCGGATGAGAGTGCCGCTCCCATGATCCCCCACTTCGGAATCATGACGATGTTCAGCAGAATCGTGACTCCCGTCATGGCCGCCTGCACTTTGATCAAACGTTTCTGATTGCCCGACATCATGAGCAGGTATCCGACCGAACCGGTGCCGCAGTTTACCAGCTGTCCGAGAGTGCCGATGACCAGTACGATCCATCCGGCTGCGAAGTCGGGCCCAAAGATAAGCATCAACGGTCTTGAAAACAAGATAGTGACTGCCGCTAGCGGCAAGGTGAGTCCCAGAATCCACTTTGTCAGGGTCTGAAACAGCCGGCCCAGCAGCGCCTGCTCTCCGCGACTGTGAAGATCGGCAATCGTCGGAGAAAAGATCTGGTTGACCGACTGAAGAGCAATGGGAACGAAGGCGACGATTGCCATGGCTACAGCGTAGATGCCGACCTCGCGCGCATTGGTGTAGAAACCAATAAGAATCTTGTCGGCTTGGGCGAGAAAAAATTCCAGCATGCCGATGCCGAACACCACAACCCCAAAAGAAAATACCTGGGACTCGAGCGGCAGCACCGGCCCTCGCAAGGAGCGTGCCGCCGGCGGGGACAGCCTCCACGCCGTGACTACGAGCAGGACGACTACGGCGGCCGCGCCCAGCACCTGCGCCACCAGGTAGCCCCGAAGTCCGCCGCCTAGCATTACCAACCCCACGGTCAGCAGCATCATGAGGGGTGTTCCAACGAAGTTCGTGATTATGGTTCGGCGAGAAACATCTTTGTAGCCCTGCAGAACCTGCCCAAAGAACGTGGTCAATGCGCCGAAGAGCATGATCAGCGCGAAGAGTTTGAAATACCTGTCCAGCGCCGGCGTGTGGTAAAAATGCTCGGCTACCCAGGGACCGGCAAAAACGACTAGCGCCCCAGCCAGGACATTGGCGCCGAGAAGTAAGCCAAAAGTCCGAATGATAAAGGAGCGTAGTTGCGCTCCTCTATCCGTCGCCATGTATAGCGCGACAAATCGCACCGCCGACTGCGGCAATCCCAGGCCGCTGAAGATTCCCAGGAACCCGATAATCGTCATTCCCAGGGCGTAGATTCCAAGCGCCTCAACCCCAAGTGCGCGCGCCAGATACACTTTGAAAAGGTATCCGGCCGCCGCCGTAAACATCGTGCCGAGAAAGAACACTCCCGTGTGCCGTGAAATCTGGCCCATTTGCGAGCGGAATTTCTGGTTCTCGGGCGAGGCTACGGGCTCTGGCGTAGTTGTATTGACGGTCGACATCGCTGGCCAGGGCTGAATCGCCCCGGGCAGTTCGAGTCTAAACCATTCCGAGTTCAGCGCCTCCCATTGAGCTGTCCTGCTAAGATTTGGGCTTGAACGTCAGCGGATATCGTCGCGGGATTCAGCTGTTCAATGAGCGCCACTTCTTCGACGCGCACGAAATTTGGGAAGATGTGTGGCGGGCGGCTGATGGCCCGGAAAAGAAGTTTCTACAAGGTCTGATTCAGGCTGCCGTTGCCTTGCATCACCACTCAAAGGGAAATCTTGTGGGCGCTTGCTCTCTGCTGGAAAGAGCTCGAAGAAATCTGGCCGGTTATCCGGAAGATTTCGGTGGAATCCGCTTGACCGCATTGATGGCCTCGCTGGCGACGTGGCGGGAATCGCTTTCGACGGGTGGCGCGCTCCCCGCATTTCCACAGGTGGATGAGATTGAATAACGGAATGAGTTGTCCGGCGATTGCGGCGAGATAGAGTGGCTGGTTCAGGTCCGTCATCGCCCGTCGCGAATCAGGAGGCGTCTGCTCATGAATTCCGTCCGCGCGTGTTTGTGTGCCGTTCTCTTCGCCGTGTGCCCCGCACTTCTTTTTTCTTGGGGAGGCATCGGCCACATGACGGTTGCCGATGTCGCGTACCAAAAGCTCACGCCCACGACGAAGGCCCGCGTTCGCGACCTTCTGAAGTTGAACCCCGACTACGCGAACTGGGATAAACAAATTCCCGCGGGCACTTCTGCCGACGATCATGACCGCATGATCTTCATGATGGCCTCGGTCTGGGCGGACGACATCAAAGGAGAACCGCAGTACTCCGACGATGGCACGGACGGAGGCAACACTCCGGGCGGCGCGGCATCCGCGCAGAATATTGGGTACTCCGACCTGCTCCGCCATAAATACTGGCATTTCGTGGACACGCCTTTTTCTCCGGATCAGACGCCGCTGCCCGCCATCCCTGCGCCCAACGCCCAGACTCAGATTGTCGCCTTCCGCGCGGTGCTGGCTTCATCTCAGCCCGACGAGCTCAAGTCCTACGACCTGGTCTGGTTGCTGCACCTGGTCGGCGACATTCACCAGCCTCTGCACAGCGTTACCCGCATCACGCGATACGCGCCGAAAGGAGACGCTGGCGGCAATCGAGTGAAGCTCTTTGGAGATGCCGTGTCCAATCTGCATTCCTACTGGGACGATCTTCCTGGGTTCGAATGCAAATTTTGCAACGACAAAGTTCAATGCGTGAATCGCGCTGGCGTGCTGGCCAAGACCTTGCCGCCCGCGCCTTCCAGGAGTGCGCACAATACGGATACAGCCGCCTGGGTGAGGGAGAGTTCCGACTACGCGCGGACCAAGGTTTATCGCGATCCGATCGGGGCGGAAGATCAGCCGTACACCATTGTGCCGGGCTCGCCCTATGAACGCCAGGCGTATCAACTGGCGATGAAACGCATCGCTGTCGCCGGCGAGCGGTTGGCGCAGGTGTTGAATGACGAACTGAAGTAGCCGAGGATTGTATTTCGCAAATGAAACGCCGGGAGAAATCACGCTGAGAGGGGCAGGGAAGCAGCGTCGGTCTGTCGATCGTCAATTCGTCGAATCCGTCGATCGTCAATGCCTCGATCGTCGTTCCCAGGATCATCGATCAGTTGATCTCCGCCGTCGCGATTTTCTCATCCGTTTCTGTCAGGGAGCCGGAGCAACTTTGATTCCCGCGAGCTTGTGGGGGCTCGCGTTCCCTGAGTTCGGGCAGTCTCGCGATTCCACGCCTGCCGATTCCGGCTTTCACTTGCATCCTCACTACCGAAGCCAGCGGCCGCTCGACGACACGCTGCTGAAGGTGCAATCCGGACTGGACGACTTCGTCACCGAGAAATATGCGGACCAGATTGCAACGACTCTCGCCGAGTGGAGCGCCGGCTTGTTGCGATCCCCACGGGAGATGCGGGCCATCGAAAAAGTTCTGACGGTTGATTTCTCTGGAACATCGCTCCAGCCCACGGAAACGAGGGTAGTGCGCTCCAGTTCGATGCTCGAAGTGCGCGAGAACAAGTTCGCTCAACAAGTCACTCTCACCCGCGACAGCTTTCTTCGTGATTGGCAGTACACGCTGAGAGGTTTTTCGGAGATTCTTACTGCCGAATTTCAAGTCACTGGAGTTGACACGAGTCAGGCATCCTCTTCGCCGGCGCAACTCCCCGGCCGCGTGCAGACTCGTATCCGCTATGAAATCGTTGGCACTGGCTCCGATTTCTACCGCGAGCAACGGGTGGGGTCCTGGGACGCCGAGTGGGTGCCGTCGCCTTCGGGCGATTTTCTTCTCCGCAGTTGGCGAGCGCTCGGCGAAACGCAGGCGCGCACGAAGTCGCCAGTCTATGTCGACATTACTGCCGCAGCGCTGGGGAATAATTCGTCCTACTCGGCCCAAATGCTGCACGGCACCGACTACTGGCGCACCGTGATCGATGGCGCATCCGGCATTGACGTTTACGGACACAACGGAGTTTCGGTCGCGGACATTGATGGCGACGGCTTCGACGATCTTTACGTGTGCCAGCCCGCGGGCCTCCCCAATCGCCTTTATCGCAATCGTGGTGACGGAACATTCGAAGACATTACTGAAATTTCCGGCCTGGGCATTCTCGAAAACACGGCGTGCGCGCTCTTCGCCGACTTCAACAACGACGGCCATCAGGACGTGATTCTCGTGCGCGCCAACGGACCGCTGCTGTTTGTGAACGAAGGCGGCGGGAAGTTTCGCGAAAAGCCGGCCGCATTCCAGTTTGCCAACCCTCCGCAGGGAACCTTCACCGGCGCGGCCGTCGCTGACTACGATCGCGACGGATGGCTGGACATTTATTTCTGTCTCTACGCGTATTACCAGGGCACGGGACAATACAAATATCCGTCGCCATATCACGACGCGGAAAACGGCCCGCCGAATTTCTTGATGCGTAACCAGCGCGACGGTACGTTTCGCGACGTGACCGCCGAGGCTGGCCTCAACCAGAACAACACGCGCTACAGCTTTTGCTGCGCATGGGGCGACTACAACCGCGACGGCTGGCCCGACCTCTATGTGGTGAACGACTTCGGCCGGAAGAATCTTTATCACAACAATAGCGACGGAACGTTTACCGATGTCGCTGCCCAGACAGGAACGGAAGATGTCGGCGCGGGTATGAGTGTTTCGTGGCTTGACTACAACAACGACGGAGCGGAGGACCTGTACGTCGCCAACATGTGGACGGCAGCCGGCGAGCGCATTTCCACGCAAGACGCCTTCAGGAAAGATTCGTCGAAAGAGGTCCGAGCACTCTATCGGAAACACGCAATGGGGAATTCGTTGTTGCGAAACCACGGCGCCAGGTTCGAAGACGCGACCAACTCCGCGGGAGTTGGAATGGGGCGCTGGGCCTGGTCGAGCGACGCATTCGACTTCGAGCACGACGGCTTTCCCGACCTCTACATCGCGAACGGCATGGTTTCCGGCCCGTCACGCCTGGATCTCAATAGTTTCTTCTGGAGGCAAGTCGTTGCCCGCTCCCCCGATGAAGCCCGCGCATCTCACGATTACGAGCAGGGCTGGAGCGCCATCAACGAACTCATCCGCTCCGACGGCACCTGGAGCGGTTACGAGAGAAACGTTTTCTATGCGAACAATCGTGACGGAACGTTTTCTGATGTCTCCGCCGCGGTGGGGCTGGACTTCGTGGAAGATGGCCGGGCATTTGCCCTCGCCGATTTCGATCGCGATGGCCGGCTCGAAATATTGCTGAAGAACCGCAACGGTCCGCAGCTGCGCCTATTGAAGAATGTGGTCGACGAGCTACCGCCGTCGATCGCCTTCCGTCTGCAAGGGACGAAGAGTAACCGCGACGCGATCGGCGCCTCGGTAACAATTGAAACCAGCGCGGGCCGCCAAACCCGCACGCTTCAGGCAGGATCTGGATTTCTCTCACAACACAGCAAAGACGTTTTTTTCGGTCTGGGCGAGGCGAAGGGTCCCGTGCGCGCGACCATCCGCTGGCCCAGCGGTCTCGCGCAAGACTTGAACGATCTTCCCCTCAACCACCGCATCTGGGTTCAGGAGGGTTCCGACTCGCCTCGCAAAGAACTGTTCAAGGCGGCCGCATCCGAGCACGTTCGTGCCGCTGAAGCGCCGGTTACAGCTGAGGCGCTGCCGGCAACCGTCGAAACCTGGCTCCTGGCTCCAATTCCCGCACCCGATTGTTCGCTGCCCGATTTTCAGGGGCAGAGTTGGAAGCTTTCCGCTCTGCGCGGCAAGCCCGTGCTTCTGAATTTCTGGACAATGCAATCGGCGTACACTAGGGACCTGCTGAGCGCGTTCCAGAAGTCCTACGCTCGTTGGGCGGCGCGGGGGTTGCAGTTAATCACGGTTAACGTGGAAGACGCCGTGGCCGAAGAATACGTTCGTGCCTTCGCGCGCGATCGGCATTTTTCTTTTCCAATTCTGCGCGCCTCCGAAGACGTGGCCGCTATCTACAACATCCTCTATCGTCAAATGTTCGACCGGCACCGCGATCTCATCCTTCCCACTTCCTTCCTCATCGACGCCAAGGGCGACATCGTCAAGGTGTATCAGGGTGCAATCAACTCGGAGCATGTCGCGTACGACTTCCAACATATCCCGCGAAGCGACGCTGAGCGATTGGCGCGTGCGCTGCCCTTCCCCAGCGCAACCCACACACTCGAATTTGGTCGCAACTATCTTTCCCTGGGCGCGCTGTTTTTTCAGCGCGGCTATCTCGATCAAGCGGAGACCTCATTTCAGCAGGCTTTGCGCGATGATCCCGGAAGCGCTGAGGCGTTGTACGGCATCGGGAGCGTTTACCTCAATCAGAATAAGAACGCCGATGCCCGCGAGGTTTTCGAGCGTGCCGTAAAACTCCGCGCCAGTTATCCCGACACTCTGCCGGACGCGTGGAACAATCTCGGCGTGATTGCCACGCGCGAAGGACGCGTGGACGATTCCGCACAATGCTTTCAGGAAGCTCTGCGGTTGAACCCGCACCACTTGTTATCGCTCGACAACCTCGGCAATGTTTATCGTTTGCAAAAACGCTGGAATGACGCCCGCAAAATATTAGAACGTGCTCTGGAAGTCGCTCCGCAGGATCCGGAAGCAAACTACAGCATGGGCATGGTCTTCGCGCAGACCGACGACTCCGGCAAAGCTTACGAATATTTGCAGCGGGCGCTGAAGGCGCGTCCCATCTATCCCGAAGCTTTGAATAATCTCGGTGTGCTCGATCTGGTCGCGCAGCGGCGTGATGAAGCGGTGGCGAGTTTTGAACAATGCATCCGCGTGGCCCCGGCCTTCGATCAGGCGTATCTCAACCTGGCGCGGGTCTACGCCCTGGAAGGCGCGCGCGACAAGGCTCGCGCCGTCCTGCTCGATTTGCTCAAGCAGCATCCCGATCATCCACAGGCAAAGCAGTTGCTTGAACAATTGCAAAATCCCTGAGACCGGGGCGTGTTGAGCAACTCGCTGTTCGTTCGGGGCGAGGGTGTATAATCTCGCTCCGTGGATCTGTCGGATGATAGGTCTGTGGGATGAGGTTGGTCCCAGAATTCAAACCCCTGCGAGGAACCAATGTCCGAAACCAGAGACGAAGATTTTGCCAGCCGTGCCGCCACGTACTTTGTGTTCATCTTTCTAATCGCGGCGATCGTTGAAACCCTGCTCGCCACTTTCGGCTGATTAGCGCTTTTTTGAGCAGGATTCATGCCCGTTTCCGTGCGGTCCCGCCCGCGCCGTGGTACGGGCGTCGCTGCCCCGTGCACTGGCGGAACCCGCACTGCCTGCCGCTGTGTTACACTTTCTGATTCATACTGAGAATCCTAAGCAGGCAGGACTTCCGATCCGCACATGCTTTTTTCCAAAGAATATGTGGGCTATCTGGCCCGCGAAGTCACCAAGAAATTGATCGCAGGCAAGTTCATCGAGACCGCGGCCGTTCCCGCGGTCACCGAGCGCGTGCACGCCGCCCTGGTCGATGAACTCTCGCTCGAAGATCGCATCAACGACGAAGTCCGGGTCATCCTCGAAGCCTACTCGGACGAGATGCGCAACAGCGGCGCCGATTATCAGGAAATGTTCCGCAAGGTGAAGTCCCAGTTGGTGCGCAAGTACAAGGCGGTGCTGTGAGACTCAGCCGCGACAAAGTCAACGTGCTGGCCCGCGCCGTTTTTGACGTGCTGAAGCAGATGGATGAGGTCGAGTTTTTTGAAGACCCCAACGCCATCCGCCAGGAAGCCCGCAAGATTCTCGAAGACCTGCTCAATCAGGAAGCCAAGATCGACGCCTCTGCCAAACAAAAAATCGAGAGCCAGAAACGAACCATCCTCGAAGGCTCGCAGGAGTGGGACATCCTCTACCGCAAGTACTACAACGAAGAAGTAAAAAAGCTGGGCGTGTAAAGCGGAGCCTGAATTCCTCGCAGCGATGAAGCGTGCACGGCCGTGGAAGAGCGGCGCTTCAGCGCCGCGTCAGCTTCGATGAACGGTGTTCGCCTGCGAAAAAAAGCCCCGCTTGCGCGGGGCCGATGGGGGATGAAACGGCAGACAGATTCTCACGCGGCCTGCTTGCGCCGTTGGATCGTCTGCAAGTGCTGCTTATACTGTTGCGCGTTGTTGGTGATCTTCCGCAGAGGCAGGCTGGTGAGCCACTGCGTCCGCGAGACCGCGCGGCGTTCGCGGCGCGAGCCCACGTGACCTCGGTGCCGCAGGTTCACGGGAATCTTCTCCGCGGTTTGCTGTTGCCAGCCGCTGCCATCCGTCACGCTGAATACTCCGATGTAGCCGCCGGCCAGCAATTGCAACGGATCCTGAATCTTATTCATGCGATCGAACTGGGTTCCCGTGTGTCTGAAAACTCTCGAACCATGCCGGATACACAAAGTCCGAGACCAGCACGTTGTTGATCTGGTAGCCGAAGCGGTCGTCTTCGCAGGCGTCGCACACTTCGTAGGCGTAGAGCGTGCCGCGTGGTGTTCGCATTCTGCACAAACACGGTGAGGTTGATGTTAGGGTCGGCCAGCATCTCCAGCAATTCGTGACTGGCGGTGACGCTCCACGATGTTCCCGCCTTCAGATCGCTGGCGGCGAACACTTTGCCCATGGGCAATCCGTCGGGAGTCAGATCGTGATAGCCCAGCGCTCCCGCCTGATCGGAGTCGTCGAGAACGACCAGCCACCAGGTTCCCGCGGGCGCCGGTGAGCCCTGCGGAATCATTTTGAGTTCTGCGTCTATGCCCCAGACGGGGCGAAAGTCGTTGGTCACCTGCTGCTGCAGGGCAATCACGACGGGTGTAACTTCAGCATCGGTCAACACCGTGCTCTCGTTGATGACGGATATCTGAGTTGTCGCTAGTTGCGCGTGAGGGACTTGTGGCATCGTTGTTTTCTCCTTTTTGGTCATATTTGATCGGCCCTTTGATCAACCCTTGGATCGACCGAACTCTGGAGAACGCGCAGGGAAGGTGCGTGACTCTGTATCGAGAAGTCTTATACCCTGAAAAAGAGAAGGCAATAAAAATGTGACGGAAACACGCGGTGCAGTTTCACTTTGGGAACTCGGTGGTTCACGCGGACTAGCCGCCGAAAAGGTTTTGTGGAAGAGCCCGGCTTTAGCCGGGCGTAAAAGCAGAAATCGCGGTGGGGCTTTAGCCCCTGGGGTGAGATTTCGGGTCATCCGAGAACTCATATTTCATCGACGGATTTCAGACTCAGGACACGGGATGGCGAAGGAAGAAGAAAGGGGCGGAATCGTTGGCAAGCCGCATTAGCGACGTAAAGGCACTCGTCAAGCGCGCCGCCGAGCAAGCCGGATTCGACCTCTCCGGCGTCGCGCCCGGCCACCGATGCGCCCGAACTCGAACATTTTCCCGCGTGGATTGCCGCCGGGCACGCCGGCGAAATGAAATACATGGAAGCGCGCGACGGGCGCGGCAATCTCAAGCGCGCCTCGCTCGCGAGCGTGGCTCCGTGGGCGCGTAGCGTAATCGTCTGCGCCATCAACTACAACACCGACCATCCTTATTCGACGCAAGTTCACGACTCCGACCGCGGATGGATCTCGCGTTACGCCTGGAGCCGCGAAGACTATCACGAAGCCGTTCTGCGTAAATTGAAAAACGTTGAGGCGGCTCTGCAACTCGGAGTGCCCGGCGAATTACGTGCCAGCCTCATCACCCGCAGCTATGTCGACACCGGACCCGTCGTCGAACGCGTCTTCGCGAAATACTCCGGCGTGGGATGGATCGGCAAGAACACCTGCCTCATCAACCAGAAAAAAGGCTCGTGGCTTTTTCTGGGCGTGATCCTCACCTCGCTCGAACTCGAACCCGACCTGCCCGCGCCCGACCGCTGCGGCACCTGCACGCGCTGCATCGAAGCCTGCCCCACCGACGCGATCCTCGCGCCCTACCAACTCGACTCCAACAAATGCATCTCGTATCTCACCATCGAAAAGCGGGGATCGATCCCAGAAGATCTGCGCGCCGGCATGGGCCGCCACGTTTTCGGCTGCGACATTTGCCAGGACGTTTGCCCCTGGAATCGCAAAGCTCCTGCAACCACCGCGCCCGAGTTCAACCCGCGTCCCGGCCTGGTGAATCCGGCGCTGGCGTGGCTGGCGGAAATGTCAGCCGAAGAGTTCCGCGAAACCTTCCGCCGATCCCCTATCCGCCGCACCAAGCGCACCGGCCTCCGCCGCAACGCCGCCATCGCTATGGGCAATAGCGGCAACCCGGACTTCCTCCCCCTCCTCGATCGCCTGTCCGCCGACGAAGACGAATCCGTAGCCGAAAGTGCCCGCTGGGCCAAGCAACAACTGCATAATCGATGAAGTGGGTGCCCCGTCCTTCGCGGTTTTTTGCGAAGGGCGGGTACGGAAATGCCCGCAGCAGCGAAGCTACGCCACCCGATCCCGAAACGAAATCTCGGTCCATCCTTCATTCACTCGCACCGGTCCGGTTTCGCCGAGCAAATAAAAACGATAGCTACTCCAGCGCCACTGTTCAGGCGATTCCACCAATCCCCGCTTCACCGGATTCCGATGCATGTACCGCAGCTTCTCCACCCGCTTCTTTGTCGTCCACACATTGAAATCGTAGAAACGCGCCTGCCAGAACGCCCGGTGCGACGCCCCATCCTCGAATAAGTGCTGTTGGCGTGAGTCCGCCCGCCTTTTTTTGGGCAACAAGGCATGGGCGGTGCGCTGCTTCAGCACTTGCATCACCGTCGACGGAGTTCCGATTTCAGGTTCAGTCAAAAGCAGGTGGACGTGTTCCGGCATAACCACGTACCCGACAACCACGAAGCGGTAGCGCCGACGCGTCTGTTCCAGAATCGCGAGAAAGCGGTCGCGGCTTCGTGCGGTGCCGAGCAGGGGCAACCGCCGGTAGCACGAACAAGTGATAAAGTGCAGGTGATGCGCGCCGTAAGTACGATGCAAGCCGATAGGCACAAACCCGATGGTACCGGCAGCATCGTACCCGCCCTTGCAAAAAACGCAAGGACGGGGCACCCAGAGTTCCGTTACGGGAAGAAAAAACGAGTGAAAGGATGGGCCACCCGCCCGGACGTTGTCCTGGCCGGGGAAGAACTTGAGGTCGGGGCGGCAGCGCTGCTTGATTAAGGCAAGGAGGGGCGGTGACTGAGCTCGAGAAGCAATTTGCTGTCAACTATTATCAGTGGGCGAAGGGCGAATTTCGGCGTGAGTTTGAGGATGGGTTTCCGCTGCTCTCCACTCTTCGCTGTGCCGATTCCCTGACCGTTCCTGAATTCATATCAACCCTGCCGGATGACGAACAGTGGCGTTTCGCCTTGGCTCTGCTTAGGGGCGGAGTGCATCGGGAAGGAGCAGCGCTGTGCGATGAGCCCTTCTCGGAGGCGGAACAACATCTTCTGGATCGTTACCATCACCGAACAAAGATCGAGCATTTCATAGGCACATTTTTGAGAATTGGGCCGTCGCAAAAAGAGATCGAGATCAAGGCAGCAATTGAGAGCGGAAAGTTAGTGCCACAAAGATCGAATAAAGCATTCCGGGAGGCAGTCGTAAGGAGAATCTTTACGAGACTCTAAGTGTCCCAAAGATCCAAAAATATGGGGGAGCAAACGTGATGATGAAACTCATTTCGCCTATCGGCGATTGGACTGTGCACACCATGATCGGTTTCAGTACAAAGTTTCCGCTGCGCTATAGCCACGTTTTGTTGGTTCCGTCAGCTCCTGGGTTTAACCCGCATATATGGTTTCTCTCTCATTGGGGATTACAGGCGACACATATTGGGACCTGCTCACAACCGATGTAGCGGAGGAGGCGATTGAGACCCTGGTAATGCTGTGCCAGAGGTTCCTTTCAGAGGCTCCCCAATAGCTGCGGGGGCCCTCCTGATGATACCCGGTCAGTGGCTGGTGAACGGTGTAATAGCGAACGCCTACACTTACGACCAGGATGATCAATTGACAACTCTTAATGGACTCCGACAGCAACGGCGACACGATTCTCTTCCGGCGGGTGGCCCAGGACTTTGATTTTGCGTGTATGATCCGCGCGTTGGGTGCCCCATCCTCGCGTCCTTTGCGAGGGTGGGCACGGCGATGCCGACATCATTCGCTCTTTGTTCTCCTCTTATTACTCACTACGCCTTTCTCCCCAATTCCCCCAGACTTCGGTAACTGGTCTTTCCGATTTCTGGCAACTAACCTTTGCCTAAGGGGTTCTTAATAGAGGCGGTTAGGGTCAAATCTGGGGTAACTATGTCTTTACGCCACATCCAGCCCATGCGGCGCGTTTTCATAGGGTTAGTCGTTCTCTTCTCAGCGTGCGTTTCGCTGGCAAGTGCGTCGGCTTCTCTGCTGATTGAAGAGCCCTACGGCACGTTGGGCTTCTTTACTCCTACCGGCCATGCCGCGGTGTACCTTTCAGGAGTTTGTGCGGAAACCCCGCTTGTCCTACGCAAGTGCGGGCCTGGCGAAACGGGCGTCGTCATTAGCCGCTACGACGGCGTGGGCGGACATGACTGGATCGCCATTCCGCTCATTCCATATCTTTACGCCGTTGAGCGCCCTGAAGCCGTGCCGCTATTCGCCGACGCGAAAATGGTCGCCTTCCTGCGCGACCGCTATCGCCGCCAATATCTGGAAGGCATTGCACCGGATACGAAGAACGGAGAGGCTCCCAGCGGAAACTGGTACGAACTGGTGGGTTCTTCCTATGACCGTACCAGCTACGGTTTTGAAATCGAGACCACACCGGAGCAGGATGAAGCCCTGATCCGCAAATTAAATTCATCGCCGAACGAGTCGCACTTCCATCTCGTGTCCCGGAACTGCGCTGACTTCGCGAAAGACATCATCAATTTCTATTATCCGAAGTCTCTGCATCGCAGCATCGTCGTCGACCTGGGTATGACCACGCCGAAGCAGATGGCGAAGCGGATCACGAAGTACAGCAGCCGCCATCCCGAGCTTCATTTTTCGCGGCTGGTGATTGCGCAGGTTCCCGGAAGCATGCCGCGCAGCACCCAGATCCACGGAGTGGTCGACGCATTCCTGACCTCGAAGAAGTACATTGTGCCCAGCGCCGTGGTCAGCCCGATCTTCGCCGGATGCGTGGCCGCAGTTTACGTGACCACCGGCGCGGGTCATTTCGAACCGGCGCGCGACGCCATGGTCTACGTGGTCGGCAGTCAGCCGGAACGGCCTCTGGGGCACGAAGACCTTCGCGCATACCAGCAGCAGCTGAAGCATTTCCTGGCCGGCGCGTATCCGGAAGCGCCGGACCAGAAAGTCGACCGGGCGTGGGAGAAGCTGCAGTCGCACGGCGCAGGCGGCGGTGGACGAGGACGGCAGGCCGGTGCTGCAGATGGAAGTCGGCGGCAGTCCGGTTTCGCTGGGCGCATCCGGTGGGCAATGTTCTGAGCGGCAGCGCCCCGCCACAATTGGTGCGCCAGCTATTGGAAGCGCGTCTGCAGTCGGAACTGCGTCGGACGTTCCTTCCCCGGCAGTCTCTGAGAATGAAGTTGCCCGCGACTGGCAGTTGCTGCAAGAAACCCTGCCAGCAGAGCGACGAACACTTGTCTGATCGCTCCGCGACCGCGGGCAGAGAACATCCCCGGGAACCGCCCCTAGAAACCAGACTACTCTGAGCTGAGAAGCCTAGCGGTCGCGAACGGAACGCGAGGTTCGCCCCGCTTGCTGAAGACCATTTCACTGCGGTGCGGCTATTGTTCCTGTGGCGCCCTACCCGGAGGCGGAACCGGCGTTTGTCCCGATTGTTGTTGCTGTTGTTGCTGCTGCATCTGCAACTGGCGCTGCTGCATTTCCTGCAGCATCTGCTGCGGAGTCTTCACTCCTGGCTGATCGGGCGCGGCGGGTGGTTCGGCCTCGGCTGCCGGCTGGTCCGTGTTGTCGTCCGTGGTGTCATCGGTCGCTTCTGCGTCGGTCGCGTCGACCGCGTCGTCCGGCGGCTGTACGTTCCCTGCCTGCATCGTTCCCGGCTGCGGCTGGCTGGCCTGCATCGTGTTTGCATTTCCAGCGTCCGGGGACTTCGCCACCAGCACCACGCGTGTGAGCAGGCTGGTATCCTCCGCGGAACCGAGCAGCACATAATTGAAGCGCGATCCATTCAGCAGATCGGCCATCACTTCCCGCACCGGTCCCGGTCCCAGATGCGTGACCACGCGTTCGGTGGCGGCAGGAACGTCGATATCAGCCCCGGTCTGTTTTCGCACGGCTTTCAGAATGTCGCCTAGCGTCGAATTCGGAGCCACGATGGTCAATTGTCCGTTCTGAAAACTCACTTGCGGCGGTACCGGCGCAATCGAGTCGAGAGGAATCTGCTGGACTGGTCCGGTCGGGCCGGAAGGCAACGGCGGCGGAGGAGGAGTAGGCTTCTTCGTTCTCCTTTGGGTATGCACCGAATCGGCGTAACCTAGGTCGGCGTAACCCAGGCTTCCCAGGCACAGGACAGCGATCGCGGCAAACTTCACGAATTTCATTCCTGTGCTCATGGGCTAATCCTCCAACCAAGCTGATTTCCCGGAACGGGTAAGGCCCCCTTTATAGGAATTCTACACCGCCAGCGGGCTCGAAGGAACGGGCGGATTTCGCTCCTCAGAAGCTCCTCAGAATGAGAACGCAGTAACATTCCTCTCTTGCGCTCTTTGATGCTATGGCAGACGGTATCGGGCAGCAATCGGATGCCGCAAGTGGATTGCAGTCAACCACTTCCCGGTAGAAGGAATCTTAGTGGATTGGCAACTGCCCGGGCGTAAACTGGGTGTTGTTCCAACTCGTGGAACCAAAGACGGAATCGTCTATGAGTCTGGTGTCGCGCCGCCTCGCGTCGATCCTGATTGGCCTGTCGTTCTGGGCATTTTCGGCCGGGAGCGCGCGGGCGCAAAGTTGCGATACGTCGGGTGATCTGGACGACGCCACCCGCGCCGCGGTAACCAATACGGCACAGCGCTATTTCGACATGGCCGCCAAAGGCGATGTTGCCGGGCTGCGGCAGAACGCGATCCCGAGCCTGGCGGCGGCGTTCGCAACCGCCGAAGCGCTGGTTCAGAATCGTCAGGCGGATCTCGCCGGCGCGCAGGCCACCGTGAAGTCCATCTTCCTGCTCGAAGCTGACGGCGCCGCGCCGCTGCCTCATGCCGAGTTCTACTGCGGAGTCTTTGGCAAGAACGGCCAGACCTCGGGCAGCGCCGTCTTTACTTTCGACAATCTGCCGCCGGGCAAGTACGCGGTGGTATTGCTGGATGCGGCTCTGCCGAAGGCGAGAACCAGTTTTTCCGTGATCCTGGAGCAGGCTGGGACGGAGTGGAAGTTAGGCGATCTCTACATCGAAATGGCGCAGGTTGCCGGCCATGACAGCGACTGGTTCGCGGCGCACGCCCGAGAGACAAAACGAAAGCTCAACTTCACAACGCCTGGTTTTTCCGCCTGCAAGCCCGCAGTCTGGTCACCCCCATGCCACGGATGAGCACGCTGGCCACGGACAAGTCTTACGACGAGTGTCGAACAGCGACCTGCCGACATTCCGGCCGACGGAAAAACCGCCGATCTTGCAGCTGGAGGCGTGAGCTACAAACTGACCGCAATGTTTCCTGGGGTCGTAGGTAACGATCTGGATCTGATCGTCAGATACCAGGCGGCGGATATTTCCAACTCCAACCAGACCTATCAAAACAATGTTTCTGTCATCAAAGCCTTGGTGGCGAAGTACCCCGAGTTCAGAGAAACGTTTGCGGGAGTCGTAGCCCGCGCCGTTGACCGAGCGGCCGCGACTATGGCACGTTGCTGGCGATGAAGGATATTAAATAGAGCAGTTTCCAGTTGCCAGTGGTCAGTTGCCAGTTGTCCTGGTTTCTTCCAGGACGCATTCTTTCGGGTCTTTATCGTCACGTAGTCCGAGGAACACCGGAGCTCGCAGCTTCGGGCCGCTGCCTTCGCTGGTCCCGCCCGTCCACTCGGCGTATTCGATTTCGGCCACGAGTTCCGGCTTGACCCAGAATGTTTTGCGCAGGGCCTCGACTTCGCCGAAGAAGGGATTCTTTTTTGTCTCGCGCTTCTGCAGCATCTTCCAGATTTCGTCGAGCGACTTCTGGTCGAACCCGCTTCCTGCTTGCCCCACGTGGATCAGCCGGCCCTTGTGTGTCATAGAGTCCGAGCACGACGGAACCAAAATGCGCGCGGCTGCCTTCGGGTTCGGTATAGCCTCCGATGACGGCCTCGAGCGTGTGCCTGATCTTGATCTTGAGCCACTCGCGGCTGCGGCGCTCTTCGTAATAGCTGGCGCGCTTCTTGGCGACGATTCCTTCCAGGTCCTTTTTCTGGGCCATCTCAAATAGCGCCTGACCGTGCTCCTCGTAGTGATCGGAATAGCGCACCGCGTCGCCGGTTACGATCAGCGCCTCCAGCTTGCGCTTGCGTTCTTCGAGTGGAACTCGCCGCCAGTCGTAGCCATCCAGATAAAGCAGGTCGAATGCGTAATACAGGACTGGAACGTCGGCGTTCTCAGAAAGCGCCGGCGCGGCGGTCCTGAAACTAAAGGGCTAGGGAATCCGGTGCGCTGCTGCATCAGGCTGAATGAGGCTTTGCCCTCGGGGTCGAGCGCCACCACCTCGCCATCGAGAATCGCCGTCTTCGCCTTGACGAAGCTGCGCCATGTCTTTGAGTTCGGGATAACGCCCGGTCAGATCGTTCTGATTTCGCGACACCAGCCGCACCTTGCCGTTTTCAATGAACGTGACAGCGCGATAACCGTCCCACTTGATTTCGAAGAGCCAGTCTCCTCCGTCAAACGGCTTATCGACGGACTCCGCCAGCATGGGATGAATCGTGGTGGGCATGGGCCGCTTTACCGGGGCCGCGGGAGAGCTTTCAACCACAGGGGACACAGGGGGCACAGAGGATTTTCCAGACGCTTCCTCGATAGCCTTTGAATTTTCGGTTTTAGTTTTTTTCGTCTTTACTCTGTGCTCCCCTGTGTCCCCTGCCCGCCCTGAGCGAAGTCGAAGGGTGGTTAGTTTTTTTTTCTTCTCTACGCGCGCGATCGCATCGGCCAGCCATGCGGCTTTTAACTTGCCGCGACCCGTGGGACGACTCTTCCACTCTCTCGATCCCGAGTCTCCAGCGATCTGCTCCAGGGTGCGACCGCTGAGCACAGACTCGTCGCTGCCCTCGATCTCGTATCCTTCGACGACGTACTCATCGTGCTTCTTGATCATCAGCCATTCGTTGCCCTTGCTTCCCGGGCGGCGACCGCGCATTTTGATCAGCGCGAAATCTCCCTTGAGCCGCTTGCCGTTCAAGCGAAATTTCAGATCGCCCTTGGCGATCATCCTGGCCGCCTCGGCTTCCGTCGTGGGCACGTATTTGCCGTTCACCATCGTCGGGCGAGAGCGGCTGCCACGTGCCCACGTCCCACACCATGACCGTGCCCGCGCCGTAGTTATCCTCGGGAATGGTGCCTTCGAAGTCGAAATATGAAACGGGATGGTCCTCGACCTGCACCGCCAGTCGTTTATCCGCCGGATCGAGCGACGGACCCTTCGGCACGGCCCACGACTTGAGCACTCCTTCCATTTCGAGACGAAAGTCGTAATGCAGCCGCGTGGCATCGTGCATCTGCACGACGAAGCGGTTGCCGGATTTCGTCTCCACTTTAGGCGGAGGCTCCGGCGTCTCTTCAAACCGCCGCTTTCGCTGATATTCTTCGAGCGCCATGGAGAGCTATTGTAAACATGAGGGATGGGAGAGGGATGCGTAAGAGGATTTACGTTCAAGAACTGTTCCTGTTTGGGAGGCAAGTAATACGGGGTCAATGAGCGCTATCGGGATATTACGCCATGTATTTCGAAGGAAGCTCAGGCTACTTCTCACACTCACGATTTGGGGTCGAAGCGATGCAGGCCAATTCAACTTCCCTCGACTTCCTCATCAAAGGGCTTGTTGTTGCGCGATCCTGAGCGGTACCGGCCGAAATCGGTTTCATATTCAATCTGGCAGTCTACGGGCTTGGTTTCATCGAGCATGGCTTCGAAATGGTCGAGCACCGGCAAGAGTTGTTCTCGATCTACAGGAAATCCGCCCAATGCGGGACCGCTCCCTGCACTATAAGCACTAAAACGTATGCCTGTTTTGGTGTCCCTAAAAGCATAGGAGAAGCCTTCAAATTGCACTGAATCTGGAGGCCCATAAAGCGCCCAGATCCGTGAGAGAAAATCTCCCGTCGAACGCATTGGAAGCAAGGTCGAAAAAGTCTGATTACGAATCTTGCTGCTTCCTAGGAGTTCGGTTTGCGGCACACGTACGAAGCGCGCTGGATTTGCGGGCGATTGTCCAGCGTCCTTGCTTTCTATATTCATAGAAACACTCACAAAGACCGAAGTGTACAGCGTCGTATCGCAACGTTGATCCGAGTGCAGCCGATTTGAACAGCTCATTCCAGATAACTGTCGGATAACAGGCGATTGCACTCCACAGCCTGTTCTGAACAACGATTCCGAATCGGCTATAGAATCTTTGGGCTGTCTTTCCGAAACATGAAACGTGAATTCCCCGAAGTGCCGCTGGTTGGCGTGGGCGCCATCATCATCGAGGACAATCGCGTCCTCCTGGTGAAACGCGCCCACCCTCCGCTGCAGGCGCAGTGGTCCATCCCCGGAGGCGTGCTCGAAGTTGGGGAACTCGTGCGCGAAGCCGCCGTCCGCGAGGCGCGGGAAGAAACTGGACTGATCGTCGAGCCCGGCGACCTGCTCGGCGTCTATGACCGCGTGTTGCGCGACGCGGAAGAGCGCGTGCAATATCATTACGTGCTCATTGATTTTTTTTGCCGCCGTGTTGGCGGGGAGCTCCACGCGGCCGACGACGCGGCCGAGGTGCGCTGGTTCACGAGAGAAGAACTGCCCGCGCTGAATCTCGCCGAAGACACGCAGGACGTGATCCGAAAAGGATTTCAGAAACTAGCCGGCTGATTCGGGCGTTTCGGAAGCTCCGTCGTCATCCCACTCGGTGTCGCAGGAGTGGCACCGCCACGCTTGGCGCTGCACCGGCAACGGTACGCGCAGGAAGGCGCTCATGTAGGCAATGGGCCGATCCAATTCCTGAAAGTTCACATCCAGCGACCGGCACTTGGGGCAGCGCGGCTGCTCGTAGAGCCCGACGCCTTGTACGTACAGGCCCTCGAGAATCGGTTCGTTGAGCAGCTTGCTCGCGTTTTCGGCGTCCGCGACTCTTACCTTGAGTTTGATCCCGCCAATAAAATTGGAGATGAACCAGTCCAGGCGGACCAGGTTCTCGTCAGCGAGGAAACATTCAATTTCTGCCGACTCCAGACAGCCTTTCGCCAGCAGTGCCTCCGGCAGGTCGCGAAACTGCCGAATCGTCACTAACTCCCGAACTTCCAATTCCTCGCGCCCTTCCGGCGCGGGCTCGTCAGGAACGTTTAAGTGCCTGCGATCCATCTCATCTTCGAGAGCTTCCCAAGCCGTCTCGGTCAAAGACTCCGCACTCCGCGCCAGTCGCTGCAACTCACCATCGGTCATGCCGGCATAGTTGTCGGCCAGCCGCCGGCGCTCCCGCTGCTGGTCAAGATAGGAATCGCCTCGAGATGCCACGAGGCAAGCATACTTCGGAAACGCGCGATCCGCCAACTGGATTGAGTGTCGCGGAAATTGTTGACACGAAATGCCGACTCCGGATAATCTGCGATTACACCGGAAAGGAGGTGGTCGGATGACAAGTTCTGAAGGCAGTAGTTGGGGTATTCAAAGACCAGGTGAGGTGGCTGAGACTTAGAGCGGTTGCTCTAAGCGGGGTTTCAGGCGTCATCGACGCTTGAGGCTACAGCCCGCACACTACCGGTGATTTAAGGATTGATTCCGCCTGACGCAGGTCGGTCAGGATCGTCGATGCGACGATCGTAAATGCGACGAGAGTCGACGCGTCGAAAGTGGATGCGACGAAAGTCGAGGAGACGAACCCGGAGTTGCCGTAAGAGGCCACGTTAGAGTGACCACCTCTTGGTCAATCCCAAACAGTCCGCCGACGGCCCGCAAGGTCAAACTTGCGGGCTGTTTTTTTTAGTCCTTGATCCTATAGTCCTTGAATTCTTGAATCTTTTTATCCTTGAATCCTTTTAGTCCTTGAATCCTTTTAGTCTTTGAATCCTTTCTTAACTTTATAGCTTGGAAGTGATCACTCCCACCACGGGCGGCAGCCCTGGGTCATCCAGGGTGACCTGTCTGAAACGCGCCCGCACCAGATGTCCCGCATCGTCACTCCCGAAGGTGCGTACACGGGTCCGCGAGGTGTCTAGAACTGCGCGGCTGAACATCCGGCCTGCACCATCCACAGTAGACAGGATGGAATTCTCGGTAAAGGTTGCGCGTCACATCGCGAAGAAAAATCTGTGGAAAAGTTCCGGCAGGTCGGATCGAAATTCCCGGTGCGGTTGTGCCTTTAATGATGAAGACAGGACCATGTCCATCTATTCACACACCCGTAACATTGGCCACGTATAGTTCCGCGATTCAGGCAATCGTTGTTGACTCCATTCCTGAACGAGGAACTCATGGCTACCGCGTCCCAGACTGTTCTTGATGCAAAACTTTCGCGTTCTCCGGGCAAGCTTGGCATGATTATTTTCGGCATCGTGCTCGCCATTGGCGTGGCGTATGCCGGATCGAGCCTGCTCAGCGATCTTTCTACCGTGCACAGCGGGTCTTTTCTGCCCTATCTATTGCTGGGCATTGCGTTGCTGGTGGCGCTGGGCTTTGAGTTCGTCAACGGATTCCACGACACGGCCAACGCGGTGGCCACGGTGATTTATACGCACTCGCTGGAGCCGCATATCGCGGTGGTGTGGTCGGGGTTATGGAATTTCCTCGGCGTGTTGGTGTCGAGCGGGCGGTGGCGTTTGCCATCATCTCGCTGTTGCCGGTGGAACTGATTCTGCAAGTCGGCAGCAAGGCCGGATTCGCCATGGTCTTTGCGTTGCTGGTCGCGGCAATCATCTGGAACCTTGGCACCTGGTACTTCGGTCTGCCGGCGTCGAGTTCACACACGCTGATTGGCTCGGTGATCGGGGTGGGCATTGCCAACCAGTTGGTCAACGGGCGATCCGGGACCAGCGGCGTGGACTGGGCTCAGGCCGCCAACATCGGCAAGGCGCTGCTGCTGTCGCCCATTGTCGGCTTCGGCTGCGCCGGTCTTCTGTTGCTGCTGGCCAAGGCGCTCATCAAGGATCCCAAGCTCTATAGCGCTCCGGAAGGCGCCGAGCCGCCGCCGTTTTACATTCGCTGCCTGCTGATTCTCACCTGCACGGGCGTCAGCTTTTTCCACGGATCGAACGACGGACAAAAAGGCATGGGCCTGATCATGCTCATTCTGATCGGCACAGTTCCGACTGCTTATGCGCTGAATCACGCCGTCACGTTGAAGGACTCGCAGGATTTCATTGCCAGCTCGCAGCAGGCGGCGGAGGCGCTCACCAAGTACGTCAGCCCGAACGCGGTGATTGGCGACGCCCACGAAGACGTCACCGGTTACATCCGCGACAAAAATTTCACGCCGAACACCATGCTGGCGCTGCGCACCCTGGTCAGCGACATTGGCAACGAAACCACGCTCTACAAGGAGATGAAGAACATTCCCAACGACCGGGTGCGGAACTTCCGCAACGATATGTATCTGATCAGCGAAGCTCTGCGACTGATGAAGAAGACTGGCCAGCCGCAGATTTCCGCCGAGGATACGGCCATTCTGGCCAACTACAAGAAGCACATCGATCACGCGACGCGGTTCATTCCACTCTGGGTGAAGGTTGCGGTGGCGATGGCGCTGGGCTTGGGCACGATGGTTGGGTGGAAGCGCATTGTGGTAACCGTCGGAGAAAAAATCGGCAAGAGCCACTTGACGTATGCGCAAGGCGCGGTCGCGGAAATTACGGCGATGGCGACGATCGGCGCAGCCGACGGATTCGGCCTACCGGTGAGCACGACGCACGTGCTGTCATCCGGCGTTGCCGGAACGATGGCGGCGAATCATTCCGGCATTCAGTGGTCGACGGTGCGCAATTTGGCCATGGCCTGGGTGCTCACGCTGCCGGTAGCCATGTTGCTTTCGGGGTCGTTGTTCTGGCTGTTTAAGAGGCTGTTCTAGGGGGTGAATCCCCACTTCTCGCGCATAGAACGCGCGAGAAATGGGGCACCCAGCCGCCGACGCACACCCACAAGGGGCGTAGGAGTACGAGGGGGAATTGAATTGACCTTCTACCGCAGCCCAAAGGCATAGATCGCGCTGCCGGCGGCGATGGCCACATATTCTTTTCCGTCAACGGCGAATGCCATGGGAGCGGCGTAGACTGCGGCGCCCATCTGAAAATGCCAGAGCGGCTTGCCGGACCTGGCGTCGAAGGCGATGAAATTCCCTTCGGCATCTCCGCTGAAGACGAGGCCGCCGGCGGTTGACAGCACTCCGGACCACGTCGGTGAAGTGTGCTCGAACTTCCACTGTATTTCGCCGGTCGTGGGATCGATGGCCCTCAGGAATCCGCGATAGGGTTCGGCTTCTTCGGACGGAAAATAGGCGCTGCCGTAGTACGCGTGCCCGGCTTCGTAGGGCTGGGGAGCGGTGCTGAAAATGTCGCATTGATCGCGCGCGGTTACGTAGAAAAGTCCGGCCTGAGGATCGTAAGTCGGAGCCATGAAGTTCGTCGCACCCAGCGCGCCGGGACATACCGTGTGGCCCTCGAGCGTGGGGGAGGCGTTCTGGTTCGCGATGGGGCGGCCGTCGGCGTCTTTGGCGTCGCTCCAGGTGGTCTTGCCGTAGGCGGTCGCGGAGATGAGTTTTCCCGTCGTGCGTTCGATCACGTAGAAAAATCCGTTGCGATTCGCCTGCGCGATCAGATGCTTGCTGCCGGAATCGATCATGACTGGAACCTGTGTCGCATCCCAGTCGTGCTCGTCGTGTTTGGTGAACTGGAAGTACCAGTTCATCTTGCCGGTGTCGGCGTTGAGGGCGAGCAGGGAATTGCTGTAGAGGTTGTCGCCGGCACGTCCTTCGCCGCGATTCGAAGGCGCGGGATTTCCCGTCGGCCAGAAAATCTGATTCGTGGCCGGGTCGTAGGTGCCGGTGTTCCACGCGGGCGCCCCGCCAACTTTCCACGAATCGCCTTCCCATGTGTCGTGTCCCGGTTCGCCCGGGCCGGGTACCGTGTAGAACCGCCACTTGCGCTCGCCGGTCGCGGCGTCGTAGGCGTCGATGAATCCGCGAACGCCGTATTCGCCGCCGGAAATGCCGATCACGATTAAATTCTTAACGGCGAGTGGCGCGACGGTGAAGCTGTGGCCGGTGCGATAATCGGCTGCGACAACATCCCATACCACGTTGCCGGTTTTCGCGTCGAGGGCGATGACGTGTGCGTCGAGTGTGCCCATAAAAACTTTATCGCCGAGAATCGCGAGCCCGCGATTCACGTGGCCGCAGCACGGGCGGATGTCCGAGGGAACCTGGCGCTGGTACATCCAGATGGGGCGGCCGGTGCGGGCATCGAGGGCGAAGGCGCGGTTGTCCTGCGCGGTGGCGTAGAGAATTCCGTCGACGACCAGCGGAGTGGTCTCGAGTTTTCCGGTGGCTCCGGTCTGATAGACCCATTTCGCGGTCATTGTGTTTGCATTCGTCACGTTGATCTGATCGAGCCCGCTGAAGCGTTTGCCGGAATAGTCGCCGGAGTAGGTCATCCAGTTCTGCGGCTCTTTCGCAGAGTTGAGGAGACGGTCGAAGGTGACCTGCGCGAGCGCCGGGATCGCCAAGGCGCTCAGCGCCAAACATATTATTAACGTTTTCGCGGCGCCCTCGACCAGACCGTGGAAGAGCGGCTCCTTTAGGGCCGCGTTTGGCGCAGAAAAAGAGGCGGCCTTTAGGCCCTGGCCGCGGGGGCTAAAGCCCGAATGTACGATGGCGCCTTGACGCGGCGCTGAAGCGCCGCTCTTCCACGGTTGTAACGGCATATCACCTGACTCGATCGAATCGCGCTCCGTCGTTTTGCCTGACTCGGTGCTGTTGCGCTCCGTCATTTCGCCCCCACGCTGATCAGGTAGGCCACGATGTCCTCCAGTTCTTTGTCGCTGAGTACGTCGGCGTCGTATTTCGGCATTGCTGACGTCCGGGTCTTCTGAAACGAGCGGAGAGTGGTTTTGTCGAGCAGATGAATATGCTCGCCGGCGTCCATGATCTGCACGCTGAAGCTGTCCTCGTTCAGAGTCACGCCTTTGATGGTTTTTCCGTCCGCTGTCACCACCGTGACGCTTTCGTATTCCTGGGGAAATTCTTTGGTGGCTTCGGACAATCCCCAGGCCAGCCTTCGACTCGGATTGCGCACAGAGTCGATAATCGCGTCGCGCGTGCGCGAGCCGCCGACGCCGGTCAGCTCCGGTCCAAGGCGTCCGCCTTTGCCCTCGACCATGTGGCAGAGCGAGCAGTTGGCGTCGCCATAAAATAATTCTTTGCCGTGCGCTGCATTGCCCATCGGCGTTGCGGGGGCCTTCACTTCCTGACTGCGAATGTAGGTGATGATCTGCCAGATTTCTTCGTCGGTCATTCCGACGCCCTGGCCGTTGGTGCCGTTGGCGGGCATCGCAGTGCCGGGGATGCCGTTGCTGATGACCTGAAACATGTCGGCGTCGGAGTGCGTGTGTTTCTTCACGGCGCGCGTCAGGTCGGGCCCGCGACCGCCTCCGCGGGCGCCGAGTCCATGGCACAGGGCGCAGTTGATGCGGAACTCGTACTCGCCCGCTTTCGCCGCCTTGGCGTCGCCGGCCAGAGGATTGCGATCGTCGGCCGCGCTCGCCAGCGCCAGAAACACGACCGCCGCTGCAAGAAAACGTCTGGTCATGAATTCACCTTCCCGGAATTGTGGTGCATTCTACGCCATCAATATTGAGATTGAAGCCTTGGAAAACTTCGTCGGTGGGAAAAATCGGTGGAAAAATAGTTTCCCCCCGCCCGTACATGTCCGGCGGGCATCTGGGACCTGAACCCATGCGCTCACTACACTGAAATCCTCCCCTAAAGTGCCGATAGCACTGAAGTGGGAGTGTTTTTGGCGGTAGGGCGGCAAGTTGTTGAACCGTCAGCCCTTCCAGCGGAAAGCGCCGGGTTGAGGCAGGCCGATATGAGCCAGCACGCGAAAGGCGAATTCGCGGGCCATCTCATCTAATGAAGCAGGACGGTAGTAGAAGGCCGGGATGAGCGGGAAGATCGTGGCACCGGCGTCGGCGGCGCGGTACATGTTGCGGATGTGGATTTTGTTGAGCGGAGTTTCGCGCACGCAGAGCACGAGCGGACGGTTCTCTTTTAGCGAGACATCGGCGGCGCGCTCGATCAGGTGCGACGCAACGCCGTTGGCAATGCGGGCCAGCGTGCCCACGCTGCAGGGGATGACGATCATGGCGTCGGCGGGATAAGAGCCGCTGGCGACGTTCGCGCCAATGTCGGCGTTGGATTGTTCTTTGATTTTGTCGACCCGGATTTTTCGTGAAGTCTTGCCGCCGGGGAAGTCGGTCAGCCGGGCGATCAGGTTGGCGCGGCCTTTGATGCCCAACTCTTCGGCCATGACCCGCAGGGCGCTGTCGGAGGCGATGAAGTTCACCGTGTGTACGCGCGTGTCGCGGCCAACGGTGAGCAGCAGGTGTTTGAGAAAAATGGCTCCGCTGGCGCCGGTCGTCGCGATGGTGAGATTTTGCGGCGGATGATTCATTGCTCAGGAGCATAGGGACGCTGCGTCACGGAAGTCAAGACGAGCGTCGCTGCACGCGAGATCCCTCGCCCCGCTGGAGAAAGCGCGGGGCTTCGGAATGACGCCATCGGACGGGTGGTCGCTAGGAGCTAGGAGCTAGAAGCTAGAAGCTGAAATGGCATCGACTACGAATCTTCGATCCCGTCGCAGCGCAGCGCAGCTGCACGCGCTGGCGGGGGTGGAGCGCGAGATCCGCGCCCAGGATTCGCATGGGCGGCGAAAATATCTTCGCGAGTTCAATCAGGCGTTTCGGAACTACGATTCCCTGCTCGATTCCGAGCAGATGCGGAGTGCTTTGCATTCTGCCGACGTGGTCCTGATCGGCGACTACCACGCGCTGCCAGCCGCGCAACGCTATGCGGCATCGCTGATCGAACAACGCGCGCTGGCGGGCGATCGCCCGGTAGTGTTGGGAGTGGAAACGATTTTCGCGCGCGACCAGCACATCCTCGACGAGTGGTGGCGGCGCGAAATCGACGAGAGCGAGTTGCGGCAGCGCATCCGCTTCGACCTCGACTGGGGATACGACTGGACGCCGTTTCACGAACTGCTTGTCACCGCGCGCGATCACGCCGAAGCGGTTTATGGTCTCGATTGCATGCCGCGCGAAGACCTGCGCAAAATCGGCGCGCGGGACCGTCACGCTGCCGCGAAGATCGCGGAGATTCGCGAGCGCCATCCCAATGCGGTCATTTTCGTTCTGTTCGGCGAGTCGCATCTCGCTCCTGGACATTTGCCGCGCGTATTGCAGCAGCAGATGCCGGGCACAAAGATTCTTACCGTTCTGCAGAACGTGGATGCGCTCTACTGGCGGGCTGCGGGAGAACGCGCGGACAAAGTGGAAGCCGTCCGCGTTAACGATGACGTACTGTGCGTATTCAGCGCCACGCCGCTGGAAAAATACGAGAGCTACCGCCTATTTCTCGACCAGTGGAGCCGCTGCGACGACGGCCCCGACTTCGCGCCGACCATCTACAACCTGATCGACAGCCTGGTGCGCTTCCTCGAAATCAATCGCTACTCGCCGCACAACGGTACGCAGCCGAAGTTCCTGGTCGACATGCTGCCGGAAGTTTATGGCGGATCGTCTGATGCAATGTTGCGCCGCCTCCTCTCGCGCAAGGGCATCAGCGAGCAGGATCGCGAGGCCATGCTCGCGCGAGTCGAAGAACGCGGCAGCGCCTACCTGCCGCAGGTGAACGCGTTCTACGTCCACGAATT
>CAVPWD010000022.1:0-185920 GCA_963709385.1 uncultured Acidobacteriaceae bacterium
TTTAGCGAAACAGATGGCGCTGACCCAAGGGCGGCCAGTCTTCGGCAAGAATGGCGTGCTCTTTGGAGCTACTCAATTCAGTACGGATTCCAAAGGCGCGGTATTCGGTCTGCTCCCATGACTCAAGCCCACAGGCAGCAATCTGTGAATGGCGCACCACTGCGTCCGGGGTCCTGACGAAAAGCAGACATCCCCTAGGGGTTTGTAGCGTTTGGGCTTCGGCTTCATCGGTTCTGATTGTGTTCTCACACCCGTCTCCGCAAAAGTGCGCGGACACAACGGCGGGACCCGCGAGCGAAGCGAGATAGCTGCAGCATTCGGCGGAATGGGTATATACTCCGCATACTCGATTCTGGATGTTCGGTTTCGCCTCTTTCGGTATCCCGCCCGCTCAGAAGTTCAGGAGGTTCCCTCATGCTGCTCACCCGACTCACATTCACGCGCGCTGCGCTAGCCGCATCGCTTCTAGCCTGCCTGATAGTCGCCGCATCGCCAGCGGTCGCACAGAAAGAATGGGTGGTTCATTCGTTCCGCCTCGATGGATCTCAGGGCCCAACCGAACGGGAATCTGGTTGCTGATAGCGATGGCAATCTGTATGGCACAGACGACCTCTGGTGGCGCGTACAACAATGGAACAGTCTACGAGATGGTTCGGCCAGTGCCGCCCAAGACCGCATGGACGGCGACCGTGCTCTACAGTTTCACCGGAGGCGCCGATGGCGGAATCCCATTTGGAGGCTTAGTTTTTGACAACGTGGGAAACCTCTACGGCACCACTGAGAAGGCGGTCTGGCGGGATGTACAATGTGGTGGGCTGTGGCGTCGTCTTTGAGCTCTCACCCCCAGCCATCGCCGGGAACACGTGGACCGAATCTGTGCTCCACACCTTTAGCGCGCCGGGGAGCGGAGACGGCTCAGTCCCTTCGGGTGAACTGATCCGGGACGGGTCCGGGAACCTCTACGGCGTAACTAATTTCGGCAGCGCCGATCAAAACTCGCCCTGTGATCGGTGGCTGCGGCACAGTATTTCAGTTATCACCCCCAATTACGCCCGGTGGTGCGTGGGCGGAAGCCATCCTGCACTCTTTTGCTCTGAACCAGCAGAACCGGAAAGCACCCTAGTCTTAGACTCGCAGGGTGATCTTTACGGTTCGAGCCGTATGGAGGGAAGTTCGAGAGAGGGGTGGTCTACAGATTGTTACGGCCTGCGACAGCGGGTGGAACCTGGACGTACAAAGTGCTTCACACATTCGGGCCCAGTCACCAGCGGTAGCGCGTGAAGGCGCGTTTCCCTGATGGCGCTCACTCTGCACGGCAAGAGAGTTATCTACGGCACCACCTAGATGGGGGCCTATACGGTGAGGGCACCGTCTTCCAGTTGGTCCCTCCCACGGTAGCACGGAGCGCATGGACCGAAAACGTTCTGTACAGCTTTCGCGGTGGCGGCGATGCGGATGCGCCGCTAGGCAAGCTAATTTTCGATTCGACAGGAAACATGTATGGGGCGACCTTCGGGGGCGGCCTCGGCGGAGCTGTTTTTAAGCTGACCCCGCCAACATCAGGCGGACCATGGACTTTCACAGTATTGCATTTCTTTAGCGAAACAGATGGCGCTGACCCAAGGGCGGGCCTAGTCTTCGGCAAGAATGGCGTGCTCTTTGGAGCTACTCAATTCAGTACGGATTCCAAAGGCGCGGTATTCGGTCTGCTCCCGTGACTCAAGCCCACAGGCAGCAATCTGTGAATGGCGCACCACTGCGTCCGGGGTCCTGACGAAATGCAGAGAGCCCTTAGGGCTTTGTAGCGTTTGGGCTTCGGCTTCATCAGGTCTCATTGTGTTCTCACCCCGTCTCCGCAAAAGTGCGCGGACACAACGGCGGGACCCGCGAGCGAAGCGAGATAGCTGCAGCATTCAGGCGGAATGGGTATATACTCCGCACACTCGATTCTGGAGGTTAGGTTTCGCCTCTATCGTTATCCCGCCCACTCAGAAGTTCAGGAGGTTCCCTCATGACGCTCACCCGACTCACCTTCACGCGCGCCGCTCTAGCCACATCGCTTCTTGCCGGCCTGATAACCGCCGCCTCGCCGGCAGCCGCACAGAAAGAATGGACGGTCCATTCGTTCCCCGCCGATGCTTCCCAGGGCGTTTCACCGTACGGAAATCTGGTTGCCGATAGCGATGGCAATCTTTATGGCACAACCTTCAGTGGTGGCCCGTTCCTTTATTTCGGAACCGTCTACGAGTTAGTTCGGCCCGTGCCGCCGAAGACCGCGTGGACAGCGACCATTCTTTACAACTTTCCTGGTAGTCCTGATGCCGGCGAACCAGATGCAGGACTTATCTTTGACAAGTCGGGAAATCTCTACGGCATTAGCCACATGGGTGGATACGACTATGGAACCGTTTTCAAGCTAAGCCCGCCAGTCAGCCCTGGTGGCGCTTGGACCGAATCTGTGCTCTACAGCTTTGGACAGGGAGAAGCTGGCATATATCCCTGGGGCGAGTTGATCCAGGACGACGCCGGGAACCTTTACGGCACAACGAGCGAGACCACCTTATTCGGGTCTTGCAAGGAGAGCTGCGGCACTGTGTTCCGGTTATCGCCCCCGGCTACGCCCGGTGAAGTGTGGACTGAAACCATCCTGCATACCTTCGTGTACCCGCAGGAGTACCCGTTTGGCTTGGTCTCGGACTCACAGGGCAATCTTTACGGTACAGCAGACGGAGGAGCGCACGGTATGGGAATCGTCTACAGATTGTTACGCCCTGCGACGGCGGGCGGAACCTGGAGTTACAGAGTACTTCACGCATTCGGGCCCACGGCAGCGGGCAGCCCTGAAGGCGCGTATCCTAGCGGCCCGCTCACTCTCCATGGCAAAGGAGTCCTTTACGGTACCACCGGAGATGGTGGCCTATACGATTCCGGCACCGTCTTCCAGTTGGTGCCTCCTACCGTGGCCGGTGCTGTGTGGACTGAGAATGTGCTCTACAGTTTCAGTGGCGGGATTAGCGACGGGCAATCTCCAAATTACGGTGTGATTTTTGATTCGGCGGGAAACCTATATGGCAGTACTACGAATGGTGGCGATGTAGACGGTGGCGTTGTTTTCAAGCTGGTCCCACCTCTTTCAAGCGGCGGTGACTGGACCGAGAGTGTATTGCATAGCTTCGACAACTCGGGCGGAGGAAAAGATGGCGTTACCCCTAGTGGCGGCTTGCTTTTCGGCAAGAATGGCGTGCTCTTTGGGGTTACTGTAACCGGCGGAACTGGCAACGTCGGCGCGGTCTTCGGCCTTCTCCCGTGACTCTACGCCGCAAACATAATTCGTGAACTGCGTCGGCGTCCTGACGAAATGCAGGCAGCCCTTGGGGCTTGTAGCGTTTGGGTCGGCTTCATCGGCTCACCATTGTGTTCGCACCCCGTCTCCGCAAAAATGCGCAGACACAACGGCGGGACCCGCGAGCGAAGCGAGATAGCTGCAGCATTCCCGCGGAACGGGTGTATACTCCGCCAACTCGATTCTGGAGTTTCAGTTTGTATCCTCTATCCGTATCCCGCCCACTCAGAAGTTCAGGAGGTTCCCTCATGACGCTCACCCGACTCACCGTCACGCGCGCCGCTCTAGCCGCATCGCTTCTCGCCAGCCTGATAGCCGCCGCATCGCCGGCGGCCGCACAGAAAGAATGGCTTGTTCATTCGTTCCCCGCCGATGGATCTCAGGGCAACAACCCGGTTGGGAATCTGGTTGCCGATGGCGCTGGGAATCTCTATGGCACAACGACCTATGGTGGCGCGCACAATTACGGAACGGTCTACGAGCTGGTTCGCCCAGTGCCGCCGAAAACCGCATGGACCTGGACCATGCTCTACAGTTTCACCGGAGGCGCTGATGGCGCGCACCCAGAGGCAGGCTTAGTCTTTGACAGCGTAGGAAACCTCTATGGCACGACAATCCAAGGCGGCACTAGTCGGTGCCGGTGTTGTCTTTGAGCTCTCACCCCCGGCCACCGCCGGGAGCGCGTGGACCGAATCTGTGGTCCATAACTTTAGCGGGGAGGCGAACGGAGACGGCTAATCCCCGGTAGGCGACCTGGTCCGGGACGGAGCCGGGAACCTCTACGGCGTGACCGGACACGGCAGTACCGATCAAAACTCGCCCTGTTCAGCTTTCTATGGCTGTGGCACCATATTTCAATTGTCGCCCCCGGCTACGCCCGGTGGAGCGTGGACGGAAACCATCCTGTACTCCTTCTCGACCCTCTCAACCCCAGGGCGCATACCCGTTATCGGGCCGGTCTTAGACTCGCAGGGTAATCTTTACGGTACGACGTCGGCGGGAGGAAGTTCCATAACGGAGTGGTCTACAGATTGATTCGGCCTGCGACGGCGGGCGGAACCTGGACTTATAGAGTGCTTCACACATTCGGGCCCTCGCAGTAGCCCTGAAGGCGTCTATCCGCCTGGCGCCCTCACTCTGCACGGCAAGAGAATCCTCTATGGTACCGCCGCGGTCCGGTGGGCAATACAATATCAGGCGCGGTCTTCCAGTTGGTGCCTCCGACGGTGGCAGGATGGCCATGGACCGAGAACATTCTCTACAGCTTTCCGGGTGGAACGAAAGTCGATGGGTTGGACCCGCTAGGTAAAGTGATTTTCGATTCGGCAGGAAACATGTATGGCACGACCAACTGGCGGCTATTCGGCGCACTGTTTTTGAGTTGACCCCACCTGCGTCAGACGGGCCTTGGACCGAGACAACATTGCATAAGTTTAACGGAATCAACGATGGCGATTACCCTTCGGGGGGCCTGCTCTTCGGCAAGAATGGCGTGCTCTTTGGAGCTACATCCTACGGCGGAACCGGCCCCAAGAACGGCGGCGGCACGGTCTTCGGTCTGCTCCCGTGACTCAAGGCCACAATTGCTATCCCTGAGCGGCGTCACCGCGTCGGGGCGTCCTGACGAAATGCAGACAGCCTTCGGCCTTGTACCCACAGTAGTGCCCATGCCGTTCACATGCCGCTTGCGCTGCGCTACGTCGAAAAGAGGGTAAAACATGCCGTCTGCTACGTTCTAAGTTGTTGAAGTTACGTTGTCACGCGGATTCGAATCCTACCTGAGGAGCCATTCTTTTGTGCCCGTGAATACAGGCGATTTCCATTTCACCAAGAAATTTGTCCTAGTTTTGTACTAGGTCGATGCCGACCACAATCGGTGCGATTTCTCCTTTTCGCAGTATCAAGGCTTAGAGCCCAAAGAGGAGAAAAGAATGGAAATCACGATCTACCGCCGTCACTCGGCGGATTGCCCACACAAATCTGACCGTTACGCCCCTCGTTGCGGATGCCCCCTGTCGGGTCAGTTTAACTGGCCTCAATCCACCACCAAGTTTGATGGAAAAAACCTCAAGCACGGGCAGAACAAATGGAGCCTCGATGCTTGTACATGGTCACAGGCTCAGCAGAATGCAACGAAGCTTAAGCTGAGATGTTCGGGAACGGGTGACGAAACCCCAATCACGGTGGGCCACGAGGAAGCAATGTCAGGGGCGCAGGTGTGTCCTGATTGTGTTTACTTGGGAGGCGTTTGATGTTGTCGTTTGCCGAGGGTCAGGAAGGGTCTGACTGTCCCTCTTGGCTCGCTGTTCTAGGACCCGCTGGCGTGTGTCATCTCGAACCCGTAATTCCCGGCAGTGACACTTTGGTTTGGCACGCGAATTTAGAGTTTGTTCCATGGATTGCACCCCTGTGCAGCTCGAAGCCCCAGCGGAGTGAAACCTACGGGAAAACCTTAATGTCAGCGGACAATGGCTCATGGACAGTCGCCGAAATCGAGATTGTGAGGCGGTTCCGGCAAGCAGGCTGGCAGGCGGGGTGGGTGGACACATTTGGAAACGCTCCGCGGGAATGGGGCAAATGGCTCGTGACGCTGGACTCGCTGCCACTACCGCTGGGCACTCCCTACAGAGCTATTACAAATGCCGTAGACCCCGATGGCGGCGGCAGTCCAGATGTAATCGCGTGGCGGGAGGGCTCAATAGCGAGCGCGGTCTTCATAGAGTCCAAAATGAAAGACGCGATTCGTCCAGATCAGGAGAAGTGGTTCCGCGAAGCTAAGAACGCAGGGGTATCGCACAATCAGTGTGCGATTGCAAGATGGCACAATTCAAAGGCGTAGAGGATCGTGAACTTGGTTGCATCGTGCGTTGGTTCAACGCCTTTTAGATGTGATTCTTTTGATTCTTTCTCCGTAATGCGAAAAGCGTTACGCAGTAGCAAAAAGCAGACAACGCCAGTGCGTACCCAAACGAAAAGATCAGATATTTCCACTCGCTGCTCAACACGCGGAGGCTAATGTGAATGTTCTCGGTTTGCTTGTCGAAGGGGTACACAATCGGCAAGGAATGTAGAAGGAGTGGAACACTACCTTGTCCTGCCTCAGTTGGAAATGGAGAGAGCGTTCGTCCGTTAAGATAACGGAGCGAACGTATGAGGAGGGAACGGAAGCATTTCACCCCAGAAGAGAAAGTAGCCATCCTGAGGCGGCATCTTGTGGACAAAGTGCCGGTCTCGGAGCTGTGTGAAGAACTGGGCCTGCGGCCAACGGTGTTCTACCGCTGGCAGAAGGAACTGTTCGAGAACGGAGCTGCCGCTTTTCAGTCTCAGGAGCGTCCCCACCGCCAAGTGGAGGAGAAGCAGAAGCGGATCGAGTTCTTGGAGAAGAAGGTGCAGACCAAGGACGAGGTACTGGCTGAGCTGATGGCTGAGCACATCGCGCTAAAAAAAAGTCTTGGGGAAATCTAACCGGTATCTGGGTGCCGCATGATGTGCGCGATCTAGTCGTGGATTTCGTCCGACGCTGGTCGGAGAAGGCCGAGATCGGCGTCGGACGGTTCATCCCGTGGCTGGGCGTGAGCGCCAGCAAGTTCTATGACTGGCGGCAGCGTTACGGGTGCGTCAACGAGCACAACGGTTGGGTTCCCCGTGATTTCTGGTTGGAGCCGTGGGAGAAAGAAGCAATCATCGAGTTCCATCTGAAGAACCCGCTGGAAGGCTATCGGCGGCTGACGTTCATGATGCTCGACGCTGACGTTGTGGCCGTCAGTCCGGCGAGCGTTTGGCGGGTGTTGAAGCAAGCTGGATTATTATCCCGGTGGAAGAGCAAACCATCGCGCAAGGGAACCGGTTTCGAGCAGCCGCTGCAGCCCCATCAGCACTGGCATATCGACATTTCCTACATCAACCTGAGCGGCACCTTCTATTACTTGTGCAGCATTCTGGATGGATTCAGTCGTTTCCTCGTGCATTGGGATCTGCGTGAGTCTATGCGAGAAACCGATGTCGAAGTGATCCTGCAGCGAGCCAAGGAGAAATACCTGGAAGCGAAGCCACGAATCATCTCCGACAATGGCCCGCAGTTCGTTGCTCGCGACTTCAAGGAGTTCATTCGCATCTCGGGCATGACGCACGTCCGCACCTCGCCCTTATTATCCACAGTCGAACGGCAAGATTGAGCGCTGGCACAAGTCGCTGAAAAGCGAGTGCATTCGGCCGGGAACGCCGCTGTCGCTGGAAGATGCGCGGCGTCTGGTTGACGGCTACGTGGAGCATTACAACAACGTCCGCCTGAACAGTGCCATCGGCTACATCACGCCGAAGGACATGCTGGCGGGGCGTCAGCAGGAGATCCACGCGGAACGCGACCGCAAGTTGGAAGCCGCCAGACAGCAACGCCAGAGTCACCGCCAGCAAGCCGCGTGAAGAGCGAAGCGGGGTCAAAGTAGCTTTCTTGACTGTCTACTTCATTCTCGGTACTCGAGTCGGTAGATAAACCACTCTGGTTCGATGGGCACGACATACAGGCCGGTGGCAACGGCTCCGTTTTCGTGAGGAAGTTTCGCGCTGTCTAGAGACGCAACGGCGGTTTGCTCCCATCCTCCGGGGACAGCCGCCTTGAGAACTTTCGGGACGTACCGCACTCCCATGTAAGAATCCGAACAGATCACGCAACCGTAGCCGTAAAGCGCGAACTCAATGGAGCCATCTTCCCGGATAGTCACGTCCTTCGCTCCGATTTTGCGAATGAGATGCTCGTATTCCGGTACCGGCTGTGAGTGCACTCCATTAATACCAACTCTACCGTCGCCGTCGATAACGCGGTAATGTGCGGATGGATCTCTTTGCAGCAGTGTAGCGAATTGGATGTAATCGGCCCGGTCGTTCTCAAATTGTTTGCGCACACGTTGCTCGGGCGGAAGATGACATTCGTACTTGGGCCATATGCGGAAACTAGCCGGAACCAAAAGGCAGAGGCCCACGAGGAAAAGGCAGCTATACAGCAAGGTCTTGGGAAGTCTCTTCAAAACTCTCCTTCAAAGTCGCCGCATCGCAAAGAGCCTTCGTCACGCGATATCGTAGCTGCTCGCAGGTTCGTGATTAAGATTAGAGCATTTCAGCGCCAAACTTGCGGCTTACGAGGGTAACTCTTGTAACCAAGGCGATAACGCTCACGATTCGGGTTCTGGCACGGTCTGGGTTTTGGCGGAATAACGGGCAAACCGGACGTTGAGAAACGGCACGTGGTTGCGGGGCTACAATGATCTTGCCGGGCGAAACGGAGGCGGGCACTGCAGGGATGCAACCATGCTGAGGGATAACCCGGAGGGCTCATCGAGCCGATGCTCAGCAGCGCGGGAGGTCTTTCTCCCGCGTTGCACACTGAGGGAAGTCATCGGACGATAGACCCTCATGCCTTGAAAATCCCCGCCCCGAAGGGGCGGAACCTACACTAACGGAGAACGTCGCTTCTCCATTTCAGGCTGAACCAAGACATTAGCGCCCATTGACTCCCTCTGCGCCGCGGGGTAGGCTTTCATTAATGGTAGTGACCTGCCTTCTGGGCATGCGCATTCCGGATGGTCCCGTCTCTGAGCGAAACCCTGCTTTGTCTGTATTGTCGTGCGGACATCGGTTCACTTTAGTGTCCAGCAACCGCCGAGCTTTGCTCGGCCGGACAGCCCCTTCGGCTTCGCTCAGGGCGGGCTTGGGCGGCTGTCCCCACACGATTCTTATTTGCCAAAGAGACTGAATGAAGAAGAGCATCGGGATTAGTCCCAACATCGAGACGCTGTTCGGCACGCGGGATGAGAATGTACGCCTGCTGGAAGACGGACTCAAGATCACCATCAATCTGCGCTCGAACGCCGTCGAACTGGAAGGCGCGGCGCGCGACGTGGCGCGCGCGGAGCAGGTGTTTGCCGACTACGAGAGCCTGCAGCGCTCCGGTCACACCTTCAGCAACGGCGACCTGAACAGCATGTTGCGCGTGCTGATGTCGGATTCCAATTCGACGCTGCGCGGGCTGGCCGACGCGGGGCGGAAGCGTTCGTTCGGACAGCGCACCGTGCAGCCGAAGAGCAGCAACCAGCGTCGTTATCTGGAAGCGATTGAGAAGCACGACATGGTGTTTGGGGTGGGGCCGGCGGGGACGGGCAAGACTTATCTCGCGGTGGCGATGGCGATTTCGGCGCTGCTGGCCAAGCGCGTGAACCGGATTATTCTGGCACGTCCGGCGGTGGAAGCGGGCGAGCGCCTGGGATTTTTGCCGGGCACGCTGCAGGACAAGATCGATCCTTATTTGCGGCCGTTGTACGACGCGCTGTATGACATGCTCGATCCCGAGAAGGTGGACCGTTATCTGGAGAAAAATGTGATCGAGATTGCGCCGATTGCGTTCATGCGCGGGCGCACGCTGAACGATTCGTTTGTGATTCTCGACGAAGCGCAGAACACGACTTCGGAGCAGATGAAAATGTTTGTCACGCGCCTGGGATTCAACTCGAAGGCGGTGATCACGGGCGACGTCACGCAGATTGACTTACCCAATGCGCGGCGTAGCGGGTTGCTGGAGGCGATCGACGTGCTGAAGAGCGTTGAGGGCTTGGCGTTCGTGCACTTCGACGAAACGGATGTGGTGCGCCATCAGCTGGTGCAGCGCATCGTGCGGGCCTACGACGAACACAAAGCGCGGGTTTCCGAGCAGCAGATGTTTCTGCTGGCCGAGCCTCGGCATGTGGACGCGACGGGCGCTGGCGAACGGCCGGCAGGCAACGAGGAAAAAGCGGCGTCGGCCGAAGCTAAGGGATAGAGCGGTAAAATTGAGCGGGAGGGCTGGCACTCGGCCCTCCTGTTTGCTTTTTGGAGAAGAGTGGGGAGCGGAAGGAAGATTTGGTGATTCTGCAGAAAAAAGTTTCGGGGCTGAGCGAGGCGGCACTCGCGCGCTTCGTGCTGCGAGCGCGGCGGGCGGCGGGGGTGCGCGGCGTGGTCAACGTGCTGGTGACCAACAGTTCGGCAGTCCGTGGGCTGAACCGGCAGTTTCGAAGCAAGAACAAAGCCACCGACGTGTTGTCGTTTCCGTTTGCTTCTGAGCAATCTCGAAAGGGGGCGACGTTGGCGGGCGAGATCGCGATCTCGGCTGATATCGCAGCGCACAACGCCGTGCGGTTCGGGCATTCGCCTGCCGAGGAAATCAAGGTGCTGGCGCTACATGGGATTCTCCATCTGGCGGGCTATGACCACGAGCGCGATAATGGTGAAATGGCGCGCAAGGAAGCGAAACTGCGGCGGGCGCTACGCCTGCCTGCGGCCCTGATTGAACGAACGCAGACCGGCCAGAGAGGGCGCTTACAACCTACGAATGCGACCCGGGCGCGGAGACGGGCATGAGCTTTGCCGTCGCTGCCGTGCTTTTGCTTCTGCTCGGACTGCTGACGCTCGTCTCGTACGTGGATCGTGTGTATCAGGAGGCGGGAAAATTTCTTTCCCGCGAGTTCCAGGACAACATCGACGTATTCGAGCAGAAGATTGAGCCCAGGCTGGAAGCGAAGCCTCTGAAAGTAACGCGTTCGCGGGCGGCGCTCTCCATGGCGGTGCTTACGCAACTGACTATGGCGGCGATTGCGTTGATCGTTGGGTTCGTTGTCTTCAGCGATCAACTCTGGAGTGTCTATGAGATTCTGCAGGCGACGATCAGCCTGATTCTAGTCATCATCATTTTCAACCGGTTTCTTCCATTCGTCTTTTTCTCGCGCACCAAGGGCGAGTGGCTGACGCACTGGACCCTGGTCTTGAAGGCTCTTATTTATCTGGTGTTGCCGGTGACCGTCGGGCTTGGGTTCTTGAAGTCGGTGGCATCGCTGACCAAACAGAACACAAATGAACAACCGGAGACTTCGACCGAGGCAGTCGACGCTCTGATCGAAGCGGGACAGGAAGAGGGCATTATTCAGGCGGGCGACCGCGATCTGATCCAGTCGGTGGTGGAATTCAGCGGCAAGACGGTGCGCGAGGCGATGAAGCCACGCCCCGCCATGTTTGCCGTGCCGACCACGACGAGTGTCGAGCTTTTCATCGAAATGTTGCGAGCCAAGCATTACTCGCGCGTGCCGGTATACGACGGCAGCATCCACAACATTAAGGGGATCGTCTACGCGCAGGATGTGCTGCAGGTGCCCGACAGCGAAGCGCACGTGCGCACGGTGGATTCGCTCATGCGGCGCGACGTTTATTTCGTTCCCGAGAGCAAGCTGGGCAGCGATCTGTTGCGCGAGATGCAGAAGCAGAATATCCGCATGGCGATCGTGGTGGATGAGTACGGCGGCGTTGCCGGGCTGGTCACGATCGAGGATCTGGTGGAGGAAATTGTCGGCGAAATTCGCGACGATCGCGACAAGCCGGAGATTGTGCGCGAGGGCGACCGGTCGTTCATCGTTTCTGGTGGGATGGATGTGGATCGTCTCGACGAGCTCTTCGGCAGCAAGCCGGAAGGAAAAGAGTCAGCCACGATCGCGGGGCTGGTCAGCGAGCTTGCCGGACGGATTCCGCGCAAAGGCGAAGCCGTGGAAGAAGATGGACTGCGCTTCGAAGTGCTGGAATCCACCGACCGCAAGGTGGAGCGCGTGCGAGTGACCGCCGTGCAGCCACGGCAGTTGAAATTGATCTAGGGAGCCAGCTACTAGCTGCTAGCTCCTAGCTTCTAGCCAACCCCGCCCCGCTATTTACTTTTTTCCGCTCGCGCGTCAAAGCTCCTTTGTGCCCTAAGATGAATGTAGTAGGAGAAGTAGCTAGAGGCTAGTTAGGAGCTAGCAGCTTTCTTATGCCCTTCCGCTCCGGTTTCGTTTGCATCCTCGGCCGCCCAAACGCGGGTAAGTCTACGCTGCTCAATGCGCTGGTGGGTGAGAAGCTGGCCATCATTTCGCCCAAGCCGCAGACCACGCGCAACCGCATTCAGGGAGTGGTGCACGTTCCCGCGCGCAGTGAAAGGGCCAAGGGGAAGAGCAAAGGCAAGAGCGGCGGGCAGATTGTGCTCATCGACACTCCGGGCGTGCATAAGCCGGACTCGTCTCTCGGCCGAAAGATGATGGTCGAGGTGCGCGAGGCACTGGAGGGTTGCGACCTGGTGCTGGTGATCATGGATGTGACGCGGAAATTCGACCCGCGCGACCAGTTCGCACTCGATCTGCTGAAGCGGCCGAAGACCAAGGCGTTTCTGATCCTCAACAAAGTCGACCTGATCCGCGAGAAGTCGAAACTGCTGCCGCTGATCGAGGAGTATCGCAAGCTGTACAACTTCAGCGAAGTGATTCCGATTTCCGCGCTGAAACGCAACGGCCTCGACGCGCTGCTGGAGATGGTGATCGCCGCTCTGCCCGCCGGTCCGGCATACTTTCCCGAGGATCAAGTTACCGATCAACCGGCGCGGTTCATGGCGGCGGAGATTATCCGCGAGCAGGTACTGCTCAATACCAGCGAGGAGATTCCTTATGCGACCACGGTGATCGTCGACAGCTTCGAGGAAGGTGCGAGGCTGACCCGGATTGCGGCGACGATTTACTGCGAACGGGAGGGACAGAAGGGAATTCTGGTGGGCAAGGGCGGCCAGATGCTGAAAAAGATCGGTACCTCGGCACGGCTGCAGATCGAGCGCATGATGGGGACGAAAGTCTTCCTTGAACTCTACGTGAAGGCCCAGCCGGGATGGCGAGACTCGCGGCGCTTTGTGGAAGAGCTTGATTGGCGGCGGCAGCTGGAAAATCGGATGCAGGAGCAAGGTACGCCGACCGGCCCCGACGAGGAACCCGGACACAACGACACGAAAGATTGATGTTGTGTGTCGGCGGCCCATGCCGCGAAAAGCGCTGCCATTGCCGGATTTGGCGCTTGCGGCTAGAATCCCAACAGGCCGGCCTTTCGGCGGATAAGGACGAACCAGCCACCATGGAATCTGAAGCTTCTTCCGAGGAACGACTCCCGGAGTACGACTTCGATCCCGAAAAACTGAACCTGCGGGTGCGGGTCACGTTGGCGGCTGACCGCAAGTCGGTGGATCCGGTGGTGGAGCAGGTGATGGAGGCTGTCCGGCAAATGAAATGCGCCGACGGCCAGGAAGACGCCATCGAGCTGGCTTTGCAGGAAGCGCTGGCCAACGCGGTGGTGCACGGCGCCAAGGAAGATCCCAGCAAAGTGATCGAATGCCTGGTGGCGTGCGACGAGCAACGCGGCATGATCATTATTGTGCGCGATCCCGGGCCGGGGTTTGATCCCAGCACGATTCCCAGCTGCACCGTGGGCGAGAATCTTTTTTCCAATCACGGGCGTGGAATTTTCCTCATTAACCAGTTGATGGATGAAGTGAAGTTCCGTAAGAACGGCACCGAGATCCACATGGTGAAGCGCTTGAATGGTCAGACGCCCAACGGCAAGCGCTGAGTTTAGTCCCGGGTACTGAGTCGCGAGTCGTGAGCTAAGCAAGCAAGCAAGCAAGCAGTGAGCAACAAGTTGTATTCGATGTGCGTTAGTCCCAGGAACGACTGGCCGACAGGTTTAGTTCTCCCCGCCGCGCCGCAGACAAATTTCTTGAACGGAGTTCTCCCATGTTCGTAAATAGGTGCGTTAGGAATCCCAGGCAAAAGGGCTTCTCTCTGATCGAACTCCTGATCGTGGTCGCAATTATTCTGATCATCGCTGCCATTGCCATCCCGAACCTGCTGCGCGCCAAGATGGCGGCGAACGAGTCATCGGCGGTGGCTTCGGTTCGCACGATTAATACCGGGGAGATCACTTACAACTCCGCTTACCCGACCGTCGGCTATGCGCCCACGCTCTCTGCTCTCGGCGGACTCTCGCCGTGCACGCCGAGTTCAACCACGGCGTGCCTTATCGACAGCGTGCTGGCGAGTGGCACCAAGAGCGGATACACCTTCACCGCGACCGGCGCCGGTGGGCCTCCGGCTTCGCAGTATTACATGACGGCGATTCCGGTCACGCTGAATCAGACGGGCATCCGCAGCTTCTGCTCGTTTGAAGATGCGGTGATACGCGTGCAGCCGACGGGAGCGGGAATCGCGAGCGAAGCGGCTTGCGAGGCGCTGCTGCCGCTGAATCAGTAGTAAGCAATCGGAGTCGTGAAACGGTAGGCTTCTTTTACTCCTTCGCCGCAATTCCCAACGCCTTCATCTTGCGGTAGAGATGGCTACGCTCCAGCCCCAGCACTTCGGCGGTGCGGGTTACGTTGCCGTGATTCTGGTCGAGAGTCTTGAGGATGTAGTCGCGCTCGTAGGCGTCGCGGGCCTGGTGCAGCGTGGAGAACTCGCTCTTGGGCGCGCGGCGGCTGCCGTCGCGGTAGACCAGCGGGGGCAGGTGTTTGGCGTCGAAGCGCGTGGTGGTGGGGTTCATGATGACGATGCGCTCGATCACGTTGCGCAGTTCGCGCACGTTGCCGGGCCAGGAGTAGCGCATGAGGACTTCGATCGCATCATCAGTGATTTCGCGCGGGCGGCGTCCGTAGGTGGCGGCCAGTTCCTTCAAAAAATGCCACGCAAACAACGGGATGTCTTCTTTCCGCTCGCGCAGCGGCGGGACGAAAAAAGGAATCACGTTGAGGCGGTAGAAAAGATCTTCGCGAAAATTGCCGCGCGAAATTTCTTCTTCCAGATCTTTATTGGTCGACGCGATTACGCGAACGTCGACGGTGATGGTCTCATCGCTGCCCACTGGAGTGAAGCGCTGCTCTTCCAGCGTGCGCAGAACTTTCGACTGGGTCTTCAGGCTCATGTCGCCGACTTCGTCGAGGAACAGCGTTCCGCCGTTCGCTTTTTGAAATTTGCCTTCTTTGTCCGCGGCGGCGCCGGCGAACGATCCTTTGTAGTGTCCGAATAATTCGCTTTCAATCAAATCTTCGGGGATGGCCGCACAGTTGACCTCGACAAAAGTTTCGTCCTTGCGCAGGCTTTGGCCGTGGATGGCGTGGGCCACGAGTTCCTTGCCCGCGCCGGACTCGCCGTAGATCAACACGCGGCCGTTGGTGGGAGCCATGAGGCCGATCTGCTGGCGCAAAGCCTTCATCGGAATGCTGTCGCCAACGATCACGCTCTTTACGACGAGTTGCTTTTTCAGGTCGACATTTTCGCGGCGCAGTTTCTTTGACTCGATGGCGTTCTTCACAAGAATCAGAGTCTTGTCGAGGGAGAGTGGCTTCTCTAGAAAATCGTAGGCGCCAAGTTTGGTGGCGCGCACGGCGGTCTCGATGGTTCCGTGGCCGGAGATCATGATGACTTCGGGAGGGTTGTCGAGATCGCGAATTCGCGCCAGGGTTTCGAGGCCGTCAATGCCCGACATCCAGATATCGAGCAGCACCACGTCGACCCCGGTCTTGCGAAGCGACTCAAGGCAGGCCTCACCGCTTTCCACCGAACTGGCGGAGTAGCCCTCGTCGGCGAGCACGCCGGTGAGGGATTCGCGGATTCCGGCTTCGTCATCGACGATGAGGATCTTGTGCACGATGTTATGCATGCTGCACGGTGGCGGGCGCTGACGCAGGTTCCGGGACTACGGGAAGCTCAACGATGAAGCGCGTGCCGACAGGACGATTCTCTTCCACGCGGATGGAACCACGGTGGTCCTCGACCACGCGGCTTACGATGGCCAGACCGAGGCCGGTGCCGCGTTTCTTGGTGGAAAAGTAGGGCAAGAACAATTTTTCTTTGAGTTCGCGGGTGACACCATGGCCGGTGTCGGCGACGGTGATCTCGACGGCTTCGCGGCTGCCGACGAGCGCGGTCGAAATTTCGATCTCGCGCACCATGGAATCCTGCAGGGACTCAGCGGCGTTGTCGACGAGGTTGGCCACGGCGCGTTTGATCGCGTCGCTGTCGGCCATTACGCGGGGCAGGTCGGCGGCCAACGATTTGTGAAGCTGAATGCCATCGAGACGGCCATTGAACATGGAGAGCGCGTCTTCGATGATCTCGTTGATGTCGGTGGGCTGCGGGTGCGCCACGGGAAAACGAGCGAGCGTGGAGAATTCATCCACCAGGCGGCGCACGGTCTCGACCGCGCTGGCAATGGTTTCAGCGCAGGTACGCACTACGCTCAGGGACGCGGGATCGGTGGGCGTGGCGCGGTCCAGGTGGCGCTGGATGCGCTCCGCCGAGAGTGCGATGGGCGTGAGTGGGTTCTTGATTTCGTGCGCGACGCGCCGTGCTACTTCCCGCCATGCCGCTTGCTTTTGTGCTTTTAGAAGATCCGATAGATCTTCGAACACGACGACGTATCCGGAGCGTTCGCCCTGATGCCGCAGTGTCGCGACGGTGACCGCGACATTCAGGGATGTTCGCGGCAACTGCATTTCCATCTGGCTGGTGGTCATGCCCATGCGGTCGGCGCGGCGGAGCAGCGGCTCGAAATCCTCCAACACTTCGGCGGGAAAGAGTTCCGCCAGGGAGGCGCCGCGAAGAATCTGATTGGCTCCGTCGTGTCCGTCGGGTTGAAACATGCGGAGCAGCGCCTGATTGACGTGGGTGACGAGGCGGCCGGCATCGAGCGAGAGGACGCCGGTCGGAATACTTTCGAGAATGCTGTCCATCTGGCGGCGGCGCTGATCGAGTTCGGCATTGGCCGCGCTCAGGTCGCGGCTGGAGGCTTCAATCTGGCGTCGGCTGGCTTCCAAATCTTCCGCCATGCGGTTGAAAGAGCGGACGAGGTCTCCGATTTCGTCGGCGGCGCTGACGTCGACGCGATAGTCGAGACGTCCACGCGAAATTTCCTGTGTGGCCTCGGCCAGAGCTGCGAGCGGACGAGTCACAATCTTCGAGAGGAAGAGCGCGAGCCACGTCGTGACGAACAGCACCAACATGGTGAGCAGCAGCAGCAGGCCCATGTAGGTGCGGCGCACTACGCGCCGCTCGCGAGCGAGATCGTAGTAGCGCTGCTGGCTGGCTTCGACCTGGCGCACGGTTTGAGAGAATTCGCCGGGAAGCGGCATGGCCACGAGAATCAGACCTCCACCCGCGACCGGAGCGCTGCCCAGAGTGTAGTCGGTTTGCTGCCAGGTGAATTGGGCGGGACGACCGGCGATCGCATCGGCCATGGGCAGTCTGGCTTTGAGTACGGGCCATGGCGCCGGGGCGTTGAACGCAGCTTCGGCGTTGCCGTCGCGAACCGCGAGCGCAAATCCTCCCTGCAATGTCAATTCATGATGCTGAAATTCGCCGACTACCGCCGAGAATCCGTGCCCGGCGAAGGCGTGCTCGATCTCCGGTGACGCGGCGATGGCGGCCGCCTCGGTGCGGGCGTTCTGCATGGCGTAACTGGCCAGCATCGTGGCCATGGCGTGTGTGTCGGCGCGAACTTCCTCCACCGGGGTTGAGAACCACTTGTCGATCGAGCGATTCATCAATCCGTAAGAGAACCAGTACATGACCATGACCGGTACGAACGAGAGCAGGAGCGCGCCGGCCACCATGCGGGTGCGGAACTTCGAGCCCAGCACTCCCAGGCGGCGCTCGGCGAAAAGCTTCAGCAGGTTGCGCAACAGAACAAACGTCAGGGCGACGAAGAGTAAAAAGATCAGCGCCGTAAGCGAGGCAAAAACGGCAATGTCCTGATTGCTTCCCGGATGCAGGAAGCTCAGGTCAAAGGCGGTCATGGAAACCAGAATGGCGAGCAAGAGGAAAACGGCAATCGCGAGCAGAATAATAACTTGCTTGCGGTAGCTTTTCGCAGGCCGGATTGGAGCGGGTTGCGGCACGAGGATCGGATTTCGGGCTGCTTCAGCTCCGAATGAGCAACATTATAGATGTACTGGCGTGGGTGCAAGCTGCAGCATGTTGGGCCAAGTTCTACACAGTCACCGCTTGCTGGAAATTTCATCGAGCATGGCGTCGTAGGCGGGCTTGGGTTTGTAGGCGCGGTCGAAAGGTAACGGAGCGCCGCGGGTGCCGTGGGAGTGGGAGCCGATCCAGGAGTATTTGTCGGCGAATCCCCAGGTTTGAATCGCGGTGCAGCCTTTGCTTTGCAGGCAGGCGCGGACGACGGCGCGATAGAGATCGGCCTGGCGAAGCAGATCGGATTTTGTGGCCTGACCGTTGACATCGAGAGGTAGGGAAACGTCGAGCTCCGTAATGTGAACTTGCAAGCCGAGGGCGGTCAGGCGTGCGATATTCGCGGCGATGGCCATAGTGTCGAGATCGAGTTGCGAAACGTGCATCTGCAGGCCGACTCCGTCGATGGGGACGCCGTGGTGACGGAAATCTTTGACCATGGCGTAGATCGCGTCGGACTTGGTGTTGAGTCCCTCGGCTCCGTTGTCGTTATAGAAAAGGAGTGCCTGCGGGTCGGCTGCATGCGCCCAGCGGAAAGCCTGCTCGATATACGCCGGGCCCTTGTCGGCTAATCCAATGCCGGGCCGGTTGAACCAGGGCGAGTCCCGCAGGTGGCCGTTTTCGTCGAGAGCTTCATTCACCACGTCCCACGCAAAGACCTGGCCGGCGTAGTGTTTCATCACTGTCGTGATGTGCTCTTGCAGCAAGTGAGATAACTGCGCGGGCGTGAAGTGACTTTGCGCGAGCCAGTCAGGATTGTCGTGGTCCCAAACCAGGCAGTGGCCGCGGACTTTCATGTCATGCGCCCGTGCGAAGCGAACCACTTCATCGCCTTCACGGAAGTCGAACGTGGCCGGGTCGTGGCGTATGGTCCACCACTTCATGGCGTCTTCGGGCTCGACCATATTGAATTCGCGGGCCAGAGTGGCGGAGTACGCAGCCTCGGAAAACAGAGAGGGACGGACCGCAGCGCCGATCAGAACACCGCTGGGACGCGCCGCCTCGCGCAGTGTCTGCGGAGCCGAGGCGAGGAGAATTGCCGGAGCCAGCAGCAGCGCACTACGCAGCCAGAGGCGAAACGTCATTTCATCCGATCACGATTGACCGATTACGATTGACCCGATCAAGATTGACGTGCAGCCAGCGTGGAAGCGGGAGCTGGCGGGGCCGGAGCCCGATTCATCGCCGCGCCGATTTCCGCAGTGAGATCGTTGCCGCCCTTAAAATTCGTGATGAGCGACTGAATCGAGAAGATTGGTCCCCAGGGAATTCCCCACCAGCCCGCCACCAGCGTGAGCGCGATCCAGGGCAACGCCTTGCTGACGGCGCTTTCTCCGGCAGGGATGTAATAGACCTCCGACGATCGCCTGAAGGTGATGACCAGGAGCGAAACACAATACTGGTAGCGGACAAGCTTGGCGCCGCGCTGAATTTCAAACCGCAGTTGGTCGGGAGACATATTCCCGAGGCCTTGAATCGCCATGATAGTTTCTCCTTATGCGGGGGAAGGGGCAATTGTAGGCTGGGTGCCGGGGCTGGTAAAGAACTAGAAAGGGCTTGGACTTCCGCGGCACTTTTATTGTGTCTACTCGGACCGCCCCGCGGGCAGAAACGGCTGGAGCGGGCACTGTTCGCAGGCAGGCTTAGATTTCTTGCAGTAGTGTTTTCCCACTCCGACGATCAGTCCGTGCATCTCGTTATAGGCCTGTACCAGCGGTGTCCGATGAGCCGTGCTCATGGATGAAGGTGAGTGAGCGGCGCCGCGGATGCCTGATTCCAGCTGCGGTGCCGGACTCGCGGGCGTGTGCTCCTGCTTCTGAGCGATCGGTGCTAACCCGCGCTCGAACAACGCCCGAATGTCTTCGTATGGCGCATTCGCGGGCAGAATGTTGTGGCGGTCGAGAATCCGGCGAGTGTAGGCGTCGACCACGAAGGCCGCGTGATTTCCGGCGTAGAGAAGAATGGAGTCGGCGGTCTCGGGGCCCACGCCGTTCAGGTTGAGCAACTTCTCCCGGAGACTACTCGTGGGTTCGGAAAAGAGGCGGTCCAGCGAACCGTTGTATTCTGCATCAAGAAAGGCAACGAACGTCTTCAGCCGTCGCGCCTTCTGGCGGAAATAGCCCGAGGGGCGAATCAAGCGCTCGAGCTTTGAGAGCCGCACTCGGCGGATTCCTTCGACGTTCAAAATTCCAGCGTCCCGAAGTTGCACGAGCGCACGCTCCACGTTGGTCCATGCGGTGTTCTGAGTAAGATAGGCTCCGACGATGACTTCGAAACGCGTCTCGGCCGGCCACCAATGCTGGGCTCCCCACGCGCAGTAGAGGGCGCGATAGTACTGGCGAAGTTCGTTCTCTTTTTTCTGTTTCCCGACTCGCGGCAAGTTAAGAATTCTCTCAGCCGAGTCTAATCGACCTCCAGCTTCGGCGGGTATTCGTCCGAGTAAGCCCGTTTGTGACTTACCGAAGTGCATGTACCGGGGCTGATTGACCGCCGATTCCCGAATGAAAAACCAGCGTTTGGCGTGGAGTTCAGGGGCAACGCCTTGAATTGGCGGCAAATCTCCTCAGGTCCAAGTACCAAAGTTACTGGTACGGTAACGCGGTTGCGTTGACAATTTGTGTCAACGCGAATGAGCTGTGTATCTCTCCCAATGATTGGCAGCCGTTTGCGTCAGTGCCTGCACAAGTGTCAGGCGCGTCGTTCCACCCTCGTGGATAGGAGATCGACGTATGTCTCAACGGCTGGGTGACCTTCTCGTCAAAGAGAAGATCATCACCTCAGAGCAGTTGGAACAAGCGAATAAGGTTCAGAAGGAACAGAGCTGTCGCCTGGGGTCTGCCCTGGTGAAGCTCGGCTTCCTCACGGACGAAGATGTCACTAATTTTCTTTCGCGCCAGTACGGCGTGCCCGCCATTAATCTTTCCTATTTCGAAATTGATCCTGCGGTCGTCAAGCTGATTCCGTTCGAAACCGCCAAGCGTTACCAGATTCTTCCGCTGAGCCGGGTGGGTGCATCGCTGACCATTGCCATGGTCGATCCGACGAACGTCTTCGCCATGGACGACATCAAGTTCATGACCGGTTTCAACATTGAACCGGTGGTGGCTTCAGAAAGCTCGATTCTCTCGGGGATTGACAAGGCTTACGGTAGCGGTGGCAGCGAAGAAAATCTTGAAACCGTAATGCAGTCGATGTCGGAAATGGGCGACAGCAACGTCGAACTGCAATCCGAAGAACAGCAGATGGAACTGGCGGAACTGGAGAAAGCTGCCGATGAAGCTCCAGTCGTCAAGTTGGTGAACGTGGTGCTGGGCGACGCGGTGAAGCGGGGCGCCAGCGACATTCACATTGAGCCTTACGAAAAAGAATTCCGCGTCCGGTTCCGTATTGACGGCGTTCTGCAGTCGATCATGTCACCGCCGTTGAAACTGAAAGACGCGATCACATCGCGTCTGAAGATCATGGCGAAGCTGGACATCAGCGAAAAGCGGCTGCCGCAAGATGGCCGCATCATGCTGAAGATGAGCATCGGCGGGCGCAAGAAGCAGCTCGACTTCCGCGTGAGCACGCTGCCCACGTTGTGGGGCGAGAAGATCGTGCTTCGGTTGCTCGACAAAGAAAATCTGCGTCTGGACATGACCAAGCTCGGATTCGAGTCCGAGTCCCTGGTGAAGTTCGAAAAGGCGATTCTGAAGCCGTACGGCATGGTGCTAGTGACGGGGCCGACGGGATCGGGCAAAACCAATACTTTGTATTCGGCGATTTCACGGTTGAACCAGCCCGATACCAACATCATGACGGCCGAAGATCCGGTCGAGTTCCAGTTGGGCGGCGTCAACCAGGTACAGATGAAAGAGCAGATCGGATTGAACTTCGCCGCCGCTCTGCGATCCTTCTTACGACAAGATCCCAACATCATTCTGGTGGGCGAAATTCGAGACTTTGAAACCGCTGAAATTGCCATCAAGGCCGCTCTTACCGGTCACCTTGTGCTGTCGACCCTGCACACCAACGGCGCACCGGAGACGATTACCCGCTTAATGAACATGGGTATTGAACCCTTCCTGGTGGCCACGTCGGTTCACCTGATCTGCGCCCAGCGGTTGGTCCGGCGCATTTGCAAGGACTGCATTGAGCCCATGGACGTTCCTCCGCAGACGCTGATTGACGCCGGTTACTCGCTGGAAGAATCCAAGACGGTGAAAATTCAGAAGGGCAAGGGTTGCGGAGTTTGCAACAACACGGGCTACAAGGGCCGCTGTGGTCTTTATGAAGTGATGGAAGTCGACGACGAGATTCGAGAACTGGTTCTGGTCGGCGCCTCGGCGGTCGAGTTGAAGAAAAAAGCGATTGAGCGCGGCATGATCACGCTGCGCCGCAGTGGATTGATCAAGGTTGCGGCAGGAATGACCACGCTGGAAGAAGTGGCGCGCGAAACGATTCATTGAGGAAAGGCGTCGTTGGCCGTTGGTCGTTGGCCAACGACCAACGACCAACGACCAACGACCTGAGAAGAGATTTAGGAGTTTCAAGGAAGGGACCTGACCATGGGTTTGTCGTTAAGCGATCTGCTGAAAAGAATGCTGGAGATGAACGGCAGCGACTTGCACATTACCACTAACTCGCCGCCGCAGATTCGTGTGCACGGCCACCTGGTGCCGCTCGATCTGCCACAGATGACGCCGGCCGAGACCAAGCAACTGGCCTACAGCGTCATGACCGATTCGCAGAAGCATCGCTTTGAAGAGAGTCTCGAGCTGGACTTCTCCTTCGGCTTGAAGGGACTGGCCCGGTTCCGTGCCAACGTGTTTAACCAGCGCGGAGCGACGGCAGCTGTCTTTCGTCTGATTCCGTTCGAGATCAAGTCGTTCAACCAGCTCGGCCTGGCGCCGGTTGTGAGCAAGCTGTGCGATAAGCCTCGCGGACTTGTATTGGTGACGGGGCCGACCGGATCGGGCAAATCGACCACGCTCGCGTCCATGATCGACAAGATCAACAGCGAACGCCATGATCACATTTTGACCATTGAAGATCCGATCGAATTCGTGCACATGAACAAGAACTGCGTCGTCAACCAGCGCGAACTTCACGCCGACACGAAAAGTTTTACCGACGCGTTGCGCGCCGCTCTTCGTGAAGACCCGGATGTGGTGCTGATCGGCGAAATGCGCGATTTGGAGACGATCGAGTCGGCGTTGCGTATCGCTGAAACCGGTCACTTGACCTTCGGAACGCTGCACACCAACTCGGCGACCTCGACCATCAACCGTATCATCGACGTTTTTCCGGCGCACCAGCAGCCGCAGATTCGCGCTCAGCTCTCGCTGGTGCTGGAAGGCATCATGTGCCAAAGCCTGCTGCCGCAAATCAACGGCAAGGGCCGGGCCATGATCATGGAAATTCTCATCCCCAACCCTGCGGTCCGTAACCTGATCCGCGAAGACAAAATCCACCAGATTTATTCCTCCATGCAGTCGGGGCAGGAAAAATTCGGCATGCAGACCTTTAACCAGGCGTTGGCGACCGCGTATTTCCAGAAATTGATCTCTCTGGAAGTTGCCATGGCGCGGTCCAGCAATACCGACGAATTACAGGAAATGATCAACCGTGGCGCCAGCCTGTTGAGCCGGCCCACCACGGCGGGAACCACTTTGGCCAGAGGAGCGGCAGGGAAGCACTAGCCGCGCAGGCGGAGATTTACGAACGCAGGTTTACAAAACGGATTTACGCAATCGGCACGTCAGTGAGGAGAAGCTAAACCATGCCAGTCTTTACATTTTCCGGCAAGGACGCCAACGGACAGAAAATTTCCGGCGAGCGAATGGCGCCGAACAAGCAGTCGTTGGCGCAAGCGTTGCGGCGCGAGCGCATTACACCCGGCGCGATTCGCGAAAAAGGCAAGGAATTCTCATTGCCCACTTTTGGATCGGGCAAGGTCAAGGTCAAGGACATCGCGGTTTTCTTCCGCCAGTTCTCGGTCATGATCGATGCCGGTTTGCCGCTGGTGCAGTGTCTGGAAATTCTGGCGTCCAACCAGGAAAGCCAGTCCTTCCAGAAGACGCTGACCGGCGTGCGGACCACGGTGGAAGGCGGCGCGACTCTGGCCAACGCCATGCGCCAGTATCCCGCAGCCTTCGACGACCTGACCACCAACATGATCGAGGCCGGTGAAACCGGCGGTATTCTCGACATCATTCTGCAGCGCCTGGCCACCTACGTCGAAAAAGCGGTTCGTCTGCGTTCTGCCGTGAAGTCGGCTTTGATCTATCCCGTCGCCGTCGTCGGCATCGCGGGCTTGATCGTCGGAGCGCTGCTGAAGTGGGTCGTGCCCATTTTCGCCAACCTGTTCGCCGGATTGGGCGTCGCACTGCCACTTCCGACGCGCATCGTCATGGGACTGAGTGCGTTCGTGCAGACCTTCTGGTGGATGGTGTTCGTGGGCGGATTCGGCTTGTACTTCGGCGTGAAGCAGATGCGCAAGCATCCGCGGGGGCGCTACTACTTCGATAAAGGCCTGCTCTATCTCCCAGTGCTGGGAAGCCTGTTGCGCAAGATTGCCGTGGGACGCTTCACCCGCACCCTGGGAACGCTGATCACTTCCGGCGTGCCGATTCTGGAAGGCCTCACCATCACCGCCAAGACTTCTGGCAACGCTGTGCTGGAAGAAGCGCTGATGAAAGTGCGGAAGGCAATTGAAGAAGGCCGGACCATCGTCGATCCATTGCGCGAGTGCGGCGTGTTTCCCAGCATGGTGACGCAGATGATCGGAGTCGGCGAAGCCACCGGCGCAATGGATTCCATGTTGCAGAAAATCGCCGACTTCTACGAAGAAGAAGTCGACGCGGCGACCAAAGACATGCTGGCCATGTTGGAACCGCTGATTATCGCCATGCTGGGCGTCAGCGTCGGCGGCATCGTGATTTCGCTCTACATGCCGCTGTTCGCCATGATCGCCAAACTGGCTGGCTAGAAAAGAACCGGTCTTGGGTGTTGGGTCTTAGGTTGCAGGTTTTGCCTTGGCTCGAGACCCAACACCCAAGACCTAATACCCACGACCTAACACCTACGACCTAAGACCGGATTCACCATGCAATCGACCTTCGACGAGCGCAATTGGCTGGTATGGCTGGTGAAGGTCCGAATTCTTATCCTGACCCTCCTGCTGGCTATGGAGCTGGCGGTCGTCCAGTTCACTCCTTCGCTGCTGCCGATGCGGCTGTTCGTCAGCACCATTCTGTTCTGGTACAGCATCTCGCTTTTCTTTGTGCTGCTGCTTTCCTTCTGGCAGGAACACCGGTTGCAGGCCGCGCTGCAGGTTCTGACCGATCTAGTCATGGTCAGCGTGGTCATTCACGAGACCGGGGGCTGGGATAGTTCGCTCAACTTTCTCTATCCCCTGGTGATCATCGTGGCCAGCGTGCTGCTGACCCGTGTATGGGCGCAGCTGGTCTCGGCGCTGGCCTTCATCCTCTACGGCACCGTGCTGGAGTTGAACTATTACGGGGTCGTGCCGTCCTATTGCAGTACGCATCCCAGCTTCAAGGCGCTGCAGGCAATCATCTTCGTCAACCTGTTCGCATTTCTCGCGGTGGCCTATCTGGCTGGGCTGCTCACCGCCAAACTGCAGCAGGTGGGCGTGCAGTTGAAAGACACCAGCGGCGCTCTGGAGAATCTGCAGGCGCTGCACGAAAACATTATTCATTCCATCAGCAGCGGTCTGATCACCACCGGGCTCGATGGGCGAATTACGCTGGCCAACGCCGCGGCATTACGGCTGCTGGAACGCATACCTGCGGAGCTGATGGGCGCGCCGGTGCACCAGCTTTTTCTGGATCCTCTGCCTGGCGTGGAATCGCGGCACGCGCATGGGGAAGTGCGCTTCGATGCACCCTCAAAATTCCGCAAGACGGTTCGGGTGCGTGTGGCGGCGCTGACCGTGCCGGAGCGTGGCGATCTGGGCTACGTTTATGTGCTCGACGATCTCACCGAACTGCGGCGGCTGGAGCGCGAAGTGCGCATGCAGGACCGTCTCGCAGCCGTGGGACGGCTGGCCGCGGCCATCGCGCATGAAATCCGCAATCCGCTGACCTCGATTGCTGGGTCGGTCAGCATGCTTTCCGGAGTTCCCGAGATGAACGAGGAGCACCGCCGCTTGCTCGACATTGTGACCCGCGAGTCGAAGCGGCTGAACAGCATCATCACAGACTTTCTGAATTACTCTCGGACCAAGCAATATCACTTCGACAAAGTCGACCTGATTCGTCTGGTCGAAGACACGTTGACGCTGATGGATCACCGCATGACGGCGGAGAACACTGGAATCAAGATTCAGCGCCGCTTTGCGGTGCGCGAGGCTTATGCCATCGCCGACGGGGACAAGATCAAACAGGTGATCTGGAATTTCTGTGAGAACGCGGTGCGCGCCATGAAGGGCGGAGGCACGCTGACAGTAGCCCTCGAGTCTTTAGGCGACGACTGGCAAGTGGGATTCGCCGACACCGGGGAAGGCATGAGCCCGCAGCAGATCGAAAAGATCTTCGAGCCCTTCCAATCGAACTTCGAGGGTGGCACGGGACTGGGATTAGCGATCGTTTACCAGATCGTGCAGGCACATGAGGGCAAGGTGTGGGCGCGATCGAAGCCGGGGCAGGGAACCACGTTTGTGCTCAGGTTGCGCCGGCTCGATGCGGAGCGCGCGGCTTCCACCGGTGAGAATGTAGCCTCCGCCAAAGCCGCGGCGCTGGCCGCGCTGCCGTTGGCAGCGGCAGCGGGAGGGAGGTTGCATGGCTAATATTCTGGTCTGCGACGACGAGCGCTCCATCTGCGAAATGCTCGATATCTCCCTGCGCCGCGAAGGGCACCGGGTCGAGACGGTACAAGCGGGACAGACAGCCAAGAACAAGATTGATGGCGCGCTCTACGACGTCATCATTACCGACATCAAAATGCCAAACATCGACGGCATTGAAGTGCTGCGCCACGCGCACCGTGTTTCGCCGGACTCTGCCGTCATTCTCATCACCGCGGTAGACGACTACGAAGCGGCCGTGGAAGCCGTGAAAGCTGGCGGCGCGACCGACTACATCCGCAAGAGTCCTGGACTGGTCGACGAAATCAAGCTGGCGATGAACCGGGCGCTCGAAAAACTGAACCTGAGCAAGCAGAATTTTGCGCTGCGCCGCGACGCCGCGACCCGCAACTCCCTCGACAACATCATCGGGTCGAGTGGCGCGATGGAAAAGCTCAAGCAGACGGTGCGCATTGTGGCGTCGACCGCCAGCACGGTTCTGATTCACGGCGAAAGCGGGACGGGTAAAGAACTCGTCGCCCGCGCGGTTCATGTGTGTTCGCCGCGCGCCACCGACGCCTTCGTTTCCGTCAACTGCGGGGCGTTTCCCGAGACGCTGCTCGAAAGCGAACTCTTCGGTTATCTGAAAGGCGCGTTTACCGGAGCCAACCAGAACAAGCGCGGATTGTTCGAGGTCGCCGATGGCGGCACGATTTTTCTCGACGAAATCAGCGAGATGACCCTTGCCATGCAGGTCAAACTGCTGCGCGTGTTACAGGAACGCACGGTGCGCCCGGTCGGCAGCACCAGCGAAATCTCGATCGATGTGCGCGTGATTGCCGCCACCAACCGTGAACTCGACAAAGCCGTTGCCGAAAATCTGTTCCGCGAAGATCTTTACTACCGGTTGAACGTGATTCCTATTCGTGTCCCGCCGCTGCGGGAACGTCCGGAAGACATTGCGTTGCTGGTCAACCATTTCCTTAAGAAATACGCCGGCGCGGCGGGCCGAAGCATTCTCCGGGTGCATGCACCATCGCTCGATTCTCTGTGCGGCTACGAATGGCCGGGAAACGTTCGCCAACTCGAGAACACGGTGGAGCGTGCCGTTGCCCTTGAAACCACCGACGAGTTGCACGTGGAATTACCTGCCGAGCGCCCGAAAGCCCGCGCCGCAGCCGCTTCCGCCGGAGGCGGGTTGCCGGAAATCGGCGGGGACATGACTCTTCCCGAAGGCGTCGGGATGGAAAACTACGTAGCCGGCATCGAGCGCACGCTGCTGCAGAATGCGCTCAACCAGAGCGGCGGCGTGCAAACCAAAGCTGCCGACGTGCTCGGCATTTCCTACCGCTCATTTCGGCACTTGATGAAGAAGTACGGGTTGTAGCTGTCAGCGATCAGCCCTCGCCTGCAAGTGGAAATTCTCGTGAGCCTTCTGCGCTGATGAGTGAAATCAGCATCGTCGCCTATCGATCAAGGGAAAGCATTAACCCCAAATTGCAAAGCCTGTTGCTACGAGCACCCAAGCAGCCGTGCACAGGGCGCAAATAGCAATGTAGCGTTTCGTGGAAATGGGCTTGCCGATCCAAGGGATTACTGCGCCGATCAGAAGCACTAGGAACAGTAGCGCACCTTCGCCGAGAATGGTTAAAAGGGCGTGGGCTCTGGCTGGCAGCAGAGCGAGTGCAGTCATCAATTGCACCTCCGGCCTCTTCTGATTATATCGCTATACGATACATCGATACCACTCTATTGCAAACGGGAAGGCAGACGGCTGAATGCCGAGAGCTGAAGGCTAGCTCTTCTTCAATTGCTGCTTCCATCCCAGCACGCGGGCCTTGGCGCTTTCGGCCTCGGCTTCGGGAATCATCCCCTTCTTTTGATACAGCACCGAGAGGCTGGTGTGCGCGAGCACATCGTCGGGATCGATCTCAGCGAGGCGTTGCGCTACGGCAATCGCGTCGTCGTAGCGCTGCAAGTCTTGTAGAGCGCGGGCTAATCCGTGCATGGCTTCGGTGAAGGTGGGGTCGGCTGCCAAAGACTCCTGATAAGATGCGACCGCTTTCTCCAGGTGTCCGTCGGCCATCAGGTCGAGAGCGGCATAGTAGTGGTCTTCGGCCTTCTGGCGGGCGTTTGCGTCAGACATTCGCGGAAATCTCAGGCGGAGACTGGATTTTAACATGGGGAACGGCGCGGGCCGCGTTCGGTCTTAGGTGGTTGGTCTTAGGTCTGGGGAGCGAGGGCGGCCTCGAGCCGAAGGCCCGGGACCTCCGACCCAAGACCTCCGACCCAAGACCCGGGAACCCACCTTTCCCGTGCACCTGCAGGCCCTTTGTAGCTATGATGTCCACATGCGCACCAAGCTCCGCTTTCTCTGGAACGCGACCAAGGGCCATCGCCTTGCCCCGTGGCGGAGTCCCTACCTTTTGTGGCGCATCGAGACCTACACGGGCGTGAAGATGACGCAGATCGGATTCCTGGAGTTCTGGGAATTCATATGGCGCGAGCGGCGCGAACTATGGCTGTTCCTGAAGTGGACGGGCGAGATGGAGCGGTATGTCCATCCCAAGCCGAAGAGTTCGTGAAGGGCAGGGATCAGGGGCTAGGGACTAGGGTCAGATCTCAGTTTTTCAGCGAGATCCTGACTCCGGAAGAGTTATCCCGATCCCTATCCCCTGACCCCTAGTCCCTGCTTCTACGCCCCCTTGCCTGCCGCTGACGCTTCTCCAATAATAATGCTGACTTCGCTGCCTTTTGTCGCCCCGGTGATCTGGGCGGCGGCGGCGCGGTTGGCTACGATTTCGAGATAGCCCATGCTGCCGAGGATGCCGAAGACTTCTCCGGGGCCGCCCTCGGCGTAGGCGGTGCGGATGTCGGTAATCTCTCGGCTGCCTACGGTGATCTTGAACGGGCCGGGCTTGGCGGCGAACAGCGCGGGAACGTCGGCAGGCGTAATGTTGGTAATCAGGTTGCCGAAGCGGTCGATCTTCAGTACCACGGCGCGAATGCGGTTCTCACCAGTGGGCTTGGGCCGGGGCGCGGCGAACTTCACGTAGTCTTCGATCTCGTCTCCGAACTTGTGCGAGTCGACCATCTTGGCCAGGTAGGCGGCCACGGGCGCGAATATGTCGCGTCCATGAAACGTGTTGCTCACCGGCTGGCGGAAATAGTGTTCGGAAGTGATGTGCCGTACGTGAACGCGTTCCTCTTTGGCATAGACCATGGAGAGCACGCCGTTATCGGGCGCGACGAAATGATATCCATCGCTCGAGGCTAGAATCGGACGCCGCGTCGTGCCCACGCCCGGGTCCACGACCACCAGGTGGATCGTTCCGTTGGGAAAATACGAATAGGCCTGTGCGATGGTCAGCGCGCCATCGAGCACGTCGAAGGCCTGCACGGCGTGCGAAATGTCGACGATCTGAGCCTCGGGCACGATGTCGACAATGACCCCCTTCATCGCGCCTACAAAATGATCGTTGGTTCCAAAATCGGTGGTGATCGTGATGACCGGACGATATGGCAACGTTTCCTCGCTGGAAGATAAAATTCCTGAAGACAAAATTCTAGGTACAGCGAAGGTAATTTGCGGGGAAACCGCGCGTCAAGGCACGGAGGTAATGGGGGACGGCCGCGGACCCAGGAATTGATGAGTGCTATGGCGATTCTCCCCCAACTGATAAAGCGCGCCTGCGTTTTACCGACGGGTGCGAACCTGGACACATTGCAGGCCACTGTTTTACACGTCCTCTTGGACAAAGCGGGGACTAAGGTGTACGTCGAATTGTACCAGTGGTGAATCACCAACCGCCTTGAAGCTGTGGACCTCGCCGGCCTTGATGACAAAGACGTCTCCAGCGCTGCCCTCGAAGGTTCTGCCGCTTACTGTCCACACTCCCCGGCCCTCACGGATGAACTGGATCTCGTCATAGGGATGCCGGTGCGGCCCCGGCCCCGAACCGGGCTTCCCGTGGAACAGGAACACCGAAACACTGGTGTTGCCCTGCTCAATTCCGACAAACTCATGCGAACTACCAACAAAGGGCAGGTCCTCTTGGCGCACGTGATGCATCGTTCGTCACCCTCCTGCGGGATTTGAAGACTCTGGCCACGGTTTCGCTCCGCGGATACCAATGAGTGTAATTGATTCCATAACAATGTCGGCTCCCGCACCCGGATAGACTTTGGTGGTGCCAACCAACCAAGGCCCGGGAGAAAGGAGCCGAACATGAGAATTATAGGTTGTGACTACCATCCGGGCTTCCAACAAATTGCGTTTGTGGATACCGAAACAGGGGAACTGGAAGAACGGCGCCTGCAGCACCCGGAGGAGGCGGAGAAGTTCTACCGCGAACTGGTGGCCCAGGGAATAAAGGTGCGGGTGGGGATGGAAGCCAGCGGGCATGCGCGCTGGTTCGAGCGGCTGCTGGCGGAGCTGCAGTTTGAGTTGTGGATCGGCGACGCTGCTGAGATCCGTACCAAGCGAGTACGCAAGCAGAAGACGGATCGCCAGGATGCGCAGCTGATTCTGAAACTCATGCTGAAAGATGACTTTCCGCAGATCTGGGTGCCGGACTGGGAGAATCGGGATCTGCGGCAACTGCTGTGGCACCGGCACCGCATGGTGCAGGCGCGCACGCGAGTCATGAATCAGCTGCAAGCCGTGGCGCTCAACGAGGGACTGCGCTGCAAGAAGCGGTTGTGGCGGGAAGCAGGGCGAGAGCAGTTGGAGACGTTCCCGTTAGCTCCGTGGGCGAGCCGGCGGCGACGCGATCTGCTGGAGTTGCTGGACCGGTTGAGTCCGACGATCGCGGAGCTGACGCAAACTATCGAGCAGGAAGCGGAGAAGTGTCCGGCGGCGCGGCGGTTGCGGACGCATCCCGGGGTCGGTTCGCTGACGGCGCTGGCTTTCGTGCTGATCATCGGGAGAGCGGAACGGTTTCAGTGTGGCAAGCAGATCGCGAGCTATCTGGGACTGGTGCCGTCGGAGGAGTCGAGCGGGGATCGGCGACGGCTGGGACACATCAGCAAGCAAGGCAACACGCTGCTGCGTTTCCTGCTGGTGGAAGCGGCGCAAGTGACGGTGCGCAGCCTTCCGGAATGGCGGAGCAAGTATTTTCACCTGGCCATGCGACGCGGACGGAAGATTGCCAAGGTCGCGATGGCCCGCAAGCTAGCCATTCAGTTGTACTGGATGATGCGCAAAGAATGGGATTACGAGCAAGCAAAAAGATTCGGTCCGCACGCGGGACAGCCCGAAAATCGCCGTGGTGTGCAGTAGAACACCGAGTAATTGACTGGCGCGTCCCGCTCCTCCTTTACGGGGGAGTTCGAACTAAGAATCATGGTCGAGGTTGCGATCGAAGAGATGCATGGGTCGGACTAAGTTCCAGACCTGAACACTGATTGCGAGCGGGCTTTGGTTGGATACGGCACATCTTCAACGAGAGCGAAATGGCGCTCTTCTCCGAGTGCATGCTGTAGTGTGCTCGAAAAGTGCTTGACACCGCCGACACTGTTAGAGAGGCGATTTTGCAACAATTACCGAGCCTCTGATCGGCGCAGAAACAAGAAGCACACTAGAACGTAGACTGTGAGGTTCGTGATTAGTTCACTAGCGAAGCCAATTTTGTCGAGCGTGAGCGTCTGCATTTGGTCGCGCATGACGAGTCGAGATGTAACAATTCCCGGGTAAAGCGGGTACGCAAGCGAGGGAGTCCAGCGCAGATGGTTTACAAGCGTCAGCAGAACGACAACGCCAATCGCGGCGAGAAATAAGTTGCGCCTCATCCTGCAACAGTTTACACCGAGTGTGCCCGTCAAATGGCGAAACAAGCCATAGCGCTCATTGAACCAATGATGAGTGTTATAGAGATTTTTCGCCAGCTATCAGTGGCACCGATCTAGAATGTGCATATCTTTTCGGACTCTGAGTCCCCCGGCGTAAGGAAAACGTTCACAGTGAATGGCGCAGCACTCCATGGCCTTCTTCCGATGGTCGTCGTGATTCTGGCTACGGCTGCCTCAGCCCAAAACCGGCCATGGTGCGACAGCGGTCTGAAGCAGCCCGCCCCACCGACATCAACGGCCGCCGGACTTAAAGAAAAATTGCGCGAAGCCACCGATACACCAGATCCCATGGGCAACCGACTTCTGCCCATCTCCCGCTCCATCACACTCTCCGGAACCGTTCAGCTCAACTCTGTCCACGAGGAGCACGATGAAGACATAACCTTCTGCCTGAAACTTGACCAGCAGTCGCAGCAGAACCTCCAGCATGAGCTCGGCGTCGACGCGCGCGACCTTCCAACAGAAATTCACATGGAAATCGTGCCGTACGCGCTCGACCGCAGCGGCAATGCGATATTTCCTGGGTGGAAAGCGGGAAAGCAGGACAGAGTGCTTTTTGATGTCCAGCCCATTCGAATAAATACCGAGGGATGGTCGCCGCTGTTCGAGAATCTATCAGAAAAAGACAAACACCTCGATGGCAAGCATATCCAGGTCACAGGCAGCCTTGTTGTAGACCCCCACGAAAGCCTGCGCTCGAGTCGAACGGGCTCCCGTTGCGGCCCGCAAGGTTGTCTCGAACTACACCCGGTATCCGCTATCACCTTACTCAACGACCATGGACAGCAATGATGCAGATGAGGCCGCAAGGCTACCCTCACCTCAGCAATCGTGGTCAATGAGCGCTATGGCGATATTTCAACAGCTACGCATAGTCTTTGAGCGTGGCTCATCGCAACTGACATGACACGGAAAGCCCGGAATTAAGAAAAAGCCCGGACTCTCCGAGTCCGGGCTTCGGTTTGTTCAGGGCCGATGGAAGCCAGAGCTAGTTCTCTCCCACCAGCGCGTTGATTAGCCCTTGCCCGTTGGGGCTTCCCCATCCCGTCACCAGATCGTAGCCGGTCACAGCCGAGTAGCTGCCGGACTTGCCACTGGTGATGTCGTGGAAGTCCGTGCCGTAGCTCGAACTCACACCGAACGAGTAAAGATAGGGGTTGATGAAGCCAATGTCAGAGAAACCATTAGCCTTTAGCTGCTGGTTGACCAGAGCAATGTATCCCGCCCACATCGGCGCGGCGAAGCTGGTACCGCCGTATTCGTTTGCAGTGCAGGTAGTCTGGTCGGCGCACACATAGAAGGTGAAGTTGGCGTTGGCCGAGACGTCGGGGCCGTTGCGCAGCGTGGTCGATCCCTTGTTGCTGGAGTTGATTACGCCCGCCAGTTGCTGCCACGCGGGGATCGCGATTTTGTCGGGAGAGATGCCGCCGCCGCTGTCGACCCAGGCTGTTTCCGACTTCCATGCGCCGCCTGCGCTGGCCGTCGTTAGATCGGTGCCGCCTACGGAAACAATGTTGGCGTCGTCCGCGGGCCACGCCTCGTTCCTCGACGACCAGGTCGAGCTGTCGCCCGAAGCTACGAAGAAATTCTGGCCCTGCGCCGCCATCTTCTCGAAATAGGGATCGAGCGTGGAGGCGTCGGCCGGCGTCCAGCCCCAGGAACAGCCGATGGTCGTCGGCAGCGGGCTGTGCGTTGTCATGGAACTGATGATGGCCGTATCGGTCGATCCAACGTACATCACCAGGCTGGCCAGGCCGGGGGCCATGCCCAGGGCTTGTGTCATATCGAGAGTCTGCTCGGTGTCGTCGCAGCGGCGGCCGGCTCGTGAATCCACGCAGCTGGTGCTGGTGCCATCGGTAGAGAGCAGCGAGATGGGCACGGAGTTGGTCTGGTGCACGTTGGTGTAGTACTTGGTCAGGTCGGCGAGGTCAGTGCCCAAATATTCGAGTAGTCCGAGGTTCTGGCCAGCACCGGTCAGCGCTGTGCCGCCGTAATATGCGGCGCGCATGTCGCTGCCCAGAAAGGATGCCGACGGACCTGAGCCAGTCGTGGCATGGCGGACAACAGAATCTGGACTCATGCCGTGCGCGTTGGCGTAGTCGCTCTTCTTGACGTAGAGCGGATGCGGGATGGAATAGTTATCGAGGCCGGAAATGTGCCAGAGCGCGAACGGCAGGTCGGCGCTGGGCTCACGGTCAGGCCCGTAGAAGATGCGATTCTCGGTGGGATGCTGGTAGGTCAGGAGGTTCACGTGGAAGGCCGATTCGACGGCCGATACCGGTCCTTTGACCTGCACCTCCATGCCATCGCGCGATCCGCCAACCACGTCGAGTCCATGCTCCTGAACGTAACGCACGACTGCGTCATACTGTTCTTGCGTGGGGCCAAACTTCGCCGTGAACTCGGACGGGGTCAGGAAGTGCCGGAAGTTGGGGATGGTCGAGCTGTACAGGTCGGCCAGGAAGTTGTCGAGGCCGGCCGGATCGCGGAGGGGCAGAACCACATCCAACTGCATGATCTGAGTGAGGGGAAGCCGGCCCACGAGCCGGGCCTGGCCGTTGAGCGTTGCCTGGCGCACGTGGCGTGTGTTCAGCGTTTGCGCGCGGCTGGGCAAGACTCCGGCGGAGACAAACGCTGCGATCGAGAGCAGCATTACGCAGATTTTCTTTGTCTGATTCACAATTCCTCCTGGCATTCTGATCGGATGGTCCGGACATTCCGCTCCCCGTCCATGAGAGGAAAATCCTTCCCATTCACCAGCTTGAGATCGAGTCAATATACGAGGAATGCCAGAGGAAACAAAACAGTCAGTATTGTTATTACGAAATCAGAACACGTTACGAAATCAGAACAAAGCTCTGAGGGCTGCCGACGACCCCACACTTCGCTCCGCGTCAAGATTTCAGCAAGCGCGTTTCGCTGCAGCATTCTTTGACTTGTCGGTGCGGTGCACGTAGCATGATTGCCGCTAGAGCGGACCTGATTCCCAAGAGTTGCAAACTTCGTCTGTTCAAGGAAATGTCCTCGATGAGAATCGCCATGCTTTCACGGATCGCAGTCGTCATTCTCGGATCGACTCTGTTTCTCAGCCCACTCCGCGCTCAATCGAAGGATGACGACGCGCAAAAGAAAAACGATTCCGCGAAGGCTGACAGTGCGAAGACCGAGGGTTTGAAGCCGGAACAACAGGCCAGCAAAGGCACGGTCACGGTCGGCGGAAAGGCGATCGCCTACGACGCCTACGCCGGCACGATTATCGTGCATCCCAAGGGTTGGGACGACGTCCCAGAGAATCGCGATAAGGACGACAAGAGCCTGCCGCCCGAAGCCAGCATATTCTACGTCGCGTATTTCAAGTCGGGCGAAGCGAGTGGGTCGCGTCCGGTGACTTTCTTTTACAACGGCGGGCCCGGTTCATCGACCGTGTGGCTGCACATGGGAGCGTTTGGCCCGAAGCGTGTCGTCACGCTCGACAATTCCCATACTCCGGCAGCGCCGTACACGGTGGTGAACAACGATTACAGTCTGCTCGATGCGACCGACATGGTCTTTGTGGATGCTCCGGGAACGGGGTTCAGCCGCCTCGCAGGAAAAGACCGCGAAAAGACGTTCTACGGCACCGATGCCGATGCCGACGCCTTCGCCGATTTTATTGTGCAGTTCCTGGCGAAATACGGGCGCTGGAATTCGCCGAAGTATCTGTATGGCGAGAGCTACGGTACAACCCGTTCGGGAGCGTTGATTAACGTTCTGGAAACCGGCCACGTTATCGATTTCAATGGAGTCATCTTGCTGTCGCAGATTCTGTGCTACGACATCAACGCCGACACGCCGCAGTTCAATCCTGGAATCGATCTGCCTTATCAGCTCGTTCTGCCCACTTACGCCGCCACTGCCTGGTACCACCACAAGCTGCCCGATCCGCCGGCGGAACTGTCCACGCTGCTGACGGAAGTTGAGCATTTCGCGATGACGGACTATGCGGTCGCTCTGGGGGCGGGATCGAGCCTGCCTGCAGACCAGCGCCAGGCGATTGTCGCGAAGCTACATCGCTACACCGGTCTGCCCGCGGACTACATTGAGAAGTCGGATTTGCGCGTGAATGCGGGACAGTTCGGGAAGACTCTCTTCGCCGACACCGACCTGACCACGGGGCGGCTCGACACTCGATTTTCGGGACCAACACTTGACCCGCTCAGCCGCGAGGCGGAATACGATCCGCAATCGGCGTCCATCGGCTCGGCGTACGTCTCAGCCTTCAACGATTATGTGCGCAAGGATTTGAAATTCGGCGAAGGCCGTGAGTACAAGCCGGAAATCGACGTCGAGAGGAATTGGAATTTCCTGCACCAGCCGCCGGGCGCTCCGGTGCCGATTCCGCAGGCTACCAACGTGATGGTCGATCTGGCCGGAGCCATGAAGTACAACCCGGATCTGAAGGTCATGGTGAACGCGGGCTATTTCGACCTGGCCACGCCATTTTACGAAGGCATCTTCGAGATGCAGCACCTGCCGATACCAGCCAAACTGCAGAAGAATATCGAATTCAAATTCTACGAATCCGGGCACATGGTCTACGCCCACGAGGCTTCGTTGAAGGAACTGCATAGCAATGTGGCTGCGTTTATTCTTGGTACCTCGAATCTGAAGGCCAAGTGAGAGAGTCAAGCATGATTTTGGCCGCGCGCGGAAAGCTGACACTGTCGTGGGTTGCCGTATCCGCCATCTTGGCCGTTCTCGTTTGTCCGATGGTCGTGGGGCAGCAACCGCCTCCGAAAGATTGGACGGCGGAGCAGGACCATCAGAACATGATGGATCAGCTGGGGATCAAAGCGCTTCGTCCCGGGCCGAGCGGAAATGAAAAAGATCCCAATCACGCCAATTACGACGAGGCGAAGGCCAATCTTTATGGCGATCTGCCCGATGCGCTCACGCTGAAAAATGGGAAGAAGGTCACGTCAGCGGAACAGTGGTGGAAGCAGCGCCGCCCGGAGATTGTCGAAGATTTCGAGCGCGAAGTTCTCGGCCGCATCCCGCCCAATGTGCCGAAGGTGACCTGGACGGTGAAGAGTACAACCGATTCGAAGACCGGAGTTTTTCCGGTCGTTGAGAAGCAACTGATCGGACACGTGGACAACTCGGCGTATCCGTCGATCAACGTTGACGTTGAGATGACGCTGGTCACGCCCGGGAATGCGAAGGGTCCCGTGCCCGTGATGATCATGTTCAGCAGCGCGGCCATCCTGAAATTTCTGGCGAGCCATCCGGAATTCAAGAAGATGATGGGGAGCGATCCGCCCGCGATGGAACAGCTCATTGCCAACGGGTGGGGATACGCGCTGCTCGATACCAGCAGCATCCAGGCGGACAACGGCGCAGGCCTGACGAAGGGAATCATTGGCCTCACGAATAAGGGCCAGCCTCGAAAGCCCGATGACTGGGGCGCGTTGCGGGCGTGGGGCTGGGGCGCGTCGCGCGCGCTCGATTATCTGGAGACCGACAAGAGCGTCGATGCGAAGCGCGTTGGCATCGAAGGTGTTTCTCGTTATGGCAAGGCCGCGCTCGTGACCATGGCGTTCGATACGCGCTTCGCCGTCGTGCTGGTGGGATCCTCCGGGGAAGGCGGCACAAAACCGCACCGGCGCAATTTCGGAGAAGCGGTCGAGAGTCTCACGGGAACTGGCGAGTATCACTGGATGGCGGGTAATTTCATCAAGTACGGTGCGAGCGAAGCTTCATTCGGCAGCAAGAATGCCCGAGATTTGCCGGTGGATTCGAACGAACTGATCGCGCTGTGCGCGCCTCGGCTCACGTTTATCAGCTATGGCGTCCCGGAAATGGGTGACGCAAAGTGGCTCGACCATCAGGGCAGCTTCATGGCGACTGTGGACGCGGGCGCGGTCTTCCGGCTCTTGGGCGCGAAGAGCCTTGGAGCGAAGGACCTGGTCGTCGGTGACGACTATCACACTGCGAAAATGCCGCCGGTGAATACCGGGCTGCTCGATGGCCAACTCGCGTGGCGGCAGCATGACGCCGGTCACACCGATGCGCCGAATTGGAAGTACTTCATTCCCTGGGCGGATAAGTTCTTGAACTATCACGGGACGCTCTGGGAGCTTCCCGCCGATCAGGCGGTGTTTCGCACCGACGCGAATTCTCTGGTGGCGCATGCCCAGTTGCTGGTCAAGGCGAAGCAAGCTGGCATCGACGTTTACTTCGAAGGTGACTCGATCACGAGAAGGTGGGGCGCGCTCGACTATCCGGACCTGCTGGCGAATTGGAAACAGAATTTCTTCGGCTGGAACGCGGCTGACTTTGGCTGGGGCGCGGATCGAACCCAGAACATTCTGTGGCGTTTGGAAAACGGGGAACTGGATGGAGTCAATCCCAAGGTCGTGGTCTTGCTGGCCGGAACAAACAATGTCGGCGATTTATCGGCCCCAGGTGAGGTTCCCGCGAGAGCCGCCGAAATTACGCGTGGTCTGCAGGCGATTTTGCATGTGATTCAAGAGAAGGCGCCCACGGCAACGGTCATTTTGATGGGGATTTTTCCAAGGAATGACGATAGCGACAAGATGGCGTTCATGCCTCTCATCGACAGCATCAACCACAATCTGTCCGCGCTCGCCGATGGCCAGAAGATTCGATATCTGAACATTAACGACAAACTGGCCGGCAGCGATGGAAAACTGTTCGGCGGGATGATGAACGCGGACAAACTACATCCCGCGGCGAAGGGATATCAAGTCTGGGCCGACGCGCTGAAACCGATTCTTACGGAGTTGCTGGGGCCTCCCGCTGCTGTGGATCATGCGCCGGCGGCGACGGGCGACCCTGCCTCAATCAAACCTACGCTCGTTGAGTTTTGGCACGTGGGAGATGATGGCCTGTCCCAGAAGATTGCCGACCAGGTCGAGGCCGCATTTGCGCAATCGCCTGATTTTAAGTTGAGTGGCGGGCACGAACCGGGGACTCTGATCGTGACGATACCTACAAACGTCGACTGGAAGCGTGTCGGCAAGCGGACTCAGGTGCTTTACACCGTAGAATTTGCTTGGCCTGACCATAAAGCCTCCAGCAAAGCTACTGGAGCCTGTTGGGACGATAACCCTGCGGAATGCGCGGCGCAGATCCTCAGCGATGCGAAGAGCGCAGCACATAAACTCCATTAGCCGACCGAATTATTGCGGAAGTTAAGCCACCGCGCTCCTTGTGCGGGGCCGATTCCGGGTTTTCAGCTACTCGTAGCGCAGCGCTTCAATCGGATTCAGCCGCGACGCCTTTAGCGCCGGGAAGAATCCCGAGACAATCCCTACCAGCGACAGGATCACGAACGAGATGATCATCACGCTCATGGACGCGTGCAGGAAGATTGCGCCTTCGTGGTCGGTGGTTTTGTAGAACTCGTCGTAGAGCGGCATGGGCGGGATCGCCCAGGTCAGCAATTCTGCGACGGCCATGCCGATCACGCCGCCGACGAAGGTCAGCACCAGCGCTTCCAGCAGGAACTGCACCAGGATGTGCCGCGGGCGCGCGCCGATGGCTTTGCGCAGGCCGATTTCGCGGGTGCGCTCGGTCACCGAGACCAGCATGATGTTCATCACGCCGATGCCGCCCACGGCCAGCGTGACCACGCCGATCAGGCCGAGGACAGCCTGCAGGCCATAGGAAAATGCGTTGATCATGGCGCGGTCTTCGATGGTGTCCCACTCGGGCGTGGCCTTGTCGTCCTTGGGATCGAAGTGGTGTCGCCGCGCGATCACTTCGCGCACCGCGGCGAGAGCTTTCTTGTTGAGTTCGGGCGCGGTGGGCTGGATGATGATCTCGTCGGGATCGCGCACGTTCTTCAGGTCGCGCATGAGGGCGAAGGGAATGAAGCCATCCTCGTTGTCGGGGCCGTTATACATCGAGTCCTGGATCTTGTTGCGCATGGTGCCGATCACTTCGAAATCGAGTCCGCCGATTTCGACGTGCTGGCCGACTCCGGGCGCGCCCTGAAACACTTTCTTCGCCGCCTCGTAACCCAGAATCACGGCGCGGTGATGATCGGCGAAATCGCTTTCGTTGAAATAACGACCGTCGGCGAGTTCCAGCTTGCGCATCTGTCCATACGGCATGTCGACGCCGCGCACCTGGATCGAGACCACGCGCGTGCCCATCTTGAATCCAAAGCTGCGGTCGATCTCGCCGCTTACCGCGCGGACGATGGGTACTTCATCGCGAATCGCTTCCACATCTTCGAGTTCATATCTGATAGCCTTGCCCGCGCGCTGGCCTCCGGCCTGCATGCTGGTTTGGCCGGGCCAGATCACGATGACGTTGTTGCCCATGTTCAGGAAGGCGTGCAGCACGCAGCCTCCCAGGCCCTGTCCGTAGGCCAGTAGCAGCACGACCGACGCCAGGCCCCATACGATGCCGAGCATGGTGAGCGTGGAACGCATGCGATCGCGCATCAACGACTGCCAGCCTTGCGAGATGAGTTCCTTCAGGTACATGGTTGTCGAGTCGTTGGTCGCTGGTCGTTAGTCGTTGGCTACCCGCAACGGATCAAATTGCAAGCTGTCGTCGCATGACCAGTCATCCGACGGCGAACGACCAACGACGAACGACGGTTCTACCGAATCTGCACGTCGCCTGAGCCGGTTCGTACGGCGAGCAGCGGGCCGCCGCCGCGGACTTTGCCGCGGACGGATTTGTGCATTTCCTGCACACGGCCTTGCACCGTCATTTCAACCGGAGCGTCGATATCGACCGTACCGGAACTGGTGGAAATATCGGCGTCGAAAGCAGCGTTGGCGGGCAGCCGGACATGAACATTACCCGATCCGCTGCGGATTTCCCAGTTCCCACTCTGCGTTCCCTCGGCGGTAATGTCACCGCTTCCGGCTTCGCCATGGAAAGCGCCTTGAATGCCGCGCGCCGTGATGTTGCCGGATCCGGTGTGCAAATCAATGTCGCCGGCACCAGTTTCGAAGATCTCGATGTCGCCGCTGCCAGCGCCGCCCTTGATCGCGCCCGCGATCTTCGTGCGCGCGCACATCGCCGGAGCCGGTCTGCAGACGAATCTCGCCGGTAAGATGCGCCAGCTTCACGTCGCCGGAGCCGGTCTGAATGTCAACGTTGCCGCGCGTGCCTTCGATCACTTGATCGCCCGAGCCGCTGCGGGAACGGATGGTGGTTTCGGTGGGCACCGTGATTTCGTAGTCCACGGAAATGTTGTGCGCATTCACGTAGTCGATGTGAATGCCGTTGCCCTCCTGCCGGATGGGAGGATGCTGTTCGATATCGCTAACGTCCGCCTGGCGGCTGCCGGCCAGCCAGCGGTCGCTCACGAAGATCTTGCCGCGAATAATGACCGCGCCCGAGGCGCCGGTGCGAATGGTGACGTCGCCGGAATGAGTGAGCACTTCAAGATCGACGGGACCGGTGACCGAAAGCGTCTTCTCGAAGCTGCCTTGCGGCGTGGAAGAAGCAAAACCCACGGTGGATGCGAGAAGCACGACCAGCCCGATCGCGAAACTTCTTCCGAATCGGCCGGACACGATGGTTGAGCGGAGAGAGAGTTTGCTATTCATAGCGTAGCGACTCCACGGGTGTCATATCCGCGGCGCGCTGGGCGGGATACATGCCTGCGGTCACGGTAATCAACGAAAGCGTCAGAATCGAAGCCACAATCGAAATCCAGGAAACGATGGGATGGGGAACGAAGTCGGGCAGGGGCAAAGCTTCGAGCGCGGCGCAGGTCCCCATGCCGAAGGTGAGGCCGAGAATGCCGCTCACTATGGTCAGCATGGCGGACTCGGCGAAGAATTGCCGCAGGATGTCGCGCTTGGTCGCGCCCATCGCTTTGCGGGTGCCGATTTCGCGCGTGCGCTCGGTCACCGAAACCAGCATGATGTTCATCACGCCAATTCCGCCCAGGCACAGGGTCACGATGGCCACGCAGCCGAAGAAGATGGTTACCACGCCAAAGATTTTATCCAGCATCTTGGCGCCATCCATGGTGTCCCAGATAAAGAGCGCGTCTTTGTCGAGCGGGTCGAAGTGATGCACGCGGGCCAGCGTCCGCCGCACCTGCAAAACCGCGGCTTCATGCTCTTCGGGATCGCCTACTTCGAAAACGATGTCATCCAGGTAGCCGCGCTGAATGCCCGCTCCGGGCTTGGTCGGCGGGGGAAAGTCGCGCGAGATCGCGGAATACGGGGCGAACAGGTAGTCGTTATCGGGGCCGTTGTAGTTCGCGTTCTGTTTTTTCTCTTCGAGCACACCGACCACGAGATAGGGAACGCTCTGCACCAGGATGCTGGCGCCAATGGCGGGCTGGCCGGGAAAGAGCTGCCGGTACGCCTTCGAGCCCAAGCACCAGGACGCGGCGGCCGTCGCGTTCGTCGTCGTCAGTAATCAGTCGGCCTTCGGCAATCTGCAAGGAACGGAAATCCTGATACGAGGGCCACATGCCGACCACGCCGCGATTCGCCAGATTGTACTGGCTGACTTCAGGAATGGTGCGGCGCAATTCGGGGCTGACGTTCTTGACCTGGTAACACTCGTCGCGAATCAAGTCGGCGTCGTCGACGTTGAGTTGAATCTCGCGTCCGGCGGCGCGCCCGCCCACCTGCGCGCTGGTGCGCCCACCCCACATGATGACCAGATCCTTGCCCAGCGTCTGCATATGCTTCTTTTGGTCGACGCTGAAGCCGCGGCCCAAGCCCACAAGAATGATCACCGAAGCGATCCCCCACACAATGCCGAACATAGTGAGGAAGGTCCGCATCTTGTGAGCCCGAAAGGTGGCGAGAGCCTGGCGCAGGATTTCGGAGAGAGTCATGGCATCCCGGACCCGAGGCGGCAGGCGTCGGGCGTTTGGCATTGGGCGTTGCATCCTAAGCCCATCGCAGTTTGCCGATTACGGAAAGCGCCAGGCGGGATCTGTAGTTTGACGCCCGCCGCCCGCCGCTCGCTTACTGCAGTACCACCTGATCGCCTTCCTTCAAGCCGCTGAGCACTTCGGTCTTGGCGCCGTTGGAGATCCCGATGTTGACGGCGACTTTATCTTTGCCGTCTTTGCCTTTCGGGTCGGGCACTTCCACCGAAGCCTTCTTGTCCTTGTCGTACAGGATTGCGCCTTCGGGAATCTGCAGCACGTTCTTGTGTTCGTCGAGGATGATTTCCGCGTTAGCCGTCATTTCGGCTTTGAGTTCGCCGCCGGGGTTTTGGATCGAGACGCGAACTTCGAACGTGGTGACGTTATCCTTCTCCACGCCCATGGGAGAAATCTTGGTCACCTTGCCGTCGAAAGTTTTGTCTTTGAACGATTCGACTTTGATGCGAGCGCGCTGGCCGAGATACACCTTGCCGATGTCGCTCTCATCGACCTTGCCCTTCACATAGACTTCGCTGGTGTCGCCGAGCGTCATGACCAGAGTGGCCGACGAGCCCAAAACCAGGATCGAGCTGACCGCGTCACCCATTTCCACGTCGCGCGAGAGCACGATGCCATCGATCGGCGAGACAATGTCGGTATAGCTGAGCTGCTCGTCGAGCTGCGTCAGATTGGCCTGATCCTGCGCTACCTGCGCCTGCGCCTGCGCGATCTTCGCCTTCAGGACCGTCACCTGCGCCTTGGAGACGTTCTGCTTGTTCAGGGCCATCTCGTAGTTTTTCTCGGCATCGTCCAGGGCGGAAGCCGAAACCACGCCGTCCTTCGCCATGCCGATGGCGCGGTCGTAGGCGCGTTTCAACACGGGAACGTCCGGACCTTCCGCATCGACTTTGGCGCGCTCGAAATCAGCCTGCGAGCTTTTCAGATTCGCCTGTGCAGCTTCCAGCGCGGCGCTCGACTGTGCGACCTGGGCTTCGATCTCGATTTTGTCGAGTTGGGCCAGGAGTTGTCCCTTCTTGACATGGTCGCCGTAATCCACCAGGAGCTTCTTGACGATGCCGCTGGCCTTCGACTTCACCTCGACCTTGGTGATGGGCGTGACTTTGCCGGTCGCTACCACGCTCTTGGCCAAGTCGCCTTTTTCCACTTTGGCTAGTTTCGAGGGATCAATCTTGGTGCCGCCGCGGGTGGCCGCAAACACTCCACCGGCAATGAGCAGGACGACTACCGCTACCACACTGCCCCAAATAATCAGTTTGCGACGCTTCTTCTTATTATTCCCGTTACCGTTCACAACGCCTCCTGTGGTTACCGCCAAGTGGAGATGGGGAGCCATGGCGCCCTCACTCGTTAGTACGCTGCCAGAGTTGCTTTTGTTCCTAAGGAATTAACGATTTAGATGCAGACTGGTTTCAAGCACAACGAGCGGGCGATGAAGCTCCTTTGCCGCCTGCCAGTTAGACATGTACTCCTCTAAAAGGATAGCGGATTTGGGAAGCGAATTTTGTGACGAGGCGCACGTAAGGCGGGCGTGGTCGCCGGGATAGCGGGCTCGTGTGGGGACAGGCCCCGGCTGTGCTCACATAGGCTTACGGTGCTGCACGGTACGCTCGGCCCGCTGCCCTCAGCCTTTGAAATGTTAGAATTGCGTTTCCATGGTTGCCTTTGTGCTGCTCCGGGTCTTTCTGATCCTTCTCCTGGTGGCAGCCAACGCCTTCTTCGCCGCCGCCGAGTTTGCCCTGGTGAGCGTGCGCGATACCCGTATCCAGCAGCTGATCGAGGCCGGGCGCGTGGGTGCGCGCATCGTCCAGCGCCTGCACCAGCATCTCGACGAGGTGGTCAACGGGGTTCAGCTTGGCATCACCATGGTCAGCCTGACCCTGGGCTGGATCGGCGAGCCCATGGTCGCCCGGCTGGTCGAGGGGATGCAGTTCGTGCACCGCGTGCCGCACGCCGCCGTCTACGCCCACACTATCGCCATCATCATCGCCTTCAGCCTGATCACGTACATGCACGTCATCCTGGGCGAGCTGGTTCCGAAGACCCTGGCGCTGCAACGTGCCGAGCAGATCGCCTTGGCTGTGGCCGCGCCCATGGAGGCATTTCTTACTCTTACACGGCCGGTTCTGTTCTTTATGCGTCGCTCGGGAGGCCTGGTGTTGCGGCTCTTTGGGGCGCAGCCGGGCCGCCGCGGAGGCGCGGTCCATTCGCCCGATGAATTGAAGCTCATCGTGACCGCCAGCCGCCAGTTTGGCCAGATTCCCGAATTTCAGGAAGAGATGATCCACAGCGCCATCGAACTCGACAGTATTACCGTCCGCGAGGTCATGGTGGCCCGGCCCGATATTTTTTCTTTACCCTCAGACCTGATGCTCGACGAGTCGCTGGCGCGCGTGGTCGAAGGCCAGCACTCGCGTATCCCGGTCTACGATCCGCAGCGCGGCCCGGAGCATATTGTCGGAGTTCTTTATTACAAAGACCTGATGCGCTGGATGCGCCTTCGTCTGAGCAATCTCGGCCAGACTACGTCGACGCGGATCTCGCGCGTGCAGATCGGGCAGATCATGCACGACGTGCTGGTCGTCCCGGAGACGAAAGTTCTTGCCGAATTGCTGGCGGAGTTCAAAGAGCGCCGCCGGCATCTCGCCGTGGTGGTCGACGAATTCGGATCGACCGCCGGAGTGATCACGGTCGAGGACATTCTCGAACAGCTGGTCGGCAACATCGAAGACGAATTCGACGTTTCGCCCAGCGAGCCCGCATTGGAAGATGAATCGGTGCTGGTGCTCGAAGGCTCGGTCAACATCCGCGACCTGGAAGCCGAGTATGGCCTGACCCTGCCACGTGACGCCGGATTCGAAACGCTGGCAGGTTTCATTCTCGCCCGTCTGCAACGGATTCCCATGCTCCGCGACTTCTTTGAATACGAAGGCCGCCGCTACACGGTGGAAGAGCTGGAAGGGCACCGCATCGCCAGAGTGAGAATCGAAAAGATGGCCGAAGTGCAAGGCGAAGCCGAGGCAGCGCGACAGGGAGGAGACTGAGTGGAGCCTCAGCGATGAGCCATCCCCCAACGAAATGTCATCCTGAGCGAAGCACGGCGACGAGCGAAGCGAGTCGTCGCGCGCAGTCGAAGGATCCCTATTCGATGATGTCAGTCGCAGTCCACAACGGCGTCGCACGCGGGTCTATGTCGCGCGAAACTCCCTTTGCGCGAGAAGTGGCTTTCGTCGAACAGGTCCATCGAGTGGGCGCGATTGAGCGCGCTGCGTCTGGATGACGACGTAACGAGAACTGACAACTGAAAACTGACCAACGACCAAATAACGCCGATGCTCCTCCGCCTCTTCCAACGCGTCCTCTATACTCTCCCGGTCATCTGGCTGGTGGTGAGCCTCGTCTTCTTGCTCATCCACCTCGTTCCCGGCGATCCCATCCAGCAGATGCTCGGCGAAGGCGCGCCCGCTGCCGACATTGCCGCCACGCGCCACGCCTACGGCCTCGACGCTCCGCTAGGCGAGCAGTACATCCGCTATTGGAAAGGCGTACTCCACGGCGACCTGGGTCCGTCGTTTCGCTACAACCAGAGTGTCACGCGTCTCGTGCTGCAACGCTATCCCTACACTCTACGACTGACCCTGGCGAGCTTGTTCATAGCGATCGTGCTCTCCATTCCCGCCGGAGTCCGCTCCGCCCGCCGCCGCAATCGCTGGGACGACCGCGTGCTCTCCATCGTCAGCCTCTTCGGCCTGTCGTTCCCCAACTTCGCGTTCGGTCCGATCTTGATTCTGTTGTTCGCGATCAAACTGGGATGGCTCCCAGTCTCAGGCGCGGGATCGTTCGCGAATCTGGTGCTGCCGGCCCTGACCATGGGCACTGCGCTTGCCGCGATCCTCACCCGCATGGTGCGCACATCGATGCTCGAAGAGCTAAGCCAGGACTACATCCGCACCGCCCGCGCCAAAGGCCTGCCCGAACGCACAGTGGTCTACCGTCACGCCCTGCGCAACGCCATGATCCCCGTAATTACCGTGCTGGGTCTGCAGTTCGGCGCACTGCTGGCCGGCGCCATCGTCACCGAAAAAATCTTCTCCTGGCCCGGCATCGGCCGCCTCACCATCGACGCCATCTCCGCCCGCGACTACTACCTGGTTCAAGGCTGCATCCTCGCGATCGGCTTGACCTATGTCGCGGTGAACTTCCTGACGGATGTGCTGTACTCGGTGGCGAACCCGAGGATTCGGCAGTAAAAACGCTCAGCGGGTGCGAAACCTTTTAGGCCCCCGGGAGGCAATCTCGATGAGAAAAGCCGCCTCGCGATCGTTCTGTAGCGCGATCTTATTCGCCCTTGTCTCGGCATCCGCCATCTGTTCCGCGCAGACGAATTTCCTGAAAAACTACAAGGGAACTCCCTATGAGGACAGCCGCCATCAAGGCGGAGCGCAGAAAATTCCGGGGAAAGTAGAATGCGCCTACTATGACCGCGGTGGAGAAGGAATCGCGTATCACGATTCGGATTCGAAAAACAGCGGCAGCGGCGGCTTGAATCCCGCCGACGGAACTTACCTGAATCAATTCCGGATGGACGAAAGCGTCGACATCTCATACACAAAGTTTCACGACCAGATCGACAATAATCCTTATGACTTGGTTCAGCCGCCGGAGAATCAGCTCTATGTGGGATGGACCGAGCCGGGAGAATGGTTCAACATCACGGTGCAGGTGGCTCAGGCCGGCGTGTACAGCGCCGATTTGCTCTATACCTCAAATCGCGGCGGAACGATTTCGCTGGACGTGAACGGGGAGTCCGTGACGCCCCCGCTAGCGATCCCCTCGACATTTAATGCTTCCGATCCTATTGCCTGGCGGCAGTGGCACCACTGGAACGTCTTGCCGAATCTTGTGCGGCTTCACCTTCCCGCAGGTAAAAGCGTTCTGACCATTCATATTCTCACGGAAGGGAATATGAATCTTGCGTATTTCGACTTCAAGACATCACGCTAGAACGCAAATCGAAGCATAGAAACGCTGCTCTCACGCTATGGCGCCGGCACTATCTGAATCGTCCTCAGCCAAGTCTCCACCAACTTCGGCCATGCCGTAAGCGGAAGGTCCGTCCGCCGCAATCCGTAGCCGTGCCCGCCGCTGGCGTAGAGATGCATCTCCGCCGGCACCTTCGCATTCTTCAGCGCCAGAAAATACACCGTCGAATTTTCAACATGCACCGGATCGTCTTCAGCTTGCACGATAAAAGTGGGCGGAGTCTTTTCCGTGACATGAATTTCGGCATTGGGCTCAAAGTTCTTTTCCGACATCGCCAGGTAGCCGGGATAGACGATGACCGCGAAGTCCGGCCGACAACTGACTTGATCGGCGGCATCGACCGGATCATAAAGCCGCTGCTCGAAGTGCGTGCTGAGCGCAGCGGAAAGATGAGCTCCGGCAGAAAATCCCAGCACGCCGATGCGCTTGGGATCGATATGCCATTCCGTTGCGTGAGCGCGGACCATCCCGAACGCTCGCTGCGCATCTTGCAAAGCGGCCGAAGATTTCGGATACGGCCCGGAGTCGGGCACGCGGTACTTCACCAGCACGCAGGTGATTCCCGCCGAGTTGAGCCAGTCGCAGACTTCGGTGCCTTCAAGATCGATGGCGAGGATGTGGTAACTGCCGCCGGGAAACACCACCACGGCAGCGCCAGTGTTCTTTACCGTGGGTGCATAAAGCGTGAGGGTTGGCGTCGACACATTGCCCAGGCGTATGACCGCGCGGCCGGCGATCATGTGATCTTTGGCGGTCGTGGTGTCGACCTCCGCTGCCGCGTTCGATGCAGCGCCCGGCGCGCCGTGCGGCCACAGTTCTAACGTCAAGTGACCCGGCGCGGGCTGCCAGGCGGGCTTTTGCGCGAACAGTCGAACGGAGAGGATTACGACGATGGCGAGCCAAAGCAGAGGTTTACGCATGATCAGGCCTTTGGGCGAGAGGGTCGTTTTAAGCAAAACGATAATCGCAGCCGCGACGCCCAATGTGCAAGTATCGGCAGAAAGTGCAAGGGCAGGGCGTGGCCGCCCCGCCCTCTGCGCAACAAAACTACGCCGCCTGCATTACTTTCTTCATCCGTTCTTTCATCTCTTGGGGCGACACATCTTCCACGTGCGTGGCCACGCTCCAGAAATGTCCGAACGGATCCTGGATGAAGCCGGAACGGTCTCCGTAGAACTGGTCCTGAACCGGCTTTACGAATTTTCGCGCCCTCGGCAGCCGCGCGTTCAACCACCCGATCTACGTCGGGAAGATATACATAGAGGCTCACCGGGCTTGCGCCAATGCGTGGCGGCGCTGACGTGTCCCTGGCCCATGCTAGGGTTTTCGTCGGCGAGCATGATGATCGAGTTGCCGATTCTCAGTTCGGCATGACCCACCTTACCATCTGGGCCGTTCATGCGAACGGTTTCGGTCGCGCCAAAAACTTTCTTGTAGTACTCAATGGCCTGGGCCGCATTCCGGATGATCAGGTAAGGTGTGATGGTGTTGTAGTCTTTAGGAATGTACGAGACTTTACTCATGGTTTTTCTCCTTAGAATTGTGGGCTAAGGGTGGAGGGTTACGGCGCGCATGCGGAGCGGGCATGCCGTCCTTGCAGTTTCCTTATGAAAACACATTTCGCCGGCGATCTCAAGACCGCGTTTCGGGTTTAATATTCCATCCATGTCGACACCCGCCATCTCGTTGCGCCGTCAGGTTGGGGGCAGAGTTCTAGGGAATGCTCGGCACAATCCACTGGCGGCGATCGGCGTGGTACTAATCCTGCTCTTCACAATCCTTGCGCTATTCTCGCCGTGGATCGCACCACAGGATCCCGCTGCGATCAACCTGCCCGCGCGCCTCGACACTCCTTCGCACGCGCACTGGTTCGGTACCGACGAACTGGGACGCGACATTCTTTCGCGCACCATTTACGGCGCACGTATTTCCATGCTGGTGGGCAGTTGCGTTGTGGCTGCCTCGCTCGCTCTTGGACTCATCATCGGGTCCATCGCCGGCTACTACGGCGGGGCGATCGATCGCTTCGTCAACGTCGTCCTGATGAACGCATTTCTTTCGTTCCCCGGAATCCTGCTGGCGATTGCCTTCGTCGCCTTCCGCGGGCCGGGCATTTTCAATCTCGTGCTCGCGCTCTCGCTCGGAGGATGGGTCGGTTACGCGCGCCTGGTTCGCGGGCAAGTGCTGGCCGCGCGCGAGCGTGAATTCGTCGAAGCTGCCCGCGCGCTTGGCGCCTCCGATTTACGAATTATTGCGCGCCACATTCTGCCCAACATTATTCAACCCGTGGTGGTGCAGGCTGCGATCGGCATGGCCGGTGCCATTCTCGCCGAAGCCACCATGAGCTTTCTCGGACTGGGCGTTCCTCCGCCTACCGCGAGTTGGGGAGCCATGCTCAATGACGGCCGCGCGCATCTTTTCGACGCTCCCCATCTCGTGCTTTTTCCCGCGTTGGCCGTGATGCTCGCGGTGTTGTCGTTCAACTTTATTGGCGACGCACTGCGCGATTATCTCGATCCCCGCTCGCGGATTGAAGCCGGACTGTGAGATCTTCCCAATTTCAATCACTGAGGACGGGGATTGTGCGTCTTATCAAGCTTTAGTGCTCCAGAGATACTTCTCCAGATCCTGCATGATGGCCCGAAGGTTTTCTTCTCCGGCGATGTCGAGCACGGCGAAACCCAGAATCATGGCTTTGAAGAGGCTCGGCTTCCCTTTGAATTTTTCGCGCAAGACATCAGCGGTGGTGGTGATTTGCTGCTTCTCGTCGGTGCTGAGGTTTTGGAAGGACGCCAGGGAAATGAGAATGAAGCTGTTGGGATTGTCGAAATCGTTGTCGTTGCCGGCAGCCGTGGCGATACGCTGTGCCAGCTCGAAAACCAGTTGCTGTCGCCGCGCCGCTCGCAATCTGTCAATCTTGCGATCCATGATGCGAAGCAGGGAAGCGATGACCAAGTCGGGACCAATCGGGATCTCCTTGCCGTCATCGGTGCGAAACACGAAGAGTTTTGAGCGCAATACCGTCATGGCGCCGAACCCGCCCACGATGGCCTCCAGCAAGGGAGAGCCCTGCAGACCAGGAAATATCTTGTCGCCATAAGCCTGCATCAGAAAAAACGCGCACCCGGAAAGCAATCCGTTGATCAGCAGGTAGACGACGCCAAAGCGGTTGAAAGTCGCGCGCAGCGGCTCGTCCCGGTAACGGGTGGTAATTTCGGAAAAACCCACAAGTTCACCGAACAGAATCGCCAGACTGGCGTACCACCAGACCGATAACGACTTGGGCACGGCCATCCACACAGAGATAATCGGAAGGATGGTAAGGGATAGTGGAAGAGCGAGAATGGATGCGGCGCCACCGGTCCACCTGCGCACGCTTGACCAGGCGGCAGAGACTGAATTGCTCTTTGCGGGTTCGATTATGTCGGCCAACGGTTACTAACCCCCTGAGGGAAGGTTGAGTCCCGTATTACTTGGCCCTGGTTACACCTATAGTTTTCTCGAGGTAGTCCCGGCCGGTCTGCGTCAGAGTAACCACGTAATTTCCCTTGGGGTCGGTCTTGTCGACGTCAACCCACTGAAACCGGTTGGAAAGAACATCCAGCACGGCGAAAAGATCCTCCAGGCGAACGTGGAGTGCGTCTACAAGCTCAAAGGCCGTGCTCTTGCCCGTCGCAGTCTTATAAAGCGCGGTCAGGATCGGCGTTCCCAGAGCGACCACAGCCTCTTCAACAGCGCGATCTACGGCCGCCGCAGCCTTAGATACAAGCCCACGATTATCCGGCGTCGCAGCCGACGACCGGCCATCAGGAGCTCGGTTCGGCTGGTAGGTGACTAAGTAGTCGAGATTGGCAAGCGGCCTTGACATATCTACGCTGTGATCTCCATTCTAGGCGTCCCCGTATTCGCTGTCAAAAAAGGTCCCTGGGTCACACAAATAACAAGCGGGTGTGGGCGTCCGACCCTCACGACGATGCCTGGGCCAAATGCGAGGCGCTTTTTGCTTTTCTTGGGCCGGCCTGCAAGCCATTGACGCCATTCCAAATCCGGCTCTTGACATACATTGCAGATTGCAATATGATTATCCCGATTTGAAATACAAATCGGGGCGTGGCGAGTGAAGCTGGGCGAAAAAATTCGGTACCTCCGCGAAGTCGAAGGTTCGTTGCGCGGCCTGGGCCGCCCCATGACCCAGCTGGAACTGGTGCGGGCGATTCGTGACCAAGCGGGCAAGAGCCGCGGTCACGCCAAAGCGCCATCCATCAGCCAGTCGTATCTCTCGCAGATCGAAAACGGGGCGCGCCCGCACATGACGCAATCGTCACGCGCGCTGCTGGCGAAATTTTTTAAGGTGCATCCCGGTTTTCTAGTGGATGACCCCGAGGGCTACCACGCGGAGCTGACTTCGGATTTACGCACTACGGAAGGCCAGCTCGACGTTTGGCTGCTGCAGGGCTCGGAGAAATTCGCCAGCGATCCGGAAGTGAGCAACGTTCTGATCAAGGCCGCGCGCGAAAAAGATACGCGCCGCTGTTTTCTGCTGTTGGGTGCGATTCTCGACACGCCGGGGCTGGCGGAGCGGTTGCTGGAGGCATTACGGCCCGAGCTTATGGCTACCGACGGGAACCATCGTCGGGGTGCGAACGGGGAAGGGAGGCGAATCCGATGACGTCGACAAGGTTGGACTGGTCCGACTTTTATTTGATCTGTTTCGCAGTCGGCTTCTGCTTCAGTTTCTTTTCGTTTGTGTTTGGCAGCTCGCGTTTCGGACGCCTGCACTTGCCGCACTTTCACGGTCACGGCGTGCCTCATCTGCCGGCGGTGCACGGCCCCATGGGGCACGCCCCGGTTGCCGGTGGTCACGCGCCGGCAGCGGCGCACGCACCCGCAGCCGGACACGCGCCCGCGCAGCCGGCGGCGCGCGGCAGCGTTTCACCTTTTAACTTTGTCACGCTCACGGCTTTCCTGGCGTGGTTTGGCGGCACGGGCTATCTACTCACGCGCTTCTCGACAGTATGGGTCGGGCTGGGACTGTTGTTCTCGGTTATTAGCGGGCTCGCCGGTGGCGGAATCATTTTCCTGTTTCTGAGCCGCGTGCTCATGTCGGACGGGGAGAACATGGATCCCGCGGACTACGAAATGGTCGGCGTGCTGGGCCGCGTCTCTTCCTCCATCCGCGAAGGTGGAACCGGCGAGATCGTCTACTCCCAGGTCGGCACGCGCCGCGTCTGCGGCGCTCGCAGCGAGAACGGCGGCGCCATCGCCCAGGGGACCGAGGTTGTGGTCTCGCGTTACGACAAGGGAATTGCCTACGTCGAGTTGTGGAGCGAGATCTCGGGAGATCAGTAGCGGCTCGTCGCGAGCGGTGCTCGTTGGTGCTCTTATGAATCGAGATTGGTACAAGACGCTGATCGGGTTGATGTGGCTGGTGCTGCCGGTCACGGTGCTCAAGTACTGGCAGAACTGGGACCAGTTGCCGATGCGGATGGCCGTGCACTTCGACATCAACTGGCGGCCCAACGGCTACACCACGCGCGAGGGGTCTTTGATGCTGGGGCTGGGCATCATGGTGTTCATGCTGCTGCTGTTCACCATCGCAGGCTGGCTGGTGCGTGCGCTGAATCCGGCGGCGGCGTGGCCAATGCTGGTGGTCTTTTATGTGGTGCTCGGTTTTCTGTGGTTCGGGAATAACTCGATTGTGAAGTGGAACCTGAACCCTCCGCCAGCCCATTCGGAGTTGATGGGCCCGGGATCCCCGGCGGTACGTGACTCAAGCGAAACCAAGTTTTTGGCACTGCATTCCTAACAGGAGGCGTTATGTTCGGGTTGCCGACGATGGTGACGATTTGGATTTTTGTTGGGCTGGGAGTGATGGTCATCCTGTTCCTGATGAGCGGAATGGCCAGGCTCTATCGCAAAGCGGGGCCGCACGAAGCACTCATCGTGTACGGCCTGGGCGGAACGCGGGTGGTGCAGGGACACGGCACACTCGTTTTCCCGATGGTACAGGTTTGCCGCGATCTTTCTCTGGAACTGATGTCGTTCGATGTAGCGCCGCAACAGGATTTGTACACCAAACAGGGTGTTGCTGTGACGGTGGAAGCGGTGGCTCAGATCAAGGTGAAGTCGGATCGCGAATCGGTTTTAACCGCGGCAGAACAATTCCTCACCAAGTCCGATCAGGAGCGCGAAGGGCTGATCCGATTGGTTATGGAAGGCCACCTGCGCGGCATCATCGGGCAACTCACCGTGGAAGAAATCGTGAAGCAGCCGGAAATGGTTTCCGACCGCATGCGTGGCACCTGCGCCGAAGACATGAACAAGATGGGATTGGAAGTGATCTCCTTCACGATTAAAGAGGTGCGCGACAAGAACGAATACATCACCAACATGGGCAAGCCGGACGTGGCGCGCATCAAGCGCGACGCCGACGTTGCTACGGCGGAAGCGGATCGCGATACGGCGATCAAGCGCGCCGCGCTGACGCGGGAATCGGCCGTGGCCAAGGCACAGGCCGATCAGGAGCGCGTGCTTGCCGAAACTTTGTCCTTAGCTAAGCAGGCGGAATCGCAGCGCGATCTGGAGATCAAGAAAGCGCAATACCTGGAAGTTACCAAGCGCCAGCAGGCGCAGGCCGACAAGGCGTACGACATCCAGACCAACATCATGCAGCAGCAGGTGATTGCCGAGTCGGTGAAGGTGCAGCAGATCGAGAAAGAACAGCAGGTCAAGGTGCAGGAGGCGGAAATCAATCGCCGCGAAAAAGAACTGATCGCGACCGTGCTGAAGCCGGCCGAAATCGAGCGTCAACGGATTGAGACCCTCGCCGCCGCCGAAAAGCAGCGGCTGATTGCGGAAGCCGAAGGTCAGGCGTCATCGATACGCGCCCAAGGCGAGGCCGAAGCCGAAATCATTTTCAAGAAGGGCGAGGCCGAAGCCAAGGCGATGAACGTGAAGGCGGCAGCTTTCCAGGAATACAACCAGGCGGCAGTGATCGACCGGCTGTTTGCCAGCATGCCGGAGATCGTGAAGGCATTGGCGGCTCCGCTGGCCAACGTCGACAAGATCACCATCGTCTCCACCGGAAACGGCGATGCGTCGGGCATGAACAAAATCACGGGCGACATCACCAAGATGGCGGCGCAAGTGCCGGCATTGTTCGAGACGCTCTCCGGCATGCCGTTGGCGGACTTGATGAGCAAGATACGGCTGATCGGCGACAAAGCCCCCAAACCGGGCAATGCGCCGAAGGCCTAGCGAGGGGTCTGCTTGTGTAGGGACGGGCGCCTTCGCCCGTCCCCGCCCGAGCACAGCGAGGCGCGTTCAGGAGCACGGTTATGACGACCAATAAATCACAATACGCGGGACTAGGCATTGGGCTGGGAGCCCTGCTGGGCGCGGTGTTCGGCGTCGTGGCTGGACACGTCGGGGTGTGGCTGGCCGTCGGAGTCGCCATCGGCATGCTTCTCGGAGCGTCGTTCCGGCGCAAGGAAACGAGTTGTCCGGAGTGCGCGCAGATCCACCGCGTGCATGCAATGAGAAATCCAAGCGGCAAGTTGGGCAACAAGCTAGCAGTTCGAAGCTAGTAGCTGATTCACAAAGGGGGTTCGATATGGCACTACTGGAGCGCGTTTCGACACTGGTTCGGGCTAATCTCAACGACCTGATCGACAAGGCCGAGGAGCCGGAAAAGATGATCAAGCAGGTCATTCTCGACATGCAGAACCAGCTTTTGCAGGTCAAGACGCAGGTCGCGATTGCCATCGCCGACCAGCACTTGCTGGAAAAAAAGCAGAAAGAAAACGAAGAAAAGGTCGCCGAGTGGATGCGCAAGGCCGAGCTGGCCGTCGACAAAAAAGAAGACGACCTGGCGCGCGCATCGCTGCTGCGGGTGGAAAGCTATCGCGAGTTGAGCGAGAACTTCACCCAGCAGGTCGCCGACCAGAAAGCGCAGGTGGAAAACCTAAAGTCGGCGCTGCGGCAGCTGGAGCAGAAGCTGACCGAAGCGCAGGCCAAGGCAGATGTGCTGATTGCGCAGCATCGCCGCGCCCGCGCCGTGGGCAAGGCCAGCGACGCCCGCATGGCTTCGGGCGACGGCTCGAAGACCGCGGCTTTCGATCGCATGAAGCGCAAAGTGGCGTACTCGGAAGCGGTGAGCCAGGCGAAGTCGGAAATCGCCGGCGACAACATCGACGACCGTCTGGCCGCACTCGAAAAGGAAGACCGCATCGAGCAACTCCTGGTGGAGTTGAAGACCAAGCGCGGCGCGTAAGCGGCGCGGGCGCCCTCGGATTTCGCCCAAGGCGGACTCTCGTCCGCGCCCTGTGTTCACTATGCAGTCAACCATCAAGGAGGCGTTGTGATTCGGCGCAAGAGTAGTCTGTTCACCGCGGTGGGTTCGCTGGCTCTGTCGGCCGGAATTGGATTGCAACTCTGGACCCACGGCAACCTCGCACACTTCACCGGCGGATTTCTTCTGGGTGTCTCGATTGCGTTGCTGATCCTGGGATTGGCGGGGCCGTCGCGCGGCCGCGCGGATTGAGGCGGAAGGCTCCGCGGGCTAGCGCGAGAGAGGGACCGCGTCGAGTCGGGCCCGCGCCACGGTAGGCCGGCGGCGCTGTGACTATGTTGGTCTGCCTCATCGCCACCCGAAGCCTAGTTGGCTAACACGTTCATCTTTATGACGAACTTAACCGTCAACGCCGACGGGTCGCTGGGCACGACCAGTTTCAACTTCACGTTGAACAACACACCCTGCAGTTTTCCCGCGACTACCGAGAGAGGCTCATTCACCATTACTGGGAATTTCAACGGTCAAGTGTCGGGAGCATTTCAGTACATCATCATGTCTACCGGCGCGGAGTCGAAATACACTCACCCTGAATGGCACAGTGAGTGGTGGGCAGATCAGGGGCACCTGGTCGGTAACCGGGTCAACCGAGAACTGCACGGGCAACGGAACCTTTACCATGAACCCAGTGCTGACGCCGGCGATGTAATCTCGGGCGCGGCACCGGGGCGAGGCGACTGCACCTACTGAAGCAGCGAATGAAGCAACGAAGACAAGGGACCGGCCTGGAACTCTTCATCCAGGGCCCGGTCCCTTACATCCATTGACGAGGCTGCCCGCATCTCTCTATTCTAAGTACCGACACTCTAGGTACCGATCCCAATTCAAGGACGTACATGAAGAAACTTGCATTTCTCACCCTGTTGGCGATGGCGCTCGCGATCTGTAGCTGTTATGGATACCATCCCACCGCGATCACCAACACCGAAGCCATCGGGAATTGGGAAGCCGAACTTACCAGGGTAAGCGGTAACACGAACGGGCTAAGTTTCGTGACGACCTTCTCGGTGATCGACACCGCGCCGCTCGACATTACTCAATTCGCCTTCATCAATTCGGGGCCGTGCTTCGCCACTGGATATGCCCAGGAACACGTATACGGCTCGGCTTCGTTCGGCACCAACACCGGCACCGGACAAGTCACGGGCACTCTGACCTATAACGTGCAGTCGAGTGTGCCGCCGGGGAACCTTCTTACGCTGAACGGGCAGTTGAGCGGGATGTCAAACGGAACCACGACCACCCTTGGAACGTTGAGCAACGGCGTCGTGTGGGGGACGTGGACCTTGGTAGCCGGCCCCGAAACTCCCGATTGCAACGGCACCGGCAATTTCATTATGTGTGAGGGCACCGCGACCTGTAGTATTCCGTAGAAGACGGTTCTACAAACTCGACCTGGCCTGGTGAAATCTGCGCCGGTCGATCCTGTCTGGGCCATGTCCTTTGTCGTCATCCTTGCCTCGCGCTGTTTCTTCGCCGCGCCCTTCCTTCTGCTTGCCCGGCTGCTATAAAGTGGGAGCCATGAAGCGCTCGCTGCAACAGATTGCCGAAGCGGTGGGAGCACGATTGATCGGCGATGGCCGAATCGAGGTGAGCGGCGTCGCCAGCATTACATCGGCCTCGAAAGATGATCTCGTCTTTGTCGAAGACGAGAAACATCTCGCCGCCGCCTTGCAATCGCCGGCCGGTGCGGTGATCGCCGGAGAATTCGCGGTTGCGGTCGCGAGCGCCCGCCCGCACATCCCTCTGCTGATCGGCGATCAGCCCAAACTCAGTTTTGCCCGGGCGGCGCAAGCGCTGAGGGAACCGCCGCCGCTCGAGGTCGATCCGCGACCGGCCGATCCGCAGCAGGCCAATTCGACTCAGGGGCGCGCGCACTCGACTGCGGTAATTCATTCCTCCGTCGTGCTCGGCCCCGGTGTCTACGTGGAGGCACGGGCCGTCATCGGCGAGCGGGCGCAAGTGGGCGCGAACACACGAGTGGGAGCGGGCGGTGCGATCGGCGAGAGCGTAAGCATCGGCAATGACTGCGAGATTTATCCCAACGTTACGATTTATCCCGGCACCACGCTGGGCGACCGAGTGATCGTTCACGCGGGCGCCGTGCTGGGCAGCGACGGTTTCGGATATGTGCGCGACCGCAAGACCGGACGCTATGAAAAATTTCCGCAGGTGGGGCGGTTGGTCGTCGAGGACGACGTGGAAATCGGCGCCAATGCGACGGTTGATCGCGGTGCGCTCGATGAAACCCGCATCCGGCGCGGGGCGAAGATCGACAACCTCGTACACATCGGGCACAACTGCGACATCGGCGAAGACGTGGTGATTGCCGCGCAGACCGGGCTGTCGGGAAGCATCGTGCTCGAGAATGGCGTTGTGCTCGGCGGGCAAGTCGGCATCGGCGAACATGCGCGCCTCGAGGCGGGAGTCATGCTCGGCGGGCAAGGCGGCGTGTTGCCCAATAAAGTGTTGCGCGGCAAGGGCGTGCCGTTCTGGGGAACTCCGGCGCAGCCGGTGCGCCAATATCTGAAGCAACTGGCGACGCTGGCGCGGTTGTCGAAAAAAGACTGAGGGAAATTCCGTGGCACTGGTCGTCATCGGCGGGCATTCGCGCAGTGTGGGCAAGACCAGCGTGGTCGCCGGCCTGATCGCGGCGCTGCCGGAATTCGAATGGACCGCGGTCAAGATTACGCAGCACGGCCACGGCGTCTGTTCGGCGAATGGCGAGCCGTGCGACTGCGCGACCGGCGAACATTCCTTCGCGATTTCCGAAGAGCGCGATCGATCTGGAGAATCGGACACCTCCCGCTTCCTGGTGGCGGGTGCGGCGCGCGTTTTGTGGGCGCGGACGGAACAGGGCAGGTTGGCCGAGGCTATGCCGCTGTTGCGGCAGCGCCTGAAAGGCGCCCGCAACGTGATCATGGAGTCGAACAGCGTGTTGAAATTTCTGCGACCGGATCTTTACTTGACGGTGCTCGACCCGGCGACCGCCGATTTCAAGAATTCGGCGCGCGAGTTTCTGGATCGCGCGAACGCGGTCATTCTGCATGAAGCCTCCTGCGCGCCGGCGTGGCAAGCCGTTTCCCTGAAGCCTGTGGCAGAACGCCCGGTGTTCCGCATCACTCCGCCGCGCTACGTCACTCCGGAGATTGTGAAGTTCGTCCGCTCGAGCCTATCCCATAGCAAACTGGCCACTGGCAACTGACCACTGGCTACTGCTCTTTGTTATCCTTGCGCGTGCGGCAAATTCATTCCAGCGCCTGGTTGTTGGTAGCGTCGTCGGCCATTCTTCAGGTCATCATCTTTCCCCTTCCGGGTGTTTACGTCCTCTCCTGGGTTGCGATTGCTCCGCTGATTGTGGCATTGCTGCGGGCGCGTCCGGCGGGCGAACTCGAAATCGCCGGCGCCACTAGGCTGCAGCCCGCGACGCCGTGGCAGGCGTTTCTGCTCGGCTACGTCTGCGGAATTCTTTGGTATGCCGGCACCTGTTACTGGATCTACGACACGATGCACCAATATGGAGGGCTGAGTACGCCGGCAGCGATGCTCGCTCTGTTTCTTTTTTGTTGCTACCTCGGGCTGTATCACGGATTGTTTGGTTTGCTCCTGAGTCTTCTGGTAGGCCCGGGGCGCGACTACCGCCGTGCGCTGGCCACAGCTCCTTTCCTGTGGGTTGCGGTGGAGTTGGCACGCACCAGGATTACAGGGTTCCCCTGGAACCTTCTGGGCATCGCGCAGGTCAACAACGTTGCCCTGTGCCGCATCGCCGGATGGACCGGCGTTTACGGCATCTCGCTCGAAATTGCTCTGGTGAATGTAGCGCTGGCCGCGGCATTTCTGGTTCCGCGCGAGAAGAGAAGCGCGATGCTTGTGGCCGCGCTGGCCGCGGGCGCGGTTCTGCAGGCAGGAAGCTTAGTTGAGGCTCCGGCGGGGAAGCCCGATCGAGCGGCGCTGCTGGTGCAACAGAACATTCCCGTCAATGCCAACTGGACTCCCGTCTATTTTCAGCAGACCTTGCGCGACCTGACGGAACTCAGCGTGAAGTCTGTGGCCGCGAGCCCGGTAAAGATCGACTTGACGGTTTGGCCGGAGTCGCCTGCTCCCTTCTTCACCAACGATGCGCGTTTTCGCGCCACGGTCAGCGACATGGCTCGAGACACTCACACCTGGATTGTGGCCGGGTCGATTGGAACCTCGGCGTCGCCGGGCGCGCAGGGAGAGGCCTCGCCGATATTCAACTCCGCGGCATTGGTCAGCCCGAGTGGGGAATGGACGGCGCGTTACGACAAGATACATCTGGTGCCATTCGGCGAGTACTTGCCGTTTCCGAGTCTATTTTCTTTTGCCGGCGGATTGACCAGGGAAGTTGGCGAGTCGCAGCGCGGCACGTCGCGCATGCCGTTGGACGCAGGAGGCACGCGGCTCGGCGTGTTCATCTGCTACGAATCCATATTTCCCGACGAGGTGCGGCAGTTTGCTGATCGCGGGGCACAGGTGTTCGTCAATATCTCCAACGACGGATGGTATGGCGATAGCGGCGCTTACGCGCAGCACCTGAACCAGACGCGCATGCGGGCCATCGAGAACAATCGCTGGCTGGTCAGCGCCACCGATACCGGGGTCACCGCCTCCATCGATCCCTGGGGACGCGTGGTGGCGCAGATTCCGCGCAAGCAGCGCTCGACGCTGGTCGCGCCTTACGCGCTCACTTCCGTAACCACCTTCTACACCCGGCACGGGGATTGGTTCGCGTATGGGTGTGCGATAATTTCGTTGGGAGCGCTGCTCACGCGCTTTATTTTTTCCAAGACTCGCGGCAAGGCTGAATCGTCCTCATGAATCAAGAGTTAGTGCTGGAATACGAAAAACTCGGCAAGAAGGTCCACGAACTTCGGGAGTATCTTTGACGCGGAGAAAGTCCGTCCGCAGCTAGCCGAAATTGAAAAGCAGTCCGCCGACCCGAATCTGTGGTCGAATCCGCAACGCTCGCAGCAGGTCATGCGCGAGAAAAAGCGGCTCGAGCACCTGCTCGCAACCGACGCCGACTTGGCGCGCCGCGGCGATGATATTGCCGCGTACTTCGATCTATCGAAAGAAGGCGAGAATGTCGACGCCGACTTGCGCCGCGAAATCGGTGCGCTGCGCGAGTTGCTCGACAAACTCGAAACCGAAACCCTGCTCTCGGGTGAGAACGACGCGCGCAACGCCATCGTGACCATTCATCCCGGCGCGGGCGGCACCGAATCGCAGGATTGGGCCGACATGCTGCTGCGAATGTACTTACGCTGGGCCGAGCGGCGCGGGTTCGAGACCGTGCTCTACGACTACCAGCCGGGCGAAGAGGCGGGCCTGAAGTCGGCGACGTTCGCAGTGAACGGCGAGTATGCCTTCGGACTTCTGCAGAGTGAGATCGGCGTGCACCGCCTGGTGCGCATTTCGCCGTTCGATCAGGCCAAGCGGCGGCATACCTCGTTTGCCAGCGTTTATGTCTCCCCGGAGATCGACGAAAGCATTGAGATCGTGATCAAGCCGGAAGATATTCGCGTCGATACGTACCGCTCGAGCGGCAAGGGCGGACAGCACGTGAATACAACCGATTCTGCGGTGCGCATCACCCACATTGCCACGGGACTGGTCGCCAATTGCCAGAATGAGCGCTCGCAGCACAAGAACAAAGAGCGCGCCATGAGCATGCTGCGCTCGAAGCTTTACGAATTTGAAATGGAGAAGAAACGCGCGGCCACGAAGAAGATCGAAGACTCCAAACTCGATATCGAATTCGGATCGCAGATTCGTTCCTACGTGCTGCAGCCCTATCGCATGATCAAGGACCATCGCACCAAGACCGAAGTCGGCGACGTGGATCGCGTGCTGGACGGCGATTTGCAACCGTTCATCCGCGCGTACTTGCTGGCGCGGCGGGGAGAGAAATCGTGATAAGCCGGTCGCCGACAAAAAGGACAAATCGACCGCAGGGGGACACTGAGGAACGAAGAGGTCCGCACTCGGTGCGCGTTTTCTGCGTGCGTTTCAGTTTGCCGCCGAGAAGCATTCCGGCCAGACTCGCAAGGCCTCGACAATTCCTTACATTGCGCACCTCATGGGCGTCGCGTCTCTCGTGCTGGAAGCTGGAGGCGACGAAGATCTTGGCGATTGCTGCGCTGCTGCACGACGTGGTCGAGGATTGCGGCGGCGCGCCCATGTTGAAAGAAGTGCGCCGCCGCTTCGGCGCTCGCGTCGCGAAAGTGGTGGACGGTTGCACCGATTCCGACACTTATCCCAAGGCGCCGTGGCTTGAGAGAAAAGAGAAGTACATTGCGCGACTGAAGAAAGAGAATGCCGATACGCGGCTGGTTTCGGCCGCCGATAAGCTGAACAACGTGCGCTCCATCCTCAGCGATTACCGCGCGATTGGCGAATCTGTCTGGTCACGGTTCCACGGTGGACGGGAAGGCACTCTTTGGTACTATCGAACCTTGCGGGACGAGTTTCTGCGGCACAAACCAAATCGCATTACCCGCGAACTGGAGCTGGGCGGTAAACGAACTGGAGTCGCTGGCCGGGGGAGTATCGATTTCCGATGGCCGATGAGCACAACCCGCCATCGAGGCATGAATCTGTGGCGCGCACGATCGATCAAATTCGCGCATCGAAATTACCTTCGAACATGATGCAGTTCGCCGCGCGTGGCGCTCTGCAGGTGTCGGCAGCCGAAAACATCGAGATTCTGGTTTACCTGGCGCGCCACAACAAGGTCTTCGGCGACCTGGCGCGCATGACGCTGGCGGGATGGGACGAAAAATCGTCGCTGGCGGCGGCCCGGGATCCACAGACTCCTCCGGAAGTCCTGAATTACCTGATCTCCGGTGACAACCTGCGTCCTGTGCTGCTCCCCGCGTTGCTGGAGAATCCGTCGGTGCCGGCGAGTGAAATCACCAAGCTTGCGGTTTCGGCATTGCGCGATACCATTGAGGTGATGTTGAAAAGCGCACGAGTGCGGTCTCTGAGCGCCGTGCTGGAGGCACTGAAGTCGAATCCGTACTTGAAGAAGGAAGAGGCGGAAGAGTTGCGCCGGGCGTCGGGCGCCGCCGCGCCTCCCGTTGTCCATCAGCCCATCGCGCCCGCCGTTGCGCCGCAGGCCGAGGCTACGCCGGCCCCGGATGCGGAGGACAACGTCGGAGACTCCGGCCGAAGTCTAGCGACGGCGCGGACGATGAGACGGTCGCCGCTTTCCTTAAGGAACACGCCGAAGATATTGCCGCCGAAGGCGACAAGCCCTTCCAGCCGATGGGCGGGATTGTCGAACTGTTGGGCGAGGACTATTTTCCCGTCACGCAATCTGCGCAGAAGCCTGACTCCGCCGCCCCGGCTCCTGCGGCCGCGGAACCGGCCGCGGCTGCGCCCAGAAAGCCACAGGTTCCGGTTTCGCCCAAGCGCGAAAACGCACTGCAAAAAATCAGCCACCTCAACGTGCAGGGACGGATCCAACTGGCGTTGAAAGGCAACAAAGAGGAGCGCTCGCTGCTCATTCGCGACGGCACCAAGGTTGTGGCGTTCGCCGTGCTCGAGGCTCCCAAGCTCTCCGACGGGGAAGTGGAAAAATTTGCCAGCCAGAAGAACGTGCTGGAGTCGGTGTTGCGGCAGATTCCCTTGAAGCGCAAGTTCATGAAGAATTACAAAGTCGTCCGTAATCTCGTAGCCAATCCGCGGACGCCGCTCGATCTCGGCCTGACCCTGATGAAAAACATTCTGCCGGCGGACTTGAAGAACATCGCCGGCAACAAAGACGTTTCGGAAACGATTCGTAACCTCGCGCTGAAAATGTACAAGCAGAAGATGGAAGCGTCCGCCAAGAAATAGCCCCGCAGAAAAGGAGATCTGGCTTCCTTGCCGCAATCCGATCCCATCGCTGACCTGCTCAGGCGTTCGAAAACGATCGCAGTGGTCGGCCTGTCCGACAACCCGCTGCGTCCCAGTCACGGCGTTTCGGCCTACATGCAGAGCCACGGATATCGCATCATCCCGGTGAATCCGCAGATCGAGGAGTGCCTGGGCGAAAAGACTTACGCCACGCTGCTCGATATTCCAGAAAAGGACATTCCCGGAAAGATCGACATCGTCAATATTTTTCGCCGGCCGGAATATGTGGAAGAAATCGTCGACCAGGCGATCCAACTCAAAGTTCCGGCTATCTGGATGCAGGAGGACGTGATCCACGAGAAAGCGGGCGAAAAGGCCCGCCAGGCGGGCATCTTCGTAGTAATGGACCGCTGCATTCTGAAGGAACACCGCGCCCGGTTGCGCTGAAATCCGCCCGGCGAAATCAGTGTCCAACGCCAACAAAAACCACGCTGGCATCGTCGCGAACGCCTGATCCATTGGCGAAGGAACGCACGTCGTCGAGGATGCTTACGGCTGACGCCCCCGGCTTGATCGCATGTTCCGCGAGTCGGCAAAGACCGTACTCCTCCTCCTGCGCGTTCACCGCCTCGGTGATTCCGTCACTGTAGAAGACCAGCCTTGAACCCTCCGACAACGTGACCTGAGTTTCTGAGTAATCTCCGCAGCCGAGCCCGAGCGGCAATCCGCGCTCCGTGTCCAGGAAGTGCTCGCCGTCGTTGTCGATGAGCAGCGGCAACAAGTGTCCGGCGTTGGCGAAGACAACGCGCCGGGTCGCGGGATCGAGCACGGCATAGACCATGGTGACGAATTTTCCGGCAGGAAAGTCGTCGACCAGCAACTGGTTCAGCTTGGTCAGAACCTCACCCGGACCGCAGCAAGCCTCCGCCAGAGAGCGCAACACGCCGCGGGTTGCCGACATGAGCAGCGCGGCGGCAGTGCCTTTGCCTGAGACGTCGGCGAGAACCAGTCCCCAGCGCCCGTCAGGAAACGGAATGAAGTCGTACCAGTCGCCGCCCACCGCGCGCGCCGGCACGCTCAGGCCGGAGACCACATAGCCGGGAATGTAAGGAGAGCTCTTCGGCAACAGCGCCTGCTGTATCGCGCGCGCCTCCTGGGCTTCGCGGTCAAGCGCGTCGCGCTGGGCGCGTTCGTTCTGAAATTGCCGCGCGTTGTGAACGGCGATGGCGACATGATCGCAAAGCGCCTGGAGAATTCTTAACTGCTGACGCGGAAAGCCGTCGACTTCGGGATGTGACGCGGTAAAAACCCCAACCAGGCGCTCGCCCGCGCGCAGAGGAATCGCCACTTCCGACAAAGTTGATGCCTGGCAGCCGATGTAGTACTGGTCCTCGCGGACGTCGGGCGCATAGCGAAGTTGACCGGTGGAAGCGACGTATCCGACCATGCCCTCGCGGCCGATTTTCAAGCGATGCCCTTTACCCTGCGCGCTGCATTCGCGGCATCCGCGCACTCCGGCTAGCACCATCTCGGCATGCTCTTCATCGTGCAGATAAACGCTGGCCTCGATGCAGCCGAAGGAATCAGAGACTTCGTTGACCACGCTGTCGATGAGTTGGTCGAGGTCGAGAATCGACGTGATTTTATGCGCGGCTTTTTGCACACGCTGCAGATCATCGATGAGATCGGAAGGCAGAGGACGAATGGGAAGAATCTCGTGCGCGGCGGCATTAGGAATCGTAGCCGGAATCGTAGACATGAGAACCAAGTCCTTCCTGCTGAAGGCAGGTCTACAACGAACCCCTGACGATGATAATGAGATGCTGCGGGGGCCGTTACGATTCTTTTTTTGTCGGTTCGGAACCACTCTCTGAGGCCCGTAAACGCTGGCGTTTGATCTCTTCCATCCGTTCACGGATGCGCTTCTCAATGCCTTCATTCGTGGGCCGGTAGTAAACGCGATCGAGCAGATTGTCGGGCAGGCACTGCATATCGGCGACCTTGGATTCCAGGTCGTGAGCATACTGATATCCCTGACCATAGCCGAGTCCCTTCATCAGGCTGGTGGGAGCGTTGCGCAGGTGCAGCGGGACTGCTTCGGCGGCAGTCTGCTCGACGTCCTGCTGGACCTCGCCGTACGCGGTGTATAACGCATTCGACTTAGGTGCGACGGAGAGATAGACGACTGCCTGCGCCAGCGCGAGATTTCCTTCCGGCATGCCGATAAAGTCGACTGCGTCGCGGGCCGCCATGCACAGCGAGAGCGCGTTCGGGTCGGCCAGACCAATATCTTCCACAGCCATCCGCACCACGCGTCGTGCGACGTAAAGCGGATCTTCTCCGGCTTCGAGCATGCGTCCGAGCCAGTAGAGCGCCGCGTCAGGATCGCTGTTGCGCACCGATTTGTGCAGCGCGGAAATCAGGTTGTAATGTTCTTCGCCGGACTTGTCGTACAGCAGAATGCGCTTCTGCAGCGCGTCGCGAACAATCTCATCGGTAATCTCACGGAAACCGGGTGCCCCATTCTTGCCCTGAGCGGAGTCGAAGGGTCGCGCGTCTTTTACGAGAAGTGGGGGTTTCGCCAGTCCCGCAGCCACTTCCAGAACGTTGTACGCACTGCGCGCGTCGCCGGAGGTGTAGCTGGCAATTTTCCTCAGCACGTCGTCGGAAGCAGCTAGATTCATCTCGCCCAGTCCGTGTTCGTGGTCGGCAAGAGCGCGCCGCAGCAGCAGCACGATCTGATCTTCTGTAAGCGGCTTGAGCACATAAACGCGGCACCGCGAGAGCAACGCGGAGTTGATTTCAAATGACGGATTCTCGGTGGTCGCACCAATGAGTCGGATGTTGCCTTTCTCCACATGCGGCAGGAATGCGTCCTGCTGCGCTTTGTTGAAGCGGTGAATCTCGTCGATGAAAACGATGGTTCGGGTGCCGTACTGGCGGGCGCGTTCCGCGTCGGCCATAACCTGCTTGATCTCTTTGATTCCCGCGAGCACGGCGGAAAACTCGATGAACTCCGCTTTGGTGAGACTCGCGATAATTTTCGCCAGGGTAGTTTTCCCCGTTCCCGGAGGGCCCCAGAAAATGAGCGAGCCGGTGTCGTCACGGTCAACCTGCGTGCGCAGCGGCTTGCCGGGACCAATCAGATGCTCCTGGCCAACATACTCGTCGAGCGTGCGCGGGCGCATGCGATCAGCCAGCGGCCGCGGCGCATCGGCCGCGCTACCGGCATTCGGGATGGGTTGGAACAGACTCATGCAAGCAGTTGCGCCAAAGTGCAGGCTTCAGCTTAACTCAAGTCTGTCTTCGTGGTTTCTCTACTCCCCCCGCCCATTCGCACGCCAATCACGCTGACGCTATAATGGCCCGCACCAATGGCATTGACTCCTGGTGCCAAACTCGGACCTTACGAGATCATCGCGCCCCTGGGCGCGGGTGGCATGGGCGAAGTCTACCGCGCGCGCGACCCACAGCTGGGGCGCGAGGTCGCGATCAAAATTCTTCCGTCGTTTTTGTCTCGTGATCCAGACCGCTTGCGCCGTTTCGAGCAGGAAGCTCGCGCTGCGGCAGCCCTGAATCATCCCAACATTCTCGCTGTCTACCAGATGGGAACCCACGACGGAGCGCCTTATCTGGTCTCGGAATTGCTCGAGGGCAGCACCCTGCGCGACCAATTGTTACGCGGTGCGGTGCCGGTTCGGAAGGCGGTCGATTACGCCATCCAAACTGCGCGCGGTCTGGCGGCGGCACATGAGAAAGGCATCGTTCACCGCGACCTGAAGCCCGAGAACCTGTTCCTGACTAAAGATGGACGAATCAAGATTCTGGACTTTGGTCTGGCAAAGCTGATCCAAAATCCTGGCGCTTCCGATCCGGGTTCGCCCACGATGACCGACGGCACTGAACCCGGCGTTGTCCTCGGAACAGTGGGCTATATGTCGCCGGAACAGGTCCGAGGTCAAACGGCCGATGACCGTGCCGATCTATTCGCACTCGGAGCGATTCTCTACGAGTTGTTGACAGGCAAGCGAGCGTTCCACAAGCCCACTTCGGCCGAGACGATGACCGCCATTCTCAACGAAGAGCCGCCCTCGGCGTCGCACATCACCCAAGGCATTCCTCTCGCCCTGCAAAAGGTGGTGCAGCGCTGCCTGGAAAAAAATCCCGAACAGCGCTTTCATTCGGCATCCGACCTGGCATTTGCGTTGGAAGCGTTGTCAGACTCCGGCAGCGCTCCCGCGGGAGCCTTCGCCGCGGCGGTGTCTCGAGGAAAAGGGCTTTGGATGGTTGCGGCGGGGCTTGTTCTTGCAATCATCGCCGGTGTTGCCCTGTGGCTGAACCGTTCGCATGCGAATCCAGTGGTCGAATCTGTCGTCCAACTTACCAACGATGGACAAGCCAAAAGCGGTTCGATGGAGACCGATGGCACACGAATTTACTTCAACGAGGGGCCCTCAGGGAGCCACCGCATTGCGCAGGTTTCGGTCCACGGAGGGCAAACGGGTGACCTTCCGTCGAACCTTCTCAACCCGGAAGTCGTCGGGCTTACTCAAGATGGTTCCGATCTCCTGGTGTTGACCGGATCGTTTGTTGCTGTGCGGCGAACCATGTGGTTGGTTCCCCTGCCGGTGGGGGAAGCGCGGCGTTTGGGCGACACCGACGTCACGGGCGCGACTCTCTTTCCAGACGGACGTCTGCTCTATGCGCAGGACTCGGGGACATTCGTTGCGGAAAAGGATGGGTCGAGCCCCCGCAAGCTGGAAGGGCTTTCCAAGTATCCTTTTCCGCAAATCTCGCCGGACGGGACGAGGCTCGCTTTTCATGTCCATGATGCGACCGGCAATTCCTGGACGATCGATGAGGCGGCCGGCGATGGAACCGGAATTCACTCCATCCTGAAATCCGGAGCCAATCTGCCGGACGATGTTTGCTGTTCCGGATGGACCGAGGATGGAAAATATCTGCTGTTCCTGGGCACCACCAACGGGCGATCAGACATTTGGGCGTACTCCGAGGAGAATCACTTCCTGACCCGAGCGGCCATGCCAGTCCCCCTGACCAACGGCCCCATCTCCTACAGCTCGTTTGTCGCCAGCCGCGACGGAAAGCAGATCTTTGCAGTGGGCGCCCAGCTCCGCGGCGAACTGGTTCGTTACGACCCCAAGACCCAAGAGTTTCTGCCCTACCTGGGTGGCATCTCCGCAGGCGATCCGACCTTTTCGCGCGACGGAAAATGGATGGCTTACCTGTCCTACCCAGAACACACGCTTTGGCGAACCCGCGTGGATGGCAGCGATCGCCTGCAGCTTACCTATTCCCCCACGATGGTTATTTTTCCGCGCATCTCACCCGACGGCACGAAAGTCGCCTTCAGCGATTCGAGTGGAGTCCCTTACGTTGTCAGCATGAACGGAGGAACACCACAGAAGCTGACTGACTATGGAGTCGCTCCTGACTGGTCACCCGACGGCAATTTTCTCGCGACTACTGTCTACCTGGAGGGAGCGTATCGCTCACGGGTGATCGATGTGCGCAATGGAAACGTGACGCTAGTCCCGAATTCCAAAGACACGCTGGGGCCCTGGTACGCCACGCAGGACACACTTGATCGCAATCGCGAGTGATCAGTCCAAACTCGTCCGCTATAACTTCAAAACTCAGAAATGGTCCGATATATTGACGAGTCCGGACAAATTTGTGAACTGGTTGACCTCTCCTGACGGCAAGTACTTTTATTATTCAACCGGAGGCAGCGACCCCACGGTTTTTCGGCTCAGGTTGAGCGATGATGCCGTGGAGCAAGTGGTGAAACTCAAGAATGTACGCTTGGCCAACGATCTAGATGTCGGTCCCAAACTCAACGTTACGCCGGACAACTCTGTCCTCGTGCTTAGGGATATCGGCACCGAGGAAGTTTACGCACTGTCGGTAAACTGGCACTGAGGCAATCAAGCTTCATTTTGCGAGCGCGTTTGCCAGCTCCACAAAGCGCAGGTCCGGCGCTGCGGGCAGAGCCCCAGTTTCTGCAGCGTACTGATAGAACAGCTGCAGTCCTTCAAGACAGCCAGCGTCGAGCTGGTAGTGAATGTTCTGGGTGAGGTAGCTGCGCACTTCGGCCGCATTGATATCGAGCCGCGGTGCCCATTCGCGGGCAATCTGGCTGAGGCTGGAAGGTTCCAGCCCGTGATCGCGCGAGTTCTGAAACACCGCCGCCAGATCCAGTGACGGGTCCGCCTCGCGCAGACGCTTCACGACGAACCGCCCAGAACGCGAAGACAAAAGGCTTGCCCGTATGGCGAATCCATTCTTCGGCCAAGTCGAGCGTGTGGTAGCGCGCGCGATCAATCTTCAGAGCGGGATCGCCGATAAGCAGCCCGGCGTCGTGCGCAGCCAGCATCTTATCGATCTCGGGGGCCATTGCCGTGAATTTCCTTTCCCCGCCGAGCCATTTCTCGAACAGAATCTTCGTCAGCGCGACCGAGGTTAGGGAAGATGTATCCAGGGCAATGGTGCGAATCTCCTCAACCGGGACTTTGCTGACCAGCAGGATCGAGCGCACGGCGCGACGCGAGGCAATCGCCACATCAGGAAGAACAAGCAGACCAGGAGTGTCAGCGTAGGCCGCCGCCGGAATAATGCCGATGTCGGCCGTTCCATCTGCCAGCGCCCGCGCGCAGGCTGAGGGCAATGTATAGGAGATGTCGAAGTCCCGCCCGGCCTCCCCGTGCTCAAAATCCCACATCAGAGGAGCGGTATTCAGGTAGGAAATGGCGGAAATACGTAAACGACGCATGATTTCCTCAATTTTAACAAAGTCATTGTGACGGATGACCTTGACTCTGTTCCTGGCGCGGTCAGTAGAGTCCGGCTCGGAGGACCTTATTGTGTCGAGTGTCGCCTCATCCCCGCGCGCCACGCATCTGCTCGAGTGGCTGGCCATTTCGCTCACGCCCGGCCTGGGTCCCACCAAGGCGCGCAAACTCGTCGAACATTTCGGAACGCCGGAGGCCGTCTTCCGCGCCTCGCTGACCGAACTGGAGAGTACCGGTATTCAGGCCATTTCCGCGCAATCGCTGGCCACGGGAAAGTCGGCGGAACTGGCACGGGAAGAGATTGCGCGCGCTGCTGCCGCGGATGCGACCGTCATCTCGATGGACGATCCCTACGTATCCGCCGCGACTGAAGGAAATTTACGATCCGCCTCTGATTCTGCGGGTACGCGGCAATCCGGAAGTGTTAACTAAGCCGGGAATCGCCATGGTCGGAACGCGCCACCCTACACCGTACGGTTCGGGCATGGCCGAGCGGCTGGCCTGCGACCTGGCTGCGCAGGGATTGGTCATTATTAGTGGCATGGCGCGCGGCGTCGATACCGCCAGCCATCGCGGCGCGATCTCAGCCAAGGGCAAGACCGTCGCGGTGTTTGGCACCGGCGTCGATGTGATTTATCCCAAAGAAAATTCGCGGTTGTCAGAACAGATTCTGGCTCTGGGCGGCGCGCTGATCTCGGAGTTTCCCTTCGGAACGTTTGCCGCACCCCAGAATTTCCCCATTCGCAACCGCATTCTCAGCGGAATGTCGATCGGTGTTCTCGTCGTGGAAGCCGCGGAATATTCCGGCACACGCATTACCGCGCGCTGCGCGCTCGAACAGAACCGCGACGTTTTCGCAGTCCCCGGCAACGTCACGAATAAAAATTCCTGGGGCCCGAACACACTTATCAAACAGGGCGCGAAGCTGGTTGCGACCTGGGAAGACGTGTGGGAGGACCTTCCGGCAGAAGTTCGACTTGCATTGACTCCGCCCGCCTCGCCTGAATCCTCGGGTGCCAAATCCGCATCTCTATTCCCGGATGAAGGACTCCCTCCTCACGAAAAGCGAATCCTGACCCTGCTGAAAGCCGACGAAGCCACGCACATCGACGAGATCGTCGAAAAGCTGGAGAACGAACTGTCCTCCTCGGAGATTTTCGCCGCCCTGTTCGAACTCGAGCTAACCGGCAAGATCAGACAGATGCCAGGGAAGAATTTTGTAAAAAGCTTCTAGCTGCTAGCTCTTAGCTTCTAGCTTCTAGCTAAGACGTGGAGGGAGAGGCCAATGGAAGATTTTAGAGACTTGAACGTTTGGACGAAGGCACACGAGTTGACGCTCAACGTATATCGACTGACGCGCACATTTCCGAAAGAGGAGATGTACGGATTGACCAGCCAGCTGCGGCGATCGGCTGCATCCATCGGGGCCAATATTGCAGAGGGCTGTGGGAGACGGTCGGATGCGGAGATGAAGAGATTCTGTCAAATCGCGCGAGGATCTGCCAGCGAGGTCGAATATCACCTGCTGCTCGCGAGAGATTTACAGTTTATTCCCTCGAGTGAATTCAAAGAACTGGAAGGAAAAGCACACGAAGTCCAGCGCATGCTGGCGTCGTTAGTCCAGCGATTGCAGCCCGCAGGTTTAGCTAGAAGCTAGTAGCTAGAAGCTAGCAGCTTTCTCGCAGTAACTTGTTGCGCACTTGACATTCGTGCTAGCTTCGAAACGAACTCCAGGAAAATTGAGGATCCATTGTCAAAAGGTTTAGTCATTGTCGAATCGCCGGCCAAGGCGAAGACCATCCAGAAATATCTGGGTAAAGGCTTCACGGTTGAGGCTTCGCTCGGCCACGTGAAGGATCTGCCCAAGAGCACGCTCGGTGTCGACACCAGCAACGACTTCGAAACGGACTACGTCGTCATCCCCGGCAAAGAGAAAGTTGTGGCCAAGCTGAAAAAGCTGGCGGCCTCGTCGGATTTCATCTATCTGGCGCCTGACCCCGACCGCGAAGGCGAAGCCATCGCCGCGCATCTGGCCAGCGAACTAGAAGAAAACGGTAAAAAAACGAAGAAGGCCAAGAAGCCGAAAAAAGGTGAGCCGGAAGCTCCGCCTCGCATTCAGCGCGTGACCTTCAACGAAATTACCAAGCGCGCCGTGCAGGCGGCATTCGAACATCCGCGGGCGATCGATCAGAATCTGGTCGACGCGCAGCAGGCTCGCCGCGTACTCGACCGACTGGTGGGATATCAGGTTTCTCCACTGTTGTGGGATAAGGTCCGCCGTGGTCTTTCCGCCGGACGCGTGCAGACGGTCGCGCTCCGTCTGATTGTCGAACGCGAACGCGAGATCAAGGCGTTCCAAAAAGTCGAATACTGGACGATCGACGCGCACCTTTCCGCCAGTAAGCCGCCTGCCTTTGACGCGCGCTTTTTAGGCAAAGGCGAAGAGAAGATTGAAGTCAACAGCGGCGAGGACGCGGAGAAGATTCGCGCCGCTCTCGAAAAAGCCGACTGGATTGTCCGCTCGGTCGACAAGAAAGAGCGCCGCCGCAACGCCGCTCCGCCTTTCACCACTAGCAAACTGCAACAGGATTCTTCCCGCAAGCTGCGCTTCAGCGTGAAGCGCACCATGATGATCGCGCAACGCTTGTATGAAGGCGTGGAACTCGGCGAGGAAGGCTCGGTCGGCTTGATCACCTACATGCGTACCGATTCCACTCGCGTCGCGCCCGAAGCGATCGCTGAAGTCCGCGAATATGTTGGCAAGGAATATGGTCCGCAGTATCTGCCCGAGCAGCCCAATACATATAAGGAGAAGAAGGAAGCGCAGGGCGCGCACGAGGCGATTCGCCCGACTTCGGCCATGCGCCATCCCGACCAGATCAAGCAGTACCTAAAAGAAGATGAGTTCAAAGTCTACAAGCTGATCTGGCAGCGCTTCGTCGCCTCGCAAATCAATCCGGCAGTATTTGACCAGACCACCGTCGACATCGACGCGAAAAACGGCGCCGATGTTTTCTGGTTCCGCGTGACCGGGTCAGTGCTCAAGTTCGACGGCTTCCTCAAAGTCTACGAAGAAGCCAAAGACGGCAAGGACGAAGAAGACGAGGAACTGAAGCACAAACTCCCCGCGCTCGAAGCGGGAGAGAAACTCACGCTCAAAGAACTGAAGCCCGAACAGCACTTCACCGAACCGCCGCCGCGCTTCAACGAAGCGTCGCTGGTGAAAGAGCTCGAAGAACGCGGCATTGGCCGTCCGTCGACCTATGCGGCGATTCTTACCACGATTCAGGAGCGGCAGTACGTGCAGAAAATCGGCGGCAAGTTCACGCCGACAGAAATCGGCCTGGTCGTCACCGATCTGCTGGTCGAAAATTTCCGCGACATCTTCGATCTGCAATACACCGCGCGCCTCGAAGAAGAGCTCGACGAAATCGAAGAAGGCAAAGAGAAGTGGCAGGACGCCCTCGCCGATTTCTACAAGAAATTCCAGAAAGATCTCAAATATGCCGAAAAGCATATGGAGAACATTAAGCGGATGGAGAAGCCCACGGACGAGAAGTGCGAACTCTGTGCCGCGCCGCTGGTCATCAAGTGGGGCAAGCACGGCTCTTTCTACGCCTGCAGCACCTACGAGAAAGACGATCCCAACACCTGTAAGTTCACAAAAGAAAATCCGATCAACCTGCCCGATCTCGATTCGGCCGACGTGCAGGAGACTACGCAGGAGGAATACTGCGAAAATTGCGGTCGCGTGATGGTGCTCAAACGCGGGCGCTTCGGCCAGTTCATGGCATGCACGGGATATCCCGATTGCAAGACCACGCGGCGGCTGGATCAGGGCAAGAAAGTTCCGGACATTCCGCTCGACGAACTGTGCCCGAAATGCGGACGCAATATGATGATCCGGCACGGCCGCTTCGGCGAGTTCACGGCCTGCAGCGGATATCCCGAGTGCAAGTACGTGAAGCAGAACTACATTGGCGTAAAGTGCCCCGAGTGCAAAGACGGCGACCTGGTCGAGAAGCGCGCGCGCAAGGGCAACACGTTCTATGGCTGCGGGAATTATCCGAAGTGCAAGTTCACTTCGGCACACAGGCCGATCGCCGAGAAGTGCCCGAGTTGCGGCACCGAATATCTGGTCGAAAAGAATCTGAAGGCTGGACCAGTGATCGCATGCCCCAACAAAGAATGCGACTATGAACGGCCGGCGCCGGCTCCCGAAGCGGCGGCGACTACGGCCTAATAAATCGAGCAATTGAGAGATTAATCGATTGGGAACTGGTTCCTCGACTCGCAATTGCTCAATTGACAAATTTCCCAATAACTAATTCCCCCGAGGAGTTCCTATGTCCAAGAAACCGACAACTGCCGACGCTCAACTACTCCTGCAACTCTACGATCTGCGCCGCGAAGCGGAGATGCGCAAGGCGCGCAACTGGTGGGGCGGCGAATTCTTTCCGCAAAGCGCCGACGATTATCTGAAAGTCTTGTGGGCGATGAATTCCCCGGAGAACGCCTGGCTGCGCCAGGTGCCGAGCTATTGGGGCATGGCCGCGGCGTTTGTCCTCCAAGGTGTGTTGAATGAAGATCTGTTCTTGCAGCCGGCTTTCAGCGGTGAAATGTTTCTGATCTTTGCCAAGGTCTATCCGTTCCTCAAGGAAATCCGCGAGAAGCTGAACGACCCCAACGTCTTCCTCAGCCTCGAAAAGGTTGTCACGCGTACCAAGGCGGGCCGCGATCGCCTGCAGATGATGATCAAGCGCGTGGAGACCATGCGCCAGAAGCGCGCCGAACTCCAGAAAAAATAGGCTGGGTGCTCCGTCCTTATCCGCCGCCCTTTGGCGGATAGCGCGGGGATGTTGACTTCGGCCGGGCGCTTCCCGCGGTTTGCCCCCGCATCTTACACGCCGCTGCGTCTCACCGCCCTGCCCATCTGTTATCCTAGTCGGCTGTGCGGATGATCTGGTGGTTTCTGATCCTGGGCGTTAGCACACTGGTCGTCGTGTGCGTGGCCATCGCCCTGTATATGCGCCTGCGTCGGCACTTGCGCAAGGCCCATGCGGCGCATGACGAGACGTTGAGCGCGGTGGAACAGGAGCGCCAGACGGACCGCATCGAACATTAGAGCTTTCGTCGAGTGGGAGAATCTAGCCATGGCAAGGACAGCGATTCAGACTCTAAGTACTCCGCAGGAACGGGCGCTTGAGGCGTCGCGGCAGGTTGCGCTCGTGGTGGGCGCAAGCTTGGCGGTGGCGGTGTGCGCGCGCATCACGATTCCGCTAATGCCGCTCACGCCGGTTCCACTCACGGTGCAGAACCTCGGCGTATTGCTGGTTGGGCTGCTGCTCGGTAGCCGGCGCGGGTTTGCGGCGATGGCGCTATATCTGGCGGAAGGCGCCGCAGGATTGCCCGTCTTCAGTCCCAGCGCCACCGGTCTCGTGGGCATCGCGCAAATCTTCGGCCCAACTGGCGGATTTCTCATAGCCTATCCGTTCGTTGCCTTCCTTGCCGGATACATTTTTGAGCGCGGCGCGAAGTCGTTTGTTCGTGCAGCAGTCGCCGGATTGCTGGCTGAGATTCTTCTTTTCGCCGGCGGCCTGACGGGTCTTTATTTGTATACGCATTCGCTGGCGAAAGCCGCTTATTTCGGTCTGTATTGGTTCATCGCCGCGGAAGTCATGAAGGTGATGTTCGCCGCTGCGATTGCCAGACGTTTTCGTCGAGACCCGGTCGCGCATTAGATTTTACGGATTTTGTTCTCTGGAGTTCATAAAGCAATGACAGCAGTTTCCGAAACAGCCAAAGCGCCGGGCAGCAACGCCGCCAATCCGGTGCGCGAGATTACGGTGGCGCACAGTCCGGATTCCGACGACGCCTTCATGTTCTACGGCCTGGCCACGAACAAAGTGCGCACTCCGGGCCTGCGTTTCAGCCATACGCTCTGCGACATTGAAACCCTCAACCAGAAAGCCCGCGAGGGGGTTTACGACGTTAGCGCAATTTCGTTTCACGCCTACCCCTATGTGCAGGATAAATACGCGCTGATGGGTTGCGGCGGCAGCGTGGGCGAGGGCTACGGGCCCATGATCGTTTCGCCGCGGCCGTTTACGCCGAGCGAAGTCAAGACAAAAAAAATCGCCGTGCCCGGAACGCTGACGACCGCTTACTTAGCACTGCATCTTTTCGCTCCCGGCGTCGAGACGGAAGTCGTGCCCTTCGACCAGATCATTCCGCAGGTGCTCGAAGGAAAATACGAAGCTGGACTCATTATTCACGAAGGCCAGTTGACCTACGATAAGTCGGGCCTGCATCGTATTGTCGATCTTGGCCGCTGGTGGCAGAAGGTGACGGGACTCCCGCTGCCGCTCGGCGGCAATGCGATTCGCCGCGCGCTCGGTCCAGAACTCATGCCGCTGGTCTCCGCGGCGCTGCGCGAGAGCATTCAGTACGGGCTCGATCACCGCGAAGAAGCCCTGTCCTATGCTATGCAGTTCGCCCGCGATCTCGACCCGCAATCGGCTGACAAGTTTATCGGCATGTACGTGAACGAGCGCACTCTCGACTACGGCGCCGACGGCCGCGAGGCGGTTCGTCGCCTCCTCGATATGGGTCACAAGGCCGGGATCATCGGACCAGAAGCGCAAGTGGATTGGGTGTGAGGAAGCTCTTGGCTCTTAGCCTTTAGCTCTTGGCTTTCGGGCTGTCGATCCACGCCGGTTCAGCTTGCTCTTCTATACGCCATCGAGAAACTATTAACAATCTGCTCTCGCAACTCTCTGACGGTTACAACGTTAGAGCTTCCGCTAAGAGCCAATAGCCAAGAGCCAACAGCCAAGAGCCAACAGCTTGTCCCCCCAAACTCTCCTCGTCGACGCTGACGATACGCTCTGGGAGAACAACATCTACTTCGAGCGGGCCATCGCACGCTTTATTTCGTTCCTGAATCATCATGAATTCTCGCCGGAGCAAGTGCGCGAAGTGCTCAACGATGTGGAACGCGAATGCATCGTCACGCATGGCTACGGCCTGCATAGCTTCGCGCATGCGCTGGTCGGAACGTTTGAACGGTTGAGCGCGCCTCCGATAACGCCCGAGTCACATGCGCAGATTGAGAGTTTCGCCAATTCGATTTCGAACCACGCTATCGAACTTCTGCCTGAAGTTCCGGAAACGCTGCATCATCTTTCGCAGCGCCATCGGCTCATTCTGCTGACCAAGGGCGCGGTTCCTGAGCAGTCAGGAAAAGTCGAGCGTTCAGGATTGAAGGAATATTTCGCCGCAGTCGAAATCGTGGCTGAGAAAAATCCGGCAGCCTACGCCCGCATGGTCGAGAAGTACCAACTCACGCACGATTCCACCTGGATGGTCGGCAACAGCCCGAAGTCTGACATTAACCCCGCTCTGGCCGCGGGTCTGCACGCGGTGTTCGTTCCCCACGGCGACACCTGGATACTCGAGCACGAGGAACTGAACCCGGCTCCTCCGAATCAAAAATTGCTCATCGTTGGCCGTTTCGCGGAGTTGCGCGAGCACTTCTAGCGATTTATTTTCTTGCGGCTCTTCTCAATTGCTCAGCGATCGGCGCGAACTTGAAATCGAATTCCTGTAGGAAACGACTCGCGTCCAGCAACCGCGGGTTTCCCCATGCGAAGGCCTCGCCCAGCTTGACGTTGATATTCGCATTCAAGGCTTCCACCTCGCGTTTCAAATCGGCCACGACGACCGATTCGCACGGCGCGTTATAAACCGCGTGCGCCGGGTGAGCGGCTTGCAGAAGAGCAACGAGCATTCTGGCCACATCGTCGACGTGCACCAGCAAAATTCTCTCGGACCCTACATACGGCAACGCGATCTCGGTGGGATGACATGGGCTACGATCGCGCGCGCCTACCAGTTCAAAAATCTGACTCCTCCACGCCGACGTCGCGGACTGTGCTCCGGCTCCTACCACGCGCCCGACCCGCAGGCTGACGAATTCCACACCATGGTGATCCCGATATGCTTTCCCGAGCCCTTCCACATACAACTTCGCAGAGCCGTAGAGATCCTCCGGCGCTGCCGCGTCTGCCTCGGACACGACATGATTTGGAGCGCAGGTTCCGTAAACGCTGAGTGAACTGCCAAACACCATTCGCGGCACGCCGAAACCGCGCGCCATTTCCAGCAGGTTAAGGCTGCCATCGACGTTGACCTGCGTCGCGCGCAAAGGATCGCGTTGCGCCGCAGTCGGCAGAATCGCCGCCAGATGGATGATCGCCGCGATGCGCTCCAACTCAAACGCGCGCCGCAGTTGATCTGCATCATTGATGTCGCACATCACATCGCGAACTGATTCACAATCACCCGCGGCGGAGCCGCGTGGCGACACATCCACAGAAACCACGCGGTAGCCTGCAGGCCGTAAAAGTTTTCCCACGGCACGCCCAATAAATCCGCGCCCTCCGGTGATCATCACCGAACTGTTTTGACTAAGGTCCATGGCCCTCTCGTGGAGGAATCATCTCCGTCACCGTGTTTTCCTTTTCGTTACCGCATCAAACTAACCAACACGCACCTCTCGCGCAGCGCATTTCCCGCATGTTAACCTCATTCTGCTCTGCGATCTGGCTCCCACTTCGTCGGTGGCGATTCAGACCCACAATTTACGGCGGCTGTTGCACACGGTTGAGGCGCTCTCGGAGCTCGGGCCCGCGCTAACGGCGGAGCGCGACTTCTCGGAGACCTCGCGGCTAATGCTGTCGGCCATCATGGAAGCGGCGGGCGCGCGCGAAGGTGCGCTTCTGCTCTTCAACGACAAGCCCGCCATGCTGACTTCGGCCGCGGCTCAGGGATTTGCCCTGATGCCCGATCCCGCCTTCATTCCTCTCCTCCCCAAACACGTACACGCGCTCACCGCAGCGCGTAGTCCCATTGTTCTGAACTCGTCGACGTATTCGGTGTTTCTGAGTTCCAACGGCAACGTCGCGCCGGAACTTTTTAAATGTCTAGCTCCGCTGAAAGCCGGAGGCCGTCTTGCCGGCGTGGTCGCGCTCGGCCGCCGTCCCGGCGACGCGCTTTATGAAGACAGCGAACTTGACGCGCTGGAACTCCTGTGCAGCTACATCGCGCTGGCCGTGCAGAATCATGCGCTGACCCAGACCATTGCGCAGCGCGTTTCCGAAAATCTGCGGCTCATGGCGTCGCTGCATGGTTTCTACGACAATGCTCTCGAAGCTTTCGCCACCGCCATCGACGTAAAGCACGTTAACATTCACGGCCACTCTTTACGAGTGGGGCGCTACGCGGCCGCGATCGGCGAAGCCATGGGGATGGAAGCGGGCGAAGTTGCGGCGGTGCGCAGCGCGGGATATTTGCACGACATTGGAAAAGTTGCCGTCGACCGCCGTTTGTTCGGCAAGCCGGGGGCGCTCGACCCCGACGAAGTTCGCGAAATGGCGGACCACACCACCGTCGGCCATCAGATCGTGAGCAGCGTGCAGTTTCCTTGGCCGAAGATTCCCGAGGCGGTGCGCTGGCACCACGAGCGCAGCGACGGCTCCGGCTATCCCGACAAGCTCCTTCAAGACGACGTGCCCATGACGGTGCGTATCGTCGGCCTTGCCGATTCCTTCGATGCCATGACCAGTGTTCGTCCTTACCGCGCGCCCATGTCGGTGGGCAGCGCGTTGAGCGATCTGGTGCGCATGGCTCCGTTGAAGTTCGATCCGAATGTGGTCCAGGCGCTGCTGATCCAGGTGCGTCGTGACGCTGTCGGCAGCAACCGGGCTCCGATGCTGGAAGGCATGTCGGTGAACATTGCCGCCGGAGACATCGATCAGCTGGCCGCCACTTTGCAGCACAAAGTCTCGCGCGGCAAGATGTATCTGACCGCCGAGGGTACGTCCAAACCCAACTACTGACGGCGAGCCGATTTTCGTCGCGCTAAGCCCCTGTCTCACAATCACTTCCAAGACCCGCAGGAATCAGCCGAGGCAGGAACTTTTTCTCCCATTCGGGTTCATACTGTAGGAGAGTCCGTCCCTGCATGGCATCCCGCCTCCGCAAGTTCGCGCTGTTTCTTCTGGGGCTGAGCCTCGCCTGCGCGGTTCCGCAATTATTCGCCAGAAAAAAAGACAAGCCCGCCGCAGCCGGACCGGCTGAGCAGAAACGTGCCGTGCACGCCCTCAATCGCCTCACCTTCGGTCCGCGGCCGGGAGACGTGCAGCAAGTGATGGCGATGGGCGTCGACAACTGGATCGACCTGCAACTTCATCCAGAAAAAATTTCAGATACCGCCATGGACTCACGCGTGGCCGCGTTCCGCACGTTACGCATGAGTTCGCGCGAGATTGCTGAAGAGTTTCCCGACAATCAGATGATCCGTCAGGTCATGGACGGTAAGAAGCCCATGCCCACCGACGCCGCCAAACGCGCCGTCTATCGCGTGCAGATCGAGCGGCTGGAGGAGAAACAGGAAGAGAAGCAGGAGAAAAAAGAAGCCGCAGCCGCTCCTGCGCCAGTGATGGCTCCGTCGCCTGCGCCTATTCCCGCCGCGAATTCTGCGTCCGCCTCTGACTCGGCGAAGACACAAGAAGAACTCGCCGCGGCGGCGGCAACCAGCGCTGATGCGACCGGCCCAGCTCCCAATAATCTCGCTGACGCCGGCGCGATGAATGCGATGAGCACCTCCAACGGCACAGCAACATCGAACGGCATGCCGCCGAACAACGTGCCGGCGAATGGCGGAATGGTCAACGATATGTCCATGGCCCCGCCCGTGGCTTCGAAGCCCACGCCCGCAGACGCCGCCGCCGCCCGCCGCCGTGAAGATCGGCTCTATGCTGACCTGAACGTTCAAGCGCTGATCGAACTCCCTCCCGCCGAACGCTACAAGAAAGTCATGGCGATGTCGGCCGACGAGCAGGTTGCGTTCGCCGATACGTTGCGCGGCGGCAAGGGACAGGAGTTCCTCACAGGCCTTGATCCTAAGCAGAAAGAAACGCTGCAGGCGATGAACAACCCGCAAAGTGTAATCGCCGACGAACTGGTGCAGGCCAAGTTGCTGCGAGCAATCTATAGCGAACGCCAACTCGAAGAGGTGATGACCGATTTCTGGTTCAACCACTTCAACGTGTTCGTCAACAAAGGCGCCGACCGCATTCTGCTCACCAACTACGAGCAGGACGTGATCCGCCCACGCGCGCTCGGCAAGTTCGAGGATCTGCTGGTCGCAACTGCCAAGAGTCCGGCCATGCTGTTCTACCTGGACAACTGGCTGAGCGTGGGCCCTGCATCGATGCAGGCGCTGGGCATTCCTAACCATCCTGGTAATCCGTTTCGCTATCCGCCCCCAGGACAGAAAGCTAAAGGAAAGGGTAAGCAGAAAAGCGGGCTCAACGAGAACTACGGACGCGAGTTGCTGGAACTGCACACGCTCAGCGTGAACGGCGGCTACTCGCAACGCGACGTAACCGAATGCGCGAAAGTCTTCACCGGGTGGACCATCGACAAGCCCAACGACGGCGGCACTTTCAAATTCGATCCGCGCATGCACGAGCCCGGGCCGAAGTTCGTGCTCGGACATCGCATCAAACCCAAAGGCGAAGACGAGGGCAGGGAAGTCTTGCATCGGTTGGCCACGAGCCCGCAGACAGCGCACTTCATCTCTCTGAAATTGGCACAACGATTCGTCGCCGACGATCCGCCGCCCGCGCTGGTCGATCGCATGGCAAAGACTTTCGAGAAAAAGAAGGGCGACATCCGCGAGGTCCTCAGCACGCTCTTCCACTCTCCCGAGTTCTGGGCTGACGGCACCTATCGCGCGAAGGTAAAAACGCCGCTCGAGTTCGTCGCCTCGGCCGTCCGCGCCACTGACGCCGACGTCGACGACGCCATGCCCCTCGCCCGCCAGCTCAACAACATGGGCATGCCGCTCTACGGAGCGCAGCCGCCCACGGGCTACTCGATGAAGGCGGAATCGTGGGTGAGTTCGTCCGCGTTGCTGAACCGCATGAATTTCGCTCTGGCACTGACCGCCGGCAAAGTCAAAGGCGTGAAAGTAGATGCGACGCAGCTGGCGGGCGGACCTCCGCCGCCGGATGGAAGCATCGCCCTTTCCACCATGGAAACGAAGCTGCTCGCAGCCGATGTGTCGAAGCAGACGCACGACTCGATCGTGGCGCAGATCGAAGTGCCGGCGAATGGCGCCGCGCCCGATCCACCGAAAGATGCGCCGGGCAAGAAGAATCGGCAGCGCAAGCCCGCAGATGTGCCACGTCCACCAGACGCGAGCACAATCGCCGGCCTGCTGCTGGGTTCGCCTGAGTTTCAAAGAAGATGAGCTGCTAGCTTCTAGCTACTAGCTTCTAGCCAACACGCGAATGCGGCAGGCTCGAAGGCTAAGCTAGGAAGCTAGAAGCTAGGAGCTAGGAGCTGTTCTGATGTCCATCACACGTCGCATCTTTCTTCGCAATAGCACGCTCGCGGTGGTCGGAACCGCCGCCGTGCCGAGCTTTCTCACCCGCGCAGCTTTCGGTGCGATTGAAGCCGGCCTTGGCAACAAGCGTCTCGTCGTAATTTTTCAGCGCGGCGCCGCCGACGGCCTGAACATCGTGGTCCCGCACGGCGAGGCTAAGTATTACGCCATGCGACCCAGCATCAACATTCCCGCGCCAGAAAGTGATCGACCTCAACGGCTTCTTCGGCCTGCATCCGTCTCTGGCTCCGTTTCAACCGCTCTGGCAGCAGGGTCATCTCGCGATCGTTCACGCCGCCGGATCGCCCGACACCACACGCTCGCACTTCGACGCACAGGATTTCATGGAAACCGGTACGCCGGGCGTGAAAGCCACCGAAGATGGCTGGCTGAACCGCTCGCTCCACGACCTTCCGCCGGCCGCGCAGAAGGCCTCCGCATTCCGCGCGATCGCTTTAGGCCCCTCCCTGCCGCGTATCCTAAGCGGTTCCGAGCCTGCCGTCGCGATGAACAACATTAACGACTTTTCAGTCGGCGGGAAGAATCCCAAGGCTTCGCCTGCCGCAACAGCGTTTGAGGCGATGTACGACCACTCTTCCGACAGCGTGCTGCACGGAACGGGCGAGGAAACCTTCGACGCGGTCAAAATGCTGAAGGCCGCCGATCCCGGCAAATACACGCCCGCCGCAGCGGCGAATTATCCCAAAGGACGCTTCGGCGACAGCCTGCGCCAGCTCGCGCAGCTGATCAAAGCGAATCTCGGCGTGCAAGTTGCATTCGCCGACATCGGCGGCTGGGACCACCATGTCAACGAAGGTTCGACTGAGGGCCAGCTGGCGAATGTGCTCGGCGAATTCTCGCAGTCGCTCGCCGCATTCTGGACCGATCTCGGCGATCTTGGCGAAGACACCGTCGTCGTCACCATGTCAGAATTCGGCCGCACCGCCCGCGAAAACGGTAACCGCGGCACCGACCATGGCCACGCCAACGTCATGTTCGTTCTCGGCGGCCCGGTGAAAGGCGGCAAGGTGTATGGCCGCTGGCCCGGACTCGATCAATCGCAACTCTACGAACAGCGAGACCTCGCTCTCACCACCGATTTTCGCCAGGTGATCGGCGAAGCCGTCGCGCGGCACCTGGGCAACAAAAACCTGGCGAACGTTTTCCCCGGCTACGAAAATCAGCCGGGAAAATTTCTGAAGCTGCTGGGATAGGCGTGCTCCGATTTTCCGAACATTACTACGAGCCTTCCGTTCGCGGAAAACGCTGGCGTAGCGCGCCGACAAATGCTGAGTCGGCTCTAGCGGAAATCATTTCCAGCGGTGAAAATCCTCGCTTCCACGCCAGCCAGAGCGTAATCAGCAACAGTACCATCGTAAGCACAACGTTGGGCCACGCGTTGAGTCCCCATTGCCCGCTCCATGTCAGTTGTACCACCGACGAAAACGGCGCCAGGTAAGGGATTGGCCACTGATCGCCGTCCGGGCCGCGCGATCCGAGGATGTCTTCGAAAAGATGCAAATGAAAACTCAATAAGACGAGCAGTCCGGTCGTCCACTTCCGTTTCGCCAAGGCGAACGCGAGCGCCGTAACCACCAATGCGAACGCCAATGTGTGCAGCGAATGATGATAGCGAGAGAACCACAGCAGCGGATGCGCGGAGTTGCGCGTCAGCAGTTCAGGAACGATTCCCAGACCATCGATGTCGGGAATTACGCACGCCAGTGTAACCAGAGCCCGGTCTCTTCGATCCAGTCTTGCGCAGTTCGCAAGCACCCATCCGCTGAAGAAGTGTGTGACCGGGCTCATGAGCGTTCGGCTTGTCGGCTAGATACGGTTGGCCAGAATAGTCGGCTAGATCTCGATCAGCACGTCGCCGTTTTCAATTTTCAGCGGATACAGTGCAACTTTCGCGCTCGCATTATGCGCGGCCTCTCCGGTCTTCGGATCCCACGCCCAACCATGCCACGGGCAGACGACTTTGCCATTCTCGATCATCCCCTGCCCGATCGGCCCGCCGCGATGCAGGCAGACGTTGTCCATGGCGCTGTAAGCGCCGTCCACGTTGGCGATGCAGATGGTCTTGTCGCCGCAAGGGAATTCTTTAGCCTCGTCGGCGGCAGGTAATTCCGGCTGAGTTGTAAGCTTGATGAAGTTGGGCATAGGTGAAAGCGAACCGGGAAGGGCACGGTTCAAGCCGTGCCAATTTAAAGCAACTCAAGATTTTGCGGCTTCAGCCGCTGGGGTCTGGCCAACGACCGACGACCGACGACCGACGACCGACGACCGACGACCAACGACCAACGACCAACAGCTACTTCGGCTGCATCGTCTGCGCGATCATGACCTGCCGCTTGAAATTCTCCACCATATTCGGATCAAGCCGCACTTCGGTCGGCTTCTTCGCCAGAGTCATCGTGTCGATCTTGTCCTGCAGCTTGAGCAGCGCGTAGAAAAGATTCTCCGGACGCGGCGGGCATCCCGTGACGTACACATCCGTGGGCACAATCTTGTCCACGCCCTGCAGCACCGCGTAGGTATTGAATGGACCGCCCACCGACGAGCACGCTCCCATCGAGATCACCCACTTCGGATCGGGCATCTGGTCGTAGATGCGCTTCACTACCGGCGCCATCTTCAGCGTCACGGTGCCGGCCACGATCATCAGGTCGCTCTGCCGCGGGCTGGGACGAAACACTTCCGACCCAAAGCGCGCAATGTCGAACCGCGACGTCGACGACGCGATCATCTCGATCGCGCAGCAGGCCAGACCAAACGTCATCGGCCACACCGCCGACTTGCGCGCCCAGTTGAAAACATAATCAACCGTGCTGATCATGAAATTCTTTTCAAACTTGTTTTGCAGCCAGCCCATGAGTCAACCTCGTTTGACAGTCCTCTTCAATCGCGGCCTGCGAAGCGCTACACAGGCAGTCTAGGTGGGGCCGAATGCGGTGTCAATCGGCGCTTTGGGGATAGCTATACAGACGGGCAAACTGCTACACCCTAAGGGGCCGATGAAATCTAGGCCAGTGTGCCGCTTAATCGAATAGAGAATGATCCGCGTACACTCCGTCAAATTTATCCTTGACATCCACAGGCTTCACCCTCTATTGTCACCCGCAATCAGCGACTGGAATCAGCAAGATCGACAGACGGTTATTTCGATTCGCGGCCATCCCAGCGTTCGCTGCTTCCCTTGAAGTATGAATGGATCGCGCCAGTTTGTTTGTCGGTGGCGCACTAGTGCGGACTAAGTTCGTCGCATCAGTACCCAGCATCTGCTGGGGCTGTTTAATCTGTTCATTTTCGTCAAGGAGCAGTCCTCATGTCTCGTCGCCCTGCAAAGTTTTTCTCGTCCCTTCTTCGTTCTTCCGTCACCAATACAGCTATCCGTCATGCTTTCCAGATGTGGGAGGGCATCGGCGTACTTTGCGTCTTGGTTGGTTTGCTGTCTCTTGCCGGACTCGCAAGCGGGCAGATCAACCCCGGTACGCCGTCCTTTTCGGCTTTTGACGCGCACGCTGTAGACACGATCGATTTGCAGAATCTTAACATCTCGCTAAATATGCCGATCTGGCAGAAGTCTGGGGCGTTCCCACTTGAGTTCAATCTTTCAGCAAACTCTTACATCACTACAAGCGTAAACGGAATCTCTTCACAGTTCGAAGTCTGCTCCCTGAATCAGTCCTGCCCTTTGTCTGGCGCCCTTGTAGGACAGGTGCACGTCGGACCACCGTCATTCAGCTCTCAGGCTTGTCCGGACAATCCGCAGACCAATACCAACGTCTATACCAATTGGACTGTCGTAAGTTCTGACGGAACGATACACCCCGTGAATGCTGTCGGAGTTGACACGAAAGGATGCATCTACGGAACGCAATTTACGGCCCAGACTCTGGATGGAAGCGGCTACACGTTGACGGTGATCACAACGGCCACAAACTATTCCATACAGTCTCTTTATGGCAGCGCCGGAGGCTCCTACCCTCTCGGCTCAATAACAGATTCCAATGGCAATTCAATCACAGCGACGACTGGCTCTAATGCGATTACATACACCGACACGCTAGGCGTAAACCCGGCCTTCACGGCTGGGTTCTCTTCTAATCCGCAAAGCCTCGTGGGACCTTTCACATGGACTGACGTGAATAGTAATTCTCAGCAGGTGAGCGCGACGTACACATCGGGCTTGACGCTCAAATCGGCCTTTGGCTGCAGCAGCCATCTTGATTACGACAACACAGGACAAAGCTTGCCGACCAGTATTTCGTTTCCTGACGGCACAGCTATGGGAATTAGTTATGAGCCAACGCCAGGTGGCAGTTCCGGGCAGTACACTGGAAGACTTTCTCAGCTTACCTTGCGAACCCGCGGCACTGTTACTTACAACTATAATCCGTCGTCTGCACCCAATGATGGTATCGACTGTAACTGGGGAATCCCCAACAAACTGACTCGCGTCACCAGCGAGGGTACGACTACCTACATGTGGGCTGCTGTAAACAATGGCAATGGTAACTACGGAAACACGACGACCGTGGTGGACAATGGCGGCAATGCAACCGTCTACACTTTTACTGGCTTGACGCAAAGCTTCGGGACCTTCCCGAGTCCGCTTCGAGCTGACCTGCCCCCCGATTTCCGAACAAGTCCGAGTATGATTTCGGACGAAGGAAAGGGGAAGGGGTATGTCAAAGAGCAAGCACACGGAAGCGCAGATGATCGGGGCGCTGAAGCAGTTGGAGGCGGGGCGGAAGGCGGAGGACGTGGCGCGGGAAGTGGGGGTATCAAAGCACACGATCTACGCCTGGAAAGCGAAGTATGGCGGGATGGATGTGAGCGAGGCGCAGGAAGCGAAGCAGTTGCGGGATGAGAACACGAAGCTGAAGAAGCTGGTGGTGGATCTGAGCCTGGACAAAGAGATGCTGAAGGCGCTGATCGCAAAAAACGGATGGAGCTCGTAAACCAGCGGGCGGAGGCGGACTGGCTGCGGTCGGAATACGCAGCGAGCCAGCGCCGGGTTTGCGGGCTGATGGGGATGGCGGTAGCGAGTTACCGCTACCGGACGACACGCAACGATGAGCCGTTGCGCACGAAGTTGGTGGAGCTGGCGCGGTAGAAACCGCGCTTCGGGTATCGGCGGCTGCATGTTTTGCTGGGCCGCGCGGGAGAGCATGTGAACCACAAGCGGGTGCATCGGGTGTATCGGGAGGCCGGATTGATGATTCGGCGGAAGAAGCGGAAGCATTGCGTGCGCGAGGGAAAGCCGCTGCTGGCGCGGACTGCGGCGAACCAGGAGTGGGCGCTGGACTTTGTGCACGATGCGGTGGAGTGCGGACGGGCGATCCGGGTGCTGAGCGTGGTGGATGCATACACGCGGGAGTGTTTGGCTTTGGAAGTGGATACGAGCTTTGCCAGTCGGAGAGTGACGCGAGTGTTGGATGCGATTGTGGGGGAACGCGGGCAGCCGTAGGCGATCCGCTGCGACAACGGGCCGGAGCTGACGAGCCGGCATTTTCTGGCGTGGTGCGTGGAGAGGCAGATCGAGTTGCTGCACATTCAGCCGGGGAAGCCGACGCAGAACGCGCGCGTGGAAAGCTTTCATGGGCGGCTACGGGATGAGTGCTTGACGGTGAGCTGGTTTCAGAATTTGTTCGACGCGAAGAGGAAGATTGCAGCGTGGAGGATCGATTACAACGAGGACCGTCCGCATAGCAGTCTGGGATACAAAACCCCGAAAGAGTTTGCCGCGGCGCAGGCAGCAGGCTTCTGCACAGCTGAGCGAGAGGCAAGGGACTCAAACGCCGTCCCTTGCCCCTCGCGCTCCCCCATCCCGGCTCAACCCGAAGAGGGAGCAGCAGAAAGTTGTCGTATTCTTACGTGAACGAAAACTGGGGGCAGGTCATAGGCTATATGGTGAACAAATTAGAGGGAGGAGTGGATAGAAATGAGACTTTATAGGTGCTTCAGATGTTGTAGATGAAGATCAAGAACTGCTCTTACTGAGCAGCTACAAGAGAATAGAGGAGTATGGAAGGAGAGGAATGGCTAGGACTGCAGAGAATGTGGTTACTGAAAACTTAAAATGAACAAAGTTGAGAATGGGAAAATAAAATGTACAGGTTGGGACAAAGCAGAGAGAGGAAAGGTACTTCTAGATGTGGAATACTTTCAGGAAGTGTATGGAGTGTTTGAGAATGACAGGAATGAAGGAGGTTGGTAATATTATCTTTCAGCGATAAACGCTATGGCACAAAGGGAGCAGAAGAGAAGGGCAAGAGTAAGAAAACTACTTCAAAAGTTTAGACGGCTAATAAAGATAAGAAGTTGAAGCACAGCGATGAGAGGGAGACTAAGCAGATGCTATAGCAAAGAGGCTACGATGACATTTATAGGAGAGAAGGATGACACATTTTAGAGGAACTAGACTGCTCACTTTACTTCTGACTGCTGAGTTGCTAGAGCTAAAGCTGCAAATCTAAGAGCAGGAGGGAGACTACAGCGACAAAGACGGTTACGTCTAAGAGGGCATCTATGTCAACAAATACTACGGCTTTACCTACAAGCTCCCGCAGAATCTAGTACCTCAAAATAATCGGCCATTCAAGGAGCACCGCAACGACCCTTCCGGTCATTCCACGACGACTTTCGCTCTGTTGTTGGCTGCCACTCCGTTAAACCCTACAAGAATGTAGCCATAAGCGTTCAAAGTGCCGCAGACCTGAAAGACGGAGCCGCGTATTTACGCAAGGTTGCAGCGTCAGCAATAAAAAACGGGCTGTCCGTGCTCAGCGACCCGAGAGAAAGACTTTTGCCGACAAATATTTTTTTCGCCAAGACTATTCTGCACCTCAAGGAACGTTCTTCCAGACCCACGCGTGTACAGTCTACAAAGGCTACGTCTTGGATTTTGTATTCTCGGCAACAGAGCGTGGAGACATAGAAAAGCTTTTTAATTCCCTAAACACACTTAAGTTCGTTGAACCGGACAAAAGCGTGCAATAAAGCCATTTTAAGAGGGAGAAGAAATAAAGGCCCCACTCAAAAGTGTAAGGTTCTGTCGCGTTGTCGCGACAGGCGAGAAAAAACAGGTCATCCAAAAACGTCCACCAAATCTGCCAGCGCCCGCCAATGCCTCGGATGTGAAAGTCGTCGGCCAGCGCGAACGTCAGCGGCATAAGGTTCAGAGATGCCGAGCACCGAAGCAACTGTGGAGATTTTGACCGAGGCCAGCCGGGGTTGAATTTCCTGTTGATATGTACTCTCGTTTGGCCATGTCGGTTAGGGCGAAGTGCGCCATTTCCATTTGGCCGCTTCGTGTCGCTGTTGAGTATGCGAGCGTTTTTTCTGTGCTTCGGCTGTTTGTGCTGCCACTCGACCAACCTTCGCTAGTTCGGTAAGCTTCTTCCCAGATACTTCCTTTCCACACTTCAGGCAATGACGACCGCGCCGTGTTGCAGTGCCGCAACCGAGACAAACGCTCTGAGGACGTGGTGCGGGCGAGGCAGCGACAACAAATTCCGTTCCTCTGCCTTCGCTTCTACATTGCTGCGTGAGGCGCGTCGGTAGTTTCTGTACTTCGCTGGCGGGCTTGCGGATCGAATACCACAGAGCTTGTGCCGTCCACTCCGCAAAGGGCGCAACCGCTCGCCCCCACGTCGGAGCCGTTTCAGAGAGCTTCACGGCGAGTGGAGCCATCAGTAGGCAGTTGCCGTCCCGCTGCTCGAAGAACCATTCACGTTTCAGCGGTTGACGGGTGATACAATCTAATACGTAGGCGTCAATCTGTGGACGGGCTGGCTCCATGAGATCGCAGGCGAGACTGTCACGATGGGGCGTATCCACGTGTAAAACGCCCAAACCGGGATCAGTCCCAGGGCCGCAGCCGCAAGCCTGCACTCCGATTCAAGCACGGCATAGAGATAATTCAGAATCGCGTTCGCAGGGTTTGCCGCCAGTGGAGCCGATCCGGTCAGGGGCGAGATGCGAGTGCCGAAGGTCAGCCAGTGTTGTGGCACTCGCGGAAGATCGTTCTTGGGGAAAGACATTGGCAGGGTTCGCCAAGCGGACCAGTATGCGGATGCAGCCTGTGCTTCAATCAGGCGAATCGTTGCGATACAGTGAGAGGTCGGGATTTCGTTGCGGAACCGAGCGATCTTGTGGGCAGTGGCATCGTCCAGTAGGTTGTTCCGTGCAACGCGTTCCTGACCGGCCAGTTTTTGACTGATGAGTTCGCGCGTAATGCGGAGGGCAGCCCCGGACGATAGCGCGAGAGCCTGAGCACGCCTCAGCTTGGCGTCAGAAGAGCGAACGGGCCAGTCGTGGCCAAGACGGAACCGTCCCGCTCCAACATCGCGAATGCCGCGTCTTGGTCGGAGAGCCATCGAATGGCAGACAATGACACCATCCCATCCGAACCGATCACGACTAATCGGCGAAGGCCATGTCCGACGCGTGGAAGAGCACTTGGCGTTGGTCGGGTCCGATCCCATCCTCAAGAAGCAAGTGCCCACGATCGACGCGCACCTGGATACCATAGCCGAAAAGAGTGACTACGCCTGTTCGCGGGATTTGCAATTCAACGGGTGAATTGTGGGATTGCGGGAGTTGCGATATGATCTTCGTAGCTGCCATTTGAGCGCACCTCCGATGGTGGTTAGGGCTTGCCGTCTGCGCGTAACAGTCGGCTAGACCGCCTTTCAGAAAATATCGCTGCCCAGGCTTACTGGAAACAAAATCTCCGCACCACACTCCGGGCAAGCGTGATTTGTTGAGTGCGCCTCGTAGTCACAGGAACACTCGATGTAAAACTCGTAACGAAGAATGCGATGCGCCTGCGCACGAATCGTCCGTTCCTTCCGATCCTTTGCACAAATATCACGAGAACTGCGCGGAGTTACCAAGCCAACACCCGCTACAGAATCTGCTAAGAAATTGATTCTTGCCTGCTGTCGCTTTGGGAATCTCGGGTCCTTTACGACTTTCAGGATCAAAGGGGCCAATGGCGGGAATTCGTTCCCTCCAGGCTGGGCAATCTGAAACGCTTTTACTACGGCATCCTCGGTCTGTGCCTCCATAAGCGGAGCCTCTAGCTCCTTCCATATCAACGGCAGTATGCCGCGATAATTTTGGGCGCGCCCAGCGACGGCGGAGGCAACGGCTTTCACCGGGCGGCCCCGACCGGGTTTTGCCGAAAAGCTGTCAAGCAGATTCTTTGCTCTTTTCACGGCCTGTTTTCGTTTCGCCATTATTGCGGTCAATTCAGGGGAACTGCTTTCTAATTTTACGTAAACTTCCGGGATAAATCACGTTAATTTACGGAAGCGATAAATCTTACATTTAGCTAAGTCTAGCTGCATAAACAGCTTAATGGGGAAAGAGGGTGCATAATGCGATTGAAACATTTATGTGTCGCAAAAGCTCAATGCCGGGGAATACCAAAGGAACAGACGCCAGAACCAGGTCTTTGCATGCTCTTGCGAAGATGCGGCGAGACAAGCTGTCCTTGGCGGAAGCGTGCCGACTGGAACATATCAAGCCGAGCACGCTGCTGCGTCACGTAGGCAGTGCCGTTCAGCAGGACAGACCCGGTGGTCGGTATCGGGCGACAGCGGGAGACCGACTACGGCGCGATCTTCAAATTCCGACGGCCTTGGGTTCTGTTCCCGTCCCCATCCACGGCAGTAAGAAGGCCCGAGAGATTTCCAATTACCTTAACGCAATCGCTCTTTATCTCAGAAAGGGCGATACGTCGAAACTTGAACGCTTCAAGGGGAAGACAATTCGTGTTCACGGACAGCAATTGGAACTCATTACCGATCCCGCAACTCTTTCCAGCCTCGCGCTGGCAGGAGCACTCCAGTTCGATCAACTGTATGCGTCATTCGCTGGAGCCGCGTGAAAGATCAGAACCCAATCCGCACTGCACGTCGCAGAGTTCGGCGAACAAACAAATTCGCCACGGACTCACCAACGTGTCTCTATTGCGGATGTTCGGAAATTGCTTTGCTGAGAAAAGTCACAAAGAAGTTCCTGGAAGCGCATCACCTTCTCGGTGAATCCCACGACTCAAATTTCACCGTTCTGCTATGCCGCAATTGTCACTATTTGGCGACCGAAAACCTTCTGCAAGCGGATGTGAGCATGTTGCCGGAGCCGGATCAGATAAAACGAACGGCGATCATGCTCCGAGCCTTATCCATACATCACCGAATGTTGTCCGAGACCCATTGGCGTTTAGCCTCATCGCTGGAAGAATCTGCTCCCGAGGAATGAGATCAATGAAGCTCGACATTTTCTTTCGCGCTCACACGGTTATTCCAGAGAAGAACCGCAAGAGCGGACTGAATCCGCCAAAGTGGTCTGAGTACGTGCTTGTATTCGATACCGAAACTACGACCGACACGGCTCAATCACTTACATTCGGCGCATACCGGTTTTGTCGCGTAGGTTCTGACTCGCAATACGCCTGCCTCGAAGAAGGGTTGTTTCACGCCGATGACCTAGATTCGCTGTCAGTTGAGATCATGCGCGACTATTTGAGGGACAATCCGCCAGCGAACCGAAAAGACGGACCAGACAAGCTTAGGCTCTATTCTCGCGCCGACTTTGTGGAGAAGGTCCTCTGGGAAGCGGTTCAGGCGGGAGCCATCATCGTGGGATTTAACCTACCGTTTGATTTGTCTCGCCTTGCCGTCGATTGGTGCAAAGCACGCAACGGTGGATGGTCGCTCATCATGTCCCTACGTCGCTCGAAGAAAACTGGGCAGATGGAACCGAATCCAGATCGCCCACGAATTCGAGTCACCGCGAAAGACAGCAAATCAGCATTCATCGCTCTTATGCGGCCAAGAATCGCGGAAGAATGGCCCGCTGGCAGGTTTCTCGACTTGCACTCGTTGGCCTTTGCCTTGCACAGCGAGTCGTATTCACTGGACAGGGGGTGTGGGGCCTTCGACGTTCCAGGGAAGATCAAACATGAGCCAACAGGGAAAGCTTCTGCCGACGAAATCGACTATTGTCGGCAAGATGTCCGCGCTACCACCGATCTCCTAAACGCACTGAGACGCGAATTTGATCTTCATCCCATCGGGCTGCAACCGGATCGTGCGTATTCGCCAGCATCTATTGCCAAAGCGTATCTAGATGCGATGGGGATCATTCCCCCGAAAGACAAGTTTAAGACGCCGAATCGAACGCTTGGGATTGCGATGCAAGCTTATTACGGCGGGAGGGCGGAATGCCGCATCCGTCATGTTCCGGTTCCGATCGTTCACACGGATTTCACTAGCCAATATCCGTCCGTGAATGCCCTGCTTGGAAATGGCGACATCTTGACGGCCCAAGACCTGTCTTCCGTTGACGCAACCAGCAATGTCCGCAGAATGCTTAGCACCGTCACTCTTGAACGTGCTTTTGATCCGCGATTCTGGAAGCAACTCAAGTTCTTCGCCCTAGTTCAGCCAAACGATGACATCTTTCCTATTCGTGCTCTTTACAACAACGAAACCAAGAACATCGGCGTTAATCGTCTGACATGCGACAAGCCGATTTGGTTTGCTGGCCCGGATGTTGTTGCCTCGATTCTGTTGACGGGCAAAGTCCCGCATATCGAAAAAGCTGTTCGTATCGTCCCGCATGGGAAGCAGGCCGGTTTGCAACCAACAAAATTACGCGGCATGGTCACAATTAACCCCAAGACGGATGACTTCTTTCGACATGTAATCGAACAACGCAAACTCCACAAATCGAACGAATCGCTAAGCCATTTTCTAAAGATTCTCGCCAACGCGGGCAGCTACGGGTTGTTTGTCGAGTTGACGCCTGAGAAGCCAAAGAAGCCGACGAATATCAAGGTGTTCTCCGGGCAAGAGTCATTTCCGCAGTTGTCAGAAGTCCTGGAGAATAGGGGAAGATGGTATTTCCCGCCGGTCGCGGCTATTATCACAGCCGGTGGTCGTTTGCTGCTTGCCATGCTGGAAAAGTCCGCAACGAATTCCGGGGGAAGCTATCTCTTCTGTGACACGGATTCATTGTGCATTGTGGCGTCGCAACGTGGCGGTCTAGTTCCGTGCCCTGGCGGAAGCCACAAAATGCCGAATGGAGAGCAAGCGATAAAAGCCCTTTCGTGGAAAGAAGTAGAGAGGATCGCTGACAAGTTCATTGCCTTAAATCCCTATAATCCAAGAGCCGTCCCCGGATCGATCCTTAAGATCGAAGATGTCAACTTCGATTCCAACAAGAGGCAACGGCAACTATCCGGCTACGCCATTTCTGCCAAGCGGTATGCGCTCTACCAACGAACCAGGAATGAGTTGTCGATCATAGACCCGAAGGCCCACGGCCTTGGCTATTTGTTTCCACCCAAGACAGCGAGTCAAGAAGAACAGGATTGGACGTACGAAGCATGGGACGGGCTATTGCGCGAGGCACTTGGACTACCACGAAACCCACCATCTTGGCATGATCTTCCTGCCATGATGCGAATCGTTCTTAGCACCCCGCACGTCTTGCAACGTCTTGACCGTTCTACCCGTCCATTCAATTTTCTCTTGTGTCCGCTTATCGATACCATTGCTGGCTATCCCGCTGGCGTCGATCCCAATCACTTCACATTGATAACGCCTTTCACAAAACAACGGGAGAGATGGCTAGAAGCAGAGTGCATCAATGTCTATGATGGAAAAACCTATCTCGCAACAAGCCAAAGTGCAAAACTGGACAAAGCCATCCCCCAGACGTTCGGATATGTTCTTCGTCTCTACCCATACCATCCCGAATCCAAGTCCCTAGCACCCGATGGCACACCATGTTCAGCAGCTACGCGGGGTCTTTTGCAACGCGCATGCGTGGCGGCTGGCAAGTTCCGATATGTAGGCAAAGAGACCGACAGGCGATGGGAGCAAGGTGAAGACTTGAGCCTGACAAGCTTTTCGCCAGTCGAATATTCTTCATCAGGAAAGATGGCCGCTGCGGACACGATGCTCGTAGAGGAAATGGCTAAGCGTCCGATGCGCGAAATGATGCGTAAGACCGGATTAAGCCAGCACACGTTAGAAGCGATCCGCGACCGCAAGGCCGTCCGTTCCCGCACGCTCGCCATCCTCAAGCAGTCCTTCCACCTCGCCTAATCCGGCTCTGCTACTGCTGTGCTGGCTCGCCCCGCTCGGCAACCGGGTGTAGCAGTTTTCCCGTCTGTGTAGCTATCCCCGTCAATCGGCGCTTTAGCGGTTCTGGCCGCCTTCCACGCTGTTTCGGGGACGAGTCCTCGCGCCTGCGCACTCTGCGCATTCTGGATAGATTTCCATCACAAACGTATTCGTCGACGCCAGGATGTCCGCATACAGGTAAGTGCCCGCTTGGCTTCCGTTAAAGCCGAAGTAATCGGTGCTGCTCTCGAAGCCAATCCCCGTAAATGTGCCGGTGACCGGGCAAGTCGGAGTCAACGTGATGGAGACATCGAACACATTGCTGGTTCCCACCTCAGTGAAGGTTCCATTGGCCTCGCAGCCGGCGAGATTCGAGGTAGTGAAACTCATGCTGTCGTTGGTGCCGCTCGGCGAAACCGTGAGCGACAAGAAAACCGACTGAAGGTTAATTGCGCCCTCGACTTGACCGATGAAGGGCCCAGACAGAGCTGTGACCGAGCCCGTCAGGGGCGAAAAAGGAGTCAGCGAGATCATGCCGGAGGGGTTTGAAAGCGTTCCGCTGATTGCCGGCGATGAAGTCACATTTCCCTGGACCGCGTCGATTACCATCTGGCCGCTGTTGGGCCCACCGGGCTCGGCGTAGTCGGTGACGTTCCCGGAAAAGGAGCAGGCGCCGGTCAGGGTGGGCAGTTCCAAAGTATCCCCGGTGCTTAAAGGTGCCGTGTTGTCAAAAAACAAAGCCAACCCCGCGGAATCGATGGCTCCAAAGCCGGTTACTGAGCCGCTGCCGGTGCTGACCGTGAGCTGCCACGGCCCCACCACGTTGTAAGGCCCGCCCGTGCACGGCTTAGGGGTGCTGGAATTGGAATTGCCACAGCTGATTGTCACGGTACCAATCAGAACGAGACTTGCAAAGGATAAGAACAATACAGATTTTCCCGACATTCGAATTTCTCCTTGGTGGGAGGGAATGACGCTTTGCAGCGCCACCCGCATTTGGAGTGCGTGACTGGTTGTCGAAGTCTGGAGAGGTGCGGGGAACCTCAACAGTATATGAATACCAATCGCAGGTGGACAAGTTGGTTTTGCGGCACGTGGAGCGATTCGTACTGACCGGCGCTTCCATGGCGTTCGTTGACTTGCTCCGTTTCGCCCACGTAAGATTTGACGCCTGCGATCCGCCCGACAGTCATTGTCGAAAAGATCGCCCTACAAACCAAGAGATCGCCCTACAACAGCGAAGACGTCGCCCCACCGTTTTCTCGCTTGAAGCGGAGTAACTTATGCCAGTTCGAAGCGTCTTGAAATTATTCCTGGTTGGAACGTTCGCGGCTTGCACGACGTTCCTGCCCATGGCAGCGCAGTCGCCGGCAGCGCCCGCCACGTCCGCATCCGGATACAACCTGCCCCCGAAAAACATTCTGGACGTGATGCTCGCACCCTCACTGCCAGCTCCCCGGGTGAGCCCCACGCACGATTCGATTCTCCTCGTGTCCTGGCAGGAATATCCTCCGATCTCCCGCGTGGCCACCCCTTTCCTGCGCCTTGCCGGTGTGCGCGTCGAACCCAGGAACCACAGCAAGCACGACACTCCCGGCGGCTACGGCATCACGCCCTGCGCCACCAGCTTTGACCTGGTCCATGTCGCCGGTGGCGCGCAGTTTCATATCGCACTTCCCGCGGGCGCCTGTCCGGGCGAGCCGATCTGGTCCGCGGACGGAAAGCACTTCGCCTTCGCGAATATCGCATCCGAGTCGGTCGAACTCTGGATCGGCGATGCCAAAACCGGAGAAACGCATCGCGTACCCGGCGCCCACCTCAACCCCATGTTCAACGACGCGATCAACTGGATGCCCGACCAGAAAACGCTTCTGGTGAAGCTGGTCCCCAAGGGAATGGGCGCACCGCCCCCCGAACCAGTTCTGCCGCCTGGCCCCAGCATCCAGGAGACCTCCGGCGAAAAAGGACAGAGCAGCACTTACGAAAACCGCGACACCCTCCGCGATAAGCACGACGAAGATCTCTTCGATTACTACGCCACCTCGCAACTTGCCCTGGTCGATGCAGCCACCGCCGCGATCACCCCCATCGGAAAGCCTGCGAACTACGAATCGCTCGATCCCGCGCCCGATGGCGGGCACATCCTCGTCACCGCGATCCACAAACCCTACTCCTACGTCACCACCTACGATCGCTTTCCCAAAGAAGTCGAAGTCTGGGACGTATCTCAGCGCGCCCACGTTCTTACTCATACCATCGCGTCGCTTCCCTTGGCCGATCGCGTTCCCATCCATGGCGTTCCGGTCGGTCCGCGCGATTTCTCGTGGCGCGCCACGGACCCGGCGACGCTCGTCTGGGCCGAAGCGCTCGATGGCGGCGACTGGAATGTGAATGTTCCAGCTCGCGACAAGCTCATGCTTCTCAAGGCGCCCTTCACCTCACCCGCCGCCGAAATCACGCGCACCGAGCAGCGCTACGACGGTTTCGATTGGAGCGAACAATCGAGCACCGCTCTGCTGGTCCAGTACGACAACAACCGGCACTGGATGAAGACCTTTATCCTCAACGTCGACGATCCCCAACAGAAGCCGCGCCTGCTTTGGGATCTTTCCACCGACGAGCACTATGCGAACCCCGGCCATCCCGTCACCCGCCAGCTTGCCAACGGCGTCTCGGTGATTCGTCAGGACGGCGATTCGATCTACCTCGCGGGAGTTGGATCCTCTCCTGACGGAGATCGCCCGTTCCTCGATCGTCTCGATCTCAAAACTCTAAAGACCGAACGTCTCTTTCGCAGCGATAAAACCTCCTCCGAACGATTCCTGTCTTTCGCCGGACCCGACACGCGGACATTCCTCACCTGGCATCAATCGCCCACCGACCCGCCGAATGCGTTTAAGCGCATGCTGGGAAAACCCATCGGCGATGCGCCCGCCGGAGAAGCGGTCCTCGCTTCCACCAGCGTCGCCATCACTCACATTCCCGATCCCACGCCCGCGGTGCGCGCCATCAAGAAGCGCCTGGTCAAGTACAAGCGCGCCGACGGCCTCGACCTGTCGTTCACTCTCTACACCCCGCCGGGATATCAGGAGGGCACGCGCGTCCCCACGATTCTTTACGCCTATCCCCTCGACTACGCCGACCCTTCGACCGCCGGCCAGGTCACCGGCTCGCAGGAAACCTTCACACAGCTGTATGAATACCGCTTGTTGCTGCTCGCCGGCTACGCCATCATCGACAATGCCGCGTTCCCCATCGTCGGCGATCCTAAGAAAGCCTACGACACCTATCTCGACCAACTCGTCGCCGATGCCAAAGCCGCCGTCGATGAAGCCGTTCGCCAGGGCGTTGCCGATCCCGATCGCATCGGAGTCACCGGACACAGCCACGGAGCCCTCATGACCGCGAATCTCGTCGCCCACTCCGACTTATTCCGCGCCGGAGTCGCCACCAGCGGCTCTTACAACAAAACGCTAACGCCGTTCGGCTTCCAGAACGAGCGCCGCTCGGTGTGGGAGGCGCCCGACGTCTATCTGAAAGTCTCTCCATTTTTCTATGCCGACAAAATCAAGATCCCGCTCCTCATCATGCACGGCGCCGAAGACGCGAATCCCGGCACCACCCCGCTGCAAGGCGTCAAGCTCTTCGAAGCCATCCGCGGCAACGGCGGCACCACCCGCCTGGTCATGCTCCCCCACGAGCCGCACTGGTATACCGCCTTAGAGTCGAACGAACAACTCGTCTACGAAATGCTCCGCTGGTTCGACAAATACGTAAAAAACGCTCCCCCGCGCGCCACAACCGGAACCGGTAAAGGGTCGAGCAACGGAACGCGGTAAAAGGCGTAGGCCGGGGTGCCCCATTTCTCGCGCGCTCTTTGCGCGAGAAGTGGGGATTTCCACGGAGCGGAGCCGTCGGGTGGCCCATCCTCTCGCGTTCTTTGCGAAAGGGTGGGAGGGATCCGTCTGAGATTGGTTTTGGGAAGGGCACGGCTTCAGCCGTGCCGTAAACATGCAGAATCAATGCGGCTTCAGCCGCTGAGGCGGGGGACCGCGTTTCACGCCCTTCGATCCGATTTCGAATCCTGCGCGAACTCCGTGATTCCCGAAAGAACAACCGGCTCGCGGTCGGGGAACTCGACCACGAGCGATAATTGCCCGCCCATGGCCTGGACATAATCCCGCAGAGTGGAGATCAGCAGATCGCTGCGCCGTTCAATCTTCGAGACGCCTTCCTGCCCGATCCGCAGCGACTTCGCGACCTTCTGCTGCGTAAGCCGGCATGCCTGGCGCAGTTGCCGGAGCGTCATTTCCTCGGCAATGAGTTGAGCGGCACGGGCTTCGACTCTCTTGCGCCGTCGCGGGGTAAGTTTGCGGATGACGTCGTTTACCTTTCTGGACATAATAAAATCCGGGTCTGGCTCAGTTTGGGATTATTTTGGGAAGGGCACGGCTTCAGCCGTGCCGTAAGCTAAGCAGAATCAGCACGGCTTTAGCCGCTGAGGCGATTTAGGTTTCAAACTGAACCGCTAGTTTCTGTACGCCATCCCGGCATTCTCTACAGAATGCCTCACAATGCATAGGCCCCAAAGTGCATAACAGAAGCATGATCGCAGGCAGCATCGCGTCCCACCCTTGCAAAGGACGCAAGGATGGGGCACCCGGCACTATCACAAGCGCAGCAACGTTGAATCCACGTTCTCGATGATGAAACGGAAGTTCGGAGACGGGCTTCGCAGCAAGACGGACGTTGCGATGGTCAACGAGACTCTGTGCAAAGTGCTCTGCCACAATCTGGTTGTCCTGATTCACGAAATGTACGAACTAGGGATTGATCCTGTTTTCTGGAATAAGCAGACGACAGCGGTGCAGTAGTATAGTTTTGGCCATGAAGTTTCTAGTTCTGGCTATACTGCTCGTGGTCCTACAGGCGTCAACTCCCCCACAGACAGGCAACAAGAGTAGGGAGCAGGGCCAACAGGATACCGACAGTCGCAAGAATGTAACTTCGTCTGCCCCTAGTCACGCCGCCCCCGACTCCCCCGATAAGAACGCCAGCGGGACAAAAGATAAGAGCCAAAATGACGAAGTGAAGGTCGGCGCTCTCCCCGACAAAATACGAGTGCAGTCGATCAAAGACACGGTTGATTGGACTATTCTGGGCTGCACAATAGTGCTGACTATTGTCGGCGTTGCAGGAACTATCGTTGCTTTGAGAACTTTGAAGGCCATTGAGGAACAAGCCCGAATTATGGGGCAGCACAAGGTAAGTCTTGAACAACTCGCCGATACAGCGGCCAAGAATACGGCCACTACAGAGAGAATTTTGAAACTTTCCGAACAGGCCGAAGTTATGCTCGACCGCGCCGAAATCCACGGTCTTACCGGGGCTGGATTCAACGATGCGTGCTGGCTTAAATTGACTGTCAAAAATTGTGGCCGCACTAAAGCCGAAAACGTGGTCGGAGATTTCAAATTGCTTGTCAACAACAATGTTCGAGATTCGATTACAAATAAACCAACCGATCTGGGGGCAGGACAAGCGCACGATATAACGTTCCCCAGATTCAAAAACGTTGTTTTTCCGACTCCCTTGTTCAGCGACGTACTGACTGGAAAGGCTGAGATGACGTTTTATGGGGTTTACAACTACAACGACCTCTTTGGCGGGTCTTATACTCGGCAGTGTCTCGGAACTTTTCATCCCGAAAGCAACACCTTTACAATCGACCAAAGAACATAGCAAAAGCAATCCTGCCCAAAAACCTCTCTTCTTGCCCAAGAAGTTACTCATGGGCGGGCCTTTTTGGGCAAAGCCGAGGGGGGTACCCCCGAAACCTGCAATTTTTCCAAGACGGACTCGCCGAAAAAGCGCCCATCAGCGCCGCTCGCCAGGAATTTTTTATGTCGGTTTCGTTACAATCAAAACAGGTTCTGTGATCCCACTATGTCCCTGACCAAAGCGCAAGCCCTCGACATGTTCAACTCCGATGACCTGATCGGCATTGGGATGGAGGCCGACGCGGTGCGCCGCCGCCTGCATCCCGAGGGGACGGTCACTTACATCATCGACCGCAACATCAATTACACGAACTTCTGCACCGAGTACTGCACCTTCTGCGCGTTCTATCGGCCACTGAAGGGTCCGGCCGCGAAAGAAGGCTACATTCTCGACTTTGACACGATTTACGAAAAGATTCGCGAGACCGTCGAACTCGGCGGGACGGGCGTGCTGATGCAGGGCGGCCTGCATCCCGATCTAAAAATTGACTGGCACGAGAAGATGCTGCGCGGTATCAAGGAGCGGTTTCCGCAGATTCATCTGCACTGCTATTCCGCGTCGGAAATTATTGCGATTGCTGAGTACAGCGCGCTCTCCATTCGCGACACCATTCTGCGCCTGCGCGATGCCGGCCTCGATTCGATTCCCGGAGGCGGCGCGGAAGTATTGGACGATGAAGTCCGCTACAAGATCGCGCGCCTGAAATGCCTGACCGACGATTGGCTCAACGTGCATCGCACCGCGCACCAGATCGGAATGCGCACCACCGCGACCATGATGTTTGGCGTAGGCGAGAACTACGAAAATCTGGTCAACCATTTCCAGCGTCTCTATGAGTTGCAGGAAGAGACCGGCGGGTTCACGGCGTTTATCCCGTGGAGTTTTCAGCCGCAGCACACCGCGCTCGGCGGCCGCCACTGGGACGAAGCCACTGCGGTCGACTATTTGAAAGTGTTGGCCATCTCGCGCATTTATCTTTCGAACTTTCTCAACGTGCAGTCGAGCTGGGTGACCCAGGGCCTGAAAGTCTGCCAGATGGGACTGCGCTTCGGCGGCAACGACGTCGGCTCGGTGATGCTCGAAGAAAACGTCGTCCGCGCCGCCGGCGTGACCAACTGCACCACCGAAGAAGAATTGCGAAGGATTATCCGCGACGCCGGCTTCCGTCCCGCTCAGCGCGACACGCTGTACCGCCAGTACTTCCTGAACTAGAAAAAATCGTAGGAGAACTAGAAAATCCGGGTGCCCCATTTCTCGCGTCCTTTGCGAGAAGTGGGGCTTTTCGTTTGCTCCAACGAAAGCCGTTTTTCTAGCGAGGACTCGCTCGACCATAGGGATTCTTCCGCCCCTCGCTTGCGCTCGGGGGTCGGAATGACAAGGATTGATGTTTGCTAGAACATCTCCATCTGTTTCTCGAATTCCTGTACTGGCCATTTTGTGGCAAACGTCGGACGCTCGTTGCGGTAGCGCGCGCCGAGTTTGTATTTCTCGCGCAGCTTCGCGATCAGTGCGCCGAGCCGCTTCGTGTACGACGGAGGAAGGAACGCGCGGTCCTGATATCGCTGGCGATAATTGGCCGCGAGGTGCGGGAAGTTAGTTTCCAGAAACGGCAGGAATATCGCCGCCGAGCAGGGCTTTAAAAAGAGTGGGTTGGCGAATACATAATCGGCGCCGGCTTCGGATGCAGCCTGCATCAGCGCCTCCAGATCAGCGGGCGAATCGGTGATTCCAGGAACCACCGGAGAGCAACTCAATCCCACGCGAATTCCGGCGGCGCTCAGCATGCGAACCGCATCGACACGCAGGTCGGGACGCGGCGCTCTTGGTTCGAGAATGCGGGCCAGATCCGTATTCAACGTCGTGATGGTCACGTGGACTGAGAGCTTGTTGTACTTGGCTACTTCTCCGAGCAGATCGAGATCGCGCGTGACCAGATTCGATTTCGTGACGATGCCCAGTTCCAGGCCGCGGTGGCGCGCGAACTCTTCAAGAATTCCTCGCGTGACTTCATAGCGGCGCTCGGCTGGCTGGTAAGGATCGGTGGCAGTGCCGAGGGCGATCGACTCATCGCTTTTCACTTTGTGAAGTTCTTGCCGCAGCAAGTCGGCGGCATGCTGCTTCACGTAGATCTTCTGCTCGAAGTCCATGCCATCGCGCATTTCCATGAACTCGTGGGTGTAGCGGGCGTAGCAGTAGCGGCATCCAAACTCGCAGCCGCGATAGGGATTGATGGTCCAGGTGAAGGGCATTTGGCGGTTGCTGACGCAGCGGTTCAGCAACGACTTCGCAGGCAGCGTGAAATACTCGACATGATGGCCCTCGCGCAGGGGTTCTCCAGTGGAAGCGAGGCGGGCAATGCCGACGAGGGCTGGTTTTTCGGGGCCGGGGAAGAGAGGAAGGGAAGTCATGTATTCGCCTTTTGTTCGCTACAATAGTGTGCGGACTGAGGGTCTGTCAAGGGGTTGCTGTCAGGATCACTGATCTGCTCCAGGGCGGGGGAGTATACTTTGTTGTCCGCGGGGGGTGTGCCATGCCCGTCGGCGAGAAACAGGCAGTCCGTTTCGGTCCCTTCCGACTCGACACGCAATGCGGGCAACTCCGCAAGGACGGCGTCGGGTTGAAGTTGCAGGGCCAGCCCATCCAAATCCTCGAAATCCTGATCGAGAAGCCTGGCCAACTGGTCACGCGCGAGGAGATTCGCCAGCGCCTCTGGACCTCCGACACCTTCGTTGATTTCGACCACAGCCTGAACACGGCGGTCAAGAAGCTGCGCCAGACGCTCGGCGACGAGGCCGATACGCCGCAGCTATATCGAGACCTTGCCCAAGCGTGGCTACCGCTTTATCGGCGAGGTCGAACGAGAAGAACCGAAGGAAGAGACTCGCGAGGCGGCCGTCGCGGTTCTTCCCATTGGGCAATTGGAAGCTCGGCCTTCGAGCCGAATGCGGCGCTGGACGGGGCCAGTCATTAGTTCTGTTCTTGCGCTGCTGGTGATTGCATTTGCAACCGCAACTTATCTCATCCTTAAGCCCGAGCCAATGCCGCGGATCGTTGGTTCCCACGTCCTGACGAAGACTGGATTCCGCAAGATAGAGCTTTCAAGACTGCTCACGGACGGGGAGAGGATCTATTTCGAAGAGGCAAGACCGTCAGGCTTCGTAACGATGCAGGTCGGTGTCAATGGCGGGGAAGCTTCCGAGGTTGCCGCTGTGCAGGGTCTTCTCCTCGGCATCAAGAGTGACCGGTCGGAGTTACTTTACTTGGTGCAAACGGACGCGTGGGCACAGCCGCTGCCAGCGGGACCTCCCGGCTCATTCTCAAGGATGTGCGATGGCCAATCTGGACTCCGGATGGGCGGAGCATGCTTTTTTCGCGTCACAACGACAAAGAGCTGTACCGTTCCAACTCTGATGGAACAAATGCGCAGAAGATAGCCACGTTGCCGGACTTTACCGACCCTGCAATTTCGCCGAATGGGCGGCGAATCCGATTTGGCGTCCTGCACCCAACAGGGTCGATCTGGGAAGCAGGGGCAGACGGCACCAATCCACATCCCGTTCTCATGGGACACAAGAGTTGGTCTGGAGGCACTTGGAGTCCGGACGGGAAGTACTACTTCTTCTTGAGTTGGGATGGCGACCGCGACAATATCTGGAGCGCCGCTGAATACCGACACTGGTGGACTCTCCGGAAGCCTGTGCCAGTCCAGCTTACATTTGGCCCTTTTTCGGCTCTCGTTCCAGTGGTCAGCAAAGACGGAAAACAGCTTTACGCGCAACTCAGAGTGCCACATGGCGAGTTATCGGTGTACGACGCAAAGTCGCAACAATTTGTGGCCTACCTCGACGGTATCTCGGCGTGCTATGTCGATTTCTCTCGAGATGGCCAGTGGATCACCTATGTCTCCTATCCCGAAGGAAACCTATGGCGGAGCAGGATTGACGGAACCGAGCGAAGACAGCTCACTGCGCCACCATACACCGTCGCGAATCCCCGCTGGTCGCCGGATGGAAGATTCATCGCGTTCACGGAGTTGTCGGGAGGTAACCGGAAAAACATGGCAGATGTTACGCGAATTTACCTTATCAGTTCGGATGGAGGAGAGCCCATGCTGTTGCCGACGGGCTCCAAGCCGGTCGTCGGCGACCCGACGTGGTCTCCCGACAGCGCCGCAATTGCATATGTTGTAGACGGGCACTTGACCGAAGGATTCTGGGAATCAGAATTCTGGATCTCCGCACAGAGAAGTCGGTGATGGTTCCAGGATCCGACATGCTCTGGGGTCCGCGCTGGTCGCCGGACGGAAAGTATCTGGTTGCCCTGAGTGGGTTTTTCCCTAAAAAGTTGGTGCTTTTCAGCTTTGCAACGCAGAAGTGGGAAGAGCTCGCTAGCGGGATCTGGCTGGGTTGGCCTTCGTGGTCGCGCGATAGCAAGCAAGTTGTCTTCGCTGACCTGAGCGCGGGGCTGTCCGACCACAGTGTCGGACCGCAAGAAAGAGCAGATCGTGAGTTTCAGTGCAGTCGGCCCGACTTCTTTCGTGGACTCTAGCTCGCCATGGTTCGGCATAACTCCAAGGCCGGCCGATCGGCACCCGTGATACGTCCATCGAAGAGATCTACGCCTTCGACCTGGAATACAAGTAGAACCATACAAGCAAGCTCGGGAAGGCCACGAGTTTACTCGTGCCATGAAGTCACGCAGAATTTCCTGCGGCTTGCGCCGCTGAGGGAGAGCGACGCAGCCCTCGTAGGAGATTCCTGAAACCCGCCTGAGTCCGCTCCGGCAAGAAGAAAAAAGCCCGGATCGCTCCGGGTTTCGTTCAGTCTTCTCGGGCCGACTCCTAATTGTTCGGTCCCCGCAACGCCAGAACGATGGTCTGCTCCTGCTTCGTGGTCCGCGCATACTCCAGTTCGAGTGACGAGGCGAACAGTTCGTGGCCCATGTTTCCTTCGCCGATCCACGCAGTCGAAAGGAAGAGGGATCCCCATAGCGGTGGAAGACCAGCCTTGGGCTCAGGTCCTGGTTCGGGCTACCGCCGGTGTAGTCGGTCGATACGATGGCAGCGCCGGGTCCATCCGCGCGCGCAACCTGCAGCGATGTCTCGCCGTTGATGCTGACGCGGTATCGCCGGCTGCCAGGGTGTGCCTGCCGACGGTGAAGTCGAAGGGGACGGTTACCCGGATGGCTCCGGTCCCGGCAAAAGCCGAGGTCAGCAGGACGAAGAATGCGAATGTGGCCGAGATCATGATTCTTGAGCTTTTCATAACTGCCTCCGGGAGCTGTGCTCCGTAAATTTTCTTGTGTCGCGACTCTGCTGCGGCCGCCGAAAATCTACAATGCACGCTCGATGATTCCGCCAATAAATTCTGAATGCAGGAGAAGTGATCGCGGTGTTACGGCTTATCGGCGCCGGTGCGCGCTCATCAGGCGCCTGTCGGTCGGAGGACGTTCGCTTGGCGCCCGGTTGGGGGTCGGATTAGGGATTCCTCCCCCCTCGCTTTGCTCGGGGGATCGGAATACAAGGGGGACGGAGCGGAGCGGGGGGGCTGGCGGGCGGACAGGAGTGTCTGCCCCAGATTTGCCGATCCATATGCCGCGCTGTTCGCCGCGGACGGACGATGCGTCCGTCGCTACGTGCTGCCGGTTGGCGAACCAGGCCGGCGCTTGAGTTCGAGTACAGCCTAGTCCTTCACGCGTTTCAGCACCAGCGGATGCGAAGCTCCCATTTGGGTGAAGGTGCCGTCGACGGATTGCAGATCGGCGGCGATTTTGCCTTCGAACGATGCGCCGAGTGCCTTCATTTCGATCTTCAAGGAGGCGCCGTCGCGGGTGGTGGAGGTAGTCGGCATTCCGCTCTGACCCTGGTCCGGACTGTCGAGGGTGGCGATCAGGCCATCTTCGGTGTTGACGATGTGAAATACGACGCGCAGTTTCGCGGTTCCCAGGTCGAGCGATCCCATCCATGTGCCATCGATGTCGGAAGGCTTGGCGGGTTTGTGTTCGGTCTTGAGGATGGGAGCCGTGGCACGTTTGAATTCGAGCGGCAACGCGGAGCCCTGGGTCCATGTGCCGGAAATCGTCTTGCCATCGGCCGCGACTTTGCCTTCATAAGTGCCGTGGACGGCTTCGACGTCCAGACTGAGCTTGGAGTCTTTGAGAGAGACGGAGTCCACGGGAATGCCGTTGGCGCCCTGGTCCACACTGTCGAGCGTGGCTTTGAGCGCACCATCGGCCGATTTGGTGAGATGCAGCACCAGGCGAAGCTCGGCTCCGCCGGCGCTGAGGGTGCCTTGCCAGTCGCCGACGATGTCCTTAGCTTTGTCCTGAGCTTTGTCCTGGGTTTGGGCCGGAGCTTGCGCCAGGCTTGTGCCGGTCATTAGTAGGTTAGCCAGCGGGCTCATCAGCAAGGTCAGCAAGAATGCGGAAATCGAAATGCGTTTCATGGCGTTCGCCCCTCCCTGGGCGGTTTAGGGGCCCGAAAATCTGAGATCATAAGAGATCGCCGCGGCGCTCCAATTGTTTGTAGAAGACAAGAGAATAAACCGCTGGCACCAGCGCCGCAATCAGGATCGCCGTGATCGGTGCCCAGAAAGGCGCGCGCAGGATTACGGCCAGCAGGCCCAGCAGTCCTCCGGCAAAAAAAGTCCTGGCGGCAAAGCGGTGGGTGGCGTTCCACACGCGTTCGTTGGCGATGGTCCATGGAGTGCGGATGCCGACGAAGAAATTGCGGCGCACTTTGCCGAGCACATTCCCCAGCAGCGCGATCAGCAGACATACGCCGCCGGTAATGGCACGCGTCATATCGATCCCAACACTGGACAGCGATCCCAACGCTGAGAGCAATACGAGAATGTGACAGTAGGCCATCATGGCAACGATCATGATCATGATGTAGAGATACGTAGCGCGAAACGTATCGACCTCAAATTTTTTCGGCGACAGCCAGGGCAGCGCGGAGAACATCAGTACGATGAACAGCATCATGCCCGGTCCGAAGAGAAACAGCGACCACTTCGGTCCCCAGCCGTTGACGTGGCCGTGCGCGTCCCAATGCATGGGAACAATACTGGGCAAGGACGGGTAGGCGACCGCGGTTCCAATAAGAACGGCCAAAAATACCGCAGCCGCGCCCAGATAGTAGCGGCGATTGGGGGTCGCCGGATTCGTCGTTTTGTCGGTGATCGTGTCTTGGTTGACGGTCATACTTCGCTCTTCCCCGGAGTTTTTTCACCAGACCTCTCATCTTCGGGACCCCCCTCGCGGGATCGCCCCTCGATGGACCGGTCGTCGCCGCCGCGCATCAGGTGCATGGCCCAGGCCATCAAGTCCTGCACGACGGTTGTGTTCAGCCCGTACCAGATCTGCTGGCCATCGCGGCGGCTGGTGAGCAGGTCGGCCTCTTTCAATACAGAGAAGTGATGCGACATGGTGGGCTTGGTCATGTCGAAGCGCTCGGCTAGGTCGCCGGCGGTCATCTCACCCCGGCGCAGGAGGCTCAGAATCTCACGACGCGTAGGATCGGCGAGGGCTTTGAACGCTTGGTTGGAGGATGGAGCCATAGTTCGATCAACGTGTAATTAGATAATGATCGAAATATAAGACTCGCTCGCGTCGTTTGTCAAGGAAATCTGCTGTAATCTTGACATATTAGGTAGCATGGTGCTACCTTTGCACTGCGTGGCAAAAGCAACTCACAGTCTTTCCCTCATCAAGGGTCTGATGAGGGACGGAAGTTGGCTTCTGACGGAGACGGCGCGCGACTCGGTCATTGAACTCGGGTTCGACGACGAGGATGTTTATGACTGCGTGGTCAATTGTCTCGACGACACGCATTTCTTCAAGACCATGGCGGCGACCACAAAACCGGGCTTGATGCAAGACGTTTACTACATCACTTATGAAGGCGAACGTCTTTACGTCAAACTGCAAGTAAGTGTGGAAGCGGTTGTGGTTTCATTCAAAGGCCAGGATTAGGGTCAGCCAACTAGCTACGTTTCAGGGGCAGATGGCCCTAGACAAGAGGATGCGATGGGAAAACTAGAGGCAATGAAATGCAGCGTGTGCGGCGGGTCCGCAGCCAGGGTCAGGGAAGTGAAGAAGGCGAAGTACCGCGACGATGTCGTCGAAGTTGAGACGGAGCTTTTTCGTTGCGATTCTTGTCGGGAGGGTTTTGTGACGCCCGAGCAGATGCGCATGCATGCCCGCGCGGTGAAGAACGAAGTGCGGAAAATGCACGGGCTGCTTCCCCCCGAAGGAATCGTCGCGGTGCGTGAGAAACTGGGTCTGACGCAGACCGAACTGGAAGACGCGTTGGGGACGGGCCCGAAAGTTGTTGTTCGCTGGGAAAGCGGGAAAGTGATCCAAGGCAGGGGTCACGACAACATGCTGCGACTGCTGGACCGCGATCCTTCTGTGCTGAGGTCTTTACGAACGATTCAGGACATCCGATCGACGGAACAAGAGAAGTACGCCGTAGGCCAAGCCGAGCATGCGGCGGGGGCAAGAGCCTGACCGCTCAGGTTCGTTGTGTCGTCTAAGGGGTGCCAGCGTTCAATCGCAGGCCCATACTGAATCGAATTCATGAAGCAACTTCCCACACTTCTTTTGCTCTCTTTACTGGGCGCCTGCGCTTGGGCCCAGAACCCGTCCAATAAGGCCGCCGGCCGCGCTGTGGTCGAGGGGATCGTGACCAAGGATCCCGGGGGCGAGCCGGTTAAGAAGGCGCTGATCGAGTTGATTGCGGAGAATCAGGCCGAAGGCGGTGATTACACGGCGGTTACGGGCGCTGACGGACTGTTTCACATCGAGGGAATTGTGCCGGGGCGCTATCGGTTGTTCGCTGAGCGCACGGGTCTTCTGGAGGTGGATCGCCACCATACGCGAACCGAAGGACGCGTTCTTACGCTTGCGCCGGGGCAGGAACTCAAGGATGTGCAGATTCGCTTGCAGGCGGCGGCGGTGGTGCGCGGACAGGTCACCGACGAAGACGGCGAGCCCATGCCGAACGCGCAGGTGGCCGTGCTGCGGCAGTCGTTCGTTTCCGGGCGCAATCACCTGGAGCAGGCTGGCGCCGAGCGCACCAACGATCTCGGCGAATATCGCGCGGCCGGGCTGCCTCCCGGCAGCTACTACGTGTGCGTGAGTCCGCCGCCGGATTTCAAGAGTTTGATTGAGGCGGCGGGAGCGGTGGCATCGGGGCAGTCGGGCGCGGAAAAGTCGGCTATGCCGAATCCGTCGATGTCGTATCAAGCGACGTATTATCCCGGCACGCCGGATCGCGGTGCGGCGGCGCCGGTCGAATTGCATGCGGGCGACGATTTTCCAGCGAATTTTTCGTTGATGCCGAGCCCGAGCTTGAGCATTCGTGGCTCGGTGGTGAATCTGCCTCCCAAGGCTTCGGCGGCGATTATGTTGCAGTCGCGCGATTTCAACCTGGTGCTGAATGGCGCGGAGATGCACCAGGACGGCACCTTCGTGATTCGTGACGTGGCTCCGGGCGCCTACACGATTCTGGCGACGGTGGAGAACGCTCCTGTGCCCATGATGGCGCGGCAATCGCTGCAGATCGTTTCAAACGGCGTCGACGGCCTGCGGTTGGCGCCGCAGCCGGGCGGAGATATTCGCGGCCACCTGCGCTTCGAAAGTAAAGGCAACGGCGCGAGATTCGATCCCAGCCAGGTTTTTCTGGCCCTGCGCCCGGCGGACGGTGACGACGCGGCGAGCATGGTCACAATGGGATTTACCATGGGCGACGGATTCGCGCAACTGGCGCACGTGGCCATGGATGGGAGCTTCGAGTGGAAGGGTGTTCCGCCGGGAAACTACTACGTGCAACTCGCCGGCGAGGGCGGCGGCAACGCCGATTTATTTCTGAAGTCGGCGCTCGCCGGCGGGCGCGATGTGGATGACTCGGGCATCGTCGTGAGCGGTGGATCGATGGTCTTTGACGTTGTCGCAAGTGCGAATGGAGCTTTGGTGGAAGGCGTGGTCAGCGATTCTAAAGGCGCGCCCGTCGCGAATGCAGTCGTTGTGGCTGTGCCCGAGGCGCGTCTGCGATCGCGCACCGATCGCTACTACAAGACGGTCAGCGATCAGAGTGGACGCTTTACTCTGCATGGCGTTCGGCCGGGGGCATTCACTTTGTTCGCGTGGGAGAGCGTGGACGGCGAGGCGTATTACAATCCAGAATTTCTGCGGGCCTATGAAGAGCGGGGAAGTGTGCTGCGAGTGAATGAGGGAGATCGGAAGACGGTGCGGCTGGAAGTGATTGCGGCGGGGGAAGACGCGCCTTAGAAAGTCAAGGTCCCCACCCTGTCCCTGCAAAAGCGCAGGGACAAGGGTGGGGCACCCGCTTTAGTTTTTATTAACTTCCTTACATTTTTGCCTACTCGCTTACTTCAGGAGCGGGGAGTTTTCGTCGGCGGGTTTGGATTCGTCGGCGTGGATTTTGCCGTCATCTTCGGCGTAGAACGAACGGTGCTGCGCGTCCAGATTTTTCGGGGTCATGGTGAAGATGTAGCTGTCCTTTTTCCCCTTGAAGCCGGCGGTGTAGTCGCCGCGGTCGGGATTGACCATGCGTTTGGTGAACGACCCCGAGTGGACCAGTTCTGCGAGTGTGGTTGCGAAGTGGCCGTATTGCTTGTTGAACTGGCGCTGGGCGCGGATGACGACGAGCATGTAACGAAGCGCCAGATCCTCCGAGTCGGAGCGGGCAGGGATGTTGGGAGACTTGGGTTGGTACGCCGGAGCCTGGGGTGCCGGAGCAGGCGTGGGAACCGTGGCTGGTGGCGCGCCTTGCGGTGGTGGCGTGCCCTGAGCCGAGACGGCGCACCCGGCCAGCAAAATTATGGCGAGGATCGCGCAAACGAGAATCGAGCGTCTGGCGAGGGCGGGGTTGCGAAGCATCTTGCGAGCATTCATGCAAACGAGTTCTCCGGGGAGTGAGGCTCTGGTTGCGGCATTTGGGAATAATCGCGCTGGGCAGCCAGTTCAATGGCCAATTCCGCTTTCGGCCTCATTTTTCCATGTTACTCCCGTAATTTCCCTTCGGTCACCTTCTCTTTGCATAGTGCCGAATTATTAATATGCTGGATAGAAGAATCTAACCCTACAGGGAAAACTATGAAAGCAGCAGTCGCCAGAAAACCAGTCATCCGAATCGCAGTGGTGGAAAGCGATCCATTGCGCTTTGTCGGGTTCCGCGCGTTGTTCGACTCCGAGCCCGAGTTCGAACTCATCTCCGCGGGATTACCCGAGATCAGCCTGTTGCAAGGCATTGATCTCATCCTGCTCGGGAACCGCAACGGGCAAAATCTGTTTGACGTGATGGCCAGCCTGAAGGCCACGCGTCCGGATCTGCGCATCATCGTAACCGGTTCTGGCATCGACGAAGAAACGGTGCTGAAGGCGATTGCTTCCGGCGCCAAAGGCTACGTGGATGAAGCTGCCAGTCCTGCGGAATTCGCGCAGGCGATTCGCATTGTGAATCAAGGGTCGGTGTGGGCGCCGCGGCGAGTGCTCTCGATGTTCATCGAACGCGTATCGTCGGCTCCGGGAAGAATTTTTCCGGCGGGCCGCGTAACGTTCACCGATCGCGAAAAAGAAGTGCTGGAAATGCTCGTGGCCGGACGATCCAACAAAGAGATCGGCGCGCAACTGGGAATCGAAGAGCGCACGGTAAAGGCGCACGTCGCGAAACTGATGCGCAAAGTCGGCGTGCAGAACCGTATCGCGTTGTCGGTGCATGCGATCACGCATTCGCTGGTGACGGCGAAGTAGGAGCGGGCGTCGGGCGGCTGGCGTTCGGCGTAAGGCGGCTTTTGGCAGCGGCGTTTGTCCTGGCTCAGCGGTTCGCAGTTCCTTTTTCGGGCCGGCTTCCCGAACGGCTGCGGTAACTTGTGGCACTTACCTTCGTAATCTTGTGGGCTCGGAATCGCTGCGGCATACTCGCCTCACCTACCACAGAACCTGGGAGACGGGGTTGAGAGTGGCGATTAGGGTCACTGCTTTCAGCCCCGCATTTTTTTGTCTCGGTTTCCCTTCCTGCTTTGAGTTTTCCAAGTACGACCAGGAGCAGCCGCGAACGCGAACGCGGCGCTGGAAGCGCCGCTCTTCCACGGTGGACTGAGAGAAGCTGTTTCTAGATCGCCGCCGCCCGGCTGGAGCATTTTGCGAGGGTATCGCCTCCGGTGCCTGTCCATACAACGGCGCGACTTCATTTACAATCAAATCAGCCAGATCCCAGCAAATTTCGTCTGTGTGATGAGGAATTTATGAAGAAGCTTCTGTGGCTGACCCTGATCGTGTCACTGTGCTCGTTCGCCCTGGCGGCGGATGACCAACCGAAAGAATCGAAGGCCTCGGACCGTGTGCAGTCGGCGGCGGATGTGCTCAACGAGATTCAGGCAGCGCCGGACTCCGGCATCCCGAACGAGATTATGGGGTCGGCGGAGTGCGTGGCCGTCGTGCCGTCGATGCTGAAGGGCGGATTTATCGTTGGCGCCAAGTACGGCCGCGGATTGGCCAGTTGCCGCACCGCCAAAGGCTGGAGCGCGCCGGCATTTTTCACCGTGACCGGCGGCAGCGTGGGATTTCAGATCGGTGGCCAGGCAGTCGACCTGGTGATGATGATCATGAACAAGAACGGGATGAAGCATCTGCTCTCGAGCCAGTTTGCGCTGGGCGCCGACGCGTCAGTCGCGGCGGGACCGGTGGGCCGGCACGCCGAGGGTAATACCGACTGGAAAATGAGGTCGGAAGTGTTGACTTATTCGCGGGCCCGCGGAGTCTTTGCCGGGGTGAGCTTGAATGGCGCGGTGGTGAAGCAGGATAAAGACAGCACGCGCGAATTCTACGGACACATGGTGACGTCGAATGCAGCGCTGACGGGCGAGGTGGAAGCTCCCGTGGCGGCGAATACGTTTTTGACCACGCTGGCCAAGTGGGCGCAGGACGCGGCGAAGTAGGAAGGGCGGGCGTCAGGCGTCGGGCCTCGGACTTCAGATAGTTCCTTAACCACGAAGGACACGAAGGACCACGAAGCAGGAAGTTTGAAGATTTCTTCGTGCACCTTAGTGTCCTTCGTGGTGCATGCTTTTGGCACTTTTCCCTGATGCGGCGAAAACTCGAATACGCGGCTGCCTGGCCGTTCATTAAGATTCTGGGTCTGCTGCCTCGTCCCCTTTCGCGCGCCAGCGCGATTTTTCTTGCCTGGCTGTTTTATTTGCTGCACTTCCGGTTGCGCGCGGTGGGCATGCGCAATCTTGCCATGGCGATGCCGGGGACGAGCATCGCCGAACGCAAACGTATTCTGCGTGGAGAGTTTAATTCTCTTGGACGGCAACTCGCGGAACTGTGTCAGTTCCCCCGTTACACGCCTGAGAATGTCGACAAAGTCGTGGTGTACGACGGGCTGGAAAACTATACACGAGCTTATGCGCGCGGCAAGGGCGTACTGTTTCTAACGGCGCATTTCGGTGCGTGGGAGCTTTCCGCGTTTGCGCATTCGCTGCATGGTCACTGGCTGCACATTGTGATGCGGCCCATGGACAACCAATATCTCGACCAGTTGATCGAGCGCTACCGCACCATGCATGGCAATAAAACCGTTGCCAAGCATGACTTCGTGCGCGGCCTGCTGGCGGCGATGAAGGCGGGCGAGACGGTTGGCATATTGATGGACACGAATATGACTCCGCCGCAGGGAGTGTTTGTGAACTTCTTTGGCATCCCGGCGTGCACCGCGAGCGGCCTGGCGCGGATCGCCTTGCGTACGGATGCGGCGGTTGTGCCGGGCTTCACGATCTGGGATCGCGAACTGGGCAAGTACCGGCTGCGGTTCGATCCTGCGCTGGAATTAATTCGCACAGGCGATCAGGAAGCCGACCTCGTCGCCAACACGCAGCTGTTCACCAAGGTGATTGAAGACTACGTGCGGAAGTATCCCGACCAGTGGCTGTGGGTGCACCGGCGTTGGAAGACGCGGCCGGAAGGGGAGCCGCCTTTGTACTGAGACTCCGAGCTCTGTAGTGCGGGTTTCACGAATTCATCTGGATCAGCCAGCCGGTCATCATCAGGGCCATGTCGACTGCGATTCCCAGCAGAAGTCCTAATACGAATTGCGTCCCGGTCCGCTGGCTGGTGGATGGGACTTGTGTCCGCTTGCAAACGATGGTGTCGGCCCACTCGTCGCCGAGGCGTTGTTGCTCGGGGTCTTCGCGCATGGCGAAGTAGCCGACCAGGCCAAAGAACATTCCGTCGACGAAATAGCCGAGTTCGCGGATGATCGCCGACTTCGGGCGGCACGGGGAGCCATCGTCTTGGATTACCTGCACGCGAAGGAGCAGTTTTCCCAGCGTGATTCCACTGATGCTGGTGCAAATCACGTTGTAGGCGACCAGGCCGAGTACCCCGGCAATGATGCGAGCATAGTGAGGCTGAAAAAGCCGCTCCAGGACCGGGGGCGGAGGGTGGCCTGAGGCAGCAAGAGTCAGGATCAAAGCGAAGAGGATGCCGGCTAGGGACGCGGAGACGAAGTGCAGGACGAAATCGATCACGCGGGCGAGCAGGCGAGGCCAGAAGGTCACCCCTTGAAGACCGCTGAGCGGCTCAGCGTACCCGCCAAAAGACGGTATGTCGAGGGACGTGGAGAATGGCGAACTTGTGCCGAAGAGGGTACTTGAGACGGAACCCGCGGCCCCGTCGAATTTGTTGAGCTTGCCTTCGAACTTGCCTTCGAACTTCACGCGATAGTAATTGGCGTCGGCTGCGCCGCGCTTACCTCGGCCCCACTCGGGACGCAGGCGACAAAATGCCTCCACCTGTTCTACCCAATCCGCCCAATCCGAGAGGCTGATCACCGTGGCTGGAGACTGGAGGGCCAAGCCGAATAAGTTGTCGAGCGCAGAGCCGAGTTCGGGCTGCTCGGAATCTTTCGTGAATCCCACGACTAAGCCACCGCGCTCGGAAGCGACTTGCGCGGCAACTTTCCAGAATTCATCGACCGTGGGCATGGCAGGGCGGCATTGGGTGGTGGAAAAACATCGTAACGGCGCGCTGGCTAGCGAGTCAATTCGGCGCGCCTTACGGGTGATCGCCGAGAGGCTGAAAGGTTGCGCCCGTCCCCGAATTCTTTCCTCGACCAACGGCTGTGTTTCCTGCCGCGGTGCAAGACACGGCCGGGGGAGACGAGGTGATTAACGCCGGTTGCGGATTCCGGCTCTCGAGCGTTATCTTCGAGAGGCCGACCAGGCAAAAAGAAGTCCGCGATGGTGTTTGTCCTATTCCTACTCTCGTTTCTCGCGATTGTGCTGGCGGCCATTCTTCTGGTTCGGTTCCGCAAGAGATCGGTTGCGGCCTTCCATCGAAGAGTCACGAACCGAGTCACGATCCCATTCGCCGCGCGCCTGCCCGGTTTCGGAATCATCACCAGCGTAGGACGAAAATCGGGAAAGCTCTACCGGACGCCGGTGAATGTTTTTCGAGAGCCCGACGGATTCCGAATTGCGCTCACCTATGGACGAGACAGCGGATGGGTCAGGAATGTGCTGGCGGCGGGCGGATGCGAGCTTGAGACTCGTCGCGTGCTATATCAACTCTGCGCACCCGTCTTGGTGCACGATTCTACGCGACGACAGTTCCCGATCATTGTGCGTATCGTTCTCGGTCTGGTTGACGCGAACGATGTGCTGAAGCTTTCCACCGGTCACGCGGCTGATGCTCTGTGACGGGAAATTCACACACCTCTTCGCATCGATCACCGCTCCTTCCGGTAAAATTAAATCCTACGGAGAATACTTATGAATGCTTCGGCGACGATGAATCCTCCTGCTTCTTCTCACGATACTTTTGAACAAATCGCTGAGCGTGAGCGGAAATATTTGCTGCAGACTTATAGCCGTTATCCTGTCGTGCTCAGCCGGGGCAAGGGCGTTTTTCTTTGGGCCATCGAGGGGAAGAAGTACCTCGACTTTGTCTCCGGCCTCGGAGTGAACGCGCTGGGGCATGCGCATCCGCGGATTGTGAAGGCGATCCGGGAGCAGGCGGCGAAGATTATTCATGTGTCGAATCTTTACTACCACGAGTATCAGGGGCCGCTGGCGGAGAAGCTGTGCAAACTTTCCGGACTCGACCGTGCGTTTTTTTCGAACAGCGGGACGGAGGCGATCGAGGGATCGATCAAGCTGGCCCGGCTGGCGGGACATCGCGCGGGCGGCGAGGCGAAATCGAAGCTCGTCGCGCTCGACGGGTCGTATCACGGGCGGACGTTCGGAGCGCTTTCGCTTACCGGACAGGACAAGCATCGCAAGGGTTTCGAGCCGCTGCTGGAAGACGTGACCTTCGTCAAGCAGAACGATCTGGAGAGTCTGCGGGCCGCGGTCAACGACAATACCTGCGCGATCGTGCTGGAACCGATTTTCGGCGAGGGCGGCATCTTCGAGTGCTCGGTGGAATTCCTGCAGGAGTGCCGCGCGCTGGCCGACCGTCACAAAGTGGCGCTGATCTTTGACGAGATTCAGTGCGGGCTGGGGCGCACGGGAACGATTTTCGCGTTTCAGAGTTTTGGCGTGACGCCGGATATTGTTGCCATCGCCAAGCCGATTGCAGCGGGGCTGCCGCTGGGGGCGTTCATTGCGAAGGAAGAATTCGCGACTGCGATTTCGCCGGGACAGCATGGGACGACGTTTGGCGGTGGTCCGCTGGCATGCCGGGTCGCGCTGGAGTTTCTTGCGATTGTGGAGGAAGAAAAGCTGCTGGAGAACGTGAATAAGGTTGGCGCGTACCTGCATCAGCAGCTTCAGGAGTTAGTCGAGAAGCGCGCGGCGGCGACGGGCGTGCGCGGGCGGGGATTCATTCAGGGAATTCAGCTGGATATTCCGGCGCGGCCGATTGTGGATGCGGGGCTGGCCGAGGGCGTGCTCTTCAACAGCACGCAGGATACGGTGGTGCGCTTCCTGCCGCCGTTTCTGATGGAGGAAAAGCATGTGGATAAGGGGATTCGCGTGTTGAAGAAATTGCTGGGGAAGAAGCGGAAGACGGCGTAGGAACGGGCGTTAGGCGGTCGGCGTTAGAACCGGGATTTTCGGGTCCGTGAGAATCTCTCCGAGCGTGTAGAACAGGGCGTGCAGAACAGGAAGATACCAGGGAGAATTCCTGCAGGGGCCGCAGCTGATTCATCGGGGCCCGGGGTCCTTCGACTTCGCAACCATTTCGCTTCGCGAAATGGTTGCTGCGCTCAGGATGATAATCTTGGACGGCGTGGCCGGAACAAAAACGGGGAGCCGAGGCTCCCCACGTGAAGCGACAGAGGCTTATGTTTCAGGTAATAGGAATGCGGGCGGGGTGAAAGAGTTGTCCCTGGGGTAGGAAGATTTTTGGCGATGAATTCTATTCGGGAGATTCCGCCGGTTGGCGCCGCGCCGCCTGCCGGCGAGGGCGTTGAAGAGTGCTGGATGGAAATCGATGGCGCCCGAATGCGCTATCTGCGAACAGGTTCCGGGCCGGCGCTGATCCTGCTGCATGGGCTGTTGGGATATTCGTTTTCCTGGCGATACGCCTTGCCGGCGCTCGCGCCTTACGCGACGGTATACGCGCCTGATTTGCTGGGAGCGGGATTTTCGGACCGACCGCGCGGGATTGACCACTCGATGCGCGGGACAGCGCTGCGCGTGCTTAAGTTTGCTGAAAATCTGGGGCTCGACTCGTTTGACCTCTTGGGAACGTCGCGGGGCGGCGCCGTGGCCATGTCCGCAGCTGCGGAATGCGTGAGCGGCGAGGGCTCGCGGCCGAGAGTGCGACGGCTGATCTTGGTTTGCTCGGTGAATCCTTACTCATCGCATGGCACCTGGCTGGCGCCATTTTTCGGCACGCGATTCGGGGCCGCGCTTTTCCGTTTTGGTACGGATCGCATGCCATTTCTCTTTCCTTACTGGCACGGGCGTCTCTATGGCGACCGCGGAAAGATTCCACCGGGAAGCCTCGAAGGCTACAAGGCGCCGCTGGCGATTCCGGGATTGTTCGAGCACGCGCTGAGCATTGTTCGCACCTGGACGGCGGATCTGCGGGAACTCGAAGCGTTGCTCCCCAAGCTCGCGACGGTTCCTACGCTGCTGATGTGGGGAAGCAAGGATCCGGCGGTATATTGTTCTTCGATGGAGCCGCTGGCGCGGCATTTCGATCATGCGGAGAAGGTTGTCTTCCCTGGGGTTGGGCATCTGCCGTATGAAGAGTGTCCGGAGGAGTTCAATCGGGCTCTCATTCAATTCTTGAACACCGAAGAGTCAAAATCCCCATCCTCTCGCAAAGAACGCGAGAAGGATGGGGCACCCGCTGCTTGAATGTTCACCTCAAAACATGGCCCACTCCATTCTCGACCTGTTGCGGAATGCGGTGGTGCTGTATGGATACTGGGCGGTCGCGATTGTGCTTTTGCTGGAGAATGCCGGCATTCCTGTGCCGGGTGAAACGGTTTTGCTGCTGGCCAGTTTCCTGGCTTATTCCCAACACGAACTGCATCTTTCCTGGATTATCGTGGTGGCGACGATCGCGGCCACTCTGGGCGACAATCTCGGTTTCGTTATTGGCTACTACGGCGGGCGCCCGCTACTGGCGCGCTACCAGGCATTCTTTCGGGTTCAAGACCGAACGCTAGTGCGGGGGGAGAAACTCTTCGCGCGCTTTGGCGCGGTCACGATCTTTTTTGCCCGCTTCGTATTTGGGATGCGCATCATCGCCGGACCCCTGGCGGGAGTGCTGCGCATGCCGTGGCGAAGGTTCGTGATTTTCAACTTTCTCGGGGCAGCTCTGTGGGTGACAGTAATTTCCAGCGCGGGCTATTTGTTCGGCCAGCACTGGGGGCGGCTGGAGCGCGGTCTGAAACGATTTGACGTGGCGGTCGCAATCGTGGTGCTGATGGCGGTGGCAGTCTGGTGGTGGCGAAACCGGCGAGAGCGGGCCGGAGCATCTGCAGAGTAACCTTTTGCACATCTTGCACAGGGGCAGGGTTGGAATGTGCGGCTATACTGTGCGGGTGTCGCGGGCGGTTGGCGGTAGCTTGGGGAATGTCCGTGGCAGTCGTAGCAGTCACACCGGCTGCGTCCGAGCCGGAATTCGGACGAGGAGGAACACATGAAAAAGATCGGGATTTTGACTCTGCTCATCATGGCAACACTTCTCTTTACGCTCGCCTTCACGGCAGCGGCAGCCGGACCGAAGACGACGGCTGCACCCGCGCTGGCGGTGGTGGCGCCCGCAGTACCGGCCGCCGCCGCGCCCGCTCCGCCCCCTCATCCCCACATCGCGGAAGGGCTGGAAGCGATGCGGAACGCGAAGCATCATCTGGAAGCCGCAACCGATAATTTTCACGGTCATCGTGCCAAGGCGATTGAACATCTGGATCAGGCGATCCACGAAGCCGAAATCTGCATGCAAGAGCCGTAATCGCGCGACGAGGCAGGAAAGTTCAAAGGCAGCGTCCAGGCGACGCTGCCTTTTTCTTGAGCGGGAGACCTTTTCGAATCCGTGAGAAGTTATTCCTTGGCAATGCTGTAGCCGATGGAAATTCCCAGACGAAGCACGTTGCCGGAGTGAAAGTCGTTGTTATTGACGATGCGGTAATAGTTGGCTTCAGGGCGGACAAAGAACTGTCTCCATATCTTGTAGCGCACGCCGCCGCTGAGGTGCACCAGGAATTGATTACTGTTCACCTTGTTGGCGCACCCTGTGGGGGAAGAGCAACTGCCGTAAGTGTTGTAGAACAGAATGCTTTGGCCGCCAACGCCGGCCGTCAGGAAGGCGCTGGCCCGCTTGGCCACGCGAGGCGCATAGACCGCGTTGACGTCGTAGATGATGGGGCGAAATTGCTGGTAGCCGTTATAGAACTGGTCTTTGTAGACCGTGGAAATCTCCGCTCCGTAGCCGAAGCGGCTGGCGTAAATGCGGTCGATGGTGAAGCTGGGATAAATGCCGCCCTTCTCGGGCGGGGGCAGATAGGTCTGCGAGGCGTTGAGATTTTGGGTGGAGTAGAGCTCGCCGGCGCCGAAGGCAAAGTCAATTTGCTGGGCATGAGCGAGATTTGCAAATAACGCGACCGCACACACACATAGAATCAGCGCGAACTTTCTCAAATACTGCCCCCTTATTCAACTCATTGTTCAATTCATTCAAGCTACATTGCTGCACTGGCTAGGCCGCTGGCACCGGACGGACCGCCGAGAATAATCAAACGGGTACAAAAAATTGGCGGCCGCAACTGGTTAACTTTCGAAAACTCCGCGGCCGCCGCGCCCAATCGATAGTCTATCCGACGACGACTATCGAGCTCTACTCTGGGCCACCGATGGTATATCCGATCGAGGCTCCGACTCGAATCACGTTGTTGTTCGTGAAGACATCGGAGTTGTTGAGGATGTGGTAGAAGTGGACTTCGGGCCGGATGAAGAGGTTCCCATACGCATAGTACCGAATGCCGCCGCCAAAGTGCACCAGGAAGTGGTTGCTGCTGACGTAGCAGGAGCCGAAGTCCAGGCAGTTGGTGGTATACGTGTACTCGTAGAAGCGAGTGGTCTGCCAGCCGATGCCAGCCATGAGATCCGCGCCGACCTTCTTGGTGATGCGGGGCTGGTACACGCCATTAAAGTCGAACAGAATAGGGCGATAGAGCTGGCCGCCGTTAGCGCCATCAAGGCCCTGCTTGGCTCTCCAGTTCGCTTCAAAGTTGAAACCAACGCGTTTGTGGAAAATGACGTCGAAGCCGAGTGTGGTGTAAAGGCCGCCTTTCTCTGGACCCAGGCAGTTGGAACTGAACGAAGTGCACACCGATGACGTCGACGATGGGGCCAGGATCGTGCCGAAGCCGAGCATGGCATCGGCCTGCTGTGCCGTGGCGAAGCTGGCCAGGAATAGGAATCCACTAATCACCGCGAGCAAGGCTGTCTTTCTCAAAGGAACCTCCTGTGATTATGGTCGCAGACGGTTGGATGCGACCGCCAAAATGTTTGGATGCAAGGGCATGGCGACTTGTTCATCATAACTTCTGGGAGGCGCGGATTCCAAATGGCGAAACCGGGATCACTGCGCCGTGGCTTCTCTGGAGCCCTCGCCCTCAGTCCGGGCACAAATCGGCCACCTGATCGGAACCCTTCGCGGCACAATTAGTTGCGGTTCAAGAGGCGCATTTCCACCGTTGCGGCCGATGATATTCCTGGTCGCTTGAAGTCAGGAACTTGAGATCGGGAAATTGAGCTCAAAATCGCTTCGACGCCCCACCCCCGCCGCGGAGGACGTGGTCGATGGCGATCGGGCCTCCACCAAAGAAAATCAGGGCGAAGGCCAGAGTGGCGGCGGCGAGGGGGAACTCGTAGCCGGGATGGTCCGGCGATCCGATGAGGCCGTTGTGCAGATGCACTTTCCAGATTGCGACGGCCAGGTTCACGCACACGGCGAAGGCCGCTGGACGAGTGAAGAATCCGGCAAGAAGCAGGAATCCGCCGAGGAATTCGGTGAAGGAGGATACATATCCCAACCAGGCAGGCAGTCCCAAACTGGAAACGGTCTGCGCGTGGTGGTGCAGACCTCCGAAAACTTTATGGTAACCGTGTGTCACCATGATGATGCCCAGAGTCAGGCGCATCAGTAACAGGGCAAGGGGTTGCAAGCGGTCGAGATAGCGCACAATGTTCCTCCGGGTCTGAACGGGATAGATTACCGCAGGGAGCTTTCGCGAGGAAGAGCAGGAGGAACCGAGAAAAACGATTGCGTCTGCAACCGGATTTTTGATAACGTTGCTGCCGCCCCAGGATGCCGGGTTTGGTGTTGCTGTGTGCCTCACCGAGCGTCGTGCAGGTCTTCTCCCTTGTGCCCAAAAAAGACGGAAACACGCTTGGAACTTTATCACTGGCTGAGGGTTTGTTCTATGGGCAGTCTGCCGAAACTTTCGGAGTTTAGGAGTTTGCGATGAATTTCACGAAAAATGAAAGTGCTCTGCGGAAGTACCTTCCGCTCCTGCTCTTGATGGTGGTACCGGTTTTCGCCGGGGCCCAGCACAAGACAAGCTCCGCTCCGAAGAGTGCGCCAGCGCCTCATGCCAGCGCACCCAGCCACGCGAGCGCGCCAAGCCACACCACACAGAGTCACACCTCGACTCCGAGTCACACCTCAACCCCGAGTCACACCTCAACCCCGAGTCACACCACGAGCCCGACCCACGCCGCTACGGCGACGCACACCGGCACGACGACGCACACCGGAACGACGACGCACACCGCCGGTACGACGACGCACTCGGGTACGACGACGCACACCGGTACGACCACCCATGCGGGTGGTGCGAGCACCACGCACACGAACACCACGACCCATACGGGCACCACGACCCACGCGGGTGGAACCACGACCCACACAGGCACGACGACGCACACCGCGACGGCCAGTCACACGCCGCCAGGCCGAAACGTTTCACTCAAGGGCGGCGGATCGGCGCACATCCGTCCGAACGGGCAGATCCGCTCGGTCAATCGCAATGGCATGCACATTGAGCACAACCTGCACGGTGGCCGCACCATTGTGAGAGAGCACAACGGGGCGCGCATTGTGAGCACGGGAAGGCACGGAGGCTACGTACAGCGCGCTTATGTGACGCGCGGCGGACACTCCTATTATTCGCGGACGTACTACTATCACGGGGGCTACCGGTCGGGTGTCTATCGTGGCTATTACTGGGGCGGTCATCCCTATTACGGCTACTATCACCCGTACTGGTATCATCCCGCATTTTACGGCTGGGCGTATAACCCCTGGGTGACGCCGGTGGCGTGGGGTTGGGGCTGGGGCGGTGCGCCGTGGTACGGCTACTACGGAGCGTATTGGAATCCGTATCCGGTGTATCCCTCGGCGGCGTTCTGGCTCACCGACTATCTGATCTCCGCAAATCTGCAGGCGGCCTACGCGGCGCAGGCGGAAGCCAATGCGGACGCGGCAGCGAACGCGGCGGCAGCAAACGATCAGGTAGCCAGCAATGGTTCGGCGGCGGCGGCCCCGAGCGGGCAGGTATCACTGTCGCCGGAGGTTAAACAGGCGATCGCCGACGAAGTGAAGGCACAGATCGCTGCCTCCCAAGCGGACGCCAGCAAGGCTGGTGCATCGTCAGGCGGAGCCCAACCGACAGCGGCGTCGACCGACGAAGTGCCTCCCGCGCTTGATCCGGCGCGGCGCACGTTCGTGGTGTCGGACGACCTCGCGGTGGTTGCCGATGGTCAGGAATGCTCGCTGACGCAGGGTGATGTAATCACCCGGCTCACCGACACTCCCGATGACGACCAGAAGGTGAGTGTAAGCATTGCCAGCAGCAAGAAGACTGACTGCGCCGCGGGCAAGACTGTTATGGTCGCGGTGGACGACCTGCAGGAAATGCACAATCACTTTCAGGAGCAGCTGGAAGCGGGCATGAAGGAATTGGCCGCGAAGCAGGGAACCGGCGGCTTGCCGAAGGCTCCGGACACGGGGACGGTTGCCTCCGATGTGCCGCCGCCACCTCCGGACAAATCGGCGGGCAAGACGCTCGAGGATCAGGACGCCGACGCCGACAAAACGGAGGCGGAAGTGAAACAAGAGGCGGCCTCGGGCGGCGGTGGTGGGTTGCAGTAGCCTGTCGCCGTAGAGTGCGGTTGGGCGAAATACGGGGGGCGTCACTCGAATCGTGAGGAGTGGCGCTCTCCTTCTTGAAAGTCAAAAGATTCTTGAAAGTCAAAAGGTTGGCTTAAGTACCGGTCCCCCCTGATGTGATAGAGCGGCTCATAATAGAGCGGCCCATAGAAGATCCTGAGAGGAGATTTCCAGCCATGGGGCAGAAGTTTGAACGAATCATCCTTGCGATCACGGTGATCGTTGGCGTCACGATGATTTCCCTGCCGCACGCCGGTGCGCAGGCTCCGGTTTCGTTGCAGGAACAGCTCGCCGCCCAGTACAAGGTCGTGAAGATGGGATCGGACACGAGCGGATATTCGGTGGTGGAGGAAGGTACGCTGCTGGCCATTCAAAAGGGCGGCATGCTCGGCGTGCCCTACTCGGATAAGAGCGCTCTCACGAACAAGTACGAGGGCGGGACGGTTCATCCTCCGAATGGCTTGATGGTTTCGGGAAAGAAGGCGATTCTTGGACATTTTTCCCAGACTGCGTCGCAGGGGCAGACCACGAAGCTGTTTGCCAAGGGCGATAAGGTCTATCCCACCAAGATCGAAGTGAACGTCGAGAAGGACACGGTGACGATGGGCATCGTTGCCTGTGACACTTGCAACAAGACCGATCCGACGACCTACAACAAAGCGAACGTAGTGTTCCAGTTTCCCAGGGGATCATTAGCGAAAGCCGCTGCGGGCGAGGTGGAAGACACGATTGGACAGTTGCTTTCGATCAGTGATGATTCGCAGGGGCAGGATCAGACTGCACAGCAAGGCGACAACAAAGGGGCTCAAGGCGGCGATCAGGCTGCGCAGGGAGGCCAGGATCAGCCGGCCGCGCAGCCGCAGCAACAGCAGCCGCAACAACCACAGGCCGAACCCGCGAGTATCGAATTGGGCATGACTCTGGGGCAGGTCGAAGCGGCATTGGGCAAGCCCGATAAGAAAGTAAATCTGGGCGCCAAGCAGATCTACGTCTACAAGGACATGAAGATCACGTTCAAGGACGGGAAGGTTTCCGACGTTCAGTAGGCGACCTAGACGACGTTGAGTAGTCTTTGTCTAGGTGAGCACGCGCAGTAATCGCTGAGCAGGCTTTTTCGCGCGGAGCGTAAAGGCCTGCGAATGCAGCACTTTCACCGGACGATGTAGTACCTCCGTACCGTGCCTAGTACTTCAGTTACCATTCCTGCAGTGACCAGTCGTGCCCTCTGCGCCACCTACTTGTAATTGTATTCGCCAAGCCAGCGACCACAAGATATAGATGTACCCCCTTTCCTTCGATTCCCGCAATTCCAAAAAACGGGCAGAAAACCCCAAAAAACACGGAGATTCGCTTCGAGCCGGGGTTTTACAGGGCTGATATATGCTCGGGACACCGAAAGCCCTCGGAGAGGCAATTGAGGGCGAGGCAGTCTCCCAAGCAAAGCCCGCGTGTCCGGAAGATTGCGGAGCGGGAAGAAGCTGGTGGGAGGGGTAAAAGGGAACTATGGCGGACTCGCGGGAAGTGATGAACATTCGTCAGGCGTCGCAGTATCTGGGCGTGAGTCCGGACACTCTTTACAAATACGTCGGCGAACAGAAGATTCCCGCATTCAAGTTGGGCAATCGTTGGCGCTTTAAGAAATCGCGGCTGGACCAGTGGATGGAAGAGAAGTCGAGCGAGATGGAACCGCAGGCGAAGCGCAAGGCGAAGGCGGCGGGAAAAGCCGCCGGGCAGATTTAGGCAAGTTTAGAAAAACGTCGCGGGCGAAAGCGTCCGCGCCACACACAAAGGTGGGCACATGTTTGGATTCGGATCGAAGTCCATTGTTGGCCTGGATGTAGGCTCCTCGAGCATCAAGGCGGTGGAGCTCAAGAAAAAGGGTGGGCAGATTGAAGTGGCGCACCTGGGACTGGAGCCACTGTCCTCCGACATCGTGGTCGATTCGATGATCGTGGACTCGGGCACGGTTTCGAGCGCGATTTCGAAGCTGTTTCTCGACAACGCGATCAAGACCAAGGCTGTGGCCACCGCGGTGAGCGGACACTCCGTCATCGTGAAAAAGATCTCGCTGCCCTCGATGAGCGACCAGGAACTGGCGGAGACCATCGAGAAGGAAGCGGCGCAGCATATTCCGTTCGATCTGGCCGACGTGAGCCTGGACTACCAGATTCTGTCCGACGAAGTGGGTAGCCCGCAGATGGACGTTCTCCTGGTGGCGGTGAAGAAGGACAAGATTCTGAACTACACCAACGTACTCTCGATGGCGGGACGCACTCCGGCTATCGTCGACATTGACGCGCTGGCTCTGCAGAACTGCTACGAGTACAACTACCAGCCGGCGCCCGGCCAGGTGGTGGCGCTGCTGAACCTTGGCGCCAGCGTCATGAACATCAACATTGTGAAAGGCACGACGCCGCTGTTCCCGCGCAACGTCAGCGTGGGCGGGCATCAGTACACCGACTCGCTGCAGAAAGAGCTGGACCTGAGCTTCGACGACGCGGAATCGCTCAAGCTGGGCAACAAAGTTGGGACAGTGAGCGAGGACGCGAAGCAGCCGATCCTGCAGCAGGTGACCGAGATCATCGTGCTGGAAATTCAGAAGACTTTCGATTTCTTCCGGGCCAGCGCGGCCGGCGAGCACATCGAGAAAATCTACCTGGCAGGCGGTTCGTCGAAGGTGCCGGGCCTGGTGGAGGCGTTGCGGCAGGAGTTCTCCATGCCGGTGGAGTTGTTGAATCCGTTCCAGCGGGTAACGCCCCCGATTGAAGGACACGGAGCGGAGCTGGTCGAGCAAAACCCCGGCCAGATGGCAGTGGCGGTGGGCTTGGCCCTGAGGAGCTTTGAATCCCTATGATCAAAATTAACCTGCTGGAAAATTCCAAGGGCAAGAACAAGCGGGGTGGCGGCGGCGGTCCATCGATGCCTACGATGGAACTGGGCGATATGGGATCGCCCAAGCTGAAGATCCTGGTGGTGGTAGTTCTCGCCGGGCTCATCAACCTGGGCTACTGGTACCGGCTGGATCATCAGTCGAAAGCGATCGCGACCCGGATGGCGGAAGCGGAGAGGCATAACCGCGAACTGGCCGATGTGAAAGCGCATTTCCTGGAGCGCCAGACCCAGGCCGACAACTACAAGCGGCGCGTGGATGTGATCGATGGGCTGCGCGCCAGCCAGACCGGCCCGGTCAATCTGCTGGCCATGCTGGGTGAGACGGTGAACAACACCGAGGCAGTGTGGCTCAGCAAAATGGACGATACGGGTCCCGCGGTGAAGCTGGAAGGGACGGCGTTGAGCACCGATGCGGTAGCCAATCTGATCGCGAACCTGCAGAAGACCGGCTACTTCAAGACTGTCGAGATTGACGAAACCTATCAGGACGACCAGATCAAAGACATGCAGGCGTTCCAGTTCACCCTGAACTGCGAGAAGGGAAAGTCCTAAGCATTAGGGGCACGAGGCGGACCTATGGCGAACTTTAGCGAACTGTCGGGCATAAAGCAGTGGGGAGCGGTGATCCTGGGGGGAGCCGTGGTCACGGCGGCCCTGTATTTCTTGGTCTTCAAGAGCCAGGACGAAAAGAACACGGCCGCGCAACACGCGTTGGAAGAAAAGATCACGGAAAACAACGAGCTCGAGTCCTACCGGCCCAAGCTGAAGCAGATCGAACAGCAGCTGGCCGAGCTGAAACAGCAGCTGGAAATCGAGCAGCGCATTGTGCCCGACGAAAAGCAGGTGGATCAGTTCATCACCATGCTGGGCGGCGAGGCGCAGAAGGCGGGCGTGGAACTGCGGCGCTATAAAGCCAAGGACACGAAGTCGCAGCAGTACTACACCGAAGTGCCTTTCGACCTCGAGCTGGACGGGCCGTACTACTCGACGCTGAACTTTTTCGACCGGGTGAGCAAGCTGGAGCGGATCGTCAATGTCAGCGGGCTGCTGGTGTCGACGACCAAGACTCCCTCGGGGGCCAAGGTGAAGCACCAGTACGCGTACGCGCCCAACGAGAGCGTAGTGGCGTCGTTTACGGCGACCACATATTTCAGTCACGATTTGCAACCTTCAGCAGCGGCAGGCGCCGGGGCTAAGCCCGGTGCGCCCGCGGCGAAGTAGGGAACCCTATGAAGACGGCGATGAAGCTCCGGACAGGCATTCTGGCGGTGGCATTAATGGTGTGCGGCTCTGCGGCCACGAAGGCAGCGGCGCAGAACACCGACGCCATCGACAACGCGCGCAGCATTGCGAAATCGCTGCAGCAGAAGCAGGCCAACGATAGCAACGCGGCTCTGGATGCGGCCGGGGTGCAACAGACCGCCCCTCAGACCGCGCCGCAGACCGCTCCGGCGACCGCCAAGCCGGCCCCGGGTGCTCCGGCTCCCGCGGTGAAGCCAGCGGTCATTCCCGGAACCCAGCCCGTAGCCCAGCCGGTGGCCAAGCCGCCGGTCGCCAAGCCGGCTCCAGTGGCGCAGGCGCCTGCGGCGAAAGCGCTCCCGGCGTCGAGCGCGAACAACCAGCTCCAGAAGGTGAACGTTCTTCAGAACCCGGACAGCATTCAGATCGAGATCAGTTCCAGCGAGACCGTGACGCCGCGGGTGAGCAAGCTGAGTTCACCGGCGCGCGTAGTGGTGGAACTGCCGGAGACGGTCATTGCCAGCTCGCAGAGCAAGATTCCGGTGGGCAGCGCGGGAGTTAAAGGCGTGCGCATCGGTATGGATGGCAAGACTCCGCCGACCACCAGCGTCGTGGTCGACCTGGAAAAGGCGATGGCGTTCGACGTGGCTCCGGGAGCCGACGGCAAGCTGGTTCTGACTCTGCACACGCAGGGTGGGGAAGCGGCAGTGGCAAAGTCCGAAGCGAAGCCCGCAGCCAAGGCGAAGAGCAATCCGGTTCCGGTGAAAGAAGTAGCCGCGAAGCCGGCGTCCGCGCCGCAACTGAAGACAGTGGCGGCTAACACCGCCGCGCTGACCACGAAGCCCGTGGCGCAGCCTGCGGCCAGCAAGCCGGTAGTGACGCCTGCTCCCAAGCCGACGACGGAGAAGCCGCAAACGGCTAAAGACAACAAGCCAGCGGCAACTGGTCCCGCAGATGAAGTCAGCAAGATCGGAGACAACGCCAAGCCCAAAGCAGAAGACAAGAAATGGGCGATGAACGGGAAACGCGATCCGTTCTTCAGCCCGGTGGTGCAGCAGAACGGTTCCGGTTGTTCGACAGGAAAGAAGTGCCTGGAGATTGGCAACATCAATCTGCGAGGGGTGGTGAAATCCGACAGCGGCTTCATCGCAGTGGTCACCAACAACCTGAACAAGGCATATTTTCTACGGGAAAACGATCCAGTATTCAACGGTTATGTCATGAAGATTACGGGTGATTCGGTGGTGTTCCAGGAGACGGTGCAGGACAAGCTGGGCAAGCCGTTCACGCGGGAAGTGGTGAAGCGGATCTTCACCCCGGCGGTCTAGAGCAGAGATCAGGCAGGACGGCGTCGCCGGGCGACCGGGACGGCTGAAATCAAGTTTCAAAGAATTACGCGCGGGCCCCAGGCCCGCGGGTTGGGGAGAAGCGAAATGCGAAAGCAACAGCTGACACAGTTCGTATCGTTGCTGGTGTTGGGAGTGGCTGCGGCCGCTCAGACTCCGAGCCAGCTCGATCGAGTCAACGTAGTCCGGGGCACGGATGACATCCGGGTCGAGATGAGCTCCCACGGCACAATGACGCCGAAGCTCAGCACTCTGGACTCGCCCGCCCGCATCGTGGTGGATCTGCCGGAAACCGTCATGGCGACCGGGCAGCGCCGCATCGCGGTCGGCACGGCTGGGGTCAAGGGCGTGCGCATCGGCACGGACGGCCAGACGCCTCCGACCACGCGCATCGTCGTGGACCTCGACCAGGCCTGCACCTATGACCTGACGCCGGGCCCTGCGGGAAAGCTGGTGCTGACCCTGCACGGAGGCGCGCTGGCCAAGGCCGCTCCCGCTATCGAGTCGAAGCCCGCCGCCGCGAAGACGGTGGCAGCCACCTCGCCTACCGCCAGACCGATGTCGCCGTTCGCGCCTCGCGTGATGGAGACCAAATCGGCGCCGAAGGCGGAAGTGACGCCGACGAAGCCCACAGCGGATAATTCCGCTGCGACCGACTTCGCCTTCATTGAGCCGGTTTATCAGGCCAAGACGCAAACCAGCAGCGACGCCAAGGCTGACGCCTCGACGGAGCCCACGGTTCGGGCCCAGGAAGCTGCCGCACGGTTCTCCGACAAGACTGCGGCGGAACTGCTGCCGGTAAGCGAGCACGCAGCCCAGGCGCAGGGACAAGCCCCGGCCAACCAGCCGGCGGTCAATCTGGCTGCCGAGCAAAGAGCTCAGGCTGGACAACAACCGGTGGCAGCCGGGCCGAAGTACACGGGCGAGCCGATCTCGGTGAACCTGAAAGACGTCGACCTGAAAGACTTCTTCCGCCTGATTCACGAAATCAGCGGCTTGAACGTGGTGCTCGATCCCAACGTTCACGGAACCTTAACCGTCGTGCTCGATGACGTGCCGTGGGATCAGGCACTGGATATCGTGCTCAAGAACAACGATCTGGCGCGCGAACTGGAAGGCAACGTCCTGCGCATCGCCACCGTCGACACCCTGAAGCATGAAGCCGACGCGCGCCGCGCGCAGATAGAATCTGAAGCGCTGGCGGTCGAGAAAGTCTCGGTCACCCGCTTCCTGAGCTATGCCAAGGCAAAAGACGTCATTGTCACGGTAAAGAAGTTCCTCTCGCAGCGCGGCGACGTTGTAGCGGATGACCGCACCAACGCCGTGATCATCAACGACATTCCGAAAGTGATTCCGACCATCGACCGGCTGCTGACGCAACTGGATCGCAAGACGCAGGAAGTCGAAATCGAAGCCCGCGTCGTTGCCGCCACCCGCCAGTTTGCGCGGGACATCGGTACTCAGCTCGGCATCGGCTGGGGCAACGGCCACAGCGCCGTCGGCGGAAATCAGCAGGCTGGTTCGTCGCCGACCACAGTCAACGGGCTCACGCCGGGTTACATTACTGTGCCGGGATCGGGTTCTGGCGCGACCACGGGATCTTCGATTCCGCTGTTCTCGAACCTGGGATCGACCTCGCCGACCAGCGGTTTGAGCTTCGTCAACGCCAGCAACAACGTCCGTATCGACGCTGTACTGTCGATGGCGGAATCGCGCGGCTTGCTGAAAGTGCTATCTCGTCCGCGCATCGTCACCCAGAACAACATTCAAGCCTTCGTGAAGCAGGGCGTGCAGGTGCCCATCGTGACCCAGGCACAGTTGGGCGGTCCCCCGACCGTGACCTACGTCAGCGCTTTCCTGCGGTTGACGGTGACACCGCAGATCACGTCGGAAAACACCATCTTCCTGAACGTGGACGTGGAGAACACCACGCCCAACTTCGGTCAGCAAGTACAGGGCAACCCAGAACTGATCACGCAGCAGGCCACCACGCAGGTGCTGGTGACCGACGGCGGTACAGTGGTAATCGGTGGTGTGATTGAGACGCAGAACTCGATCACCATCAATCAGGTGCCGTTGTTGGGCAACATCCCGATCCTGGGCAACCTGTTCAAGCACACGCAAGTTCAGACCTCCAACCAGGAGCTGATTTTCTTCATCACGCCGCGAATCATTCAGACCTAACGAGTCGCGAGTACCGAGTACCGAGTTTCGAGCCAGAGCCGCCGTCCTGAAGAACCTGTCAGGACGGCGGTTTTGCGTTCGCGGCAACGAGTCTCCGAGTGGCGAGTCGCGAGCGAACATTCGCCTGGATCGATTTCTTTCTTCTCGGTACTCGATACACGGTACTCGGTACTTCTTGCTAAACTCACCCCAATGGACTTTCAGGCGCGCCAGGCCAAGCTCCGGGAGCATCTTGCCACCACGCGGTTCGATGGGCTGCTGATCAGCCATCTTCCCAACATTCGATATCTCTGCGGATTTACCGGCAGCGCCGGGTTGCTGTTGGTGGAAGAATCCGGCAGCGTTTTCTTTACCGATGTTCGCTATGACACACAGGCGCACGAAGAGGTCAAGCACGCGAAGGTGGTGATCGCGCGCAAGGCGGTGCTGTCGGCCGTGGGCGAATTTCTAGCGGCACGGCGCAAGCGAGCTCGGGGATGGACGATCGGAATTGAGGCCGAGAATTTCACGATTGCCGAAAAGAAGCGCCTGGCCAAGGTTCGGCCCTCGGGGATTTCTCTGAAGGATGCGCCTTCCATCGTTGAACGGGCGCGGATGGTTAAAGACGGTGACGAACTGAATCGGATCCGCGCCGCCGTCGCCCTGGGGGCAAAGTTATTCGACCGGGCGCTGGAGGTGATTCACCCGGGAACGAAGGAAACTGAAGTCGCGGCGGAGATGGAGTTGTTGGCTCGCCGCGGCGGGGCGGAGGAGATGTCGTTTCCCACGATCATCGCCTCCGGAGCGAGGTCGGCCCTGCCCCATGGACGTGCTTCGGAGCAGGCGATTGCACCCGGAGGGTTCGTGGTCTGCGACTTCGGTGTTATACTTTCAGGTTATTGTTCCGACCAGACCCGTACCGTGTGGGTGGGCTCCGCTTCAGGGGTGGTTCCGAATGAAGTGCGCCGCGCCTACGAGGCGGTGAAAGAAGCGCAGCAGTCGGCCACTGATGCGGTGCGGCCGGGAGTGACGGTCGGCGAAGTGGATGCGGCAGCCCGTAAGGTATTGCGCAAGGCTGGGTTAGGGCGTTATTTCACGCACTCAACCGGGCACGGAGTAGGGCTGGAGATTCATGAAATCCCGCGAGTTGCGGACGGACAGAAAGAGGTCCTGCAGCCGGGGATGGTCATCACGATCGAGCCGGGAGTATACTTCCCCGGCAAATGGGGCGTGAGGATCGAGGACATGGTGGCGGTTACAGTCGGCGGCTGTGAGATATTGACGCCGACGAGTAAGGATTTTCTGGCAGTTTAGTCTTCATTAAGCTTTACTTTCAGCCGGGCAGGACCTCGCCCGGCTTCTTCGCGCCCCCAGGTTTTCGGGCGCAGGTGGGAGAGAGGCTGTCGAATCCCACCGGACGTCGCATCCCGGACGAACGTCAAAACTTGACACCCCGGGCTAATACCGAAGATCAGAATGAATCAAAAAGAGCTGAAAGAACTCATCGAGTTCCTCATCGAGAAGGACATTGCCGAGTTCGAGTTGGAACGCGGCGACGTCAAAGTGCGGATCAAACGCGCCGGGGAGCACACCGTCGTCCATGCTCACGGTGAGCCGCGGTTTTATGCCGTGCCTCCGGCGCCAGGGTCGGCACCCGAGCTGGGCGCCGTGCCTGCGGCGGCTCCGCCCCCAGCTCCCGCTGAGCCAGCTCCCGAAGAGGGGCTCCACATGGTGAAGTCGCCCATTGTGGGGACGTTCTACGAAGCGCCTTCGCCGGGCGCTCCTCCCTTCGTCAAGGCCGGAGACATGGTGGAACTGGGGCAGGTGCTGTGCATCGTCGAGGCGATGAAACTGCTCAATGAGATCGAGTCCGATGTCGCCGGGGAGATCGTCAAGAAACTCGCTGTGAACGGCCAGCCGATTGAATACGGGCAGGAACTGTTCGTGATAAGGCCGAAGAAGTGAGGGAAGTAACCCATTGTTGATTGGTGATTGCTGATTGTTGATTGAAAACCAGAATTGCCCACCAGATTTTTCAATCAACAATCAGCAATCACCAATCAGCAATTTTTGTTGCTTCTGAAAACAGAATTCATGTTCAAGAAGATCCTGATTGCCAATCGCGGAGAGATTGCACTGCGCGTGATTTGCGCGTGCAAGGAGTTGGGCATCCGCACGGTCGCCATTTACAGCGAAGCCGACCGCAACTCGCTGCCGGTGCGTTTTGCCGACGAGGCTATTTGTATTGGCCCGCCGCAGCTCGCGCTCAGCTATCTGAATATTCCTGCAGTCATCAGCGCGGCGGAAATCGCGAATGTAGAGGCGGTGCATCCCGGCTACGGGCTGTTGGCGGAAAACGCCAATTTTGCCGAAGTCTGCGAGACCAGCGGCATCAAGTTTATTGGCCCGCGTCCGGAAGTGACGCGGCTGATGGGCGAAAAGGAAAAGGCTCGCACGGCGATGAAGCAGGCGGGCGTGCCGATTCTGCCGGGGTCGGATGGGATTATCGCATCCGATGGCGAGGCGATTGAGTGGGCGCGGCAGGTGGGATTTCCCGGTGATCGTGAAAGCTTCGGCTGGCGGCGGCGGACGCGGCATGCGTATCGTGCGCAATGAAGAAGAGCTGCCGACGCTGTTCAAAGCGGCGCAGGCCGAGGCCGCTGGCGCTTTCGGTAACGGCGATCTCTACATGGAGAAGTATGTCGAGCATCCCCGGCACATCGAGTTTCAGGTGCTGGCCGACGAACATGGCAACGTCGTGAGCCTAGGCGAACGCGAGTGTTCGATCCAGCGGCGTCACCAGAAACTCTTGGAGGAATCGCCCTCCACGGTGGTCACCCCCGAACTGCGCGACCAGATCGGCGGGGTGCTGTGCAAGTCGCTGGCCGCGATTGGCTATACGAACGCAGGCACCATCGAGTTTCTGATGGACCAGGACCGGCGCCTGCACTTCATCGAGATGAACACGCGGATTCAGGTGGAGCACCCGGTTACGGAGATGGTCACCGACGTTGACCTGGTGAAGAGCCAGATCCTGATTGCGGCGGGCGCGCGCATGAGCGAGGTGCTCATGGGGCCGATCGTGCATCGCGGACACTCGATTGAATGCCGCATCAACGCTGAGCATCCCGAGAAGTTCACGCCTTCGGCGGGAAAGATTACTTCGTTTCATCCGCCGGGCGGAACGGGCGTACGCGTCGACACGGCGGCCTACGCCGAGGGAGTGATCCCGCCGTATTACGATTCGTTGATCGCCAAGCTGATTGTGCGCGGCAAAGACCGCAGCGAGGCCGTGTCGCGTATGGCGCGGGCTCTGGAAATGTTCATTGTCGAGGGCGTGTATACGACGATCCCGCTGCACCGGAAGATTCTGGCGGACGAAGATTTCCGGGCGGGGAAGATTGATACGGGATTCATTGAGAGATTTCTGAAGAAGAATGGGAAGTAGGTGACTCGGCCGCAGGATGCCGGGGCTTTATTGAGCTATCGTCTGTTTTGGCGGCGCTAGGGCGCGCATCGTCTGCCAACCTGTCGGAGTAATGGCGAAAATTTCACGCAGCGGTCGCGGCGTTGTCGGCAGTAACTTTAACCTCGAAGCGATACGTGCCAGCGTACTTCGCAAGTCTGCATCACTCGCAAATATCGCCGTCGACCAATGTCCGCAATCGCCCTCTTCTTTAAGATTCCCAAAGTCGGCATAGAACGAACGCCAGCGGGACTCAAGGGACTCAATGCGCAGCGGGCCCAATGAAATTGCAAGCTAAAAAAACGGACACGAAGTGTCTGATTACCAGCTGGTCAGGAAAACCCGCGCCCTGATCGCCGTGCCTCGACCGACGTTCCTCACCTTGACCCGAATGTAAATGTCGTCGAATATCTAGCTGATCCTTGCTTTAGTAGTGAGCCTCGACCTTGTTTCCCTCCCATACCTCGAAGAAAATTTTCAGCATAGGCTGAGTCGCGAGCGCGACTGCGTCCTTGAGGGCGGCAATCTGCTCGGAGTTGCTGCCGGATCTGCCGCCGAAGTAAAAACCCACCACCGTAGCGAGTAGCGCAAAAAACGAGGAGATAAGCCAGAAGTTCGTTCTCGCTGTTTCAGGCTCGCCGGCAGGCCCTAGATGTGTGTTCTTGGCATCGATGGAAATCCCAACGTTTGCGTCAGTATCTGTAGCAAAGGAATGCATACGTGCCCACGAAGGGGCTAAGCCTACCGACCGAGCAAATCGTCGCAACCGATTTAGTGGCGGCTACGAAAGGCTCACAAGCGACTGCGAAGAGCGGGCCAGGCCCGTCGGGCACGATCTTCCCGACAGCTTTGACATTAACTGTTCCTAGGTCGATGCCGACTTTGGCGCTCTCCAACTCAGGACCTGAGCCGTAGCGTAGTTTGATGGTATATATGTAGAGTGATCGAAGACTCGTATCGCCAACCCTGAAGTCGGGGATAACTGCGGCTTGATCAGCGCCGACGGCGGTCCGGTTAATCGAATATTCGACGATCGTCGACCGATTTGCGACCAGATTGTTGAGAACAGCAACGCCGAGACCGCTGCAGACGATGGCTATTGCCCACGTGACGCCCTGCCTCCATTTGCCCGCTGCGCCTTCGGCCATGCGACATATTCTGTCACGATTTCTAAGAAGTAGCCAAATCCCCCAGATCGAGTCGCAGTGGGATAGTTGCCGCTAACGAAACCGCTCCCAGCGCATCTGATCATTCTGAAAGGATCAACTCCATGAAGAACAGCCGCGTCGCAGTGATCGCACTGATCACGCTCATCGCAGCCCTCTCTCTCCCGCTGCACGCGCAAACCACCTCCGATCCCGCGAACCTTCCCCAGCGCGATGGCTCTCACGATTTTGACTTTCTGATCGGAGACTGGAAGGCGCATGTGCGCCGGCTTCCGGACCGGCTCAACAACTCGAACAGACTGGGACGAGTACGAGGGCATTTCGAACCACCACAAGACTGCTAGACGGCAACTCGAACTTCGAAGCAGTTCGAGGTAACCAGTCCTGACAAAAAGCTCCACATTAAGGCCCAGACGCTGCGCATGTACAACCCAACCACGCGCCAGTGGAGCATCTATCTGCGTCGACCTCGACAACGGAACGCTCGACACGCCTCCCGTCGTGGGGTGCGTTTAGCGGCAAGCGCGGCGAGTTTTTCCATCAGGAAGATTCTCAAAGGCCGCACCATTCTGGTGCGCTATGTCTGGCTCGACATTTCTCCGAAATCTTCGCGCATGGAGCAGTCCTACTCGCCGGACGGCGGCAAGACTTGGGAAGTGAACTGGATTTGCGAGCTCTCGCGATAAGCGCAGTCAGATCGAACAACGCATATTTGAACAACGTACATTTGAACGACGAATGATCGTACTTCCGCGCCTATATGCCATTCTCGATGCCGGATATTATTCTGAGCTTACCGGTTTGATCAGCGGCGGCGGAACTCGCGGCCGCGGGCGTGACGTTGATTCAATACCGCAACAAGTCCGGAAATGCGCGGGTGATGCTGGAGCAGGCGCGGGAGCTAAGGAGGCTCTTCGGCTCCCACTCTAACGTTGCAAAAGGCTCGACGTAGAATGGCGTACCCGCGGTTCCGACCCACAAGTGCGGCTCATCATGAACGACCGCGCCGACCTGTGCCTGGCAGCGGAGTTTGATGGTGTGCATGTCGGGCAGGAGGACCTCTCTCCTGAGGCTGTGCGCGCGATGATTGGGCCGGAACGTTGGCTGGGGGTCTCCACGCATAATCCCGAGCAATTGCGCGAGGCCGATCTGACTTCTGCGGACTATCTTGCCATCGGGCCGGTATTTGCGACTTCCAGCAAGGAGAATCCTGATCCGGTAGTGGGCCTCGAAGGAGTGCGCCGGGCACGGGCTTTGACGCGAAAACCCCTGGTTGCGATTGGGGGGATTACCCGGGCGAATGCGGCTTCGGTCATCGAGGCCGGGGCGGATTCCGTGGCGGTGATATCCGATTTGATACGGGAGCCGCGCAAATCAGCAGAGGAATTTTTTCGCGTTCTGAGGTAAGGTAGGTCGGTCGTTGGTCGTTCGTCGTTGGTCGTGAGCCAAGGCCCTGAGGTAAAGTTTCGTTGTCGCGAGACTTGTCATTCTGAGGGAAGCGACTGAGCTTGTCGAAGGGACCTATGCATTTTGCCAACGCCGGCAGATTGCATAGGTCCTTCGTCGGGCAAAAAGCGCCCTCCTCAGGATGACAAAGCGAGTGGTTGCCGACCGACGACTGAAGACCGACGACCAACGACTAACGACCGACGACCGACGACCAACGACCAACGACCAACTCCGGAGGCTTCCTGAGCACACCGACAACGCAGCCCGCCGCTGGCAGCGACTGGGACATTCACAGTCATCAGGATAAGGAACTGGTCAAAGGGCTGGGCCTGACCAGCGCGACCATGCTGGTCATGGGGTCGATGATCGGCTCGGGCATTTTTATTGTGTCGGCGGAGATTGGGCGCGAAGTCGATTCGCCGGCGCTGCTGATCGGCGCGTGGGCCGTCGCCGGGTTCATGACGATTGTGGCCGCGCTCAGCTATGGCGAGTTAGCTGCCATGATGCCGCGGGCCGGAGGGCAGTATGTTTATCTGCGCGAGGCGCTGGGGCCGCTGTGGGGATTTCTCTACGGCTGGACGCTGTTTCTCGTGATTCAGACTGGGACCATTGCCGCGGTGGGCGTGGCTTTTGGCAAGTTTCTGGGCGTATTCGTTCCGTCGATTTCTTCTTCCCACTGGATTTGGCACATCTGGAAAGTTCCGCCGATTCATGTTGGTCCCATGGTGCTGGGCAACATGGATGTCGGCATCAATACGCAGAACCTGATGGCGATCCTGCTGGTGATTTTTCTTGTCGATCGTAAACATCTTCGGAGTGAAGACGGGCGCGATCATCCAGAACATTTTCACTGTGGCTAAAGTTTCGGCGCTGCTGGGACTGGCACTGTTCGGTCTGGCGCTGGGTCGCAACGCGCAGGCGCTGGCGGCAAATTTCGGAGCGAACTTCTGGCACAACGCCAGCCTCGGCGCGCAGCATGCGGTGCAGGTCGGCGTGGGCGGGCCGATCGTGATGGTCGGAACGCTAACCATTTTGGCCGTCGCGCAGGTCGGGTCGTTGTTCTCGGCGGACGCCTGGAACAACGTAACCTTCACCGCCGGGGAAGTAAAGAATCCCAGCCGCAATCTGCCGCTATCGCTGGCGCTCGGCACCGGCGTGGTGATCGCGCTCTATATCGCCTGCAACTTTATTTATCTTAGTGCGCTGCCACTCGATGGAACCGCCGGGGCTGCCACGACTCTGGGGCGTGGAATCAAGTACGCCGCAGAAGACCGTGTCGGTACCGCCGTCATGACCCAGATGTTCGGCGCCGCAGGCGGATTTCTTGATGGCTGCGGCCATCATGATTTCCGGTTTCGGATGCGCCAACGGGCTGATTCTCTCCGGCGCGCGCGTTTATTACGCCATGGCGAAGGACGGCCTGTTTTTCAGCAACGTCGCCAAACTGCATCCTACTTACAAAACGCCGGCGGTATCGCTCATGGTGCAGATGGTGTGGGCGTGCCTGCTGTGCGTCTCCGGCAGCTATGGACAGCTTCTCGACTACATCATTTTCGCCGTGCTGGTGTTCTACATTCTTACGATCGTCGGGCTGTTCGTGCTGCGGCGGACGCACCCGAACGCCGAGCGTCCCTATCGCGCCGTGGGATATCCGATTCTGCCGATCATTTATATTGTGATGGCCTTATTCATCGATGTCGTACTATTGCGCTACAAACCGCAGTTCACGTGGCCGGGACTGATCGTGGTGCTGTTGGGAATTCCGGTGTATTACGCGTGGTCACGCCGAGAGACGCGGGAATCCGGTACAACGACGTAATTCAAGGAGAAACCATCGCATGGCCAATCTTCTGGCTACCAAACCCCTGGATCTGCTGATGAACGAAGCCAAGGACGAGGGCGGGCACGGCCTCAAGCGAGCCCTCGGTCCCGTGAACCTCATCACGCTAGGCATCGGTGCCATTATCGGGGCTGGTATTTTCGTGCTAACGGGCTCGGCCGCAGCTAAGTATGCTGGGCCGGCGATTGTGCTTTCCTTCGTGCTGGCCGGCATCGCCTGTGTGTTCGCCGGACTCTGCTATGCGGAGTTTGCTTCGTTGATTCCGATCGCCGGCTCAGCTTACACCTACGGATACGCGACCCTCGGAGAGATCTTCGCCTGGATCATCGGTTGGGACCTGATCCTCGAATACGCTTTCGGCGCCGCTACGGTAGCTTCTGGATGGAGCGGGTACATGCTGAGCTTTCTGCAGGACTTCGGCATTCGCATCCCGCCCCGACTGACCGCGGCCCCGAGCGAGACCCTGGTCTTCTTCAACGGACACTGGGAACACTATGACCGCGTGAAAGATTCGCTGATGGCTAGCGGCATTGACTGGCACACGCTGCCTCAGATGGGTGGGCTGTTTAATCTGGTAGCTTTCCTGGCAATCCTGGGAGTCACGACGATTCTGGTGATCGGCATCAAGGAGTCGGCTAACTTTAATTCCGGCATCGTAATCGTGAAGCTCGCGATCGTACTGATGTTCATTGGCATAGCCGGAGCTTATGCCTTCGGGCACATGCCGCAGCTCAAGGCCAACTGGACGCCTTTCATCCCGCCCAATGCAGGCGCTTTTGGCAAGTATGGCTGGTCGGGAATCGCGCGTGGGGCTAGTGTGATTTTCTTCGCATATATCGGGTTCGACGCCGTCTCTACGGCCGCCCAGGAATCTAAGAATCCGCAGAAGGATATGCCGGTCGGGATCCTTGGCTCACTTGTGATCTGTACCATTCTGTACATTCTTGTTTCCGGACTGCTGACTGGTGTCGTGCCTTATACCTCGTTGAATGTTTCCGACCCGGTTGCGGTAGGGATCGACGCGACTGGCGTGAAGTGGGCGAGCTTCCTGGTCAAACTGGGGGCGATTTTCGGCTTGGCGACGGTCATGCTGGTCATGTTGCTGGGGCAGTCGCGAGTATTTTTTTCGATGTCTCGCGATGGGCTTCTGCCCCAGTGGTGCGGCGCGATTCATCCCCGCTTCCGCACTCCCTGGATATCCACGATTTTTGTCGGTGTTTTCGTGGCCTTCTTCGCGGCGTTTGTTCCGATTGACATCTTAGGGGAACTCGTCAGCATCGGGACGCTGTTGGCGTTCGTCATCGTCTCCGCGGGGACATGGATTTTGCGCCGTCGACGACCAGACTTGGTGCGTCCCTTCAAGACTCCATGGGTGCCGTTTGTTCCTATCATGGGAGTTCTGGTTTCGCTGGGTCTAATGGCGAGCCTGCCGGCGGCAACCTGGATCCGTCTGGTGGTCTGGCTGATCATTGGAATGGCGGTGTACTTCGGATATGGCCGCAGTCACAGCAAAGTGCAACAGGCTTTGTCCGCGCAACCTCGACGGTAACGGCAGACCGAGCATTTGCTTCGAGAGTGTGAACTCGGGCCCTCCGCACAGCGCGGAGGGCCTTTTTGTTTTATAGTCGTTGGTCGTTAGTCGTTGGTCGTTGGTCATTGGCAATTTGGCACAGCCGACGACCACCGAGCACTGATGGCCCGTCATGACAGCCTTCCGCAATCTGCGAACCGTTGGCGCGCTTCTGCTGCTCGTGATGGTGGCGGGAACCGTCGGCTATCACTACATCGAAGGCTGGTCCTGGTTTGACGGTTTCTACATGGTGGTGACCACGCTGACCACCATCGGCTATCAGGAAGTGCATCCGCTCTCGCATGCGGGACGCGTCTTCAACGTATTTGTCATTCTCTCCGGCGTGTCGCTGTTGGCATTGGGGGTCGGGGCGCTGAGCCAGGCTTTGCTAGAATTCGAGCTGCAAAGCTTCTTCGGAAGGCGGCGCATGGAGCGCGAAATCGGACGTCTCGACGGCCACTACATCATCTGCGGCATGGGGCGAGTGGGACGCAGTGTGGCGCGTGAATTAGCGCGCAAGCCAGTGCCGTTCGTGATTATTGAAAGTGCCGAGACCAAGCGCCAGCGCTACACCACAGAAAACTGGCTGGTGATCGCGGGAGACGCGACCCAGGAGCAGACCCTGCGCCAGGCGCAGATCGAGCATGCCCGCGGCCTGATCGCCGCCACCACCACCGACGCCACCAATCTCTACATCGTGCTGACGGCGCGCGGGCTGAATCCGCATCTGAAGATCATCGCGCGGGCCAGCGAAGACGGAGCGGAAAAACATCTGCTCACCGCCGGGGCCGATGCCGTGGTTTCGCCGTACTCGTTCGCCGGGCAACGGATCGCGCAATCGCTGCTGCGTCCGCACGTGGTCAGCTTTCTCGATACTGCGACCACGCATCTCGGCATCGATCTGGAGATCGGACAGATTCATATTACTCCGGATTCGGCATTTGCCGGCAAGACGATCGAGAGTTCGCGCATCCGGCAGGAACGCGGAGTGATTGTGCTCGCCATCAAGCGGCGCGAGGCTATGCGTTTCAATCCCGCGCCCGATGAGCGGATTGAACCGGACGATTTCCTGATCGCCATGGGCGAACCGGCGCAACTACGGTTGCTCGAGCAGACAGCTTCGTCCTCATGAAAATCGGAACCCGATGAAAATTGTGACTGCGGAGGAAATGCGCGCTATCGACCGCGCCACCAGCGAGCGTTTCGGCGTGCCGTCGCTCACGCTGATGGAAAACGCAGGCGCGGCCGTGGCCGACCATGTGCTGGCGCATCATGGAGCGGTGCGGCGCGTAGTCGTTTTCTGCGGCAAAGGCAATAACGGCGGCGATGGTTTTGTCGCGGCGCGGCGCCTTCATCAGAAAGGCAAGACGGTTCAGGTGATCCTGCTGGCGAATCCGGCGGACTTGAAGGGCGACGCCGCGATCATGTTTGGGAAGTTGCCGGTGGCTGCGATCGTGGTGACTGCGCGCGAAGATTTGAGAAGTGATCGCGTGCGGCTGTCCCTGCCGGCCGATCTGTATCTCGACGCGATTCTGGGCACGGGCTTCGCGCCCCCGGTGCGCGGGCTTTATGCCGACGCCATCGAAATTCTGAACAAAAGCCAGGCGCCGGTGATCGCCGTCGACATTCCCTCGGGCGCAGACGCGGATGCGATGACTTCTCAGCGAGCCCAGCAGCAGGGACTCTTTGCGCGCGCGGATTCGATTGTCACGTTTACAGCGGCGCGTCCGGCGCACGTTTTCAGCTTGCTCACGAATGGTTCGACCTTCGTGGCCGGCATAGGGTCGCCGGAAGAAGCCATCGTTTCGTCGCTGCACCTGAACGTGATTACCGCGCGCGACTTCGCGCCGCTGATCGCTGAGCGTCCGGCGGAATCGAATAAAGGGAATTACGGGCACGTGCTGGTGGTTGGAGGATCGCTGGGTAAAGCGGGTTCGGTCGCGATGGCGGGAATGTCGGCGTTGCGAGCGGGCGCGGGATTGGCGACGGTGGCCACGGCGAAATCGGTGCTTGCGACTGTGGCGGGATTTCATCCCGAGTTGATGACCGAACCACTGCCTGAGACCAACGCGGGGAGCATTTCCGCAAGCGCGATTGGGAGGCTGCTCGCGCTGGCGAAAGGGAAGAGCGTGCTCGCGATCGGGCCGGGAATCTCGCGAGTTGCAGAGACGTCGGAAATGGTGCGAGCGTTGGTGAGCAAGATAGAGGTGCCCATCGTTCTCGATGCCGACGGATTGAATGCATTTGAAGGCCACACCAACGAACTGAGCGGCAAGGGACGGCTGCTGGTGATCACTCCGCACCCCGGTGAAATGGCGCGACTGGCGGCGTGTTCCATCGCCGATGTTCAGAAAGATCGGCTGAGTGTTGCGCGCAAGTTCGCCAGCGAGCATGAGGTCATCGTCGTGCTCAAGGGGCACCGCACTCTTGTCGTACAACCGGACGGCGAGGCTTGGGCCAACACGACGGGCAATCCGGGAATGTCGACCGGCGGTACGGGAGATATTCTCACCGGCATGGTCGCGGCGATGCTCGCACAACACCCGAACGACGCGCTGCTGGCGGTTCTGGCCGCTGTGCATCTGCACGGGCTTGCTGGAGATGTCATGCGCGAGAGTGTGGGCGAGCATTCCATGGTTGCAACCGACCTGCTGCGCGGATTGCCGGAAGCGTTCGGGCGGGCTCAGAGAACTGCGCAGGAGAAGTTTGTGCGCTGGGACGGTTGAGGGGTCCCAAACTCCCGGCAGAAATGTCATCCTGAGCGCAGTGAGGCCTGCGCGAAGCGCAGGCCGAACGGAGTCGAAGGATCCCCGAACCGTTGGGAGCAGTGTGGTGCTTTCAGGCGTTTCTCCGATGCTCTAAACAACACCTTGGAGAGTTGCGTGAAAACTCCTTACAACGGCATCGGTGATGTCCGGCACGCTCGGGGTCCTTCGACTCCGACCCCACTTCGCTTCGCGAAGTGGGGTCTGCGCTCAGGATGACAACTCAGCGGGAAGTCGGAAGTTGAATCGTTGTCCCAGTCGCTGCCGAACGCCGCGCCGCGTCGAGGATCTCGGTTACGGTTACATTTGTTTCTAGTGATGAGAAGCTATCCTCCTTAGCCCCGTCGAGGATCACCGCGCTAAAATACGACAACTCATTGTCATACGGAGCGGGCACGGGCTTGGCAGCGAGTGGCTCTTCGCTGTTCTGTCCTGCGCGGCGCACGCGAATGTCGTTACCCTGCAACGGTGATGGCGTATCCCGTCTGTCCGTACACTTCCATGTCTTTGCGGCCGAAGGGCCAGTTCCATGAGGCTTGCACGATGGCCTGCGCCTTCGGATACGTGAGGATGATCGTGGCCTCGTCATCCACGCGCGAATAAATTTCCGGTTTCATCTGCTGGGTCACGGCTGTGACGGTTTGCGGACGCTGGCCATCCATTAGCCAGGTCATCAGGTCCGCGCCGTAGCAGCCGAAATCGAACAGGGCGCCGCCGCCGTTGAGTTTGGGGTTGGTCAGCCAGGCGAGGAACTCCGGTTCGACGCCAATTTCTTTGGGGCCGTTGTGGCCGTCGTGAATTACTACTTTGCGCACGTCACCGAGCGTGCCTTCATGGACCAGGTCATAAGCCGCGTGGTTGCTGCGATACCAGGATGTCTCGTAGTTCACCAGCACGTGAATCTCGCCGTCGCGCGCCGCTTTCTGCATCGCGAGGGCGTCTTCCAGGCTGACGGCCAGCGGCTTTTCCATCATGACGTGAACGCCGTGACGGGCGCAGATTTCGACCACGCGGCGGTGATCGTAGGTGTTGGTGTACACCAGCACGGCCTGCGGATGGACCTTCTGCAGCATTTCCTCTAGATCGGTAAAGAGCATGCTCGGAGCAAAACCGTAGCGCGCAGCGCTTTGCGCGAGCAGTTGTTTGTCCGGTTCAGCAACTCCGACGATTGTGATCTCCGGGCTGTGTAGCGACTGGCCAAGGAATCCGTGGACATGGCCGTGAACCAGGCCGACGATGCCGACTCGCAGAGGCGCGTGCACTGGTGCCGTGGACTGACTGTCAGCATGCGGCGCGGCGAACAATGCAGCGAGAAAAATGGCGGCGATGAGGCGGAACATAAGGATCCTCCCGAGAATCCAACGACCTGAGATGCAAACGACATGGTAAATCGGACGATGAGTATTCCGTCACTCGCGAAACTCAACCTGTCCTCTGGGACATTAACCATTCAGTAACTGCCGCGCTAACCGCCTCAAAATGCAGGGTCTCGGTGCCGTCAGTTCAGGCTCGCAGAGCGGAATCCGGACGAGGGGCTTCAGTAATCTATTACGCAACATCGGATAGTGCGATAGTTCAGTTGCCTTATGACCCACTTCCCCCAACCGCACCCTTCGAGGCGCGCGGCCCGGGTCCAGCTAGGAGATTCCGTCCTCGCTGCGATTCGACTCGAAGACGGCCGCCGCACTAAAGCGAAACTCCAAACCATTTCCGTGACCGGAGGTCTGCTGCGCATGTCCCATTGTCTGGGGCAGGGCGACTTTGTCGAAGTCGCGTTTCAGACGCAGGCCGGCCCGGTGCATGCCATGGCCGAAGTTCTCAGCCCGATGCAGAAGACCGCGGAAGGCGTGCTGCAAGCGTTCCGCTTCGTGGCCATTGAGGACGACGACCATCGCCGCCTCCGCACCTCGCTCGATCACGTCGTGGACCGGAGTTCGCTGGGATTGAAGTCGAGCGCGTTCGCCACACACTGAGGGCGGTCGTCGGTCGTTGGTCGTTGGCCAAGACCGGAGCGCCTGGCTCTCAGTTGTCAGCCATCAGCCGAGAAAAACACAGTCGGCACTGCCTTCGCTATCGGAACTGGGTTGGGCGAGCTTCGCTCGACCGGACAGCCGAGCGCGGCTGCCCCACAGATGGCCCGCCCTGAAAGGCCGCTATACTGGTCGGGTGCAGCACGAGACCAGAGCGCGCGAAACGGCGCGCGAGATCACCACGCAATCGCCCGAGGAGACCATCGCCTTCGGACGCACTCTGACCGAATTACTCGCGCCGCCAAAGTTAGTTCTGCTGCGCGGCGATCTGGGCGCGGGCAAGACCACGCTGGTCAAGGGAATCGCGGCGGCGTTCGAAGCGGCCGCCGAGGAAGACGTCACCAGTCCCACCTTCACGCTGGTGCACGAATATCGCGGGCCGCACGCCAATCTCTACCACATCGATCTCTACCGCATCGATACGCAGCGAGAATTAGAAACGCTCGGGCTGGATGATCTGCGCTCCGACAACAGCATTCTTCTGATTGAGTGGGGAGAGAAGTTCCCGCGACTGGTGCGGGAACGGGACGTGGAGATTGCGCTGGAGAGGGTTTCAGAGAGCGATCGACGAATCACAATAACCAGCCAGTGCTAGCAGCACCCGCATGCCCTGCCACGCAGGACCTCTCGGGCTTCCCAAATGATGAGAGGCGTAATCACCAGGGCAGAAACTGGATCCGCCCACGCGATTCCGAAGACTGCGTGCGCGGCGAGTCCGGCCAGGGCGATCAAGGAGAGATAAGCGCACAACATGGACTCTGCAGCATCGGCCCGCAATGCGGCGCTCCCTGTCGCCGACGACAACTTTCGCTTCTGTCGCGCGAGCCAGGGCATGACCATCGCTGCCGCGATCAGCACCGCGATGCCCACATAGCTCAATTTCGGTTCACTGTGGCCGAGTAGAGTGACGGTGGAAGATGCTACGACAAAGGCGGCCAAGGTGAGAAGGAGAGCTCCCGCGATCCGGGCAGCACGACGCTCGGTGTTCTGGTCCGCGAGATGCCTCCGAAATCGCCAGAGCACGATCAGCGCCGAGAGCAGCTCAATTCCGCTGTCTCCGCCAAACGCAAGCAGCGCCGGACTCTTCGCGCGCCAGGCCACCCATAGCGATACACCAGCCTCTGCGCTCATCCAGCCGATCGTGATCGCTTGAATTTGCTGAACGCGTCGGAGAGTTTCTTCGGCGGATACTTGCCGGTCCGCGGCCATCCCGCTAAAACCCCATGATGTTATAACCACAATCCACGAAGATCACTTCGCCGGTGATGCCGCTACTCGCATCTGACGCGAGAAAAACTCCGGTGTTGCCTACTTCTTCGATTTCTACACGGCGGCCGAGCGGGGCGCGTTCTTCGTGGCTCTTGAGCATGTCGCCGAAGCCGGCGATGCCACGCGCGGCGAGGGTTTTGATCGGACCGGCGGAGATGGCGTTTACGCGGATCGTTTTCTTGCCTAACTCGTAAGCGAGATAGCGCACCGTGCATTCGAGTCCGGCTTTGGCCACGGCCATCACGTTGTAGCGGGGGACAACTTTTTCCGACGCGTAATAAGTCATCGTGAGAATAGATCCGCCGTCTTCCATGAGCGGCGCGGCGGCGCGCGCGACCGCGACCAGCGAGTAGACGCTCACGTCCATGGCAACGCGGAAGCCTTCGCGCGTGGTGTTGAGGAAATCTCCTTTGAGTTCGTCGGGGGGAGCGTAGGCGACGGAGTGCACCAGGGTGTGCAGTTTGCCATGGCGCTCTTTGAGCGTGGCGAAGAGGCGGGCGATTTCTTCGTCCTTGGAAACGTCGCACATATATGCGTCCGCGCCGGGGAGCGATAGGATAAGATCCTTCGCTTCTTGCTCCAGGCGCTCGTTCTGGTAGGTGATGGCGAGTTTCATGCCGGCGGCGTGCAGTCCCTGGGCGATGGACCACGCGATCGAGCGCTTGTTGGCGACTCCGAAGACGACGCCGTTACGGCCTTGCAAGTCTGAAGACATGAGTGCTCCTTGGGAACAGGGAAGGATATCAGTCGGAGGCGGGGATTGGCCACGAGTCGCGCGTGGTCACGTCAAAACAATTGTGTCGGCATTGCCGTTCCCACTTCTCGCAAAAGACGCGAGAAATGGGGCACCCTCGTTTATTTGACAACAGTCTTTTTCACAACACTCATCTCGACCACAATCATTCGACGGCTACTTCTTCCGCGACTGCGACGTTAGCGACTGGCCAGCTGGACGCTACGAACGCCAAGCCGTAAACGACGGCCAGGATCGCGAATGCTCCGACCAGGCTCACCTTCTGTGCCATGGCACCGACGGCGAGCGCGAGGGTGAGTTGCAGGAACGTTCCGGCAAAGTAGAAGGCGTTCTGGACGCGCCCCATCAGATGTTTGGGGACCATTTCCATCAGGCTGGTATTCATGGCCACGCCGCCCACGCCTCGCCCCGAGCCCATGATGAAGTACAGAGCGATGGCCAGCGCGAGGAACGGCGCGATCGGCGCGCACACGACGCACACCGACAGCAGCGCCATGGAGAATGCGACGGCGCGACGTCCGCCTAGCAGCGCGATGGCCTGCGGCGCATACAAAGCGCTGAGGAATGCTCCCGTGCCCCATCCTGCGTTGAGCCATCCGTAGCCGACGGCTCCGGCATGAAATACGCGCTCGCTCAGCGACGGAGTTACCACCACGCCATTGACCATCGCGCCCAGAAACAGCGCCCAGCTGATTCCCAGCAGCACGACAGCGCGATGATCGCGCAGGAAATGCAGGCCGTCGCGCATCTCACGCCAGAAGCGTTCGAGCTGAGTTTCCGCGGCCAATAGATCGGCCCGCAACTCCTCCGGGTGAATCACGACATGGCGCCCTTTGCGCACGGCGAAGTAGCAGAGGAACGAGACCACGTAAGTCGAAACGTCGAGCAGCAGCACGCCGCCAAGGCCGACATGGTTGTAGATGAATCCGACAAATGCACCGGCGATCAGCCATCCTCCCTGCACGCCGGCAAGCAGAAAAGTATTCGACTGCACAAACTGGCCTTCGGGCGTGAGTTCCTGCACCAGCGCTGTGATCGTCGGCCAGAACATCCAGAAGCCGGCGGCGACCAGCGTGTTCATTAGGTAGAGCTGCCAAATCTGCACGCGATGCCGGAAGGCGAGGATCGCCACGATCACGATGATCACCGCGCGAAGCGCATCGAGCCACATGACTAGTCGCCGGCGGTCTTCGCGGTCAATGATGACCCCGGTGAAGGGAAGCATGAGCATGGCTGGGATGGTCTGCAGGACGGCAAACGTTCCCAGCGCCATTTCGGAGTGCGTGGCCTGCAGAATGTACCAGGCCACGGCGGCCGAATTCATCCCGCTGCCCAACATGGAAATCACGTTGGCCGCGAAAACGAAACGCAACGGACGCTGGGCGAAACTGGCACGCATCTTTCTACTTTAGCGGAGGGGAGGCGCAAAGACCATTGCCCACAAAGGGCACGAAGTGAGCATTCAGCACTCAGCATTCGGCACTCAGCCATTCCGGCCGAATGCTAACTGCCGAATGCTGAATGCCCTTCGTGGTTAAAGCTTCGCCCGGCCCTTGCGCGTAGGCGCATTCGGCGCTACGATTCGCCTGCTCGAAGATTGCAGTGCGAACTTTCGCGTTACCGGAGGCAGGCTATGCGACGCTGCAGCGGTTCGCTCCTACTGACTCTCACTCTCGTATTCGCGTTTTCCCTTCCAGCAAAAGCCCAGATCGATCGCATCACCATCTCGGCCGGCACCGACGAGGACAAGGCCCTCACCGCCATTACCAGCGAGCAGGATCCGCAAAAGAAATTAGCCATGTACCAGGACTTCGTGCAGAAGTTCTCCGCCAACCCGGCGGCGGTGGCCTATGGAAACTGGCAGATTGCGCAGGCTTACCAGGCGACCGGCGATTTACAAAAGGCGCTCGATTTTGGCGACAAGGCGCTGGCCGGGTCTCCGCATAATCTCGATATTCTGGTCTCGCAGGCGAATATAGCGCAGCAAGCCAAGAACAATTCGAAGCTCATGGATTACGCTGCGACGGGTGGCCAGGTTTGCCATTCGATTGGCAAACAACCGAAGCCCGACGGTATGAGCGACGCCGATTTTGCCCAGGAGGTCAATGAAGAAAAGACGACTGCGCAGAGCAGTTGTGACTTCATGGAGACCTGTGGGTTCAGCGCCATCCAGACCGAGAACGATCCCAAGAGCCGAATGGCCGATATCGAGAAGTTCAGCGCGGCCTTTCCGGACTCGAAGTTTCAGGATCAGGTGTCGAACTACGCCATGTATACGCTGGGCCCGGGCCAGTTGAACGATCAGGCGCGGCTGCTATCGTTCGGGGAGAAGATTCTTGCCGCCAATCCTAACTCGTTGACGGCGCTGCTTCTGCTCGCCGGCTTCTATGGAGACGACAGCAAGCCAGGGAGCGCGGCCAAGGCGATTTCCTACGCGCAGAAAGCCATCGAGGTGGCGAAAGCGGACGCACCTGACGCCGACAAGGCGCGCAAAGTCTCGGCGGGAGCCGCCCACAATACGATCGGGTGGGCCTACTTGAAGCAGGAGAAAACCACCTCTGCCATTGCTGAACTCAAGACCGCTTCTGCACTGCTCAAGGGACAGGATGACCAGCAATATGCCCGTGCTCTGTACGGGTTGGGTTTCGCCTACGGCAAGCTGAACAAACTGACCGAGGCCCGAGAAGTGTTGACCGAGGCCGTCAAAATTCCCGGTCCTCTGCAATCCATGTCCCAGGAGTTGTTAACCAAGGTGAATAGCGCTCGGGCGCAGGGGAAATGATGGATGGCTCATCGAGGGCGGACGCCCCGTCCGCCGCGGTGCCGCGTCCCCGGACGAAGGCCTCCGGGGTTCCACTACTCTACTTCGCCGGGTTTACTAATTCCTCGGAGAGCAGTTGCGCTTTCCACGCCAGGGTGCGTCCGCGCTCGAAGTCTCCGGCCGCGATCGCAGACTTCGATTGCGCCTCGAACTGATGGACTTGCTTGACCATGTCCTGCTGGTTGGCTGCCAGTTGTCGGCCGGCAAGTTTCTTTAGGTTCTCTTCGGTGGCACCGAGCATTTGATTGGCTCGCTGGCGCGTTGCCTGGTCGCCGCCAGCGCCACCGGCCAGTTGAATGCTGGGCTCCACGGTTCCTCCCTGGCGCACAATCACTTTCGGTGGAGGACAGACCGTTGGAGCACTCGCAGTGGCGGGAGTGGGAGCCGTCCCTCGGCGGGCGGGATCTTGCGTCGGACCGCCGGCTGGAGTCGAACCTGCGGTGGCCGAACCTACAGTGGCCGACTCTGAGGTAGTCGATCCTGAGGTTGTTAATGCTGGTGTGGTTGACGCCGGCGTAGACGTTGCACTCCCCACGGCGGGGACGCAATTCGATGTGACTTGCTTCTTCTTGCGACGCGGCGGGTTCACTGCAGCAGGTTTCTTATCCGAAGGCGTTTGCTTCGAAGTGGCGGCCGGGGTCGCAGATATGGGAGGGGCAGGTGTGGGACTTTGGGCAGGCGACGCGCTGCCCTGAGCCTGCGTCTGCGCCGCCGACTGACGCGCAGTGTCCACGCCCACGGATGGGCGAACGGATGGAGCGCAGAAAATGCTGACGAGAAGAATGACGGCCAGAGTCATACCCGGGATCCCAATCTGCCCGATGCCAAACCTCAATCTTACTTCATGCCAGCACGAAAGAAGACGATAAGCGCGGCGAGATTCATCTGCATGAGAAACGACGATTCATTTCTGGATTACAGGGCCGCCGTATTCCGGGCATACTCGCGCCCGGTTTCCATCGCAGGTGCCGCAACCGGAATATGAAAGCGAAAAGTGGTCCCCACTCCGGCGCCTGATTCGAAGTCTACCGAGCCATAGTGCCACTGCAGAATCTGGTAGGTCTGCGCCAGGCCAATGCCGCTGCCATCTTTTTTCGTCGTGAAATAGAGTTCGAAGACCTTGTCGTGCATCTCTTGCGGGATTCCGGCGCCCTGGTCCTGCACTTCGGCGACAACGGCCGGACCTTCGCGACGAGCCGAGATGGTGAGCCGTCCGCCCTCGGGCATGGCCTGCACTCCATTGATCACAACGTTGAGAATGGCCTGTTTCATCAGATCGACGTCGATCTTGATCGGCAGGCGCTGCTCCGGCATATGGCGCTCGATGGTGACTCCGTGTTGCTCGGCATCCGGCGCAGCCAGTTGCGCTACGTCTTCCATCAGGCGGCGCAGGTCGACTTCCTCCAGATGCAGATCGCGGGGCCGAGTGAAATCGACGAGGGTTTGCACTACGCGGTCCAGGCGGCGGATTTCGCTGTCGATGATATCCATGTGGCGTCGCGTGTCTGGTTCCTGATGGGCCAGTTTGTTGCGCAGCAGTTGCAGATGCAGCACGATGGCATTGATGGGGTTCTTCACCTCGTGAGCCACGCCACGGGTAAGTCGTCCGCTGGCGGAGAGACGGCGCGACATTTCAATCTCGTCACCAATGCGCCGGACCGACTCGGTGTCGCGCATGATCAGGAGGGCGCCGATCTGCGAATTTTTTTCCTGCACAAAGTCGAGCGAAACCTGAACGTGGGTTCCGCCCGCCGCCTCAAACTCGCGTTCCGAGAGCGGCCGGCGGCGCTCGAAAGCGTCGAGCAGGGCCGTTCCCAGCAGCGAATGGCGGTCAAACACTTCATTCACGGGCCGGCCGAGCAGATCGCTGCGAGCCCGGCCGAGAAACGCTTCCACCGGAGCGCTGACCAGCACGACCCGCGAATCGCGACTGAAAAGCATGAGGCCATCCTGCAGCTTGGCCATGAGCTGATCGACGTTGTCTTTGAGTGCGGAAAAAATCTCCTTGCTGTCGCGAATCTGCCGCCCCAAACTGGCGATCTTCAACGTGACGAGTCCATACTCGTCGTGTCCGCCAGGTTCGTTGGCAAGATCGCTAGCGAGTTCTTCGGGATCGCCCGCAGCCATACTGTCGAGATTACGGTTAATCTCCTTCAGCGGACCAAGAGCCAGGTTGGCGATGCCCGCGGAAAGAAGCAGCGAGGCGAAAATCGACGCGATCGAAACGTACAGCGCGTGCATGATCTTGATGTTGATCTCGCGCTTCAGAAACACTGGAGAGACTCCGATACGCACGCTGCCGAACGGTTCGCCGTTTAACTGGAGACCGTAGCTGACGTCGTATACCACCGGTGGACCGTAGACCAGCCGGATCTGGTCGCGGAAGCGCGCGCTCAGGACTCGCTGGAAATCCTGCCGAGGCGGCACAACTTTGCCGACCATGCCTGCGTCGGTGTGCAGCAAGGCTTTACCCTCGGGTCCGATGATGGCGGCATCCATCAGGAATATCCAGCTGCCGCGGGCCGACTGCAGCATGTTGTTGAGGTCGATATCCGTTTGCAGATATTCCACCATGGCGCGCCGCACCGCCACCGGATCGCTGGTGTCGATCGGAGTGCTGCTGAAATCGGGAACGTCGTTCTCCGCCGCGTAGGCGAGCTGGCGGGTTAGTTGGGTTGCGGTTTCGTTGGCGTTGTCGATCCGTAAGCGCAGGACCTGGGAGATATATAGATAGGAGAACGCCGACACCATCAGCGTCACCATGAACGTGATGGTCAGGACGATGATGGTTTTGCGCCGCAGCATAGGTGATTAGCTGCCTAGAGTTTCTTCTTTTGCGGCCAGTGCTTCAGCCACATTTCCGTATTCCTTCAACTTATTGTGCAGGGTTTTCAGGCTGATGCCGAGAATCTCCGCCGCACGTGTCTTGTTGTTGCTGGTGGCCTCGAGAGTTTTCAGAATCAGCATTTTCTCGGCCTCTTCCACGGTCGTGCCTACACCCAGCCGGACCGCATCGGGGTCGTTGGCCGCCGTGCGTAGCGGCGCCTGACCGAATCCTGGTGGCAGGTGCTTGGTCTCGATCACGCCGGCTTCGCATACGATGACTGCGCGCTCGATTGTGTTGCGCAACTCGCGCACGTTGCCCGGCCACGAATAGTTATTGAACTGGTTCAGCACGGCCTCGCTTACTGCGCTTACTTTGCGGGCGTGTTTGTTACTCATCTCCGCCAGCAAGAGTTGCACCAGGCTGGCAATGTCCTCTTTGTGTTCGCGCAGCGGAGGCATGTGGATGTTGAACACGTTGAGGCGGTAATACAGATCGCTGCGCAACTCGCCGCGCGCCACCGCTTCGTCGGGGATCTTGTTGGTGGCGGCGAGCACGCGCACGTCGACCGCAGTCTCGACTTTGCTTCCCAGGCGGCGCAGCTTCCGGTCTTCCAGTACGCGCAGGAGTTTGGCTTGAGTTCCGACCGGCATTTCGCCGATTTCGTCCAGAAGCAGAGTCCCGCCTTCCGCGAGTTCAAAACAGCCAGTGCGGCGTTCGAGCGCCCCCGTGAACGATCCTTTTTCGTGGCCGAAAATTTCGCTTTCCATCAGCGTCTCCGGAATGGCGGCACAGTTGATGGCGACGAAAGGCCGGTCTTTCCTCGGACTAAGGTCGTGGATGGTACGCGCGACCAATTCCTTTCCCGTGCCGCTGGCGCCGGTAATCAGCACCGACGCGGTACTGGGTGCGACCATCTCGATCAGGCGGAAGATCTCCTGCATTTTTCGCGATGCGCCGCTCAGGCGCCCCAGGGATCCAGCGTCTCGCAAGCGGCGGCGGGTGGCTTCCAGCTCGGCGCGCGTTCCCAGTAGGGCAGATGCATTCCCCAGAATCGTGCGCAGGCGGTTGGTATCGATGGGCTTCGTGATGTAGTCGTAGGCGCCCATCCGCATGGCCTGTACGGCGCTGTCGATGGTTCCCTGTGCGGTGACCAGGATGACGGCGATGGTCTGGGATTGTTCCGCCAAGCGCCCCAGCAGTTCGATCCCGCCCATACGTGGCATCTTGAGATCGGTGATCACGATCGCGGGGGACCATTGCGTGGCCTTCTCGAGGCCTTCTAAACCATCGCGGGCGGTTTCAGCTCGAAAACCCCATGAAGATACGAGTTCGGCTAAGCCGGAGCGCTCGTTCTCTTCGTCTTCTACGATCAATACTTTTTCGTGACTCATGCTTGTTCTAGCTCGTTCTGTTGTTCATCGAAATGGCCCGTCCATGGGCCAAGCGCAACTTTCGAAACCCCACGATACGCGGCCCGCTCCCGAGCGGCAAGGGTCCGGATTGGCCGATACGCGCCAACTTCCCAATCGAGCCTGGAATGTCATTTTGAGACGAATGCAGCGTCAGTAGCGTTGACCGGGTAATTCTGCAAGTCTACGCCTTTGCTTTAAGCTTCGGGTGCTGTAGAATTCATGGTTCTCAGGGTAAGGGTCTCATCATCTGTATCCGTCGGTACAACGACATTTTCCCTAAATAGGCTTTGGTTGCTTCTGGCAGCCGGAAAGAATGCATTTTGGAGGATTCCATGATACATGGTTGCACGACACGCGTTGGCCGCATCTTTGTTACTGGTCTTTTCGCGCTTCTCGCATTGGTTTTGATTTCAAGTTCAGCGGTTGCGCAGACCGATTCCACCCCGAAGGTCGACTTCTTTGCGGGCTATCAATACTTACACCCGGGTGCGACAGTGCCCTCAGCAGGTGCCACCCCGAGCACGGTTACGCCGTACACGCTTCCGGATATGGCGAAGGGCATTGGCGGCGCCATGACTTACAATTTCGATCGGCATTTCGGTTTTGAGACTGACTTCGGGTACAACCGGGATAAAGACTCGGCTTCCTCGGAATGGACGGTGAGTGCCGGCCCAAGGTTGATGTTCCGCACCGACACGGCCGCGTTCTTTATCCATGCCCTGGGCGGATTCAACCGAGTTAGCTATGACGCCGGTGTGGTTACGCACAACGGCATCGGTGGGGTTCTAGGCGGCGGCATGGATCTGCCGATCACGAAGATGTTTTCCTGGCGCGTCTTTCAAGTTGATTACGTCGTGGCGCCGCACAACTTTGCAAATCTCGCGAGCCCGCAGTTTCCGTCTCTGCAGCGTCCTACGTTCCAAGGCGTGAGACTGCGAACGGGCGTGGTGATCGCCTGGGGTGGCGCGGAGCCGGTAACACCAACCGCCGCCTGCTCGGTGCAGCCAACCGAAGTGCTGGTCGGTGAGCCGATCACGGCAACCGCGACCGCCAGCAATTTTAATCCCAAGCACACCGTGGCTTACACCTGGAGCGGTACTGGCGGCCAGGTGACCGGAAAAGACACGACTGCCGCGATCGACACCACCAACGCGGCTCCCGGGAGCTATGTGGTCACGGCACACGTCACCGACGCCAAGGCCAAGGCCAAAGGCGAAGCGAGTTGCTCGGCGAACTACACGATCAAGCCGTTGCCGCCGAAGAATCCTCCGACGGTATCTTTGTCGGCTAGCCCGGCTAGCCTGGTCGCGGGCGGAACCGTGAACCTGACGGCCTCCTGCACCAGCCCCGATGGCGTTCCGGTTTCAGTGGCGAACTGGACTTCCACCGGCGGAACAGTTTCCGGCAATGGCACTTCAGCAATGCTTAACACCGCCGGCGCCGCGCCAGGTTCGATCACGGTCGGCGCGATCTGCACCGACTCGCGCGGTCTCAAGGGACAGGCGTCGACGCAGGTTGCAATCCAGAACCCGCCGCCACCGCCGGTCAATCCAGAGGTTGTCAGGCTGGAAGCCCGGCTCTCGTTGCACAGCGTTTACTTCGTGACCGATCAGCCCCGGCCGACCGACATGAAGGGCGGCCTGCTGCGCAGTCAACAGAAGACGCTGGTCGAGTTGGCTGCCGACTTCAAAGCGTATCTCCAGGCCAAGCCGGATGCCCACCTGATTCTCGGGGGCCACGCGGATCAACGTGGTCCGCCGCTTACAATCAGGCGCTATCCGAACGACGCGTAAACCGCACCAAGAGCTTCCTCATCGAGCAGGGTGTCCCCGAAGCCAGTATCGAGACCAAGGCATTCGGTAGCGAGCACAACCTGACCAGTGAAGAGGTGCAGGGCGAAGTCGCTAGCAACACCGAGCTGAGTTCGGAAGAAAAGGCGAGGGTCCTCAAGAACATTGCGGTGATCCGCATGGCGAGCAATCGCCGCGTGGACATCACCTTGAGCACGACCGGGCAAACCTCGACTCGGCAGTTCCCCTTTAACGCAACCGATGCGCTGACCCTGATCGGTGGCAGAACGCCGGTCAAGAAGGCCGCACCTGCCATGACGAAGAAGCCGGCTCCCAAAAAGCCGTAATTCAGCCGTCAAACAGCCTCAACTACCGCGGAGAGCGACACGCTCTCCGCGGTTTTTTGTTGCTCAGCGAGCGGAGACAATGTGGAAGAATCTACACCCCCTGCCCGAAAGTGCCATCGTCAAGTTGTTGATTTGATGAGACTGTATCTGGTATTCGGGTTGCCACGTTCTTTAATGAGAAGTGCGGGCGGAGAGTCTTGCAAGCAAGGGTTACGTCGATGAGTCGTTTCGGCAGGCCGCGGGGACTAGCGATTTCGCTTTTGCTGCTCCCGCTCTGTCTTGAGCTTGGCTGTTCCCGTCCCGCTGTGACCAGCGCGGATGGTGCGGCTCCCGCCGACCAGCATCAAGTTCCGTTTCGCGATGGGGATGGGAGTGCGCACGCCAATCCGGATGCTTCCCCGGCTGCACAAAACAACGGGGCAAAGCCCGAGAGCGACCTGCCTTTTCATGATCTTCAGAGCCTGCCGGTGGGAACGCTGCTGACCGTCCGCTTGAAGGACTCTGTTTCTGCTGACAATTCGGGTACCAGCGGTACGTTCGAAGGGGTGGTCGACGAGCCGGTCCTGATCGAGGGCAACACCTTGGTCCCGCGAGGCGCTGGGGTCGCGGGCCGCGTCGAATATGCACGAGCTTCCGGCATGAAACGCAGCGGGTACGTGCGTTTAACCCTCGATTCGATCGATATTGCAGGGAAGGGTCTACGCCTGCAGACCTCCAGCCTGTTTGCGCGAGGGAATTCTCCTGGCAGCGACGCTTCGCTGGGTGTGATCACCCTCGAAAAGGGCCGCCGCCTCACCTTTCGGCTCAGCGAACCGGTTTATGTCGCCGAGCAACAGTCTTCTACTCGTCACTAGCCCGGTCGTCGCTCGCCACGGCCGTAAAACCCTCACGACTGGCCTCGCCTGAGTTTTCCACAGAAGATTTCCCATTTCAGTGACGGATGTCCTTAGCACGAGCAGACCTTTTCTCTATAGTGGGCCGAATTGGGAGTTGATTAGAAAGCTCACCGACAAGCTGGATTCCCATTTCAGGAAAACGAAGGTCTCAAATGGCGGGATATCGGGTTCCCTCTGGGAATTATCCCGTGCAGAGTAGTGAAGTAGAAGGGCAAACGTAGAAACGTGGCGCAGGCAAGGTGGTGTGGACAAGTATGAGTGCTGCTCCGAAATTCCCGTGGCCTTTGTGGGACCCGAAACAGGATCTGAACGGTCATCCGAACGATGATCTGAAAAACGATCCGAAAGCGGAATCGCGAGCTGGTTTCGAAGAGCCGCCGTTAGCCGTCGCCGAACCGACGCGCCAGGACGCAGCGAAACACTTGCGCCATGCCGAACGGCTGGAATCCGTCGGCCGGTTGGCGGGCGGCGTGGCTCACGATTTCAACAACCTTCTTACCGGAGTCTTGTTGTACTGCGATCTGCTGCTGGCCCTGCAGCCGGAGGAGCGTGTCCGCAAATATGCCGAGGAAATCCGCAACGCCGGCACACAGGCCGCCGGGCTGGTTCGGCAACTGCTGGCCGTGGCGCGGCCCACGAATGGCGATCCGCAGCTGCTCTCCCTGAACAAAATCGCCGAAGGTATGCGTAACCTGCTGGTTCGACTGATCGGGGAAAATATTGAGCTGCGGTTCCATCTCGATCCCAAGGTGGGTTTGGTCAAGATGGACCCAACCCAGGCGCAGCAAATTCTGCTCAATTTGGTCCTCAACGCGCGCGACGCGCTGTCCGGCGGCGGCCAGATCACGGTGCAGACCGGCAATTGTCACGTTCAGATCGTCACCCAACAAGCACTCGTCCAGCCAGTTCTCTTCGAGCCCGGTGTGGCCGAGCCCCGCGCGGGCACGGGCGCACTCGCGTCGCTCCCTTGCGTGCTCTTCAACGTTGAAGATAACGGGAGTGGAATGGACGCCACCACGCGCTCCCATCTGTTTGAAGCCTTCTTTACCACCAAGCCGGCGGACAGAGGCACGGGACTCGGACTGGCCACGGTCCACGACATCGTCACCACGAACGGTGGTCTCATCCACGTCGACAGCGCACCGGCGCGGGGAACGCGGGTGACTGTACTGCTGCCCCTTGCGCCGGAGGCGGCTTCCAATTCCCAGCGCGTAATTGCACAAGAACGGAACGAGGGGGGACTACCAGCCAGAGAAAAGGAATCACACAAGGAATAAGAAAAGGAATGAATGCCATGACGTCAGCCGCTTTTAGTCCGCTCACCAGCACACCGCAGATTGAACCTGCCAATTTCCTTAACCTACTCATCGTGGACGATGAACGATCGATCCGAGAGGCTTGTCGCGAAGTGGCTCAATCACTTGGCTTCACGGCCTACATCGCCGACTCGGCCGAGCACGCGTTCCGCTTTCTAGAGACGCAGACCTTCGACGCTGTCCTGCTCGATCTGCGCCTGCCGGGCGCCGGCGGACTCGATGTTCTGCGCCGCATAAAGGAGAAACGTCCCGAGGCCGTGGTCGTGGTCGTGACCGGTTATGGCACCGTGCAATCGGCGGTGCAGGCCATGAAGAATGGCGCCTATGACTACGTGACCAAACCTTTCAGCGTGGACGAACTGAAAATGCTGCTGGAGCGCGTGGCCAGCCATCTGCGTTTGAAATCGGAGAACCGCATGCTGCGCGAGAAAGTGAAGTCGAAACAGGGATTTGGCGGCATCGTGGGCCGCGCGCCGGAAATGGAAAAGCTCTACCGCATCATCGCCAAGGCCGCGAACAGTATTCACCCAGTCTTGATCCTGGGCGAGAGCGGCACGGGCAAGGAGATGGTCGCGCGGTCCATTCACTATTCCGGGCCGTTTCGCGACAAGCCGTTCATCCCGGTCGACTGCGGGTCGCTCGTCCCCACGCTGATCGAGAGCGAACTGTTCGGCTACGTGAAGGGTGCGTTCACGGGCGCCAACCAGGCAAAGGACGGACTTCTGTCCATGGCCGAAGGAGGCACCATTTTTCTCGATGAAGTCGGGGAGCTCCCGGTCGATCTGCAGGCGAAAATGCTGCGAGCGATTCAGGAAAAAGAAATTCGCCCGGTTGGCAGCACGCGCCGGGTGCCAATCAACGTGCGCATTCTGGCCGCCACCAATCGCGATCTTGAACAGGGCGTGACCCAGGGCGAGTTTCGCCGCGATCTGTATTTCCGGCTCAACGTTCTCAGTCTGCGTATTCCGGCGCTCCGCGAGCGCCGCCAGGACATTCCATTGCTGATCGGGCATTTTCTGGAGCGTATGACGCGAACTTCCGGGCTGGAGAAAATGCTCAGCGACGAGGCCCTGAAATCCATGCTCGCTTACGATTGGCCGGGGAATGTGCGTGAACTGGAGAACTGTCTGGAGCGTACGTACGCCTTTACCAGCGGTCCGCTGATTCACACCACCGATCTGCCGCGCGAAATCGCAAACCTGCCGCTAGCCGAGCCATCGCATGGCAATGGCAACGGGCGCTTGAAGATTATCCCCATGGCGGAACTCGAACGGCAGACGATTTTGAATGCAATTACCGAACTTCATGGCGACAAACTGCAAGCGGCGCGGTTGTTGGGCATCGGGAAGACGACTCTTTACCGCAAGCTGAAGGACTACGCGGCGCAGAGCTACCAGTCCTGACGTTCTGGTTCCGAGTCGAACTCTGGGCCGACATATTGTTCTGGCGGGATGGTTTCTGAGCAGATATGTTCGGTTCTGAACTCGCCATGTGGGAGAAAGGTTCCGCAATGGGAAGCCGGTTGCCGCCACGGTCCGCTAAGCGCCGCATTTTCAGCGGGCAGCACTGTGGCGGCAGACGTGCAACTAGCAAAGGCATGATCCTACTCATCACACCTTCCGCACGCGGCCAACAGTGCGCCGATTCCTTGAATGCCGCTACCGGCCGGCAAACGCATTGGGCGCAGAACTTGCAGGAGGCGGTTACCCGCCTGCGCGAACAAACCTACTCAGCCGCGGTCATCGACCAGTTTCTGCTCGAAACTGAGCCTGAGGAGAGCGACCAGATGGTGGAACATCTCGGCACCGCGTTTCCTGTGTATATCAATTTTGCCGTGACTGGCATGGATCGTCTGGTGCGCGAAGTGCGCTCCGCACTGCACCGCCGCAAGCGCGAAGAGGCCGCCGCTCGTCGTGCCGTCGCCGAGCAAATGCGCAGCGAAATGAAGGAGACCCTAACGGCCATGCTCCTTTCCTGCGAGCTGGCCATGTCGGTGCCCGACGTGCCTGTCCCCGCGAGCGAAAAAATTCGCGCCATCGACAACCTCGCGCGGGAGATGCGTCTGCGGCTGCAAGCGAACTGATTCCCGTCGACCTATCCGTCCTCTGATCGCTAATCTAGCTCGCCAAAGTGAACGGCCTGCCCGCCGGGCAGAATCTTGCCGACTTTTCGCGCCGAAATTCGCGCCGAAATTACTTCCCGTCCGGGACGATTCCCACTAGAATGGTCCGCACTGCGGTCCGAATCCCGTGTCCATCGCGGCATTCCGCCCGTGTTTTCTCGGAGGTTCCGTGCACGTCCTGGTCACCGCCGACTCGCTCTCAGGTTCGTGGACTTACGCCCGCGAACTTGTGACTGGCCTGGTCACACGAGGAGTGCGGGTCACGCTGGTCAGCTTCGGCGAAATTCCGCTCCCCGAGCAGACCACGTGGATGGATCACCTGCACGGCCTCGACTACCGCCCGACGGCCTTCCGTCTGGAATGGATGCAGGAAGCCGAAGAAGACCTGCCCGAGTCGTCGGCGTTTCTCACAGCTCTGGTCGATGAATTGCGACCCGACATGCTGCATCTCAATCAGTTTTGCTATGGCAATCTTCCGGTGGACGTGCCGCGAGTGGTGATGGCGCATGGCGACCTGATTACGCGGAGCGACGCGGTTCACGATCGAGCGCCGGGATCCGGCCGCTCTGTCTCCGGCCGCTCCATCTCCGGTCGCCCCATTTCTGGCCAGGCTGTTTCTGGCCACAGCCTGAAGTGGTATCGCGATACGGTTCTGCGCGGCATTGAAGGCGCCGACTGCGTGGTCGCGCCCTCCGCGTGGATGCTGGACCGTGTCCGCGCTTGTTACACTCGGCCACTGCGGGACGAAGTGATCTACCCGGGACGCAATCCTATTTTCTTTAATCCGTACGTCAGCAAAGACGATTGCGTGCTAGCGGTGGGCCGCCTGGTGGACGCCGGCAAACAGGTTTCTTTACTCACCCAGCACGAGCATCCTTTGCCAGTCTGCATCGTAGGCGCGGAACATACCGTGCCCGTGCCGCGCGTCCCAATCCGCGCCGATGTGAAGGTTGCGACCGAACGGAATTCTGTTGCGATTCGTGGGCCGCAGACCGAGGCGCAGCTGCGCGCTCTCTACAGTCGTGCCTCGATTTACGCCGCTACGGCGCGCTACGAGCCGCTGGGCATGCCCGCGCTCGAAGCCGCGTTTTCGCGATGTGCGATTGTGGCCAACGATATTCCGAGCTTCCGCGAGATTTGGGGTGACGCGGCTCTCTACTTCCGTACAAACGACGCCGGCAGTCTCGCCGACAGCATTCGCCTTCTCAACTCCGACCGCTCCATGTGCCGCGCCTACGCCGAAATGGCCTACACCCGCGCCCGCGAACGTTTCACCACTAAACGCATGATTGAAGACTATCTGCAACTCTACCGCAGCCTGGTGACCATCCGGTCCGCCGCAGCCTAGGAACCGCTTCACCGTGAATCTTCTTTGACGCCCACCTGCACGGTTCCGCCCCGCCGTGGTATCTTCGATGCTTACTAGAAACCCGTAAGGTTGGAGGAATTGCTTTTATGGCACAAGTCAAAATCACAGTGCGTCCCAATGGACCCTACCGCATCGAAGCGCCGGAAGGCACAATTGAACTGGTGGACGTCAACGGAACACCGTATGACCTCACCGGCAAACCGGCGTTTTCCCTCTGCCGCTGTGGCGGATCGGTCAACAAGCCGTTCTGCGATGGAACCCATAGCAAAATCGGTTTCCAGGGGGCGGAGTTAGCTGTGAAGAAAGCGGACAGCAACTCGTAGTCAACCGCGGAGGCGATCGTGCACGATTCACAGGACCGGCAACTGGGAATGCATCGCAGGATCACGCGCCGCGACTTCATCAACGGCGTCGCGGTGACGGCGGGCGCGGCCTTGATGCCGTGGCATCTCGCGGTCGCCGATGATTCGGCCCCGGAGAAATCTCCCGGTTACTATCCACCCGCGCTCACCGGGATGCGCGGCAGTCATCCCGGCTCATTCGACGCCGCCCACAGCCTGCGCGACGGAACCTTCTGGGATTCGGTCGGCAAGCCCGAAGATACCGGCGAAATCTACGACCTGATCGTCGTCGGCGGCGGCATCAGCGGCCTGGCTGCGGCGCACTTTTATCGGAAGAGCGCCGGGCCCAAGGCGCGCATTCTGATTCTAGATAATCATGACGATTTCGGCGGGCACGCCAAGCGCAACGAGTTCCGCGTGAACAACGCATTCCGCCTGGGTTTTGGCGGAACGTTCTCGATCGAGAGCCCCGCTCCTTATAGTGCGGTGGCGAAGGGCGTGATTGAGGAGTTGGCCATCGACGTTCCCTCGTACTCCAAATACTTGGACAAGAATCTTTATCACTCACTTGGTCTGCGTCCCAGGATTTTCTTCGACAAGGAAACATTTGGAGCCGACAAGCTCGTCACCAATTTCAATCCTCGTGGCGGCACTGAAAGCGAAGACGCAGGTCCGTCGTCGCCAACCTTACTGAAGCAGTTTCTCGCCGACGCTCCCATCGCCGATCAGGCCAAGCGCGACTTGGGGCGTCTGTTCCATGAACCCAAGGATTATTTCCCCGGCCTGACCTCGGATCAGAAAAAAGCGAAGCTCGCGCGTATAAGCTACGCCAGTTTCCTGCGGGACATGTGCGGCGTTCACGAAGACATTGTCAAGATGTATCAGGCGATGCCGCATCCGCTTTTCGGCGTGGGCATTGACGCGGTTTCGGCGCAGGACGCGTGGGGCTTCGACATGCCCGGTCTCAACGGCATGCACCTGGATCCGGCGCCCGGCAAAGGAATGAACCGCGACGCCATTCCCAACGAAGAAGCCGAGAAATATTTTTTTCACTTTCCCGACGGCAACGCGACGATTGCACGGCTGCTGGTACGCAAACTGATTCCTGACGCGCTGCCCGGCAACGCCATGTCGGATGTGATCCTGGCAAAAGCGAATTACGCCAGGCTCGACGACTCAACCTCTCCGGTGCGGATTCGTCTGAACAGCACCGCGGTGCGCGTTAAGCACATTGGCGACGCCGCCAACGCGAAGGAAGTGGAAGTCAGTTACGCCCGCGGGGGAAAGGTTTATACCGCTAAGGCGAAAAATTCGATCCTCGCCTGCTGGCACGTCGTGATTCCATACATTTGCGAAGAACTGCCGGACAAGCAGAAGGAAGCGCTGGCCTCCGCGCAGAAGGTTCCGCTGCTCTACACTAACGTGGCCATCCGCAACTGGACGTCATTCCAAAAACTTGGCGCAAATTCCGTTTATGCCCCGGGCATGTACCACACGGGCTTGAATCTCGATTTGCCCGTGAGCATCGGCGGCTACGAATTTCCGAAAAAGCCCGAAGAGCCAATCATCGTGCACATGATGAAAGCGGCCTGCCATCCCGGACTCCCGGCGCGCGGACAGCACCGCATGGGCCGCATGGAACTCTTCAGCACCACGTTTGAAACCATGGAACGTAAGATTCGCGACCAACTGGCGCGCACCCTTGGTCCCGGAGGCTTCGATCCCGCGCGGGACATCGCAGCGATCACGGTGAACCGCTGGCCCCACGGCTACGCCTACGAGTACAACTCGCTGTTTGATTCCTTCTGGCTCGAGGGCGGAGTGACTCCGTGCGAAGTCGCACGCAAGCCCTACGGCCGCATCGCCATAGCGAACGCCGATGCCGGCGCTTACGCCTACACAGATGAAGCGATCAATCAGGCGTGGCGGGCCGTGGGAGAGATCACCAAGCCAGTCTGACCGAGAACCCGGCGGGCCGAAGATCTGGTATCACCTGCGCAGTGTTTCTGAATATCCGCGTTTTCAGAATTTTTGCGAATAAATACCTGTGACATCTTCGCGGGCTGTTATCCTATCGGATTTTCCGAAACCGGCGCGCGGTGACAGCGCACCCCTCCGCAAGTCGCTGACTGGCCTCGGACAGCATCCAAATACAAGATCGTCGCCGGGCTCTTCTTCTTCGCCCCACCGCCGCCCATTTTACGATTTCAGAACAGAAGAATTAATTTTTCTCGATCTCCTGCCGTTTGCGACTACTGTTTCGCAATTCTCGGGTCCTGGGTCGCCAAAATAACTCACGCTATGGGGAGGAATTTGTGCTTCGACTCACCTCGCTATCTGGCCCAGCAGTCGCTGTGTTGCTCGTATCTTTCGCGATTGCTCAAGATCAATCAGCCCCACCTGTCCCGCCTCCTCCCCCGGATTCTGCGGTTCCAGCCGCACCAGCCGCACCCGTGGCGCCAGCCGCTGGCGCTGCTGCCGCTGCCGACTGCACCCCACCGGCAGCGGGAGCGGCTGCGCCGGCGGGAACGCCCCCTACGCTCGATGCCATTTCGCCTGGGTTCTGGATTACGGGCACGGCAGCCAAGAGCGCGCAAATCGTCATCTGCGTCGACGGCAAGGAGGCGACGATAACAGGAACGGGGACCGCCGACCCGGATGGGAAGTTCGCGGTGCAGCTCAAGACCGCACTGACGGCCGATCAGAAGGTGACGGTGCAGGAAAAAACCGGGAAGGCAGGCGCGGCAGATACCTACGGCCCTCTCAGCACCGCTGTGACGGTTGGCGCCAGCAACGTCAGTTTTGATTTTGGCCGTGTCCGTATCTACCTTTCGGCGGGCGCCATTCTTTCGCAGGATCAAGGGCAGTTCTCCAAGGCGTCCACCTACCTGGACTTCACCGTGGACAACACTTGGTTCCTGGGCAACCATGACCACTCTAAGGACAAGACTCCTACAGGCGGGCATCAGGTAAACGCGTTGTTTAACGCCCGCCTGACGGCCCTTCCGACTACAGCATGTACCCAATCGACCACCGGCACCGGCAATAACACTGGCACCTGCGCCACCGATAGCACCGCCAGCCTTTCCGTTTCCGCACCCAAAGCTGCGTTAATCGCCGCTGGCGTGTACTTCCCCATCTATTTCGGATGGTCGTCGTGGAAGTTCGATGATCACCGACACGCCCTCTATTTCGCGCCGATCGCCAAGGGAGGATTTCAAACCCTCGTGCAGTCGGCACAGAGCAGTAATGGAACCGCCAGTGGAACGACCCCTCCTGTCATTACGACGACTCCTGACGGCGAAACGTTCTTCCATTTTGCCGAGTTTGGCAGCCGTTTCGGTCTTTATAAGTTCCATGACGAGGACCTGAACGTCGCCCCCGATCAGCTTTTGTATCTGGACGTAGCGGCCGGGAGTTACGAAAACTTCCCGAGAGTGGATCCGACGACGGGTATGATCGCAGGCCATCCCTGGCGCTTGAGCCTGCAAGGGCGATTTATGGTCCCCAAGTTACCCGTATTCCTGGGATTTGATTCCAGCACCCGTCCCGGCCGCGGCGTTGGTATTGCGCCCGGAGATCTGCGTTTCCTATTCGGAACGTCGTTCGATGTGGGTTGCCTGCTGCAGAAGGTCGGAGTCACTAATTCCAAAGTCGCCGCCTGCGATACCACGAAACCATCAGCGACATCCACGCCGGCGAAGCAATGACGGGTAAGTGGGGGTTACCGGAGGAGGCGGCTAGTCGTTCTCTCTGAGTTGGCTGGCTCTGTGCCTGGCCTCTTCAGCCTGCTGCGTCTGACCCTTGGACTGGTAGGCGTCGGCCAGAGCCAACTCCAGGTCAGGATCGTCGCCGGTCTGTTCCCGTTCCTTCAGATAAGAAGCGATGGCTTCGTCGTACTGCTTCAGTTTGACCTGCGAAATACCCATCCTGTAGTAAACGCCACGGGCTTGTGGATCGAGACGCAGCGCGGTCGTATACTCGGCGACTGCGGCATCGTGATTTCCTTGAAGCGCGAGCGCCATTCCCAGGCCGGCGTGCGCGTCTCCGTTGTTCGGCTCCTGCGCCGTCAGTGTAGTGAACTCGTCCCCAGCCTCTTTGCCTTGACCTTGCCTCAAGTACGCCGCGCCGAGCTCCATTCGAGCGCTGAGATTTTGCGGCTGCAGTTCCAACTCACGCTTCAACTCGTTCGCTCCATCGGAGAATCGTCCGATGTTGAAGTAGGCGCGGGCGAGATCGTCATGAGCCGATGCATCTTGTGGACTGCGCACAACTCTCTTTTGAAGTTCGCCGATCGTCTGATCGGCGTCAATCAGAGTCCGTCCGAACCGCACTTCGGGACCGCGCCACCGCTGGACTGCCAGGGCACTCCCGGCGACGAATAAGACGACGAAAAGCAGAACGCCAACTCGACTTGCTGGGTTATTTTGCTCCGGCGCGACGCGTGCGATCAGCGCGCCGAGGATCAGGCCGCTGATGAGCCCACCGATATGGCAGGCGTTGTCGATCTCAGATGAAGTACTGCCGATGTACAAGCTGAAGCCGGCAAAGAAAAGGACGCTGGTCAGTATGCCTCTGGTCGACATGCCCGACAACGAGAACTCGCCCAGAGAGAGCGAAGCGATCAGGGCGCCAGACAGGCCAAACAGCGCACCCGATGCACCTACACTCAGCACTTGAGGATTCCAGGCCACGCTGGCCAAGCCCCCAGCCACGCCAGTAATGACGTAAACGGCCAGGTAGGTCCATCGTCCGTACAGCGACTCGCAGAGATTGCCCAGGCTCCACAGGCACCACATGTTCATGCCGATGTGGAGGAGGCCGCCGTGGAGAAACATGTAGGTGAGCAACCGCCACCAGTTCCCCGACAAAGTTAAGGGACCATAGTTGGCGCCGAAGTGAATCATCACCTGTCCTGTGAAGTCCAGCGAAGGTCCGCTGGCCAAGACCATCGCGATGAAGACCATCACGTTGGCACCGAAGATTACGTTGGTAAGCGTGATTGTGGATTCCCGCCGCACCCATGGCGCAGGCATGACGATCTGCCTCGCGTCGTCACCGTCTTCGCCGCGCTGCGCGGCTTCGTGCTGCTTACACCACTGGCAGATCTTTTTCCCGAAGGTCAGACCCGCCAGCTTGCGGCCACATTGAACGCAGTTCGCCATATCGTCTACAAAAAGAGTATCAGCACCCGCTCAGATTTTGGGAACGGGAACGGGTATTGCGAGGGGCGCGGGTTGTGGGAAGGGCACGGCTTCAGCCGTGCCGCTGGGGCTTTTAGGAATGTGGGCTTTAGCCCCTGAGGACTGTCACTTCAATGAATGGTCTTGGTCTTCCGCGACATGTAATCCATCAGCAGATACTGCCCGAGCGTGTAAGGCGTGGTGAAGTAGGCTTTACCGCGGCACATCTCGGTGACTTTCTGCACAAACTGCACCAACCCGTAATCGGACGCCAGCATGAACGTGTTGATCAACACTCCCGCACGCTTGCATTTCGAGACTTCTTCTAGCGTCTGGCTGACCACCAGCGGATCGAGGCCGAAGGCGTTCTTGTAGATTCGCCCGTCTTCCAGGGTCAAGGCGGAAGGCTTGCCGTCGGTGATCATCACGATCTGCTTCATGTCTTTTCTTTGCCGCTGCAGAATTCTCTGCGCCATTCGCAACCCTTCGCGGGTGTTGGTGTAGTACGGGCCGACTTTCACGCGCGCGAGTTGCGAGAGCGGAATCTCCTCCGCTGAATCGTGAAAGAGCACCAGTGACAGCGAATCGCCGGGATACTGCGTGCGGATCAGATGCGAGAGCGCCATCGCCACTTTTTTAGCCGGGGTGAAGCGGTCCTCGCCATAGAGAATCATCGAGTGCGAGCAGTCGAGCATGAGCACGGTCGCGCAGGACGACTGGTACTCGCACTGGTGCACCTGCAGATCGGAATACTCGAGGTTGAGCGGCGTCCCCAGCCCCTCCCGCTGGATGGCGCTCGAAAGCGTCGCTGTGATGTCGAGGTTGAGCGTGTCACCGAACTCGTAGGTCTTCGATGATCCGCTGGCCTCGATGCCGGTCGCGAGATCGCGCGTGTCATGCCGTCCGAAGCTCGACTTGCCGAGGGAGCCGAGCAGATTGCGCAGGGATTTAAAGCCGAGGAAATCCAGACTCTTGTCGGTAATTTCGAACCGCGCCTGCTGCGCTTCGCCGGTCTGCCCGCCCACGCTCGATTGCCGTGCCGGATCGTGCGGTTCGTCGATGGAAATATAGTCTTCCTGCTGCATGCGCTCGATGAGTTGTTCGATCAACTCGTCAAGCTTCCCATCCATCTGCATCTGCTCAATCTGTTCCCGCAGGTTCTCGTCGAACATTTCGCCATTCATCAGCGCCTGTTCGATGGCGCGTTTCAAGTCGTCGAGCGTGTGCTCACCCTCGGGCATTTCGTACCACATGGAATCCTGAAACCCGCTTTGCAGCAGGTAGTCCGAGAGCGCGCTGAGCAAGTCCTCCATGCTCATTTCGCCGGCGGGATCGGGCACGTACTTGGAATAGCGAATGCGTCTCATGGAACGGTCGTTGGTCGTTCGTCGTTGGTCGTTGGCGAAGCCACTTGGCTAACGACCAACGACCGACGACCAACGACGGGGTTAGTTAAACTGTCTTCTCTGCCGGTAGGGCCGATCTTCCGACTCGACCGATTTCTCGCGCACCGGCTCCGGCTTCTTTTCTCCTGCTTTGAATACGCGTTCCTCGCTTCGTCCGATGCGCTTATGCGCATGCAGGCCTTCGAGGATGAACTCTGCCGCGGACACCTGCTGCTCGGGACTGTCTTTCTGCGTCACGCCGAGCGGTCCAAGCTTGTCGACCAGTCCCTGGATGTCCTTCAGGTTCTCCAGCGCTTCCGCTGAGGGGACGGAATCCGACAACTGAATTTCGCCGCCAAGGTCGAACCATTGCACGACCTGCTGCATGTTCGCGCCCGTGTAATATTCGTCGTAAGTCTTGGCGATGGCGGCGCGGATAAGTTCGCGCCCCACGTGGTCGGCGCCTTTCATTTCGCCTTCGTATTCCAGTTCCAGCTTCCCGGTAATCGCCGGCAGCGCGGCATACACATCGCTGATGCGAGGCACGACTAGCTTCTCGTCATTGCGAATCGCTCTTCTCTCAGCGTTCGAAATCACATTCTCCATCGCGCTGATCGGCAGCCGTTGGCTGACGCCGGAGCGCTTGTCGATCTTCTTGTCCTCGCGGGCTGCGAAGGCAACGCGCTCAATCACTTCCTGCACATAATTCGGCAGGTGCATGGGATGCCCGTTCCGCTTGGTCCAGGCTTCCTGCGCGGTGATCGCAATTCCTTCCTCGACCGTCGCCGGATAGTGCGTGCGAATCTCGGAGCCAATACGATCCTTCAGTGGCGTGATGATTTTGCCGCGCGCCGTGTAGTCCTCCGGATTCGCGCTGAACACAAGCGCTACGTCGAGCGGCAGGCGAATGGGATAGCCCTTAATCTGCACGTCGCCTTCCTGCATGATGTTGAACAATCCCACTTGAATTTTTCCCGCGAGATCCGGCAATTCATTGATGGCGAAGATGCCGCGATTGGCGCGGGGCAGCAGGCCGTAGTGAACCGTGAGCTCACTCGACAATTCGTGGCCGCCGCGCGCCGCCTTGATGGGATCGATGTCGCCAATCAAATCGGCGATGGTCACGTCCGGTGTGGCCAGCTTTTCCACGTAGCGATCGTCCGGCGAAAGATAAGCGATGGGCGTGTCGTCCCCGAGCCTGGCAACTTCCTCGCGGCAGCGTCGGCAGATCGGCGCGTAGGGATCATCGTGAACTTCGCATCCGGTAAGATACGGCATGTGCGGGTCGAGCAGCGTCGTCAGCGCCCGCAAAATACGGCTTTTGGCCTGGCCGCGCAGTCCCAGCAGAATGAAATTGTGCCGCGAAAGAATCGCGTTGACGATCTGCGGCACCACAGTATCGTCATAGCCTACGATGCCGGGAAACACTGGGGCGTCCCCGCTTTCACGCAGCCGGGAGATGAGGTTCTGGCGCAGTTCGTCCTTGACACGGCGCGCACGCAGACGCTCTTCGGAGAAAACACTGCTGCGCAGATCACCCAGTGTGCGCGGAAGACTCATGAAAGGAACCCCCAGAAGCAACTTTCCAAAGATTATACGCGCCGCGACGGAGATGCGTTTTGTGTGCGGTCATCCCACTTCTCGCAAAGGAGGCGAGAAATGGGCCACCCGCGATCAATGCGCGTGTCCGTTGCCGCCGGCCTTCTCGCGGGCCCGCGCTGCGCGGCGAAGATTAGGGAGAATGCTTTCCAGGTACGAAGCAACTGCGGGGATTCGCTCGCCCTCGGAACGCATCGTGAGAAGTTTCTGCTTGAAATCGAGATCGAGAGGCAACGAACCTGCCAGATGAAACGAGAGCGTGGCCTGGTCGATGCCGGAAATATCCTGCACGGCGCCGGCGAGCGCGAGAATATCGCGATGCACCTGAATGGCCCGCTCCCGCTCTTCCGGCGTCGGAACGCCCGGTTCGTCGGGAATGAACAATACTTCCGCACGTAGAAAGGCTCGTTCGCGATCCACGTCAATCACCTCAAAACGCCGCCGGCCCTCGGCCACTAGGTCAAGGCGCCCGTCAGGATATTCTTTCGTGACGGTAACCACTTCCGCCGTGCATCCGATTTCCGCAATGCCGTCTTCCAGGGCGCGGACCACGCCGAAACAAGCGTTGCTGGCGCGGCACTCTGCGATCATCTCTTTATAGCGCGGTTCGAAAATGTGCAGCGGCAGCGGTGCGCCGGGAAAAAGCACAACTTCGAGCGGGAATAAAGGAATTAGCGGCACGAAACCTCCGATGCGCTAGCGTCCAAGCGGGCGAGCCATGATTGTACGATACGAATTCGCCCCTCGCGGCCGACCGCGTCTTGACTTGCCGCGCCGCGGAGAATACAACGCGAGCATGGAACTCGAAGGGAAAGTCGTCGTGGTTACGGGAGCGTCGATGGGCATTGGCGAGGCAATCACTAAAGTTTTTGCTCAGAAAGGCGCGAGCGTAGTGATGCTGTCGCGCGACTCCACGCGGGCGGAAGCCGCACGCACGCGAGTGGGCTTTCCCGATCGCACGGCCGCCATGTCGTGTGATGTTCGCCACTCCGAGGAGATTGATCGCGTCCTCGGCCTCACGCTGCATCACTTCAAACGTATCGATGTGTGGATCAATAACGCCGGACACGGGCTGCTCGATTCCGTCGCGCAGATGGAAATGTCGGCCTGTCACGAGATGTTCGAGACCAACTTCTTCGGCGCAGTGTCGGCGATGCAAGCCGTGGTCCCGGTGATGCGCCAGCAGGGCGGTGGAACGATCATCAATATTTCGAGTGTCGCCGGGCACATTCCGCTGCCGTTCCATGCTGCCTACAGCGCGACCAAGTTCGCGATGAACGCCATCGGCAAAGCGGCAGGAGTGGAATTGAAAAAAGATAGCATTCACGTGCTCACCGTCTGTCCCGGCTACGTACGCACTGCTTTCGGCGAGAATGCTGTGCGGGGCAGGGAGCTGAAGAAAGTGCGCCCCGGTTCGATTCGCGGAATCACCGCCGAGCGCGTCGCCCAAGCCACGCTGCGTGGATACATGAAGCAGAAGCGCGAGGTGATCGTCCCGTGGACGATGCACGTCCCGGTGAAGCTTTACCAATTGTTCCCAGCGTTGGTTGAGCGAGCGATGGGCCGGATGGCAGGGTGAGGTCTTGGGCTCAGCCCAACTCCCCCAGCATTCCTTCCATTTCCGACTGCGCATGCAGATTTCCGGTGCGCCGCGCCGAGGCGATGCCGTCGTTCAGCATCTTCTTCGCATCGGCAACTCGCTCCGCACGGACGAGCGTTTGCGCCGCCATGAAGTATCCGGCCGTGTAGTCGGGATTCTTCTCCAGCAGAATGGCGAATTCTGCCAGCGCGCGGTCGAAGTCGCCTTGCTTCGAGTACTCCATGGCGAGTCCGTAGCGTGCGAAGGCGTCTTTGGGATTTTCCGTCAGGATTTCGTTGAGCGCGGCGATGCGGTCCATAGTGTCGGGAAAGAGCGTCGGGGAAACTCGAATCAGTCCTCAAAGAGAGTACTACAACTCACGCCTCGTGACTCGAAGTGGTAGTGGTGCAGTTTGAGTTCCTCGAAGCTCGAAACTGGCCAGACACTCCACGACTGATTACAATGGCCAGTCCCAACAAATTCTGCAACCGAGACGAACGAATTGGCCTGCCCCTACTTCATGCCGGTGGAGAAATTTGAAAACGGCACTTGGCCGCATCCTGCCCGGCTTCCTCTGGGTGGCGGATGGAGCGGCCACTGCACCGCTCCCTGCCACGAAGGCGAAATCCCGCCGCAGCACATTCTCGAAGCCTTTTGCAATCTGGGCTACGCCAGCAGTTGCAGTTGGGCGCCGCCCGAGCGCGCCTGGGACGCAGTACGGTTCGCCGTCTCCGTGCCGTCCGACTCCGAACGACGCGAGGGCAGCAAGACTTCTGGTGTCGACGGACAGGCTCGCATTCTCCGCCTGCGTTATGTGTGCGAACGCAATCATCTGCCCGTCGAACACGGCGACCTGGAATTCGACCTGACTCGATCCGAGTGGCTACGGCGCCATGCCGACGCGCGCCTGCAGAAGATGGCGGAATGCTTTCTGGATTCGTATATGAAGAGTCGTATATGAAGAGTCGTACCTGAAAAAGAGAGTCTGAAACGCAGAGCCAGAAAATCTGCGAAGAGGCAACCATGAAAGACGACGCACTCATCCCCCGTCCCGTTCGCGACTCGCAATCCGAAATGGCCGAGATCGTTCTGCCCAACGACGCCAACCCCCTGGCGGCCCTGCTCGGCGGCCGCCTGATGCACTGGATTGATCTGGCTGGTGCGATGGCCGCGCATCGTCATTCGCGCAACTACGTCGTGACGGCTTCGGTGGATCACATCGACTTCCTCGTACCGGTGCGAGTCGGCGATCTGGCCATACTGCGATCGTCGGTGAACCGCGTGTTCAGCACGTCGATGGAGGTGGGCGTGAAAGTATTCGTCGAAAACTACATCGCCGATACTGCCCAGCACGTGGCCTCCGCCTACCTCACGTTTGTAGCCATCGACAGCGACGGCAAGCATTTGAAAGTTGCCCCGGTGATTCCTGAGACCGATGAGCAGCGCCGCCGCTATGACGATGCCGGGCGGCGTCGCGACATCCGCCGCTCCGAACTCGAACGCCGCCGCAAAGCTCGCTGATTTCCACAGTCGAATGTGATCCGCGTCACATAAACGGTCCCGCCGAAGCGTTTAATCTACAGGCGCGGAGGAGTGTCAATGGATAGTGCCCTCATCGTTCACCGCCTTCATTTCGCTTTTACCGTCACCTTTCACTATCTCTTTCCGCAGCTCACCATGGGTCTGGCGCCGCTCATCGTGGTGCTCAAGACGCTTGCCCTTCGCCACAAGAATGATTCCGAGGTTTATAACAAGGCCGCGCGCTTCTGGGCGCGGGTCTTCGGCATTAACTTCGTGCTGGGCGTAGTAACCGGAATCCCCATGGAATTTCAGTTCGGCACGAACTGGTCGCACTTCTCGCGCTTTGCCGGAGGCGTGATCGGTCAGACGTTGGCCATGGAAGGCATGTTCGCCTTCTTCATGGAGTCGGCGTTTCTGGGATTGTTCCTGTACGGAGAGAAGCGCCTCGGCCCGCGCGGCCATTGGTGGTCGGCGGTCGCGGTGTGCCTGGGTTCGTGGCTCTCCGGATTCTTCATTGTGGCCACCGATGCCTGGATGCAGCATCCCGTGGGCTACTTTAAGGCTGCCGATGGATCGGTGCAGCTCTCGAGCTTCTGGGCGCTGGTGCTGAATCCCTGGGCGTGGTGGCAGTATGCTCACAATATGTCGGGAGCGGTGATCACGGGCGCATTCGTCATGGCGTCGGTAGGTGCGTTCTATCTGCTGTGGGGCAAGTTCGTGGAGTACGGACGCATCTTCGTGCGCGTGGGCGTGATCGCCGGTCTCATCTTCAGCGTGTTGCAGCTGTTTCCCACCGGAGATGGCCAGGGCCGCTTGATCGCGCAGAATCAGCCGGTGACGCTGGCCGCCATGGAAGCGCTGTTTGCCAGCCAGCCAGGAGCTCCGCTGGTGCTGGTCGGCCAGCCCAATGTCGATGAGAAGAAGATCGACAATCCGCTGGTCATTCCCAACGCGCTCAGTTTTCTGACCTACCGGGCATGGAAGGCGCAGGTGAAGGGCCTGAACGCTTTCCCTGAAGATCAGTGGCCGACCAACATCGCGTTGCTCTACTTCAGCTACCACATTATGGTCGGGCTGGGCACGGTCTTCATCGCAATCGCGGTGGTGGCGGCGTTTCTGCTGTGGCGTGGCAAATTGTTCTCGAGTAAATGGATGCTCTGGATTCTGTTGCTGGCTCTGCCATTTCCGTACATAGCCAATACCGCGGGATGGATCACCGCCGAGTTGGGACGCCAGCCTTGGCTCGTCTTCGGGCTCATGCGGACAGCGGACGGCTATTCGAAGATGGTCTCGGCGGGGAACGGCATGTTCACACTGCTCGGATTTATGGGCATGTACATGGTGCTGGGAATTCTGTTCCTGTTCCTGGTGCGCCGCGAAATCGAACAAGGGCCGGAAGCGGAGCCGGCGTCGGGACACTGAACGAACAGGGAAGGGCCCGGCTTCAGCCGTGCCGTCGGAAGCTACCGAACACGCGGGCTTTAGCGCCCTAGGGAGTACAGGACTAAAATGCCAACACTCTGGTTCATGATCGTCGCAGTCATGGTGGCAGCGTACGTCGTGCTCGATGGATTCGACCTCGGCGCGGGCGTGATCTATCTGGGCGCGGCCCGCACGCCTGACGAGCGCCGCAAGATCATGCGGGCTATTGGTCCCGTCTGGGACGGTAACGAGGTCTGGCTGCTGGCCGCCGGAGGCACGCTCTATTTTGCTTTCCCGTTGCTCTACGCTTCCAGCTTCAGCGGCTTCTACCTGCCGCTGATGATCGTGCTCTGGCTGCTCATGCTGCGCGGCATTGGCATCGAGCTGCGGGCGCACATGCAGAATCCGGTGTGGCTGGGATTCTTTGACGTGGTCTTCTGCGTGTCCAGTGCGCTGCTGACGATCTTCTTCGGCGCTGCGCTCGGCAACGTGGTCCGCGGCGTTCCGCTGGGCGCGGATCATTACTTCTTCGAGCCGCTGTGGACCAACTTCCGCGTCGGAACCAATAACGGCATTCTCGACTGGTATACCGTTCTCACCGGCGTCATCGCGCTGGTTACACTGACTGCGCATGGGTCGTTGTATGTTGCCGTCAAAACAGAGGGCGACTTGAACCGCCGCGCCCGGACAGTGGCGTTGTGGGCGTGGCCGGTGCAGGTGCTCTTGACCGTCGCCGGATTGGTCGCGACCATCTATATTCGGCCGACCGTGCTCGACAACTACAAGCAGCATGTCATTGGATACCTCATTCCGATCGTGGTGTATGGCGCGCTCGCGGTCATGATCTATGCGATGCGCAAGGGTGAGGATCTTGCCGCGGAAAAGCTCGCGTTCGTCGGTTCGGCGCTGTACATCGTGGGCATGCTGGTGGGCGCGGCGTTCGCGCTGTATCCCGTGGTGCTGCCGTCGAGCAGCGATCCGGCGTTGAATCTGACCATCGATAACACCGCCGCCGGGCATCATGGGCTGACCGTCGGCATCACCTGGTGGATTCTGGGGATGGTTCTGGCGCTCGGGTACTTCTCGCTGCTGTTCCGCATGTTCAAGGGGAAGGTGCGGCTGGAGGGGGAAGGGTACTGATTGGTCGAAGTCACACATTTTTTTTGTCACTTCCGCTAAAACCCTGATTCCTTTGGCTTTGTGGCAGGAGATCTGCCCGAAGCCGCGCAAAATATTGAGACGTAAGGACTTGCGGGTAAAATATTGCGGAAGGTAATTATCCCTTGACGGTAGGTACGAATCATGCTACCGTCATTGTAGGTAAAACGTCATGGCTCACAACAACCGCAAACCGAACATGCTGCCGTACACGATGAAAGACTTCCAGAAGCAATTCCCAGACGATGCCACCTGTCTGGAATGGCTCAAGAATCGCCTTTACCCAGACGGCATCTTTTGCGATACCTGCCAAGCTGTGACCAAGCATCATCGGATGGCGAAGCGCCCGTCTTACTCTTGCGATCATTGCGGCCATCACGTTCACCCGACCGCCGACACGATCTTCCACAAGTCCCCCACTCCGCTCACGACTTGGTTCTATGCCGTCTATCTGATGGCTTCGACTCGTTGTGGCATCTCGGCTAAGCAGATTCAGCGCGAGACTGGCGTCACCTACAAAACAGCGTGGAGGATGTTCAAGCAGATTCGTTCTATGTTGACCGACGAAGCGAGTGGGCCGATTGGTGGACTTGGCCGCAAGGTCGAAATGGACGAAACGTATTACGGAAGCAGAGCCGAAGGAACACGCGGACGCGGAACGACTAAAACTCCCGTCGTGGGCATGGTCCAGCGCAAGGGACAAGTCCGGGCCTTCGTCGCTGCCGACGTTAAGTCCGATACGCTCCGTGGACTCATCAAAGAACACGTCCTGCCGAGCACAACCGTATTTACCGATACGTTCCGCTCCTACAACGGTATCGGAGCACGCGGATACAAGCATCTGCGAATCAATCACAGCGAGAAGGTCTACGTGAATGGGGACGTTCATACGAACACCATTGAAGGATTCTGGAGCCTCATCAAGCGCGGTATCGGTGGCGTATATCATCAAGTCGGACGGCACTATCTTCAGACTTACCTGAACGAGTATTCCTTCCGCTACAATCGGCGCTTCGACGTGCAACCCATGTTTACTAGCTTTTTGCATCAGATCGAGAAACGCGATGTGGCTGTGCGTCAATCTCCGGTTGAGATGCCCGAGCCATTCTGACTCGGGTTTGGCGTTCACGAACGAACAAGGGGTCACGCGCATGAGCGATATAGAATACTGGTTTCTAAAATGTAAACTGTGCGCGCATTTTCACCGGGGCGATAGAGTCAACCGGGACTGTGCTGGCGCTATTTCTTTTCAATCTTCCGGGTAGACTTCTTTAGCGCATCCTCGAAATCTTGCTTCGTGAAAACGTGCCCTGGTTTTTCTAGTTCACTGTCAATGACGGGACCGCGTTCCCGCGCAATATCTTTATCAATCTTTCGTCGCATAGCTACTAACTCCGGTTGGTCGAGAATTTCTCTAATCTTGTGAGCAGGAACAACAATGGAGACACCCATGTTAACCGCTTCCGAAACTTCGACGCCTTCCGCACTCATCTGCTTCGGGGTTACGCGCCAGTGGCCGTGCATTAATCCAAGAAAATAAATCTGCCCAACACCAGCGAACGGAACAGGTTTCCCGTCGTCTCCGTGGACTTGAATATTCATTGTTCGGCGGACAAATACGGGTGATCCGCTAAGACCTCCTATAGACCTTCCCTCAGCAAGAAAGGCCTCCATTGGATCGAAATACTCACTGGGAATCTTTTCGTGCGGAAGCATCGCGAGATTGCCCGTTCTGACAATCGGAAACAAATGGTTCTTTCCCCAAAATCTTGTGAACAAACCAACCACCGTTATCTCATCCCCTATTCCTATACCTGCCCGCTCCATGACTGGCGGGGTGGCGAACATACCGGAATCCCCCGCATCATCGCCCGCATTTACCCATTCCACGTCTAGACGGTCGTACTTTCCGGGGCTGAACGGAGTTACCGCTGCGTCAACTGCATTCGCCTCTGTGGGGTGGTAGTACCACTTGACGCCATCAGCATCAATCAAAGCTTTTCCGCCATCCTTTTGGTTTAGTCCAATGATGAATGGGCAATCCTCTATCGCATCGGCAACGTGCTTTGCAGTGACCAAGTAGAGAAACGCATTGTTGTTCTCTCCCTTGATCGAAACTACAAAGGCTGTCCCGCCGTACTTGATTTCTTCGGTGCTGTGAGCGATAAAACAGACGGTATTTAAGACCTTGTCCGGCATCCGCATGTTGATGTCCTTTGGCGGGCGTCCCATCCAATAACGAGGGGTCGCGCCAGCCAACCTTACATCAACACCTTCCGACAATGTCGTACCTACTGTCAAGGGATAATTACCTTGCGGAATAAGGAGTTAGCTTCGCGTTCCGTACGACAGTCTCTGCGCGCATATTCCCAATTCTGCACTTTGCGTTTTCCTCAGTAAAGGTTGTGCGTCACAAGTTGGAAGATTTTGTCTGTGGATAATAGCGGGAAGCATAGAAAGCAGCCCTGAGGTTCGTGCTCCATTTGCAGTCCCGCATCGATTCTGGCGCTGTCTTACGCCCCCTTCGGGGCTGGCCAATTTCCCACGCTTGCCAGCCACGGCTTGCGCCGTGGGCTGTAATCTTTCGCCGCTCCGCGGCTGGGACTGATTTTTAGAGCAGGCTGGCGTGGATGCCGAGACCCTCGGCGACCTGGCGGAGGCGCTTATCTCTGGTCCACAATAGCGTGGGCGAATCGATCAATACTGAGGCGATCAGGTGTGCGTCGGTTAGGCCGATCCCCATGTTGTACAAGCGGCGAGCCTCGATCAGGAGCCGCAGTTCTTCCAATCGCGCAACGCGTACCTGAGGCAGGAGATCGAGCAGCGCAAGCGTCCTGCTGCGCTCCTTGAGAGATCCAAGGCAAGTTATGCCGTGATGAAGGGATGGATGACAACTGCCCAAGCTCAAGGTGCCGCCGCATTTCTTTGCTGCCTGAGCGCAGGTGATCGATCCAGACGGACGTGTCTGCGAGGATCAATCTGTTTGCCCGATTTTTCGTGACCTGCGACGAGGAGTGTTCTTCAGGCGCGGCATCGTGCCTCCCAATGACGCGAGCCTACGGGCGCTCTCCCGCTCGATGAGCGCTTTGAGGGCTTCCCGAAGGAGTGCAGTTTTCTCCGCTACCCCGGTAAACTCCTGGGCGGTGCGGACGAGATCGTCATCAAGGGCAACCGTGGTTCTCATAGAAGCTCCATGCACGGATTATAGCATCAAATGATGCCGTAGTCAGTGCTTATCGCCTTGATCGCCGATGCTCGCATAGGCGCGTCCGTTCGAGAGATTCCCTGCTAGATCTGCGGGCTTTGGCTTATGATTACCCCGAATAGACGTGATGTATCATGCACAAGGCACCGGAGTGGATTTTCGTCGGGGTGGCTCTGATCTGGTCGGCGACCCCATGGGTGCTCATGGCGTTTGGCTGGATGAAGTGGGCACGGTCGTGTCGGAGCGGTGTAGTAGAAGGTTTTATTGAAGACCCCGCGTTCCTGATCGGCCAGATTGTCGGAACTGTATCGTGCTTTGCGCTTGTTCCGCTTTATTTGCCTGCGACATCCAGATGGGAACAATTGCGTGTTGAAGCGGTGGAATATGGATTGATTGTTTGTATTGTTTCCTCTCTCTTTGCTTTATTCTTCCTGTCCTTCGGACGTAGCCGAGCAAAGTGGCTTATGCTCGCTGGCTGCGTCTTGAATGCCGGCATCGTTTCCATGTTCTTTCTGTCGCTGGAATGACATTCACGTTTACTTGTCGCCCAATACCGCCGCTGTGTCCGTAGACACACCTGCTTAAGGGGCCGCCTGTATAATCTGAAGAGGGTTCTTCCTCATCTTCGCAATTCTTTTCTGGAGTGTGATTCTTTGAGTGCACATACGCCGCATCAGCATGGACAGGGACCGGGGCCGGGGCAGCAGGGGCCGCAGCCGTTGCCGGGGGTGGACGCCATTATCGCTGTGGGATCGGGCAAGGGCGGGGTGGGCAAGACTACGCTGTCGGTGAACCTGGCGGTGGCGCTGACCAAGCTTGGACACAAGGTTGGGCTGCTCGATGCCGACGTGTATGGGCCGAACGTTCCGCTCATGCTGGGGGTCAACGACCAGCCGCGGATGGTGGGCGAGAATCGGATTGAGCCGATTCAGGCGTTTGGGTTGAAGGTGATTTCGGTGGGGTTTCTTAATCCTGGCGACAAGCCGATTATTTGGCGCGGGCCCATGCTGCATCAGATTGTGCGGCAGTTTCTGGGGCTGGTGGAGTGGGGAAAGCTGGACTACATGATTGTCGATCTGCCACCGGGGACGGGCGATATCGCGCTGTCCCTTGTGCAGACGGTTCCGCTCACGGGCGCGGTGGTGGTCTCGACTCCGTCGGACGTTTCGCTGCAGGATGCGCGCAAGGCTATTGAAATGTTCCGTCAGATGAAAGTCGATGTCGTCGGAGTGGTGGAGAACATGAGCTATTTCGTCTGCCCGCACTGCTCGCACGAAGTGGATATTTTCTCTCGCGGCGGGGCGGAAAAAATGGCGGAGCGGTTCAGTACGCCATTTCTGGGGGCGATTGCGCTTGATCCGGAAGTGCGCAAGTCGGGGGATGGGGGCACGCCGATCGTGCTCGAAGGCGAGAACTCTCCGCACGCCAAGTCGATTTATGAGTTCGCGCGGCAGGGTCGTGACGCGGGTGGATGAGATTAAGGCTAGCGCTCCCGCGGGGGTCATTCAGATTCAGTAAACTTTCTGAACGGAACCCATTGGGTTGGCATCCTGAGCCGCAGCTTTTGGCGGCGAAGGACCTATGTACTCGCCGGCAGCACGGATGCCGCTATCGGAGTGCACAGGTCCTTCGCGGCAAAGTACGCCGCTCAGGATGACAAGACTTAAAGCGGCTTAATCTCCAAGTCGCATCTGGCTCGCGATCTTTCAGAATCAAGTCTGCCATCATTTCTCCGAGGGCGGGGCCGTGTTTGAAGCCGTGGCCTGAGCCTCCACCTAGAATCCATACATTCTCGGCCGCGGGATGGCGGTCGATGATGAAGTGACCGTCCGGCGTTTGCTCGTACTGGCAGACGCGAGTCTCGACCAGCGGCGCGTCTTTCAGGGCAGGGAAGCGGAAGGCGACGTATTCGCGAATGTCTTTCAGCGTTTCCTGATTGACGACGCGCTCGCCGGTGGTGGGATCGAAGGCGGGGCCGCGCGTGTCGTCGGCAATTTTGAAACCGCGGCGGGCACCGCCTGTGAGGGCGCCGGGAATGCCGTAACGAAAACTGCCGCGATGATCGCCCCAGACCGGGAGATGCGTGTCGTTGAAGCGATCGTCGCCGGCGGGCGTGCCGAAGAAGAAAATGTCCTGCTTGGTGGGCTGTACCAGATCGCCGATCGTCTGGGGAAACAGCTTGCCCAACCACGGGCCGCAGGCGAAGACGTAGGCGTCGGCTTTGAGTTGCGAGCCGTTGGATAGGCGGATGCTGCGAAGGGGTGCGGTCTCGAGTCCGTCGGGCAGCACTGCGGCTTGGCGGTACTTGCCGCCTGCGGCGACGAAGGCGTCAGTTACCGCCTGGCAGCTGGCGCGCGCGTCGAGATATCCGCAGTCTGGTTCGAAAATTCCCCAGAGGATTCCTTCAAAGTTGATCTGCGGCCAGCGTTTCTTCATTTGTGCCGCGGACAGTTCCTTGAACTTGATTTTCGACTTGCGCAAGCCATCGATTGATCCGCGTTCGAAGGAGTCGTCTTGCCCGGAGGCCATCCAGAGCACGCCGCTGCGGTGCAGGAATTGGCGCTTCCAGCGGCTTTCATACTTTGCCCAGAGTTTGAGCGAGCGGGCGGCCATTTCGGTGTAGATGCGGTCCGTCCCGTAGGAGCCGCGCATCACGCGCGTCTCTCCGCCCGAGGACGCGCGGGAATTGCCGGGGCCCCAGGCATCGAGGAGGGTAACGCCCGCGCCGCGATCGAGAAGATGAAGGGCGGTCCATCCGCCGAAGGCGCCGGCGCCGATGACTGCGACCTGAGGTTTGGATTTCATTAACGTGGAAACATAATACCTACACCGTAGCGCGAACCGAAAAGCCTTTACCGCGAAGGTCGCGAAGAACGGCCGCGAAGAA
>CAVPWD010000023.1:0-143493 GCA_963709385.1 uncultured Acidobacteriaceae bacterium
TCATCAGTGACGTAGCTAATGCGAGAGGGATCTGAATTCTTGTGCCTTTGCACGGTTTGAAAATGATCCGGCGGTTAAATGGGTGACTTTGGGATCGGCAATCACACTTTGAGCTAAGACCGAAAAGCCGTGTAAAGCAAAAAAAGACTTGCGAAACACTCGTAGCAATTTCTTCATGTTCTCCTCCAATGTGTGGGCACCACCTCGCTCCCCCCAACTTCCACTCACGTAAGAATACGACAATCTTGTTCGCTTCCATCCTTCCATCTTCGGTTTGGGGCGAGATGGGGAGAGTCACGGGCAAGGAACGGCGTTTGAGTCCCTTGCCCTTCGTTCAGCCGTGTAAAAATACCCGCTTCCCCCGCCGCAAGTTATTTTAACAACCAGTAGGCCAGGCTGCTGCCACGGTGTGTAGCGAACTACGCCGTTGACACCGTAGTCATTCCGGGAGCGTTCGGCACCAGTCATGTCCTGCGGCTGAACAAGGACACGGAAGGTATCATCCTCCGGGGCTAAGGTTCCATCGAGCTTTAGCTCCTGGCGAACCGCTCCCCTTCGGCCTCGCGGCGGGAAGCATTGTCTGGTGAGACCATGAGAGTATTCTAGGGCAAGATACGCCGCGCCTTCCTTGGTCGTCCCGCCGTCCAGTGGCCGGGCAATGTTGGGATGATCGAGACTGGCGAGAATCTGGCGTTCGTTCTTGAAACGACTGACTACTAACGCGGAGTCCTGGCCAGCGCGCACCAGCTTGATAGCAAGTTGCTTGCGATACTGGTCGTCGTCGCGTTTGGTCCCTACAGAATTAGCGAGCAGATTGGCACCGGAGTGAAGGGCAAACAGCAGGCCAGAGTACCGACGGATGCCTTCGCTGACAGACCCTTTCGGACTGACGTAATATCCACCGCCATGAGTGTCTTCGGGGCGAGAACGTGTAACAGTTTGCGTATGGCCGTACTGTGGAGATTAATGAACCCTGTTGCCGGTTCAAGCCTGAGGTTGTTGACACCACTTGCGGAGGTTTTGCTGTATTCTGGCTCAATGTTTTGGCGCATTCTCAAGAGACTAAGTCGCGGCGTTGTTTTAAAGCGGCGTCTTCCGCCAGATTTTGGAGGCGCTCCCATGTTTGTATCGCCGGAATCTGCACTGGGGTGTTGGATAGGAACCTATCGAAAGTCGATCCCTTCCTGCTTTCGATGGTTCGTGAATTAGTGCACCCCAAAATGGTCGTTTGGGACATAGGCGCAAATGTCGGGCTGTTTTCTTTTGCTGCGGCCTCACTGGGAGCACAGGTTGTAGCAGTCGAGGCAGATATGTGGTTAGCAAACTTGATGCACCGGTCGGCGCTACTGAACAAGTTGCCCGTGACCGTACTACCTGCTGCGGTCTCGGACCACCAGGGGATTTCCAGACTCTACCTCTCTGAGGAGGGGAAGGCATCAAATTCTCTATGCGGCAACGGCACTGCTCAGACGGTCGTCGCGGTCACACTTGATTCACTACTCGATCATTTCGCCGCTCCGCAAGTACTTAAAATAGATGTTGAAGGAATGGAGCATGCCGTTTTGAGCGGCGCGAGACGAGTTCTGGCGGCTCGTCCGCATATTTTCTGCGAAGTGACAGACCATCATGAAGCAATCGGAGAATTGTTGAAGCAAGCGGATTATGAGTTCCACGCCGCGAGGGCTGTCAACCGACAACCGCTACTACGTCCATCCCGCGATACAATCGCTGTTCCCCGTCAGTTCTGACTCGTGTCCCAACCTGCGTCGCTCTCTTGCCGCTGGCGTAACATCGTGTTTGCGTTGGAAAGGCGTAAGCGTCCGCCGGAGACCGTCTGGACGAGAATGTAGACAGAAGGATAGAAGTCATGCTTCGGATGTGGACACAAGCGGTAGTGTCCACTTGGAGCAATGATGGACACTTGCACTCAATCGGTCTCAGGAGGAGTAGTTGGCCCAGCCAAGAGCCCTAAACGTTCACTTCGGACGATCGCGGAGAAGCGGCAGATCGTTAAAGAGAGGATGCTTGAAGGAGCATCCGTGGCGCGAATCGCTCGGGCTCACGGGGTCAATGCCAATCAGGTTTCTTCGCGAATGCTCTATCGAAAGGGACGACTGGGCGCGGCGACGCTGCTGCCGGGGCGAGTGACATCTGAGAGCTTGTCTCTGCAAGCCCCGTTGCTTCGGGAGCGTACTTGCGCTAAATCCGTCTCTGGTTCTGGCACGACTCAGGTTGAACTGCGGCTTGCACAGGTGAGAATCGAGGGAAGCGCTGATCCAGCGGTGTTGCGGGTGTGTTGCTGGAGTGTTTGCGGCTGTGATCGCACCGCCCGCCAATACGTGTATTTGGATTGCAGCCGGCGTGACCGACCTGCGACGCGGGTTCATGGGCCTGAGCGCGCTCCTGCAAACCAAGCTGCAGCAAAGTCCGATGTCCGGTCATGTGTTTGTGTTTCCGGGGCGTCGAGGCGATCTGATTAAACTTTTGTCGTTCGATGGCGACAGGCTATTCTGTTTTGCAAACGACTTGAGCGAGGTCGTTTCATCTGTAAGTGTCAGAGGAAACACACGTTGACAGATTGAATACGCGGCGCGGCTGGAGTCCTTGAACTGAAGGAGATCGGTTCCGGTCACAGGTCCGTAAGTGGAGCATGCAGCGCAGACCCCTCTGTCAAGATAACCGCCCGTTCGATAAAACCTTCCAGTTCCGCGACATTACCTGGCCAATGCGATTTCACCAGAACATTCATGATTTCAGTGGGCACGGTTGCGATGCGCTTGTTCATGCGGCGAGCGAATTTCTGCACAAAATAGCGCACCAGCAGGGGGATATCTTCGCGGCGTTCGCGCAGAGACGGAACTCGGAGAGTGGCTGCGTTTAGCTGTTTGTACAGATCTTCGCGAAGTCGATGCGGCCCAGGTTTTGCCAGATCGTGACGACTGGATGCGATCCAGCGCACATCTACCCGGATGATACGCGCGCTGCCCAGTGGTTCAAATTCCTCGTTATTCAGCACGCGAAGCAGCTTAGGCTGAAGGTCCAGCGGCACCGACTCGTGAAAGGGGTAGACGCCTCAGCGTCTCCCAGAAAAAGAACGCCGAGGCCGAGCAAGGCTTTAGACGGGGCTTCCCTTTTCTGCACGAGCGCGGCACGAATAGGCCCCTTTCCCAATTCGGGGCTTTGCTTTAAGCGGTGCCGAGTCGAGTATGTATAAAAAACCTGCGTATTCGGTTTTTATTCTAGGAGAATGAAAAGAGAATTCCAATGATTGAGGAGCGTTTCATGCGCCAAGTCGAAGTGCAGCAGCGCATTCTCCCAACGCAAGGCGAAGCGCCAGGGCTCAGGGCCTACCCAATCTCGCGTCCTCACTCGCAAGGGATGTAAAGAGCGGCCAGTTTGTTGATCTCGTCTACAGGATCACCCGAAATCAAGACAGTCTTCGCGTCCGAGATTTGGATCGTATTGGAGAACGAGTCTAGCATCGTCTGGAGAAAAGAGTCCGCGTCTTGAACATGGTGAAGACTGTGCTCGATTTCACGGAACAGAGCGAAAAGGACGTTTACATCGGCGTGCGGGTCGAAAGCCAGCAACCCTTTGGTGTCTCGGACGAAGCTGGCACCAACGAACCGGCGTCGATCATGGTGTCGCTCTAGAGCCAGAAGACCCACATCGTATCTACCTCCCGCCGCAATCTGCGGCACATAGCTGAGGAAAAAAAGTTCGATGTGTCGCTGGTCGGCTGTCACGGTACGCCCACGGAAAACGCGCGAATTGGCATCCTTCTTGGCTAGGGATTTTAGCAGGGATACGACATCACGTCAGTTAAAAATGCTTACGTTGTACCGAGTCTTCCCAAAATGGACGCGACGATGTTTTCCACAGAGCATGTGTGACGGTTGGCACTGCGCAACGCCCTGTAGTCATGTCATTATCACTTGCCCCCGAGCAGGGTTTTCCCGTTTACAAAGGATTCAAGATCGAGAGTTGAGGGAGGCCCCAGGTGGCGCTCGAAGCTATTCAGCATATACGAAGGATGCGAGGGGGAGCGCAGGCTCATCTGATGCGTTGTTCAGATGGCAATTTCTATGTCGTGAAATTCCGTAATAATCCGCAGCATCTGCGGGTACTGGCGAATGAGATGCTTGCCAGTCGTCTTGCGCTATTAGTCGGACTACCGGTTCCTGAAGGGGAAGTAGTGGAAGTAAATGGCTGGCTGATCGAGCACACACCGGAATTGCGTATTCAATTGGCCAATAACAGCGTCCAATGTGAGGCCGGACTACAATTCGGATCAAGGTATGTGGTTAATCCCGAAGAAGGACATGTGTTTGATTATCTTCCCGTAGAGATGCTCGGCCTGGTGCGTAACCTCAAGACGTTTGCGGGGGTATTAGCCTTGGATAAATGGACAGGGAATGCGGATGGCCGCCAAGCCACGTTTTGGAGAAAGCGGGGTGAGAAAAAATACACTGCTTCTTTTATCGACCAAGGGTATTGCTTTAATGCCGGTGAGTGGTCGTTTCCAGACCTCCCCCTCCGCGGTGTCTATTCAAGGAACGAAGTTTATGATGGAATCTCAGGATGGGATTCCTTTGAACCTTGGTTGTCAAACGTAGAACGGATGTCAGATGCCAAAGTATGGAAATTAGCGGAGACCATTCCTCCCGAGTGGTATTGTGGCGAATGGTGCGAACTCGAAAAGCTCGTGATCGTGTTGCTTTCGCGCCGAAGTATGGTGAGGCCATTGATCGAAGACTTCCGACAGTCCACCAGAAAGCCGTTCCAGAATTGGTCGGCGGCCTCCTGAAATGAGTCCAACAAATCGACGACAGTCTTTACGGCGCGCATTCACGCGGCGTAGACCAATTCTATCCGACTCTGTAATGCCGAGCGGCCTGTGACGGATGCACATGACAGCTATGGAAAAAGTCCGACCTAAACGGGGTTGCGCGGGTCTCAGTTAACGAGAGGCAGCAGCCCATTCCATGTCAATACTCAGGGCGATCTTAAATCGGGTAAAGACTTCCCGATTCGGAGTATTTACGGGCGGTTTCACTCTTCGTCTATTTCGATCCCAATTTCATAGTAGAGAGTTCTAGGAGCGGTAGGTCTCTTAGTTGCAGTGATTAAGGCCCGGATTGCCTTGCCATCTTATCAGCGGGCGGTAGGGTCTTCTCTGGAAAGCATTCTGAAGCTGAATGTGTACGTCACCTCAGTGGACATGTTCCCTGCGGTGATCGCTGTCTACAGGCGCTATTTCCCGGAAAGTCCGCCTGCGCGCATCTTTATCAATGTTCCGCTTGGAATGGCGGGTTTGATATTGAAGTGGATTGTATTGCCGCCGTTTTATAAGACTGTTCTAGTTCGGTATCTATCTCCGTTCGTTGGCGAGCGGCCACGAAGGTGCCTTGTGCGACGGCCCGGCGCGCCTTTTCGTATTGCGCATAATCTGACTCAAGATGACTCCCTCACCACCTACGGCTGGCTGGGCATTCCAAATTCGACGCATTTCGCGCCCGATCGAGGGTCAGTTTCGACCGGCCTCTGCCGCGTGAAAGCATGCCAGGAATTATGGTCCAATAAGGGTCCGCGAACTGTTTCCGAGGGTCATTAAACCGTTTCTGTACCGCCATTCGTGCCGCGTGTTTTCAGTTAGTTACGGGTGAAGATTTCGCGTCACACGCGGATGCCGCAGTTCTACTAACACCTCTTTCTATTGACGTTCAATCCTGAACATTTCTACACCGACGTTTAGGCGAACATCGGCGCTGGTCACAGAGTGGTCACAATAAAGGGGCCATCTCGACGGATTAAGCTGTTGATTGGAAAATAGTTTAGGCCCAAAGAATACCTGAAAAGGCCGCGCTCATCCAGTCACTGGCGTTAAACTGCCGACGTGCCGAAGGTGTGGCTGTAATTGTGGCTGTACGTTGCCAAATATAGCGAACTTTTCAAGCACTTGGAGCGTATTCTCTGTGCGCGCAAGACTGTTGTAAGTTACTGGTTTATTGTGAGTTGCTGCGTTTGGATGGATGAGCCTGACGTGACTCTTAATCAGTAGGTTGTAGGTTCGATTCCTACCGCGCTCACCATCTAAATACTCGATAATTGAGAACTGGCTGCGGGTTGGTCCTGGGGGCCTGCAAGGCGGGCGTTTCACGTTTTGCCTGAGATTGTGACCATTCCACCAGCAAGCTCTGCCAAATAACAAAGGGCCAGCACGAATGCTGGCCCAGGGTGGAGACGTCACCCAGAGTCAATTCGGTGTACTGTCCTTCTTCATACTGTCGCCGGACATCTTGAGCGACACGACTTCAACCTGGTTGGTGTCGGTGGAGACGTGCGCTTTCAGAGTGACGTGATGGCCCTCGTGGCCCTTGACCGCATCCGGATTGCTGATGGTCCAGCTTTTTCCGTCTTTGTCGCTCACGAAAGTTTTCCCGTCATCGCTGATTTTGCCGGTGATATGGGCGGCTTTGGTTGAGGTGTCAGACTTCATCGCATCCTGCTTGTTGGGGTCTTGACTGGGGTCTTGAGCCGCCAGGCCGAGCGACGCCAGCAGGATGAACGAGAACAGGATTGTCATCAGTTTTTTCATTTCGATCTCCATAGCGAAATACCCGGCACCGCCAACGGCAGATCGCGCCAGCCCGGGGGAGGGCAGTCGTGACGGATCCGAATGTCGACTCCAGCGAGACGACGCTAACCCATGACTGCTCCAGATTGCGCTTTTCGCGTACCTCGACAACATAGGGGACAGCCGACGAACCATCAATACAGCGAATGCCGTACAGGGGCGATAGGTTAGGTGCGGATACAGGATGTACTGTATGGACCGGGTTCTTGCGGTGCAGAATGATCCTGCCTTACCGGCAGCTACAATGTCCTGCAGTGCCGATCCAGTTTTCGTGTCAGGAAAGACGACATGCAAGACAGACTGAACGCAGCCCCAATGCCGACCGCACATCCGCAGGAGCCTCACGCCCACGTTGTGCAGTTCTACAGCGAGGACAGTTTTCTTCTGGACGAACTGGGTAATTTCATCGGCGCGGCCCTTTCCGCGGGCAGTTCGGCCGTTGTGATTGCAACCAAAGGCCACGAAGACAGTCTTTCTCGAAGACTGAGAGGTCAAGGACTCGATCTTGCCCAAGCCGCTGAGGCTGGCAGATACGTCGCTTTGGACGCTGCCGAAACCCTCGCCCGACTCATGGTCGGAGGTCTGCCCGACCCCGGGCGATTCGCGGAGATTATTGGGGGAGTGATAGCACGTGCGGCATCGGCCGCTGAAACAGAGAATCATCGGGTTGTGGCATTCGGTGAAATGGTGGCGTTGCTGTGGGCGGAAGGTAAGCCGGAAGCGGCGATTCGAGCAGAAAAGCTGTGGAACCAGTTGGCCAAAGCCTATTCGTTCTCGCTGCGGTGCGCCTATCCCATGCAGGGGTTTTGCCGGGAAGATCACGCGGATGCACTACAGCAGATTTGTGACGAGCATTCGGGCGTGGTTCCCGACGAAAGTTACAACGAGCTCACGTCGGAAGAAGAGCGCCTGCGCAGCGTGGTTCATTTGCAACAACGGATGCAAGTGCTTCTGACAGAAGTCGAGTCGCGCCGGAAGGAAGAGCAATTCCGGCTGTTCGTCGAAGCGGTTCCGGACTACGCCATCTTCATGATGGACCTCGAAGGCCGAATCACCACCTGGAATGTCGGCGCGGAGCGAATCCGGGGATATAAAGCCTCGGAGATCATGGGGCAACATTTTTCCTGTTTTTATCCGGAAGAGCAGGTTCTTTCTGGGGCACCGCAGGAGTTGCTGGATGCGGCGATTCGGGAAGGGCACGGTGAAGATGAAGGATGGAGCGTTCGCAAAGACGGCACGACATTTTGGGCGAACGTAATTGTTGCGGCACTTCGAGATGGAACAGGCAAGGTGATTGGTTTTGGCAACGTAACTCGCGATCTATCCGAACGCAGGCGAGCGGAAATGGCGCTGCGCCGGAGCGAGGATCGTTTTCGCTTGATGTCGGAAGCGGTGCAGGATTACGCGATCTTCATGCTCGATCCCGAGGGCCACGTGAGCACCTGGAATACGGGAGCGAGGCGAATCAAAGGCTATCAGGCGGAAGAAATCATTGGCCGGCACTTCTCGGTGTTTTATCTTGACGAGGACAATCGCACGGGTAAGCCCAGCCGCGAACTGGAGATTGCGGTGGAGCAGGGCCGATGCGAGGATGAGGGCTGGAGGGTGCGCAAAGACGGCTCGACCTTCTGGGCGAACGTAACCATCACGCCGGTTCGAGATGAGACGAACAAATTGATCGGTTTCGCGAAAGTCACGCGGGACGCGACCGAACGAATGCAGAAAGAAAGGTCGCTGCGCGATCTGACTTCGCACCTGCTGCAAATGCAGGATGAAGAGCGGCGCCGAATCGGCCGGGATCTTCACGACACTCTCGGTCAATGTGTCACGGCGATGAAGATCAGTTTGGACTCTCTCGCGGCCGGCCTGGAACCGAATACGAACATCAGCCGACAGGTGACACAGTGTATCGGTCTGGCGGAAGAATGTGTGAAGGAAGTTCGCACCATTTCCTATCTGCTCTATCCTCCGATGCTGGAGGAGATGGGATTGAAGTCGGCGATTCCCTGGTACCTCGAGGGTTTCACGGCGCGCAGCGGAATTCGGGTCACGTTCGATGTGTCTGCCGATTTCGAGCGGCTGTCACGAAACACCGAATTGGCGCTATTTCGCGTACTCCAGGAGAGTTTGACCAACGTGCACCGGCATTCCGGCAGCCAGACCGCGCACGTACAGTTGCGAATCCGCGACGGCGCAACTGTCCTCGAAGTTAGAGATGATGGCAAGGGCATCCCATCGACGATTCTGGAAGAGTCGGGTGAAGCCTGGCAGCGGGCCATTGGAGTTGGATTGCGCGGCATGCGGGAGCGGCTTGGGCAACTCGGCGGCAAGCTTGAAATATCTTCCACTGCGCACGGCGTCACAGTGACCGCGTCGGTGCCGGCGTCTGAATAGCATAGTGAGGTAACCGCTTAGAAGTTCAGAGAGGATCGGGTACCGCTGCACCGTTTCATCCTGTAGTCCTTACTTTTCTTCACAACCTCTCAGGGAAGCTCCACTTCTAAGCTCTCCGACAAGGGCTGATCGCGCCCTGATCAAAAGAAATGTTGGCCGATGGGCTAATAGCCAACATGCGTAGGACGCTCGTAGATAGCGTCTGGGAACCCACATCGATCCATCCGCAGAACCCGCAGCAGCGAAGCAACACCGGGCAAACGAAGGGTGATCGAGAGGAGAAACACGATGCGTAGTCGCTCCATTCGTGCATGGTTGTTCGCATTCGTTGTGCTGGTCATGTCTTCGGCTTCGTTCGGCCAGGTTCGCATTTCAGTCAGGTTCGGTCCGCCTGCGCTGCCAGTCTATGAGCAGCCCCTATGCCCGGGCGACGGATATCTATGGACGCCCGGTTACTGGGCGTGGGATGACGACGATGGCGATTACTACTGGGTGCCGGGCACATGGGTGTTGGCTCCCGAAGTCGGTTACATGTGGACGCCACCCTATTGGGGTTGGGAAGACAACGCGTTTGTCTTTTACGACGGTTACTGGGGGCCGCATGTCGGCTTCTACGGCGGCATCAATTATGGCTTCGGCTACTTTGGCGTCGGCTTTGGAGGTGGACGCTGGGACAATGGACATTTCTTCTACAACCGTTCCGTGACCAATGTGAACGTCACCAACATTCACAACGTCTACAACGAAACCGTGGTCAACCGCACGACGGAGAACCGAGTGAGTTACAACGGTGGAGAAGGCGGGGTGGTGGCGCGTCCGACGCGAGAGGAAGAGGCGGCGGCGCGTGACCGGCACATTCCGCCGGCGGCAGCTCAAGTTCAGCACATGCAGGCGGCACGCGGGAATCGGGAATTGCGAGCGTCAGAAAATCATGGCAAGCCGCCGGTTGCGGCTACGGCCCGCCCGGGAGAATTCAGCGGCCACGAGGTCGTCGCCGCGCGCGAAGCGGGCGGAGCCTACCATCCTCCTGCCAATCGGGGCGGCGCTGAGCCGCGCGCCGAAAACGGCGGCCGGCCTGCGAACGCAGTGCATCCCAACGATTTGCCAGCGATGGAACGCCCTGCGGCTCCGAACACGGGGAATCCGAACCTGGACAAGAAGTATCAGCAACAGCAGGAAAAACTGCAGCAGAAGCAGGGCCAGGAACGGCAGAAGCTACAGCAGCAGCAGGAGAAGGATCATCAGAAGTTGGCGCAGCAGAATGCCAACGATGCCAGGAAGCAGCAGCTCGAACAAAAGCATCAACAACAGACGCAGCAATTGCAGCAAAGACACGTTCAGCAGCAACAAAGGCTGCAACAGAGACAGATGCCGGTCAACCGGGCTCCGGCGGAGCGGCCCAAGAAGTAGTCGTTCGGCTTGCAAAACTGACGGGCGGGACATCTGCTAACCGGCGATTTCCCGCCCGCATTTTTTTAATGGTTCGGTGAAGGAAGAATTTCGCTCTCGCATTATGTTGCCCAGATGGGTGGTTTGCCTGGAACGCAAAAGGAACTTGCTTCACGATTATTGCGATTTGCGTTCTCCATGTCAGCCTTGCGCTTTCTTTCACGCTCATCCAGGGCTTTGTTTATTTCGCCAACAAGATCCAGCAGCTTTTTAGGGTCTAGTTCTTTTGCCGCGAGTTCGCAGAGTTCCCGCCAATCCTTGGGGCGTTTGTCAGCCATTCGAAAATGCCTCCTTCGAAATTGAGATGCGGGATGTCGCCTGAAATCAATGCAGTCACGGGGCCAGAGTAAGAAAGGCTGTCTTTTGAGCGATTTAGGAGGACCGTGCTCTCAGTTCATACGCCTCACAATTGTCGGGACCGCGTAATTTCGCTATGCGGGTTTCTTAATGCGGGAAGAGGGAGTAGGAACCTGTTGATCGTTACGAACGTCGCAGCAACCGCCGGTATCCTGTTTCTGGGTTACATATTTCTGACGTCGCTTCCTGATCTGCGCCGATTCATCAGAATCAGCACGATGTAGGGCGACCGGCTCACTACGCAGCTCCCAGCAGTGTTCTTCCTACAGGAAATACCTTAGAGCGGACGATCAAGCCGGTATGGTACCAATGCAGTGATAAAAGTTTAAGCGGCTGGGCGCGGGAAGCGTTAACTTCTGCCGGCCGAAGGCTTTGTGCGCTTCCTTCAGCCGTAGGCGAAGCCAATAAACGAAGCTAATAAGCAACGAGATTCTTCGCAGACCCAATCCGTCGCGAAACAACTCACCGAATGCAGCCTGCTAATTCAACTACTCCTATATTTCGGGAGCGACCATGAAAAGATCCGACGCCACTGTAGCTGCGACGCCCATTGACGTCGCGTCTCCTTCCCTTCCTGTTTCCGCTGTCTCGAAGGTCAACGGATCCAAGAACGGAAAAGCCAAAGGATCGGATGGATCCCTGGACCTGACCGTGATCCTGACCAGTCTGCAAACCATGCGCGACGGCGACTTCACCGTGCGACTTCCGGGGACATGGATTGGGTTGGCGGGAAAAGTTGCGGACACATTTAACGAAATCGTTGCGGCCAATCAGCATATGGCGCAGGAACTGAAACGCGTCGGCCAAGTCGTCGGCAAGCAAGGCAAGACGCGCGAGCGCACGCGGTTCCATGAGTCCAGAGGAGCATGGGGCGAGATGGAAGTTTCGGTCAACACTCTTGTGGAAGACTTGCTTCGACCTACGGCAGAGGTCACGCGCGCCATCGCCGCGGTTGCACAAGGGGACCTAACGCAGACCGTGCGTCTCGATGTGGATGGACGTCCTCTAGAAGGCGAGTTTCTGCGGTCGGCGAATCTGGTCAACACGATGATTCGGCAACTCGGTGTGTTCACGGCGGAAGTAACTCGCGTGGCTCGCGAGGTCGGGACCGAAGGTAAGCTGGGCGGGCAGGCGCAAGTTCCCGACGTGGCCGGAACCTGGAAGGACTTGACCGACAACGTAAACCTCATGGCCAGCAACCTGACGGGCCAGGTGCGCAACATCGCCGAGGTGGCTACGGCGGTGGCCAGCGGCGATTTGTCGCGCAAAATTACGGTCGATGTGCGCGGCGAAATTTTGCAGCTCAAAGAAGCCATCAATACGATGGTCGACCAGCTGCGGTCGTTCGCGTCGGAAGTTACACGCGTGGCCCGCGAGGTCGGCACTGACGGCAAATTGGGCGGGCAGGCGGTTGTGCCCGGCGTGGCCGGAACGTGGAAAGATCTCACCGACTCGGTGAACGCGATGGCCGGCAACCTGACGGCTCAGGTGCGGAACATCGCGGAGGTTACGACCGCGGTGGCGCGCGGCGACTTGTCGCGCAAGATCACGGTCGACGTGAAGGGCGAAATTCTTGAACTCAAAGACACCATCAATACCATGGTCGACCAGCTGAACGCGTTCGCTGGTGAGGTAACGCGTGTGGGTCGCGAAGTCGGCACGGAAGGAAAACTCGGTGGTCAGGCGCAGGTGCCGGGGGTTGGTGGTACGTGGAAAGATCTCACCGACAACGTGAACTTCATGGCCAGCAACTTGACGGGCCAGGTTCGCAACATCGCGGAAGTGGCGACGGCCATCGCCAGCGGCGATTTGTCGCGCAAAATTACGGTCGACGTGCGTGGTGAGATTTTGCAGCTGAAAGAAACTCTCAACACGATGGTCGATCAGCTGAACCGGTTTGCCGGCGAAGTGACGCGCGTGGCCCGCGAAGTTGGCACGGAGGGCCGGTTGGGCGGACAAGCCAATGTCCCCGGGGTCGCGGGAACCTGGAAAGATCTGACTGACTCGGTGAACTCGATGGCCGGCAATTTGACCGGCCAGGTGCGAAACATCGCCGAGGTTACGACGGCCGTGGCGCGCGGCGATTTGTCGCGCAAGATCACGGTCGACGTGAAGGGGGAAATTCTCGAATTGAAGAACACCATCAATACGATGGTGGATCAGCTCAACGCCTTCGCCGGTGAAGTGACGCGCGTGGCTCGCGAAGTGGGCACGGAGGGCAAGCTGGGTGGCCAGGCGCAGGTACCGGGCGTTGCCGGAACCTGGAAGGATCTCACGGACAACGTGAACTTCATGGCCAGCAACCTGACCGGGCAAGTTCGGAATATCGCCGAAGTTGCGACGGCTGTGGCGCGCGGCGATTTGTCGCGCAAGATCACGGTCGATGTGAAAGGCGAAATCCTCGAGCTGAAAGACACCATCAATACCATGGTCGACCAGTTGCGGTCGTTCGCATCGGAAGTGACACGCGTTGCCCGCGAAGTCGGAACAGATGGCAAGCTTGGCGGCCAGGCCCTGGTACCGGGCGTCGGAGGAACCTGGAAAGATCTAACCGACTCGGTGAACTCCATGGCCAGTAACTTGACTGGACAGGTGCGCAACATTGCCGAAGTTTCGACGGCGATTGCCAGCGGCGATCTGTCGAAGAAAATTACAGTCAACGTGAGCGGCGAGATTCTTCTGCTGAAGGAGACCATCAATACGATGGTCGACCAGCTCAACGCTTTTGCCGCTGAAGTGACGCGCGTGGCTCGCGAAGTAGGATCTGAAGGCAAGCTCGGCGGACAGGCGCAGGTTCCCGGAGTGGCGGGCACGTGGAAAGATCTTACCGACTCGGTGAATTCCATGGCCGGTAACCTGACTGGCCAGGTGCGCAACATCGCGGAAGTCACCACGGCTGTGGCGCGCGGCGATTTGTCGCGCAAGATCACGGTTGACGTGAAAGGCGAAATCCTTGAACTCAAGAACACCATCAATACGATGGTGGATCAACTCAATGCGTTCGCGGCCGAGGTCACGCGTGTGGCTCGCGAAGTCGGTACCGACGGCAAACTGGGTGGTCAGGCACAAGTGCCGGGCGTTGGTGGAACCTGGAAAGATCTTACGGACAGTTTCAACGTCATGGCAGTCAACCTGACGGAACAGGTGCGCGGGATCGTCAAGGTCGTGACTGCGGTAGCGAATGGCGATCTGACGCAGAAACTGACGGTGAACGCTAAGGGCGAGATCGCGGCCCTGGCGGAAACGATCAACAACATGACGGGCACGCTGGCCACGTTCGCGGATCAGGTAACGACGGTTGCGCGCGAAGTCGGCGTCGAGGGTCGTCTCGGCGGACAAGCCAATGTGCCGGGCGCAGCTGGCACGTGGAAGGATCTTACCGGCAACGTCAACCTGCTCGCCGATAACCTGACCAACCAAGTTAGAGCAATTGCAGAAGTCGCGACCGCTGTGACTAAAGGTGACTTAACGCGATCGATTCAAGTCGAGGCCAGCGGCGAAGTGGCAGAGTTGAAAGACAACATCAACACCATGATCGACAACCTGCGGCTCACGACGGACCGCAACACAGAACAAGATTGGCTCAAAACCAATCTGGCGCGCTTTACCGGAATGCTGCAGGGGCAACGCGATCTGGCGACTGTAGGCCGCATGTTGCTTTCGGAACTCGCGCCACTGGTGAACGCGCAGCAAGGTGTGATCTATCAGATGGAAACTGAGGAATCGGCGGGCATGGTGCTGTTGTCGGCATTTGCCGACGACGGTGAGGAAGGGCACCTGCGCCGGCTGAAAATCGGCGACGGACTGGTCGGGCAAGTTGCAGCGGAAAAACGCCGCATGTTGATTTCTGACCTGCCGCATAAGACAGTTCCGATCCGATCCGGGTTGTTTGAGTCCGTTCCCCGGAATGTCATCGTTCTCCCGGTGCTCTTCGAAGACCGGGTCAAGGCGGTGATTGAACTTGCCTCGTTGAGCACGTTCACGGCCTCGCACCTGGCGTTTCTTGAGCAGCTGACCGCCAGCATCGGCATCGTTCTCAACAGCATTGAGGCGACGATGCAGACCGAAGGATTGCTCAAGCAGTCACAACAACTGGCCGCAGAACTCCAGACTCAACAGAAAGAGTTGCAACAGACCAACGAACAACTGGCACAAAAAGCGCAACAACTGGCCGAGCAGAACGTGGAAGTGGAGCGCAAGAATCAGGAAATTGAGCAAGCCCGGCGCGCTTTGGAGGAGAAGGCAAAGGAACTCGCCCTCACTTCGAAATACAAATCGGAGTTTCTCGCCAACATGTCGCATGAATTGCGGACGCCGCTGAACAGCATTCTGGTGCTGGGCCAGCAACTCAGCGAGAACCCGGATCACAATCTGACACCGAAGCAGGTTGAGTTTGCGCGCACGATTCACGGTGCCGGCACGGATTTGCTGAATCTGATCAGCGACATTCTCGATCTTTCCAAGATCGAATCCGGGACGGTGTCGGTTGAAGCTGAAGAGGTGTTCTTTGCCAACCTGCTCGAAATGGTGGCTCGGCCTTTCCGTCACGAAGCGGAGAACCGGAGGCTGGCCTTCGAGGTGCAAGCCGATCCTAGGCTCACCCGCAGTCTGGTCACCGACTCGAAGCGTTTGCAGCAGGTGCTGAAGAATCTGCTTTCGAACGCGTTCAAGTTTACCGAGCACGGTTCGGTTCGAATGGCGGTGTCGGTGGCGGAGAAGGGATGGAGCGAAGACCACCCCATTCTGAGCGGTGCGGCCTCGGTGGTGGCCTTCGAGGTCACCGATTCCGGCATTGGAATTGCGCTCGATAAACAACGCATCATCTTCGAGGCTTTCCAGCAAGCAGATGCCAGCACGAGCCGTAAATACGGCGGAACGGGATTGGGCCTGGCCATCAGCCGCGAACTCGCCAGCTTATTAGGCGGAGAAATCCAGCTTCGCAGCACACCTGGACAGGGAAGCACTTTCACGCTCTACCTGCCTCTCACCTACGTTGGGCCATCGGCGTCGAAGTTGGCGGTTGCGGAATGGAAGTCGCCGTCCCCGGCGACGCCACTGCAGCTTTCGAACATCGTGGTGTCCGAGCGCCCGCTGGAACAAATTCCGGATGATCGCAACAATCTGCAGCCCGACGACGCGGTGTTGTTGATCGTCGAAGACGATCCGCACTATGCTCGCGTGCTGTGTGATTTGTCGCGCGATAAGGGATTCAAAGTTCTCGTGGCTCTGCGAGGCACGGATGCACTCAATCTGGCTCGCGAATACCATCCCACTGCGGTTTCTTTGGATGTGTTCCTGCCCGACATGCTGGGCTGGACGGTTCTCAATCATTTGAAACAGGACCCAGCCACGCGTCACATTCCGGTACAGATGCTGACCCTGGATGAGGACCGGCATCACGGCTTGGCTCGCGGTGCGTTTGCGTTTGTGACCAAGCCCACGAGCCCGGAGGAACTCAACTCAGCTTTGTCGCGGATCAAAGAATATGCTGCGCCGCGCCGTAAGCGGCTGCTGATTGTCGAAGACAATCCGGCGGAACAACTGAGTATCCGCGAACTGCTTGGGTATAACGACATTGACGTCACGGTCGCCTCCACGGGCGAGGAGGCATTGACCGTCGTGGCCCGCGAGGCGTTCGACTGCGTGGTACTCGACTTGCGCTTGCCCGATATGAGCGGATTCGACATCATGGAGCGTATGCAGGACATTCCCGCCGTGAGCGATCTGCCGGTTGTCGTCTTTACCGGGAAGGAATTGTCTCCCGAGGAGGATGCACGCCTGCATACGCTGGCTCGCAGCGTGGTGGTAAAAGGCGTGGAGTCACCGGAGCGGTTGCTCGATGAGACCGCGCTGTTTCTGCATCGAGTGGTGGCGGACCTTCCGCCGGAAAAACAGAAAATGCTGGACCGCCTGCACCGCTCGGACGAGGCGTTGGTGGGGAGGAAGGTGCTGGTCGTCGACGACGACATGCGCAACATTTTCGCTCTTAGCAGCGTGCTGGAGCGTCGCGGAATGGAGGTGCTCACCGCCGGCACGGGGCGCGAGGCGATCTCGATTCTCGAGTCGACTCCCGATGTTGCGATCGTTTTGATGGACATCATGATGCCGGAGATGGATGGATATGCGACCATGCAGGTCATCCGGCAAAACACTTCGGTTCGCAGGTTGCCGATCATCGCACTTACCGCGAAGGCCATGAAGGGCGATCGCGAAAAGTGCCTGGAAGCGGGCGCATCGGAGTACCTGGCTAAGCCGGTCAATACGGAGCAACTACTTTCGGCGCTGCGCATGTGGCTGCATCGATGAAGAATGTTCGCGCGTAGTCAGAGACCGAGCGAAAGTGGAGTCGGTTGCGCGAGTGAGAAAAGCATGACTGAGCACGACAGAGTTAACATCCTCATGGTCGATGACCAGCCGGGCAAGCTGCTCAGCTATGAGGCGATTCTGTCGGAACTGGGAGAGAACCTGATTAAGGCGACTTCCGCCAAGGAGGCGCTTGAGAGATTACTCAAGACCGACGTCGCCGTCGTATTGATGGATGTCAGCATGCCGGAGATTGACGGGTTCGAGCTCGCTGAGATGATCCGCCAGCATCCGCGCTTTCAAAAGACCGCCGTCATCTTTGTCTCGGCAGTTCATTTGACCGATCTCGACCGCCTCAAGGGATACCGGCATGGGGCGGTGGACTATCTTTCCGTGCCGATTGTTCCCGAAGTTCTGCGGGCGAAAGTAAGAGTGTTTGCCGAACTGCACCGCAAGAACCGGCAACTGGAACGTTTGAATGGCGAGCTTGAGCAACGTGTAGTGGAACGGACGCGGGAATTGGAACTGAAGGCGATCTCGCTGCAGCAGCTGAATCGCGACCTTGCCCAGAAGAACCAGGAACTGGATGCGATCGTGCACACGGCTCCGGACATTATTTTCAGCCGGCACACGGATGGCGCGCGCGACTATATCAGTGGTCGATTCTATGAATATACCGGGGCCGCGCCGGACTCGGCAGTTGGGCTTGGCTGGCTGGAGTACATGCATGCGGATGACCGCGAGCGGAGCCTGCAGCACTGGCTGCACTGTGCGCAGTCCGGCGAGGATTACGAATCCGAATATCGGCTGCGCGGCGTCGATGGGCAGTACCGCTGGTTCCGCGCCCGTGCTGTTCCACTTCGCGATCCGAATGGAACCGTTCTCAAGTGGTACGGGACGTGCTCGGATATCCACGACAGCAAGCTTCTGGAACGATCGATTCGCGATAACGCCATTGAGTTGGAGAGGATGGTGGACATCCGGACGGTGGAACTCAGACGGCTTTCCAGCCGCTTGATGACCATGCAGGACGAGGAACGGCGCCGGATCGCACGCGAGATACACGATGGCCTTGGGCAGGAGTTGGCTGCGGCAAAGATGATCCTGGACGGAATTCTCTCCAAGGATGCCGCTCCTACGACACGACAGGCGGCCGCGGACGCGAGCGAGTTGGTTGATCGCACCATCAAGCAAGTTCGAACGATTTCTCATCTGCTGCACCCTCCGCTGCTCGACGAGGTTGGCCTGGTCTCGGCGCTTCGCTGGTACCTGGAAGGGCTTTCCGAACGCAGCGGAATTGAGATTCACCTGGAGATTAATCCGCTCGACCTAAGCCGTCTGACTCCCGACTTGGAAACCGCCATCTTCCGCATCATCCAGGAGGCCCTCACCAACATCTTCCGGCACTCCGGAGCGCATAACGGATGCGTGAGTCTGAACGAAAGGGACGGGCAGTTGGTGGTCACGATCCGCGACGATGGAAAAGGAATTGAGGAACAGGTCGTTCAACTACGTCCAGAGAGCGTTGGGGTGGGTATCGGAGGAATGAGACAACGTGTGAACGAACTGGGAGGCCGCCTGCGATTAGCGAATGCCAACCCTGGCACGATTGTGGAGGTTGTCGTCCCGTCTCGCCGGCCGGAACGGCTGGTTTCTGTTACGGCATGAGCAACGTGCTCTCGGGCCCGTGATTGACCCGGCGTGCTCGTACGACATCGCTGCCTGGCCAGTAAGTGTTTTCACCGATTCTGCAATCAACTCTCGCGGCCTAATCTGATGGCCAACGGATGCCGGCGGCCATGTCCTTGTTAATTCTTAGGAGTGACTGCACACGGTAGCCCGAGTTGGGCCTTTGCAGTTTGACCGACTTGGAAGCTGCCCTTGGCCGTCGGGTGTCCACTCTTCCTGCTCATCCTTTCATACCCCTTCCTTACCAGTTATTCCCCTCGTCTTTACCTAGTCCAGTCGATGGTTGCGGAGGGATCCAAAGGGCAGAGTTAGAGGATGCCACTTCAGGGATCGACGATGCGTGCTTCAAAACCCGCGCGATTGAGGGCAGAGTCTTCATCCCCTCCCGTCGTTCGTTTCGTGTCTTTGGCGGTGGTCTTCCTGGCGATCATTGCACTGGGAGCGGTGGCATATTTTACGGAGCGTGGGATCGTGGTCAGTCGGGATTGGGTGATCCATACCTATCAGGTGCGGTCGCAACTCAACGACCTGCAATTGGAGATCATGCGTGCGGAGAGCAGCGAAACCAGCGATCTCCTGATGCCGGGGAAAGAGCAGCTTCCGCAATCGCAGGAGCAGTCGGATTTAGCGCTCCAGACGGTTGGCGAGTTGCGCCGGCTCACCTCCGACAATCCCCGCGAACAGCAACGCCTCAACGACCTGAGGCGGATATTGGAGCAGAGTGTCTTGCTCATCCAGAACCAGCCTGCTTCCACCGGTATTCGGGCGCGGCTCTCGCCTGACGAGCAGGCGCGGCAGGAAGAAATCGGCGACCGTAAGAGGCAGATGGACTCGATCGTCACCAGGATGCAGGAAGAAGAGGAGTCACTGCTCGGCCAGCGACTGCGGGCATGGGACTATCTGTTCAAGCGAAATGCGCTCATGTTGGGGCTGGCATTTGCCGTGGTGACGGTGATGCTGGCTTACAATTTCCGGCTTCTCGTAACCGAGGTCGCGCGAACGAAGGACACAGCGATGCGGGTGAGTGACAACGCGGAATCCTACCGTTCCATGAGTGCCAGGATCCTCGAGTTGCAGGACTCGGAGCGCAGGCGCATAGCCCGGGAGCTCCACGACAGCGTGGGCCAGTATCTCGCTGGACTCAAGATAAATCTGAATCAGATCGAGGCGGGAGTAGGGATTGACGCGTCAAAGCTGATTCGCGAAACGATCGGGCTGACCGACTGTGCGATTCAGGAAGTGCGAACGATTTCCCATCTACTGCATCCGCCCTTACTCGAAGAACTGGGATTTCTGTCGGCGGCGCGCTGGTATGTCGATGAGTATGGGAAGCGCAGCCAGGTGAAAGTGTCGCTGCTCGTGGATGAACCGATCGAGCGCCTGCCCCGAGAGATTGAGATCGCATTATTTCGCGTTTTGCAGGAAGCCCTGACCAATGTATACCGTCACGCGGCAGCCCGCTCGGTTGACGTTCGAATCTCCTGCAATGACGGGCACGTCACGTTAACGGTCGCTGACGATGGAAAAGGTATTCCGCAAGAGGTTCTAATCAGGTTCCGCGGCGGTGCCGCTGCGGGCATCGGTCTGGCGGGAATGAGGGAAAGGCTGGCGGAGTTTGGAGGCGAAATCGTCGTAGAGTCATCGAGCGCTGGGTCGGTGGTGGAGGCGATGATCCCCACCCACGCCTGTACTTCTGATAGGCGCGCGGCTAAGGATGCTGCGGTAGTTTAGGCGGAACTGCGTTGTGGGGGCGATTCAGGGCGAGAAAGCAGGGTCTCCGTCCGGGGGCCCTGTTGCTGTTTTGGACAGAATTAGTTCAACGGTCTCAATTCAGGGATCTGCGACCACCGCCGGCGAGATGGGCAGCGAGAGAGATCAGGAAAAGCACCAGGAAAACGACGAATAACACCTTGGCAACACCCGCAGCCGCAATCGCGATGCCTGTAAAGCCCAGCACAGCGGCGATCAAAGCTACAACGAGGAACATCAGCGCCCAATAAAGCATGATCGGCCTCCAATTTGATTTGCGAGTCAGATATTAGGCAAGGACTTGGGTTCGAAATATCCCAGTCAGGCTGTATTCGGCCGGCTTCATTCCTGTACGGCGCTTAGGGAGTTCGGCTGGTCGAGCTTTGGTCTCTGCCAGAGTCATCTCGCAAGCGTGACTTCGGAACTTTGATCTTAGGGAGGGAGCGGGTGCCGATCCGTCCCAGAGGACCGGCACCCGCTGGGGGCGTTGTGTCGAGTAGAGATTGCAGAGTACGTCGCCGCGCCAGGAACTCACAATACTGTGGAACCCGTATGACCGCGGGGGAAACACCCCGATGAATTGCTGCACAAGGAAAATCCTCAGGAAAGTTCTGGTGCGGTTTACTGCCTCCGCTGGATGGGACCAATCGCGACCGGCGAGTAGCCTGATCTCCGCGGAACAATGTCCGCGAAGCAATGTCCGCAGAACATATTCGCGCAACAGATAGCAGGTGCTCGCAGGAGCACAGGAATGAGGACAAGGATGAGTATGAGACGAATTTCTTCACTATTGCCCAGATGCTTCCTAGTGCTGAGCATTTGTTCAATCCTTATCGGCGTGAGTTGGTCAGCCGATGACAAGGATCAATCCGAAATCTCCAAGCGCATTGAAGCGTCCGCCAATGTTCTCAACGAGATCATGGCGACTCCCGACAAAGCGATTCCCGACAAAGTGATGAGTGATGCGAAGTGTATCGCCGTGATTCCGTCCATGGTGAAAATTGCAGTGGGGTTCGGCGGGAACCACGGCAAGGGGGTTGCCACTTGTCGAACGACGTCGGGTTGGAGCGCGCCGGCTCCGATCACCATTACGGGGGGAAGCTGGGGTTTGCAACTCGGAGGTCAGGCGGTGGATCTGGTAATGGTCGTGACCAACGAGGACGGGATGCAGCACCTGCTCTCCAGCCATTTCAAACTGGGTGCAGACGCCTCGGCCGCTGCAGGCCCGGTTGGCCGTGACGCTGCCGCGGATACGGATGTGAAGATGCGGGCGGAAGTGCTGACCTATTCCCGCGCGCGCGGCCTTTTTGCCGGAATCGATCTGAGTGGAGCGGCTCTTACGCAAGACAAGGACGAGACACGTTTGCTCTATGGCAGTTTTGTGCCCTTCGCAGACATTCTCGACGGAAAGGTGTTGCCTACGCCGGCCAGCAAGCCGTTTCTGGCCGCGGTGCGTCGGTACTCGGTGCAGAGCAAAGAATCGAGCAAGAATGATGGCCTGGGCCGATCAAAATCGTCCAACTGAGCAGTTTGGTTCTTTGCCGTTCAATGCCGGCCCGGTTTGAACCGGGCCGGCGAGATTACCCAGTGGATGAGCAAAACCTACCCTTGAGGAGGTGACATGTTCACGATTCTTCTCGTAGTGCTGATCTTGATGTTACTAGGAGCGTTGCCCGCCTGGCCCTACAGCCGGTCTTGGGGATACTACCCGAGCGGGGGATTGGGACTGGTTGTCGTGATTCTCCTGGTGCTGCTACTTGCCGGCCGCGTATGAGAGTGACGCCGGTTAGGGGTTCTCGTCGGCTGCGGGAATCCTTGGCCGGTTCCAATGGTGGGATCGGGTTGTACCCACATTAACTTTTTCGGGGTTAGCTTCGTGCTTGTGAGGAGCGGTCATGTCGAGCCATCAGAGTTCTGCTTTCAACGGGGAGTTGAAACTGGCGCCATCCACATTCTCCGGACGGCGCTATGAAATTAGCGAGCGCGCTGCACGTCCGGCGGTGAGGCCGACCGCTCTGGTTTCCCCTGCGCCTGACAAAATTTGGGGACAATATAACAACTATCGTGCCAACGGGGTCATGGTTTCCGCCATGATTCACCTCGCGCTGCTTGGATTGCTTCTGAGTGGCGCCGTGTTCGGCCATCAAATTGTGCAACGGGTTGTGCAGCGGCAGACCGTGGTCCTGATTGCACCGTCTCCGGATTCCTATGCGCTGCCGACGGCTAAGAAGGTGGTGAGCGGTGGCGGCGGCGGCGGGGATCGCGATCCTGTTCCGGCGCTTAAAGGACGGTTGCCGAAGGCCGCATTGGAACAGATCACGCCACCAGCGATCGTCGTTCGCAATGAAAAACCTCGTCTCACAGTAACGCCTACCGTGGTTGTACCGCCGCAAGTTCATGTGGCGGACAATCACATGCCGAACCTGGGCGTCAATGCGGCTCCGGTCATGCCGGCGGCTCCGCCGTCTAATGGGATTGGCTCCGGAGGGGGCATTGGATCTGGGTCAGGGGGCGGAGTGGGCGAGGGGCGCGGGCCGGGCGCCGGTTCTGGCAGCGGCGGAGGTATCGGTGGCGGTGTCTACCACCCCGGCGGCGGTATTTCGGCGCCTCAGGCCATCTCTGCGCCCGATCCTGAATACACCGAAGAGGCGCGCCGGGCCAAGACCCAGGGAACCTGTGTTCTGTGGTTGATCGTGGATGCCACGGGGCGTCCGCGCGATATTCGCGTAGTTCGTGGTCTGGGTTTCGGACTGGACGCGAAAGCTCTGGAAGCCGTGCGGCAGTGGCGTTTTCAGCCCTCTATGAAAGATGGCAAGCCGGTGGACGTGCAGATCAGCGTCGAAGTGGACTTCCGTCTCAACTGAAACCGGATTCGACATCCTAGGCTGAGACATCTTGGCGATGGAGGCGAGGATGTTCTCGCATCATCTCCCGGTAGAGACATTTCTCCGTCTGGACTCGCGCGGATCTGCGCCTTCGAGAAGTTAACCAATCTCTTACAGCACTCCCCGTAAGACATTACAGATGTAACCCGATAGAAGATCTCGATGCGTTTTCCTACTCTGAGGTTCATGCTCGCGGCCTTTCACCGGGAGCAAAAAACTTTCAGGCACCTGGAGGAAGACCACCATGGCGACTTGCGTAATTTCTGCGACCGAAGCGAACATTATTCCCGAGACCCGCGTCAAGGGTTGCAATGAATCCCAGCTTAGCCTCGTGCGACGCGCCCAAGCGGGTGATGAGCAGGCTTTTGCCACGTTGTTTCAGCAACACAAGAACCGCGTCTATTCCGTCTGTCTGCTTATGACAAAGGATGTTGCTGAAGCTGAAGACCTGACTCAGGAGGCCTTTCTTCAGGTGTTTCGCACCGTCGGTTCGTTCCGCGGGGAATCTGCTTTTTCGACGTGGTTGTACCGGGTCGCCGTGAATACTGTGTTGATGAAGCTTCGGCGGCGCAAAGCCCCGCCCACTCTTTCACTGGATGAACCGGTGAGCGCCGAATCCCCCTCGCTGTACCGAGATTTCGGCAAGAACGATCCGGACCTCACAGGATTGATCGACCGCATTGCGCTACGGCGCGCCCTGCAGGAGCTCCCCGAGGGCTGCCGGACGATTTTCGCCCTGCACGAGGTCGACGGATATCAACATCACGAAATCGCCGAGTTGCTGGACTGCTCGATCGGCAACTCCAAATCACAACTGCATAAGGCGAAACTGAAAATGCGGGACCTTCTTTTTCCGAAGCGAAGAATCCTGCGCCGCCGCGTGGTTCAAAATCCTGGCGATGGAATGGTTGGCTCCGTCCCGAAATCTCAACAGAAAGAACTGTCGGATGAGCGGAAAGAACGCGGGCTGCGGCGGCTCACTTTAGCGAAGGCGACGGCCCGATAGGTTTGCCGTTGAGCTCAAACGAACGGGACTCGGAATAATTTATAGCGAGACAGAGGGTGGCTTCAGGACGCTGGGACAAGCGCCAGATTCCGGAAGCTACTCTCTTTATTCTTGCTCGGCAAGAGATCTTCTGAACAGAGATCCTCTAGCGCGTCTCGCCGCTTCCCTCGTTTCCCGAATAGTACCCGGTGCGGGTTTGGACGCGCAGCCGAGTGAAACTGTCGAGGGCGTGAACCTGAATCGAGTGGTAGGTACCCGGTGTGTGCGGGTTCGACGAGCGGTAGCCGATGACGTACTGACTCCGAATGTCTTGCGCAATCGCACTCGCGATCGATTGAACCTCGTCGAGACTGGACGGAAAGAACGCGGTGCCTCCGGTTTGCTCGGAGAGAGTGCGGAGGGATTGCCGATTGTCGCTGTCTCGCCGATAAATATCTCGCCGAGCGCTGTCTGGCCGAGCATTGTCTGGCCGATCGCTCTGCCCAAGTGCGATGGTGTAAAGGACCGGTCCGTTCTTCGATTGCAGTTTGCGCAGAACCTCCTGGAATGTGGCCTGACTGGCGTTGTCCCGCCCGTCGGTCACGACCAGCAAGACTTTCTTTTGCAACTGGGAAGTCTGATTCAGGTGGTCGACCGCTCCAATGACAGCATCGTAGAGGGCGGTGCCGCCTCGTGTCTCCACGCGCTGCAATGCAGCCCTTAGTTTAGTGACATCCTGGGTATAGTCCTGGTCAAGAAACGCATCGTCCGAGAAGTTGACGACGAACACCTTGTCGTCCTGCTGGCTTGCGTCCACGAGTTGCAGAGCAGCCTCGTTGACTTTCGCTCGTTTCGGCAGCATCGATCCTGAGTTGTCGATCAGAATTCCCAGTGCGACTGGGACACGCTCCCTGCGGAACGAAGTTACTTGCTGAAGTTTGCCATCTTCGTACACTTCAAATTTGTCGCGGGCCAAGCCAGTGATGAGGTGATTCTGATCATCCACAACGGTCGCGTGCAAGACGACCTCTTCGATCTGCTTCCGAAAAACGAAACGGCCGGAGTCGTCAGCCTGAGCCGGGGCGGCGTCCTGGGCCGCGGAAGCATCGGGTGTCTGCGTAGTTCCCGCTGGCGGAGGCAGAGCGGGAGAAGGGACGGTGTTCTGAGCTGCACTCAAGGTAGCGAAGGCAAAGAGGCATGCCAAGACTCCCGCGATGCCGGCAAGGCTCCTGCCGAATGGCCGCGCAGATTTCTCTGCAATTTCAAGGGTGAACGACACGCCGTAGGCCCCCTTTCGGATTGAATTCCAGACGACTAGATGAATTTAGGAGACAGTGGGTTGGTCGGAATTGCGCGGTGGTAAGGCGGAGGTGGCAGGAGAAGGCTCTTGCGAGCAAACGATGACCGTAAGAAACGTGCGGGCCCACAAGCGCGAGGAAACAACCCTGGCTGGCCTTACCAATAGCTGAAGTTCAGCTTGTCGAGCCAGATGGAGTATGGTGTCTGCTTGTAATCCCCATCCTGCTGATAGTTGATGCTCACACCGTACCACGTTGTGGCGGTGGGACTCTCGTAGTAGTTGAGAACCGAAGTCGTTCCGTTGAGCGTGATCGATTGGAACAGGAGGTGATTGTCCGAGGTGCGTTGGACCTGGAGAACGAGATGGTTCCAGGCGTTTGGCAGCGGATTGCAGGGAATACCAGTGGGGTGCCAGGTCTGACCGGGATTGTCCCAGATGTCCCACTCATTGCCGCCTGCGACGCGGCATTCATGTCCCCATATGTAGGAATTGCCGCCGACGAACTGGTTGATGTCAAACTCCAGCGCCTGAGAGACTCCTAGATCGTTTGCGTAGAAATAGACATCGTAGGTGAAGTTGTGAAGGCTGGGGACGATCGTGTGGTTGGAGTCGGGCATGCCTTGCGTAGAGAAATCGCCGATGAGGTGGTTGTTCCAGAAGCCGTCTGAGTAGACTGTGTCCCCGCCGATGTCCATGCGGGTGGAGTTTCCGCTCAGCGACGGCGAGGGAACATTCTGGGTCATGGCCTCTGTGATCTGAGGTGAGCAGGTACTGCAGAGATTATATTGCGGGGGAAGCAGCCCATATCCCGCCCACCCTGGCTGTTGATGGAGATTGCTGAAGACACCCGCGCCCGAGCCGCCTCCGACCGTAATCGCGACCGGAGCCACCGATGCTCCGCCGCACTTATCCCACTCCTCCACCACCGTGTGGTACACACCAGGGTTCAGGGTAAGCAGTGTGTTGATCTGGGTGCCTGCTGTTTTGTATGCCAACACACCGGGTGCTGTGTAGATTCCCATTGCGGCGACGCCGCTAGGGCAAGACGAACTCGCCGAGGCCACATACTGCACCGTCGGACTCACCGTGCTGTTGACCTGCGGGGCGCTCACGGTTACTTGTCCACCACTGCTCGGGCCCTTTACCTGGATGGTGACTGGAGTGTAAGCGCTGCCTCCGCATCCATCCCATTCCTGCACGACGGTGTGGTAGGTACCGGGGTTTAATGTCAGGAGCGTATTCAAACTCGCCCCTTGAGTTCGGTATGCCAGCACGCCCGGGGATGTGTAGATACCTATCGCGGATACTCCTTTGGAGCAAGGAGTAGTCGAGCTGGCAACATACTGAACCTGTGTGGCCGTGGTCGAGTTATCCGCTGGCGCGGCGACTTGCACTTCGGCGGCGCCCGAGGAAACGTAGATCGTGACCGGCGTTTTGCTGATTCCGCCGCAATTGTCCCAGGCTTGCACCACCGTCTGATAGGTGCCGGGGTTTAGAGACAGCAGAGTGTTAAGACTGCTTCCAGTCGTGCTGTACGCCAGAGCGCCGGGCGCAGAATAGACTCCGATCGCGGAGACTCCTGCGGCGCAGTCGGTGCTGGCGCTCGCAACATACTGAACCGTCGTGCTTACATGGCTTCCGTTGGCGGGTGCGGCAACTGAGACGCCGGCAAAGGCAAGGGTCGACGAGCTCAGCGCAAGGAGGAGGGCAAACTTCCACATAAATGATCACTCCGGTCGTAAGGTACAGCGGAACAGGTACCTACAGCATTTTGGGGTGGATTATGGGTGATTCTACGTAGGGGCAGGTTGCACCTCAAGGATTTTGCTCGGGAAATAAAATCAGAAGTACTAAGACTGGCAGGCCCCCCGGACTGACTCCGATCGTCTAGGGGTTTTCCCTGAGATGTCGCAGCGCGATGCTGCATGCTCACTTTCCAGACATCTTTGCGCCACATCCTCCACATCTCAAACACACCTCTGGAATTGAAGCCAGCAAACGGGCGCAATCAGGGGTCAGGGAGATGCCTCTGCAGTTCGGAGTTGGCGATCTCGGAAAGGAAGTACGCACGTGGAATTGGGTGCAGTTGTAGTAGTTCCGGGCGGGGAAGACTGCGCGGAAATTCCCTTCGCAGCTGCCCCTGAGATTCGTCCCCACGCTTCAGTAGCCTTCGAGGATGCGAGATCGCTTTTTTCTTCCCGGATGCCGATATTGGGCAATGACGTGTTGCAAGCGTGGATGGATCGCATCCGCAAGCTGGGAGTGCAAAGTCTGTGGCTGACCTGCGGTCCTCGCCATGGCAGCGTGGCTAGTTCCGCGCTGACAGAGTTTGTACGGCAAGGCGTCGAGCGGCTTCTCGTGATTAAGCTCAAGTCGTATGCGGAGATGGATCTGGCCGATCTTTTGCGCTTTCATTGCGAGAGACGAAATCCGGTGACCGAAGCCCATGACGTCCGAGGTCAGCTGGGAGTTTCGCTGCTCGATCATCTCGCGCTGCGCCCAACAGAAGAAAGATGCAGGCTTTCCTCCGATTCGAGCGGCTGCAGGCGAAATCCTTATCGATTCAGCGGGTATGCGAAGCGCATTTTATCAGCGAGGGAGCGGCAGGAGTTGGTTGGCGACGGACTGACCGGAGGGTGTGCGATGCGACCGCTGGGGACGCAGACTCGCGACAACGTGTGGATTGGAGAAGGGGTGACGCTGGCAGACTCCGCACGGATCATTGGCCCAGCCTATATCGGGGCGCATACGACCGTCCACGCTGGAGTAACCATTGGTCCGTTTGCATCGGTGGAGCGCGATTGCGTGGTGGATTGCGGAACCACGGTGGAGCGATCGACGGTCTTGCCGCATACCTACCTGGCGCCAGGTCTTCTCATTCGGGACGCTTCGGTGGACGGCGAATATTTGGAGCATCTGCGATGGGGGACGGTTGCGGACCTGCTACCGGCAAGATTGGGAAGCAGAATTCATGGGCATGAATCGCGCAAGGAACGAGGCAGCGGGAGCACGCCCGATGTCTTCTCGCAAGCGGATGGTGGTCTCGCGTGGGACTTTGCTTCATCCTCCGCCACCTCACGGCCGTGGATCCAGGTTCAGCTATGAAAACCGTGACTTGGGCAATCGTGCCATTTCCCTGCGAGTCCACTTCCGCGGACCGCCGCGGACTGCGGAAAGAACTGCAGATTGCGCTACGCGTTTCGGGATTGTCTGTGATTGCGGACTTTTCGGGCTGCCGCTCTTTGAATCACAAAGATCTCGATTTGCTGCTGGAGTGCCTGGCGCAGGTGGCGGGCCGGGATACAAATGTGCGTCTGGTCGCGGGCTCCAAAGTGAATCGAGTCTTGCTTGAGGTGACACGCATTTCTTCGCTCGCGCCGGTTTTCGATTCTGTCGAAGAAGCGCTTGCCGCATCCCCGACAAAGCTGCAGAGCGGTGCGGAAGACGATGGAAGAGATCAACGTGCCAGCCAATCTGACGGAACATCTGACGGAACTTGGAGTGCGTAAATGAATCGGACAGGTCGGACATATTCACGATGCCTCTCGATTGCCGTGCTGACGAGCGCATTTCTGATCTGGAGCGAAGCGCCCCTTTTGGCGAATCCCCCGCAGTCCAGTCAGTCTGACGCCGACGCTAGCAGTCAAAAGCAGGACAATTCGCTGCCGGACGCGCCCCAGGCTCAGTCCGCGCAAACGTTATCGTCATCCGGCCAGCAAAACACGCCAGTTCCTTCCGGAGCTGCTGGAGCTAAGGCGCCCAATGTGAAGGGAGCGCCAGTCGCGCAGCCAGCCGGTGCGGCAGTCGCGCCCGTGCGTCAACGCGGTCATCGTTCACTTCTGATCAAGCTGGGCTTGCTGGCGGGAGCTGGAGTGGCCATCGGTGCGGCCGTCGCTTTGTCGGAGAGAAGTCCGTCTCGGCCGCCCGGAGCTTCGCCGGCTATTCATCCGTAAGCCACGGAGTTCTTTCAGGCGATGACTTCTTACTCAGCTAATCCGCGCTCTCCTGTCACTTGTCCGTTCCTCATCACGTTCTCGGGAATCGACGGGGCAGGGAAGACTACACAAATCGAGTACCTCTCGTTGTATCTGCAGGAGCGGGGTTTGCGCGTATTGCGACTCACATTCTGGGACGACGTGGCGATTTGCTCAAGCATGCGCGCCGGAATCGGCCATCGCGCGATGGACTTCGGTCGCGCGGATAACACCGCCGACCGCTCATTCTCTCCCAAGAACAATAAATACGTTCGCAAGGGATATTTGACCGCAGCGCGGTCGGGGCTCTACATACTCGATGTTGCCCGATTGCGCCGCCTGCTTACCACTCCACGGATTCAAAGTTGCGATGTTGTAATTTTTGATCGCTATATTTATGACCAGATCGCGAATATTTATTCGCAATCATTGATCGCCCGTACTTACAGCAAAATCTTGCTGAGCCAGACGCCCGCTCCCGACGTGGCTTTCGTCCTCGACGCATCGCCGGCGGCAGCTTTTGCGAGGAAGCCGGAATACCCCCTGGAATTTGTGCATCAGAATCGGCGGAGTTTTTTGCGCCTGCGAGAGCTTGTTCCACAGCTGATCATCGTTCCTGACGCCGCAGCGGAGAACGTAAGAAATGAGATTTGTTACCACCTGCGCCGCTCGCGGCTGGCAGAGCGTGCCTCATTTGAGGCCAGGACTGAAGCTACCGGGGACAACGCAGTAGTTCCGTCGCAGAGTTCCTGTAGGGTGCGAAACCACCCAACGGCAAGCGTTTAGGTTGCCATCCAAGGCTTACGCGTTACCGAAAGCGAGGCCTTGAATGATACCCGGAGGTTCTGAGAATCGTTTTTCCCTGGTTGTGCCGACGCTCAACGAGGCGGGAAACATCGATTCAGTAATTGCCGCACTCACCGATGCACTGAGCGGCACGCAAGTTGAATACGAGATTGTGGTGGTCGACGACGGAAGCACCGACGGAACGGTGGAGCAGGTTCGTGAATGGACGAAGCGGGACCCACGAATTCGCTTTTTCTCGCGTGTAGGAGAACGCGGCTTGGCAGGGGCGGTGTTGTATGGCTGGAGTCAATCCCGGGCGAACCTGCTCGGCGTGATGGACGCTGACCTGCAACATCCCCCTGATTTGCTTCCGGAGCTTTTGAAGGAGGCGGAGCGAGCCGATATCGCCATCGCCAGCCGGTACGCTCAGAATCACGGTACCAAAGGCTGGAATCCGCTGCGCGCTGCAGTTTCACGGCTGAGTACGCTGGCCGCAGCTCCGCTGATTAACAAGAAGAATCTTCGGGTCACCGATCCGATGTCCGGTTTTTTCGTCATCCACCGCCGTTGCATCGAGGGACTCGCATTCCAGACCACCGGGTTCAAGTTGTTGCTTGAGATTCTGGTTCGCGGTCGCATCCAGATCGCGCGGGAAGTTCCTTATCACTTCGGTCTTCGCCGGTCGGGCCGAAGCAAGGCCAATGCCACCGTCGCTCTTCACTACTTGCACCTTCTGGGCCGGCTCTCGCGAGATCTCGTGTTGCGTTCGAGCGAGCCATGAAGATTGCGCTGATCACTTCGTTTCCGCCCAGTCGTCATGCACTCAATGAATATGGCTTTCACGTAGCGGAGCAACTTCGACAGGAGCGATGTGTCGATCTGACAGTGTTGGGCGATTACCTCGCCGCGCCCGCCGATGAGCTGTCTGGCTTTAAGGTAATTCGCTGTTGGGGTTTCGGAAGGCCTGGCAACCTGGTCAGTCTGGTACGGGCCGTCCGCCGAGTGCAGCCCGATGTGGCATGGTTCAATCTGGGCTTCGCCAGCTTCGGCGATCGTCCCCTTTCGGCTGTGCTGGGTCTGGTGGCGCCGGCTGCCGCACGACTGAATGGAGTGTACTCGCACGTAACGCTGCACCAGCTCTTCGAGACAGTTGACTTAGACGATGCCGCCGTCAGTTCGCATCGTCTCTATCGTGCCGGAGGCTGGCTAGCCACACATTTACTATTGAGCGCGAACTCGCTCTCGGTGCTGATGCCCGCTTATCGCCGAACCCTGGACGAAAAGTACCGGCGTGGGCGGGTCAGTGTGCGATCGCATGGAATTTTTGCCGGGAGGCCGGATCCTCCGGACTTTACCCGCCGAGGGAATCCGACCCACAACATTCTGGCGTTCGGAAAATGGGGAACGTATAAGCGGCTCGAGCTGCTGATCGAAGCATTTCATCGAGTGGCAGCGAAGGTCCCTAACGTAAAACTGGTAGTCGGTGGCGGCGATCATCCAAAAACTGCCGGCTATGTGCAATCGATGGCGCAGCGATATGCCAGCGATCGCGTTCGATTCCTCGGCTATGTGCCCGAGGAGTCGATTGCCGACCTGTTTCGTGAAGCGAGCCTGGCTGTGATGCCGTACACGTCTTCCGCCGGATCCAGCGGGGTAGCGCACTTGGCTGCGCAGTACGGGGTTCCGGTTGTCGCCTCCGGCATCCAGGATTTTCGGGATCTCGCCGAGCATGAGGGGATTGCGATCCGCTTCTTCACTCCGGGTGATGCCGACAGCCTGGTCGATGAATTGCTCCTGGCGTTGAATTCTCCAGATGCGTTGAAGGAAATGGCCTGGCGGAGCTATGCAGCTGGTGTTGCGATGAGCATGCCGCGTGTTGTGCGGGAATACATTCAGTCGTTCCGCCAGCATGAGCGCATTAAGACGCTGCAATTAGCAGCCGGCCTGCGTCGCGCCGGCGAGTTTCACAGGCCGGAGAGTCTGGCTCGCACGGTGGGAGAGAGAATTCAAAGATGGCAAGACGAAGACGAAATTGCCGCCACCGACTAGGCGCGTAGGCTCCGTGTGGGATCGAGATCAGCAAAGCGCTACTCGGCGACGCACCATCGGCAGTCGCTGCGATCCACCCTATTCATTCTTGATTTGGATTCTGGGGCTGCGAGTTCTGCCGCTGCGAGGCATCCGTCGAGTTTGGTTTCAAATTGTTGGCCGGCTTGGAATCCGGAGGCAGTGGAGCGGGCAGAGCCGGCGCCTGCACGCCGATCGGAGGCACGGGTGTCGCTTGCGGCTCATGGTTGGTGTTCGCCGACCCGTTGTTCATCGACCCGTTGTTCGTCGAACCGTCTGCCGAGCTGCTGATGGAACTGCCGTCGCGTCGCTTAAGTTCGATAGGACGTTGCGCGCGACGTTTCGTCTCTTGAATCGCCTTCAGAGTGGCTTCGACGTCCGATTGATTGTCGTCGGCCAGCGCGTCAATCTTTCGCCCCTCGGCGTCCGGCCGCGTGGCGTAGCTCACTCGGATGTTTGCGTCATGCCCTGAGCGCGCTGCCTCGTAATACATTTCGGCGCTTTCTCGATCGCCCGCCAGTTCAGCGATGTAGCCAAGATTGTTGAGCGTGAACGCATTCTGTGCGTCTCGTCGATATGCCTGCAAGAAAAATTCCCGTGCAGCCGCCGGGTTGTTGTCGTTCAGCGCCGTTACGCCACGCAAATTGAGGCGAGCGGTCGCGGCCTCAACGTCCTCGCCCCGTGCGATCTGCTGGTTGACTGCCGCCGCGTTCTCCGCGGCAACCTCGCTGATCGGCCGGCCGCGCCACTTCAGGCGCGGAGTGACCACGATTTCCTGCGTGGAATGCAAACTGGCCGCGGCCGAGTAAGATCGTAGGGCTCCCTCGATATCTCCCTCGGCCTCCATCGCGCAGCCGAGATTGTTCAGCAAGAACGGATTCTGTGGATGAAGTGCGAGAGCGGATTGAAGAACGTTCCTGGCCTCCAGTACGTGCCCTTCTTGCAGCAGCACGATTGCTCGTTCGTTGATCTTGCTGATCTCTCGATCGGAACCTTGCACCTGCCGAAATGCGTCGTCCAGGTGCTTGCCTTTAAGAGCCATCAGGCTGGATTGGTCGATGATCGCGTCGGTATGCTGCCTTGCAGCCAGCGCATAGTAGCGAAGGGCGCGATCGGCATCGCCCTCTAATTCGGCGACGTATCCAAGATTGTTGAGGGTGAACGGGTCGTCCGGATCCAGCAGATAAGCTCGATAGAAGAGTCGCTCGGCTTTTTGCTGATGCCCGCGTCTGAGTTCGGCAACGCCCTCCCGGTTCAATTTCTGGGTCGGTGTAGATATGCTGCGCTGCGGAATGGAAATCTTCAGATCGCTGGCAAACCCCAGGCTTGATATGGCGAGAAGCTGCATCGCCAGCAAACCCGAGATCGCGGAGAGTCTTTGCACGGTGCGCAAGTTCATCTTGTTTTGCCGACACTATGATGTGTCTAAGTTGCGTGCGGTTGGGAAGACAATGGAACTACAGCAAACACCCTATGTCGGGGCTCTATCCCCAATCGCTCAGTTTGGCATCCAAGCAAACGATGCCAAAGTTCCTCATTACACTTCTGCTGATAGCCGCCTATGCGCAAGGGCAGAGCCCCGCGCCTGGCGCAGTCTCCGCCACAGCCAATGAAGCCAGCTCACAGTCAGGAGCAGCCGACGACAGTCCATCTGCACTCAAGCCCGGCGTCAAGGTCGGTCTGGTTCGGGGCGTCCTGAAGCGGATCGATCCGATTCACGATCAGCTCTTGATTCATGCATTTGGCGGCGGCGATGTCCGCATCGCCTTCGATCCGCGGACCAAGCTGACTGCCGAGAATGCGCCTGTGCGTCTGGCAAATCTTGTCCCCGGATCGGTGGTGTCCGTCGATACGGTGATCGATGGCACAAGACTATTTGCACGATCGGTGCGAACCGGACCGTCCAACGCCGCCGAGTTGAATGGACAAGTGATGCGTTACGACGCCGCTCAGTCGCGCCTTGTACTGAGTGATCCCATTAGCCCGGAAGGTATCTCGCTGCGAGTTGGCCCCAGCACGGCCGTAGTCAACCAGGGTCAGGCCGCTTCACTGCAGGCGTTATCTCCGGGTGCACTGGTGCGGGTGTGGCTCTCCGCGACGCAAAATACGGCGACTAAAATTGAGATCTTCGCCGAACGCGGAAATACTTTTGCGTTTCAAGGTCGAATTATCTCGGTTGACCTGCGTTCGGGTGTTGTTGCGCTGGCTAATGATTCCGATCAAAGCATCCGCGAACTTGCCATCGGCTCGCTCGGCAGCTCAGGAATGAGTCTGTTGCGCGAAGGGGCTAACGTCAGCATTCAGGCGGTGTTCGATGGAGAGCGCTACAACATTCGCAGCGTCGCAGTCGTGACGCCCAATCCATGAGTTCTCGCTGTCGTCGAGGCAACCGTTACTCAGGGAGTTTCGATCTCGGCGAGCTTTTCCCGCAAAGTGCGCGCGACGAAGAAATCAACATCGTGGAATATGTAGCGGATGGTATGCCGGGCATAGCGCGTCAAGCTTCGCAGGTCGGTCTTGTGCCAACAACATGAATTCATGTTGGGAGATAGACCGCAATAGAAACGGAAGCGGCGGTGCGCCGATTCCGGCATCGTCAGCATAGCCGCCGCCATGCGGTGATTGCCTTCGATAATCGTGAGCGGACTGTGCTCGTCGATACCGATTAACAGCACTGCGTCCGGCAGATCGTTACCCTGAAGGTCGCAGGCGATTTCGCCGATCTTTTTCAGGAACCTGCCCTGCTCGCCTCGGGCCAGCTCTGTTTCGATGCACCCAACCATCTGCGTAAGTCTGAAGCCGCGTGAGGCAAAGCGTCTCCAGTCGTTCCGCGGAAAGGACCGTAGGCGGTGCAGGTCACGAGCTGTCACCTCAATTTCCCACCACTCCGTACCGGGCGGCAGTTCCCGCCACAAGCGCCCTCGTCGGCGGAACAGAAGCGCCCGGCGGATGAAATTTTCATGAGCATGATCTAGATCGGGATGGTCCACAAGATGCTGGAAGTCGCGCCGATATGGATCGAACTCAGGATGATAGAACTCGCCACGCAAGAACTCCGCGATGATCTCCTCCTCCGGCACCGGACGCAAACGACGCAAGGGCTCCGAATTCGGTGGGCGCGCCTCAGTTTCTCCCTGTTCGCGGAAGAGAGGGATCGTGACCGTCACCAGCAGCCCGGACATCACAAACACCTGCACGAGAATCACCTGCGACAAAGAACCGTGATAGAAGCAAATTGCCCCGGCCAGCAAAACGCTTGCGCCAAATTGTACCGACGCCACACTGCCGGTGCGCCGCGAGATTTCGTACATCATGACCACTACGGCGAGGCAATAGATGCCGGTCATGACCGCATACTCCGTCAGCAGTCCGGAGAAGGGAGTTCCCGTGCCGAGAAGAAAAGCCTTTCCCAACAGCATGGTCCACACGGTTTCTGGAGCCATCGCCACAGCAGCGATGAACATCGAGGTGAGCGCCCCCACCAGCAACAACCCGGTGTATAACACCGAGCGTCCTTCCTGGCGATGAGTGTGACGGGCCGAAATCGGGAACATGCTGCTCACGACCGACCACGACAACATAAAGACCACGCGCCCCACCAGGGCCACGGCGGCGTAGATTCCGGCTTCCGGGGGGGGAAAGAAGTGCTTCACCAGCAGGATGTCGAGATTGCTGAGAATTACCTGCCCAACGAAATATAAAACCGCCTGCATGCCCTCGCCAAAGGGTGCGATCTTGATGGTTGCAGTTTTTGCCCGATATGACGCGCCTGGCTCCCCGGCCACATACGCGGCGACGATTGAGAGAAGCACAGCTATCATTACGCCAGTCACGCCCATCCCGAAGTGCAGAAAGAGCAATGCGCCGCCGATCTTGACCGCTACTTCCACCACTACGTTGATCGCCAGGCCGAGAAAGCTGTAGCAACCCTGCATTTTTCCGCGACGAACTCCCAGCGGTATATACACTCCGGCGGCGATCGCCAGTAGTACCAGGTCGCGCTGTGCCGGCAAGTTGAAATATGACTTGAGGAAGGCGCTGCCCGCGGTAATGAGTACGGCGACTGCCAAGCCCACTTGCCACGCGCGGCGCAGCATGCTGGCATAAATTTGTCCGCGGACCGCAGTCTCGGAACTCCGAGCAATGAACTTCGAGGTTATGATCTGGAACGACAGGGTGATCGCGGCCATGAGCATCAGCAGCGTGTACAACGCGGAGGCGTGGCCGAAGCTCGAAGCACCCAACATCCGCGCCAACAGGATGTTGTAGAGCAGGTTGGTAGCGGCAACTATTCCAGTGCTTACTAATAAAATGGCACTGCCCCGCATGACGTGCCCGCGCAGAAGTTCGCTCTGTCCCGGCCCAGTTGTTACCTGCGTTTGCGGAGATGTCGTCATAACGAGCTTGCGTGTCAAAACGTGATCTGCGCGGATGGAACGACCTGGGTGTGTTCATGGCCGGGAAAATCGTAAAAGCTTTGCTCTTGCAGTCCTAGCGAAAATCTCATGGGGTAAGCGACGGACGCGGTCTCCGGTCCAATGCCCCTACCCCAACCGTGTTCGCGCGTGTAGGACACCAGAAAGCTTGAGGCAACGTTGTCGTAGGCGTGAAAGTCGCGTCCCGAAGACCAGGCGCCGCTCACCGAGAGCGCCCAATGCTTCTTGATCTCCGTGTCGATCCCAAAGCGCGGACGAAGAGTTTGTGCGATCGCATACTGACTGCCTTCGACCCGCCAGGCGCGCAGAAACTCCGCCACTGCCGTTACGTGAATGCGGGCGCCAAACCCATGCTCCAGACCCGCATAGGAAATCGTCTGGTAGTACTCATGTACCGATGGTCCGAAGAGCAAATCGCGCGCGTTGTAACCGGCCAGCAGCGCGCTCTTGCTCCACGGCCGGCCAACGCGGAAATCGAGCGCTCCGGAAAAGTCCCGCGAGTGCAGGTCTTGCTCGGTGAACGGACCTGCCTCCCGAATCACATTGCCGGAAAACGAAAGCCAGTTCCCGATGGAACTGCTGGCCACATAGAGGAACTGGCGAAACAGGTTCTGATCCATGGGCCCCGGTGCAAGCGTGTCACGGCGAATCGTGTACTGCAGGCCAGGCATGATGCTCAACTTCACGTTACCCAGCTGGACCGTCGGTGCTACCGAAAAATTGAGAATCGTGTCGAACGTGTTGCGATCCTGGATCAAGAGTTGGCTCGGAAATGAAATATTGCCCACCGCATTTCTCTCCGCGACAAAACCTTGAATCGGAAGAAATGAATTCGGCCGGTATAGAAAACGTGAATCGGCGAAGGTCTCGATCGAACGCCGCGGAGGTGGCAACAGGGTTGCCGAGTTCTGCACCCCAAGGAGGCGGGCATCCATTTGATAGATATTTTCGTCTTCAAACAGAGCGTTTTCGCGAACCTCGGAGCCCACGCCAATGCGATCAGTGAGGGGATGGCCTTCCGCTTCGGCCAGTTCCATTTCCGCGGTGTGGGTTGCCGGGTCCTGAGGATCCAGTTGGCTGGCCAGCGCGAATGTCGAGAGGGCACGATCATTCTGGGCGCGTTGCCGGTAGACGTTGCCCTGGGCGACCAGGAAGTCGTAGTTGTTGTCGCGGTCAGCATCCTGGGGCAGGCTGGCCAACTGCAATTCCGCGCTGCGCGTATCGCCCAAGGCCAGCGATACATTTGCCATACCGACCGCGACTGCAGTGTCATCGGCTCCCGATGCCTGAGCGCGGCCGTACATGCGCTGCGCAAGCGGATATTCGTGGATGCTCATCAGGATGTCTGCCGCATTCAGGTAGTCGTCCGCGGAGGTCACATCGATGGGTGCGACTCTGGCCTCGGCAAAACCGAGTGCCACTTGCTGTTGTGCGTCAGACGATTTGCCTTCCTCGGCAAACAGGCGCGCCAGGGCAAGCCGCACCTCCAAACGATTGTCGTCGGAAGTTTCCAGCGCTCGCTCATACACGGTCATCGCCTGATCGTGACGGCCCAGGATGCGCAGGGCGTCCGCCGCCACCAGCAGGTAGTCCTTTCTGCCACTGCCCGTCGCGGAGTCGATCGCCTGCAACGCCTCGGATGGCTGATGAAGCTGCGCGTAGGATCTTCCAAGCTGCGCCGAGATCATGGGGTCGTCGGGGGAGAGCGTGAGCGCAGTGCGCAGCGTGTCCGCTGAAGCGGCGTATTTATGAGCGCGGTACTGTACGTCAGCAAGCGCGACGTAGGTATTTTCAGTTTTCGGATTAAGCTGCAGAGCTTTTTTGTATTCCGTTTCCGCGGAAGCCAGCATGGCCCGCTGGCGGAAGCCTTCAGCTTTAACCAGATGCAAACTTTCCGAGTCGGCGAGTAACCGCGTTGCCATCTCAGCTTCCTTCAAGGCAGCTGTGGAGTGACGCAACTGCAGCAGGGCGTAGGCCAATCCCAGGTGCGCTTCGCCATACTGTGGATTGAGCGATAAAGCCTTGCGGAAGTCCTGTTCAGCTCTTGTGGCGAGGCGCATGTCGTTATACACATAGCCCCGGTTCATATAGCCGACTGCCATCGTGGAATCGATTTCCAGGGCGTGCGTGAAGTCGCGCACTGCGGCTTGCTTTTCGCCGTTGTCGGCGTCCACGTAGCCGGCAATCAACGGCAGATCGCGATCGTCCCGAAGCACGGGCTCAAAGCGATCTACGATCTTCATCGCGTCATCGAGCCTCTTGAGGAAAAGAAGATCGTAAGCCAGATAGTCGACCGCCTCGCGATCATTCGGCAGCTTCTGGATTACCTGATACCCGAGTTCCGCGGATTCCGCATAATCTCCAGTCACGGTCAAATAGCGCTCATGCTCGCGCATGACTTGCGGATTCTCCCGCATCGTCGCCGATGCGCGCGCGAGCCACTCTTTGGCCTGAGCCGGATGATGTGCTTCGAGTGCCGCATTCATCGCACCCGAAACAATCAGAGGGTTGCTATGCGACCTTTGAAAAGCCTGCTCGTAGCTTTCTTGCGCTTTCGGAAATTGGCGGTCCGCGCTATACAGATCGCCCAGAGCTAAGTAAGGCACATAGTTGTCGGGGTGTTTCTTGGCATATTCGAGGAAGTAGCCGCGAGCAGCGTCGGAGTCCCCCATCTCGCGCGAAAGAAAACCGAGAGCGCCCAAAGCTCCCGGATTGGATGAGTCGATCGCCAGGGCTTCGCGGTAGGTTTTGCGGGCATCTTCCTTTCGCCCCGTCTTCCAGAGGAGATTCGCGTAGTTGAGAAGCAACACGCCGTTGTGAGGCTCGATGTGTAGGGCTTCCTTCAAGTCTTTTTCAGCGGCATCGACATTGCCTCCGGACGCTTCGGTTGCAGCCCGCAGCCGCAGGAATTCGGGCCGCCCTTGCCCCGTCACATTGATGGCGCCGATCGCATTGGCCGCGTCTTTCGTGACCCGCTCGGCGTTCGCAGCATCTCCGGCATCGCGGTAAACCTCAGCAAGATCCACGCGCAAAGAGATCGGATAGAGAACGCCCTCCGGCACTTCCGCGGGCAAATGCTGTAACGCTGCCTCGTAATCGCGGATCGCATTATCGTTGCGATTCTGGACCGCATCCAGCCGGCCTCGCAATCCAAACATCCGGTAGTGCTCAGGATTCAACGTCGCAGCTTGTTTCAGGAGGGCCGTGGCTTTGTCGAAGTCCCCAGCATTGATCATGGCTTGCGCAGCATTGAGCTGGACCGCAAGGTCGCGAGGCGCTCGGCTGGCCGCCACTTCATAAGTGCGAGCGGCCGCCGGCGCGTTACCGGCGAGAGTGAAGGAATATCCCAGATCCCCCAACGTGCTCACGTCTTTGGTGTGCAAGCCCTCCAGGATGCGAATCGACTCCGCATACTTGCCGGTGTCGCGGTAGTAGGAAGCAACCGCCCGCAGCACCTCGGGATTGCTGGGTGCCGAGCGGCGCGCCGCCTCCAGCATCTTTCGGGCTGAGTCGTCATCTCCGGCTCGCTCGTACCCACGAGCCAACAGGAGCTCAGTTCTCGGTGACGCCTTCACAGCTTCGGCGCGTTGAAGATACGGAAGGGCTTGTTTGGGATCGGTCGCGAGCAGCAGTTCGCCCGCAAGTTGAAGGTCCCCCTCGCTCTTCGGATTCGCTGCCAGGACCTCTTCCAGCGTCTGTTGCGCTTCCGCACTGCGCCCCATTCGAGCGTAGGTCTGCGCCAACCCGGAGAGCCCTTCCACCGATCGTTTCAGGGCGAGACCTCGGCGATAGGCGTCGACAGAAAGCGAATACTGCCCACTCAGCCGAGCCGCATAGGCCAGCGTGAACCAAAGATCAGGATTTTGTGGGGCGGCGTTGGCCGCGCGCTGAGCATGGGCGGTTGCGCCCGAAACATCGCCGTGCTGCAGAGCGAGCTGCGCAGCGCGTGCCTCGCGTGCCACCTCAATGTTCGATCCCCAGCCCATCCCAGTCTCACTCTTGCTCGTGGCCGTCGCGCCGGGCTTTTTTGCGGTCGTAGGCGAAGTGCTGGAATGCGAAGTGGAAGAAGTCTGGCCGTTCACATCAAAGGTCTGGGCGGCGCTGACGGTGGCTGCAGTCAGCAATGCAAGCCGCACCCAACCTCTGAATGCCGATTGCGCCATTTCTTCTCCCTCGACCTCCTGGTTGATACCGCGGCCGGTTGCGAGAGGGTACACACTTACCCTTCCGTCGTCGCTCAGATGCGTGAACTTCCCAACGTGGTTGCGAGCCTTCGTACACACCGGCGAGCGGGCTTGAGGAAATATCTGCCAACCTTTGCCCGGCCCTCCAGAATCAAACCGGTCTCCATGAGACACCAAGCATGAGATACCAAGAATGAGAGACCAGGACAGACTGGCAACGTCAATAGAGAACGGCACTTGGCAACGTCCTATTCCTGTTGCCTTCATCGTTCTGTTGGCGCTGGCGATTCACGGGCCGTTGCTGCTAATGGAGCTGCCCGCGACAACGTCCTATGACGCCAACCTGCACATTTTTTTTGCGTCGCACTATGCGCACCACTGGTTTGATCCCTGGAATGAAAAGTGGTTCGCCGGCTTCTCCCAAACCACCTATCCACCGCTCGTTCACCAGTGGATTGCGCTGCTCTCGTATATCGTGGGGCTCACCGAAGCGTTCATGCTGGTGCAGTTAGCGGCAGTGGTCCTGCTGGCAGTGGGTGCCTACCGGTTCGCGCAGCTTTGGGTGGACGATCGCTCGGCCAGTTACGCTGGAGTTCTCGCCGTCTTCGCCGGCAGCATCGCGTTTCTGGTGTACTCGGCAGGACAGCTGCCTACCACGCTGTCGGCGCCGCTATACTTTTTGGCGCTGCCTTATTTTTATTCGTGGTGTTTATCGGCAAGCTGGCGATCCTTGCTGAAAGGAATCGCCCTCACGCTGGCCGCTGCGTCGGCGCATCACGTCACACTCATCTTCGGGTCCGTCCTTTTTGCCGTGCCTGTCTTGTGGTTGGCCTGGTACGACGGCCGCGCGAAGGAGCAGTCCGGGGTATCAATCATTGGGCGCGGTTTGGCCTTTGCTGCGCTTGCAGCGGTCGGCGTTGGAGTTGTTTTGTTGCCCTACTGGATTGCGATTATCCGGCACCCCATCGACCAGATGCCCATTCCGCACGCCAGCCGTTCGAACTTTTTGATGAATTGGCTCTACGGAATGAATTATTTCATCGTGCCGTATGGTGCTTTGCTTCTGGCGTTGCCTTTTATTGTGATCAAGGGCGCATCGAATCCTCGTTTGCGAGTGCTACTGCTTGCGTTTTGGGTAACGTTCCTGATTGCGTTGGGAGGCACCACGCCCGTCCCGCGCTGGATCTTCGGCCGGGCCTTCGAGATTCTCACCTACGAGCGCTTCACGCTGTGGGCGACGGTGCTGGCTCTGCCGATTGTGGGATTGTTAGTAAAACAGGTCGTCGACCGCTTCCCCCGCTGGGGCGCGATTGGGGTCAGTTCGGCCGCAGTGGCCAGCCTTGCGCTGGCGCTGGGTTGGCTGACCTGGAGCCCGTTTCGAACGTTTAGTTCGCTGAATGTAGACTCGGTCGTCGCATTTTTGAATCGCGATGGCCACGATCAGTACCGCTATCTCACCCTGGGATTCGGTAACGCCCTTTCCAAGGTCTCGACCTACGCAAGCGCGACCAGCGTGGATGGCGAGTACAACTCAGCCCGCCTGTTGCCCGAGATGACCCACTACGGTGCCGCCCAGTTGACCAGCGCGAAGTTCTTTGGCGCCGCTGGCATGGATTCGCTGCGCGCCATGCTCCAGCATGCCAACCACTACGGTCTGAAGTTTATTTTTGTGCACGATCCGTTCTACGAGCCACTCCTGGTCTTCGGTGGCTGGCGCCAGGTCGAGAGCTATGATTCCGGGGCCATTACTGTGTGGTCCAAAGATGACGCACCTCCGGCGCGGGCGATCCCGTCCGATGCCGTGCCTGCCCCGTGGGAGGGATGGATGTGGGGAATCTTGCCCATTGGCAGCAGCTTCTTGGCAATTCTGTTCGTGTGGTCACTCGCCGAGCCTCGCCGCCAGCGCGAATGGATCACACTTCCCAGAGAGACACCAGACGGCATCTTAGACCACGGGGTGCGCTCATGAAGTGGGTGCTGGTTTGTTTTATCGGCATCGCAACCGTCGTTTTGGTTGCCATGGCCTGGGTGCAATCCGGGGGGCTGACGCGGCATGTCATGCTCTCAGCGCCAACTCCCGAAGCGGCCGTCCAGTCTCTGATGAGCGAGATACAGGCGCACAACTACCGGCGGGCGTACGAATCTCTCGATCGCAGCAGCGATACCGATCTTGCGTCGTTCACTCGCGAGATGGCGGGAAGCGACAGCAGCTTGCGTACTTACTCGACGCTGCAGTCCGCGGATGTTTCCCCATTGCACGCCAATGGCGATGAAGCCGTGGTCCGGCTTCGGATGACATGGTCAAGCGCGGTGGGCTCGCTCGATGACGTGCGCGATCTGCACGTGCGTCGCGATGGTGCGGTGTGGCGTGTGGTGTGGCCGAAACTGTCGATGCCTACCGAGCCCCCGCAGGTCGTGTCGGTGAACTACTTGCGCTGGGAAGTGATCGGACGCAATACGTCGCAGACCTGGGGAGCGCAGAATGTAGATTCTCCAAAAGTACGAATCACTTCCATGAATGCAATCTCCCGCCCCGGCCGCGTGGTGATTGTGGGAGAAGTCGAGAATGAAGACACCGTGCCTGCGTATTTGAACGTGAATGCAACGCTGCTGAAGGCGGACGGCTCTCCCATTGAGGAAGAGGGCAGTTTTGATCTGATCTCGCATGTGCTGCTTCCCAAGCAAGTTTCGCCCTACCGCATTGATTTTCCGGGTGTACGCATGGATGCGGTCAAGAGCGTGCGGATGGACGCTCGCGCTCTGTTAGTCCCGGCCAGCGCCGATCCGGTGATTGCCATCAGCGACCAGGCGGTGAGCAAGGACGGATTGGACCGCAATGTTTTGAAAGGGGAACTGGTGAATGAAAGTGGCCGCCCCGTCAATATCGCGCAGGTCGTTGCGGCTTATTACGACGACTCCGGGAAGGTCATCTGGGTCTCCGACGGTTATGTCGACCAGGCGCTTATGCCGCAGGTGCCCGTGCCGTTTGCTGTTGACATCCCGGATGACATCGCGGGGAGGCTGAAGAATTATCGCGTCATCGTCAATCACTATTCGCGGTTGAGCAGCTGACATGAAACATGTCGCTCATAGCAATTCCGTCCTACGCAGGGGGCTGACCCTGTCGGCGTTCCTACTTGTGTTGCCCGGTTGGGCGAGGGCTGCCGAATTGCGCGTGCCGGCAAGCGTGGAGGCAGGACGAGGCTTCTCGATTCCTGCTGAGGGGGCTGGACAGGCGACTTTCTATCTCCTCGGACCCGACCACGTCGTGAAAAGCAGGTTGACCCTGGGCAGCGATCTGCAAATTCAATCCAGCGATGTGCGTGCGGCAGGCCGTTATCAGGTAATCCTCTGTGACTCGTCCTCGTCGTGTACCTCCGCCACGTTCGAGGTGAAGGCCGCGCGACCAGCGCAACTGAGCTTCTTCCTGCATCCTTCACGAGTGCCCGTTTCCACACCGGATTCAATCGATGCCACCGTGTTCATCTTTGATCGGTACCTCAATCTGGTTCTGGCTCCTTCTGCCGTGGATTTCCGGGTCACCCCGGCCAGTGGGGCCGGCTTTTCAAAGCGATCTTCTGCGCGGCAAGGTGTGGCTTCGATACGCATGAGCTCTACACCCCGCGAAGGGCCGGTTCACGTCACCGCAATCGTTGGCAGCGCGGAACAAGCCCGAGTAGTTCAACAGGTCGCTGCAGAGGCCTGCGGATTGCGCATGAAAGCACAGCCCGTCGGAAATAATATGATCACGCTCGAAACCGAACCTGTGCGCGACTGCAACGGTAATCCTCTTCCCGATGGCACGGTCGTATCGTTCACGAAGATTGATACGTTGGGCAAGAGCACAGTGGACACGCCGATCAAGAAGGGCATTGCGAGAGCGCAGTTTGGCGTTCACGGTCCGGCGGATATTACCGTCGCATGTGGCGTCGTGCTGGGCAATGAACTCACACTGAACGGAAGGTTATGAAAGGCATGACCAAACTGGTGCAGGCGTTCAGAGAGATCAGGTCAGGTTTCACGAAACAGTCTGTGGTGCCTGCGTTCGTCAACCCGCTCGTCAAGACGAGCTTCGTGATCGCCCTATGCGTTTTGATGCGCGCACAACCTGTGCCTGAGACTCAACTGCCGCAGGTTTACCTCGATGCTTCCGCCCTTGCGCCGCGTCCCATCGAGGAACTTACGGGAACGGCTGTGGCGCGCTATTACGCACTGGCATGGCATGATCTGGCGGGCGCCATGGAATCCGGGAGCAGCGCGGAACTCGGGGAAGAATTCGTCGGATTCGCAAAAGATCGCCTGGTGCGCAGGCTCGACGAGCAACGACAGGCCGGCATCCACGTTCGGATCGTGGATCACGGGCATAGTTTGAAAGCCGTTTTTTATTCCTCCGATGGAACGGCCATGCAGCTTGTCGACGAGGCCCAGCTGGACATCGAGACATTCGACGGAGATAAGTTGCTGGATACACAAAACGCGCCTCACGACTATCTGATTCTTATGACCCCCGGCGCAGATCGATGGTACGTTCGCGATCTCGAGGAAGTCTCCGCCAAAACTTTCTAATGCCGCTGGACGCCTACTTCGAAGCCAACTCTTAGTGGCGCCATCTCATCGTACCGGAGTTGAAAATTGCGAATGAGACTTTGCCAACACGCGCTTTTGACATTTGTCCTGATTGTGACCAACATTCCGAGCGGGTGCACTCACGCCAATTCGCGGAATGTTGCGCTCAAGGATCTTCCTGCGCTACCGGGTAACCCCAAGGTTCTTGCCGACTACCAGCCCTGGTTCGGCGATCCGGACCACATCGATGTCGGCTACAGCAGCCAGGACCCGAACGTTCTGCGCAAGCAAATTGAGAATGCCCGCAACATGGGCATCTATGCTTTCGTTGTGGATTGGTATGGTCCGCGGCGTCCCTTTCTCGACCGAAGCACGGCGCTGCTTCAGCGAATTGCCCGCGAGCAACACTTTCACATTGCCCTCATGTATGACGAAACCCAAGATGACAACGGCCACGCGACCGATGACGCCATGGAGGCAATGGACCTGGCTTACAAGAAATACATTGGACCGGGCGCCCCTGGACGCGATGCATACTTGCTGTACCGCGGGCGGCCGGTCGTCTTTGTGTTCCCCAAGCGCGGCCACACGGACTGGAACCAGGTACGCCAGCAAGTCAATCAATGGGAATCGCCGCCAATTCTGCTCTATGAGGACGATCCGCCACCACAGTTCACCAAAGCCTTTGACGGCGAGTACGCGTGGGTGTTTCCCGGGCGGAAGGGATGGACCCCCAACGGGCAAGCCTGGGGCGAAGATTACCTAAGCGATTTCTACACGAAAATGCGAACCAAACATCCGGACGAGGTTACCGTGGGCGGAGTTTGGCCGGGCTTCAACGATACCAAGGCTTCCTGGAGTTTGAATCGGCACATTGATGCACGATGCGGTAAGACGTTCGAGGATACCCTGCGGATGTTCGATGAAAACAACGATCCTTCACACCCCATTCCGTTTGTTCTAATCGCTACCTGGAACGACTACGAAGAGGGAACGGCGATTGAGCGTGGCCTGCCCCACTGTGACGAATCGAAAACGAGTGTCTCGCACGGAGGAAATCCATGACCACGGCGAGAGCGCGCGCCGCCGCCATGTTCGAGATGCTTGCGGTGCTGCATTTCGATTCGGTCATGCCGAGGGGCCCGCTGTGCGACACTAGCCCCCAGGTCGACCATGTGCTCTTGGAATTGCAACGCATGCCCGAGGGAGAATGGTCGGACTTTCTGCGCTTTGCGGAATTGCAACGCGTATCGCTTCGCACTTTGCGCCTTTTGAGAGCTTGGACCGTGAACGGAGCAGTCGCCTCGCGATTCATGGATCCCGCCAACCTCGATGATCTGGCGCAGGCCCAGCAACGGCAGATCAACCGTGCGCTCGCGGCTTTGTCTAAGGTTGTGCGCGCACTCGAATTGACCGGGCACTCCCCCGTTGTGATCAAAACCCTCGATCACTGGCCCGATATTGGAAGCGATCTCGATCTCTTTAGCGCAGCGAGCGAAGGCGACGTGCTGGGCGCGATGCGGAGCGAACTGCACGCCAAGGTGCAGCCGCAGAGTTGGGGCGATCGACTGGCGCACAAATGGAACTTCCGGGTTCCGGACCTTCCTCAACTAGTGGAAATCCATGTGGGCTGCCTCGGACAAACTGGCGAGCAGCATGATCTTGCCGAGCATCTACAAGAAACCAGCGTGCTCCGCGAAGTAGGTTCATTCCGCTTTCGTGTCCCGGCTCCCGAGGAACAAGTCATACTCGCGACTCTGCAAAGAATGTATCGCCACTTTTACATTCGCTTCACCGATCTGCTGAACCTTTCGCGGTTGGTGCGGGCTGGCGGTCTGGATTTCGCGCGACTGCGCACTTCGGCCCAGTGCTGGTCAATCTGGCCGGGAGTCGCGACGATGCTAAAGATCGCCTCGGACTGCAACGAACGCTCGGGCGTTGGCCCGCTTCCGATGCCAGATTTTGTGGGGAGCTCGGCCCGTTTCGGCGCCGAAGTCACTTACGTGGGAAAACAGTTCCTCCGTGTGCCCATGTTGCCGCAGGGTTCGCAACTGTTCCTGCACCAACTCATCGCAACCGGAACGGCGAGGAACTTTCGCGCTGCGGCTCGCTTGTCTCTATTGCCGGCGCTGGCCGCCGCGGCATTTGTGAATCTTCGGATTACGGGAAGCGACAAGGGGATTTGGTAGTTCTGACGCTTCGATCCCGATATTCAATCGACTCAAGCCAGTTTCCTCATCCAGAAACTGGACGGCCAAACCCGTTCGCCGTCGCGGGTGGGAAGAAAGCGGCGCTTTTCCGGCGGCATGTTTTGATAGCTGTGCTGCCAGTGAGGAAACGCGGCTTCGAGCATTCCAGTTGCTCGGCTCTGCATGTAGCTGCTGCCCCACAGTACTTCGAATTGCGGATTGAACATCAGCAGGGCTTGCAAGAGGTACTGCTCGGACCAGAAGGCGAGATTATGCAACACCGCCTCGCGCGGATAGTCGGCGGGTATGAAGATGTCGTGAGCATGGACTAGCACCCCTCCGGCGATGCGGGGAACGATCTCGAGATATTCACGCACGACATCGCTGCCAATTCCTACGACGTGACTCGAATCCAGGAAAAGGAAATCGCCACTTTGCAGGCTCAGGAAAATGTCGAGGTCCAGATCCTGCACGGTTTGGGTGATCAGATGGACACGATCGCTCAGCGCCTTTTGAGGAAATCGATCGGGATATGGGTCAATGGTAATCAGCTCGCCGCGAACTCCGTCCAGTTTGAGATTTAGATCGAGAGCAGCCGCCATGACGCGGCTGCTATACCCGCCGCCCACTTCTACGATTCGTCGCGGCTTGTGGTGACGAACCAGACAGTAGGCGATCTCGGCATCGACGGTCTCGAAGAAGCCATTGCTGCGGTTGTAGCTTACGCTGAAGAACGGCGACGAGTCCGACGCCCATTCAGATTGATATTGCGGAACTACTGTTTGCAGGAAATCCAATTGTCGTTCAAAGGCAAGGTCCAGCCCCACCGGCTCTTCCTCGGCCGGCCACTCCCTGGACTCAAGCTCACGGAAGTCAGGTACGGGCCAATAATAGTGGTTGGGACTCACCGTGATTCCGATGCGCTGGAACAGGCGGAATGCATGTCGCATCAAGGCGAGTGCTGACTCGTTCTCGTGCAGCTTGCGGGCCAAGCTGAGCAGTGGTCTGCGCTCACGGGTCATCTCGCGGCTGGTCACTGTTCTCAGGAGCGACTCCCTGAAAGTAAGGGATTTGAGCGGAAGATCGCACGGGTGACTCGTTGGTCGGCATAGACACTCCAAGGCAGGCGCAAAGTGAACGTCCAAACTCTGATGCGAAATTCTCCCGGCATGTCGTATAGATTTCTGAAAAGAGTGAGTCGCTCGCGATGCCGCTCCGTGAAAGACCTTAGACTCGGCGGGAGAATACTCTAGACTTGGAGGCACAATTCTCCGCTCGGCACACGACTTCCCGTCTAAGTTCGTCCGTTAATCCTTCTGCGTTCGCAAACAACCCCCGGGCACTCTCCCTTCATCGAAGGGCGGACTTCTGTATTTGGAGTAGCTCGCCACATGAGATCTCAAGACAAGTTCTCTCGACATCGATTAGGGATTGCCTTGTTGTCAGGCCTGAATGTTCTGATGTTGGTCGGATGCACCGGTCTGCGATCAACACCTCAGTCCGGTGGAAACCTGCAGAACCTGAACCACATTATTATCTTCGCCCAGGAGAATCGTTCGTTCGATCATTACTTCGGCGCGCTCCGCGGATACTGGGCCGCGAATAATATCGCGGATCAGTCGTTTGACGGTCTGCCGCAATTCAATCCGGCAAGCGGAATCGCTCCTCTGCAAGCACCTGCGCCCGCGATCCCGGGTTGCGATCCCAGTCAACCTTTTCCCGCTTCCGATGTTTGCCTCCCGGATAGCAACAACCTGATCGGTTCTTTTCATTTTGCCTCGGTCTGTCAGGAGGAGCAGAGCCCTTTCTGGAACGAGAGTCACGTGGATTGGGATTTGAACGATCCTCAAGGCAACAATCCGGCCACCCTCAACGGGTTCGTGGTGGCCGCCGCGGATGACGCTCGCCAGCAATCGCCCACTCTAATGGACACGAACGGCATTCGTGCCATGGGCTACTTTGACGGAAGCGACTTGAACTACTACTACTTTATGGCGTCAAACTTCGCCACTTCAGACCGTTGGTTTTCTCCCGTGATGGACCGAACCCAGATCAACCGAATGTACTTACTAGCGGCCACTTCCGCTGGACATGCGCATCCTCTGGCTGCGCCGGAAACTCCCCTCGCCACGACCACTATTTTCGAGGAACTGCAAAACGCTGGTATCACCTGGAAGATCTATGTCGATCCTGAGGGCACAACCTGTGCGTCCGCGCCCACTGCCGCATGTCTCTATAACTACTCCTACATCAACCAATTCACATACGGGCAGACGATCGTCAATAGCTCGTCCTTGTCGCAAAATCTGGTGCCGATCTCGCAATTTACGACCGATGCACAGAATGGAACTCTTCCCCAGGTCGCGCTGATCGAACCTCCTTCGACTGCAGGGTTGGACGAGCATCCTTCTGATTACGATACGTCTTCTCCGACGAACGTTCAGGCAGGGGCGCAGTTTGCTGCGAGTTTGATCAATGCTTTGATGAGCAGCCCCAGTTGGAGCGACTCCGCGATGATCTTTACCTATGACGAAGCTGGAGGATTTTACGACCACGTCTCGCCGCAGCCCATGCCGAGCCCTGACGGGATTGCGCCGCTGGATTTGGTGCCTGGCGACATCTGTGATTCGACCGGCACCACCGGGGGAGGCACCTGTGATTTCACCTTTACCGGATATCGTTTGCCGATGATCGTCATCTCACCGTTCGCCAAGAAGAATTATGTTTCTCATACGGTATTCGACTACACGGCAATGCTGAAGCTGATCGAGACGCGCTTCAACGTGCCGGCGCTAACCAAACGCGACGCGGCTCAAGCTGACATGAGCGAGTTCTTCGATTTTGCAAACAAACCGTGGGCCGTTCCCCCAACGCCGCCGACTCAGAGCATGGCCGGACAATGCACCTTGTCTCCGCCGGCTCCCTGATTGGAGAAGGGCGGAGTGGAAAGCAAAAAGCAAAGATTGGCCACGCCGGGATTTGTCGAGCACGCGCGACCGCCAGTTCCTGAAAGGCGAATGATCACAGACCATCCCGGCAATGGGATAATAAACTCGTGAGCATCCAGCGAGCGTTTGGAATGCTGTTCGTCTTTTGGTTGTGCGTTCCCTCCTGCTTCGCGGTCACCCGGCACTACTACATCGCCGCTGAAGATGTCATGTGGGACTACGCGCCCAGCGGCCGTAATTTGTTGAATGGAAATCCCATTCCCCAGCCGTTGGCGCTGAAGCTGCGTTGGCCCAAGACCCGCTTTATCGAATACACAGACGATACTTTCAGCACGCCGAAGCGGCAACCTGATTGGCTGGGAATTCTCGGGCCAGTGATTCGCGCCGAAGTCGGCGACGAGATCGTGGTCGACTTTCTGAACCGCGGACATGCGGGCCATGATATGCATCCTCACGGCTTGCGCTACGACAAGAACAATGAAGGGTCGCTCTATTTGCCGTTCGGCAAAGGAGCACAGGTTTCTCCCGGCAACCGATTTACCTACCACTGGTTTGCCAACGCGGCCAGCGGCCCGGGCCAGGGGCAGCTGAGTTCAGTGGTGTGGTGGTATCACTCCCACGTCGACCCCGGCGTTGAAATTAACGCGGGACTGATGGGCCCGATCATCGTCACCGCCAAAGGCAAAGCGAATCCCGACGGATCACCAAAGGATGTCGATCGTGAATTTGTCGCGTCTTTCATGATCTTCGATGAGATGGGAGGCAAGCCTCAGGGTCAGTTTTATGCCATGAACGGCTTTATTTTCGGCAATCTTCCCGGTCTGATCATGAAACAGGGAGAGAAGGTGCGATGGTATCTACTCGGGATGGGCAATGAGATCGACCTGCACACTCCGCACTGGCACGGTGAAACGGTCACCGACGGAAAGAGAAACACCGACGTGATTGAACTTCTTCCCGGAAGCATGGCGACCGTTGACATGCTCGCCGACAATCCCGGGACCTGGATGTTCCATTGCCACGTGCAAGATCATATGGAAGCGGGAATGATGGCGGTGTACACGATCTACTCCCCTCCCGCTCGTGCCTGCCCACTGGCGTTTACGGGAGGAGATTTCTGGAAGAGCCCGGAGAATTTCACTCTGAAGGTTAAAAACAACAGCGAGAAACTCATCGTCAACCTGGCGCTCATTTCCGAGATGTTTTTAGCGCCCCAGGACTTGCGGCGACCGTTCAACCCAGAGTGGTCCTCGGCGAAACCGCTGTTTCCCGGGCAGGAGCAGACTTTGGAGAAGCCGGGCGTTCGGGCCGCCAGCGCGCAGTCTGTCCTGGGCTGGGTGTTCTTTCCATATTCCGTGAAGTTTGAGGATGGAACTACCTGGCGTGCTCAAAGCGAGGGCGAATGTTTTGGCGTGATTTGGAGAGATAAGCAGCATCCCGATCTGCCGGTCTTGCCTCCTCGGCAGATCGAAATGAATCCTGACTAGTCAGGAACCGAAGGACCATCTAAAAACACTGGAAGTTCACGCCGACTTCTCCGGGCATCAACTGGTCAGAAACCGATGAATTCTCCAGCACCCAGGTGGCGGGGAGATCTGGATTTCCTTTGGTTGTGTTAGTGAAGTAGTACCAGGCGATCCATCCGTAGCTGTGCTTGATATTGTCCACGGGGTTGACGCCGGTATCTACACCGTACTCAAACACCTCACGAAACTTACATGAGTTGGCGTTGTTCAAGACACTGCATGTGTAATTGTATTGCAGCGGCAAAGTGGTGATGGAAAACGGCCGCGGCGGGTCTGCGCGGTGGTCGGTAACGGTCATGGTACGGGTGGGCATCAGCTTCAGCCGCGAGTAGGCAAGATTCTGAGCTGGACTCTGCAGTTCCCGATCCACATAGGTGAGGTAGTTGGTGTTGTTTGGCAGGGCAGAAGGCGGCGGATTCCAGAACTGGCCTTCCTCTCCGCCGGGAACTGCGCAGCGGGCGGCCCAGCGCATGGAGAGGTCAGAAGTGCTGTTGTCGCTGCCGTTGTTGAATTTTCTGCAGCTCTTTGGATCATTCCAATGATTGACACCATTCACAACGCCCAGCTCCGTGATCCATTGATAAACGTAGTTTGGGTCGTAGAGATTGATATCCCAGGGATTGCCCTGCGGATTTTTCGTGTAGTACACCTTCGATTGACTGGGATCCCAAAAGGTATAAACGTAAGCTGACGGGAGGCCGTCTCTAATCCCCTCCATGTGGTATTCCGCGGCCAATCCCGGATCCATCATCATGACGCTTAGGATGTCCCAATAGCCGTGTCCTGACGGACAGCTAATCGTAGGTTGAATCTGGCCAAAGGCGCCGGGGGCAAGCGGCACTGACACCGCAACAGCCAGCAGCGCAAACACAAGAGCACATCGGGATATTCTCACGCGGTACTTCCTCGCTTGATTTCCTCGGGATGGCGGGCTGAACTGTCACACACGAGGGATGGATTGCCTGGAAGATAATTCGCCGAATGTCAATGCGCCAGATTACGGAGGTCATCAGAGAAGAGTCGTTAGGCCGTGGGGTTTGATACTTCTGCTGATCGATTCGCGGGAGTCGCTCGGGGACCACGGCGGGGCGCGGCAGTTGCGCTGGCCTTGAACACTTGGGTTCCATCTCGACTCTCCTTACGTCCGATCTCGCCTCAGTCTGTCGTTTGCTACAGGCTTCACTGGATTGTGACGCCCGCAAACAGTCAGCTAAGTTTGCACTAGACGTTATCCGACGAGACTGCATCGAAAGGGGGGTGCCATGCCAGGGAAGAAACACTTACACGGAGTAGGCGCGAAGGAACAGCGCGAATACGAGCACATCAAGGAGAGTGGTCAGCGGTCTGGCCCGTATGGCGAGAGAGCGAAGGAAGTGGCGGCTCGCACGGTGATGAAACAGCACAAAGCGAAGCGCCACCGAGTGGGACAGTAGGTGAGAAAGCCACGCGGGAACGGATTCGCGCAGAACTGCCGATTGGCGTGCTTATGGCTCCGTAGGATCGCCGCCTTGTCTGATGCATTCGCTGTGGGTATCTGGCCGGCGGGGAGGACTTCGCGTGGTTCGTATTCTTCTTGTCGATGACAATCCCTCGGTGCGGCATTACTTAAGGGCGATTCTTGAGCAGCAGACTTCGTGGCGGGTGTGCGGCGAGGCGCGAAATGGCGCGGAAGCTTTGCAAAAAGTGCTCGAGGCTCCTCCTGACCTCATCCTGCTGGACTATCAGATGCCGGACTTGAACGGCGTCGACGTTGCCAGGCAGATTTCCGAACTCTACCCCAAGATTCCGATTCTGATGGTCACGCTTCACCTCTCGAAGCAGTTGGCCGATGCGGCTCGCCTGGCGGGAGTCCGCGGAGCTTGCGCAAAACAAGACATCGGGTCAGTCGTAGAAGCAGTCGAGGTGCTATTACGCGAGCAAACCTACTTCCCGACAATCTCAGTGGGCACGTGACTGACAATGTTGTTTTCGGGTGCGTTTCGGGGTCGGGAAGTCCGGTCAAATACAGGATTCCCTGTATTGGACTCATCTGGATCGAGCGATAGTCTCTGCCCGGAGCTTGAATTCCGAGGCAGCGCCGTACTGATGGCGCCAGGTGATAGGTACTCGTCGGACTGATCACCCGGAATTGAATTAAGATGTCACGAATGTTTTCGTCGGGTTCTGAACAGTCTGGAAGAGCATGACAATTCGCATCCTACTTGTTGACGATCATCCCATCGTGAGGCAGGGGCTGAAGACTCTATTGGAAGGGCGATCCGGCTGGGAGGTCGTTGGAGAAGCGGCGGACGGCGTTGAAGCGGTCGAGAAAGCGAAGAACTTGAAGCCCGACGTGATGGTGTTGGACGTCACCATGCCGAAAATGAATGGACTGGAGGCATGCCGCGTGCTGCGCAGTCAGGCTCCTCAACTGGAAATTCTGTTTGTGACCCAGCACGACTCTCCGCAAATGATGCGTGAGGCCATGGAAGCTGGTGCCCGGGGATATGTTGTAAAGTCCAACGCCGCCCGCGATTTGCTGGCTGCGGTGGAAGCGGTGAGCGAACATCGGGTTTTTACGGTACTCAATGGGCGGGATGCTGTTGGCTTGCATTAAGCGTTCATGAAGCGAAAACTGCGGTCCACCTTTGACCGATCTGTGGGGTGAATCATGAGGTTGAGAATCCTGTTGGCCGATGACCACGAAATCGTGCGGCGCGGATTGCGCGCCTTGCTGGAGAAACGTGAAGGATGGGAAGTTTGCGGTGAAGCCAGCGATGGCCGCGAGGCCATCGAGAAGGCCTTGCAGTTGAAACCCGATGTGGTGATTGTAGACATTGGGATGCCCCATCTGAACGGCCTCGATACGACTCGTCAACTCCTTCAGCATGATCCTCAGTTCAAGGTAATCGTGCTGACCATCACCGATTCTGATCAGGTGATTCGTGAGGCTCTGGACGCCGGCGCTCGCGGATTCGTCTTGAAGTCTGACGCTGCGCGAGACCTCGTATCGGCGGTCGAAGCCCTGCAGAACAAACGTATGTTCTTTACGCCGCGAGTGAACGATCTGGTGTTAGCCGGGTTTCTGGAGAAGGGGCACGCCATCTCCAGAACCGCGGCTCCAACGTTGCCGACACTCACCGCTCGAGAGCGCGAGATCACGCAGTTGCTGGCGGAAGGGAACAGCTCGAAGGAAGTTGCCTGCCTTTTGAATCTGAGCACGAAGACCGTCGAAACGCACCGCAGCAATATCATGCGGAAGTTGAGCTTTCACTCGATCCGGGATTTGGTCGTATATGCCATCAAGAACAATCTGATTCAAATCGAGTTGCCGCCCCCGCCACCGAAGACGCCCACCGGTCCCACGGCGGCCTGAGCGCTATTAGCGCTACTGAGATTCAAATATCACTCCACGCCACGGCCCTCGGCGGGAATGGAACCAACACGCCAGGCCCTTTAATCGTGCCCATCTTCATGCGGCCTTGAAGGAGCGCACTCCTTTGCCTTTGGCAGTGGCGGCCAAGTTCGGCGAGACCCATTCCCCCATTCCCAAGAGAATCAGAGGTTCTACAACCTGCTCCGTTCGCCTAGCGTTGGAACTGGAAAAACTTACACGAACCACGAAAGGCCAGCTCGACAAAGCCGTTTAGATGCAAGGGAATGGGGGTTTGGCACGATTTGTGCTTTGACCATGATTGCCGCGCGCCCCTTCGGCCAGTATTCGTTCGCAACAACAAGACGTCAGAAATGTTCGCATTTGCGGATGCTCTTGTGCGCCGTGGAGGTGAGGAATGCTTCGAATCCTGATAGCGGATGATCATGAAGTGGCGAGGCGCGGTATCCGATCGCTCCTGGAGAGCCACGCGGGTTGGGAGGTTTGCGGAGAAGCAAAAGATGGACGCGAGACCGTCGAGCTTGCCGCCATAATGAAGCCCGACCTGATATTGCTCGACATCGGCATGCCAAACCTGAACGGTCTGGAGGCTGCCCGACAGATTCTGGCGGCATCGCCCGAGGCAGCAATCCTGATTCTAACCATGCACGATACCGATCACGTCGTGCGCGAAGTGCTGCGCGCCGGCGCACGCGGATTTCTGCTCAAGTCCGACGCCGGTCGTGATTTGGTCACGGCGGTCGAGGCGTTGCAGCGACAGAGGACGTTTTTCACGACCAGAGTCAGCCAGATGGTCCTGGAAGGCTATCTTGGCCGGGAGAAAGCTGAGAGCGAACGTGGGGCTATCTCGGACGATGTTCTGACCTCGCGCGAGCGCGAAGTGATCCAGTTGCTGGCGGAAGGAAAAACCAGCAAGGAGGTCGCATCCGCGCTCAACCTCAGCGTCAAGACGGCGGAAACGCACCGCACGAACCTGATGCGCAAGCTCGATCTCCATTCGGTCGCCGACCTGACTCGGTATGCCGTGCGGAACGGAATTGTTCAAGTATTTTGATCCGACGTTCCTTCGCCCTAGCGAACGATCCTAGCCAACCATTGACCTCCCCTGCCTCGCGTAGAGGCGATCACTCTGCCAATTACGGATTTCACTGGATTCATCCTTCCACCGATCCTGCTTAGCCTCGGGAACAGCAGTTCCGCCTGCGGTCGCGTCTGCCAGAAAGAGATGATTTCCGATGCTTTGGACCATCGTTGCCTTGTTATTGATTCTCTGGCTGCTGGGAATGGTCAGTTCGTATACCTTGGGCGGTTTCATTCACATATTACTGGTAATCGCGGTGATCGCCGTGCTGGTGCGCATCATCCAGGGGCGAAATCCAGTGGCGTGACGATTCCGTTGATGCGGTGCTCGGCGCACCGCATCCTCGAACAAATGCGAAAACATTGTCGGCACTATCGACATCTCACTGATTGCGCAGCGCAGAAGTTGGGTGGAACTCAAACCATAAATCGAGGAGGCACAAATGACACAGAATCCGAGCGAGCAGAAACAGAACCTCGGCGATCAAAAGAAGACTTGCGATGTTTGCCATCAGTCATTCAATTCCGACCGTGAGTTGCAGGAGCACCAGATGAACGCTCACTCGCAACGCAAGCAAAGCGAGAGTCAACCCGGCTCGGAACGCAACTCTCAGGATCGTGGAGAGAAGGACCGTGGACAGAACTATCCGGGGCAGGATCAGCAAAAGCGGGACAAGATCGCCTAAAGCTCGCTCGCGCGGGGCGAGTGGCTTCAGGTGTGAAGGTGCCGTGCCGGACGGTCGACCAACGCGACTGTCCGCCACGGCGTTTTCGTTGGACTGAAGTACACGTAACTAAATAAAAGAAGAAGGAGGACGGCATGAATAAAGATCGGGTTGAGGGTAAGTTGAAGGACGTGGCAGGACGCGTCGAACGCCAGGCGGGAGAATGGACGGGCGATCCCAAGAAACAAGTCAAAGGCGCGGCAAAACAAGTCGAAGGCAAACTGCAGAACGCGTATGGCAAAGTCAGTGATGCCGCCAAGAAGGACGCCGAAAACAATAAGGCGTCGTCGAAACCGCCGCACCGGGCCGAGGATTCGATGGACTCCGCGGAAGAGGAGGAAGATATCCGGCAGTCCAGCCGCTAGTCTTGCTGCCAATGGGAAGTTTTTCCCTCAATTGCCTAGAAGCAGGGTGATCGGCAACTCCGACGTTGCCGTTCATCCTGCTTTAGCGTCTGAGGCGGATCTGGGATCTGGCTTCGAGAGTTTTCTCAAGTGGTGAAATTCCAGAATTATTCCGCTATAGAAGTGGTTTGTCCCGCAATCTTGAAGCGCGTGGCCGGCCCGCAACATTTGCCACGAGCAGATCGATCACAAACAACGTCAGCGCCGCGAGTCCAAAGATCTGGACCAATCCGCGCAGGTGCACGACCAGGCCAAGCAAGCAGAAGACCGATAAGAACGCCCCAAACACACGCAACATAGTCGATGGCCCTCCTCAGCGAATCAGCGTGGGAGAAATATTCCACAGCTGTGCGAGCGCGCGCGCGGCGGTGGTAAGCGCCCGCTTTTCATCGGCTGAGTCGCCGGGCACCTGCGTCTCCTTGCGCACGACAATCGGAGTCTGAGAACGGCTGAGGGTCTTTCCATCCCGCCGAATTTGGGCAATTGCGGTTTCAAATGTTCGCCGGAGGTCGCTTACCGGCGTTGCAGATAGGGGATTCGTGGGCCCCTTCGGCTCCGTGTTGGACATTGTCTTGGACATTTGGTCTTGCTCCTGGAGCCATTTAAGACGAACCCCTGCACTACCGGAATACAGTGTTGCATTCAATCCGCGCGGAAAGGGCGTGGATTTCCGTACGGATTTCAGCACAACAAGAGTCCGTAGGTTACCGATACCGATCAACTCTTCCATCGTTGTGACATGGCATGACGTTCAGGAATGCGAACCGCGACGCGTCGCGCCCCTCGACACCCGAAGCAACACCGAGAGCATTTTCAAGATTGAAAACTGCTTTCTTGAAGCCAGCTGAGGGGAGTGTTCTTCGATCCGCGGCGCCGACGCGGTGGTATGCAGACCTATGAGTGCTGGCACAAGCCGTCGGCTAAGGTACAGTTTTCTCCTGATGTCCGCTCCTACATGATCCACCCTAGTGCGTCCGTCCTGATAATTCCTGTACTCCTAAGGAATCGCATCTGGCCCGTGCCAAAGTTTCTTACTCCCCCACATTGGAGATGTTTTGTTATGACCATCAGTGAAGCGGGCGCCTACGGGATGTACCCTCGCAACGTTGCATTGCCGGATATTGTGTACAACTTAAACCGGGCAGGTTTCGGAAACGAAGACATTTGCATGGTGCTGTCGCCCGCGCATCCTGTGGCCACGGTTGTTCGCGATGCCAGGATACTCAACGCCGATCTGAAAGAGAACGCGGTCAGTGCCCGAATGATTGGGTGGTTTTCAGAATTCGGCGCGGTTGTGATTCCCTCCGTGGGCTTTTTCATCCGATCCCAGACGTTCTTCCAAGCCTTGATAGGCGAGCAGAATCTCACGACCTTATGTGGGGAATCGAAGACCCTGGCGGGCCTGGGCTTCTCCGTGGACCAAGCCCGGAGATTGGGTCGCCAACTGTGCGATGTTGGAGTGCTGGTGTACGTGGCGTGCGCCGAGCGCGCCAGAGCAGACTGCGCCATCGAAGTGTTGCGGCATGCCGGAGCGCGAGAGGCTGCAAGCCTGGAGAGAGCCGCGGGAGTGGCGGCCTAGAACTTCGTTACTGCTTCTGCGAAGAACGGGAAATTGGGTCCATCGTGCTGGCCGCGTGAAGGCAGGCGGCTAGCGCAGGCGGTAGCCCGACTGCAGCTCACAGCGATACGTTTTGGATTGGTCCTTGTCGATGCCAACGTGACAGTTCGCCCATCGGAGGATGAGGTCTGGCCCGAGAGGAAAAACGATCGCCTCTCCATTGATCTCCGCTTCGATGCTGGGCCCCTCCGCCGCCGGAGGCAGACTGAAGTTCAGGGCGCGTCCAAAAATTACAGGGTAGGTTTCACGTACCATATCGCTGGTCATGGGGTGTACCACTTCGGCCTCCAGCAAAAATGTCGTGGTGTCTGACCAGTTAAGAACCGAGACGTCGAAAAGCCGGCGGTCCTGCGAAAGATTCTCCTGTTCTATCTTGGTGAACGGACAGGGTCCGGCAATGCAGGAGATTCGCGCATTGCGGAACTCATTCCCCTCTCCGGCGTCGAGGGAGAAAGATCCGATCGTTGCCTTCCATTTGCCGTCGAGCGAGCAGGGAGTCCGCTTGTTGCACAGCATGTTCCCGGTGTTGACCACTTGGAAGGTTTTTACGGAGCTTCCGATGTTTGCCTCGGTTGTGGCTTTGACTGAGTATCTTATTCGGATATTTGTGATGATCGACTCGGAGCGAGATTCATCGGCGTCCTGATGGACTGGAACCATGCGGGCGATATACGTCTTGTCTCCTATGAAGTCGTTCACATCCAGCGGTTGATAATCCTTACGCCGGAATTGCAGAAGCACCTGCTGGCGGCGGCGCAGTCCTTTGGGCAGAGTCAGGCTGAAGAAACCAGAAGGGCTGGATGCGGAATGAGCGCTTCCCAATGCGTTGGTCGCCGTGATCTCTACGTCGGCGAGGGGTAGCTGCTTATTGGGGTCACTGTCCTGTTGCAAGACGGCGCCTCTCAGCGTAACCGGTTGCCGCCGATGGAAGAGGACAACGGTCAATATCAACAGGCCGAGAGCAATGATCGCCACGATCGTGGCCGTCTTGCCGCTAGTCATTGCATTTTTTCGTGAAGCGCTCTGGTCCAACATTTCGACCTGGCATTGAAAGGCGAACAATGTAGGACGCACTTTTCTGGCGCCAGGGTTTGCTGAATTTTCACTGGTCCGCGACAGCGTCTCCGGATAAAAAATGGGGACGATTCACCCTTGATCGCTGCAATCCGAACGCAGCCGCGGAAGCATCTAACTCCCATCTGATGCGTGAGAAAGAGCATAGCAGCCCTGGCAGGTTCCTCCCTTCACGACGGGAGTTGCTGCTGCAGTTTGCAGGCCTGGGCCTGTGGAGGATGGTTGATCACTGGAAGACGTTTGGCCTCCTGACGGCACCGGAGGCCGTACCGCAGGACCAGCACAGCGCTCCGCCAGTAGCCAACGGCCTATCTGCGGCTGACGATCAGCTACTGGAAGAACTGGAGAAGCGGAATTTCCAGTATTTCTGGGAGCAAGCAAGTTCGCAGACCGGTCTGGTAAGAGATCGCTGCAACGTGCTAACGAACGTCAGTGCGGTGGTCGCGAGTATCGCGGCGACGGGGTTTGGCTTAACGGCTCTTTGCATCGGACAAGAACGCGGATTCATCTCGCTTCCCGAGGCGCGGGAGCGCGTGCTGGTCACGCTGCGCTTCCTCTGGAAGAAGATGCCGACTCATCGGGGCTTCTTCTACCATTTCGCCGACATCAATACCGGAGAGCGAATATGGGATTCAGAGGTCTCCTCTGTGGACACGTCGATCCTGCTCTGCGGAATTCTCACCTGCCGTCGATACTTCGAGGAACATTCTGAAATCAGTCTTCTGGCGTACGAGATTTTCAACCGTGTCGATTGGAGTTGGCTGTCCGAGGACACCTCGTTATTGCCGCATGGATGGACCCCAGAATTTGGTTTTCTCCCCTATCGCTGGGACTATTACAGCGAAATGATGATGATCTATCTGCTGGGGTTGGGATCTCTGACGCATCCGCTTCCCGGAGAAGCCTGGAACGCCTGGAAGCGCACCAAATTCGAGTTTGACGGCATTCGTTATATCGGCTCGTTCGCTCCTTTGTTTGTGCATCAATACTCGCAGGCCTGGTTCGATTTCCGCGATAAGCGCGACGCATTCGCCGACTATTTCCAGAATTCGGCCTTCGCCACCGAGGCTCACCGCCGTTTTTGTCTGGAACTGGCCAGGCAGTTTCCCGACTACAGCGCCGACTTGTGGGGCATTTCGGCTTCCGATTCGCAGAAGGGCTACGTGATTTGGGGCGGCCCGCCGATGATGGGACCGATTGATGGAACGGTCGTTCCCAGCGCCTCGGCGGGCTCCCTGCCATTCTTGCCGCAGGTCGTCATGCGCGTGCTGACCAACATCGAGGATCACTATCCACGCGCATGGAGCCGGTACGGATTTGTGAATGCCTTTAATCCGCTAAAGAACTGGTACGACAGTGACGTAGTTGGGATTGATGTTGGCATCACCATGCTCATGGCGGAAAACGCGCGAACGGGGTTTGTGTGGAATACGTTCATGAAAAACCCGGAGGCGGAGCGTGGTATGGAGCGTGCAGGTTTCAAAAAGTACCGGCCGTAACAGAGAAAACGCAGCACACTCCCGCGTCGACTCCTCCCTTGCTTCAACGTTGCCGTTTTGTACTCGGAGGCCTCACGCGGCTCGGGCCCCCGTTCCTCGCGGGCGAACGTGACCGACCAGTTTCTCCTGGAGCAGCAGTTCCGTGGCTTGAACCTGCGGGTGGCTGTGAAACCAGCATTGCACGACTTCGTTGTGCAGAAAATTTGCCATGGCCAGCAGACTCATGCCTTGATGGTGCGCCATCCAGCAGCGCACCAGTTCATAACGCCGCCAGCGGGAACAGCAACGGCCGGGGTTGAAATCAAGGGCTTCGTAAAAGCCGTAACTTCCCAGCGCTCGCTTGCGTCGCAGCGTTCGCAGATTACGCAGTGCCGCCGGCGAGTCAATCTGCAACGCGAGGAACGTCGAATATGGCGAAACCACCGGTCCTTCCTCGTCGGGTTTGTGAATGGCCAGCTCAGGGATTCCGAAGGGATGGTACTGATAGTTGCCAGACTCATCCGTCCGGAAGAAAGCGGACTCGGAGATTCCCCAGGGAATGTGGCGGTGAGCGGCATAGACTCGTTGTGATCGCACAGCCGCGACTGCCGCACGCTCCAGAACGGTGTTAGGGTAGACGCGCATCCAAAGGGATGGCATCAGGTATTCGAACATCGTCCCCGTCCATGAGAGCAAGCCGACCGTGCCCCGAACGAGCGTATGGGCGCGTCCCAGCTGAAACCAGCCCTCCTGGGGGATGTCGTCTTTGGCGATGGCCGCGAAGAACGCAATGCGCGCTTCGCTGGCCAGCAGGTCGTAACACGCTGCGTGGAGTTCTTCCTTGTCGACATCGAAGCCCACCGACAGCAGCTGCCGGTTTCGGTTCAACAAAAATTCAAAATCCATTTCGTCCGCAAGCTGAGCGGCCTGTTCGGCGATGCTCTTAAGGTCATCGATAAGATGTCCGACACGGGAGCGAGCATCGGGCAGTAGGGAAAGCAATTCGCGATAGAGGGTCTTGGATTTGTTTTCGTCGGTCAGGTCCACTGCGGCGCGAAGTCGAACGGCAAGTTGATCGATGAAAGCCGGCATCTGCCGAAGCGCGGGGAGATCGTCGGGATGGCCTTGGGGGTGGAGTACAGGATCGTCGCTTAGTGCGGAAAACTCTGGAAGCAACCAGGGTGCGTACAGTTGTACGCTGCGGATTAACTGCCTGATCCGCTCTTCGGCTTGCTCTCGAAACCACCGTACGTCGGCGCCATGCTTCGAGTTGGTGGCTGACCGGCGAATGCTCTTGAGCGCGGCATCGGGAATATTCAGCAGGTAGAGCAGCCAGTCCGGTCGCTGCAGTGCCCCTTGTATGGCAGAAGACCGGCGGCGCGAAAGGGCGCGGAGACTGGCCAGGACGGACAAATAATCCGCGAGGCCGTCACACAACTCACGCTGCAAGAGGGGCTGGTCGAGGACTTGCAGGCATCCCTGCTCTAGGGTCCAGAGTGAAGCCATCAAGTTCCCGCTGTCAACGGTCGAAACGAACTTTGGGGCAAGCGGGATCAGCGACCCTGTGTCATACCAGTTGAACAGGTGACCGCGATATCGCTGCAGTTGCGAGACGGTGGTTAGCGTGCGAAGAGTTTGCTGCGCAAACTCCGGAACCGAGAGATATCCAAATTCACACGCAACCTGGCGTGCATTGAGTAGAAAACCGAGGTTCGTCGGCGAAATGCGAGGCGCAACCTTGAGATCCTCCTCCTGCACATTGTCCGGAATCAGCCAGTGATTTTCTTCGGTGCTGAACTCGGCGAAATACCGCCAGGTCCGAAGAGCGGCAATGCGGAGCAGCCTTTGATCTCGATTGGATGCTTGCTTGCGCGGGGCGCGAGTTGGACCGTTCAGCCACAGCGCAATCGGCTTGCTGCACGCCCACAGGAGAAGAATTGGCAGAGCCGCCGAAACGCCTGCGCGATGTGTAAACCAAACCAAAAGAAATACTCCCGACGCGAGGATGGGAGTCCAGCCCAGATAAATGTCGAGTGTGGTGCGCCTGTAACCCGCAAGCTCCGCTTCGGCCGCCGTTTCCCATTGCAAGAGCCGCCGTCGCGTGATCAGTCGACGGACCATGGTTCGCACGACGGCATCCATGGATAACAGTGCCTGATGTGCGAGGAATGTGATGGTCAACACATTTGTGACGGTCGTATTCAGAAATGTATTGATGGCATCGCGGACGATCTCCGCTTCCCCGGTGATCGCCGCCTCGGCCAAGTCGACTCCAAACTCGCAGAGGGCAGGCAGGAACAGAATGCCGATGGCCGCCAGAGTCCAGGCCCACGGCCGTCCGGGAAGTATCGTCCATCCCAACAAGAACAACAGGAAGGAAGCGGGCTCCACCAGGCTGCGCCGCAAGTTGTCCAGAATCTTCCACCGGGAAACTACCGAGAGTGGATTGGGCACTCGCCGCCCCGACTCCTCAGGAACTAGCGAAAGCAACCATTCCGTGATCTGCCAGTCGCCTCTTAACCAGCGATGTTTGCGCCGATTGTAAGCGCTATAGTGGGAGGGATAGTCCTCGATCACCTCGATGTCGCTGACCAAACCAGCGCGCGCATATGCGCCTTCAATCAGATCGTGGCTCAGCAACGCATTGCTCGGGAATCGGCGCGCGAGAACGCGCTGTAGCGTCTTTACCTCGTAGATTCCCTTTCCAACGAAAATGCCTTCGCCGTACAGGTCCTGATACACGTCGCTGGCGGCGTGCGTGTAGATGTCAAAGCCTGTCTGTCCCGAATAAATGCTCGCCAGTCGGGAGCGCGCCGTGCTCTGCACGCTGACTCCAACCCGAGGCTGCAGGATGCCATATCCCGCAACAACGATGCCCTTTTGCGGATCGACAATCGCCTGGTTCAAGGGGTGCGCTAAAGCACCGACCAGACGGCGAGCCGATCCTCGCGGCAGTTCAGTGTCCGAGTCGAGCGTGATTACGAAACGGATTTCGGACAGGATCGAGAGATCGCCGACCTTAACCGGGAAGCTGTCATATCCCCCACACAACAGGTTGTTCAAATCCATCAGCTTGCCGCGTTTTCGTTCCCATCCCATCCAGAGTTTTTCGCGGGGATTGTAGATGCGGTGCCGATGGAAAAGAAAGAAAGTCCCCATCCCTTTTTCGGCATATTTGTCAGTCAGCTTACGCACTAGATCCGCACAGAGGTTGACGAGGGCATTGTCGTCTCGCGGCTCCGCGACGGAATCGGGAAGATCGGTGAGGAGCGCGAAGTGGAGATGCGGATCCTGGTTGCCCAGAAAACGAACTTCGAGATCGTCAACCAGTTTGCGCACCTGTTTCTCGTTCAAAAGCATCGCTGGAACGGCTACCAGAGTGACGCAATCGTCGGGAATGCCATGAGAAAGATCCAGCTTGGGTAGAATCTCCGCCGGCAGCAACTGCGTTGCCAAGAAGTTCATGATTTGAACCGCACTCTGAGAGCTCGGCAGCAACACGGCAATCGTTGCAAGCAGAACGAGCTCCAGAGAGGTAGCCGGAGCCGTCAACCGGAATACGATGCCCGAAACAATGGCGATCGTGAGGGCGGCGATGCCGGGCAGGTAAAACTCATCTGGACGGCGGCGTAACCAAGCTCGTAAACGCTCGGTCATTGGCGGGCGGTAGCCCACTTTCTCGTGAAGAGCCGTGGTTCCCTCCGCCAGCAAGTATGAGCCCACGTGCGCGCTGCGCAGAGTAATGCGGGGATCGCCATCCGTTGACCGTTGCTGGGCGCGGAGGGCAAGAGCGAGTACTTCGTTGGCAACCTCCGTCTCGGTGTACTCGGAGTGGTCGGAGATGGTCGCCAGCCGCCTGCGGTAGAGATCGCGACTCTCATGGTCCATGCGGGAATAAGCTCCCACTGGATCCTGGCGCAGAATTTGGTCAAACAGGATCAGCGGTTCGATCACGGCTTTCCAGGAAGTTTGCCCAATCTCCCGCAGACAGCGAACCAGATTGTCGATGCCATACGGTCCGCTGGAATCTTTGAGAAGATGATCTTCGAGAGCATGATCTTCGAGAAGATGACACCCGTGCTCCGCGATCTGCTCCAGCACGACCAGCTTGAGGGCAGGGATCAGCATCCATAATTCCTCCATCTCGAGTACCGCGACTTCCTGAAAGGCTTGGATGTAACCGGTGAAGCTTGATTCGCTAAAGCGATAGCCGACCGTGAGCAAGAACTCCTCCGCTAACGGGGCTATTCTAGGAATGACAATGCCATTGAGAGTGCGGGCCTGTGGAACCTTGGTAGCCGCCTTGAAAGCCTCGCAAGGACACTCGAGTTCATTTTCCAGGAGAAAAGCGGATTCGCGCAGCACTCCAACCTCACCGCCGGATGCAGTTTTCCCGAGCGAGGACTCAAGCATGTCCGACAACGACCCCAGCTTGCGAGATAATGACCGGCAACGATCGCGGAGGACATAGGACTTCCGCTGTCCCGGTACCCACGCCAAATTCCGGGCAAGCTCGGCAGGGCTGGAACGCATCGTGAGTATGTCCGGAGTCTTGTCGGACGCCGGCGTGTTCAGGTCTGCCGCTTCTGCACTCTCGAGTTCCAAATGGCTGCTCTCTGTCATCGTGTGCGCTTCCTAACGGTAGCTGGAGGCCTGCATCTCAAACATCTCGGCGTAACGGCCTCCTTGATTCGCCAGTTGCTCGTGCGTGCCCTCCTCGGCGATCTTCCCGTTTGCCAGAACTAGGATGCGATCAGCGGCACGCACGGTTGAGAACCGGTGCGAAATAAAAAGGGCCATCTTCCCTGCGGTGAGTTCGGCAAAACGCCGGAATACTTCGAACTCACTACGCGCGTCCAGGGCGGCGGTGGGTTCATCCAGGATCAGAAGCTGTGCATCTCGCAAGTATGCGCGGGCTAAGGCGATTTTTTGCCACTCGCCGCCCGAGAGATCCACTCCTCGCTCGAAGCGCCTTCCCAGCATTTGCTCGTAACCGCCGGGCAGCCGGCCGATGACGCCGTCTGCCATGCTTTTGCCGGAAGCGGCCTGCAACAGTTCCAGATTATCGATCTCCTCAATGCGCCCCACGGCAACGTTTTCACGCGCGGTCATCTCGTAGCGCATGAAATCCTGAAAGATGACGCCCATCTCACGATGAAGATCTTCCAGGTCATACTCGCGAAGATCGACGCCGTCGAGCAGGATCTGCCCGTCCGTGGGGTCATAAAGCCGGGTGATCAGCTTAACGATGGTGGTCTTGCCCTGGCCGTTTTCGCCGATCAGGGCCAGCCGCTCTTGTGGATGCAACCGAAAATTGATGTGATCAAGAATCAGCCGCGAATTTCCCGGATAACGGAAACAAACGTCTCGAAACTCCACGCCGCGAACGATTGGGCGAGGAGCCGCCAACGCGTTGGGCCTAGAGCGGATAGTCGGCTGCATCTCAAAGAAGGCCAGCAAATCGGTTAGAAACAGGGCCTGGTCGCCAATGCCCGCGAGCGTCGAAAAAATCTGCTGGATATTAGTGCTGGCCTGCTGAATTGCCCCGGCCAGGAACGTCAGCGTGCCGATGCTCAGTACACCGGCGACGGTCCGCCAGATGACGAAGACGTAGGCGGAATAGTAGCCCATGGTGCCAATCGTCGAGAGAAGCGATCCGGCAATCAGTTTGCGTCGCGACAGCGCGACGTCCTCCGTGTAGATTTGATCGGACAACCGTGTAAAACGATCCCGCAGGAAATCCTTCAGCCCAAAGAGTTTCAGTTCCTTTGCCGCTTCCTTGCTTCCAGCCAGCAGCCGCAAGTAATCCAATTGCCGCCGCACCGGCGTCTGCCGGAAGTTCTTGGCGTAACCCAGCAGGGCAAAATGGCTTTCACCGAGAAAGGCAGGGATCACGCCCGCGATCAGCAGCAACAACAGCCATGGAGAAAAGACCACGATCGAAACCGACAGCGTGATGGCTGTGATCGCCTGCTGCACCAGCCGCCCAATGGCTTGAATCATGACCAGGCGGTCGGTTGCCTGCACCCGCGCCCGCTCCAGACGGTCATAGAAAACCGGATCTTCGTATGCAATGAGATCCAATCCTGCCGCATGATTCATCACTCGAATGCTGACGTGCCGGGTGTATCGGTCGGCCAGAAGCGAATCCGAGTAGTCGATGGTTCGGGTGAGAATGCTGTTTAGAACCGCCAGGGAAAACTCAGCTGCCACCAGCCACCAGAAACCGCGCTGTACGCCCTGATGGACCGAAAGTGCATGAACAATTCCGTCGATAATCAGCTTCGTGATCCACAACAAAACAACTGGAAGAAGGGAAGAAAACAGCCGCGAGACCAGGCCAAACACCACAACGGCAGGGCCTGAGTCCCAAACAATCTTGAGCACAGCCGGAACGTTTCGAAGCGCTGAGACGCGGCCTTGCCATTCGCTCCAGAAACTCTTGTGTTCTCCCAAGCTTCGCTCCTGTCGTTCCCGACGGTCGCAGTCGCGCCCATTGGACGAGCTGCGTCCCGCCGATTCACTCTGACAGCGTGCACGAAAGATGCCAAAACCGACAGTAAGGTTGGGTCGGCTTACCTCCAGCCCCGAGAAGACTCGTTGCGGCACCGTGGTTTCGGGTGTGCTAAACTGCCGCTCTCAGTGCGATAAAACTCTCTGCATCTGCCCAGAGCGGGAGGGGCGCTGTGCGTTCGGCTTTTTGGCTTTTCTGCATTGCCACTCTGATCGTCATCCCTTGTTGTGCGGTTACACCCGCGGACTATTACAACCACGTGGTGTTCGACAACAGCCTCACCTCGGATTACTACTACTACAGCGGCGGGAGACCGGTCTTTCCGAGCACCATCGAGTTACGATCGGGTGCTCTGCCCATCGAAACGAAGAATTTTTTTACGGCGCCGAACGCGCTGCGCCTCCAGTGGCGCTCCCTACCGGGCGGAAGTTGGGAGGCGGAAGTACGCGTCGTCGCCATGCGCAACCGGCCTACCGATTTTCAAGGCGACACACTTTTTATCTGGTGCTACTCGCCGGAGGCGATTCCTGCCGCGGACTTGCCTTTCGTTCAACTGGAGGACGAGCAACATGACTTCACGGTTCCGGTCACGCTCGACGCCGTCGGCGACTTGCCCGCGAAGCGATGGGTTCAGCTCCGCTTGTCGCTGAGCAAGTTTGCAACCGCTTCCATTCATCCCTTTCAACCCTATGCGCTGCATAGCGTCCACTTCGGACAGAGTGCGGCGGACGACACGCCTCGCACCTTAATTATCGACGAGATCAAGATCGACGACAGCGGTGCCGCGTCGCCGGTTGGGCGTGAGATTCGCCGCACTCCACCGGCTCCGCAGAATGTGCGCGCCAAGGGCTATGACCGGCACATCAACGTCAGCTGGGATGCGGTCGCCGATAAAAATCTGCAGAGTTACACCATCTATCGTTCTCTCGACAGCCATAAATTCAAGCCTATCGGCATTCAGATTGGCGGCATCAACCGCTACGCGGATTTTCTGGGAAGATCCGGAGTGAAGGCCTCTTATCGAGTTAGGGCGGTGGACCACTCCTATCGCCTGTCCGCCGTTTCCGGCGTCGCCAGCGCGGCAACCAGAGAATTATCGGACGATGAACTGCTCGATATGTTGCAGGAAGCCTGCTTTCGCTACTACTGGGAGGGCGCTCATCCAGTGGCGGGCGCGACACTCGAGAATATTCCGGGAGATGACCGCATCGTGGCGACCGGCGCCACAGGCTTCGGCATTATGGCTCTGATTGTGGGAGTGGACCGTGGGTTCATCACTCGCGACCAGGGTATTCAGCGCCTCACTGAAATCATGGATTTTCTTGAGAAAGCTCCTCGCTACCACGGTGCGTTCCCTCACTTTCTGGATGGCTATACGGCCCAGAACATGTTGGTCTTTGGCATGTTCGACAATGGCGGCGATCTGGTGGAGACATCATTTCTGATGGAGGGATTGCTGGCAGCGCGCCAGTATTTCAAAGGGGCCAGCGAGGGCGAGCAAAGTCTTTACCGCAGAATCACACAGCTTTGGGAGGCAGTGGAGTGGAATTGGTACCGGCGCAGTCTCGAAAGTAAAGCGCTGCTGTGGCACTGGTCTCCACAGTGGTCCTGGTACATCGACCATCGGCTTACCGGATTTAACGAGACCATGATCACTTACCTTCTGGCCATTGCGTCGCCCACGCATGGCATTCCGTCCGAGTTCTACTACACCGGATGGGCTGGCCAGTCGCCGGCCGCGATCGCCTACCGCAGCGGATGGTCAGGCTCAACCGCGGGAGATCATTATCTGAACGGCCATACTTACTATGGAATTAGACTCGACGTTGGAGTGGGCAGTGGCGGCCCGTTATTTTTCACTCAGTATTCGTTCATGGGGTTCGATCCGCGAGGAATTCGTGATCGCTACACCAATTATTTTGAGAACAACCGCAATCTTGCGCTCATCAATCTTGCCTACTGCGAGGCCAACCCGGGCCACTACCAGGGTTATGGCGCCGATGATTGGGGATTGACCGCCAGCGACGACCAGCTAGGTTATTCGGGCCACTCTCCGGACCGGGCCAACGACAACGGCACGATCACTCCGACCGGGGCGCTATCGTCGTTTCCCTATACTCCACAGGCTTCGATGCAGGCCTTCAAGTTTTTCTACCGGGAGCTCGGCGACCGGCTGTGGGGAATTTACGGTCCGCATGATGCCTTCAACCTGTCGCGGAACTGGTTTTCCCCCGTCTACATGGGATTGGATCAGGCTCCGATCGTCGTGATGGTTGAGAACTATCGCACCGGCCTGGTCTGGAAAATGTTCATGTCCAACCCGGAGATCCAGCCCATGTTAGACAAGATCGGTTTTCAGCCCGATCGCGCCGCGAACGCCTCCACCGGCATCCACTAGCTGGACTTACCGCGGTCTTCTCTCCTGTCTACCGGAACTCTCTCCTAATTCTCACTGACAACCTTTTAGCCAGGCCTGTCATCTGAACGCCGCTTCAACCAAAATCGCGAGCCCTGTTTTTATTTGAAGAGCTGGAACAGCTATGCGGCTTCGCGCTTCGGCCGGGAGTGTTGTGTATGCGCAATCGGAAGTGCTCTCTTTTCTTTGCAGTTTTCTTTTCAGTAGTCATCCTATTCAGCATGACGGCGTTGGCTCAGTATGGAGCTACGCTTCAAGGAATCGTTCAGGACAAATCCGGAGCGAAAGTCGCTGGCGCAAAGGTAGCTGCCGCCGATCAAGCGACTGGAGTCGTGCGCAACACCACCACCAGTGCAGAAGGCTTCTACCGTTTCGATGAATTGCCCCCGGGAATATACACCGTTGCCGTCGACGCGGCTGGCTTCAAAAGCCAGGTCACCCGGGACGTAATGGTCGCGGCGGAATCGCCTCGCGGCTTGGACATCACCGTCGACGTCGGCCAGGCTACCGAAACGGTGACCGTCACCGGCGCGCCGCCGGCGCTTCAAACTGAGAACGCCAACGTGCAAGGAACGCTTTCATCCATCGAGGTCGAGGGTCTACCCAAAATCGACCGCGATCCGTATGAGTTGCTGCGACTGGCTCCCGGCGTTTTCGGCGACGGGGCTCGCATGGGCAACGGTCTCTCCGCCGGATTTCCTAACGGCGCTGGCGGCAATGGCGGCTCCGCCGGGCCGGGCGGATCGAATACCGCCATTTTTCAGGTTGAGAACCAGCAGCCTATCAGTGCCAACGGACAGCGCGTAACCTCGAACGACTATCTGGTGGACGGCGTAAGCGTGAACAGTCTGCAATGGGGCGGCGCGGCTGTCATCACTCCCAGCATCGAATCGGTGCAGGAGATCACGGTTCTGGTCAACGACTACGATGCGTCGGATGGACGCAGCTCCGGCGCCCACATCAAGACGATCACCAAGAGCGGAACAAACTCATTCCACGGCGGTGGGTTATTTCTCTACCACGACCCAAACTTCAACGCATTCAACAAATTCAGTGGTTACGATCCCGGCGTAGGTTTTACGCCCCCGGTACGAGACGACGATGCCTACCGCCAGTTCGCCGGTACTTTCGGCGGACCGCTGATTAAGAACAAACTCTTCTTCTTCTTCAACTATGAGGGTCTGCGTGCCACCAACACGACGTTTGAGAACAATTGGGTAGAAACGCCGCAGTTTGATGCGCAGATTCTCAGCGATCGCCCGGGCACGCCGGTGGCGACGACTCTTCAACAGAGCGGCCTGGCGCCGCGCATTAAACAGGTGCTTCCTTCGACTTGCGCTCTCTGGACTACGCCCGGTACTTGCGCGGCAGTTTCTGGAGGAGTCGATATCGGTTCGCCCTACTCTTCTTACGGTACATACGAAAGCACCGGTATTGGCGGAGGCCTAGACGGCAGTCCGGACTTGGAATTCGCCGAGATTGCATTGCCGGCAACTACCACCGGCAATCAGTACAACGCCCGCGTCGATTACAACGCCGGCAGGAATTTATTTTCGGCCAACACGTTCCTCACGTTCCTCAATACCGTTGCCGCTGACGGATCGGCGCAAGGCAGGCCGAATGCAGACTTCGGTACCAAGAACTTCAGTCCCAGTGGCTTCCTTTCGTGGGTGAGAACTCTTTCGCCGTCCCTGCTCAATGAAGCGCGTTTCAATTTCACGCGCTACGGCTACAACGGCATCACGTCCAATCCGCAAGTTAACTTCGCCATTCCTCGCATTGAAATTCAGGGTCTGCCGCTGCCAGGCGCTCAGCGCATTCTCTACGGAGCGGCGCAGGGCGACGATTCGCCAGGAATCCTGGCGCAGAATACTTTCGAGTTTCGCGACGTAGTTTCCAAAGTACTGGGCAACAAGGCGCTGAAGTTTGGTTTCGAGTACAGCCACGAACAGGACAATGACTCTCTGATCGGCGGCGCACGCCCCGATCAGGTTTTCAACGATCCGTGGAACTTCGCCAACGGGACCCCCATCTTCGAACAGATTGAAGTGAGTCCGCTGACAGGTGCCGCGCCAGTTACGCGGGGACAATACTACCGTTCGTCGATCTACGGCGTATTCCTGCAGAATGACTGGAAACTTCGCCCGAACCTGACGGTGAACATCGGCTTGCGGTGGGAATACTATGCTCCGCCGACGGAAGCGAAGGGACGCCTGGCGAATTTCGAACCTACCAGCGATCCGGTCAACGGATTGGCGCTCGGAGTCGCCGCCAATCCGAGTCAGGCGTGGAAGCCGACGTGGCGCAACTTCGGTCCTCGTCTGGGTTTCGCGTGGAGTCCCGGAATCTACAACAACAAGACCGTCTTTCGCGGCGGGTTCGGCATTGCCTACGATCGCTTCGATGACAACGTCTTCGACAACACTCGCAACAACCCGCCCTATGTGGCGAACTATGGAATCTGTTGCGGGACGGCCAGCAATCCGTTCGTCGGAGGCCAGATCGCCTTTACCTTGGGGACCAGCAACAATCCCCTTAGCTATCCGGCAAATCCGGCGTTGATCACGCCACTGAACCCGGCCAATGGCTTGCCTACAATTCTGCCCAATCAAAGTGCGCCTAATATTTATTCCAATCCCACCTCAATGCCCATTCCCTACACTTACCTCTATTCGCTCCAGGTGCAGCAGGTCCTGCCCAGCGACTGGGTATTCACGGTCGGCTACCAGGGGAGCGCTGGACACCACTTGACGCGCATCAAGAATCTGGCTGAGTTCTATCCCGTCCTGAATCCCGATGTCGGCCAAGTGTACACATTCACTCCTGATACGAATTCAAATTTCAATGCTCTTACCGGTGAACTCGAGCATCGCTTTCGGCACGGATTCAGCACTAGCGTTCTCTACACCTACAGCAAGTCGATGGATCAACTCTCGGCGGAGGGCCCTGGCTTCACCACCAACCAGACATATCCGATTGACGATGCCACGGAGCGAGGCCCCTCCGACTACGATGCCACCCACAACTTCCGGGCGTATGCCGTTTGGGACTTGCCCATTTTCCGCGAGCGCAATGACTTTCTGGGTAAGGTTGTCGGCGGCTGGCAGCTCAACGGAATCTTCCAGTTTCACTCCGGCTATCCTTGGACCCCGGTCGCTAACAATATCTGCCCCGTTCTGGGAGCCACGACTCTTTGCCCCCTCCGGCCGGTTGGATACAACGGTGGTGCCGGAGATAACCACGACACTTCGGCGTTCCTGCCGCCGATCGCGGGAAACTTTCCTCAGGCTGCTGGTGCTGCCTCCGCTGGCACGCAGAATCCTTATTTCACATTGCAGACGACGGGAACTATCCCAGACTTTCCTGGAATCGGACGCAACACCTTCCGCGGTCCCCGTTACCAGGACGTTGATCTCACCATCGCGAAAACATTCGGGCTACCCACCATGAAGGTTCTTGGAGAAGGCGCCAAGATCGAACTGCGCATGACCGCCTATAACGCTTTCAACAAGCTCAATCTCGCACCATTTACCTTTGGCAGCACTTCCACGGTCGTCAGTTATTTCAACAATGGTTCCGGAGTCCCGGTCGCCAACCCACTGTTCGGTACGGCCACGACCGGATTGGCGGGGCGTGTGGTTGAACTCCAGGCTCGCTTCAGCTTCTAGTGTGCGGTGGTCCAACGCAACCACGTCCAACCCGGGGTCCGCCACGTTCTCCAGCGCTTTCGCGATGCGGAGTGGTCGCGACAGTCCTACTTTTGGAGGATTCATCCCTCGCGGCACGAGGGGTAGAATCGCTGAAACCATTGCAACGGTTTGAAGGTGGGCGCTTCCCCTTGCCCATACGATTTCAGAAGCCGCATGAAAACTCTCCTGCTGGGCGCGGTCATCTCGTTCCTCCTATCGGCCCCGCTCCGTGCGACGACGCGCGTCGATTTGGACCGCGACTGGCTGTTTCGCACCGATCCTGAGCAGATCGGCGAGACCGCGGAATGGCAGAAGCATCCTCCTCCGAACGCAGACTCGGTCAACGTTCCGCATACCTGGAACCTGGGCCGGCACGATGGCTATCTGGGCAAGGCCTGGTATTTCAAGACGTTCGATTTGCCGGTGCAGTCGCCGGATCTGCACGTGAAACTGCATTTCGACGCAACTTTCTATTCTGCGCACGTCTGGTTAAACGGAGTCGACCTCGGAACTCACGAGGGCGGCTACACCGCCTATTCCTTTGACATCACGCGCGAACTCAAGCCCACCAACTACGTTGCCGTAGAGATCGATAATCGAATCGGAGCAGCCACCATTCCCGGCCTGGCGCAACGCGGTGAGGATCATGCCTGGTACGACTGGTGGGATTACGGTGGAATGGTTCGCGATGTGTGGCTTACGATGGGTGGTCCCATCCAGGTAGGCCGCCAGCAGATTCGCAGCCAGATCGGGGACGACGGCACCATCGTCCAAAATCAAATTTTCCTGGAGAATGATCTCGCTCAGAAGCGACAAGTCTCATTGCGCCTGACGGCGCTCGGGCCGCACAGCGAGGTCGCCGGAGGCGAGACTCGCACGGTTACGCTGGCCCCTGGAATCAACTCCGTGGCGATGTCGTTGAAAATCCGAAGCCCGCAGCTATGGGGAATCGACCATCCCAACCTCTACCGCATGCGCGCCCAGATCGTTGACGCCCAAGAGCAAGTCCTCGACGAACAAACCGACACGTTCGGCATTCGCAAGATTGAGATCCGCGACCGGCATCTACTCATTAACGGCGAACGCGTCCGACTCACCGGCCTAGCTCGGCACGAAGAGTCAGTCTGGGAAGGTTTGGCCGAGACTCCGGGCACCATGCTTCACGACTATGACGACATGCGCGCGCTGCAACTCACTCTGACGCGCCCGGTGCACTATCCACAGAACTCTTACATCCTTGACTATGCCGACCAGCACGGCATTCTGCTGATTCCCGAGATTCCGGTATGGCAGTTCAGCGAGGCGCAACTCAAAGATCCGAAAGTTCTGGCCCTGGCCAAACAACAGATGCGCGAGATGATCGAGGAGTCGGGCAACCATCCCAGCGTCTTCGCCTGGAGCGTTTGCAACGAGAGCGACACGGGAACTCCGGGGGGCATCGCTTACTTTCGCGCCATGCGTGACTTCATCCGGCAACTCGATCCCAGCCGCTTCGTGAGCTATGCTGACGATCATCTGCCGAAACTGGAGCGAGCCCAAGACTCCGCCGCCAACGACGCCGATTTCCTGATGATGAACCAGTATTTCGGAAGCTGGCACGGGCCCGAGTCCGAGTTATCCGATTCGCTGGATCGCGTTGGGCGCATGTTCCCCGCGAAGATGATGATCGTTTCCGAGTTTGGCTTGCCCGGGATCTTCGCGAAAGATCCGGAAGAGGCCGATCGCATGCGCATCCGCATCATCAGCGAGCAGATGCCGGAGTTGGCGCGGCGCGACTGGATTGCGGGCGCGATCCTGTGGTGTTATCAGGACTACAAATCTCGGCGCAATATCGCGGCCGGCCGTGAGGAAGGTTTTGTGGAGCACGGGCTGGTGGATGAAAATCGCCAGCGCAAACCTTCTTATTACGTCTGGAAAGAACTCAACGCGCCTGCCGCGCTGGAAGCTCACTGGGACCGAGCGCCCGATGGTCCGCCTGCAAGCTTCACGGTTACACTGAAGCCGAATGGGATTGAGGATCTGCCGTCCTATCCCCTTCGCGATTACCGGTTGGCATGGGAGTTATGCGATCAGGCGGGCAAACTGCTCGCCAGCGGGGAACGGCAATTCTCCGACCTAAACAGCCCGCAGACGGTCTCCGCGAATTTCGGCGGGCAGCCTGGCGCGAAAGATATTGAAGCTGCATGTCACGCTGCTGCGGCCCGGCGGCGCGATCGCTGCCGAGAGTTCCGTGGATTGGAACCTGAACGCTGGAACTCAGCCATCCGCGGAAAAAACGCAGAGGACAATTCCGCCGGGACACTAGAGGTTACGCAGCACTTCGAACGGTCTGCTGTTGAAATTTGAAATCCCTGTCGCTGGAGGACGCATGCGCCCGCAAATTCTCCGTCTCATTTTCGTGCTGGTCGTTTTCGTTTCTGCCGCCAGTTTTGTTCACGCTCAAGACTATGCCGTCGGGGCCGATGTTTCTTTCCTCGCTCAGGCCGAGCAGCAGGGAACCGTCTTCAAAGACGCTGGCGTGCCCAAGCCCGGCCTGGAGATTCTCCGCTCCCACGGCTACAACTGGATTCGGCTCCGCCTCTTTCACACACCGACGCAACTGCCGAACAATCTTGACTACACCATCGCTCTCGCCAAGAATGCTAAGAAACTGGGCTTCAAGTTCTTGCTCGACTACCACTATGCCGATGATTGGGCCGATCCCGGGAAGCAAGCTGTACCCAAAGCGTGGCAAGGCAAGTCGCACGCGGAATTGGTGAAGGCGGTGTTCGAGTACACCCGCGACACGATTGCGGCCTTCCGCGACGCCGGGGTCTTGCCCGATATGGTGCAGGTGGGCAACGAGATCATCCATGGAATGATGTGGCCCGATGGCAAGCTGCCGGAGAATTGGGACAACTTCGCGCAACTCGTATATGCCGGCATCAATGGCGTGGACGCAGGCCGCGGCAACGGCCCTCGTCCGAAGATCATGATTCACATTGATCGTGGCGCCGACCTGAAAGGAACGAAGGCGTTCTTCGACAAGCTTAATAGTTACGACGTGCCTTACGATGTCATCGGCCAGTCGTACTATCCGTGGTGGCACGGCAGCCTCAACGAGCTTCGCCAGAACCTGGAATTCATGGCCCGGGAGTATCAGAAAGACATCATCGTTGTGGAAGCGGCGTATAACTGGCAGCCCGGCAACTACATCAACAAGCCAGCGCCGTTCCCGGAGTCTCCGGAGGGGCAGCGCGCATTTCTTGATGAATTGAACCGCGTCGTAATGGAAACTCCGGACGGGCACGGCAAAGGCGTCTTCTGGTGGGAGCCGGCGGTGACCGGACCACTCACGATTCGCGGCTTCTTTGACGAGCAGCACAACGCTTTGCCGGTGATCACCGTATTTGACCGGTTCACGCGAAAATAGAACAATGTGGTAGATTCACGTTCGGGAAGGCGAATACGACTCCCGCAAGCACCTTGCAGACATCGTTGTCTGCATTCCATGTTGACTCGGTTACATCGGGGCCCGATTGGCGTGTGGTGTAGACTGCGGCGCAGTGCGGCCCAAATTCTGCTTTTACTTTCTCTCGTTCTCCGCGCTTCATGCTTTCGCGGCGAACGTTCCCTTATTTTCCTACACCCAGCGCCTCTGGCAAATGCAGGACGGATTGCCGGAACAAGTTGTGCAGGCCTTTGCTCAGACCGCCGACCGCTATTTGTGGATCGGCACAACCGGCGGGCTAGTCCGCTTCGACGGCGAACGGTTTCTAACCTTTGACCGTGAAAACACTCCCGCCTTCAGCGAGAACAATGTTTTTTGCCTGACGGTTGCCCGCGACAACACGCTCTGGGTCGGCATGGAAGGCGGCGGGCTGATTCGTTACCGTGACGGGAGATTTCGCGCGTTCTCCGCTAGCGATGGCTTGACCAATTCCTTCGTACGCGTTGTCTACGAAGACAGCCAGGGGAAAATCTGGGTCGGCACTGACAACGGATTGTTTTCCTTCTCAGGCGAGCGTCTGGAGCGGGTGGATAACACGGCGGACATTCCCGCCATCGCCGTCCACGCCATCCACGAGGATCGTCGCGCGCAGATTTGGGTGGGTGGTTCTAAGCTCCTCCGTCTCGCCGGTGATGCGGCAGTCGAATTTAACCTGGGCGGAGAAGCCAGCCAGAATCGCGTCAAGTCGATCACTGACACTCAAGACGGCACTGTCTGGGTAGGCACGGTCTCGGGCCTGCACAGGATGGCGCCGCAGGATGCTTCGTTCAAGCCCGTCCCCGAAGTCAAAGGAACGGTCCGCGTGATGCGTGAAATGTCGGACGGCACGCTTTGGATCGGCACCATCGGGCGCGGCCTTGTCACTTATCGTGATCATCGTTTTTCCGGAATCGCCGTTCCCGATCCTTTGCCCAGCAACACCATCCTGAATCTTTTCGAAGATGTCGAAAAGAATATATGGATTGGCACCCAGGGCGGAATGTTGCGCTTGATCAAGACTCCGGTCAGAACCGTGAAACTTCCCGATGCCGCTGACTCCGATGCGGAGACGGTTTACCAGGACCGCACCGGCGATCTCTGGGTCGCTGCCGTAAATCTGTTCCGCGTCCGCGACGGCAAAGCTGCCCCGTATCGATTTCCGGGTATCTCCGGCGTCCGCGTCCGCAACGTATTCCGCGACCGCGATGGCGCACTCTGGATCGGCACCGAAGGCCGCGGGGCGTACCGGCAAATCGGCGAGCGCTTCGTCCACTATTCGACCAGCGAAGGACTGGTCAACAACTTCGTTCGTGCATTTCTTCAGGGCCGCGATGGCAGCGTCTGGATTGCGACCGACGAGGGTGTGAGCCGTTGGCGTCCGCAGGGGATTACGAACTATCAGATGCGCGATGGCCTGGCTTACTTCAGCACGCGGTCGCTGTTGGAGGATCGCCGCGGCGACATCTGGATTGGCACCGATCGCGGCGTGAGCCGGCTGCACGGCGACTCGTTCGAAAGCGATGGCGCGACCGAAGCTCTCAAAAACGAAAAAGTCTGGGCCATCCACGAAGATTCCGATGGCGGTCTCTGGTTCGGAACCCGTACCGGCGGCCTGTACCGCTGGCGCTCGGAAACCATGACTCGTTACACCACGGCTCAGGGACTCGCGAGCAACGGCATCTACGAACTCCTTGAAGACGGGAAGAACAATCTATGGATCAGCGGGCCGAATGGAATCTCGGTCGTTAGCCGCCGCGAACTCGACGCCTTTGCCGACCATCCTTCGCGCCCGGTTGCTCTCACTCTCTACGGAGTTTCGGATGGCCTCGAGACCATTCAGATGTGCGGCGGCGAAAAACCTGCGGGAGTGCTCACCACTGAAGGCGAAGTCTGGTTCCCCAGCAGCAAGGGCCCGGTGCGCGTCTCGGTTGGCTCGCCGCTGCCATCGAAACCTGCGCCAGTGGTCATTGACCAGGTAATCGCCGACGGCCTGCAGATTCCCGTGGCCTCCGGAATTTCTCTTGGCCCCGACAACGCGAAATTAGAAGTCCACTACGGAGTCGTCTTGCTGCGCTCTCAGGAGCGCATCCGTTTCCGTTACATGTTGGACGGTTTCGACAAAGCCTGGAGCGAGGCCTCGCCCGCGCGCGTCGCGTACTACACCAATCTTCCTCCCGGCCACTATCACTTTCGAGTGGCCGCTTTCGAAATGAACAATCCCGAACAGGTCGCAGCCGCGTCGCTGGAGATTCAGCAGAAGCCACACTTCTATCGAACTCCCTGGTTTCTGGGGTGCGCGGTGCTTTTGCTGGCTGCGGCGGTGTGGGGTGTTTACCAGGTCCGCCTCGGCCAATTGCACGCGCGTTTTCAGGCGGTACTGAACGAGCGCAATCGACTGGCGCGCGAAATGCACGATACGCTGATTCAGGGCTGCGCCAGCGTGTCGGCTCTGCTCGAAGCCCACTCCAGCCTGGCGCAGCACAAGCCAGACGGTAACGGCGATTTACTGGACTGCGCCCGCACCCAACTGCGCTCTACGATTGAAGAAGCGCGCCAGGCGGTGTGGGGACTGCGCAGCCTGTCGGAGTCCACCACAGATATCACGTCATTGCTGGGGAAGATGGCGGACCAGTTCACTCACGAATTTGCCGTGCCGGTGAATTTTCATGTTTCGGGCGCTTCCTTTGCCCTCGACCAGTCAGTCGTGCATGAGGTGCTCATGGTGGCGCGCGAGGCTTTATACAATTCGATCCGGCATGCTCAACCGAGCAAGGTTAGTCTTGCCCTAACCTTCGAGGAAGCGTCGTGCCGCATCAGAATTCATGATGATGGCTCCGGGTTCGATCCTGCGATGTTGTCCCGCCTCCCGGAGAACCACTACGGTCTGATCGGCATCAAGGAGCGAGTGGAGCGCATCGGAGGCAAATTCACGTTGAGCAGCGAAGTCGGCGCTGGAACGGACCTGAGCATCGAGGTGCCGCGCCCAACGGCTCCTGCCGCAAACCGGGTCGCCGAGATAGCGTTATGAATCACAGCATGAATTCCGCCGAAAAAGATAAGAGTAATGGTGGTCGACGATCACCCTCTGATGCGGGTCGGAATCGCGGCCATCATTAACGCCCGCCCTGACATGACCGTCGTCGCCCAGGCCGGAACCGGCGAAGAAGCCGTCGCCCTTTTTCAGCAGCACAAACCCGATATCACGCTGATGGATCTGCGCCTCCCCGGCAACCTGGGTGGTGTAGAGGCGATCAGTGCCATCCGCGCGAAGTCTCCGCGCGCCCGCTTCATCGTGGTCACGACCTATGACGGAGACGAAGACATTCACCGCGCTCTCGAAGCGGGAGCCCAAGGCTACGTGATCAAAGGCATGCCCTACCAGACGCTGGTCGATGCCCTGCAAAAAGTCCACGCCGGAGGCCGCTTCCTGCCGCCCCCCGTGGCCCGCGCTCTGGCCTCGCGCCTTCCCCACTCCGATCTGAGTTCCCGGGAACTGGAAGTTCTGCATCTCCTCGTCAGCGGCAATAGTAATAGGGACATCGCCAACGTGCTCGGCATCACAGAAGCTACTGTAAAGAGCCACGTGAGCACGATTCTCATGCGCCTGGACGTGGAAGACCGTACCCAGGCTGTGGTGGCCGCGTTGCAGCGCGGTCTGGTCCACTTATAAGCGGTCCGGGTCCATAGCTTCCAGACCGTTGTCAAGTCAAATACTTTTTCGGCAGTCCGACTTTTGGCGGATTCGCAGTTCCCCGCTCCGACATAGGATTCCGCATCAGTAGCGATGAAACGTGTATTTACTGCTCCCACCAGGACTGTTTCGCGGCGTCCGGATCCAAGATGACTGGGACGCGATCCTGCACGGGAGTCAATCTCTGGAGGCTCCACGATGAGATTCGAGATGATTCGTCACTTTGGGCGCATGGGTGTGTTACTGGCGGCGGCCTTGACGGCCTGCGTCGCCTTCGGACAAAACGCCAACACGGGAGAAATCAGGGGCACGGTTCAGGATTCCACCGGCGCAGTCGTCGAGGGCGTCAAGGTCACCATCACCAACGTCGAGACCGGCGCCAGCATCGTCGCGACCACGACTTCGGCGGGCATCTATGATGCCCCCTCCGTTCCCACCGGCGCTTACACCGTCACGTTCTCCAAGAACGGTTTCAAGGACTTCGTCCGCAAGGGACTCATTCTGCAGATTCAGACCATCGGGGTCGACGCCATACTGCAAGTGGGCAACGCCAGCGAGCGGATCGAGGTCACCGCCGAGACTCCGCTGGTCGAAACCGAGACTTCAGACCAGCATGTCGACCTTGGCACCGCAGCCATGCGTGCGGCACCCATCGTTGGCACGGACTGGCGCGGCGAAATGACTCAGCTGATTCCCGGCGTGAATGCCGGCGGAGGAACGGGCGAAGCCGCCGGCCAGCAAGTGGGAGTCAACGGCACCCAGTCCTATAACGTGAATTTTCTGATCGATGGATCGGCCGCCACCGCTCCTCGAGATTACAACAGCAGCAACTACTACATGCCTCTCGACTCCATCGAAGAGGTCAGCGTCAATTCCGGCAACGCGCCGGCGCAGTATGGCAATGGCCTGACTTCCGTTAACGTGATCACCAAGAGCGGTACCAACCATTGGCACGGCAGCGCGTACGAATACATTCAGAACACTGCGCTGAACTCCCGAGGTTATCTGAATCCCGCTCCCGAGCCTAAGTCCGTGGAGCACTGGAATACTTATGGTTTCAGCATCGGCGGGCCGGTCATAAAAAACAAGCTGTTCTTCTTCTTCAACTACCAGCGCAACCCTTCTTCTACTCCCACTTCTGGAATCTATAGCTACCCTACCGCCGCCATGGCCGCGGGGGATTTTTTCGGAGTCGCCGGCTCCTCCGGTTCCGCTTTCGACCCCACCACGGGGATGCTGCTGTCTCCGACTGACCCCGTGTCGTCGAAGCTGCAAGGCTACTTCCCATCTGCGACCGCTCGAGGATGGGTCTCCGGATGCCCTGGTCCCGTGAATGTATCGGCCAGCACTCCGCAAACCTGCCCGAACGGGGGCACGAACGATTTCATATTCAACGGCAGCAGCCCAAATACCGATACCTGGTACACGGGCAAAGTCGACTACAACCTTTCCTCTAAGCAACGAGTCTCGTTCAGCTTCAATTATTTCCCCACTACTTCCTCCTATGTTCCTGCGGATCCTCTCTACCCCAACGACGCGACCGCGTTTGAGCAAGGAAAGACCGACAATCTCACGGGCCAAGTCTCCCATCTCTTCACCATCAGCTCGAGCATGGTGAACGAGTTTCGCGTGGGTGCAAGCCGCGAGCTCGACAAGTACAAACCACCGTCCTTGGGCAAGAATGATCCCGCCACCATCGGCCTTGAACCGAGCTACGGAACCAATGCTCCCGCCAACGTCTTTCCGCATATATCGATCGATCAGGGAGCGGGCTTTGGAGGGTCGGTGCTGGGAGCCGGCGGCGGCAACGGCAACATCGACGCCACTCTGGGTGAGGGTGTCTACAACGTTTCCGACGTTCTAACTCTGATTCACGGCAAACACACCATCAAAGTTGGCGGCGAGTACGACCGTTACTACCAGAACTATACAAGCTGGGGAGACCTCGACTCCGGCCACTTCGAATTCAACGGCAGCGTCACCGGAGTTCCCTACGCCGATTTCCTCGCCGGCGACGTTTATGGATGGTACGTGTACGAGGCCAATCCAACCAGCGCTCACATGCGGAGCGCGGCGCTGTTTGCCAGCGATGACTTTAAGGTCTCCACGCACCTGACCCTAAACCTCGGTCTCCGCTGGCAGATGCAATCCGGCTGGGGAGTGAGCAACAACCTGTTCGGCAACTACGATTCAGTCATACCCGACCCCACTCAGTACGGAGGCGTATATCCCGGGGGCATTCTCTTCGGCGGGCAGAGCGACAAGGCGTTTGGAGGAACGATCGGCAAGCTGAGCGCAATTCAGAACGGCGATTACAAAGAATTCGCGCCTCGCATCGGCATCGCCTGGTCGCCCCGCGACAAGTGGGCCATCCGGGCGAGCTACGGAATCTTTGATGCTCCACGCGACGCCGAAAACTACACCGACGGTGCTCTCGGTCTCGGCTTTAATCCCCACAACCAGGGCAACGGTGGGTACACGTTTGGCAGTTCCGCGTTTCCTCTATCCGTGGGACCGCCAGCTGGCACAGTAATCTTTCCGACCGTGCAAACTCTCTCATCGACCTACGCGAACTATAGCAGCGCGGAATACTATCCGCGGAGCATGCCCACAACCTACGTGGAGCAGTTCCTCTTCGGCGTTCAGCGCGAGTTCGCCCGCGGCCTTCTGCTGGATACCAGTTATGTCTATACTCACGGCAAGAACCTGAACTTCGCTACGGATATCAACCAAGCTACGACTCCCGGCTCAACTGGTGTGGGTGGCTTCGAGTGCACCAGTTTCTACCATTGCGGCAACCCCAACCCGGTATTCAACAGCATCGCCGCGCAAATCTACGATGGATACTCCAACTACAACGCTCTGCAATTGCGCTTGCAGAAGAGAATGTCGTTCGGCTTGAGCTTCCAGGTCAATTACGCCTGGTCCAAATCGCTCGACACCGGTACGGGTGGTGGTCACGGATCGGGCATCGACATCTACCAGGATGCCTATCATCCCTCGGCTAATTACGGCTTATCCGATTTCAACTCGGCGAATACCTTAATCGGCCAGATCGTCTATGAGTTGCCCTTCGGCCATGGCCGCCAGTTTGCGATGCATGGGCCGCTCGATCAGATCGCCGGGGGCTGGCGTGTTTCCAGCATTTTCCAGTGGCACGGCGGCGTGCCGTTCACGCCGGTGATCCAGAGTTCTGTGTCGGGGGGGATCGACCCTGGACTAACCCCAGCCTTCGGCGCCGGGACCACTCTGTATCCTGAACAGATCGCGAGCCCCAAAGTGTCGAGTCCTTCCCACACCAAGTGGTTCGACCCGACAGCATTCACCAACCCGGGCTTTGGGACTTTCGGCAACACCCGCCGTAATAACCTGATCGGGCCGGGGTTCACCAACGTCGACCTCAGTATCGCGAAGGAGTTTCCGCTTCACGAGGCAATTGCACTGGAAATCAGGGCCGACATGAATAATGTGTTCAACCACATTAACTGGGCTAATCCGGATGCGAATGTTGGCTTTGGCTCTTCACCGTGCTTAAGCGGTCCTAACGCGGGTCTCGATTTTGCGGATTGCACCGCTGGCACCGTTACCAACACAGTCGGAGGGGTGCGCATCATCCAGTTGGGCGCTCACCTCAGATTCTGAGTGCGCGGTCAGAGGTTCATTGCTCGATCCCTGCAGGGTGCGGATGCATTTCCTTCCGCACCCCGCGGTCTTTTCGTGCTTCGCCGAAGTAGCGAGTTTAGCGGTATCGTTGCTCCATGAAAGCTCTCCGACGAACTGACCTTCTCGCACCGGCGCTTTGCGCCAGCGCCTGCTCCGCCTCTGCTCGACGCCGGGTCGCAGGCCACTATGGCAAGTCGATGGTGCTTGTTCTCGCGCTTCTCTTCAGCGCCCTCGCCGCTGCTCAAACCTCAGCTTCCCACGCCGCAGAGATCCACGATCATCTTCGCAAGGCTGCGGATTTCCTCAAGGCGAACGATCCAGGCTCCGCAGTCAAGGAATTCGACGCCGTCCTGGCCATCGATCCGAGAAACACCGAGGCCTACGCCAACCTGGGCGTAGTCGCGTTCTTTCAGCACGACTATGCGAAGGCCGCCGGGTATTTGCATAAGGCCGTTGCGATCGATCCCTCATCCGCGGAAACTCAAGCTCTCCTCGGCATTTGCCAGAAGAGATTGGGAGATCCTTCCGCCCGCGCGCTGCTGGAAAAATCTTTCCCCAAGCTGAAAGATAAGCGCCTGCAACTGCAAGTCGGCATGGAGCTGGAAGGTCTTTACGATCAACAAGGAGAGCCCGAGCGCGCCATCCCGGTCATGCAGAAACTTGTCGACCTCAACCCTGACGACGTAGACATTCTCTACATGGCACAGCGTCTCTACCGTGAACTGGCCGACGACACGCTCGACAAGCTGGCGGTCATGGCCCCCGGCTCGGCGCGCATGCAGCAGGTAATCGCCGAGCGTCTGGTGAACGCCGGTGACGCGGAGAATGCGGCGGAACATTACAAGCAGGCATTGGCCATCGATCCTCGCCTGCCCGGCGTGCACTTCGAACTTGCTCAGGCAACTCTGGAGTCGGCGAGGAGCAACCCCGCCCTGCAGGATGCCGCCGAAAAGGAGCTAACAACCGCCATCGCCGCCGACGGCGACAGCGCCGCCATTGAATGCGAACTCGGCGCCATCGCCATGTTGCGATCTGACGTGGAACAGGCCCACGCGCACTACACGCGCGCGTTCTCCATGAATCCCGGGTCTACACAAGCCCAGCTGGGGCTGGGCCAGGTGTTGATGACCATGGAGAAGCCGCAGGAAGCCAGAAAGTATTTGGAGATGGCCGTCAAGGCTGATCCTCTGAACGCCGCCGCTCACTACCGGCTTGCCTCGACTTACAAGCTTCTGCAAATGCCCGAAGCGGCCCAAAAGGAAATGCACCTGTTTCAGGAAATCAAAGACACCAAGGACCAGGTAAGAAAGCTCTACAAGCAGATGAGGAGTCAGTACCCCGAAGAACCCGGTGGCATGTCGGCCGACGAACAGTAACTGGCCGTAAGCAATGAGCTATGAGTAGCGAACGACGAGCAGAGAGCGGAGATCGGCCCCGCCGGGAAGAGTAACGAATTAAGGAGCTAGGTACAATCATGATCACTGGCCGTTTGCGCACGCTCTGGGCTCTGCCCTGTCTCCTCCTGAGCTTTCTGGCGACCACCGGCTGCGGTGGCGGGGGTTCCAGCACGATCACGCCGCCTCCTACGAAATTGCCTCCGACCATCGCGAAGATATTCGGAAGTGCCGGAGTGAATCTCGGGGCAAGCACCACCCTGACCTTCAATCTCTCGAACCCCAACAGTAGCCTTTCCCTCAGCGGAATCGGATTCACCGATACTCTGCCCGCCGGCCTCGCAGTATCGAGCCCCAACGGTCAGGCTGGCACGTGCGGCGGCGGAACTATCACCGCAACCCCCGGCGGCAACAGCATCAGCCTGGCGGGAGCATCCCTGAGCGCAGGCGCATCGTGCTCATTTGTCGTGGATGTCACTGGCAGCGCCCTGGGAGCGCAGAACAATGTCACGACCGCCGTAACCTCAACCGAAGCAGGGAATGGAACCACGGCAACCGCGAAGATCACTGTCGTTCCCGCAAGTCAGCAACCGCTGGAGCCGACCGACATCAGTCCCATCAGCGGCCAAGGCTATTACTTCGTGAATCAGCTCAGCGGCATGCAAGCCGACCTCAACAACAATTCGATTACCGGCGGCGATCACATCGTGCAGCAGCCGCGCACTTTCACCAACCTCAGCCAACGATGGACTTTCACGAAACTCTCCGGCGGCGCCTGGCAAATCAGCAACGTTCGCAACACTCTCTGCTTCGACAGCGCTACCAGTTCTGGTGTGACGTATGTCGTGCAGAATCCGTGCTCCAGCGCCGCCACGCAGCAGTGGACGCTTACCCCCGCCACCAACGGCTATTACACAATTTCGAACAGTGGTGGATTGTTTATGGACCTGTATCAAGGTTCAATCGCGGCAGGAACTTCCCTCGACTTGACGACATCCTCCGGCGCCGCAACTCAAAGCCAGCAATGGCTCCTGCGCCCGGTTTTCTTTCGCGGCATCGATAATGCGCTGTTGGAAAAGCAAGAAGCAGAACGCGCCTCCACCGGCCTGACCTGGTGGAAAGATGCCGGCCAGCCTCTGGACGTCCTCGCCATGCTCAAGAACCATGGCGTCAACATGGTGCGCCTAAGACCCAGCTCTGCCCCGCCTTATTCTGATCCTTCCCAAGCCGGCTGCACCGGCAGCGCCTGCACCGCCGAAACCGATGCGCAGGATCTCGATCTGGCCAAGCGCTCCAAGAATCTCGGCCTTAGCCTGGAGCTAACCCTGCTCTTCGACGGTGGTAGTTCTGCCAGCGTGCCCCCGTCATGGGCGAGCGACACCCAGAGTCAGCTGCAGACCGACATCTACAACTACGTCAAAGCCGAAATCATGGCGTATCGTCAGGCCGGAACCATGCCTGACCTGGTCGCGATCGGCAACGAAGTCGATACCGGCTTTCTCGGTTCCATCGGCAGCCCGACCGGATCCTACTTCGGCGGCTTCGCAGCCTTACAGATCCAGGCAATGCGGGCGGTCAAAGACGCAGCCGCCGATACGTCCATCGGTCCCGCCATTCCGCCGCCGCTCATGTGCATCCACATCACGCCCGCGTGGGATCTGACGCAGTTCTTCACGCTCACCAATTCGAACAGCATCCCGTACGACGCCATCTGCCAAAGTTACTATCCAATTTTTCACGGGCCCTTGACCGACGCGCAGGCCGCAGCCAGCAATCCCGGAGAGCAAGCCCGTCGAGCAGGACGTTCTTATCACCGCCGCCAACGGGATGGGCAAGCCGATCTTCATCATCGAGACCGGAGAGCACTACGAAAGCGGTTTTGACTCGAACGATCCCTGGTACTCGCCTCCGAGCACGACCATGCAGACTCAGTTCCTGCTCGATCTGCAAGGCGTGATGGAAGGGTTACCGAATAACCTCGGAATGGGCATCGAATACTGGGATCCCGCCGGCGTCAACATCCCGAACCTGAACGGCGGATTCTTCAACGGCGACAATCTGCCTGACGCCATCTACACCTGGAACGGCCTGGAGCTGTTTAACAATGCCGACAGCTCAGGTACCACGAACACGAGTGATCCGAATTATTCGGAGTTGCTGCCCGCAGTGGACGCGCTCGGAGGAAAGTTGGCTGCGGCGAAGAGCAACAAGGCTGGCGATCACGGCCGTGCCAAGCAGGTCCCGATAATCCCCGCGCACTGAAACTGCCCGCTGCTGCGGGCGCGACCCGTCAGGGCTTCAGGTCCACAACCGTTTCGTACTCCGGAATGACGTGCACGCTTTTCAGATTCACGACCTGGCCACTCGGAGAAGCCGCTGGCCGCGCGCCCTCCGGAAGATAGATTGGTGCCAGGTTCCGCAGTGGCAGAATTTTCAGCTCCAGGCGATCCCACTGACTGCACGAAACGCGGTCCAATCCAATCACCCAGGGCGTACCGTTGTAGAAATTGTCAGTGAGCAGCTTACCAGCAACATAGAAGCGCGCCACATCCCCTTCATAAACGATCCGCAGAAAAACTCTGCCGGCGCTCGATTCAACGCATGGTACCTTGATCATCCAGCTCGCGGCCATGTCAAACGCAGAGTCATCCGGAGCCAGCGCTTCGACCTTACCCATCATTTCCTTGCCCATCCGCGGCGGAGGATCGGCCCCTGCGTCACCCGCCTTCTGAACCTGCGCCGAAATTTCAATGGCGCGAGGGCGGGCTGCGTATCGCTGAAAAACTCCGTCTTCACCATCGGCAGAGAATCCAGCAGGTGCATGTTGCAGCGCGGGATAGAACCCGGCCGTCAGTTGTGACGCGTCGTCGCTCAGCACATGCAAGCGGTCGTGATCGAAATACAATTCGCCCCGCGACAGAATCAGCCGATCTCGCGCCCCAACCCTCGCCTTCCACAGGTTCAACGCCCGTTCCCGCGACAGCACAATAATGTCCACATCCGCGCCATGTTCCTGATGAACCCGAATGGCGACCTGCGTTCCCGGCTCGATACTGTCTACGTAAGCAACTCCTCCCGCTCGACCGATCTTTCCGCGTAGGCTCTCAATCGTAACGCCCGTTTTCTCTTCGAAGGCGAATTCCGCGGCGAGCCCCGGCCACGCAAAAAAGACAAGCGTTTTCGGATCTTCCAATTCGCACAGCAGTTGCGCCGTCGCGTATCGAAGCTGCACGCCTCCAACCTCAAGATTCACCGGCCAGATGGTATACGTGCCGCCGGGAATGTCCACGGGCACACGCGGTACATCCACTACGCTCAACGGCAGCTGCAGCCTGACCTGGAAATTCTTTTGCTCCAGCAGCGGATAAGTGCGCTGGTAGTTGTTGAGAAAAATAAAGCCGTGATCATCTTGAATGCGCGCCGCGACGCGCGGTGTGCGCAGGTCGCGCTTGCTCTCGGGCGTGCGGTCGGGAAGATACGAAGTCATTGGCGCTAGGCTGCCGCCGAAGTCGTTTAGAAACAAGTTCAGGGTCTTGAGCACGTCAAACGAAGGATTCATCTGCCCAAATTCGCCGAGCGGCGCCTGAAAATCATAAGACTTCACCGGCAAGTCATTCGGATATCCCGTCGACTGCGACTCCTGCAGCGTAGTTTTCTTACCGTCCGGATTCGTCCCGCCATGAAACATGTAGTAGCCATACAACACCACACCCGATCCGAGCTTCACGATCTGCATCGCGGCCGTGTCGCTGGGGCTGAGCAGCGGCCGCCGGTGATAGGACAACTCCATGCCTCCGCCCATTTCTGCGGTAAGAAAGGGATACGCCAGGTCGAGCGCGTCAATGTCCGGACGTTTGGAGCGCAGATCGTCGCCGACATTTTCTTCGCAGCGAATGTTGGTAAAAAAGTAGTTTGCATTGGGCGGCAAATCCTCCAGGCTGCGCCACCAGAATCCATCGGCATATCCGCCGAATACCGGCAGCACATCGCGCGGGGGGATCACCGCGTCGTCCCATCCGGTGATTGTGTAGAAAGGCGCGTCCAAACCCGCGTCCCGCGCCAGTTCCCGTAGTTTGAGTATGTGGTCAGCTCCCTTTCCCGGCCCGCGCGCGCTGTACTCGTTCTCGAGTTGTACGCCGATGATTGGCCCGCCATCCTTCCAGAACATCCCCTGTACCTGCTTGCCGATCTCGCGAAAGAAACGATCCACAGCCGCGAGATAAACGGGATTGTTCTCCCGCGTGGGCGTCTTTTGAATCAGCCAGTCCGGCAGCCCTCCATTCCGAACCTCGCCGTGATCCCATGGCCCGATGCGAATCCACACATACAAGCCATTCCTGGCGCAGAGTTCGACAAAACGTCGCAGATTGCGTTGCCCCGTCCAATCGAACTGACCCTCCACCTCCTCATGATGAATCCAAAATATGTAGGTCGAAACAATTTGGATTCCCCCTGCCTTCATCTTCTGAATTTCCGTTTCCCACTGCGCTTCGGGATAACGCGAATAATGAAACTCGCCCATCACCGGGAACCAGGGCTTTCCATCCAGCGTGATGTAGCGGTTGTTCGCGGAAAGTGCATGGCCGTCAGGGGATTGCCCACCAACCGGAAACGTCAGCGGCGTCGGTTGAGGAGACTTAGTCCTGGCATCGATTATGGTTGGGGAAGGCGTTGGGGTAGAGAGGGTCTGGCCAGGCGACCACACTGACGCGAGCCCGATCATCATGAGCGCAAAGGGAGCTACGAAATGAGGCCGTGAATTCTGCGCCATGATGAACGAGCCCGTCCCCACAACCAGACTACCAAGGCGAAGAGTGGCAGTAATCCGACGAAGGTTGGATCAAGCTCAAGTTCAATCGAAGGGACTACTCTGACGTGAAGGCACGTCAAACTGACGCGAATGAAGGCTTCCATTGCTCGTTGGGCTCAACGAGCGGGAGTATCGACCCAGGTTCGCGTTTGATGGCTCTGCAGTTCGGCATCAAGAATCGCAAGTTGCCGTAGCCCGTCAATGAATAGTGGATATTCGGGCGCGCCGCCGCTTTCTCTGATTGAGGCGTAGAAACGTCGGAAGACTTGCTTGAAGGTGTCGTCGTAGCCTTCGCTGTGGCCGCCGGGCAGATCGGCGTAGGCGCGCGCCGCCGGTTTAAGCAGGGAAGGATCCTTCACGAAAATCTGATTGCCGGCGTCACGCTGCCCCACCCAAAGTTCGTCGGGCCGCTCCTGCTTCCACGCCACCGAAGACTTCGTGCCGTAGATCTCAATGCTCAGGCCGTTCTTGCGTCCCGCGGAAACCTGGCTGGCGGTCATAGCGCCGCGCGTTCTCGAGCCCATGCGAAAAATGACAGAGCCGAAGTCTTCCGTATCGATGGGAGTCTCAATGTAGTCTTCCGGGCCGAGTAATTTATTCGCAAAGGTTTCCACCGAATGCTTCGGCTGCTTGCGCGTGCGGTGAAACGTCTGCAGGTCGGCGCACAGCGAGGTCACGCGGAGTCCGGTGACGTGCTCCGCCATGTCGAACCAGTGCGAGCCAATATCGGCCATGCAGCGCGAAGGCCCGCCAGCCTTGGTCTCGACGCGCCAATTCCAGTCCGTGTCGTAGAGCAGCCAGTCCTGTGAATACGTTCCCTGCGCGACCAGAATTTCGCCCAAGTCTCCGGCCTCGCGCAGACGGCGCATCTGCTGCACCATGGGGTAGTAGCGCAGGTTGTGGCAGACGCAGTTGCGCAGTCCCTTCTGCGCGGCCAGAGCGACGAGCTCTTCGCCTTCCTCTACGCTGGTCGCCAGCGGCTTTTCGCAGAGCACGTGCTTGCCCGCCAGCAGCGCGTCCTTGGCCATGGGAAAGTGCTGTGCGTTGGGAGTACAGATGTGGACGGCATCGATCGTCGGGTCGCGCAGGATCTCGCGATAGTCGGTCGCGATGGTTGTGATGGAGAAGCCCGCGCCCAGCCTCCGCGCGGCCTCAGCATTTCGGCCCACGATGGCGACCGCCTCCACGTTCTCCACCCGCCGCACTGCTTCAAGATGCACCCGGCCCATGAATCCAGTGCCGAAAATTGCCGTTCTGATTGGTTTCATTCGTTCCCCATCCTAAGATTACGTCCACCACGCGGCTCCGGGCTGTTCGCGCACCACAATGCCATTCAGAAAATTAGCAGCCTTGGTCAGTCCTTCTTCCGGCGACATCAGGCTGTCTTCGTGCTCAATGGAGAGAACATAGTCGTAGCCAAACATTCGCAGCGTCGAAATCAGCTCGCCCCACCACTCTGCGCCATGGCCATAACCGCAGGTGCGGAAAATCCAACTGCGGTCGCGCTCCTGCGTGTAGGGCTTAGTGTCGAGCACGCCGGTGCGCGGCAAATTAGCCGAGTAAATCTGCGTGTCTTTGGCATGCACATGGAAGATCGCGCCTTCGAGCACGCGCACCGCGGCAATCGGATCGATATTCTGCCAGAAAAGATGGCTGGGATCGAAGTTGCAACCCACGCTCGGTCCGGCAATGGAGCGCAGCCGCAGCATCGTCTCCGGGTTATAGGCCACGAACCCGGGATGCATTTCCACCGCGATTTTCACGCCATGGTCGGCCGCGAATTTTCCATGTTCGATCCAGTAGGGCGCGACCACTTCGTTCCACTGCCAGTCGAGAACCTTAAGAAAATCCGGCGGCCAGGGACACGTCACCCAGTTCGGCGCGGTTGCGTGGGGAGAATCGCCGGGGCAGCCCGAAAAATCGATCATCACCGGGACGCCGAGTTTTTCGGCCAACAGGACGGTCTTGCGGCTTACCTCGCGATCATGCTGCGCCACCGCCTGATTGGGATGCAGCGGGTTGCCGTGGCAACTCAACGCGCTGAGGGTCACGCCGTGGTCGGCAATGATCTTTTTGAACTCGCTGAGCGCAGCGGCGTCTTCCAGCATCGACAGCTTGCAGTGGGCATCGCCAACGTAATTCCCCGCGGCCAGTTCGACGGTATTAATCTGCAACGCCGCCAGTTTCTTCAGAACCGCAGTCAACGGAAGTTGCGACAGCAGGGGAGTGAAGACTCCTACGCGCATAGTGCTTTCTTTCTCCTCGGCATCCTATCCTAGTACGAGACGGGCCATTCTACCGCAGCCCGCTTATGTTACCTTTATGGTTTTGAAGGAGATCGCGTGCGCTCAACCCGAAAAGCCATTTTCCTCGCTCTCTTGCTAGTCCTGGCATCCCTCGCCTCCGCCCAGAATCAAGCGGCGGTCGATCCCTCGCTTCCCCCTCCGCCGCACGAAAAGGCAAGCCATCTCAAACACATTTTGGTCATCAGCCAGACCAAGGGATTTGAACACGATTCCATTTCTGACGCCATGGTGGCCATTTATACGATGGGCCGTGAGAGCGGCCTGTGGGATGCTATGCTGCGCACCGACACCGAGCTCATCACGAAGAAAGACCTGGGCAGAAACACAAAGAATCTGGATTACTTCGACGCCCTGGTCTTCGTGAGCACCACCGGCGAGCTTGACCTGGACGACAGCCAGAAGAAAGACATGCTGTCGTTCATCAAAGACGATGGCAAGGGTTTTGTCGGAGTGCACGCCGCGCTCGACACCAATTACAAGTGGCCGGGATACGGCGAGATGATTGGCGGGTGGTTCGATCAGCACCCCTGGATGACGTTCAATGCGCCCATCATCAATGAAGACCCGAATTTTCCTGCGGTGCGTCATTTTCCCAGGGCATTCATTAAGTACGACGAAATCTACCAGCCGAAGGAGTGGTCGCGCGACAAAGTTAACGTGCTGCTCAGTCTCGACCCGTCGAAACTCAACTACGCCAACAACCCGCGGGTCCACCGCACGGACCACGATTTTGCCGTAGCCTGGGACAAGATGTATGGCAAAGGTCGCGTCTTTTATTCGACGCTAGGTCACACGCAGGAGGCCTGGAGCGATCCCGACATTCGCAAAATGTATTTCGAAGCCATCAAGTGGGTGCTGGGCATGACCGAAGGCAGCACGGCGTCGCACCCGCGGCCGCAAATGTCCGGAGAAGGGCACTGAGGCTGCTGCCATGAATTATCTTCAGTCAATCTCTCGGCGCACACTTGCGCTGGCTGCCTTGTTGTCGCTGAGCTTGGTCGTCGCGGCGCAAACACCAACTCCCGCTGCACCCACGGGCAAGCAGACGATCACCATCACCCGCAAATCGTACCCACCGGACTTGATCCGGAGCGGCCGCGAACTCTTCCGCCAGGATTGCTCTTTTTGTCATGGCCGCGATGCCGGCGGCGGAGAGACCGGTCCTGACCTCACGCGATCCATACTCGTGGCCGAAGATGTGGATGGCGACAAAATCGGCGTCGTCGTACGCAATGGCCGCCCGGATAAAGGTATGCCGCCCTTCGATCGTTCCGATCAGCAGATTGCCAGCCTGATGGCGTTCATCCATACGCAACAATATTTGGCGCTCACCCGCATAGGCGGGCGCAAGGGCGTGGATGCGTCCGACCTGCAAACCGGAAACGTGGCGGCCGGCAAACAATATTTCAACGGCGTCGGAGGATGCTCCACTTGCCACTCGCCCACCGGCGATCTCGCTGGACTCGCGTCCCGCTACCGGGGCCTCGAACTCGAAGAGCAGATGCTCTACCCCATGCACGCCAAATCGAAAATCACGGTAACGCTGGCCTCCGGACAAACGATCGCTGGCACTCTCGCTTACCGTGATGAATTCACCGTCGGACTCATCGATTCCACGGGCGCGTATCGATCCTGGAGGGCGAGCGATGTCCAGTACAAGATCGACGCGCCGGCGAATGCTCACATTGAGATGTTCAATAAGTACACGGATGACGACATTCATAATCTGATGGCGTATCTGCAAACCTTGCGCTAGGCGCCGCGATACCGCGCCTCCGGAGCTGAGAGGGCCCCGATCGACATGAATTTTCCGAAGGCTTCATTTCTTGCCGCCGCAATCCTACTCAGTCTGTCTGCGGGATCCAGTTTCATGCTGGCGCAGGGAGCCAGTGAGCAAATGCTGGTCCATCCTCCCGCCGACTCCTGGCCCGGATACCACGGCGACTACTCCGGCCGGCGTCACAGTTTGCTCACCCAGATCACGCCGCAGAACGTGAAAAATCTTGCTCTGGCCTGGGCGTTTCAAACCGACCAGTTTGCGCTCATGAAGTCTTCGCCGCTGCTGGTCGACGGCATTCTGTACTTCACTGTTCCAGACAACATTTGGGCCGTCGATGCTCGCTCCGGCCACCAGATCTGGCACTACAACCAGCCCACCAAAGAGGGCGAGCACATCGGCAATCGCGGCGTGGCAATGTACCACGGCTATCTTTTTTTTATGGCTCCGGACGCGCATCTGGTCTCGCTCAACGCCAAAGATGGAAGCGTGCGCTGGAAAGTCACCGTGGCCGACGTGAGCAAAGGATATTGGACCAGCATGTCGCCGCTCGTCGTAGGCGATCACGTGCTCATCGGCACCTCCGGAGATTTCGATAATCTTAGCGGCTATATCCGCGCGATTGATCCCGAGACCGGCGAAACCCAGTGGCAATGGAATTCGACTCCTCCCGCCGGAACTCCCGATCAGACCACGGGAGGAATGACGTGGATGATCGGGACTTACGATCCCGATCTCCATCTCGTCTACTGGGGAACTGGCAACCCGACTCCAGTGCTCAAAGGCACGACGCGGCCCGGCGACGACCTCTACACCTGTAGCATCGTCGCGCTCAATCCCGACACCGGCAAACTGGTGTGGGCTTTCCAAGTGTCTCCGCACGATACACATGATTGGGATGCCGTTGAAACTCCCGTCTTGGTCGATGGCGACTTTCACGGCGAACCCAGGAAGATGCTGATGCAGAGTTCGCGCAACGGCTACTTCTTCGTGCTCGACCGTACCAACGGAAAGAGTCTGCTGACCGCGCCTTTTGGACCCGTGAACTGGTCACTGGGGGTCGATAAAGATGGTCGTCCGATTCCGAATCCCGCCAAGGAACCGGCTCCCGATGGACGCCTGATCGCGCCCGACGAAGGCGGCATGACCAACTACCGCTCTCCCAGTTTCGACACGAAGAACGGCCTGTTCATCGTCGACGCGCATCCCAGTTGGAGTATTTATTTTGCCAAGCCGGCCGACGGAGTCTACGGCTGGGCAGGCGCGGATTACGGCGTGTGGGGCAAGGGCGTGATCGAAGCCATCGATTACCAGACCGGAAAGATCCGCTGGAGCCACGAACTCGGCCCCGAATCAGGCGCGGGCGTGTTGACCACCGATTCCGGGCTCACCTTCACCGGCGACGGCCACGGCAACTTCCTCGCGCTCGACTCGAGTGACGGAAAGACCTTGTGGCACGCCGGCTCGGGATCGCACATCGTGAGCTCTCCGATAACCTATCAACTCGACGACCGCCAATACGTGCTGACCAGCAGCGGCGGCGTGATGTTCGCATGGGCCCTCCCGCCCGCAGAATGAATTCGAAGATGTCTTGCTCTTCAGAGAAAATCAACATCGAGGCTACCGAACTAGCGCTCCACCGGCTGTCTCGCGCCCAGCGTGCCGCGCATGGCCGCAGAAATCGCCGAGAGCTGCTCGCTGAACATAGCGAACACCTTCGCTGCAGGCTGAATCGCGCGTTCCTCGCCCAGGCGCTCGAGTTCGCGGGCATTCTCCGCCGCATCCGTCAACCCCAGGCATCGCAATTCTCCGTTCAGGCGGTGAGCCGCTCTCTCGACCTTGTCGAAATCGGACACCTCGATTGCCACTTGCAGGTTCGCCATCTGCTGGGGAATCTCGTCCAAAAAAATCTGGATCAGCTCGCGCAGCAGTGGTTCATCTCCGTCGACTTTCTCCAGCGCCTTGGTAGGGTCCCAATCCGATGACGAACGCCGCGGCTCCGGTACCGGCAAGAACGCATGGATTGTGTGTTCGGCCGTGTGTTCGACTTCGTTTTCCGCTTTCTGTTCCGCTTTGTTTTCTACGATGAATATTCCCGCGATCGTTTCTTCCACTCCCACGCTGCTCACAGGCTTGGTGATGTATGCATCCATCCCGGCCTGCAAGCAGCGTTCTTTGTCGCCTTTCATGGCGTGAGCCGTCATCGCGACGATCGGAATGTGCGATCCGGTTTGTAGTTCGCTCTCACGAATCGTCCGGGTCGCAGTCAGCCCATCCATCTCCGGCATCTGCACGTCCATAAAGACAAGATCAAACGTCCCGGCCTGCAACATTGACAATGCCTCTCGACCGTTTTCGGCGAGAGTCGCGTGGTGTCCCATTTTTTCCAGCATCCGCATGATCACGGTCTGGTTAACCGGATTGTCCTCCGCCACCAGGATTCGAAGCCTTCTGGAATACTCTCTTGCGTTGTAGCGTGTCACCAGATCAGGAACAGAATCTGCCGAAGCCTGGCCCAAAACCGTCAGGATCGCCGATAGCAACTCCGATTTCCGGATCGGCTTCAGCAGATAAGCCGCAATGCCGAGCTCACGACATCGCGCCGCTTCACCGCGCTGCCCCGCCGAAGTCAGCATCATGATCATCGTGCCGGAAAGGCGCGGATCCTTCTTGATTCGCTCTGCGAGATCAAAACCCGCCATCTCCGGCATGCGGCTGTCGATGATCGCCAACCGAAATGCCGTGCCGTTCTTTTCGGCCTGTTGCATTGCCTCCAGCGCCGCGCTTCCACTCTCCACGGCCACCGCCCGCATGCCCCATCCCTTCGTCATATCCTGCAGGATTCTCCGGTTCGTGGCATTGTCATCCACCACCAGCACCGGAAGTTGCTGCAGTTCCGCGGGATACGCCGGAGCGCTGGGGACGCGCTCCGTTTTCGCGACTTCCAGGCGAATCGTGAAATGAAAGGTGCTGCCCGCACCCGCCGCGCTCTCCACCCAGATTCGCCCGTCCATCAGTCCGACCAGGCGTGAGCAGATCGCCAATCCAAGTCCGGTGCCTCCGTAATTGCGCGTCGTGCTGCCGTCGGCCTGGGCGAATGCCTCGAAGATCAGAGCATGCTTCTCCGCCGGAATGCCAATCCCCGTATCGGTCACGCTGAAATGCAGGCGGATTTCGCGATCAGTGCGCGATCCCTTCTCCACTCGAACGATCACCTCGCCGGTACGCGTGAACTTAATCGCGTTGCCTACCAGGTTGACCAGCACCTGCCGCAGACGCCCCGGATCTCCCACCAGGTAATCCGGAATCTCCGGATCGACCTGGTAGGCCAGCTCGAGCACCTTCTCGTCGGCCCGCAGACCCATGGCGCGCATCATCTCGCCCATCGTGTCTTGTAGATTGAATTCAATCGGGTCGAGATCGAGCTTGCCGGATTCGACTTTCGAAAAATCGAGAATGTCGTCAATCACGCCCAGCAGAGAATCGCCTGACGATTTCAACATCACCAGGTATTCACGCTGCTCGGGCGTCAGTTCCGTATCCAGCACCAATTCCGCCGTTCCCAGAATTCCGTTGATGGGGGTGCGAATTTCGTGGCTCATGTTCGCCAGAAACTCGCTCTTGGTGCGATTGGCGTCCTCTGCCTTTTGTTTGGAGACGACGAGCTGTGTGTTCGCCTCCAGCAACTCGGAAGTGCGATCGAGCAACTCAATCGCAATGCGGTGCCGTTCGGAGACCGCCGATCCTACGATGAGTCCCACGGCCGAGACGACAAACATCACCAGGCCGATCTTGGGAAGCATGCCCGGGGCCGGCGGGAAAAAATGCAATGCGACCACGGTGCCAAAATTGAGCGCGAGCAGGCCGCTCACAACTCTGCGAATGCCTTGGCGCATGGCAATCCAAATGACTGGAATGAACCCCAGAAAGAAGAGCTGAAAGCTGCCAAACGTGGGCCCGAACATGACCCACAACGCGGCCAGTAATGTCGAGACCTGCACCGCCACTTCGACCAGTGCGCGTAGAGCCGACGCCTTCGCGCGGGAATGCTGCTTCTGCGGCGCCGTCCCAGTTAGATTCCTGGAAACTTTTCTACGCACCCAGGGAAGAACATGGATCAGAAGGAAAGGCGCCACGCCCAGCAATCCAATTTCGTCGCCCAGAAACCACGTGGAGGCTGCTTGCCAAAACTCGTTCCACCGGATCGCGTGGTCCGCGGCCAGACACGCGACACCCATAGCGGTCGATGCCAACGCGGCCACCGTGGTCACGGAAACGTAGAGATAAACGTCTCGCCGTCGCCGCAGGCCCAGGTCGATCTGCAACGCACCGCGCAGAACATAAGCGGCCAAGGCATAAAAGCCGGCCACGCTGACCGCTCCAATCGTCCCGCTAAAAGTCGTGAGCGGCTGTTTGTAGAACAGCACGCCGGCAAGCGCATCGGAAAAGCAAACCAGAAACGCATAGCAGGGACTGATTCCCAGCACCAGCGCCAGCGCCAACCCAGTAGCCGGATACCAGACCACCGACCCAAGTCGAGAAATTACGATGACCTCGGGCCGATTGAGAAAAAGGAACAACGCCACAAACGAAAAGGAAAGAAAAGCGTGGCGGAGGATGTGGCGTCGTTCATGCCTCTGTTCACGCTGCCGTTCATGCCTCTGTTCACGCATAAGAGCCCCTCACGCGATCGTGCCCGCCACGTTCGCCACTGAGAGGGAGTCATGCCTGTGAGTCTCTTCGCAGGGAGCCAGCACCACGCGGTTGCGGCCGGTCCGTTTCGCTTCGTAGAGGGCGGCATCAGCGGCCGCGAGCAATTCGAGATCGGGTTTCTTCTCCGAGGTGACGATGCCGCCAATGCTGATGGTCACGCCGATGTCTGCGGTTTTCGTCGGGATTGCGGTTTCGGCAACGGCACAGCGCACTCTCTCTGCAACCGTGTGCAACTCCTCTAATGTGCAGTTCGAGAGGACCGCCAGAAACTCCTCGCCGCCGTAACGCCCCACGAAATCGTAACCCCGCAACGCGTGGCTGATGCGCGATGCAGCCTCTTTGAGCACCGCGTCGCCAGTCAGGTGACCGTAGGTGTCGTTCACGTTTTTGAAGTGATCCAGATCGATCATCAGAATTCCGGTGGGCCTGTGCGAGCGGAATCCGCGTTGCAGTTCGGAAGCCAGCAGATCCAGAGTCGCGCCGCGGCTCCGCAGTCCGGTCAAAGCGTCGTGCGTCGCCTGAAAGCGGAGGTCCTCGCGCGCCTGAATCAATTCGCGCTGCAGCGAGAGAATCCGTTTGCCCGTCCACACTCGAGCTTTCAACTCTCCGAGATCAAACGGCTTGGTCAGGTAATCGTCCGCGCCCGCCTCCAGCCCTTTTACGACGTCCTGTTTGCCATCTTTGCCCGTGACCAACAGGATGTACTGATATAGATCCTGGTTCCTCTGCCGAATGCGCCGGCATAGCTCGATGCCGTCAATGCCCGGCATCATCCAATCCAGAATGAGCAGATCGGGCGTGTCGGCCTGTTGCAGCCGCTCCCACGCTTCATCGCCATCCTTTACCGCAATCACGCGATAGCCCCAGCTCTGCAGACGGCTCTGAAGAAGCTTGCGGAAGATCGGGTCGTCCTCCGCAATCAGGATCGTTTCGGAGACGCCATCCTGCCGGTCGTATTTCGGGAGAAATATCCCGTCCTGCTCATGGTTAGGAATGGGAGTTCTCCACCGTGCAGGTTGATGGCTCATACCTTGAACTGCGGGACTCGGCGCCGGGATTCGTGCAGTCATCTCCAGGTTCGGAGTGGCGGCTCAAGTAAGCTGCAACTTCGCGCAAACTTTCCTGTACCGGCGGCCTGCCATAGAACGCGCCGCCCGCCAGCCCTTCGCGCAGACGCTTCTCGCGCTCAGCCCCCTGATGAGCCAGCACCAATTGCGACTCGACCGCATCCTGCAGCGCCAATACCCGCTCGCCCAGCGCGATCCGGGCTCGCAGTTCCTCGGGCACCGGAGGCTTCGTCAGGTAATCGTCCGCGCCCGCGCGCAGACCGGAAACTATGTCTGCCGTATTGTTCTTCGCGGTCAGGATGATCAAGTACAAGGAGTTCAACCTTGCCGACGCTCTGACCTTGCGGCAGATTTCCGGGCCGCTCAGTCCGGGCATTACCCAGTCGAGGATGGCGAGACGTGGCGCGTGCGGTTGTTGAAGTGCCGCCCACGCCTCGTCTCCGTCACAGGCTATAACCAGTTGGTGCTCCGGCGCGAGAATCTGCTTCAGCACCTTGATAAAGAAAGCGTCGTCTTCGGCGATTAGTAATTTCATTGGGTTACTCCCAGCTCCTCGCGCCAGCTACTCGTAAGATTGCATCCTTCCGGCCAGCCCAGCGTGCCAAAAGAACACGCCCGTTGACCACTTCAGGGTGGTGCACGAACCATGCCATCGGCTATCCGGATGGTCGCCCGGCGACTCTTTTTCTTTCGAGTAAGTGATTTAGTATCAGCAAGTTACGGTCCGCCTCCAGAAAGTCCCGTCCCCTCTGGTGACAGACGATGACTAATTGTCTGCATCCGGAACTGGTTTCCATTTCCCAGACAAAGCGCTCGACCGCGGGCTCAACAATCTCACGACTGAACATGAAGGATTGGCCGAGGCAAGACCTACGCGCGCATTTGATCGACTTACTTGGTCAAATCCATCGCGCCATAAGCCACAGTGAAGAAGCGCGTTTTCACGGTTTCAGCGTAGTTGAGTTCCAAGTCACAGGGTTCCATCAGGAGTTAGTGCCGGCCTGTTATCGGCTTTGATTCGCAAGAGTAAACGAGAGTGTGGAACTTCAAGTGCGACGTATGATAGGGGGCAAGTTGTCACAGGGTTGTAGATGAGGTTGGTTCGTGAACTCGCTGAAACTCCTGATCGTGGAAGATGATGTGGCCAGTCTCGAGCTGATGGCCGAGGTCTTCAAGTCGCTTGAAGCCGAAGTGTGCCCGGTCAGCAAAAGCCAGGAAGCCGTAGGCCTCGTCAATCAGCAGAGGTTTGACGGAATCTTTCTGGACCTCGAAATGCCCAGTCCTGACGGGATGCAGTTGGCGCGCATGATTCGTAAGTCCTCTTGGAATAAATCCACGCCGATCGTAATCGTCACGGCCCGGGATGACCGCCAGACCATGCAGGATGCGTTCTCCATTGGAGCGACGTTCTTCTTGCAGAAGCCTATTGACCGGCAGAAACTGAGTGCGCTGTTCCGCACCGTGCGGGGCGGGTTGCTGGAAAACCGCCGCAAGTACACTCGCGTTCCGGTGCAAGCGGACGTGACTTGCACGGCGGGCCAGCGGACGCTCAACGGAGTCAGCTGGAACCTGAGCCAGGGCGGAATGCAGATCGAGGCCAGCGGACTGCAGGCCGGGCAAACCATTCGGTTATCGTTCCGCCTTCCGGTTTCTAATACGCCCATTGACGTGATTGGAGCCGTGGTCTGGGCGAATGATAACCGGCAGGGAATTCAGTTCACGAACATGAGTTCACAAACTCTGCAACTGATCCGCGAATTTATTGCCGCGGTAGAAAAGTAAGCGGATCATTCATTGCGTATGCGGCAGCCGATTACAGCTGCCCGGCTCCCCTGGCCAGTTTGCGGGTTTGCAGCACGCGTCCCACTTCACTAATGAGCTGCTCGCGGCACGAGCCATTCTTGCGGAACAGGGCTTGCGTTTCGCGAGCCAGCAAAGCAGATTCTTCCTGAGTCAGAGTCTTGCCGGTCATCACAAAAATCGGCAGATCCTTTAGCGTAGGCTCCTGCCTCACGTGCCGGATGACTTCGAATCCGTCCATTCCCGGCATCAGAAGGTCTAACAGAACTGCGCTGACAAGTTTCGAAGAGAGGACCTCGAGAGCCCGATGCCCGTTCTGTACGGCCTGAGTCTCGTACCCGGCGGAGCGCAGAGTTTCTCCCAGCAGTTCTAAAGTTGCCGGGTCATCATCGACCAGAAGGATCGAGTCGTCTTCATCGGGCAGCGATGGCACGTACTTGCGCATCGTCTCGAGCAGAATCGATTTGCGAATGGGCTTGATGAGATAGTCTGCGGCTCCCAGCGCGAAACCCACGCGCTGCTGGTCGACAATGGAAACGATGATGACCGGAATGTTTGCCAGCTCCGGCGTTTGCCGCAGTCGAGCCAGAGCTTCGAAGCCATTACCCCCGGCCATCAAAACATCCAGAGTGATCGCGTCGGGACGAAGCTCTCGTGCTTTTTTCAGGGCTTCGTCTCCTGAACTGGCTGTCACAATCCTGTACTCCGGGTTAAGGTAGCTGGCCAGAAGCTCCCGCGCAGTGCCTTCATCGTCGACCACCAAGACCAGCGACTTGCCATTCACTCCAGTCGTGAGAGGACCACTCGGCGCTTTGAGTGGTGCCAACGGGCGGCTTTCCGTCGCGACGGGAAGAGTAAAAGTAAATCGGCTGCCTCTTCCTGGAGTGCTTTCCACGAAGATTCTGCCTTGCTGCTGCTCCACCAGCCGGCGGGTGATGGAGAGACCTAAGCCCGTGCCCTCCTGAGTGATTCCACTTGTACCCTCCACCTGGCGAAACTCCTCGAAGATCACCGCCTGGTCCTCAGGGCGAATGCCGATCCCTGTGTCCGTCACAGATATGCAGAGGGCGTTTCCCTCTTCCTTGCAGGCAACTTCAATCCGCCCGTTTCTTGGCGTGAACTTCACGGCGTTACTGAGTAAGTTGTAAAGGATTTGCTTGAAGCGGATGCGGTCGGCAACCAGTGCCCGCTCCGTTTCTATCCTCTGCTCGATCTGAATATTCTTCGCCATGGCCAGCGGTCGGATCGTCGACAAGACCTCGGGAAGAGAATCCTGAACCGTGAAATCTTCGTAGCGAAGTTCCAGCTGTCCGGCTTCGATCTTGGAGAGATCAAGAATGTCATTGATCAATTGCAGCAGATGCGTCGACCCTTGTTTGATGTGGTGAACGAAGCGCTGCTGTTTGGCGTTCAGGGTGCCCGCGGTTCCTTCCGCTAACAGGTCGGAGAAGCCCATGATGGCGTTGAGAGGAGTGCGGAGTTCGTGGCTCATGTTGGCCAGGAACTTGCTTTTCATGGAAGTGGCGCGCTCGACCTCGCGATTACGCAGCTCCAGTTCGCCGTTGGCGGTCTCCAGCTTTGCCGCGAATCTCTGTTGTTCCTGTTCCGCTTGCTTACGCTCGGTAATGTCCCGGCCGACTGCATAAATAAGCGACTGATTTGGCACAGAAACCGCATTCCATAAAATCCATTTGTAAGTGCCGTCCTTGCACAAGTAACGGTTTTCGAACGCGAATGTAGTTTCACCGTGCTGTAGCCGCCCACTCTCCGTCGAAGTTGCCTTGCGATCGTCCGGGTGGACAAATTCCAGGTAAGGCTTTTCCAGCAGCTCTTCTGTGCGAAAGCCCAGAGTTTTGGCAAAGGCTGGGTTCAGAGTCTTAAAGAAGCCATCGAAGCCCGCGGTGCAAAACATATCGAGGGACAGGTTGAGAAACCGGTTCCCAACTTCGAGCTGAGAGTACAGCCAGGCCATGAATGTGCTAACTCCAAGGCCAAGCGTGAGGAAAACAAACCCAAGCAGCCAGACACGCCGCTCCACCGCCCAAATACCCCGATCCAGCACGGCCGCCGACTTTTCAACCAATACGCCCCAGCCGTGTTTGCTGGCGGGTTGGTACCGTGCGAGGAATGTGCTTCCATCGCGTCCGTATACGCCGTATCCGCTCCGTCCGGCGCGTAGTTGCTGCACCGGTTCGTATGCGCTCAGGTCAACCGGCGAGAAGGAATCGATATTGGGCCGGGCGGACAAGTGTCCATTCTGGTCGACCAGGGAAATGGTCCATCCGCCCTCGAGCTTGGTTCCGACCAACTCCCGGCTGAGCGCATCGATGGCAAATGGCGCCATCAGGATGCCGATCGGTTTGCCCGCGTCATTCGTAATTGGCACCGCAATCGCCGTCACCAACTGAAAGGGTGGAATCGCAGTGTGGTACACCTCCGAGATGTAGGGATGCCATTGGTTCGCAACCCCGCTGTACCAGTCGCGAAATGCGAAGTTATGATTGAGTAGAGCCGGCTGCGGAGGATAAATGCCACGCATCGTTCCGTCGGATTCGTACACGCTTACAAAGATAAAATCCGCACGCAAGGTGCTGGCTTCTTGCAGTTGTGACTCGACCAGGCGAAGATCTCTCTGTTCCCAAGCCTGGCGGAATGTCGGGCGCGTGGCAATCGACTCCAGAAACAACGTGGTCTCGCGAAAGTGCTCGTCCAGAAGTCCAGCCGACACGTCCGCGATCTGGGTACTCTCGGTAAGCGCCTGCGTCTCCGCCTGCTGTCTTAGTAAATGGCCCACCGAGTAGGCGAAAAAAGTAATGGGCAGAAGCATCAGCGTAAGGAACAACAGGTAGGGCCGGAACCGGCTCTTGGCCGCCCATTTCCCGATTTTTTCCGATGCAGTCATGTAGATACTTCCACGGCCCAGGTCATCCCTGATTGCCGGCGGCGGTTCCTTTGGCGAGAACGGCCGCCTTTTCCTGGCCGATCATGCGCTCGAATTGATCGAATATCGCTGGATCCCACCAGCCTTTGGCGACTTCTTCACGCATGGTCTTGATCGCGTCAGCCGTGGAGAACGCCTTCTTGTATGGCCGCTCGGTGGTCAGCGCATCGAAAACATCCACAATTTGCAGGACTCGGGCGGCAATCGGAATTGCGTCGCCGCGAAGCTTGTCGGGATACCCAGTGCCGTCATACTTCTCATGATGATGGCGAATGATCGGCAGTACAGAGCGAAAAGACTTCAAAGGCGCGCAGATGCGCTCGCCAACCACGGGATGCTGTCGAATGATCTCCCACTCTTCTTCCGTGAGGCGGCCGGGTTTCAGAAGAATCGCGTCGGGAATGGCGACTTTTCCAATGTCGTGAACGACCCCGGCGCGACGTAGAGCGGTGATCTGTTCTTCGGCGAGCCCGATTTCCTGCCCCAAACGAACGGAGTACTCGGCCAGCCGCTCGCAGTGGCCGTGCGTGTAAGGATCTTTGCCCTCAATGCTTCGAGCCAGGGAAAACAGTACGGATTCAGCACGCTCCAGCTCGTCCGTGCGGAACTTCAACTTCAGCAGCGACCCTACTCGAGCCAGCAATTCAGTCCGGTCCACGGGACGAGTCAGGAAGTCATCTGCTCCGGCCTTGATTCCCTCGAGCCGATCCTGCTTGTCGGAAAGCGCCGTGATCAGGACAACCGGCACTAAGTCCGTTTCGGGATTGCTCTTGATCTCCTGGCAGACGGTGAAACCCGTGAGGTGCGGCATCATCACATCCAGTAAGACTAAGTCGATCGGGGTAGTCGCGAGCTCTTTCAGAGCGGAGGAGCCATCCGGGACGGTTATGACGGTGAAGCCTTGCGCCGAAAGAAGTTCCGCCAACAGTTCGCGGTTGGGCGCTTGATCGTCCGCGACTAAAATCGTTCCAGTCACAGACTGACGGGACTGACGGGACTGATGTTGCATTACTAAACACCCACAAATGAGTAGATGTGCGAGGGTGACATAGAAGGTAAGAGGAATCTAATTACTGAAGTCACGCAGGTATGGAGATACCGACAAGAAAGGTAAGAGTGGGGGAGGGCTGACTCAAGCAGTTACGGGGGCGTTGTAACCTGCTTGAGTCAGCGCCAAAACGTTATTGCACGGTTAAGGTCAAGGGCAGTGTGTGCTGTAAGGCACCCGAAGTTCCCGTGACAGTTACGTTGTAGGTTGTTCCAGTTTGCTGCGCGATACCGGTGCCGCCAGCGCATCCGGTCATGACGATCATGCCCACCAGCAGAAGCGCCAGCAGGATCAAGATCATTACTTTCTTCGAGCGCTTGCGCGAGCCGGCGACGACCATGCCGAATAGTCCAAGCCCCTGAATCTGAATCAAGATTGCAGTGGCCGGACGGTTGGGGGTGGGGAGGGCCGAAGCCATTTCCGCAGTCGACGCTGCCGTGGTGATGGTCAGCGTAACGGCGGTGCTTTTCGTGCCGGGAGTTACCGGGGCCGGCGAGAAGCTGCAGGTTGCGCTCGCCGGCAACCCGCTGCAGCTGAAGCTCACCGCGTTCGAAAACGATCCGCCAACCGGAGAAACCGTCAGCGAGTAGGTCGCTGCGCTGCCGGCCTTGACCGTGGCATCGTTTACCGAAGTGGAGAGGGCGAAGTCCGTTGCCGTCGCGGTTCCCGTCAGGCTCACCGACTGCGAACCGCTCTGAACATTGTCAGTCAGTGTAACTGTTCCGCTGCGCGTTCCCGAGGTAGTGGGAGCAAACACTACGTTGATCGTGCAGCTTGAGCTTGCGGCCAAGTTAGCGGGACAGTTATTCGTCTGCGTGAAATCTCCGCTCACCTGTACGCCGCTGATGCTCAAGGAAGCATTGCCGCTATTGGTGACCGTGACTGTCTGCGCCGCACTGGACGAACCCACGGCCACGCTGGAGAACGTTAGGTTCATCGGAGCCAACGTGACGCCGGCCGCGGTGCCAATGCCGCTCAGGGCGATGGACTGGGTCGATCCGGTGGCGTCGTCCTGAATCACGATTGATCCAGAGCGCGTGCCGGCCGCAGTCGGAGTGAAGGTCACGGAAATCATGCAGCTGCTGGCCGCGGCCACGCCGGGTGAGCAGTTGTCGATTTCGCTAAAGTCGCCAGTAGCCGTGATCGAAGTAATCGACATCGCTACGCTGCCCATGTTGCGAAGCAGAACCGTCTGCGCCTGGCTGGCCGAACCAACCGGCAGGCTGGCAAAGGTCAGCGAACTGGGACTCATGGAGACTGCAGCCGCGGACGCCGCACCGATCTTCATCACGAAGGCGTCGGTGCCTCCGCCCAGCACGGTCTGGAACGCGCCCGACGTCGTCGGAAAGTCAGCCGAGTTGGTTGACCCAGCCACGTAGATGTTGCCATTCGCGTCAAGGGCCAGGCCGCTCGGCGAGTCGTTCCCAGCGCCTCCCAGGTAAGTCGAGAACAGTTGCGTGCTCGCCGCCGGATCGATCTCTACCAGCAGTAAGTCTGACTTGTTCGTGTAAGCTTCGATTGCGTTGTTGGTTTGAAGCAAGCCATTCGATGCCGAGGCCAGCACATAGGCGTCGCCGCTGGCATCGAGCACAATGGACTGCGGATTGGCGTAGTTGTTCGCTCCCAGGAACGTCGAGTACAGCAGGGTCGCCCCCGTGGGATCGAACTTGGTCACGAAAGCATAGCTGCATCCGAAGCCGTTCGCGCCGGGATCGCAGATGCTGGTGGAAGTAATGGGGAAGGTGCCGTCACTCTGGGCGGAGCCGGCGATGTAAGCCGAGCCCGAGCCATCGACCGCGATTGCGCCGATGCCCACCGGGTTGCCGCTCGAACCGTAAAAGTACGTCGAGTAGTCGAGACTGCCGGCGCTGCTGAACTTACTCACGAAACCGATGCTGGCATCCTGCGGGGTGGAGTTCGTAGTCTGGTAAGCGCCAGTCGTAACCGGAAAGTTGTAAGTGTTGGTTGTGCCGGCAACATAAGCATTGCCGTTCGCGTCAACCGTCACTGCACTGACCGCGTTGTAAGGCGCGGGCAGGCAGGGAGTGCCGCAATCCTGAGCGACGTTGGAATTGCCGCCCAGATAAGTCGAGTAGACCAGCGACGATCCGTCCGTGCTGAACTTGGCTACGAATCCGTAGTCGCCATTCATGCCGCCCTGGTTCGCAGGCGCGGATGACTGATAGGCGTTCGCGACCGGAAAGTTTTGCGACATCGTGTAACCCGCGACGACCGCTTCGTTGAGCGAATCAATCGCGAGGCTTGTGGGCTGATCCAGAGTGCTGCCACCGAGGTAGGTCGAGTACAGCAGAGAGGAACCATCGGCGGAAACCTTGGTCAGGAACCCGCTGTAAGGTCCCGGCTGCTGCGGCTGGAACGCTTTCACCAGAGGAAAGTTGCTCGACTGGGTGCTGCCGGTCACGTAGACGTTATTGGCGCTGTCCAGAACAAGCGCGACGCCGTAGTCCTGGCTGTTGCCGCCGATGTAATCCGCATAGACCAGGTTCGATCCAGTGGCATCCAGCTTGGCGACAAAAACGTGGTTCGTGTGGGTGGGAAGCGAGCCCATCGTCGAGAGCGGGAAGTCTGCCGAGTCCGTGTACCCGGCGACGTAAACGCTGCCAGTGCTGTCGACCGCGATGCCGCTCGGCTGATCGGTGCCGCTTCCGCCCAGATAAGTTGAGTAGACAAGTACAGGGTCGATCACCAGTCGCTTGCTCGAATCGTAGTTGGCAACCTGGAAGCCGACACGAGTCGAATCCTTCACGATGTAGCCACCGTCCACCGGTACACGCTGGCCGTTTGATTCTTGGTAGACGATGGGAGTCTTGAAGTGCAGTTCGCCATTGTTCGTTTTGAGAATTAAGTTGCCTTCCGCGTCTACCTGGATCCGGTTGGCGCCCCCGATCTGAAATTGAATCTTCCGCGGATCGGCTCCGGGCGCGACGGCGAAGTCATACTCCAGTTGCTGATGGTTGCCGTAGTAGATCAGATCAATTCCGGGATACACGTTCTTGTAACGAATCTGCGCGTACGTCGGCAGATTCGTGTGCCACTGGCTGCGATCGTTGCCGATAAAGTAATTGACTCGCCCGGGCTGAAGGTTCTCGCCTACGACGGCGGGATTCTTGTTCGCGCCCAGAAGCTGAAACTGCAAGGTTGTGCTCGCCGCCTGCGCGGGAGTCACGGAGTGCTGGTTCGCGGCCTGCGAGGATGCTACGACGCGAGAAGGACGCAGCGTAAGCACCATGCCGCCGGTGGTTAGAAATGCGGTGTATCCCTTGCCTCGGGAAAGAAACTTAACCTGGCCCGCAGCCTGGCCCCGGTTGGCCTCGAAGGTCAGTGGCAGTTGGCCGTAGCGAGCGCCGGCTTGCGAGTTTGGTGGGGCGATCCGCGCCGCGCCCGATTGCTGCGCAGCCGACAGAGTCGTTCCCACCAGTACCGTAAGAAGTATGCTAGCTAAAGTCTTGATTCGCATTTCAGGCCCCCTCAAAGTTGAAAGTGTCTGGGGGAGGGGTACTTTGAACAATGCAGGGTGCATACCAAACGGCCGGCAGGGAATGGTTGGCGAGCAACTCCAGTGGAACTCGCTACTTAGCGGAAAGTGCGAAACGATTTGGTGAGATCGCGGGGTTGACGTTTTGTCCGGGTTATAGACTGTGTCCCATCCCCGGAAAAGCCTCGGTGGAAGGCGAAGGAAGAATAGTTGCTGCGAGTAACCTACCATTGGTTACTCGAAACGGATTCGCAGACGGGAAAACACATCGAATGTATAGGTGATATCGGCGACTCACGGCCTTGGGCCCCGATGACTTCGGTCACCAGGTTCGTAACTCCGGCGATTCCTTCTTCTTGACTCTGATCGTTCTTTTTGCGATAAGCGAAGTAACAGTGTGAGTTGTGCTGCTGCCGATGTGTGCGCCCCGGTCGCGATTTTCCAGAACGCGACCTGGCATTGGCTCCCCCAACCCGATTAGAGTCACGGCTCTCATATGTACAGGGAAGGAGTTCAATGTCGATTCTCCGAGTAGTACCCCTCCAGGTGGTGCTCAACGCTTCCTGCTCCGTAATGCCTTCCGCAATCGTTCCGTCATTGCCGGCTGTCATATTTCTGCTGGTTTCAATGTCTGCTCCGGCTCAGGGGAGTGAATCGTTATCCAGGAGCGCGGAATGAGCGAAACGAAGAGCCTGACGCTGCTTGCGATCGACGACAGTCCCGAGAATCTGGAACTAATCCGTGCCGCTCTCGAAAATCAGCAAGTCGAAATCCTGACGGCGGGCGAACCCGAGCTGGGCTACGAGATGTTTCTGAAGAGCCGGCCCAGGATTGTTCTGCTCGACTTATTCATGCCGAAAGTGAGTGGCATGGAGCTGTTGGAACGCATGGTCGCGGTTGACCCCGGGACGGACGTGATCCTGATAACCAGTCACTATTCCCCCGAGTCCGCCGTGGAAGCGATTCAAAAGGGCGCTTGCGATTATTGGACCAAGCCGCTCGACGTGGAAAAACTTCGCAGCCGCATCGGAGGTTTCATTGCCGAGGCCGAAAAACGCCAAAAGACTCTGCGCCTGGATCGAGAACTGGTAGACGCCTGTCAGTTCGAAGGCATGGTTGGCCGCAGTCCCTTAATGCTCGAAGTGTTCGCTCGCATACGGCGAGTAGCGCCGCATTTCAGAACGGTGCTGGTTACGGGCGCGACCGGAACAGGCAAGGAACTCGTCGCCCACGCTTTGCACCGGCTCAGTCCGGCGGTTCGGGGCAAGTTCGCCGTGTGCAATTGTTCGGCCCTGGTCGAGAACCTGCTGGAGAGCGAACTGTTCGGGCACGTTCGCGGATCGTTCACCGGCGCTACCCAGGATAAGCCGGGACTATTCGAACACGCCGACGGCGGAAGTATTTTTCTCGACGAAATTGGCGAACTGTCTCTGCCCGCCCAAGCGAAGCTGTTGCGAGTTCTGCAAAACCGGCAAGTGCAAAGAGTTGGAGCGCTTACGACTCGCAGCATCGATGTGCGGGTCATCGCCGCCACTCACCGCGACTTGAAAGCCATGGTGCGCAAGGGAGAATTTCGTGAGGATTTGTACTACCGACTGGCTATGGTCGATATTTCACTGCCCAGCCTGGTGAGTCGGCGTGAGGACCTGCCATTGCTGCAGAGATATTTTGTTGAGAAGTTTTCCGCCGACTACAAGAAATCGATCGCGGGCCTCACGCGTCGCACGCAGACTCGCATGGCGGCCTATCCCTGGCCGGGCAACATTCGTGAACTTGAAAACGTGATCGGAAACGCATGCATGATGGCGGAAGGAAGCCTGATCGACATCGACGACCTTCCCGAAAGCTTGCGCGGCCCAATTAACCACGATCTATCCGCGGATGAGACGTTTCTGCCGCTCGAGGAAGTGCAGAAGCGCCACATCGCGCGTGTGCTCGAGGCGGTGGGCGGACACAAAGCACGCGCCGCAGAAATTCTGGGGATTGGCCGCGCCACCATCTACCAGATGCTGTCCAAGATGAAAACGGAAGCGAAACAAGAGGCGGTTGAGCACTAATCGTGGCGACTCCACGGCGCCAGACGGGGACGAGCAGTAGGAGGAGATATGAGAAAAATACTCATCGCCGAAGACAACGCCGTCAATCGCGAACTGCTTCGTGAATTGCTTGAGGGCCGCGGCTATGCGGTCGAGGAGGCCTGCGACGGACAGGAGGCTCTGCAAATGATCGCGCAGTGCAGGCCGGACGTCCTATTGCTCGATCTCAGTATGCCGGTGCTTGACGGCTTTGCTACGTTGCGGAAGATTCGAGAGAATCCGGAGATGGGTTCGCTGCCCGTGCTTGCGGTGACTGCCTACGCGATGCGCGGCGACCAGGAAAAAACGGTGGAGGCAGGCTTTGATGGCTACTTATCGAAACCTATCAATGCATCGCTGCTGAATGAAGCACTGCAGCGCGTGTGGAGCAAGGAAGGCGCCGCCGCTGCAAAATCAAGAGGAGCCAGCTAAGGCCGCTCGCGATAAACCCTAGCCTTAACGACTCTTTCGCATCAGCGTATCAGCACCACCAGGATCCGTGGCGGTCGATCATAAGCTGCTCGATGGCTTCCGCGCTCACGGGTTTTGAGAAAAGATAGCCCTGGCCCACTTCGCAGCCCAGTTCCTTCAGCATGTCCATCTGTTCCTTGCGTTCGATGCCTTCCGCCACCACTTTCAGACCAAGATTACGAGCCAGCATGGCGATGATGCGGACGATCTCGCCCGTTTCCGGGTCGCTGTCCATACTGGAAATGAATGCTCGGTCAATCTTCAAGGTGTCGACAGGGAAACGCTGCAGGCGAGATAGAGACGAGTAGCCGGTGCCAAAGTCGTCAATGCTCAGGTGAACGCCCAGAGCTTTCAATTCCGAGAGCACGACGGCAGAACGCGAAGCATCGGCCATGGCGATGTTCTCGGTGATCTCAAGATCGACCCAGCTGGGATCGGTGCCAGTTTGCTGAAGGATCTCGCCAATCTGCGATGCCAGGTCAGCCTGGGCGAACTGCTTCGCGGTAATGTTTACGCCAATTGCCAGTGGCGGATTCGCGGGAAAGAGCGTGTGCCACTGGCGAAGCTGCTGGCACGCGTCGCGCAGAAGCTGGCGGTTGATGGGGAGAATCAAGCCGATTTCATCCGCCACGGCGATGAATTCCCCCGGCATGACCAGGCCCTGCGGGCGCTGCCAGCGGCTGAGCGCCTCGAACGCGACGATCTGATTGCTCTGCAACGACACCAGCGGTTGATAATGAACGCGAAACTCGTCCAACTCGAGCGCTTTGCGCAAATCCGTTTCCAGCTGCAGGCGTTTGACCGCATTGGCCTGCATGGCGCTGTCGAAGACTTCGCAGCGGGCCTTGCCACCGTCCTTGGCGCGGTACATGGCAATCTCGGCGTCGCGCAGCACGTCGCTTGCTTTGGCTGCGGCGTTGCCGCTGAAAGCGATGCCGATGCTCGCGGTGATGACAATCTCGTGTCCGGCCACGCCGAAAGGAACGGCGAGACGCTCCTGAATTCGCTCCGCCATGCGGATGGCGTCGCTGGCGTCGCGAAGTTCTTCCGCGAGCACGACAAATTCGTCGCCGCCCGGCCGGGCCAGCGTGTTATCGCCCATCGGGAGCTCGGCATTCTCGCCCGAGCGCGGTCGCGTCACGGTGTCGGCGCCGCGCAGGCAGGCCGTCAACCGCCGCGCAATCTGGATCAGCAGGTCATCGCCGGCGCCGTGACCGAGACTGTCGTTGAATACCTTGAATTCATCGATGTCGATAAACAAGACCGCAAACTTGAAACTACTGTGGCGTCGCGAGACTGCGATCGCCCGCTCCAGACGATCGAGGAACAGGGCGCGGTTGGGCAGGTTGGTCAGGCCGTCGTGGAAAGCGCGGTGCTCCAGCAGAGCCTCCGCGCGCTTGCGTTCGGTGATGTCGCGGTTGACGATGACCAATCCCTTGGTCTCGCCGTTCTCGCCGGGAATCGCGCTGGAAGTCGACTCCAGCACGCGCCAGGAGCCATCTTTGTGACGAATGCGGTACTCCAGGCTTTCTCCATGGCCGGTGAGATTGGCTTTTTCGGCAGCTTGCCTCACCCGCGCGCGATCGTCGGGATGCACCTGCTCGATGGACGAGGTGGTGGCTAATTCGGCGGGCGTGTAGCCCAGCGTCTTCTCGTAGGCTGGACTGTTGTAGAGGCGGTGCCCGTCCCGGTCGACTACGGCGATCATATCGGCCGCGTTTTCGGTGATGATCTGAAAGAGCTGTTCTCGCTCCGCCAGCCGCCGCCGGATGCGCTGCAGTTGCAGGTGCTGGTACACCGTGTAGATATCAAACAAGAGGACCAGCGCCGCCAGCCCGCGCACCCACTCCTTGAGGCTCAGAGAATAGAATTCGTCGCGCGGAAGGTGGAAGCCGGGGAACGTCAGCGAGAGGATGCCGAATGTTAGTACCAGAGTAACCGCAACTGCGAAGGCCCAGAGCCACCACTCGCGGCCCTCTACCTGACGGATCAGGTTGGGATCGGCGGGTTCGCACCCCAGTCGACTTTGAGATTGATCATTCACGCGAGCGCAGCCTGTTTTGGCTCCTGTAGAACTTTGGCACTCGCTGGCCTTAGGCGAAGGCAGTGGTACAAACGGTGCTCACTTCTAGTGTTACCTATTCTTAGAAGATTGCAATGATCCGTCAGGCGTTTCACCGACGTAACCCCAGACGAACTACTCATCTCCTCACTTAGGCTCAACCCTCGATTCGGGCTCGGCGGAAGAGGACCGCACGGTCCGCACTTTGCGGAATGATGGCGAGAACGGGTCTGGGCAAGGATTCATACGGTTACATTGACGCTCGGAATCGCTTAGAATAACCAAGCCCAATGCGGAATTCTTCCATCTTGAACGACGATCCTGATACAGACGATCCTCGCACTGACGATCCTGGTACTGACGATCCTGGTACTGACGATCCTGGTACTGACGTCTCAGGAAAGGTTCGTGCTCCCCTAAAGTTCTCCAGGGACTTTCTTTGGGGAGTGTCGACAGCTGCGCATCAGGTGGAGGGCGACAGCCAGAATCAATGGTCGGATTGGGAAGCGGCCGGGCACATTCGCTCCGGCGATACCTGCGGAAAAGCGTGCGACTGGTGGAACAACGCGGAACGCGATTTCGACCTGGCCCGCGACATGGGCCTGAATGCTCTGCGATTTTCGGTGGACTGGAGCCGCATTGAACCGCAGGAAGGCCAGTGGGACGTGGCGGCGTTGCAACGCTACCGGCAGATGCTGGATGGTCTGGTGGAGCGCGGTATTTCGCCGATGATCTGCCTGCATCACTTTACCCATCCGCAGTGGTTCGAGCAGAAGGGCGCGTTCCTGAGTACGGATGCGGCGGAGTTGTTTGAACGATTCACGCGCGTTGTGGTGGAAGCGCTGGGCGAAAATTGCAATCGCTGGCTGACCTTCAATGAGCCCAACGTGTACGCGACCATGGGATACGCTGCCGGCGAATTTCCTCCGGGCCGCCATGGCGAGATCAGGGCAGCCATGCGGGTGGTGAGCGCTATGGCTCGATCGCACTTGCGCGCCTATCGTGCGATCCACGAATTGCAGCCCCACGCCGAAGTGGGATGGGCGCATCACTACGTTGTGCTGGAACCGATGGGGCGTGGGCCGGATCGCTGGATCGCTTCGCTGGTGGATGAACTCTTCAATGAAACCTTCCTACGTTTGCTGCAGCACGGCAAGCTTCCGTTTCCATTGAGCATGCTCGACGGAACCGCAGGCGCAGTGAAGGGTGCATATGATTTTGTCGGTTTGAATGTTTACAGCCGTTTCCATGTGGAGCTCGATCTGAGAAATGTGGCGCACGCTTTTGCGCGTCTATTCGTCCCGGCGCACGTACCGCAAGGGGATAGTGCATGGGACCGTCCCTACGGAGAAGCTTATCCACTGGCGTTGCGGCGGGCGGTGGAGCGTTCGCAAGCGCTGGGCAAGCCAATTTACATTCTGGAAAACGGAGTGCCGGATGCTCAGGACCGCATTCGACCGTGGCTCATTGTGAACGCAGTGAAGGAACTGCATCAGTTAATTGCCGAAGGTCACGACGTTCGCGGCTATTACCATTGGACGCTCACCGACAATTTCGAGTGGACCGAAGGCTGGCACTTGCGATTTGGCCTGGTGGCGCTGGATCCCATCACGCAAGAGAGAACGATGCGGAACAGCGGACGGCTTTACGGCGAGATCGCCCGCGGGAACGCGCTCTCGCAGGAAATGATTGCGGAGTACGGGACGTTGCCATCTACGGCTGAAAAAAACGTTCAGCCGGCTACTTAGCTCAGACCCGCCAGCATCGCGTCCTGTCCCATCAAATCGACGTTGCCCATGCGCACCGCAGGCAGGTATTGCGGCACGTGGTGTTCGAATACTTCATCCAGAATCACTGGGACTTCGAATAGCGCAAGATTCTTATGCGCCCGGGCGTTATCGCAGAGCTCCTGGAAGGTCGCAGGCTGCAGGAGTTGCTCCACTCCTGTAGCGACGTCGTGGAAGCTGGATAAGACAATCCCCAGGCGATTTTCCGTAAGCCACTCCGCGTTGTAGCGCTCTTGCGGCATTGTACTGGCGTTGCTCTCGACGATGACTGGCAGACCGAACTGCAGCGCTTCGCTGATGCATCCCGGGCCAGGCTTGCCGACGAAGAAATCCGCCAGCGCCATGTAGTGTTCGACCTGCGAAGTGAAGCCCTCGACGAAAATCGCTTTCGAGGTGGGCAGGCCCTTGATCTTTGCGGCCAGGCTCTGGTTGTGGCCGCAGATCATAATCAACTGGAGTTTCTGATCGCTCTCGCTAAGCTTCTTGGCGATCTCGAGCATGGCCGGCGCGCCGTGCCCGCCGAACAATACGATGCCAGTGGGGCAATCGGGCGCAAGGCCGAGGCGCTGGCGCTCGGCTGCGCGATCGACCACCGGTTTCTGATAGAACTTCGGCTTGATGACCATGCCGGAAGTTTCAAATACGCGCGATTGCGAGTGGCCCATCGCCAAGGCCTGTTGTTTCGCGCGCTTGGTTCCGCAGATCAAGTACTCCGATTCTTCTTCCATCCAGAAGTGTGGCGGATAGTCGGCGAAATCGGTCAGCATGGTGACGAACGCCGATGCCGGAAGAGTTTTCTGAATGCTCTCGGCGATTGCACGATTGAAGTGAGGAATGACCGACAGCACGAGATCGGCGGGATGTTCCGCCCAGTGCTTCTGCAGGACGCGCACCACGCGGCCATGATTCAGGCGAATCACCCGCTGCAGAACGGGCAGCAGTTGCGGCGTGAAGCGAGTCCAGCCGCGGCGCAGGATCAAGTTGTAGAGATCCTGAATACGCACGCCGGTGGTGCGATGAACCGGGTCGATGCGGTCCAGCAGTTCCTGAAGATTGACGAGAGAAACTGCCCAGGGCTGGGATTGCGCTTGCAGCGCGCTCTTCAGGGCATCGGCGGCGTTGCGATGTCCCCCGCCCGCGTCGAAGAAGATGATGCTCAATTTGCGCATGACTGACCTCATCGCGTGATCAGCGTCTCGAAGCACAGCTATTCAAACAGCAACCATCAACAGGATACTGTCGCAACCATGACCGGATTGTTAAATGTTGGTGAATACTGCGTGAGTAACTGATTACTAAAGAGTACTTTCGACTTCGGCCGCGGAGTGGCTGCGGCGCGATTCGCCGCTTTGTTGCATCAACTTAGTGACCACGCCGGTCCATCCAGTCTGATGGCTGGCGCCGGCGCCCGCGCCGGAATCGCCGTGAAAGTATTCGTGGAATAGAACCAGGTCGCGCCAGTGAGGATCGGATTGATACGGTTCGAGATTTCCGAAGACCGGGCGGCGGCCGTTTTCATCGCGTAGAAAAATGCTGGTCATGCGGCGGGATAGTTCGCCAGCGACTTCCCACAGGGTGAGCATGACTCCCGATCCGGTGGGGCACTCGACCTTGAAGTCGTCGCCAAGATAATGGTGAAATTTCTGCAGCGACTCGACCAGTAAATAATTCACTGGAAACCAAATCGGGCCACGCCAGTTCGAATTGCCTCCAAACAATCCAGTCGACGACTCGCCCGGCTCGTAATCGACGCGGTGTTCCATGCCGTTGACATTGAGCACATACGGATGGTCGCGATGATACTGCGACAGGGCGCGAATGCCATAGGGCGAAAGGAATTCGCGCTCGTCGAGCATGAATTTCAAAATGCAGCGCAGCTTGTCGCGGTCGGCGATGGAGAGCAAACGGCGTTCGCCCATGCCTTCCGTGCGCATGCAGGCTACGTTCAGCCCGAGGTCGGGGCGGTTGTCGATGAACCACTCCAGGCGCCGCTTGAAGTCGGGCAACTTGTAGAGAACTTCCGGCTCCAGAGTTTCCACCGCGAACAGCGGGATCAATCCCACCATGGAGCGAATCTTCATGGGGAAGTGGGTGCCGTCGGGAAGTTTAAGTACGTCGTAGAAAAAGCCGTCTTCCTGATTCCACAATCCCATGCCATCGTGGCCGCGGTGGCTGATGGCATCGGCGATGTAAACAAAGTGTTCCCAGAATTTGCTGGCCACGTCCTCGTAAGAGGGATCTTCCATCGCCAGCTCGAGTGCGATCGCCAGCAGGTTCAACGTGTACATTGCCATCCAACTGGTTCCGTCGGATTGCTCGATATAGCCTCCGGTGGGCAGCGGCGCGCTGCGGTCGAACACACCGATGTTGTCGAGGCCGAGGAAGCCGCCCTGAAAAATATTCATCCCCTCGGCGTCTTTGCGGTTCACCCACCAGGTGAAATTGAGCATCAGCTTGTGGAACACGCGCTGCAGAAACGCGCGGTCGCCCTTGCCCTTTCGTTTCTTGTCGATCTTATAAACGCGCCACGCGGCCCACGCATGCACGGGAGGATTTACGTCAGCGAGTTCCCACTCGTAGGCCGGAATTTGCCCATTGGGATGCATGTACCACTCGCGCAGCATCAACATAAGCTGCTCTTTGGCGAAGTCGGAATCGACGAGCGCCAGCGGGATGCAATGAAACGCCAGGTCCCAGGCCGCATACCACGGGTATTCCCACTTGTCGGGCATCGAAATCACGTCCGCGTTATACAAGTGAGTCCACTCGTGATTGCGGCCTTTGCGGCGTTCGGTGGGCGGAGGAGGATTGGCGGGGTCGCCCTGCAGCCAGTCTTTGACCACGTAGTGGTAAAACTGCTTCGACCACAGCATGCCGGCAAAACCCTGGCGCATGACATTCTTCGCATCCTCCGACAAATGATGAGGAATCACGGTCGCGTAGAATTCGTTGGCCTCGCGATGGCGCAGTGCAAAGATGTGATCGAAGTCGGCAAAAGCATCGTTACTTTTGAAATCGGAGTCCGCCAGCCGCAGACGGACCACAGCAGTCTCTCCCACAGCAAGTGTCAAGTTGTAATGAGCCGCGGCCTTCGTGCCCGTGCCTTGCGGATTCACGGCATCGCGCGCGCCGTGCACGATGTAATCATTGATGCTGTCTTTGACGTAAGGCGTGGAATTCTCCACTCCAAAGAGGCGATACGTGTTGGTCTCGTTCTCGGTGAACAGCAGTTTCGGCGAGCCTTCGCAATGCAGCCAGCGGTTGCCGGGATGATTGTGATTGAGTTCGATGACCGGGTCCGGCCCGAGACGCGCCTGATGCAACTCCGGACGGCGGCGCGCGTGTCCCCACGACCACGTGTTGCGGAACCAGACTGTCGGAAGTAGATGCAGATTGGCTGCATCTGGGCCGCGGTTCGCGACCGTGATCTTGATCAGAATATCTTCAGTGTCGCCCTTGGCGTACTCCACGAATACATCGAAGTAGCGGTTGCCGCTGAATATTCCAGTGTCGAGCAGTTCGAATTCCGGCTGGTCTTTGCCGCGGCGATTTTCTTCCACGAGTTGCTCGTAGGGAAATTCCGCCTGCGGATACTTGTAGAGATATTTCATGTAGGAATGCGTAGGTGTCGAGTCGAGGTAGAAATAGCACTCCTTCACGTCCTCGCCGTGATTGCCTTCGTTGCCGGCTAATCCGAAAAGACGCTCTTTCAGAATCGGATCGCGTTCGTTCCACAGCGCTATGGCGAAGCAGGTTTGTTGCCGGCGGTCGCAGATTCCGGCTAGGCCGTCTTCATTCCAGCGATAGGCACGGGAACGAGCGTGGTCGTGCGGCAGGTATTCCCAGGCGTCGCCGTCCGCGCTGTAGTCCTCGCGCACCGTGCCCCAGGCTCGCTCGCTGAGGTATGGACCCCAGCGCTTCCAGTGTTTCTTGCGCGCTCCGGATTCGGACAATCGGATTTCTTCGTGCGTCATGAGAGTTTTGTGTCCGTCTCTTATTTGTCTGTCCCCTATTCGCGGTCAGCGTTCCCGGCGGTGCGGGTTTCGTGAATTATATGATGATGCGCGAGCTCGTCAGAAGGTTCAATCGCGGGGAGTCTGATCCGTCAAATATGGAGCAATCGTCAAGAAGCAAGCGGGAAATTGGCGCGAAAAAATGGGAACAAGTGCAGTAACAGATTACTGCTTCTCGACCGCTCGATCGCGGTCTACTGCGCGCCGCGCGCCGCACTTACGTTATCTCGCCGGGGGCCGGGATTCGGAATACTCTCAGGCAATCAGTGAGAACTCCCATGACCCTCCCCCAGCATCACGAACACCGCCAGGAACGTCGCGAAATGCGTTATCCGCTGCACTTGCCAGTTTTGATCAAAATGGCCCGCGAGGAAATGCAGGGCCGGTCGGAAAATATCAGCCTCGGTGGCATTCTGCTGTCGAGTTACTCTCCCATCCCCGAAGGCGCTACCGTCGAAGTTGCCGTCGGAGTGAAACACACTCCCGACCCTGGCATTTTGCTGAGCGCCCGCGGCAAGGTTCTGCGAGTGCATCCGAAAGATACTGGCGACTTTGCGGTCGCGATCCGGCTGGATCGTTCCTTTCAGCTTCCGCTGGCGCGCCGCGAGCCGCAACGCGAAGCCACGGCCAAGGCCCCGTCAACGCCCGACCGGAAGAAAAACCGGTCTGTTTTCTATCGAGCGCCGTATATCGCGGCCTGGCACACCGAAACCTAAGGGCGGCCAAGCTCGTTCGTGCGGAGATTCATTCGCACGCGCCAGCGCGCTGCACAAACGCAGCGGCGGCGGAATGACGGGAATCAACGCAGACCTCGATCAATACTGAATTCATAGCGATCACCCGCCCTCGATCTTGCGCCTCGCTCTCATGCGACGCGCCATCATACCCGGATATATAATCAAGAAATTCTCCCGCCTATGCGAACCCGGACCGGCCCGTGGATATTTTTATTTCTCGCCGTGATCGCGTCCGCTCAGACTCCCGCCGTCAAGCCGCAACCCCCACAGCCTACGGTCCCGCACTTTGAAGATGTTGCCGCGAAGGCGGGTCTGACCGTCTCGCATATTTCTACTCCGGATAAGAAATACATCGTCGAATCGATGAGCGGCGGCGTCGGACTGATCGACTGCGACAACGACGGCAAGCTCGACATCATCACGGTTAATGGGTCGACCGTCGAGCGCTACAAGCAGGGCGGAGACCCGCTCATCACGCTCTACCATCAGGATGCTGACTCTCACGGACATGACCTCAGATTCACCGACATCACCAAAGCCGCCGGGCTCACGCGCAAAGGTTGGGGCATGGGCGTCGCGGTTGCCGACTACGACAACGACGGTCTGCAGGATATCTACGTCACCGGCTTCGGCGGCAACGCGCTCTACCACAATCTGGGCAACTGCAAGTTTGAAGACGTGACCGACAAAGCCGGAGTCGCCGGCGGCGGCTTCAGCACCGGCGCGGCGTGGGCCGACTATGATCGCGATGGCCGCGTCGACCTTTTTGTTTCGCGCTACGTGCATGTCGACATCGACAAACTGCCGGAGTTCGGCAACGATCCGCGATTCTGCCGCTATAAGGGAGTGCTGGTGCAATGCGGCCCGTGGGGCATGCCCGGTGAATCGGACTTGCTTTACCACAATAAAGGTGACGGCACGTTCGAGGAGGTTTCGAAGAAGGCTGGAGTCGACGATCCCCATCATTATTACGGTTTGGGCGCGACCTGGGGCGACTACGACAACGACGGGTGGCCCGATCTCTACGTGGCCAACGATGCCGGGCCGAATTTTCTCTACCGCAATAAACACGACGGCACGTTCGAGGATGTCGGCCTGCTCAGCGGCGTGGCCCTGAGCGGCGACGGCATGCAGCAGGGGTCGATGGGCGTGGCCTGGGGCGATTACATGCACGAGGGGCGGCTCTCGATGATCGTCACGAATTTCACCGAGCAGGGCACGACGCTCTATCACAATCTGGGCGGCGACAGCTTCGCCGACGTGGGCGTGCGCGCGAAGATCATGAGGCCTACGTATCCGCTGGTGAGTTGGGGCGTGTCTTTCTTTGATATGGACAATGATGGCTGGCTCGATGTGTTCACCGCCAGCGGACATGTCTATCCCCAGGCCGACAACGCTACAGGGGGCACCGCTTACCGGCAGCCGCTGGTTCTGTTCCGCAACCATCGCGATGGAACGTTTGAAGATGTGTCGTCAACTCTGGCGGAGCTGCCCTTGAAATCGAGGCGGGGCGTGGCCTTTGGCGACATCGATAACGACGGCAACGTCGACATCGTCGTGTTGAACGTAGGCGAGCCGCCATCGCTTCTGATCAACCACAACGAGAGCGGCAATCATCGTGTGCTCTTCAAGCTGGTGGGCACGAAGAGCAACAAGGCGGCGATTGGCGCGCGGGTCACGGTGAAAGCTGGAACGCTCGTACAGATGGACGAGGTTCGCGGGGGCGCCAGTTACATTTCGCAGAATGATCTGCGGCTGCACTTCGGTCTCGGATCGAACGACAAGATGAACGAGGTGAGCATCCGCTGGCCGAACGGCGAAACTGAAACCTTGCGAGACGTTGCGGCGGATTTCATTTATACGATCGTCGAGGGACAGGGGATTCAAGAGAAAATCGCCTTGCCTGCTCTGTCGCGGCACTGAGATCTGTTTCGATCTTCGGCTGGGCTTTTTCATTGCCCGAAATTTACTCTTCAGTTGCCGCCAGCGCCGCAAAATGGGGCGACCTCGGCCCCTTGGTGATCACCACGACGTCATCGTGTGATCCATATCACCGACACAATGCGCTGATTCGTGTGGCATTAGTTTGTCCGCTTCTCCCGAGATCCCTCAGGCGAACGGCTAGAGCTCCCGAAGACGTGTCTTTGTCCGACAGATTCATTTTTCTGGAGGCAGTTATGAAAGTCAGCACCATCTTGATTTTGTTTCTATGTGGATACTTTTCGTCCGTGGCTTGGGGCCAACAGTCGGCAGTCGGGGCCGGCGCCACCTGGGGCGAGTTCCACAGGCCCGACATGAAGCGCTGGGATATGTATGAGACCGCGCTTAACGTCAACAACGTTGGGGGCCTGCAGTTGAAGTGGAGCTATGCGACCGGCGGCCAAGTGTTTTCCTCGCCCGCCGTGGCGAACGGGGTGGTGTATGTGGGATCCCTCGACCACAAGGTGTACGCTCTGAATGCCAGCACCGGCGCCAAGGTATGGAGCCACACGACCAGCGGCGCGGTATCTTCCTCGCCCGCAGTGGCAAACGGTGTGGTGTATGTCGGCTCGGAGGATCACAAGGTGTATGCGCTGAAGGCCAGCACTGGAGCCAAACTATGGAGCTACACCACCGGCGGTCCGGTAGAGTGCCCTCCCACGGTGGCGAATGGGGTGGTTTATGTCGACTCGCTCGACAGCAGCGTGTACGCACTGAATGCCAAGACCGGAGCTCTGCTGTGGAGCTACACTACGATCCCAGGCCAATATGTGGACAGCTCACCAGCGGTAGTGAACGGAGTGGTATATGTCGGCGGAGGCGATGAATGGGTGTATGCGCTCGACGCCACCGCCGGCACCCTGCTGTGGAGCTACTTTGCAGGCTACTACGTGTACTCCTCGGCCGCCGTGGCGAATGGCGTGGTTTACGAGGGTAGCGGTAGCGGTATTCCTGGAGTAGGCAAGGTTTACGCCCTGGATTCCAGCACGGGCGCGACGCTGTGGAGCTTCGCAACTCCCGCGGGCTCCGATTTTTCCTCGCCCGCCATGGCCAATGAGCTGCTCTATTTTGGCTCACAGGACGGCGATATCTATGCGTTGAACGCCAAGACCGGCGCTAAGCGATGGAGCTATTCCACCGGCGACCAGATAATGTCCTCGCCCGCGGTGGCCAATGGGGTTGTGTATATCGGCTCGGACGACGACAACCTGTACGCTCTGGACGCCAAGACCGGCGCCCTGTTGTGGAGCTACACCACTGGCAGCGCCGTAGAGTCCTCGCCCGTTGTAGCGAGTGGGGTGGTCTACGTTGGTTCGGACGATGGCTCGGTTTACGCCTTCGGGCTGAACTAGAGGGCGGTCGGAGCAAGCGTGGGCGAGATCCCAACCGCCGCGGTCAAACAGTGAATGAGAGTCGCTATTCGATGCCCAACTGTCTCTGAATTTGCTCCAGCGGCACACCCTTGGTTTCCGGCACCATCGTCTTAACCCAGACCAGTTGCAGCACCATCATGCCGGCAAAAAATGAAAACACATAGCCGGGCGGGAAGGCCGCAACCATCCGCGGAAAGAAAGTTGTGAGCAGGGCGGCGAAGATCCAGTGCGTGGAACTGCCAAGCGTTTGTCCCTCTGCGCGATGGCGATTGGGAAATATTTCGGAGATAAAGACCCAGATGACCGCGCCCTGGCCGACGGCATGCGCCGCGATGAAGGCGAAGATGCACACGGGCACGATGGAATAGTGTTGCGTGAAGAAAGCCCAGGCCACCAGTCCAAGCGAAGCGATATATCCGAACGAGCCGATATAAAGAAGAGTACGCCGACCGAGTCGGTCAATGAGCCAGAGTCCGACAAAAGTGAAAACGAGATTGGTGACGCCAATCCCAATGGATTGGAGCAGCGCGGTTTTGGCGCCGAGACCGGTCAGTTCAAAGATGCGCGGTGCGAAATACAAAATCGCATTGATGCCAGAGAGCTGGTTGAAGAATGCGATCAGAATGGCGAGCAGGATCGGTTTTTGAAGGCGCTTTATGGTCAACCAGTTCTGATTTAGCCATTGTGCCGCACGCTTGCTCCACGGTAAACGACTCGTCGAGGAGGGTCCCGACGACGACTGTTCCGAGGATGCCGCGATAATTTCGTTCGCTTGCGTCGCGATCTCAGCTTTGGAAGCTTCCGGTTCGATGCGTTGCAAGACCGTCATCGCGGCCTCGCGATCGCCTTTGCGGCTCAGCAGCCAGCGCGGGCTCTCGGGCAGGCCGATGCAAAACACGGCGTAGAGCAACGACGGAAACGCGGCCACGCCGAGCATCCAGCGCCAGGCATTGTCGCCGGTGCCTGCTAGCAGCGCGTTGGAAACGAACGCCATCAGGATCCCGAAAACAATGTTGAACTGAAACATGCCCGCGAGTCGTCCGCGATACTTGGGCGGCGAGATTTCCGAGATGTACATGGGCGCAACCACGGTCGAGACGCCGATGCCCAATCCGCCGATGACACGGGCGATGATGAATACGGTGACGTTGGGCGCCAGGCCCGAGCCCACCGCGCCCAGAAAATAAAGAACGCCAATCCATAGCAGCGTGGCCTTGCGTCCGAACTTGTCGGCAGGCCATCCCCCCAGCAGCGAACCGACCACCGTGCCGTAAAGGGCCGAGGCCATGGCGATGCCGTGCAGTCCGGGGCTGAGACCCCAGAGCGCCTGAATTGTCTTTTCGGCGCCGGAAATGACGACGGTGTCGAAGCCGAAAAGAAATCCGGCGAGCGCGGACGTAAGCGACCAGAAGAAGATGCGTCCATTCATAAGTTCAGGCGTCGGGCGTTGGGCGTCAGGCTGCCGGATAGGTCCCGCTCAGCTTGCGGCTGAAGCCCGCCGCCTGTCGCCGTTTTTACTTTTCCAGCGGATATCCCTTCTCGCGCCAGTCGCGAATGCCGCCGTCCATCGAAATCACATTCGTGTATCCCATTTTCTGCAGGTTGTCGGCGGCCAAGGCGGAGCGGAAACCGCCGCCGCAGTAGAGCACCAGTTCGGTGTTCAGCTCCGGCACACGCGCTTCAATGTCGCGCTCGATGATGCCTTTGCCGAGGTGAACGGCGCTGGGAAGATGATCCTTGGCGAATTCGCTCTCCTCGCGCACGTCGATGAGCAGAAAATTTTCGCCACGATCCATACGGCTCTTCACCGCATCGACGTTGGTTTCGCGCACGCGCGTCTTAGCGTCGTCGACAATCTTCAGAAATCGGGGAGGATGCTGGTGAGCCATGAGCTTCCTTTCCGTTGCGATGAACATCGTACCAAGAGTGGGCGTCGGGCGTCAGGGGCGTCAGATTCGGGCGTTAGGCGTCGGGCCTCGGCGTCAGAATCTCCGGCACATTCCGCCCCGGGGCGTCAGTTGAGTCGGGCCGGCTCCTTGGAATTCGAGTTCCAGAGGTTGGGCATCAAGTACGAAGCCCAACGCCCAACGCCTGACGCCCAACGCCCGCCTTCATTTAGCATGAAGCCGTGTCAGCAAAGGAAATCAGAAGAGTCGGCCTCGCGCGCGCGTTGTCGAAGCTGGGATACTGCTCGCGTTCGCAGGCTGCGGAGTTGATTCGCGCTGGCCGCGTGCGCTTGAACGGAGGCGTGCGGTGCGATCCCGAGACGCGCGTGCGTTTTGAGAAGGACCACATCGTGGTGGACGATCAAGCGATCGAGGCGGCGCAGAACATTTATCTGATGATGAACAAGCCGCGCGCCCTGGTCACGACGGCATCGGATGAGAAAGGCCGCGAAACAGTGTATTCCTTGCTCGATAAGTCCGGCGAATCTCTGCCGTGGCTTGCTCCCATTGGACGACTCGACAAGGCCAGCGAAGGACTGCTGCTCCTGACCAACGATTCCGAATGGGGCGCGCAAGTCGCAGCACCGGAGACGCATCTGGAGAAGACCTATCATGTGCAGATCGGAACGCTGGCGGATGAAGAATTCGATCGCAGGCGCTGGTCAGCGGGAGTGAAAGCAGAAAACGGAGAATTGCTCCGCGCCGCGCGCTCCCGCCTGCTGCGCACGGGAGAAAAGAATTGCTGGCTCGAGATTATTCTCGACGAAGGTAGGAACCGTCAGATTCGCCGCATGCTGGCTGCTCTTGACGTCGAAGTTCTTCGGCTGGTGCGCGTGGCGATTGGGCCGTTGCAGCTCGGCAAGCTGGAGAAAGGAGCGCACCGTCCGCTAACGAGAGAAGAAAAGCGGATGCTCGATGAGGCGATCCGATCGAGAACTTCATGAACGACCTCACCTTTCTTCCAGCGGTGACCATGGCGGAGCAAATTCGCAAGCGGACACTCTCGCCCGTGGAACTTGCCGATGCGCATCTCGCCAAAATCGAAAGACTGAATCCGAAGTTGAACGCATTCGTGCATGTAGACGCGGAGCGCGTTCGCCGCGAGGCGCGCTCTGCCGAGGCAGCTGTGATGAGCGGCGCGGCGCTTGGCCCGTTGCACGGCGTTCCCATCAGCATCAAGAGTTCGCTGGAAGTTGCTGGCCTGCGCTGCGAATCGGGCACGCATCTGCGTGCCGGGTTCGCGCCAACACTGGATGCTCCGCTAGTGGCGCGTCTGCGTGCCGCCGGTGCGATCATTCTCGGCGTGACCAACACGCCTGAACTCTTGATGGCATGGGAAACCGATAACCTCTTATACGGCCGCACCAACAGCCCGTGGGATCTCGACCGCACGCCCGGCGGTTCCAGCGGAGGTGAAGCCGCAGCGATTGCCGCGGGAATGTCGGCCGGCGGAGTGGGTAGCGACGGCGGCGGATCGATTCGCGTGCCCGCGCATTTCAGCGGCATCTGCGGACTCAAGCCGACGCCGGGGCGCATTCCAGCGACCGGGCATTATCCCGCATCCGCTGGGCCATTTGCGTTGATCGGCGTGGTTGGTCCCATGGCGCGCACCGTGGCGGACGTGAAGGCCCTGTTTGAAATCATGCAAGGCCCCGACGATGGCGATGCTTGCGCTGCGCCGGTGCCGCTGCGCTGGCCGAGCGATGCCGAGGTGAAGAAACTCCGCATCGGTTATTTCGAGGACGACGGCCACACGCCGGTCACTCCCGAAATTCATGCCGCGGTGAGAACCGCCGCAGATGCCCTGCAGCGCGCGGGATTTCAAGTTGAACCATTTCGTCCCGAAGGCCTGGAAGAAGCGCGTGTGCTGTGGAAGAAGTTTTTCGTCAAGGCCGGAGGAATGCTGATCGGCCCCATGTTCCACGGACGCGAGCACGACCTGAGTCCAACGCTGAAACAGTTCTTGGAATGGTCGGCCGCCGAACCCGAACTTACCGGAGAGTTGCTGCTCGATGGGTGGATTCGCCGCGACACGCTCCGCGCCGAGTTTCTGCTGCAGATGAGACGTTTCCCTATCCTGCTGTGCCCGGCGGCAGCGATCCCGTCGTTCCGCCACGGCGAGCGCAGTTGGCAGATTGACGGCAAGAAGGTCGAGTATCTCGATGCCTGGAGTTATACCGAATGGTTCAATCTGCTGGGTAATCCCGCGGCGGTCGTTCCCGTAAGCCAGTCGGTCTTGAGTGAGTCTGACAGCCTACCCACCGGTGTGCAGATCGTCGGCCGTCCGTGGGAAGAAGAGCAGGTGCTGGCAGTCGCCGCCGCGCTCGAACGCGAATGCGGCGCGTGGAGAATTCCGCCGATCAGCTAAGCGACGCGCAGCCCCAAGCAATGTCATCCTGAGCGAAGTTGGGCCGCGCAAGGCGCGGCTCAACGCAGTCGAAGGACCCCGTGTTCGCCTGAAGTCACGCAGTCGCCGCACCGGCATTCTCCCGATACAGGGCGCCATGAGAACTCCTTGATGAGTCGGCGCAACCCCGATCAGACCCGGGGTCCTTCGACTACGCGACCGCTTCGCTTCGCGAACCAGTCGCTTCGCTCAGGATGACATTGCTCAGGGTTTCCCCTGTGTTCTTCCGTGTCCCCTGTGGTTAAATCGTTGTGGAATGATTCCCCGAATCGCAGTCGCTCTGTCTTGCCTCCTGCTTGCCGCCTCTGGTTTTCTCAGCGCCCCGCAATCCCAGCCCAAAGCCGCCGATCCCGTCACGGCCGCGCGCCTCAACAATTTGGGCGTGGCTTACATGAACCAGCAGCTTTTCGAAAAGGCACTGAAATATTTTCAGCAGGCTGCCGAGGCCGATCCCAAATTGGCGATTGCGCGGCTCAACGAAGGCGTTGCATATCTGAACCTGCAGAAAGTGGATCAGGCGAAAGCGGCGTTTGAAGACGCTCTCAAGCACGATCCGAAGAATCCGAACGCGTGGTACAGCCTGGGACTGCTGGCCAAAAATACTGGCGAGGCTATGGCCGCGATCGATGCCTTCAAACGCGTGACCGAGATCGACGCGAGCGACGCCGAAACCTGGTACTTCCTGGGCACCGCGTACGTGCAGGCCAAACAGTTTCCCGAAGCCATCGCCGCTTTTCAGCGTGCGCTGCAACTCAACCCACTACACGCCTCGGCCGAATTCGGATTGTCGCGCGCCTACCAGCAATCCGGCGACATCGACCACGCCCGCGAGCATCTCAAGAAATTCCAGTACATCACGCAAAACAAAATCGGCGCCCCCATGAGCCTCGCCTACGGCGAGCAGGGCCAGTACTCGCGCGCCGTGGAATCGCCGAGCGCGGTGCTGAAAGCGCCGCCGCAGATTAAGGTGCAGTTCGTGGATGTGACGAAGGAGTCAGGCCTAGTTTCGAGCCCGGCTTCACTGGAATCTGGTGCAGGTCCCGGTGCTTGTTTTCTGGACTACGACAGTGACGGGAAAACAGACATCTTCCTTGCGGATAACGGCCTCAGTCGGGCATGTCGCTCTATCACAACTTGGGAGGAGGCAAGTTTGAAGATGTGACGAAGAAAGCGGGATCGATCCCACTGCACATGCAAGGGATGCACCGCGGGCGACTATGACAATGACGGCGCTACCGATCTGGCCGTCAGCAATATCACGGCATCCTGCTGCTCCACAACGAGAAAAACGGCACCTTCAAAGATTTAGCGGCTGCGGCGGGAATTAAGAGACAAGGCTGTGGACGCCGGCTTATGTTCATCGACTATGACCACGACGGCGATATCGATTTGTACGTCACCAACAGAGTGGCCCTTCGAATCAGTTTTCAAAGCCAACCACGCAACCGGTCTCCGTGCCGAACTCCGGGAAGAGCACGATGTGGCGGAACAATGGCGATGGCTACTTTCACCGATGTAACCGCTGACTCGGGCTGGGAACGTCTTCTCGGCATCGGAGCATCGGTACGGACTACAACAATGACCGTGCAGTCGACTTAGTGGTAGCGGATTGGGAGGTGACCGACAAGTTGAAAATCCTCGCGGAGGGCAAGTTCGTTGCGCCGCACCCTTCTCATGGGTCCGCCACGATGTTCGACGAGGTTTCCTAGATGTTGGCATCACTGTCCTTGATTTCGACCACGATGGCTGGATGGACATTGCTTTCACCCCTCAATTACGCCTGCCCTGACTCTGTGGCGAAACAACCACGGCAAGGGTTTCGAGCGGTGAAATTACCTGAGACCAATTGGGTCCGCGCCTACGGCGTCGCAGCCTTCGACTACGACAACGACGGCTGGGTTGACCTGGTCGCCGTCGGCGAGACGAAAGAGGCAAGGGCGAAGTGCGCCTGTTCCGAAATCTCGGTCCCGACGGATTCAAAGACGTCACCGCCGATGTTGGTCTCGACAAGATTCAACTCAAAGTCCGCGCGCCATCATCACCGGAGACTATGACAACGACGGCGCGACCGACCTGCTGATCACGCAGAACCATGGGCCGGCGGTTTTGCTGAAGAACGAAGGCGGTAATCAAAATCACTGGCTGCGGCTGTCGCTCAAGGGATTGAACGACAACAAGTCGGCCATCGGCACCAAGGTGGAAGTTTTCTCCGGCGGTAACCGGCAGAAGTTTGAGATTTATGGGTCGAACGGATATCTCGGGCAGAACTCGACCGCCATCGTCGTAGGTCTGGGCGACGCCAAAGAGGCCGACATCGTGCGCATGCTGTGGCCGACGGGCGTGCTGCAGGACGAGATACAAGTTGCGGGCGACAAGCAGCACGACATTATGGAGATCGACCGCCGCGGCAGTTCGTGTCCAACTCTATTTGTCTGGAACGGCGAGCGCTACGAGTTCGTCGCCGACATGCTGGGCGCGGGCGTAGTCGGTCACTGGATTGGGCCCGGTCAGCGTGACATTCCGCGTCCGGTGGAGTGGATCAAGATTGATCGCGGGATGATTCAGGAGAAGGAAGAGAAGACGGCGGACATTGGGCGGCGGGCGTTGGGCGTCGCGGGCACCGGGGAACGCGATAGAGGAGAGCGGGATCAAGATCAAAATCCCCACCCTGTCGCAGAAAACGCGACACGGATGGGGCACCCCGCAGATTTCGCCAACGACCGACGACCGACGACCAACGACGGTTCTGAGCTTCCGCTTCATGGAACCGCTCGAAGAAGCCGTTTACCTTGATCAGGTGCGGCTGCTGGCAGTCGACCATCCGGCGGGCATCGACGTTTATCCGAACGAGTATTTCGCGTCAAACCCGCCGTATCCGCCGTTCAAAGTCGTGGTGAGCAAAATCGAAGACGCGCGGCCGCCGGCCGGAGCTTGGGATGAGCATGGTCACAACGTTCTGCCAGATTTGCTGGCGCATCGTTACTTCGGCGACTTTGCGCTGACGCAGTTTCAGGGATTCGCACAGCCGCACTCGCTCACGCTGGATCTGGGCGCGACTTACGACGGTGGGCCGCTGTGGCTGCTGTTGCATGGCGAAGTCGAATATTTTTCCGCGAACAGTATGTATGCCGCGTCGCAGGCGGGCGTGCAGGCGATCGCTCCGTACGTGGAAGCGTTGGGCGCGGACGGCAGGTGGAAGCGCGTGATCGACGACATGGGATTTCCCGCCGGTGGCCCGCGCACCATGACTGCCGATCTGACCGGCAAGCTGCCGGTGGGCACGCAGAAGATTCGCATCACGACGAATCTGCAAGTCTATTGGGACAGCATTCTGATTGATCCTACCGAGCAAAGCGGTACAGGCGCATCTTTGTTAAGAAGACGTCACCCTGAGCGTAGCCGTTCTTCAGGCGGAGCGAAGGATCTCGCGGGGACGGCTGGTGAGGTTCGCCTCGCTCCCGTTCCGCTCCTGCGCGCCGACCTGGAGTATCACGGCTACCCGCTCAAGATCGAAGGCAAGCCTGCCGGGAACGTGCAGTACATTTACGAAAAAGTCAGCACGACTGGGCCATACAGGCATCCCTTTCGGCACGTATACGCGCTACGGCAACGTGCTGCCGCTGCTGACTGCAACCAACAACAAGCTCGCCGTGTTCGGATCGGGAGATGAAGTGCGGCTCGACTCGACCCGTCGCATCTGCCCGCGCTTACATCGGGGATGGGTGCGCGACTATTTCTTTGCGGCCAACGGCTACGAAAAAGACATGGACTTCTACGCCGCCGAGGGAAACTTCGTCGCGCCACTGCCGTTCCTCAGCATGGGCGACTATCCGTACACGCCGAAAAAATCGTTCCCGCTCGACGACGCGCATGTGAATTATCTTCTCAGATAGAACACCACCACATGTCAGGCAACGAGCAGCGGGGATACTGTTCGACTACGGAGTGCAGAAATAGGAACGTGGTGTCAGCGGTGGCCGATTATAGTGCTCCGGCCACTTTCGAGCGCCGTGGAGCAGGGCCGCGATCTCAATCCGGCCGCGGCGGGCCCGGTAGGCCAGAACAAATGGTAGAGGCTTCAAGATCAGTTCGCGACTCGTTGCGATCCGGCCCGGACGGCCGAGTTCTGGATTGTGTCCGAGCAATTCGACGGTCGATAAGATGCGTTCCAGCATGACATCGGCGGCGGCTGGATTTCTCGTCGACCAGTAGCGGTAAGCGGCACGCAGATGCTGCTCGGCGCGTTTGGTCCATACGATCTTCATTTACGCCGACGCCACCTGGCTGCCATCGCACGGACGCTCCGATGATCGACCACACGCCCGGCGTCGGCGTCCGCCAGCCCTGCCCGAATTTCGTCGAGTTGCCACTGCTGGTGATCCAAGTACGCCTGCACGGCTTCCGACAGAAGGTAGGTGCGGTCGCGGTCGAGGGAATCGGCCAGCGCGTCGAGCGCGGCTACTCTGTCCGATTCCAAGCGGAAACTGACAGTCTGCTTTTCCATAATACGGAATAATACCCCATATTATGCGGTGATTCAAATGCGGAAACGTTGAAACGTTGAAACGTTTAACGATTCGTTCACAAGTTTCGCTTATAGAAACGTTTTAATATTGACATTTTTGACCCATCCATAATCCAATAGCCGGACTCATGGAAAATACTTCCGCGCCCTCCTCTGCCGCACCCAGGCTCCGCCGCACGCTTACCCTTTGGGATCTCATCTTATACGGCATCATTGTGATTCAGCCCACCGCCCCGATGCCGGCCTACGGAGTTTTCAGCAATGCCGGCCAGGGACACGTGGTCACTTCCATCCTCATCGCGATGATTGCCATGGTTTTCACGGCCATGAGTTACGGCCGGATGGCGCGCGTGTATCCCAGCGCTGGTTCGGCTTATACCTATGTGGGTCGCGAACTGCACCCATCGCTCGGATACGTCACTGGCTGGAGCATGACGATGGATTACATTCTCAATCCGTTGATCTGCACCATCTGGTGCGCCAAGGCCATGGCCGATCTGCTCACCGGGACGCGCTACCAGCTTCCGTACCCAGGGCTGCTTTGGCCGCTGATTTTTGCCGGGCTGTTTACGGCGCTGAACCTGCGCGGGGTGCAGACCTCCGCGCGCATCAACAAGACTTTGTGCGCGATCATGGGCGCGGTCATTCTGGCCTTCTTCTGGTACACGATCCGTTACATCTTCCATCTGCCGCAGTATCCGGAGGCCTACTTTCTGCGTCCGTTTTACAACCCGCAGACATTTACCATCGGCCGTGTGTTTCACGGCACGTCGGTGGCGGTGCTCACCTATATCGGATTTGACGGCATCTCGACCTTGTCGGAGGAAGTGGAAAATCCCCGGAGCGAATATTTTTCTGGCGACGGTGCTGGTGTGCGTGATCACCGGATTTCTCGCCGCCGCCGAAGTCTATGGCGCCCAGCTGTTGAGCTACTACCATTTCGGTACGGACTTCGGCGTCTTCTCGCAATTTGGAGAGGAGAATGTTTTCAGTCACGTCGCTGGAATTGCGGGAGGCGTGCTCATGACCAAGGCCATCAGCATTACGCTGCTGATCGCGACCGTCGGCTCTGGCATGGGATCGCAACTGGGGGCGGCGCGGCTGCTGTACGGCATGGGACGCAGCGGCGCCATTCCTAAGAAGTTTTTTGGCGCCATCCATCCGAGGACGCGAATTCCCGCCAACAACGTGATGTTCGTGGGAGGATCGCGCTGCTGGGGGCTTTCCTGATCAGCTATGACGACGGCGCCGAACTGCTGAATTTTGGGGCCCTGATCGCGTTCATGGGCGTGAATCTGGCGGCGCTGACCCACTACTACATCCGCGGTAACGAGCGCACATGGGGCAGTTGATTCCGCCGGTACTGGGGTTCGTCATTTGCTTCCTGCTCTGGATCAGCTTGAGCGAAGGCCAAAATCCTTGGTGCGATCTGGATGGTGCTCGGCATCGCCTATGGAGCATGGAAGACGCGAGGCTTCCAGGCGACCCTGGTGAACTTCGATGTGCCGCCGGAGGAATAGCGAGAGTGTCACCGCTATCGAATCGACTCACCAGCAATTAAGGGAAGAACCTCAGCCAGTCTCGAAATAGTGGCCGGGCGTCGTTCCCAGCGTTTGCCGAAACATGGCGATAAATGCGCTGGGAGTGCTGTAGCCGGCTTCCAGGGCGGCGTGCGTGATTTTTTCTCCGGCCGCGAAAATTGCAGAGACCGCATGAGCCGGAGTTGCTGGCTCCACTTCCCGAGCGACAAGCGGGTTTCCTGCAGGAACAGGCGTTCGATAGTGCGCTTGCTGGCCCCGGCCTGCTCGCAGGCGGCTTCCAGAGAATACAATCGCCCGGGTCGCGCTGCAAAATGTCCGCCACGCGGACCGCTCGCGGGTCGGAAGGACTGGGCAATTGCAGAGGAATGGCTCGAACGGTTTCCAGTTGGTCGAGGAAGACGTCGATCAGGTGGGCATGGGTCTTCGATCTGCGATTCAGCCTCGGATAGGTGCAGGCAGCAGGATCAACTGCTGCAGCAGCGTCGAAACGTTGACTACGCAGCAGGTGCGAGGAAGGGCTCTCGCCATGCGCGCGCGCAGGTAGAGGGTCCGCATTGCGACCGCGCCTGACATGACGATGCTATGCGGCGTGCGGGCCGGGATCCAGACCGCACGGCGTCGGGAACCACCCAGGTGCCCGGGGGTCCGCACAGTCATGACTCCCTGGCAGGCGTAAACCAACTGATCTTCGGAGTGGGAATGCTCCGGGATGGCGTGACCGTGCGCCAAGTTGAACGCCAAAGCCGTCACCGGCGAAGGGAGGGCGGGACAGGCGTGAACGTTGGTGCGATTTTGGCATGTCGTATTCTCGCTGTTCATTGTCAGAATAGCGTAATAACGAAACCGGGTGCAATCGCTTAACCTTGCTTTCCGCCGGTCAGAGGAAAATCACTACGAGGGGTACAATCATGCTAGGTTCCACGAATATTGTTGCTTTTGTTCCGATCACCGATGGGGACAGGGCGCGCGCGTTTTATGAGGGCGTGCTGGGCTTGCGTTTCATCAACGACGACGGCTTTGCGGTGGTCTTCGAGGCCAACGGGATCATGGTGCGGGCGGCGAAGATGAAGGAAGTCACGCCGGCGCAGTTCACGATTCTGGGATGGCAGGTTTCTGACATTGAGGGCGTCGCGCGGGCGCTGCAGGCCAAGGGCGTGCACTTTGAAATCTTCGGCTTCTTCAAGCAGGACGAACTGGGAATCTGGACCGCGCCGACGGGAGACAAGGTGGCGTGGTTCAAGGATCCGGACGGGAACATCCTCTCGATTTCGCAGCACGTGTAAGGGATTGAGTCATTGGGAGATTTGTTGATTGAGTGATTGAAGGTGGCGTTGTAACGGCGCGCTTTCAAATTACTCCATTACGAAATTGCCGAACTACTCATTTCCAATCGCTTTACGATTTGTTCTGTTGGTTGCCCTGGTTCGTTTCTCCTTTGAAAATCTAGAGGAAGTGATCACTCCCCAACACTGGGCGCCAGCCTCGGGCTATCCGAGGTAGCCTGTCTGGTGAGCCCTGAATCAGATGCCCCTACTGTCCCTTGCTCGCATGGGAAGGTTGTGGGGACCGCGAGTTTCCTAGGACTGCGCGGCTTTGCATCCGGCACCTACGATGTCCACAGTAGACGGAGTAGATTTCTCAGTGAAGGTTGTTCGTCACATGAGAAAAATAAAGTTGTGGAAAACGTCGGGACGGGGCAGGTGAGGTAGCCGCGTGCGGGTCTGCCCTCATGAGCGTTGGAAAATGTCGCGGAGAGACATCTGACAGTAGCCCGGCGCTTCAACGCCGGGTTGGGCGAAGGGGAGGCGACTCGGCCCGGGGAGACGGTTGAAACACCGGCCGCGTGCGGCATTTCAACCGTGCCTCCGGCACGGAAACGCTATTGCCACGCATCCCGCCAGTGGAACTGGCGGGCTATTGTCAGTGGTCCCTCCGGGACCGGGAGGGCAGACGCGGGCAGCGAGTACCCGCGCCACATGGGCTGCTTTCAATTTCTCAATTACTCAACTTCCAAATTACTCAGTTGCCTGACTCACGTTCCAGCCGCTGATTTCTACTGTTGGTTTTGTCTCTCCCAGCTCGCTGGCGCGGTACGTGGCCGTTACTTCGCGCTTCTCGCCGGGCATGAGGGAAATGTAGTTATCTTCCCAGACTACCGGGAGAATCTCCTCGCCCTTGGGACCCTTGACGACTTTCAGGCGGACAAAGAAGGCGAGACTCTGGCTGGGGTTCTCGAGATATACGTGGGTGAGTTCTTCTTCGCCATTTTTCTCGCTAGCATCCCCGACTTTCACCTTAACTTTCGGCAATTGTGAGAGCGCAGTAAAGTCGGCGAAACTCGCGGTGGGGGTCATGTACCAATTGGCTTTCGCCCAGTCAATCGTCTCGGGTTTGGTCGAGAGCCAGTAGAGATTTGAACCCACAAGTTTTCCCGCGGAGTCTTCGAGGCGCAGCGAGAGGAAATAGGTGGGACTCAGGCCGGGGACGTCGGGCAGAGTGAAAATTTTCGCCGTGCTATCGGCCGCGGCGTCAACCGCGTTTTCTTGAGTGAATCTCTCCGTCATGTCGAGGTTGTAGATTTTGCTGGTGAGTTTCAATCCCGTCGCGTCCTCGTACTGGCTGCTCACGACCCAGATGGAGTGATCATCATAGCCGTAGACCGGGTGCAGAGCCTCCAGGGCGCGCTTGGCGCCGAAGTATCCGCCGCCGGGGCGCAGATAATAGTCGTAGAGGTGCCAGATCATTGAGGGCCATGCGTTGTTGAGCATCCATTGAATGACGCCGGTCGCCTCATACTTGTTGCGGCTGTAGGCCTCATACATGGCGCGCACGCCTTCGTAGGTTTGCACTTGCGACTTCATGGCGAAGTCTTCCACGTTGTCGGACTTGCCGTAGCGATTGGCCAGCGCTTCGCTGAACACGCCGATGGTTTTGAATTCGCCGCCACCCGCGTGATAGTTCCAGAAATCGTCGATCGGCCACATGTGTTCTTTGCCGACCATGGCACGGATGCTTTCGACGGGGGGAACGGCTGGTCCCATGCTGGTTTCGGTGTTGAAGCCGTAGGCGCCGCCGCAGCCTCCGGGATTGCACTGCTTGCGGCCGGCCTGGCCCTCGGGGGTGTCGAGCTCCCAATAGCTGGGAGCTACATACTCATACGGCCCGGTCATTTTGACGCCACTTTCGCCGGTGACACTCGTCTTCTTTCCCGTGGCGGACGAAACGACAGGATTCGGCCAGAACAAATCTTTTTCTACGTCGAGATACATCTGCTCCACATCCGGCGGCGGCGGGTTGTCGCTGCCGTTCAGCCACATCACGATGCTGGGATGGCTGCGCAAGCGGTAAATCTGGTCGCGCAGGGACTGCTTCGCGATTTCAAAGTCTTCCGGCTTCCACTTCGGCCAGCGCTCCCAGAAATCGCAGCAGCACCACCCCGCCATCACCAGAATGCCCTGACGGTCGGCGAGGTCGAAGAATTCCTGGGTTTCGAGTTTGCCTTCGAGGCGGATGGTGTTGAGTCCCATGTCGCGAACGTAGCGGAATTCGTCGTGCAGACGCTGCGAATTCTCGCGCAGCATCAGGTCGGTCGTCCAACCGCCGCCGCGAATCAGAATGTTTTTGCCATTGACGTGGAACGCCCGTCCGCCGACGGCGTTCAGGTCGGAAGTGATTTCGCGGATGCCGAACTCGCTCGTGGACTGATCGCTGACTGCCCCAGCCACTTCGAAGTCCATGTGCAGGGAATAAAGCTCGGGCTTGCCCATTTGCGCGGGCCACCACAGGCGTGGCTTGGCGAAGACGAGCCCGGGGAATTTGTCGGGAGTAAAGGTGACGTCCTTGGTTTCCTGGGATTCGAGTTCCACATCCTGCTCGAACTTGACGTTTTCAATTTCGCCCTTAAGCTTGCCTTTGACCGGCTGGCTGGTACCGTTTTTCACTTGCGCCGTGACCGTGAGTTGCGCGCTGTCGTTCGTGGGCATGTTCAGTTTCGACACGACGGTGGGGTAGCGCAGCGCCACGGGGCCGCTGGTGGTGAGATAAACGTCGCGCCACAGGCCCATGTTCTTGTCGGGCGGAGCGGGATTCCAGTCGACGAAGGTGATGGCGAGATCGTGCTCGGTGGGCGAGAAGACCTGCACGGCGAGAACGTTCTCCGCGCCGGGGGCAGCGTCGGCGGTCACGTTGAATTCATAGGTGCGCCAGGCGCCGGCGACATCGTCGTCTTTGGCCACTTGTTTTCCGTTGAGAAAGACATTGGCGCGGTAGTTGATGCCGTTGAACTTCAGCCAGATGGTTTTGCCCTTGTACGCCGGCGGCACAGTGAACTGTTTGCGATACCACCAGGAGACGGCATAGGGGCTGTCAGGCGCCATGGCGATGTTGGAGAAATTTCCGCCGATGGGATAGTTCATTCCAGGATATTGCCGCAGGTTCATGCCAAAGAGCGGATCGGGGAAGGTCTTATCCTTGACCAGCGCGGCCACGACGGTGGTGGGCACGGTGGCTTCGTGCCATCCCTTAGGAACGAACTTTGGAGTGGAGATGACGTCTCCCTTGGCCTGCACCTTGGCGGAGGTTTGCAGGGTCCAGCCCTCGCGCAGGGGCACGTCCACTGCGGGAGCGGGGGGCGGCGCCGCGGGCTTGGGCTTGGCTTTGTGTGGGAAGGGGAATTTGCTCTGAGCGAAAAGGGATGCAGTAAGAAGAAAATGAGCCAGAAGAATGAGAGTCACTAACCAGCCGCGTGCTTGATTTCATGGTGCTCCTATCAGTCCGTGCGAACCAATCGTGAAATCAGTTCGCGGAAACGCCCCGGAGAATGGATAACATTTATATTAATTCGTTTCAATAGCGGAGTTTGCGGCCACGTTGATCAAGCCTTGTGGAGCGGCATCACCAAAATCCCCACTTCTCGCAGAAGACGCGAGAAATGGGGCACCGGACTCTCGCATCCGAGGCTGGTTTATAATTGAAAATTCGGCTTCATCTTCGTCATCTCTGGAGTGACAAGAAAATGATTCGATTCCTGCAGACTCAAGGTCCAACCAAGAAGATTATTCTGAGCGGCATTCTTCTGGTGATTTGCGGCGCCATGGTGATCGCGTTCATTCCTGGCGGCCTGACGTCGGAACTGACGGGACAGCCTGGCAAGGGCATTGTGGCCAAGGTGGATGGCTCCGAGATCACGGTCGACGACGTGCGCCAGACGGCGCGCCAGATGCTGCAGCAACAGATGCCGCAGGGCGGCGCCAACATGAACATGCTGCTGCCCTTCTTTGCCCAGCGGGCGGCCGAGCAGATGATTACCCGCCAGGCTCTGCTGGCGGAGGCCGGCCGCATGGGGCTGCGCGCGACTCCGCAGGAAGTGCTGGACGAACTGCAGCACGGGCGCTACTCCGCGACGTTTTTCCCCGGCGGAAACTTTATCGGCCAGCAGGAATATGACGACCTGTTGCAGCGCGCGAATCTGACCCGGGTCAAATTTGAAGACTCCGTCGCCAGTGACATTCTGCTGACCAAGCTGCAGGCGCTGGTTTCGGGCAGCGCCACGGTGAGCGAGGCGGAGATTCGCGAGCAGTTCATCAAGCAGAATTCGAAGGTCAAATTCGATTACGCGGTTTTGAAGCAGGATGACCTGCGCAAGGGCCTGCATCCCGCGGACGAAGAATTGAAGGCGTTTTACGAGAGCCACAAGGCGAGCTATGCGAACTCGGTTCCAGAAAAGCGCAAGGTGAAGTACGCCATCATCGAGACCAGCAAAGCGGAAGCCAGCGTGCAGGTTACGACGGACGATCTGCGGAAATATTACGACGACCATCGCGAGCAGTACCGTACGCCGGAGCAGGTCAAGGTGAGCCACATCCTGATCAAGACGCCTCTGCCGGGGCCGGACGGCAAAAGTGGACGAGAAAGGCGTGGCCGAGGCGCAACATCGCGCCGAGGATTTGCTGAAGCAATTGAAGAGCGGAGCCAAGCTCGAAGATCTGGCGAAGAAATATTCGGAGGATCCGGGCAGCGCGAAGCAGAACGGATCGCTGGGCTGGATCGGCCGCGGGCAGACGGTTCCGGAATTTGAGAAAGCCGCGTTTTCATTGCCGAAGGGACAGATCAGCGACCTGGTGAAGAGCAGCTACGGCTTTCACATTATCCGCGTCGACGATAAGCAGGAAGCGCACATGAAGACGCTCGACGAGGTCAAGGCCGAAATCGAGCCAATCCTGAAGGCGCAGCAGGCGCAGCAGGTCGCGCAGAAGCAGGCGGAGTCGTTGCTCAAGCAGGCGCAGGCCCAGGGACAAACACTGGACACGGCCGCGGCGGCGCAGGGAGTTCCGGTGATTACGACGGACTTTTTTGCGCGCAAAGATCTGCTGCCGGGAATCGGGCAGTCGACGCAGTTTATGGATGCGGTATTCACCGCAGCCGAGAAGTCGCCGCCGGACTTGGCGGCTACGAAGGAAGGAATCGTCGTGTTCCAGTTGCTGGCGGTGAAGCCGGCAGCGACGCCGACGTTCGAGGAAATTCGCAGCCGGGTGGAAGACGAATTCAAGAACGAGCGTTCCTCGATTCTGCTTTCGCAGAAGGTGCAGGAACTCTCGGACCGGGCCAAGACCGAGCACGACCTGAAGCGCGCAGCGAAAGAGCTGGGCGCGACGGTCAAAACCAGCGACCTGGTTCTGCCCGACGGGCAGGTTCCGGATGTGGGTTCAATGACGGGGCAGGCATCGGTGGCGTTCACCATGAAGCCGGGCGACATCAGCGGCCCCATCAACAGCGGGTCGAACGGCGTGGTGATTGCGCTGCTTGAAAATCAGAAACCCGATGAAGCCGACTACGCCGCCAAGCGCGACCAGATTCGCGATCAGTTGCTGCAGGGCAAGCAGCAGGAGATTTTCGGGCTGTTCATATCGAGCCTGGTCGACGACATGACGAAATCGGGCAAGATCAAGCGGAACGACGAAGAGATCAAGGCGCTGAGCCGCACCACCGGCGACCAGGGAATGTAACGGCGGTGACATGGCCTTTCCGCGCGCCGCAGGCATTCTGTTGCATCCCACGTCGTTGCCTTCCCGCGGCGGCATTGGCGATTTTGGCCCAGCCGCATACCAGTTCGTAGATTTTCTTGCCTCGGCCCGCCAGGGCTTGTTGCAGGTGTTGCCACTGGGCCCGCTGGGCTACGGCAATTCGCCTTACTCCTCGACCTCCGCGTTCGCGGGCAATCCTCTGCTCATCAGCCTGGAACGGCTGGGGGAGCGCGGCTGGATCGACGCTTCGAAGCTTGACGGCTTGACCGCAGGCTCTGGTCCCGTCGAATACGACCAGGTGTTTGCGAAGAAGATGCCGCTGTTGTTCGATGCGGCGCGCAACTTTCTGCGCGCGGGCTCAGCTGTCGCGCTACAGCGCTTCGAAAAATTCCGCAAGGAAAATGCGTGGTGGCTGGATGATTTTGTTTTGTTCGACGCGCTGCGTGCCAAGAATAAGCTGGGGAGCTGGAATCAGTGGCCGCGTGACCTGGCGCATCGCGAACCGGCTGCGCTGGACAAGGCCCGCGAGGAATTGGCGGCCGATATTCAGATTCGAGCCGCCTTGCAGTTCGCTTTTTACGAGC
>CAVPWD010000024.1:0-200970 GCA_963709385.1 uncultured Acidobacteriaceae bacterium
CCCGCCGCCTCCACCATCATCTACCTTATTGCCAGCTGTTTGCTGGCCCATTTTAAACTCGTACATCGCGATCTACTGAGGCGAAACCCTCCGCCGGGCTTCTCTCACGATCTTCCGTCCCGCCGGTTACATCCGAATCGAACGATAGGATTTATTGCCGGCAGAAAATAGTGTTGACCAGCCGATGACCAAGCGCGTTTATCGGTAGCGGTCACTCCCGTGGCCGTTGCGCTTCCACTGGCAAGAACAGGAAGGACCGCTTAAGATGTCCATTCCGTAGCGACCTGACGCAGATCGGCGCGGCATCCATTCGGCAGGAGGTCATGAAAAGATGACAAACACAAGCCCAACGCAAGCTGTAGCCAACCAACCGCCTGCTGGAAACGGGCTGGCAATCGTGCGCGTGACAATCGGCGCGATGTTCGTGTCGGTGTTTTTTGAGAATCTGGGGAAAGGCCTCTACTCACCGGCTGGCTACGCGGGCCTGATCAACTACTACATCCAGCACGATCATGCGCCGGCCATTTGGAAGTCGTTTATGGCACAGGCGGCAAGCCACGCCGCCATGGCTGCTCCCATTCAAGGGTTTACCGAGATCTCTCTCGGCATCCTGCTCATCATTGGCCTGCTCACCCGACCCGCCGCGGTTGTGGCGTTTCTGTACCTCGGCAGCCTTTGGGTCTCCGAGTGGGGCACCGCTTGGATCTGGGAACTGCTGGTCCCCGTGCTCGCATCGCTCGGGGTCGCGATCGGAAGCGCCGGCCGGAAGTGGGGGGTTGACGCGTGGCTGGCGGAGCGGTGGCCTTCTTCTCTTTTGTGGTGATCGGGCCAATTTCACGTGCGAGTGTCCGTCATCATCCCTACCCATAATGAAGCGGGCGCGATTGAACGCGTCTTAGCGGATCTTCCGTCCAATCTCGTCACCGAAGTGATCGTGGTCGACAGCAACTCCAGTGACGGGACGCCCGAGATCGCCGCAAAAATGGGAGCCCGTGTCATTCAGGAACCGCGGCGCGGCTATGGGCGCGCCTGCCTGACGGGTCTCGCCGCGGCAACTTCTCCGGACGTGGTTGTGTTCCTGGATGGCGACTACAGCGATCGCCCGGCCGAGTTGCCGATTCTTCTGGCGCCGATCGTTGACGGGCGTGCCGATATAACGCTCGGCTCCCGCTTGCATTCGCAGAACTCGGCTGGGGCGTTGCCGTGGCATCAGGTATTTGGGAATCGTCTAGCCGGGAGCCTCATCCGGCTTCTTTATCAAGTAGACATCACTGATCTCGGCCCTTTTCGCGCCGGCCGCACCGATGTGCTCCGCGCTCTCGCGCTCGAAGAAATGACCTATGGCTGGGCGGTTGAGATGATCCTCAAAGGCGCACTGGCGGGATACCGCGTGGTCGAAGTCCCCGTCAGCTACTACCCGCGCATCGGAAAGTCGAAGATCAGCGGCACTCTGAAAGGCACGGTCGGAGCTGGTTGGTTCATTCTCAGCTTGATCGCGCGCTATTATTTTCGGCGCCGACGAACTGGGACAGCACGTCCAGCGTAGATCTAAGCACAGCAAACCACACCCACAAAAGACGTGCATGCGCCGGCTAATCCTAAGACGTGGCCGCACTGCCGGCTAGACTCGGGCCGCCTTGGGCTGAGGACGCACCAGCCAATAGAGTGCGACGACGTGCGTGATCATCAGGATGGGCACGTAGATGACCGGGATCGCGTATGTGGCGCCCAACTGCCCCGCCACGGCAGGTAGCCCGACGCGGACGGCGTGGTAATAGTCGATGATGAGGTCGGTCGTCCCCACGAGGTTGAAAGCAACTACGAATAGCCAAAACAGCGGTCGTATCCTTGCCGTGAGAAGCGCCAGCATGGCCAGTACGCCCGTTGCCAGGTCCCAGTAGGCGGAGAACGTGGCAAAGCTAGCCGGCAGATTCGGGCCGACGACGCCGGGAAGAATGAAGACCAGCCCGAAGAAACGGAAGCTGTGCAGCGTCGCGATGGCACGTTGCGCTTCGAAGCGGTCCATCGACCTGAGTCTGGGCAGGATGTACACGCTGAAGCAGAGCAGCCATGCGACGTAGCCTAAAACGAGGTGCATTTGAAAGATGGTTTGCGGCGACATGTTGACCTCCTGCCCGGATAGGATTATGCGCATAATCCTATCGATTCAGAATTTCTTCCGGCCAGGGACCGGTCATTGCTTGGCGATCATTGCACGGCGATCATTGCACCGTGAGATGATCGCCGGCATCCTATAATGAGCCATGCGTTACCAACCTGAGCACAAAGTCGAGGTCCATCGAAAGATTCTTAAAGACGCCGCGCGGCGTGTTCGCGCCGAAGGCATCGCAGGCGCCGCGGTTTCGTCCGTTATGCGAGACGCCGGCCTGACCCACGGAGGTTTTTACAAGCATTTCGGCAGCAAGGACGACCTGCTTGCCCAGTCGTTGAGCGAGGCATTCCGAGAAATAACCGACCGCCTAACTCGAACTGCGGAAAAGTCCCGACCGGGGATGGCATGGAAGGCGATCGTGAAGTCTTACCTGAGCCCGGAACACTGCGATCATGCCGAGCGCGGATGCCCGTTGGCGGCACTTGCGCCCGAGTTGGCACGGGCCGACCATGGAGTAAAGGCGTCGATCCGTGGGGAGCTGATCAAATACAAAAATCGAATGCTTCCCTTGATGCCGGGACGACGGGCCGCTGACAAAGAGCGCGCATTCTTTGCCATCTTTTCAACCATGATTGGGGCAGTTGCAATCGCCCGAATCCTTCCAGATCCCGCGGCACGAGCGAGAGTGCTCGCGAGCGCGCGCGACTTCCTCTTGCGCAGCTTCGCTCTGCGATGATCTGTTCCTGTCGGGATGACAGAGTTGAGAAGATCGAAACACTTGCCACTCAAGCCAAAACCGGGCCGAGTGGGCTACTCGTCGTATATTATTTCCCCAACAATCTATGAACTCTTCAGGCGGCTCGTCGGGGACTGACCGCGTGCTCGTGATCATGGCGAAGGCACCCAGGCCGGGCGTGGTGAAGACTCGTCTGACTCCCGGCCTTTCTTCCGCAGCTGTCACTGCTTTCTATTGCTGTCTTCTCGACGACACGCTGGCCCTGGCGCGGTCATTGAGGGATGTGGGAGTCGCCATCATGTGCCCGGACGCGGACGTAAGCGAACTCGCGCAGGTGGCGGGCAGTGAAGTGAGCGTAGTTGCCCAGAAGGGTGAGGGGCTTGCCGCTGGTCTTACGTCGGTGTTTGCGCACTTCACACGAGACAATCAACGACGCGTGATTGCCTTCAACAGCGACAGCCCGCACTTGCCGCGTTCTGTTCTCGAAGACGCGTTCGAAACGCTGACGGCTCATGACGTCGTCGTCGGGCCGACTCACGACGGAGGCTACTATCTCGTCGGGGCAAAGTCATCTCATCCCACGCTTTTCGCAAACGACGGAATGGGTACGAGCAGCGCGCAGGAGAGACTCCTATCGCGCGCACGAGATCTTGAGCTATCCGTGGGTTTCGCTGATCCTTTTTACGATATTGATGTCGCGGACGATTTGACTCGCCTGGCAGAGGAGTTGCATGTGACTCCGGCGAGGGCGCCACGCACGGCGGCGTGGCTTAAAGAGTGGGAGAACCGTGAAGATTAGCCCCGCATGGAGGGTGCACGTCCTCGGGGCCGCGTTGTGTGTGGCGCTGACGATTTGCTCGCGCAACTTCGGCGATCGGGGTGGGCCATACTTCATGGCTTCGCTGGCGGTCGCGGGAATCGCGTACCTCTTGGCGATCCGTGAGTTTTTCGCTACGCCGCAATTTGAACGAAGCGTTTGTCGGCGCGTTGTCGTCGTTGGATTAGTCCTGGCTGCTGCGTGGCACGTTGAATTTCTTCGCCTGCCGCCCGGTCCTGACGATGATATTCATCGCTATGTTTGGGACGGCCACCTGCAGCGGCTCGGCTACAACCCATATCTTGTCGTTCCCAGCGATCCTGCGGTCGCCGCGTTGCACACATCAGAGACCCGCACGCTGAACAACCCAGATCTTCCGAGCCCCTATCCAGCAGGAGCTGAGCTTTTTTTTCGCGCGGTCACTGCGATACAAGAGTCCACCTTTGCCCTGAAAGTTGCGTTTGTAATTTGTGAGTTCGGAATTGTTGTCGTGTTGCTCGATGCCTTACGTCTCACCGGGCAGGGAGCGCACCTGGTTCTGATCTTCGCCTGGAATCCATCGTTGGCCGTTGAGGTGGCGGGAAGCGGCCACATTGACATTGTTGGCGCGCTATTTTTGGTGGTGTCTGCCGTTGCGCTGGTGCGGCGATGGCGGGCGACCGCGGCCGTCGCACTTGGGCTGGCGATTGCGGTGAAATTCCTGCCGGTCGTTCTCTTGCCCCTTTACTGGAAGCGGGTTCGCATTCGTGACGCGGCGCTGGCGGCAGCCGTGATCGGACTGCTGTACGTGCCATTTCTCAATCACGGCCGCATTCCGATCGGCTCGCTGGGTACGTATGTGCAGACTTTCCGGTTTAACGGTCCCGTGTTTGCGGCACTGGATCGAGTCGTGCCTCCACGATTGCTGGTTGGCCTGGCAGTGCTCGTTGGATTGGCAACTTCAACGTGGCTCAGAAGCGCAGCGTCCGAGAGTTCTCCTGACGAAAAAAGCTTAACCACAGAGGACACAGAGTCACACAGACTGGATGCCACGTTGTTTCGCGCGGGTAACTCTGTTTCCCTTGTGGTTGAAGGTTTCGAATTTGCCTGGCCCATGTTTGCCTGGCCCATGGCAGCGACTCTTCTATGTGCACCCGCGGTTTTCCCGTGGTATCTTCTGTGGCTGCTGCCATTTCTGACGTCGACCTCGACGCTGCTGATCATCGTCTGGACGGTGAGCATCATTCTCACATACGTCCAATGGCACCTGCGCGCACTTGGGCATCCGTGGGGGGCGCTTCCGAGTTGGGTCATGCTGCTGGAATACGGATGCGTGACCATCGTTGGTGCAACGATTGCATTGCGTCGGCTCAGGCGGCCTGAGCTGCCTCGAGACCCGAAACGACTGGTTTAGCCAAACCTGATTCCACGAAATCGCTATTTCGTTGTATCCGAAACCGCGAGGGGTTCATCCAAGACGACATCCGTTTCAATTCACCGAGGAGGGACGTTCATGACAAATTCGAGCCGTCTCAAGCCAATCCGCCTTCTGGTTGTCGCGCTGTTGGTCCTTGCTCCAAACTCCTGGGCGCAGGAGCGTGCGCCGATTCTCGAGAAGATCGCCAAGACGTACGGTATCGATTCGTGGGATCAGATTGACGCCATCCGCTACACCTGGAACGGAGAAATTACTGGACTCTTCAAGGCTGCTCACAAGTGGGAGTGGGAGCCTAAGACCGGAAAAATCAGCTACGAAGGAACGGATAAAGCCGGCAAGCCGATCAAGGTCACCTACGACGGTTCTCACCTCAGCAGTCAATCCGACCAAGTGAAGAATGAAGTCGAACGGCCTTTCGTCAACGATAATTATTGGCTCCTGTTCGTTTTCCACGCTTACTGGGACAAGAGCGCGATGGTTACCGATGAAGGAATGAAGAAACTGCCGATGGGCGCCGGTTCGGCCGAACTTGTCTCGGTAAAGTATCCCCCGGAAGCCGGCGGTTACACGCCCGGCGACACCTGGAACCTCTACGTTGGCAAAGACAACCGGGTCGAGTACCTTGTTTTCCGCCACGGCGGGACCGCGAAGCCCAGCCTGGTCAACGCCTCCTGGGTAGGCTACAAAAAGGTAGGTCCCCTGCTGGTTTCAACCGAGCACCGCGGCACCGCCGACGGCAAGGCGTTGCACATCTCCATTACGGATCTGGCAGTTAAGCTGGCGGGCTCGGATGCCTGGATAAATGCGAAATAAGTCGCGCTCGTAGGGACGAAGCTATCTCCAAGTGCTCTCGGAACTGTAAAATGCACGCATTCCGATGCGGGCTGACGTCGATGTGGATATTGGGCGAAAGACTTTCAACTCCGGCCTGTTGCCGGAGTTGATCGCCGTGCTGCGCCGCAGCCGGCCGGGCGATCTGGTCGCGGTGGTCGGTGACGAACAGAGCATTGGACCTGAATTGGAAACGTGGTGCCGGTTCACCGGGAATCCGCTGCTGGAGACTACAGCCGAACAGGACCGCACGCGCTGGGTCTTCCGCTGCGGGGCTGTTGCGGTGCCCGCGGCGGAATCGTCAGAAAACAATCGGCCGGTGGGTTCGCGGCTTTGGCTGTACACGAATTTCGACTGTAACCTGCATTGTGACTACTGCTGCGTGCGTTCCTCGCCCACTCGTGCCGCGGCGCGAACTCGGGCTGGCACGGGTTCAGCGGATCGCTGGCGAAGCGGTCGAGCTTGGCGTCAAAGAAATCTTCGTCACCGGGGGCGAGCCGTTTCTGTTGGAAGACATCGGCGAGATCCTGCTTGCTTGCGCCGCAGCCGCCCCGACCACGGTGCTGACCAACGGAATGCTCTTCACCGGACGGCGCGCGGAAAGCTTGAAAGCGCTGCCGCGCGATCGAGTTGTCCTGCAAATCAGCCTGGACAGCGCGACGCCGGAGCTTCACGATGTTCATCGCGGACCCGGCACCTGGGCACGCACGCGTGAAGGCATTCAGCGCGCTCGGGCGCAGGGCTTTCGAGTGCGACTGGCCGCTACGGTTTCGACCGATGCCGAGGCGGAGGCGTTCCGTCAATTTCTCGACGACGAAAAGATTGCGCTAGAAGACCGAGTGATCCGCCGGATTGCATTGCGTGGCGCCGCCACCCAGGGTGTCGCAATTGGTCGAGCCGACTTGGTGCCGGAAGTCACCATTACGGCCGATGGGGTGTACTGGCATCCAGTCGGCGCAGAGGATGCCGATCTGCTGGTGACGCGCGACATTTTTCCTCTCTCCGAGTCCTTCGCCGCCGTCCGCCGCGCCGTGGACCGCGAAGGGGAACACGCGGGTAAGCTGGCAAGAATCTTTAACTGCGCTTGAACATCGCTGATGCCCCGTAAGTGTGCCGCGTGCACTCCGCGAATTGGCTTGAGTGGGCCACGCTCCAGAGATTACAGGAGTAATACATCTCCCCCTTGCTTGTCCGCTAGAATCCAAGTGATTATGCGATCTATTTCGTGCATCGCTCTTGTCTTTCTGGCATTGACGGCGTTCGCTCAAACGACTCAGCAGTCCAAATCGCACAGCTCCCGAGTGGTTTGGGAACCTCCCGACTGGAATGTTCCTCAGAACGTGAAGGGAAATGGACGACGAGAAATGCTCACTTCGTTCCGCGTTTCAGGCTACGCGATCGTACTTGAACAAACGGAGATGAAAGACGTGCAACGGCGTCTTGGCGGCGAAATTGGCTCAAGGGAAACTGACTCCTCGGAATGGCTGTGCTTCCATGGGGCAAACGAAACGGGTAGATGGGTTCTGTGGTTGGAGAACGACGAAATTAGTGAAAGTCTTGTTGGCGCTTTCCAATGGCGGCAGCTTTCCGAAAGCGACGTTCTCGACCCTCGTTGTCAGTCGCTCCGAAGAGAAGACTCCATGATCACTTTACCTCTCCCCTTCACGCTCGGAGCAATGGAGTCACAGGTATTGAAGAGTCTAGGTTCACCCGCAGCAAGGGACAGTGACCGGCTCATTTATCTGCATGAATATGGCAGCGGTTCCTACGTTTCATCGAATAATGTGATCATTCGCCTTCGGAATGGAGCAGTTTGGGCAATTCAGGCATCGAAAACCACCTCTGACTAGCGGGCGCACTAGAAATCAGTCCATCAATTGGCAGGTGGCCCATTCAAGCCGTCTTTGGCTTGAGTGGGCTGTACTGGCGTCAAGTACCCCGACCTGTCCTGTTGGCTACTACGCGGATTTCGCCAATTGCTGCTCGAAGAATCCTTGTTGGGCAGCGGCCTCTCGCAATTCAGCGTAACCATCCACGTGAGGCGGCAGCCAGCGCTTGAGTCCTTCGGCGTCGAGGATCGGGCGGTGAACGGGGTTGTCGTAGCTCATGGCTGAGAGCGCGTCGACGAACCGGCGCTCGCGCTCTGGGTCGAGATCGGGGCGTGCCGTGAACATGCAATGGTTATAGGGTGGAGAAGACCATATCTCGCGAAGGCTGCCTTCGGGTACAAGGCGCTCGCTCTGCACCGTGTTCCAGAAGGGGCTGCCGATGGCGCCGGCGTCGGCCCGTCCGTCGAGCACGGCGCGCACCACATCTACTTCGCTGGTCCCGGTATCGCCGTGCTTGCCCAGGTCGCTGTTGAAGCGCAGCGCGCGGTAGTCCCTGCCCTCGCGCATGCCTTGCTGCTCTAGAAAGTGAACGGGCAGAATGGCGGCGTGTCCGCTGTCGCGGCTGCCGAGCGCGAGGGTTCGATTTTTCAAGTCGGCGAGCGTCGAGATGGGACCTCCGCTCACGGCGACGATCTTGGTCATCCAGCCGAGATCGGTGTCGCGCATGGCAACCGCGCGGCAGGAGTGCCCGCTCCACTCATCGGATTGCAGGTAAGCCAGGTTTGTATTCCATGCAATGTCGATGCGCGGCACGGCATCGCCCGGTCGGGCGAGGAGTGCCATGACCTGCGCCTCATAACTCTGAAACAGAACGATCTCAACAGACAGATGCGCTTCCTCGTGAAAATAGGTTCGCATGCCCTCCCAGATGGTCACGACTTTCGGAGTGTAGGCGACTGCTCCCAACCAGATTGTTTTGCTCATAAGACCTCATCGTTCAGTGGCAGTTCACAAAAAACGTCAAAAAACCGACCCTCCCGCAAAAAGAACGCGGGAAGGGTGGGGGCACCCAATTCTAAAAGAGCGGCATTCCCAACAATGCCTTCCCGATGAACTCGCGGAGAACGTCGCCCGTGGGCGCCATCACTGCGCCCGCGTGTGCATCACGAAACAGGCGTTCAATGTTCAGATGCTTGGAGAACGCCGCGCCGCCGCAAATGCGCATGGCTGCCGAGGTGACGCTGATCGCGACATCCCCTGCAGCGGCTTTCGACTCCAACACGCGCAGCATGGTTGTCTCCCGCGGCTTCTCGAGATGGTCAATCAGATCGTCGATGCGTGCCGAGAGACCGTCGGTATCAATCTGCATCGTCGCGAGTTGAGCGCGCAGGGTAGGCAGGCTCTCGCCGAGGCTCTGGCCGAGATGCTCGAATTTCGCGCTCTTGAGATGTGAAACAGTTCCGGCAACTGCCGCACGGCACAATCCCAGGGCCACCGATGCCGTCCCCAAATTAAAGAGAGGAAGCACTATGTTCAGCATGGCCGGAAACCCGGCGCCATCATCGGTGAGTTGAAGATCCGAGGGCACTTCGCACTCCTCCAGCGTGATCGGTGAAGAAGCGTTGGCCCGAAGTCCCATACCGTCCCAGGGCCCTGCCACCGTAAGGCCGCGCGTCTGCGCCGGAAGAAGATAGAGAGTCGAATCCGTGGGCCCCTTGCCCTCAGGGGCGAGGGAAGAAACGACATAGCTGTGGGCGTGACCCGCGCTGGTCACCCACGACTTCTTGGCGCTGATGCGCACGCCGTTGCCATTCCGATGGGCGCGCGATAACGGCGCCCAGAAATGGCTGCGCGAGCCGGCCTCACTGAAAGCCAGAGTGGACAAGTGGCGGCCCGCCGAGATTTCCTTCAGCATGGGCGCGACTGCCTGCTTCGCGCCTGAACGCGCGGCCGCGATGGTTGCGGTGCCGAGGATGTGCATGAGATACACCATGGCCACCGAAGCATCGGATTCGGCGAGCGTGGCGACCACAGCCGAAAACGTCCGCGAGTCCTAATCCTAAACCGCCAACATCCGCGGGTAGCATCAACCCCAGCAGTCCGGACTCGCCCAGCGACACGACAGCCTCGGTCGAGAATCGTCCCGCTTTATCGTTTGGCCCCGCGGATGGCGCCAGCACGCTACCGGCGATCTCCCGGGCTTTCGAAACGGCCGCGTCGTGAGTCATGAGCGCTCCTATCTTCCACCAGTCCACTGGATCGAGCCAGCATTGTCGCCGAGGATGTGCGGAGTGGTCAAACAGTCCCTGAATCCCGCCCTGGCCGGGCTGATGGAATTCCGATTTCTGAATCCGCGTTAGTCGAGAGGCTTGCGGTCACTCTAAGAAGGTCTACTATCACAGAGGAGGAAACTACAAATGCTCCCCCAGCAGCAGAATGCGTTTGAGGCAATGAGCCGGGACGACTTGTTGCGAACGCTGGAAATGTTCGCCAAGAATTGGCTCGCCCACGACGGCTGCTGGTTTCTTGCAGCCGAGGAGCGATTCAACCTGGAGACGGCCATCGACCTGGATGCTCGCTCATGGAAGCGCTTCGCCGCCGCCGAGGCCCGCCGGATCATGGCGACGTTCAACATTCCAGAGAGCGGCGGTCTTGAGTCCCTCGAAAGAGCTCTGAACCTGCGCCTCTACGTTGTGATCAACACCCAACGAATTGAGTGGTCGGAGGACCGCAAGTGTCTGCGCTTCTTCATGGATGTCTGTCGTGTGCAGGAAGCCCGGCGTCGCAAAGGCCTGCCGGACTTCCCCTGCAAGAGCGTCGGCATGGTTGAGTTCGAAACGTTCGCGGGGGCTGTGGATCCGCGAATTCGGACAACCTGCTTGCACTGCCCTCCCGACGCAGCCTCCGGTCAGTACTGTGGTTGGGAATTTACGATCGAATAACTGGCTGGAAGGCCTTCCACGAAATTCAACCTGCCCGATCGTTGTCATGGTTCTCCGGAGTATCGGCCCTCGGAACAATCTTGCGCCGAGACTCGGCGCAACCTTGGGTTCTTCAGGTTGGGACGCCAAGTTTTGGCAGTAGCCATTGCGTCAGGACTACATAGGCGATAAGGAGTGCGACTCCTCAAACCCAATCGGGCATGTTCATTCTTCTCCTATTTACCAACTCCAAGCTTACGCAGGAAGGTCATCATCGGGCACCAGTTGGTGAATCCAGACTGAAACAGATTCAGTCCGACAAAAGCGGTGAAAAGATACCAGTACGGGCTGAGATAGTGTCCGAGCGCCAGCGACAGCAGGATAAAGCTGCCAGCGATCAAACGAAGTGTACGTTCTACGGTCATGATAGTCTCCTTCGCGACTACGGTTTCTAGTGCGCAATTTCGCATTGCGGTGTTTCACATTCGGCCACGTTTTCGGGCGAATGCGGATGCAGCGGTGGAAGCGAGTGTCCTCTTTGAGAGAGGTAGTAGAGAACCGGCACTGCCATGCGTGACAAGACGGTGGATGCGACTTCTCCAGCCATCAAGGACAGCGCCAAGCCCTGAAAAATCGGGTCGAACAGGATTACGCTCGCGCCCACTACAACCGCAGCCGCCGTCAACAACATGGGGCGGAAGCGAACCGCACCGGCATCGACGACGGCATCTTCCAACGACATGCCCTGCGAACGTCGCAGTTCAATGAAGTCGACCAGGATGATGGAGTTGCGCACGATGATGCCAGCGCCGGCAATGAAACCAATCATCGAGGTCGCCGTGAAGAAGGCACCCATCAATGCGTGGGCGGGCAAAATACCGACCAGCGTGAGCGGAATCGGAGCCATGATCACTAGCGGCGTGATAAACGATCGGAACCAGCCAACCACTAAGACGTAAATAAGGACGAGGACCGCAGCAAAGGCCAGTCCCAGATCGCGAAACACTTCCACCGTAATGTGCCACTCACCATCCCACTTCATGGACAAGCGGTCCGTGCGGTCGGGCATGGTCGTGCCTTTGTACTGCTTGACCGCGTAGCCATCGGGCAACTGGATTTTGTCGATGGCATCGCTCATCTTCATGATGGCGTAAACCGGGCTCTCTTCCCCGCCCGCTACGTCGCCGGTGACATAGACGACTGGCTGCAGGTTCTTGCGATAGACACTGGTATCGATCGTGGTTTGGCGGAGATCCGTGACCTCCTGCAGCGCGATCTGCCCTCCGGAGGATGTAGGCAGTTTCAGGTTTTCGAGGTTCTCGATTCCCGAGCGGTCGGGGCGCGCCAAACGCACTTCGATGGGCACGTCTTCGCGAGAGTTCGGATCGTGCAAAAGTCCGGCGTTTGTGCCGCTCAATCCCACTTGCAGCGTGCGCGTCACGTCAGCGGGGGAAATACCGTGCAGGGCCGCCTTGTCAAGATCGACTTGCAGGTCGTACTTGGTCTGTGGATCCTCAACGTACCAGTCCACGTCTACGACGCCGGGGGTTTGTTGAAAAATCTTCTTGATCTGAGCTGCCAATCCGATTTGGCTTTTGTAATCGGGTCCGTAGACTTCCGCCACCAGGGTCTGCAGCACTGGCGGACCGGGAGGAACTTCAGCGACTTTGATGCGTGCCCCGAAGGGCTCGGCAATCTTGTCCAGTTCAGGACGGAGCCGGCGAGCAATCTCGTGGCTCTGCGCTTTCCGATCATGTCGCGACAGCAGGTTGACCTGAATGTCGGCCTGATTCGGTTTGCGGCGCAAGAAGTAGTGGCGCACCAATCCGTTGAAGTTGTAGGGGCCGGATGTGCCCGCATAAACCTGATAATTTGTGACTTCGGGCTGCTGGCCAAGATAGCTTCCCAGTGCCTGCGCAACGCGGGTCGTTTGCTCCAGGGGAGTTCCGTCCGGCATGTCAACGATAACCTGAAACTCGCTCTTATTGTCGAAGGGGAGCATCTTCACCCGCACCCATTTCAATGGCACGAATGCGACTGCCGCCAGCAGCAACACCACAACTCCGCCGAGAAACATCCAGCGGCGACGGGCATCCAGTATCAGGGGATTCATGACGCGGCGATACAGACGGGTCGTCCAGCCCTCGGCCTCATGCTTATCGTGGCCGCTGTCACCTGCGTAGTTTCGCAGCAACCTCAGGGCTGCCCAGGGCGAGACCACAAAAGCTACCATCAGGGAAAACAGCATGGCTGCCGACGCTCCCACAGGAATCGGTCGCATGTATGGGCCCATCAGGCCGCGAACGAAGGCCATCGGCAGAATGGCGCCGATCACAGCGAAGGTGGCGAGGATTGTCGGATTGCCGACTTCATCCACCGCCTCGATAGCCACCTGTGCAAGGGGGCGGCCACGACTGCCGGGCAATCGGAAGTGGCGGACGATGTTCTCTACTACCACGATGGCGTCGTCCACCAGAATGCCGATGGAGAAAATCAGGGCAAACAGCGTGACCCGGTTGAGGGTGTATCCATAGAGATAAAAGATTGCCAAGGTGAGGGCCAATGTGACCGGGACCGCCAGCAGCACTACACCGGATTCACGCCAACCAAGAGCCAAGGCGATCAGGAAGGTCACCGACAGCGTCGCAATCAGCAGGTGCTTCAGCAATTCATTCGACTTGTCTTTCGCGGTCTCGCCGTAGTTGCGAGTGACGGTGATGTTCAAGTCGTTAGGCAACACATAGCCATGAAGGGCCTCGACCTTCGCCAGAACTCGCTCGGAAATGATGGTCGCGTTAGTGCCTTTACGCTTGGCAAGCGTAATCGTGACTGCAGGATATTCTGCGCCGACTGTCTGGCCCGTACCACCGCGAGCATTCGCAAACATCACATAGCTGTCCGGCTCGGCAGGGCCGTCTTCCAACTTCTCCACCACATCGCGCAAGTAGACCGGGCGACCCGCGTGGACCCCGACCACTACTTGCTGCAAGTCTTCGGTCCGCGTGAAGAACTTCCCGGCTTCGACCTGGAATTCGCGGTTATCGCGGGCAAAGCTGCCCACGTCGCCGCGACTATTCGCACTCTGGAGTTGACTCGCAACCGCTGCCGGCGTAAGGCCATAAGCGGCCAGACGCTCGGTATCCAAAACCACTCGTACCTGCCGAGGTTGGCCTCCTATGAGCGCCGTTTCGGAAACATCATCGAGCTGTTTGAGAGAGTTCTCCAGCTCCCCGGCGATGCGCCGCAGGTGATACGAGTCATAGTTCTTACCCCAGAGAGTGAGCGCCATGATGGGGACGTCATTGATCGAGCGCACCTTGATGATCGGTTGTGAGACTCCGGGCGGAATACGGTCAAAGTTGGAGAAGAGTTTGTTGTATGTCTGGATGATGGCATCTTCTTCTTTCGACCCTACATAGAAGCGCACGATCAACATGCTCATGCCCGGCTGGCTGATGGAGTAGACATATTCGACGCCCGGAACCTCGCGCAGCAGCCTCTCCATGGGAAGGCTGACCCGTTGCGAAATCTCTTCTGGCGAGGCGCCCGGCATCTGCACGAAGACATCGAGCATGGGGACGACAATCTGCGGCTCTTCCTCGCGGGGTGTTTCGAGAATGCTGAACGCACCGAGGAGCAGTGCGGCCACGATCACCAGCGGCGTCAGCTTCGAATCGATGAAACTGTGAGCGATGCGTCCCGCCAGTCGCAGACCATGCACGGATGGTTTTAGTGAGTTGGCCGCTTGGTCTTTCATTGCCGGGCCTCGATGCGCTTGCCATTCAAATCGGCTTCGCCGGGCTTTGCGACCAGGCGCTCACCTTCCTGAAGACCTGCCAGTACTTCGACCACCGAGCCGGCGGCCTTTCCCAGGGTGATATAGCGGAGGTTCGCGATCCTATTCTGGTCGAGTACGTAAACTCCCTGCAGTTGACCGCGCTCAACCACCGCAGTCTGCGGAATGAGCAATGCCGACCGATTACCACGGGAGAATTCCGCTCGGCCGAACAGACCCGACCTCAGCCGCGTATCCGCAGGTAATTCGATCTTCACCAGGAAACTGCGGCTGGCCGTATCGGCGACGGGCACGATTTGTACGACTTTTCCTTTTTGCTGCGCGGTCTCGAATGCGTCCACTACAACCGGTACCTGCTCTCCGATCCGAACGTACCGGAGATCGCTCTCATTGACCGTCGCTTCCAATCGATAGTGCCCCAGGCCTTCGATCGCGAAGACCGGCAGGCCGGGAGTGGCCAACATGCCCGGATCGGCTTTCTTCTCGGTAATTACTCCCTCGAATGGCGCAAGAATCCGTGTATACGAAAGCGACGTGCGCGCCTGCGCCAAAGCCGCCTGTGCCTGAGCCTGACCCGCGCGAGTCATGTCGCGATGCGCCAGCGCCTCCTGGTAGCGCGCCTTCACTTCATCGAATTCCTGCGGACTCACTGACTTTCTGTCGTAGAGAGTCTGGTAGCGCGTCAGAGTCGATTGAGCGAGGGCCAAGTCGGAATCTGTCGCGGCCACCTCCTGCTGAGCTGCGTTTTCCGCCGCCGTAGCCCGGTCGACCGCGGCCCGAGGTTGAGCATCGTCGATGATCGCCAGCACTTGCCCACGCTGCACGCGGTCTCCTTCATGCACGCGTACTTCGACGATGTTCCCCATCGTCTGGCTTGCCAGCTGGCTGGTTTGTGCCGCCCGTATGGTTCCCATGGCTTCCAATAGATCGGGGCTGTCTGCCCGTTGTACCGGGAGGACAGATACACTGCGGACGGTTTCTGCCGGCGCAGGCTGCGCCGGCCGCTCACTGGAACAACCGCCGAGCCCGGCGGCCAACACGGCCAGAGGAACGAAACGAAAAAAGTTGGAATTTGTGCGAATCATGGCATCACCACCGGGGATTGAAGATTCAAGCTGCCGCTCGCCAACTCCAGACTGGCGTAGCTGGTGTGAAAGCGATAGACAGCTTCCCAATAGTCGGTCTGACTGTGTAGCGTCGCTTCTTCGGCACCCAACAGATCGGTGACAGTGGTGAGCCCGCCGTCATAGCGGTCTTGGTTGATACGCAGACTGTCCTGCGCCTGCGCGATGGCAGCTCGCGCAACCTCGACTTCCTGCCGAGCAGAGTCCAAGTTGTAATACGCGCGCCGGACTTCAAGACGGACGCCATCGCTCGCCACTTGTTTCATCGCGGTGACTTTCTCCTGCAGTGCGCGCTCACGAGCTAGTTCCGCCCGTTTTGCTCCACCCTGGAAGATATCGATCTGCATCTCCAGGCCGCCGAGCCAGTTGTTTCCTCCACCGCCGGCCAGGAACGTTGGGTTATCCATCTCCCAGCCAGCGAAGGCATTCACTCGTGGACCAAACGACGACTTGGCGATTGCAACGCTCTCCCGCTGAGCCGATTCTTCGGATTGAATGCGCTTCATGTCTGGCCGATTCTTCAAGGCAAGCTCTTCGATAACCCGCAAAACGGGAATAGCCAGCGCGCGTTCCGTCAAAGTCTCCGTCGGTTGGAACAAGGAATCCATCGGCACTCCCAGGATGGTGTTCAACTCGGCCCGCGCCAGGTCCAGATTGTTTGTGGCCCGAATCAGTTCCTGCCGTCGGGAGGCCATGCGCACCTTGGCGGTCAGCAGGTCCGATTCCACCACCAAACCGCTGTCGAATCGCGACTGACTGCGATCCAAAATTGACTGCGATGTTTTTACCGCCTGCTCCGCGAGATCTCGTCGCTTCGTCGCCAGCAACGCGCCGTAATATGCATCGACGACTCGGAATACGATCTCTTGCTCCGTACGCTCCAACTGATGCCCGGCAGCCTGGTCCATCTGCTTTGCCCGATTCACGCCGTGCCAACTGGCAAGGGAGTCGAACAGATTCCAGCTTCCACCGAAACGCGTGCTGAAATTCCCAAGGGGCAAGGGAGTATTAAGCTTATTCAGCGAGAAATCATCGGCCGTGAAGCGCTGCTGCCGCAATCTGCTGCCAAATACGTAAACCGGATCGTTCCCGCGGGTTGCAGTCTCCGAGAAGGTCACTCGCGGCATGAGAACCGAGCGGGCTTCGCGAACGTCCGCGGACGACGCTTTCATGTCGGCGAGGGCCGCCTTACGCAGCGGGTTCTTCTCTAACGCGATCCTTACTGCCTGCTGAAGAGTGAGCGGCGAGGGATCGGCGGTTTGTTGAGCCTGAACCGCTGACGAGACCGACAGTGCAACAGTGACTGCTACAACGAATCTGAGCGGGACTCTCAACTCTGGACTCCGGCGGCCTGGCTCGTCTTTATCCACTCGGTTTTCTCTTCGACAATCTCGTAGGTGGTATGGAAACTTGCTGTCTTCTGCACCATTGCTCCTACGGAGCAGTACTTCTCCTCGGAGAGACGAATGGCTTCCTCTAAAGCCGCGACATCGATTTCGTAGCCGGTGACCACATGGTGAATTCGCACCGCCGTAAACACTTGCGGTGGACGCTCCGCCTGATCGGCCTCGACTCGAACTTCGTACCCAGTGACCTTCTGGTGATACTTCTGGCGCAGAACGGTGATGACATCGAATGCGGTGCAGCCGGCCAGTCCCGCCGCAACCAGTTCGATCGGTTTCGGACCAGTCCCCCCGGCGGCATCGTCCAGCAGCAGATTGTGTCCGCTGCCGGTCAATGCTACGAACTGCCTCTGCTGTTTAAGTGCCTGTGTCAGTTCAACTTTGGCGCTGATCATGATTGTCCTCCTGCAAGTTCTATCGACCGGGAACACGAATAAATGCAGAAGGCGGGATTTTGTTACAGGGAAAATTCGAAAAACTTAGCGGAAAAGGATTGGACTTAGGTTTGCAGCAGGTTTACGGCCGAATTGTCGCCGCAGCCCGGGCGTAGTTCTTCATCAGCTCCTTCCGGAGCCTAACCGCGTTTTTCCTGGAGGGGCTTTCCGCCGTCGAACTCCGGCACTGCGCAATCGCCGCTTCAAGACTTGCCAGAAACACCTTGCACGGACCGCATCCTTCGAGGTGTCGTTCCAGTTCATCACACAGAGAGTCGTCCAACTGCTCATCGAGATAGTTCGAGAGTTCGGCAAACATCGCCTTACACCGGATCGGCCTGGGTTCCTCCGGAGAGGCGCCATGTCGCACTACGGAGCCAATGCTGTGACCCGCCCGCGGCTTCCAGGCTTTCATCAGCTCCTTTCGGACGAACAGGCGGGCGCGATGAAGTCGAACCCGAACCGTTCCTGCTCGCAGTCCTGTGATCTCGGCAACATCTTCGTCAGTCAGCCCCTCCATATCCCGCAACACCAGGACAATGCGATACTGGGCGGGCAATTTCTGAATTGCTTCCCTCAGCATTCCGGCTTCTTCACTGCGGATTGCGAGCCTTTCCGGGTTTATTCCATTTTCGGCGCTCAACTTCTCTAATTCCCGACGATCCGGCATCAGTTCTTCGAGAGAAAGCTCCCGATTGGGAGCGAATTTGCTTCGGCGGCGGCTCATGAGGCAGCGGTTCTTCGCAACCTTATAGAGCCAGACCACGAGCGCCTTCGGGCTATCAAATTTGGGTAGGTGTGGAACGGACTTCAGCAGGACCTCCTGCATGGTGTCTTCGGCATCCTGACGCTGACCGCAGACCCTCATGCTGAAGGAAAAGACGGTGTTTTGCAGCAAGGCGAGAGCTTGTTCCAAGGCTTCATCGTCGCCCCGCTGCAAAAGCAGAACCGCTTGTTCTATGTCGGAACGCATTGCCGTAAATGTAGCACGGCAAACTTTTGACTAGCGTGATTCCGACAACGTCAGCCCGACCGACGAGGGATCGAGATCGTGACCGAAAACCAGAAGCACAACCTCGTCAGGATGCGTCTCGAACTTCTCCCTGAAGCCCGAGGCCTGTGCTTGGCAGATCGAACCTGGAACGTTCAAAGCTGGAACGCTCGAAGCTGGACAAGTCGGCGAATGCCGGCGGAAATTTCGGCACGATCTTGGTGTTGCGCGGCGCCGCCTTGGTCTCGATCATGTGGAGCACCGCTTCCACCGCGGACTCGCCCAGTTCCGTCAGCCATGCGCACGCCTCTTCGGCCAGCGGTTCCCCGGCGCTAAGGTATCCGAGATCGACCGAGACTACGGGCAGTCCCACCTCACGCGGCAAGCTCGCGCCCACGGCCAGCACTCCTTCGATCCCACGTTGCTGCAGTTCGACGGACATGCGGTCCCATTCGGAAGTGGCATCGAGAGCGCTGAGGATGAGCAGGTACCCTTTTTGGCGCAACAACCGTTCCATGCCCGCTACAACGCGCGCCACCGGCGCCCGGCCAAAGTCGGAGCTGATCACCGCCACCATGTGGGTTCGTTTCGTGCGCAGGGAACGCGCCGAAAAATTCGGACGGTAGTCAAGCTGGGCAGCGGCACGGAAAACGCGATCCTTCGTTCGCTGCGGAATCGCCCACGATGCAGGCGTATTGTTTAACACGGCAGAAACCGAACAAGGCGCAAGTCCGACTCGGTCGGCAACAGTTCGCAAGGTGACAGTTTTCTTTTCCAACACAGTTTTCTCCCTCGATCCTTTGGATTCGGGCGTCCGCAACGGCTCTATTTCTTCAGCTGCGAATGCAGTTCTTGTCAGGACGACGAGGTCAGGGGAACAACCGGCGATCCCATTCATGGGCGAACGCCAAGCTGCCGAGTCTGGCTCGCCTTGGGCAACGCTGCCCAAGGCGCAGAAACATCCTGCGGTATCGCGGAGTGGGAGTCCAACTCAAAAATTTTATGGAGACGATCAGCTCAGCGAGAGCCGGGCGGCGTGAGCGTTCTGCGCTCCGCATCGTTTATATTCACTCCAGAAATCTGGAGAACCTATCATGTCGAGATATTTTCCACCCCGCCGGCTCCTGGTTGCCGTGTTGGTCCTGGTTGCGTGCGGCCCCCAGTCGTCGGCGCAAGCAAGCCAGCAGCGCAAGATTTTCGGAGGCTATTTTGAAGAGTGGGGTATCCGTTACGCCGGTTACAACATTGCGGATTTGCAGAAGAATGGCGTCGCCGATGTTCTAACGCACTTGATCTATGCCTTTGGCAATGTGACTCCGACTGCAACTCCGGCATGCGCCATTGCCGATCCCTCAGCCGCCTACCAGGATTCGACTGTTCCCAGCGTGAATGGCAAGCCCTACACCGCGCCGCTCTATGGAAATTTCGGCGCGATCCAACAACTCAAGGCGCTCCATTCCAATTTGAAAGTGTTGATCTCTTTGGGAGGACAAGCCGGCAACGTTGGGGGCTTCGTGACAGCTGCGGGCACGGCGACCGGCCGCGCCGGACTCGCGGCTTCGTGCATCGACATGTTCGTCAAGGGCAACATTGCCGCGGGAGTTGCGGCTCCCGGCTTGTTTGACGGCTTCAATATTGATTGGGAGTTCCCGACGGCGGGGGACAAACAGAACTTCACCGCCCTGCTGAAAGAGTTCCGCGCGCAACTCAATGCTCTGACGAAGACCACGGGCAAGAAATACATTCTGACGTTCGATTCGCCCGCGAACCCCAAGAAGTACGTGAACATCGATCTGAAGGCCGCCGCAGCGCAGGTGGATTTCCTCACCATCGACGGCTACGACTACGCCGGAACCTGGGATCAGCGAACGAATGAATCATCTTCCCTCTACGACACCGCTGCGGACGCTGTGTATGCCGACGCCCGCTACATCGATGCGACGGTTCGAGCATATCGCAGGGCTGGCGTTCCGGCGGCCAAGTATACGATGGGCCTTCCCTTGTATGCGGTCGGCTGGACGGGCGTCCCCAACGTAAATCACGGGTTGTACCAGAAGGCGACGAGCGTTTCTCCGGTTCTGCTGGCCGACGGATCGGGACTATGTCCGAATCCAGACAAAACTACTGCTTCGCCGGGTTGCGATACGGTGCTGACTGCGGGATTCTTGAGTTACTCGACGATCGAGAACCTTACGAGCAAAAACGGGTACACCCCTTGGTACGATTCAGCTAGAGTCGGAGCGACGCTCTACAACCCGTCCACCGGAACTTTCTATTCCTACGATGACCCTATCGTAGTGGCAGCGAAAACCGCCTACATCAAGAAGAACAAACTTGGCGGCGCCTATGTGTGGGCGCTGAATGACGACGACGCCAGCGCGTCCCTGACAAAAGCGATCGCGGCAGGACTGAAATAAGAAGACTTGGCGCGCGCGGGAACCTCGATCCAGCTCCCTGCGGTCGGTCGATTAGCCCCGGCTACCGCTATAGAGTACAGGCGAACTGCTCGATCACGCGTCTCAATTCTAGTGGCCTATATGGTAGCTGTTGCAGACTCCGCTATATAGATCTATACTCCGCCCGTCAGTAACTTTCCGAGTTCTGGAGGAGTTGGCCATGTCTAGGAATTTTCTGCTGTGTGCACGCCGGGTAGCTCTCACAAGTTTCCTGGTGTCCGTTTCATGTGTTTTTCCCTCATTTGCTCAAACCCACACTCATGATCAGGATCGAGGCAAGATTCTCGGGGGATACTTCGAGGAGTGGAGTATCTACTACGCCGGATACAACATCGCGAACCTGCAACAGAATGGAGTGGCGGACAAATTGACGCACCTCATGTACGCTTTTGGAAATGTAACCACGACGCCTTCGCCCGCCTGCGCCATCGCCGATTCATGGGCCGACTATCAGACTCCCTATCTTCCCAGCGTGAGCGGAGTGGCCTACGCCGGGCCGATGTACGGAAACTTTGCTGCGATTCAACAACTCAAGCAACTCCATCCCAATCTGAAAGTGTTGATGTCTTTGGGAGGCGCATCCGCTGCGAACACTGCGGCCTTCGTGAGCGCTGCCAGCACTCAGGCTGGCCGCCAGGCGCTCGCGGCTTCCTGCATCAGCATGTTTGTCAGTGGCAACATCGCTCCGGGCATCACAGCTCCCGGTTTGTTTGATGGCTTCAACATCGATTGGGAGTTTCCCACGGCAAGCGACACCCAGAACTTCACCGCCTTGCTGCAGGAGTTCCGCAATCAACTCAACGCCCTGGAAAAAACAACCGGCATGCGCTACGTAATGTCGTTCGATGGACCGGCGGGCGCGCAGAACTATGTGAACATCGATTTGCGCAAAGCCGCTGAGCAGGTTGATTTCATCACCATCGACGGCTACAACTACGCCGGCTCGTGGGATTCACAAACCAACCACGCTTCTCCACTTTTCGATTCCAAACAAGATCCTTTGTTTGGGCAAGGGCTCGACATTGATTCCACGGTAGACGCCTACCTCAAGGCTGGCGTGCCGCCGTACAAGTACACGATGGGCGTGCCTCTTTACGGCGCCGGATGGACAGGCGTTCCCAACGTGAACCATGGCTTGTACCAGAATTCGACTGGACCTTCCCCAGTTCTCTGGGCGAACGGCACCGGCTTATGTCCCGACCTTAGCGGCAACACTGCGGGATGCGACACGCTGTTGACGCCGGGGCTCGCGACTTATTCGACGCTCGCGACTCTCACGACCAACGGATACAGCAAATACTTCGATGCGCGAAGAGTTGCAGAATCGCTTTACGATCCGACTACGGGAACCTTCTACACCTACGACGATCCTGGTTCAGCGTTTCTTAAAATGCTGTATATCGACCTGAAAGTTCCGGGCGGGCTGGGTGGAGCTTACGTGTGGGCAGTGAAAGACGACGATGCAAATGGAACCATGGTAAAGACGATGGCAAGAGCGCTCGGTCGCTAGTTTCTGGAGACTTGGACCGGAATGACAAACGAGGGCAGGCTGGCCGAAAATGGTCAGCCTGCCTTCAATTTTGTGCTGGGAATTATTTGCTGAAAGAGTTATTTGCTAGGGGACTCTGGAACTGCGTTGACTAAATCGCGCAGCGGCTTGATGACGGTGAATCGGACCAGCGCCTGCGGCTTCTCGGCGTCATCTAACGCAGCGAGCTTTTGCGCCTTCCAGCCGGCGCCGGCAGGTTGCCCAGACGAGAGATACGAGACCGCTTCCAGGCCGAGGGTACCGAGTTCGGTCAGCTGTTGGACCCGCGGTTGAGCTTGCGCAAGTCGCGGCGAGCTGGCCATAACCCGCAAGACTCCGGGCTCCGCAGCGACCCACGCCCTGAACGTGGCGCCAAGTTTTCTTTCTTCTTCCTTCCGGGCGGCAGGGTTCTGCAGGAAGGTACGCGCCAATAACTCAAAGTTGTGACGCGAGGGCGGATCGGGCGACAGCGCATCGACGAACTGATTGAGGGGCGTGAGTTGGTTGGCATGCTGCATGTGGGCACGCTGGTCGAAGGTAACGGGCTCGAGCACCGAGGCAAGAATCTGCAGCGGCTCAAACTGCAGCGCATCGGTCTGCGGAGTTCCGCTCAACTGGCGGAGGCTGGCTTCCTCATGCGAAATGTGCGTGAGGCCGAGAGCTTCCAGACGCAGCGACTCGACGGCAAGGCGCCGGTACATGTCGTCCACGTCGTTCACGCTGCGCGGCGACCAGAGGCGCTCGGCGATGGCTGCGGTACGCGGCCAGATGCGCGAGTCGATGCTTTGCGAGCTGGTCTGCTCTTCCCACATACAGGCTTCTCCTCCAAGGATGCGTACCTGCTGCTCCGGGCTCAGATCGCTTTCTTGGGGCAGCGGATCGACCGCGTAGTGCGCCGCGGCGGTGCTCATGAGATTCAAGTAGTAACCGGCGGAGAGGATACCGCGATATCCATTTCTGGCTCCCGTGGCCAGAGAGTCGAAGCCGCGCCAGCTCTGCACCATGATGTCCTTGGGCAGGTCGGGAGTAAGAATTTCGTCCCAGCCGATCATGTGCTTGCCGTGCTTTTCCAGGAGTTTCAGCAGACGCTGGTTGAAATAGTTCTGCAGCGCAGCCGTATCCTTGAGATGGTGTTCGCGCATGAAGTCCTGAATGCGCGGATTGGCCTTCCACTCGACACCATTGTTCTCGTCGCCTCCGATGTGCATGAAGTGGTCGGGAAAAATGGCGGCCATTTCTCCGATGAAAGTATCGAGAAATTTGTAGGTACTTTCTCGCGTAGGATCCATGACCGGATCGAAGACGCCAAACTTGCGCTCGATGTGGAACGGTCCGGGAGCACTGGCCAGGTCGGGATATCCGACGAACCATGCACTGGTATGTCCCGGCATGTCGAACTCAGGCACCACACGGATGCCGCGGTCGCGGGCATAGGCTACGACCTCGCGGGCTTGCTCCTGGGTATAGAAGAGTCCGTCCGAGCCCAGTTCCGTGAGTTTAGGGAAAGCCTTACTCTCGATGCGGAATCCCTGGTCCTCGCTGAGGTGCCAGTGGAAGACATTGAGTTTCACCGCGGCCATTCCATCGAGAGTATGTTTGATCACTTCGACGGAAATGAAATGGCGGCCGCAGTCGATCATCAGGCCGCGCCAGCGGAAGCGCGGCGTGTCCTGAATGGATACGGCGGGAATAAACTCTCCACTCGCATCGGACTGAACCAGTTGCTCCAGGGTTGCGAGCCCGTGCATCGCCCCAACGACAGTCGCCGCGCGTAGATGCGCGCCTGCAGGAGTCACTTCCAGGGAGTAGGACTCGTCTTCGTCGGACGACTGAATGACCTCGCCGGGGCCGTCAACCGTGACAACAAGTGCCGCTGGAACATTCTCGGTTGCGGGAGACACAGGAATCGATTGCACAGTCTGAGCCTTGATGCGATCGACACTGCGCCCTATGGCGGCGTCAAGACGCGCGTCTCGGAAGCGGTCCGCGATGGCAGCGAACGATGGTGTAACAGCCAGGCGGCCTTCGCTCATGGAAAGTTGCGCGGGCTGCGGCATGAGGGTATTGACGAATCCGGCAGCCGCAGCCGGTGAGGAATCTGCCCGAGCCGGGACACTAGAGAGTGCCGAAAAGCTGCCAAGGAGGATGAGGATGGGGAACACAAGTCGACGCATGACACCGCCTCTTTTTTTCGTTGTACGTTTTTTCGTCGTACGATCTGCGCAGGAGCGGTTAGCGGAAACGCCGAATAAACAGCGTGTGCCGCTCGGAGCGGTAGAAGCCAATTCCGTAAATCGTAGCTTTGCCCGAGGTGGAATAAATAACCTGGCGAATGCGCAAGACCGAAGCGCCGCGGGGCACACCCAGCAGTTCCGCAATGTCGGCATCCGCTGCCGTGGCATCGACTTCTTCGTCCGCGTACGCTAATTCCACTCCGTAGTCGTGCTGCAGAATCGCAAACAAGGAATTCCGCACCAGTGACGCTGACGCCAAATCAGGAAACTCGGCGGCGGGAAGATAACAGGTTTCCAGCGCGAAGGGCTCGTCCCCAGTCAGCCGGAGGCGCTGAATCTTCAGCACCCGGCTAGCTCCGGGCAGCCCGAGCCGGGCCGCAACTTCCGGTTCGTCCTCAATGACTTTCGCCAGCAAAACTCGGGACCGCGGAGCCAGCCCGCGGCTCGACATCTGCTCGGTATAGCTCATCAGCTTATTGAAGTGGATCTTCGGCGTGGCGACGAATGTGCCCGCGCCGCGCCGGCGTTCGACGACGCCTTCGCGTTCCAGGCCGACCAGCGCATGGCGAGCCGTCATGAGGCTGACCTTGTGCATTTTGGCCAGCTCGCGCTCCGAAGCCACGGCATCCCCCGGCTTCAGGCGAGCGGATGCGATCCGGTTGCGGATCTCCTTCTGGATTCTTTGATAAACGGGAGTCCCGTTGCGGTGGTTCCCAGGCATATTTTTCCCCGACGACTCTGGCGGCGAACTCGCGGACAGCAGGGTCTCCGAAGCGCTCAATTCTACAGGCGGTCGCTTTCGACGGCATAAGCTATATAGCTCATCGGGAGTGCAATGTAAAGGCAAAATCTCGCGCGAAAGGACTTCCGTGGTTCGCGATTGAGGGCGTTCGCTATAGTGCAGTCGAGCGCAAGTGCCTCTCTGCGCAGCACGTTCCCGCGAGGAACGAGCTCGCGACATCCCTCAAATCGCACCCGCAATTTACTAAAAGTTTAGTAAATACTCAGAATTTCTCGAGTCTCGTTCGCCGGTTCTTGGAATTTCGATCCTCCTTCGGGCCCTTTTTCGGCCTCGGGAGCTGATATAGAGCGTCAGGACCCAGTTTTTTTCGGATTTCCACAGGCTGCCGCATTTTTTTCTTGACCATGAGGCATCGTCCGCTATATAGCATAGTGGGTTTCAACTAGTGGGCAAAGTGTGACGCCCATGGTGAAGTGTTTTCTTAGGAGGCGCGGTGATGACGAAAGCGACGTATGGAGTGCGAAGGAATCTGGCCGAAGCGCGGCACGGTGCCGGCGCTGTTTTCATTTTTGGCGGTATGCGTAGCCATCCTCGCCTTATCGGCAGTGGGTCTCACGCAAGAGTTGGCGGCTACCCTCACGGGCACGGTAACGGACCCCAGTGGCGCCGTCGTAGCCGGCGCAACCGTCGCGGTTCACAGCAATGACACCGGCGCCGACGTCCGGTCTGTGGTCACCAGCAGCACCGGGAGCTTCAATATCACGAATCTCGACGCAGGCCATTACACGGTCACGGTCAAGAATGAAGGTTTTCAGACCTACGTAGCCAAAGACGTCGTACTTAATGTCGCCGAAAAGCACACGCTCGAGGTAGCATTGGTCACCGGTAAAGCCAGCGAAACCGTCGAAGTGACGGCGGAAAACTCGCCCATTCAAACTACCACGGCGGAAGAGTCCGGGACGGTCACGGGCGATCAGGTCCGTGAGTTGGCGCTAAGCAACCGCAACTTCGAACAGCTCGTGCTGCTGCAGCCCGGCGTCTCCAATCAACTTGGCGATAAGCCCGGATTTGGTCTGAGCAGCAACACTGAAATCTCGATCAATGGCGCGCGTACCGGCGCGAACAACTGGACGGTGGACGGCGCGGACATCAACGACAGCGGCTCGAATGGGACCTTGCTGAACACACCTGGAATCGACGCGATTCAGGAGTTCACCTTGGAGCGGAGCAACTACGACGCGTCGTTCGGACGCAGCGGTGGCGGTCAAATTGTGGTCGCAACCAAGTCCGGAACCAATCAGTTCCATGGCAGCGCGTTCGAATTCAACCGCAATAACTTTTTCAACGCGAATACATTTGACGCGCGAGCCAAGATCGCCGCTGGCGGGTTATGGCAAGATAACAAAACGCCCATCGAGCGCTATAACGACTACGGCTTCACCATTGGCGGTGGGCTGTTCATCCCCAAGTTGTACCACCCGGATAAGAACAAGACGTTCTTCTTCTGGTCCGAGGAGTGGCGGAAAGCCAGCACGCCCGGTACGAACTCCATCATTGTACCGACCGCGGCGGAACTAGCCGGCACATTCACGACGCCAATCCCCATCGCTCCTACAGCTCCTGGAGGGGGAGCCTGCGTCACCTCTGCTGGAGGCAACTACACCATCAGCCCAACCTGCTTCAGCGCGAACGCCAAGGCTTACTTGGCGGGCTTTATGGCCGCCAACCCCGCCGACTCAACTGGCCACTTGAGTACCAACTACACCCAGCTGAACAACTTCCGGCAGGACATTATCCGCCTCGACCAGAATGTCGGCGACAAGGTTCGCTTGTTCGGGCGCTATATGGAGGATTCCGTTCCTCAGAACTTTCCGTTTGGCCTGTGGGGAGCGGCCAACTACCCTGGCGTCGAAACCACGTCGCTCAACGCCCCCGGACGCAATTTGGTGTTCAACGCCACCGCGAACGATCTCTCCAAGAGTCGTTAACGAAGTAGAGTTTGTCGATTCCTGGGGCGCCATCAACTCAGTTCTAACTAATGCGATCGCGGATTCCCCTGCCTTCACCAGTACGCTTACCAACAACACCGCATACTCCGACCCCTACGGTCGCGCCCCCAACATCTCTTTTGGTTCCGGTGCGGCTGGGCTTGACGAACACAAGTGCACCGTACTTTGAGCGCAACAAGGACAAGAACATATACGACAACTTGTCGATTCAGCACGGTAACCACACCATCCGGACCGGTCTCACAGCAATGTGGATGACGAAGACTGAAAATGGCGACGCTGGGGCAGCGACTTTCAGCTTTTCGGACCATACGGCCACGGCCGGAGACCCTGAGTTCGCGAACTTCCTTTTGGGACAGGCCGATACGTACACACAACAAAGCAAGGACACGGTCCCATACCTGCATTACATTAACTTCGAAGCTTACGTGCAGGATGACTGGAAAATCACTCCGCGCCTTACGCTGAACCTCGGTGTCAGGTACAGCTACTTCCCCTCGCCGTCAGACACTAATAACACCCTGGTGAACTTCGATCCCAATCGGTTTAATCCAGCCAATGCTCCAATCATAGACCCCGCTACCGGCCTGATGGAACCCGGCAACGACGCGGCAACTTACGCTAATGGCCTCATCTTTCCTACCGGCACAGCCTGCACTGCTGCACAAACGATCGGGCCGTTGGTAACTTGTTCGCCCTATGGCAGTCGCGTCAATCCCAGCTCGAACAATAACTGGGGACCGCGCCTCGGTCTGGCCTACGATCCTTTTGGAAATGGCAAATGGGCGGTAAGGGCTGGGTATGGCCTTTTCTATGACCGGACACTGAACGGCATCTGGGAGCAGAATGCGTTCGGTGATCCTCCGTTGGTGCAAACCACAACAGTCAACAACAACGGAACAACCAGCGACAATCTGTTTGACCTCCCGACTTCCGGATCGGCAGCGGGCCGCGCCCCTCGGTCCAAGCAGTCTGACGACACCGGGACGGGCCCGGCCTTCAAGGCTCCCAGCTATCAAGACTACAACCTCTCGGTACAACACGAGATTCTGCGGAATACCGTGCTCGAGGTTGGTTTCGTGGGGACAAAAGGCGTTCATCTGCTCGGTGATATCAACATCAACCAACCGACTGAGGCTGTACGTTTGGCGAATCCCAGAGTAGACGCTAACGCCCTCGTTCCGTATACCGGCTACCAGGCAATCGTCTCGCGCGCTCCCATCTTCACTAGCAATTACAACTCGCTGCAAGTCTCATTGAACCATCGGCTGACGAATGGTCTGACCGTCGGAGTCGCCTACACTTGGTCGAAACTCCTGACCACCAATCCGCAGGATCGCGGGCTGGGAGCCGCCGACGCATATAACCTCAAGGGGGACTACGGGCTGTCAACTCTAAACACGCCGCAGATCCTGGTCGTAAGCTACGTCTACGATTTGCCGTTTTATAAGGCTCAAAGCACCTTATTGGCCATGTCCTCGGCGGATGGGAGCTTTCTGGAATCACAAACATCCAGTCGGGGCAATCCACTACCGTCACTCAGGGCGGCACCGATCCCTTCGCGACTGCGGCCACGACAACCAACTCTGGCTTAAACTTGGCACGCGGCGGCTACCGCTCAACTCCGCGGTTACCGACTTGGTCCGGCATCCCCACGGGCCGAAGACGGCGGCGGAGTTCTTCAAATACGGCTGCTTTCACGACCGCAGTCGGGCACTTCGGGACCGAGCGTCCGGGCAGCGTTCTAGGGCCGGGGTTCCAGCTATGGGACACTCGCTGATAAAGAACGTGAAATTCGGGGAACGCGTCGGTCTGCAGCTTCGGCTCGAGACCTTCAACGCCTTCAACCATGGCAGTCCGAGCTCGATTGACACGAACCGGGCATGCAAGCGGCACATTTGGCGAAGTCAGCGCATGGCATGACCCACGCACAGTGCAAATCGGCGCAAAGATTCACTTCTAGCCGTTATCTCTCTGGACACAGGGCGCAGGCTGACAGCGTGCGCTTTTTTTTTGAAAAGGTCAGACCTGAAACAAATTGTCGAGAGATCACTGGCTCTCGTTCTTCTTAATCGCCTCGCTTCTTAATTGCGTCCGTCCTGCTTTTCTCCTGGATGTCGACTGACAACTTTTGCTCCTTTGTCGCTTCTGCGGTTTTTCCCAGTTGGCGCAGCGCGGTGCCCAGAACGTAATGTGCCTGGAAGTAGTTGGGATCGATCTGGATGGCTTTGCGAAGGGTCTCAATCGCCGCGTGGGGACGTTTCAGCGCGAGCTCCGACTTCCCCAGGAAGAATAAAGCGTCGGTGTAACGAGCATTCACCGCGAGAGCCGCCCGAAAATGAGGCTCGGCTTCCTCGGGTTGAGACTTGGCCAGCAGGATCTGGCCGAGAATGCAGTTCGATACCGGATCGCTGGGGAAGCGCTGCAGTTCTGCCCGGAACTCCTTCTCGGCAAGGTCGTCGTCGCCCTCTCGCCAATATTCGAAGCCCAGGCCGGAGTGCACGCCCGTGAAATTTGGGTCGGCAGCCTCCGCTGCCTGATATTCCTTGATGGCCTCCGGCCGCTGCGACATCTGGTCATAGGCCGTGGCCATCATAATGTGGGCGGATGCCGAATTCGGATTCACCTGCATGATGCGAGCGAAAACGCCGGTGAGCGCCTTGTAGTCCTTCATCCGCAGGTACGCCTTCCCGAGCATGTCGAGGGTCTCCAGATCGGAGGGCTGTGCCTGGTTGGCCCGTTCCAGATATGTGGCCGCTTCTGCATATCGATCGAGAGCAAACAGGGACAAACCGGACAAGTCGAGAATCTGAAAATCGGTTGGGTACTGCGTCGCCATCGGCCGAAGCAAGCGCCACGCCGGCGCATACCGCTGGGCTTTGAAGTAGGCAATCGCAAGATTTCTCTCGGTGGCGGCATCGTCGGGACGGACCTTCAGCGCCTCTTCGTAAAGAGGAATGGCTTCCGCCGGTTTCCCCTCACGCGATAGCACGATGCCCAGGTTATTCAACGCCACCAAAGAATGTGGATCGATGGTCAATGCCTGACGAAGGGCCTCAGCGGCAGAAGCCAGTTCGCCTTTGTGCATCGCTTCCGCAGCGCGCTGGAGGTCGGCATGCAAAAGATCGGAGTGCAGTTCTGCTTCCCTGCCCTCCTGGGGCGTGGTATTGGTGGGGCCTCCCGTCTGGGCGGCGGCGCAGCCAGCCATGAGCAGCCACAATGCGTAAATCCTGGCCATCCGCTGGACGCGAATCTGTACTCGCATATCCAAGATTCTAGCCTAGTGATCACGGTGACTGTGCGTTCCGGCTCGCGTTCCAGTTCGACCTTTCAACAGGTTCCAATGAGAAAGGCCCTCTCGCGAGGGCCTTTGCAGTGGCAACCGGAATCGTGACTATTTGTCGCTTGCGCTGTTCCCTCCGGGCGCATGACTGAGTGCTAGTGAAGCGCTCGCGCGAACCACGGGATGGGCCGCCACTGCACTCGCCGGTCTCTTCGACTTGGCTCTTTCCTGCATGGCGTGCATTTTGTGCGGCGCAATTCCCCACATCCTGGCCCGCTGTTCGGGTTGGCCGTAGAGTTCGGGATGCATGTAGAAGCCAACTTCCCTCTCCGGCTTGTTCTGTTCGACGACCAGCGGATGCGCCATGGCATAAGGATCGTGACGCACCGCCGTCACCTGCCACGACACTTCGACATTGGGCGCGTTCGTCTTGATGGTGAACTGGCTGTTCTCCAGCTTTTGGCTCACGATCGCCTGGGCGAACTGTCCCATGACGGTCAACTGATAGCGGAAGTCCGTATTGACCGCCTCAAACCACGACGGCATTTTCACCGTGGCCTCACCCTGGGAGTCGGTAGTGATGTTTCCGGTGTAGATATTCATCATCTCCGACGATTCCACCGAGGCGTGGTAGAGGTATTTGTTCGCGGGATCGAGAGGATGGTCAATCTTGAAGTCCTTGGTGCCGGCCGTAATCGCGCCTTCGACCTCGAGATTGCCGGTGATCAGCGCGGATCCGGTTGAGACTACACCATAGCCTTCGCCGCTCGTGTTGTGGCCCCAGACCGCGAACGTCTCCGGGTTCGCTTCATCGTCCTGCCCGATGACGCCACTCGCACCTGCCTGGGTGCTGATGGCAAGGACGCCGTCGCCGTCAGCGCCGTTGATGAAGATCCCGGCGCCGCTCGGGATCATGTTGAGAGTCCCGCCGGAATCCATGTAGCCGTATTGCTTGTTTCCGATCGAGAAGCTGATCTTGCCGCCTGTGGGAGCGTTCACATACGTGCTCTTGCCATCGCCCAGAAGCGAGTAGTTGGTGCAGCCTGAGAGATTAATGAACCCAATGGCCGCGTAGGGGCCTCCGCAACCGGGATCGCCCACAATCATGTAGACGCCGTCTCCCGCGAAAGACTGACCGGGGGCAAACTTGTTTTGAGCGCCAATAACGGCGTATCCGCTGGGCGAAATGCCGTTGATGAAGTTGGTGTTCAGGGAGTTGGACGTGATGATGCCGCCGCTGAAATTTCCCGAGCCATCGCGCTTCACGATCGCGTTGGCCGTGTCCGCGCTGGTGGGAGCCACAGTCCAACCCAGGCTAAGGCTTCCACTGGTCGTGATTGGGGAACCGCTCACCGTGAAGTCGGAAGCAGGTGCGGCCAAGGCTACGCTGGTCACGCTGCCTGTACCTGCGCCAGGAAACGTCTGGCCCGCCGCAAACCTAATTTTTCCGTTGCTCGCAATGCTGAGTCCGGTCTCGGTTGGTGCAGCGGCGCCCTGACCGAAGAGCAGGTTGAGCGATCCCGATGCGGACGTAGTGTTGTTGCCGACCGGCTCCGCCTTCAGCTGAAAGGTTTGATTCACGGCCGCGCTGGTGCTGCCGTTGAACGCCGATGTCACCAGATTCTGCGGCTGCGAGTTCTTACCGGCCACCGCGGTCGCTGTCCCTGTTGCTGGCAACACCAAGGTGCCCCGCACCGCGGCGCTGCCGTGAACGTCGAGCGTTGTGGTCGGAGCTGTGGTGTTAATGCCGACCTTCGCCGTGGGAGAAGCTCCCGTCTGGAACACCGCGGAATTGCCGATCGTCGCCGCGCCCGTGAAATCTGGGAGGAACCCTGCCGTCCCCGTTCCCGTGATCGTTCCCGCAGCGGGCGTAACGCTGTCACCCGCTCCCCCGTTCGCGGTATTGGGAGTCGCACTCGAGGCGGCAGCCGCTAGGATAAATGCGGAAGCAGGCAACCCTCCGAGAGTCTGGGCGTCACCAGCCTTCAGGGCATAGGGTACGCTCAGCAGCGCCACGCGCGGCTGCTCTGCTCCTCCGTTGAAACTGACGGCCAACCAGCGGGCCTGTCCGCTCGAGAACAGGTCCACTGGCAGACCTGCAGGTTTGGTTGCACCCAGCATCACGGTATAGCTTCCGTTCGGGCTCGCTTCAATGTTCTGCGTTTCAATCCAAAGCGGCGCGCCGCCGTCCTCAGCCGCGTAAACCGCGAAGGTGGCACCAACCATGCCTTTGAGCGGCTTGCCATTGAGATCTTTGGCGACGCCCGAGTAGTTGACCAAACGTGGAACCACGGACTCCGCCCCTGCCGCCTGCGCCCACGATTGGGTGCAAGCGATCAGTACGATGGCCAGCAACGCCGGCAAAAGTCGGGCTCCTCTATTGCGTAGGCAAAACTGCTTCTGCGTGTTCATGTTGATTCCTCCGAATCGAAAGTTTGTTAAAGACGCTGTTGAAGTGAAACTCTTCCGGCAAAACCGACTCACTGTGCAACTCACGCGCCCCCCCCCACAGAATTTGCTGTTCACTTTTCCCCCGAACGATGCTCACCCGTCACGATCACTTCTTCGTTTGTCCCCTGCTCTATCACCGGAGGAATGTTCACCAGTTGATGAGCCACTGGGTCGCCCTCTACCCAAATGCGATTGAGATATTGCTTTCCGGCGAAAGTGGTGAAGACCAGCCTCGACACTTCCGTCCGACCGGCGTCCGGAACATCGCTCGCCCCGGTCACAATGACTTTGTAAATATGGTGGTTGCTGCCTTTCATCACGATCAGGCCCGTTCCGTCCTGTTTCCTGGGTTTTCCGAGATAACGCTCCACGACGTAGGCACCCGCGGGCAGGGTTTGGGTTCCCACGACGAAAGGAAAGGGGACGACGGCCTGGAAGCTAGCGACCTGGGCGGGCGCCGGTGCCGTCAGCAGCACGACCAGAATGCCCATCAGCTTCGCGATTGCTGCCAACTTCATGGAAAGCTCCGTGCGTTCTTGCGTCCGACAGGCGACAAGTTGCCCCGCCCCCGCAAAAAACACAACGAAACTGTTCCCGAATCTGAGCTAACCAGCTAAGGTGATGCGAAAGCGGAAGTTAGTCGGACTTCTAACCTTCCCCGTGCTAGAATCTCGGCAATTTTGGGCTCGGGTGCTGAATGCCGCTGCGGGGAAATGAAGGACGGATCGTCCGTTTTGGGGCCTTCGAAGCAGACCTCAACGAGGGTCGGCTCACCAAGGCGGGAATACGGATTCGTCTGCAGGAACAGCCTTTTCAGATTCTCGCCCTTCTGCTCGAGCGCCCCGGTCAGCTGGTGACGCGGGACGAAATCCGCGAAAAACTCTGGGCAAAAGATACCTTCGTGGAGTTCGACGATGCGCTGAATACTGCGGTCCGGAAACTGCGCGCCGCACTCAACGACTCAGCCGACAATCCTCGATTCCTGGAGACGGTTCCCCGACGGGGATATCGTTTCCTCGCTCCCGTGGATGCTCCTGTGATTGTTTCCTCGGACCCGAGAGTCGGGCAGAGCGCAGCGGGCGTTGCCGTGCCGGCGCCGCCGTCTGCAACAGAAGCCGCTCCAGTCGAGGCCATTCAATCGGCATCATCTGTCAGACCTCGATGGCGAACGCCAGCGATCGTTTCCTCGGTCGCGCTGCTGGCTGCGATCGGGGTTGTAACCTACTGGTACCTTCAGCGCCCCGCTTTTCGAATCTCGCCGGCGGATACCCTCGTGCTCGCCGATTTTGTGAATACCACAGGCGAGAGCGTTTTCGACGACGCACTCCGCCAGGCGCTGCAGGTAGGACTGGCGCAGTCTCCGGCAATGCAGGTTCTGCCCGACAGGAAAGCGGCGGTGATTCTTAAACAGATGGGGCACTTGCCGGAGCAACGAATGGTGGGCAAAACGGCCATCGAGGTCTGCCAGCGTACCGGCAGCAAGGTCACCGTACAGGGCTCGATTGCCAGTCTAGGAACAACCTATCTGATTGGGCTTGCGGCGATTCGGTGCGACACCGGTGAACCGATCGCGAACGAGCAGGTCCAGGCCCGGCGCAAGGAAGATGTTGTCGATGCCCTCGGACAGGCGACTTCACATTTGCGTGCTCGACTCGGCGAATCGCTCCCCTCGCTTCAGAAACACAACGCTCCCCTCGAACAAGCAACGACACCCTCACTCGATGCTCTCAATGCATACGGAACCGCTCTTTCCACCTGGGATAAGAAAGGAAACCGCGCCTGCCTTCCCTTCCTGCAGCGAGCGCTCGATCTGGATCCGAACTTCGCCATGGCCTATGGTGCGATGGCGACCATCTACTACAACCTGGGCGAGAATGACCTTGCCCGCAAAAACGCCACGAAAGCCTACGAACTGAAAGACCGGGTGACCGAAGCCGAGAAGTTGGCGATTGAGTCGCGTTATTACCTGTATGTAACAGGCGAACTGGAAAAGGCCCTTCAGGTCTACGAATATGCAGTGGAGAACTACCCGCCCGCCGCCGGGGCGCTGAATCACCTGGGCAGCACCGCAGCGAAATTAGGGCGCTTCGACCAAGGGGTCACCAGTTTGCGCGCGGCCTTGGCCCTCGATCCCACACGGGCCACTACGTATTCCAACCTCGCATCCGATCTGCTCGCTCTGAGCCGCATGGACGAAGCAACGGCAATTTTGGCGGAAGCTGGCAAACGCAAATTTCAGACCGACGATCTACTTCAGGTCAGCTATTGGCGCGCTTTTCTTCGCAGTGATGCCGCCGAGATGCAGCATATTCTAGTGCAGTCGTCCGACGTTCAAGGAGCGCAAGGTCTTCTTCTCACGCAGCAAGCCAATACCGAGGCCTACTTCGGCCACCTTGAAGAAGCAGGTGAACTGGCGGCCGTAGCGGCAAATCTGATGGAGCATGACTCGGACAAGGAACCCGCCGCTACCTGCCTGGCCGAAGCGGCGGTTCGCGAAGCTGAAGTTGGAAACGCCGTTCGTGCCCGGTCTCTCATCGCGCAGGCGCAAAAACTTTTTCGCGGCGGCGAAGTGGTCACCCTGGCTGCGCTCGTCGCCGCCGAAAATGGAGACCTTAAGCCAGCCGAGGCCCTCAGTCGCGATCTCGACAAGCAGTGGCCTCAGGGAACGTTCATCCAGCGATACTGGCTGCCGGTCATGCGCGCCGAAATCCACCTGCACCAGCACCAGGCCGCAAAGGCCATCGCCGATCTGGATCTCGCCGCTCCGTTCGAGTATGCCGGTCCTGCCGAATTGTCGGTCTCAACCATGTATCCGGTTTACGTGCGGGGCAAGGCATATCTGGCCGCCGGAGATGCGAAGAATGCGGCCGTGGAATTTCAGAAGTTCGTCGACCACTCCGGCGTCGTGTTGAATTTTCCGCTGGCGTCGCTTGCCCGTTTAGGCCTGGCCCGAGCGTACGCTCGCGGTGGCGATTCTGCGAAGGCGCGCGCCGCCTACCAAGACTTTCTACACCTCTGGAAGGATGCCGACTCCAATCTGTCGATCCTGAAGGAAGCCAAGTCCGAATACGCGAAGCTCAGCAATTAACTGACTACCTCTGAATGGCTTGGCTGGTGCCGGGAGGGGGGAATCGAACCCCCACAGTCCTTTCGGACCTGCGGATTTTAAGTTGAGCCGTTTTGCGGGCGTGAGTCCGCGCTTTTGCGGACGGAAGCCCGCAGGCGAAATCCTGAGCCGCGCTTTTTGCGGCGAAGGATCTCTCCTCGCTGGTGCCGGGAGGGGGAATCGAACCCCCACAGTCCTTTCGGACCTGCGGATTTTAAGTCCGCTGCGTCTGCCAATTTCGCCATCCCGGCTCGGGTTCATTCTAGCGTAGGGGCGCGGTTTGAGATGCGGGGAGAAGAGGAAGAAGAATGAGGAAGAAGAATGAGGAGAAAGCTGCGAGGCCAAAGGGAAGAAACGTTGGCAGCAGATTTACGCGGAGGCTCCAGCCGTGGCGCTGGCGGCGGCAGGTGCGACCGCTCGCTGTTTCCGCAGCGCTTCATGGAAAGCTTCGTAAGTGAGTGATTCTCCGCGGAACAATTGCAATAACGGATCATCGGTCTCCGCCGATTGCGAAGCCGCACTCGCTTCGGAATCCAGACCCTCGGGTTCCACCAGCAACTCCGGCAGCAGCGCGCGGTTGGCGGAGAGCATTTCGAGAAACTTCTCCACGAGCATGCGATGTTCCGGCGTGGTCTGCGTAAATTCCACGCCCATCCCTTTATCCGGATGCATGACCCGTACCAGGCCCTGGGCGCGGACCTCGGCAACGCCGGCGCGCATCGACATCGTCACCCGGCTCGACACCGGAAATGGCGATGAGATTTCGAGGTAGCAACCGCCCATGCTGAGATCTGTCAGCTGGCAGCGAATCGGTGGATCGTCCTGCTCGGCGTCGGGAGAATTCTGTTTCAGCCATTCCCGCAGATGGTGCGTGGCTTCTGGCGCGACCTGCAGGAATCGCAGCCCGGCCTGCGCGCTCGTGCCTTCCCACGCGAACTCCGCGGGAAGCGCAATGGAGGTTTCCGTTCCGGGCAAGTCGAAGGTGATATCCCAGCGGCCGGTGGGACGGTGCCCGCCGCGAATGCCGACCGCCATGCCACCCTCGCTCAAGTCGCTGGTGGTGACCCGCATGGTCGCGCCGGTTTTGGAGTTGGTGAGCCCTACGGGAATCTGCACAGCGACGCGCGCGTTGCGGCGGCGTTCACTCTTCATCAAGGCGCGAGCTGCGCGAAAACTCGACTTGGCGCGCTCACTCGATACCGGCTTGTACAAAACAAAGTGCGCCCCAATCTCGAAAACCGCTTTGAGGCCGATCATGGGATCGACAATCGCAACCGCGACTGCCCGTTTGTTGCAGGGAGCGCTGCGGGCACTACGCAGCACCTCGGTGGCGCCGTCGTCGGTGATGTCGACGATGATCGCTTCAAACCGCTGGCGCGTCAGCTTGCGCAGCGCCGCATCGGAGTCGCTACACAACTCGACGCCAATGTCGAGATCTCCCAGTACGCGGCGCAACACCCGCACGATCTTTTCATCCGCGCACAACACCAACGATTTCAGACTCATAGCCGCGCCTATTCCGGAATTCGGAGGCCCACATCCGTAGATCGACCGCACTTCGGGACCTCTATGTCTGAACTGTAAGTCCATCGACTGGGAGGGATCAATGGCTGTCCCGGCGTGTGGGTTACGAGCGTAATCTGCAGATTTCTGCGACTCTCAGCTCTGCTGCAGGAGGTCGCCCAAAAAGTGTCTGAGGCAGCTTGCTGGCATACCCCATCCGCCGCAACGGATACTGTAAACCAATTATTTCCATATACTTGTGCGGCGTTCACTCATGGCTTGCAGGCAGATTTTCGTTGACTTCCCGACGAAATCGACAGTAAGATAACAAGTCTCCGATTAGCTTTGGTTCGCCGTGGATGATGCGGTGCAGCTTTGTCTGCGCTCCGGCTGCATCCTGAGGACGACTCGGAGAATCATATAGATAGCGAGTTTCAGGTTAGGCAGGAAGTTCATCCCCTTGAGGTGGAAAGGCACTTTTCATGGCCAAGCGACGCGGAAATCCGAACTGGGGCAAGCCCGAACCGATCGGGCCGATCACCCCTACCATCACCGAATTTGAGCAAGTTGTGCGCGAATACAAGCTCTCGCCCGACCAGTACCTGCGGTCGACCCGCCTCCGCGAGTGGGCGCGCCGCAACAAGAACTCGAAGTACATCCCCGAGCCCCTTCTGGAAGCCTGGGGATTCGAGATCGAGTCGACACTGTAAGGCAGACACGAGAATAATTTAAGGGCCGCTCCATTGGAGCGGCCTTTATTTTGCACAGAGTCGAGTGGGAACGGTGTTAGGTATTAGGTGTTGGGTCTTGGGAAAGGAATTCAGATCGCGAGCAAAACGAGCCGCTCAGTTCAATATCCTAAGACCTGAGGCCTAAGACCCAAGACCTACCCCATGCCGAACATCCTGCAAATTCCGTCCAGTGAACTCTTTGCCTTACTGGCTGCGATCGGCTTCGCCGCCGGTCTGAATCTCTACGCCACGGTTGCGGCGCTCGGCCTGCTGGCGCGCTTTAGCCATCTTCCGCTGCCACCCGGACTGCACTTGCTCGCCAGTTGGCCCGTAATCGCCGCCAGCGTCGCGTTGTTCGCTCTCGAATTCTTCGCCGACAAGATCCCGGCCTTCGACCTGATCTGGAACGCCCTGCACACTTTCATTCGCGTCCCAGTCGCCGGACTCCTCGCCTATCAAGCGACGGCCCAGCTCTCTCCTGAGCATCAACTGCTGGCCACTCTGCTGGGAGCAGCCGTCGCCCTGGTCGCCCACGGCGGCAAGATGGCCGCCCGCGCCGCAGTCACGCCCGCGCCCGAACCACTCTCGAACATCACCCTGAGCCTAGGGGAGGACGCGCTGGCCATCGGCTTGACGTGGCTCGCCACGCGCCATCCCTATGTTGCAGGCACGATCGTCGCGACGTTCGTCGTGATCATCGTGATCCTGACGCGATGGGTCACTCGTGCGCTGCGAGCATTGTTCCGCGGTGCAAATCGGGAACTGGTTCGCTAGCGGGAGCGTCGAAGGCTACGAGATGATCGCCCCTTAAGTTATCGACGCAATTCATTCGCGAGACAGATCCTTTTCAAACAGCTCCAGGAGTTGCATATGGAGGTCGGTCGGCAGCGGGGCATCGGAGAAATACTTGTTCTCAGAAAACGGAGTGTTGTCTCGACGCTGAATTGAGAACCTCCCAAGCGGATGCTTCCTCGTTAGCTGGTCATAGTTGAGGCTGAGCATCGCAAGATCGTATTTCAGATTCTCTCCCATGGTGTCGGCCACACCCTTGGCAACAGCAGCGGCAAGCCGTTCGACCGCTGAATTAGCACCTGTCATCTGAGCAGTACTGCGGAACGTAACTTGACTCGTATATTGCCATCTCTTGATGATGGCGGGCGTGTACACAAACCCGAGTTCCTTGCGCCCCCACTCGAAGGCTTCTTCGAGCAAACGCCTCGATTCTAGAGTGGAGACCCTTGTATCCAGCATAATTCCGTAGGTGTAGATGACAAGCTGCTCTATAACGACATCTCCAAGTCGCCCAACCCCGAAGGTCACTCCTTTAGATTCGTCGAAGTCCTCAAGCTTCTGAGGAAACCTCTGAAAGCCGTAGCGCGCCACGAGAGCTTTGGTTAGCTCGGGATAGAACACCGCTCCTTTTGGATTCAGACCGATGGGCTCGACCCAAGCCATGGCCCTTGCGAGGAGAATTGAAGCTAGTTCCATTTACGTTCGACCTCCCTGTGATGCACCGTAGGCTTGCGGACTAGTCGTGCCAGAAAAACCAGCAAGGACTTCGTCAAACCGTGGTGCGCCGCCACCCTGGATGTTCGAGGTCGCGACGTCGTTCCTCGTGAGGTCATAGGCCCTTGGGACAGGCTCATATATAGATGAGACCGCCTACAACCGACCAGACCCAAATTGGGCGCAGCCGTATGAAAGAAGCGACACAATGTACTGATTCAAACTGGAACCTTCCAGCTGAGACTGGATCGCCAGTCTGCGGTGAATATATTTCGGCATGAGCAGAAGTATGCGTCCGCTGTAGTCATCAGCGATGCTAGACTCCGGCATGTCGAGGCCCGAACTTATGCGCGACTCCATCCACGCCTGCATCGCGTCCCTCCTATTCTCGATCGCTTCGTCGGGCGTTTTGCCGTCCGCGCCGCCGCCGTGAAGGTCATCGATCTCCCGATCCAATGGCCCTCATCGTCCTGGTACAGCCTCTTGTGGTAGTTCAAAGCTAGTTAGTAATAACCAATTTGCCCATGCTGACTCCCCAGTCCGCTTCGTCATCGTCTCGATATGTCAATCGCCGTCAGGGTCATACAACCCGATCATTTCCATAGCGTCCAAGAAATTCATCATGTATTCTCTTCACCGGCCCGGTGTCGCACTCGCGCATAGAAAACGGTCATCCCGACGTAGATCACGCGGCTTTTGCTCGCCATGATGTAGACGTAATAGCGGCATGGTCAGGCATTAGGGTCTGTACCTCTCAAAGCGAACATTTTTCGGACTAGCAGCCTTCACCGGGCCTTCGGCCCTGTTCGGTACCCATGACATCTGAGCGAAGTTACTACATAGAGTATCCTGATCTGAGAAAATTGACAGTTACGTATGACGTGGCCGACACTGGGCGAGCATCACAATCGCCTGTGACGAAACCTTGGCCATTACCTAAGACTCTCTGTCAGATTTCCGAAAATCCGGGCCGAAGGCGCGGTGAGGAACCCCCTGCTCTTCGACCGGAATATTTTTCCAACAACCGATTCATTTTGAATATTTTGCCGCCAAACATCTAGACCTACTCTCTATAAACCAAAGAAAGCCGCAGGAGCAGCGGAGAAACGAAGCGCTCGAAGTGATGCACCCCCTTTGCTAAAATCCACTCTATGAGTCCCCAGCCGCCATTCACCGATGTCCCTGAAGCCATCGAGGAAATTCGCGCCGGCCGCATGATTATCGTGGTCGACGACGAGGACCGCGAGAACGAGGGCGACCTTACGCTCGCTGCCGAGAAAGTCACGCCCGAAGCGATCAACTTTATGGCCAAGCACGGCCGCGGGCTGGTCTGCCTTGCCATGACCGAGGAGCGGCTCGAGCACCTGCGCATCGGTCCCATGACGGCGGAGAACACTTCGCAATACGGCACCGCATTCTGCGAGGCGATCGACGCGCGCACCGGCGTCACGACGGGAATTTCGGCTCATGACCGCGCCCGCACGATTCAGGTTGCGATTGATCCGGCGACCAAGCCAACCGACCTCGCCCGTCCCGGTCACATGTTCCCTTTGCGCGCTCGTAAGGGCGGAGTGCTGGTGCGCGCGGGGCAGACGGAGGCTTCGGTCGACTTGGCGCGACTGGCGGGCATGATTCCGGCGGGAATCATTTGCGAAATCATGAAAGACGACGGCAGCATGGCCCGCGTGCCCGACCTGATCGCATTCTGCCACGAGCACGGCCTCAAGATGCTGACCGTTGCCGAGGTCATCCGCTACCGCATGGAGCACGAGCGCTACGTGCATCGCGTGGGCGAGGCGCTGGTCGACACGCGTTTCGGCGAGTTCCGGCTGATCGCCTACGAGAGCGAGATCGACGGTGGAGAGTCGCATGTCGCGCTGACGCGTGGAGACGTTGAGCACAGTGAGGCGCCGGTTCTGGTGCGCATGCACGCGCATTGCCTGATGGGCGACGTTTTCGGCGCGACCGGCTGCGAATGTCACGCCACGCTCGAAGGCTCGCTACGCCGCATTGCGCAAGAGGGCGGAGCGCTGATCTACCTGCACCAGACTTCCCAGGGATTTTCAGTGGAAAAAGTCGGCGAACGAACCGCGCTCAGCTTTCATCACGGTCTGAAACTGCCCGCGCTGTATGAGAACGAAAAGCAGATTCAGCGCGAAATCGGCATCGGCGCGCAGATTCTTTCCGACCTGAACCTGCGCCGCATCCGCCTGCTGACCAACCGTCCCAAGAAAGTGGCGGCGCTGGAAGGATTTGGGATCGAAATCGTGGAGCAGGTGCCGGTGGGATTGAACGAAGTGAAAAGTGGGAAAAACTGAGGGCCGCAGGCCGCGGCCCAAGCTCAATACTCTAGAACGGTTTGCGCACCACGACTTCTGCGTCGCGGATGAAGAACTGCGCCGAGCAGGTCTCCGAGCCGCAGATTACGGGCAGCAAGCCGTTGATCTGCTTTCGTGTGATCAGGCCCAGCATGCCGCAAGAGGGGCAGGCCAGCACAGCCCAATAGGGATCTTCCTTCTCGCCGATTTCGCCGGCGTTTTCCAGCACGAATACGGTACCAGGCTGCATCTGTTCCGGAATCCACTCACTCAGAAGATCCAGTTCACCGACCATGTCTTCCTCCTGTGTCCCGTAGTCCTAGATCGTAAGTCCCCAGTTCGTGCGAAGCGAGTTCACTTGTCTGCAAGAACTTTGTCTACGAAACTTTTTTAGCACGCTTGCGGTAATCGGACGAAGTTACCGAAGTATTCGCCTTTGAGGACGTGACCCCGGCCCTCACCTGCCGCACCGCGTCGCTCAAGCACACACCCAGAATCGGCTGGTTCGAATTCTTCAGAATGTCGACGATCTGCCGGGCCGAAGTCTCGAGATATAGATGCGTTCCGTCGGTCAGCAGGTGACACTCGGAATTGCGACCCACGATCTCCGCCAGTCCCTTGCCGAATTCGCGATCCAGAAAGCGCATGACCTTGCGCACGCCTTGCAGCGAAAATCCCTTGCGCCGCAGTTCGCAGATCACGGCGACTTCCGTGAGGTGATTCATGGAATACAGGCGGCGATGCCCTTCCCGCTCCGGCTTGACCACGCCACGCTCGTCCCACCACTGCAGCTGGCGCGGGGTGATTCCGGTCAGTGCGATCACCTCTTGCGATGTGAAGCGGTCTTGCATCTTCCCCCAGATATGTTTGAAACAAACTCTAAGCAAAATGTTTCAAACATTTTAGGCGTGGCGGGGCGAAGGTCAAGCAGAGAATCGGTGGAAATAGGGTGACTAAGAGAGTTCCTGCCAGTTCGGGACGCCCAGACCGCCGCCGACGAAATGGACAACTTCGAGCCGGTCGCCGTCTTTGAGCTGGGTCTCAGCCCAGCGATCGCGGGGCACGATATCGCGGTTCAGTTCGACGGCCACGCGGTCGGCCTTCATGCCAAGAGTTTCCACCAGCGCGGCGAGGGTCAAAGGAGAATCGCCGAAGGCCCGCTCTTCCCCATTGATTTGAAGTTTCATCTCACCGAGACCCGGGTCGGTGGCACGGACTGCGGAAGTCTGCGCCGCGCGAATTCTTTCACCCATTCGCGCTGTTCGGGAGTCTCGGGGACGGGAAGCCCCCGCGCTTCGCTGATACGGTTGAGCGCATCATCGGGCGTAATGCCGTCCTTAATGAGCAGCGCGGCCGCGATCATGCCCGATCGCCCAATTCCCTGGCGGCAATGAATAGCTACGTTTCTTCCGTGTCGCAGCATATCTTCAGCTTTTGCAACAACGCCCGTAACGCATCGTCCCAGGAAGGTGGAACACCGCGGTCTTGTACAGGAAGCGATACGAAACAAAGACCGTGTGATTGGGTGAGTGCGGCCTCCTTGCCAAGTTGCAGGTCTTCGTTTTCTTCGGGCGTGAGCAGCGAAACGACCGCATCGACTCCGGCTCGCTGCCAACCGGCGATCTCGTCATCCAGCCAGTCACCGCCACGGTGGCGCGCTGAGATGGCCAGCTTGCCTGGCCAAGGTCCGTCAATCCAATAGAGCTTAGGGTTCATTTCTACTTTAGATTCTGTACTTTAAATTCGGCCCAATTCCAGCTTATTCTCTCACGATTGTCTCCCGCGGAAGAGCGTCCACATCTACCCGCGGGATTTGAGAACCTTGATGCGGTGATGTCCGTCCAGGATAGTTCCGTCTGGACGGCTTTAAGGCAATCCTTCTGGCCAGGTTTGAGGGAATGCAACAGAATCTCGGTGGGAACCCGGCTGATCTGGTTCAGCTTCGCCGAGCTCAAAGAGCTGTCAGGATGCAGCGGCTTCAGCGGTAACATCCCAGCCCACCTCTACTCCGCCTTGCGCAGCACGAATTTCCGGGTCGCGGTCCGGCCTTCAAAGTTGGCCTGCACCAGCAGCGACGAATCGGGCAGGGCGGATTCCTCGACTTCTATCTTGATCTCGGCCGCGCCGCCCGAGTCGGCGACCGCCTGCGTATAAAAGGGCGACTCGCCGGGACGGGCGAAGCGGAAGGTCAAGCGCGCGCCGGGCGCGGCCGCGCCGCCCTCGGTGACGCGCAACTGCATGGTCAGGTTGCGGTCGGCATGAATGGATTCGGCGTTCAGCCACTGCACGTCGAGTTCTTTGACCGCGGCCAATTCGGCTTCGGGGTGGTCCAGGACGTTGTCCAGTTTCCCTTCCCGGATGGCGTCGAGCACCAGGCGATGCTGCTCGCGCAGGCGCTGTTCTTTCTGCGTGTCGGCGAGCTGGGCGGCATCACTGGTTTTCGCGCCGTAGGAAGTGGCCTTCTTGCCAATGCAGCGCCCGCGCACGAAAACCTGCGTCTGCAACAGGCGTTCGCTTTCGCGCGCTTCGCTCTGCACGTGGTAGATGGTGTCGCCGTGCTTAACGTCAGTATTGAAGCCAAAAATCATAGGGATTGGGTAATTTAGCAATTGTGTAAATCTGTAATTGTGCAATTGAACCGCCCACGAGTCGAGGCGCGGGCACTTGATTTTCAATTACACAACTACCCGATTACTCAACTACAAAATTCTTTTCTCCATTTCCACAAGATGTCCCGTCGCTCGCTTGACACTCTGAGTGTAAGCCCATAATCTAGAACGTTTAAGCAACACTTGGCGCGAATTATATATACCTCGTCCTATGCCCGACAATTACTTCGCACGCTACCTCCCGTTTTTGATCCATATTCTGATGGCGGGCGGGATTGCGGCCGCAATTGTCTCCCTTTCCTGGCTGATTGGGCAGCGAAAGCCAACCCGCGCCAAAATGTCGCCTTACGAATGCGGCATGACGCCGGTGGGCGACTCCCGCCAGCGCTTCTCGGTGAAGTTCTACCTGGTCGCCATGCTGTTCATTCTGTTCGATGTGGAAGCGGTTTTCATCTATCCCTGGGCGGTGATTCTGCGCGACCTGAAGCACTTTGGCCTGTGGGAGATGCTGGTGTACATCGGGATTTTCCTGGTTGGATTTTTCTACGTCTGGAAAAAAGGCGTTCTGGACTGGGGCGAGACTTCGCCCAAACGGGGGAACTTCTAAGTGCCGCTGGCCCCCGCCATCACCGATCTGGAGCAACTGAAGAACCATCCTGCGGTGGCCCGCTTGTCGGGCTGGAATGCTGCGGCGGTCGAGGGCGCGAAGTTTGATCGCGAGGAGATGACGATTTACGTGGATCGCGCCTACATCCGCGAGGCCTGCGTCGCTCTGAAAGACGATCCCGCCTGCCCTTTCAATTTTCTTTCCGACGTCACTTGCGTGGACTGGTATCCCGGCCGAGCCCCGATTTGAAGTCGTCTATCACCTGCTGTCGATTCCGAAAAAGGAGCGGGTCCGGCTGAAGGTTCGGCTGAACAGCGCCAGCCCGGCGGTCGAGTCGCTCACTTCGGTCTGGCCCGGCGCCAATTATTTTGAGCGCGAAGTTTTCGATCTGTTCGGAATTCGTTTCACCGGGCATCCTTATCTGCGCCGCATTCTGATGCCCGAGGACTGGGAAGGTCACCCGCTGCGCAAGGATTATCCCGTGGAGGGCTACCGCTGAAGTCGAGTTTAAGATAAAGATGGCCCATCTGAACCCCACTCCCGTGCTCGAACCCGGCCAGGATCGCACCATGATCCTGAACATGGGCCCGCAACATCCGTCGACCCACGGCGTGTTGCGCGTGTTGCTCGAGATTGACGGCGAGACCGTCGTGCGCATGATGCCCGACATCGGCTTCCTGCACACCGGAATCGAAAAGACCTGCGAAGCCAAGTTCTACCAGCAGGTGGTGCCGCTCACCGACCGCATCGACTATCTCTGCCCCATGACCAACAATCTCTGCTACGTGCTGGCGGTGGAGAAGTTGCTGGGGCTGGAGATTCCGCCGAAGGCGCAGTGGCTGCGGGTTTTGCTGAACGAGTTGACGCGCATCAATTCGCATCTGGTGTGGCTGGGCACGCACGCGATGGACATCGGCGCGATGACGGTCTTCTTATATTGCTTCCGCGAGCGCGAAGAAGTTTTGCGCATGTTCGAGATGGTCAGCGGCCAGCGCATGATGACTTCCTATTTTCGCGTAGGCGGAGTCGCGCTGGAACCGCCGCTGGGATTCTTCGACCGCGTGCGCGATTTCGCGGGATACTTTCCCGGAGAAGGTCGATGAGTACGAAAATCTGCTGACCGGCAACCCCATCTGGGGGATGCGCACCAAAGGCGTCGCCCGCATGACCGCCGAAGACGCGATCGCGCTGGGCGCGACGGGGCCAACCCTGCGCGGCAGCGGCGTCGACATCGACCTGCGCCGCGACATGCCGTATTCGAGCTACGAGAAGTTTCAAGTTCAAGGTGCCGGTGTCGCAGGAAGGCGACGTTTTCGCGCGTTACATGTGCCGCGTGCAGGAACTCCGCGAATCGATCGGCATCGTAAGGCAGGCGCTGGACGGCATGCCCGAAGGCCCGATCAAGGCCGACGCTCCGGGCGTGGTGCTGCCCGACCGCGAAAAAATGAAGACGCAGATGGAATCGCTCATCTACCACTTCAAAATCATCACTGAAGGATTTGCGGTGCCGGCGGGCGAGGTCTACCAGGCAGTCGAATCGCCGCGCGGCGAGATGGGCTACTACATCGTGAGCGACGGAACGGCGAAGCCGTATCGCGTGCACATGCGCAGCGCCTGCTTTGCGAATCTGCAGACGCTGCCGAAGATGTGCGAAGGACGGTTGCTGGCGGACGTGGTGGCGGCGATCGGCAGCATCGACATCGTGCTGGGAGAGATTGACCGGTAGGGGATTGAGTAATTGGGTAATTGGGTAATTGTGGGATTTGAAGGTGGTCGATGTGAGCAGCAGCCGGAGGAGATGCGAGATCGGACGAAGGCATTTGCGCTGCGGGTGATTAGGCTGTATCGAACTCTGCCGTACAAGGCGGATACTCAGGTTCTGGGCAAGCAGTTGCTGCGATGTGGCACCTCGGTGGCAGCGAATTATAGGGCGGTCTGCAGGGGCCGATCGAAAGCTGAATTTATGGCCAAGATCGGGGTGGTGGTTGAAGAAGCGGACGAAACAGTGTTTTGGCTGGAAATGCTGTCGGAGTCTGGCATCGTGCCGCAGGCGAAAACGGAGGATATGCTGAAGGAAGCGAGGGAACTAACGGCGATTTTCACCGCCTCGCAGCATACGGCGAGGCATGGCGCTTGAGTTTTAATTTACAAAATTACCCGATTACACAATTACTAATTTCAATGAAATTTTCTGACGAATTCGAAACCCGTTTCGCCGAGATGGTCCCGCACTATCCGACGAAGCGCTCGGCGCTCGTCCCGACGCTGCTCTATGCGCAGGACGAAGTCGGTTATCTGTCCGACGAGGTCATCGCCGAACTCGCTGCGCGCCTCGACCTGACCGAACTCGAAGTCCGCAACGTGATCAGCTACTACTCCATGCTGACCACTAAGCCGCGCGGCAAGTTCAACGTGCAGGTCTGCACCAACATCAGCTGCATGGTGCGCGGCGGAGAAGAAATTCTGCAGCACTGCGCGAAGAAACTCGGGCGTCGGCCACAAGCAGACCACCCCCGACGGCCTGTTCACGCTGGAAGAAGTGGAATGCATCGGCGCCTGCAGCTGGGCTCCGGCCGCGCAGGTGAACTACGATTTTCACGAGAACCTGACGACGGAGAAGATGGATCGGATTCTGGACGAGTACAAGAAGAAAGGAACGCAGTAAAGAAAGTGAGTAATTTGAATTGAGTAATTGCAGAATTGATCGATCCAGTTCTGCATTCTCGACTTACAAATTACCAATTCTCAATTCACAATGGCTGACTTCGTTTCCCATCCCGACGAGGTAAAAGTCGTCTCCCGGCGCTTCGGCCAGGGTGCGACCAACATCGACCGCTATCTCGAGCTCGACGGCTACAAGGCCGTGCAGAAGGCGCTCGCCATGGAGCCGGACGCCATCATCAACGAGGTCAAGAATTCCGGCCTGCGCGGCCGCGGCGGCGCCGGGTTCTCGACCGGGATGAAGTGGTCGTTCGTGCCCAAGCAGTCGGCCAAGCCGAAATACGTGCTGTGCAACGGCGACGAGAGCGAGCCCGGCACCTGCAAAGACCGCCTGATTTTCGAGCACGATCCGCACTCGGTGATCGAAGGCGTCATGATCGGCGCGCTGGCCGTGGGCGCGAAGAGCGGCTACATCTACATTCGCGGCGAGTACCGATATCTGTTGGAGATCATGCAGAAAGCGATTCGCGACGCCTACGCCCGAGGCATTCATCGGCAAAAACATTTTCGGCAGCGGCCGCGACCTCGACATTTACTGGCATGGCGGCGCGGGAGCCTACGAAGTCGGCGAAGAGTCGGCGCTGATGGAATCGCTCGAAGGCAAGCGCGGCATTCCGCGCATCCGGCCGCCCTTCCCTGCCGTGGTTGGGCTGTGGGGCGGGCCCACGGTCATCAACAATGCCGAGACGCTGGCCAACGTGCCGCACATTATTCTTGGCGGCGCGGACTGGTACGCCAAGCTGGGCACGCCGAAAAACGGCGGCACGCGCCTGTTCTGCCTGAGCGGAAACATTGCCAAGCCCGGCGTCTACGAACTGCCCATGGGCTATAACTTGAAGAAAATGATTTACGAAGTTGGCGGCGGCATTCCGAACGGTCGCAAGCTGAAGGCGGTCGTGCCCGGCGGAGCTTCCTGCCCGTGCTTACCGCCGACGAGATCGACGTCGCCATGGATTTCGATTCGGTGGCGAAAGCCGGCTCCATGCTGGGTTCCGGCGGCGTGGTCGTGGTCGACGACTCAGCAGTGCATCGTGAAGTTCGCGCTGCGTACCATGAAGTTTTACCAGCACGAAAGCTGCGGATGGTGCATCCCGTGCCGCGAGGGAACGGACTGGCTGAAGAAGACGCTGATTCGCTTTCACTCCGGCGGCGGCGTGAAGAAAGACATCGACAACATCCAGTACCTGGCGGAGAACATGCTGGGACGAACGTTCTGTCCGCTGGGCGATGCGGCGGCGATGCCGACCATCGGTTTCGTGAAGAAGTTCCGCAAAGAATTTGAAGATCACTTGGACGGCAAGCCGTGCCCGTACGAAAAGAGAGGGCGCAGCGGAAGCATGGTCGTGCCGGCGATTTGCGCACTCAATTCCAAGCGAAATTCTCATGGCTGACGTAAATCTCACTGTCGACGGCAAGAAGGTCACGGCTCCCGCGGGCACGCTGCTCATTGAGGCCTGCAAGACCGTGGGCATCGAAGTGCCGTCATTTTGCTATTACCCCAACCTGTCTTTGCAGGGCGCTTGCCGCATGTGCCTGGTGAAAGTCGAGAAGATGCCCAAGCTGCAGACCGCCTGCACCACGGTGATCGGCGAAGGCATGATCGTCACCACCGAGAGCGACGAGATCAAGCAGGCGCGCAAGTCGATGCTCGAGATGCTGCTCGGCAACCATCCGCTCGATTGCCCGGTCTGCGACGCCGGCGGCGAGTGCGAACTGCAGGACATGACGTTCTCCTACGGCGCCGCCGAATCGAAATTCATGGAAGCGAAGAACCACAAGGAGGAGCAGCAATGGTCTCCGGTGGTGTTCTTCGACCGGCCGCGCTGCATTCTGTGTTACCGCTGCGTGCGCGTATGCGGCGAGGGCATGGACGTCTGGGCTCTGGGCGTGCAGAACCGCGGCGTGAGTTCGCTCATCGCTCCGAATAAAGAAGATCATCTGGAATGCGAAGAGTGCGGCATGTGCATCGACATCTGCCCGGTGGGCGCGCTCACTTCCGGCGCGTACCGCTACAAGACGCGCCCGTGGGAAATGAAGCACGTGGGCACGGTCTGCACGCACTGCGGCGACGGCTGCAAGACCACGCTGGGCGTGCGCCGCTCGGACACCGGCATGGAGATCGTTCGCGGCGACAATCGCGACAAGAGCGGCACCAACGGCGACTTCCTCTGCATCAAGGGCCGCTACGCCTTCGATTTCGCCAATCACGAAGAGCGGCTGACGCAGCCGCTGATCCGCAAGAACGGCAAGCTGACGCCGTCAACATGGGAAGAAGCGTTCGATCTGGTCGGAAAGAAGTTCGCCGAAGTTCGCGACAAAGATGGCGGCACCGCGATCGGCGTCATCGGCTCGACCCGCACCACGAATGAAGAAGCTTACCTGCTTTCGAAATTCGCTCGCGTGGTGCTGAAGACCAACAACATCGATCATCACCGCACCGCCGACTTCCCTGCCCTTTCCGCCGCGCTGCGCGGCAAGCCTGACGCGACCGCCAGCATGGCGGACGTCTTCACTGCGCCGGCGATTCTGCTGATCGGCAATGATCCCACCGAGCAACATCCGCTGCTGGCCTGGCAGATTCGCAACAATGTCCGCCTGCACCGCGCTAGGCTTTACGTCATTAATTCCGAGCCAATCAAGATGCGGCGCCAGGCGGCGAGTTTCATGCAGATTCCCGGCAGGCGCAGAGGGCAGAGTTGCAAGCTTCTTAGCGGGTGACGACGCATCGGCAGACTCGCTGTGCCGGCCCGGGCAACGAATCCGAGAGGCCTGGATCGCTCTCCGCGACAAACTGCGCGCCGAACAGAATCTCGTCATCATCTTCGGATCAGAAATTCGCGGCAACGACATCGCCAGCCTGGTCGCGTTCGGCTCGGGCATTCCCGGCGCCAAGTTCATCTGCCTCGCCGACTACGCCAACTCGCGCGGCGCTGCCGACATGGGCCTCTATCCTGACTTGCTCCCCGGCTATCATCCAATTGCGGGAAGCAGCGAGTTTCACCAGGAGTGGGCGATTCCGCAGACGCCAGGTCTCGATCTCGCAGGCATGGTGGAAGCGGGCAAGAGCGGCAAGCTGAAAGCGCTCTACGTGGTCGGATCGAATCCCATCGGGCGCGCGAACATCGATCCATTCGCGTTCTCGAACAGTTTCGTCGTCGTGCAGGACATGTTCCTCACCGAAACTGCGGTCATGGCCGACGTGGTTCTGCCTGCGGCCAACGCCTACGAAAAATCCGGCACCATGACCAATACCTGCGGCGACGTGCAACTGGTGAAAAAGGCCGGCGAAATTTCCGGCACGAAATCCGATTTCGAAATGATCGTCCGCATCGCCGACGCTATGGGCTTCGACGTTCACAAGCTCGTTCCCTTCGGCGGCGGCACGCGCGCCGACATGGGGCAGTCGCGCGGCGCACAATCGGGCGAAGCCGACCGGCATGCGGTCTGGCTTGAGATGCAAGGCCTGGAGCCGAAGATGAGCCCGCTTGATCCCATGGCGATTCTCGATGAAATCCAGCGCCTGGTTCCCGGCTACGACGTGTCCCGCCTGAATCTTCTTGCGGGCAACAGTCGAACATACGCGTTAACGAAGAGCGGCCCGGGCGCAGCGCACAGACCGGAATTGATTTCGCCGGCCAACGACGACCTGTTCACATCCGGCACGCTGGGCCGATACTCGCGCACGTTGAAATCGGTCATGGAGAGTCACGAAGTCAAACCCGCGGAAGTCGCGGCGGACTGATATCGGATTTGAGAGCATCGTAACTAAGGAAAAGACGTTGCCCATCTGGCTCTACATTCTCGCGTCGGTCATCAAGTCCGCGATCGTTCTGGGCGTGCTGCTCACCGCGGTGGCCTACACGGTCTGGCTCGAGCGCAAGGTCGTGGGCCACATGCAGAATCGCTGGGGACCCACGCGGGTCGGCCCGTTTGGGCTGCTGCAACCGGCGGCCGACGGCATCAAGTTTCTTTTCAAAGAAGATCTGACGCCGCCGCACGTCTACAAGCCGCTTTACATCGCGGCGCCGCTGATCGCCGTGATCTTTGCGCTGACTTCGATCGCGGTGATCCCGTTCGGCAACTCGATCACCATCGGCGGCTACAGCATTCCGTTTCAGATCACCGACGTCAACACCGGGCTGCTGCTGATTCTCGGCGTAACTTCGATCGGCGTATACGGCGTCGCGCTCGCCGGATGGTCGTCGAACAACAAATATTCGCTGCTGGGCGGCCTGCGCGCCAGCGCGCAGATGGTGAGCTACGAGATTTCTCTCGGCCTTTCCCTGGTGGGCGTGCTGATCATGTCCGGCAGCTTCAGCCTGCGCGACATCGTGCAAGGCGCAGGGCGGACATTTCTGGGGATTCATTCCGCGCTGGAACATTTTTCACGGCCAGTTCATCGGATTCTTCTGTTATCTGATGGCGGCTTACGCGGAGACAAACCGCATTCCCTTCGACTTGCCGGAAGCTGAAACTGAGCTGGTCGCCGGCTACCACACCGAATACAGCGCGATGAAGTTTGCCATGTTCTTCATGGCCGAATACGCCAACATGATCACGGTGGCCTGCCTGGCGACGCTGCTGTTTTTCGGCGGATGGAACGGGCCTCTCTTCGGCCCTCCGATTCTGCAGGCGATCCTGCCGGTGTTCTGGTTCGGGGCAAAGATTTTCGCATTTCTCTTTTTGTACATCTGGGTGCGCGGCACGCTGCCGCGCTTCCGTTACGACCAGTTGATGGCGTTTGGCTGGAAGTTTCTGCTGCCGCTGGCGCTGGTGAATCTGATCGCGACGGCGATCGCGGTGGCGTGGTAAGAGAAAGAAGTTTTTCGGTTCTCAGTTCACTGATTTCATGAGCGTTCATCTCATTCTGTTTCTGGCCTTCGGGGCTGTCTGCGTCGCGGGCGCGATTAACCTGCTGGCGCAGACGCATCCCATTAACAGCGCGCTCTCGCTGATCGCGGTGATGGCCGCGCTCGCCGGCGAATATCTGCTGCTGGGCGCGGAGTTCGTCGCCGCCGTGCAGGTTATCGTCTATGCCGGCGCGATCATGGTGTTGTTCGTTTTCGTCATCATGTTGCTGAACGCCGGAGTCGAAGAGCGGACCAAGGGCAGCCGGGTCGCGATGCTCTTTGGCATTCCGGGAATGCTGCTGGGAAGCATTCTGGTGGCCTGGGTCGTGCTGCGGCATTCGGGAACCGAGGCGGTCGCCGCGGGCGCTCTTCCCGGTGCTCCCAAGACGATCGGGCAATTGCTCTTCCACGAGTTCCTGCTGCCCTTCGAAATCACTTCCATCCTGATCCTGATCGCCATCATGGGCGCGGTGGTGCTGGCCAGCAAGCCGCCGACCGCGCCGGCGGGCGCGCCGTAAGGAAGGTGGACTGATGGTTCCTCTTTCTTATTACCTCGTGCTCGGCGGATTTCTGTTCGCCTGCGGCGTGACCGGATTCCTGATCAAGCGCAACATCATCACGATCTTCATGTCGATTGAGCTGATGCTCAACGGCGTGAATCTTTCGTTCGTCGCTTTCGCCGCGCACTGGCATGCGCTCGCTGGACAGATCTTCGTCTTCTTCGTCATGGTGGTGGCCGCGGCGGAATCGGCCGTCGGACTGGCGATCATCATCGCGGTCTACCGCACGCGCGAAACTTTGAACGTCGACCAGGTGAACCTTCTCAAGTTATGAAGCAGCTCAAACTATGATGTCCTCTCTCAATCTCTGGCTGATCCCGGTGCTGCCGCTGGCGGGCGCCGCGATCAACGGCTTCCTCGGGAAGAAGTCTTCGCGCACCGCGGTCAGCGCCGTCGGACTGGTGTTCTCCGGCGCAGCCTTCGCCTGGGCGCTGTCGGTTGCCTGGCGCTTTTCGTCCGTCGAGCTTCCCTACCAGGAATATGTCGCCCACTGGATTCGCATCGGCAGCACCGGCGCTCCGGCGCCTTCAGCGCCGACTTCGCTTTCTATCTCGATCAGCTTTCGCTGGTCATGCTGCTGGTGGTCACCGGAGTCGGATTCCTTATCCACATCTATTCCGTCGGCTACATGTGGGACGACCCCAGCTACTACCGCTTCTTCGCCTACCTGAACCTGTTCATGTTTTTCATGCTGACGCTGATCCTGGCCAACAACTACCTGGTGATGTTCATCGGGTGGGAGGGCGTGGGCCTGGCATCGTATCTGCTGATCGGGTTCTGGTTCACGAAAGATTCGGCGGCGTCGGCGGGAAAGAAAGCGTTCATCGTCAACCGCATCGGCGACTTCGGATTTCTGATCGCGCTGTTTCTGATCATCCAGCATTTCGGCTCGCTGAACTTCACCAGGTATTCGCGCAAGTTCATCCCTCGCTCCTGAGACCGCCGGCGCCGGGCTGCTCACTGCGATCGGAATTCTGCTGATGGTCGGGGCCTGCGGCAAGTCGGCGCAGATTCCGCTCTACGTCTGGCTGCCCGACGCGATGGAAGGCCCCACGCCGGTTTCCGCGCTGATTCACGCCGCGACCATGGTGACGGCCGGCGTCTACATGGTCTCGCGCTCGCACGTGATTTTCGAGCGCGCGCCCAGTGCGCTGATGGTCGTCGCCGTCATCGGAACACTCACCGCGCTTTTCGCCGCGACGATCGGCATCGCGCAGACGGACATCAAGAAAGTGCTCGCCTACTCCACCGTCTCGCAACTCGGCTACATGTTCATGGCGTGCGGCGTGGGAGCGTTCTCCGCCGGAATCTTTCACCTGATGACGCACGCCTTCTTCAAAGGCCTGCTCTTCCTGGCGGCGGGCTCGGTGATTCACGCCGTGGGCGGCGAGCAGGACATGCGCAAGATGGGCGGCCTGCGGTCTTACATTCCCGTGACGTTCGGGACCATGCTGATCGCCACGCTGGCCATCGCCGGAATCCCGCCATTCGCGGGCTTCTGGAGCAAGGACGAAATCCTCTGGAAGGCTTCTCCAGCACACGGAGCTGGGTCTTCTGGCTGGTCGGCGTCATCACCGCATTCATCACTTCGTTCTACATGTTCCGCCTGCTGTTCATGACGTTTTTCGGCGACTATCGACGGCACTCAGGTCGACGAACACGGACGCGCCCACGTCGCTGATGGTCACAGCGGACACGGCGAGCCGCACGAGAGCCCGATGGTCATGCTGGTTCCGCTGATGATTCTGGCTTTGCTTTCGTTTGTCGGTGGGTTTGTTGGTATCGCAACGGGTTCGAGCATTTCCTCGATCCCGTATTCGGATCGGGCGCGGTTGGGGAAGCCGCTGGTGAAGCCGCGGGCCGCGGCACAGAACTTCTGCTCATGGGCGTTTCCGTGGCAGTCGCTTTCCTGGGCGCGTGGCTGGCTTATCTGCTCTACGTGAGCAAACCTTACCTTCCCCGAGAAAATCGCGGACGGTCTCGGCAGCTTCTACACGGCCGTCTTGAACAAGTACTACATCGACGAACTCTACGCGAAGCTTTTCGTGAAGCCGCTGATCGATGGCTCGACCAGCATCCTGTGGCAAGGCGTCGACCGCAAAGTCATCGATGACACGGTGAACAATGCTGCCGACGGCGCGCGCCACGTTTCCGACGAGGTCCGCCACATGCAGTCCGGCAACCTGCGTTCGTATGCAGGATGGATCGCCGCCGGATCCGCCGTCGTGATCGCCTACATGATCTGGCTGGGGGTGGGACGGTGAGCATCGAAAATCTCAGCCCCTACATCCTGACCCTGGTAACCTTCGCGCCGCTGGCGGGCGCGCTGTTGCTGATGCTGTTGCCGCGCCGCGATCGCGACATCCGGATTTTTGCGCTCGTTATCTCGCTGCTGACGTTTGTGCTCTCGCTGCATCTGGCCGTGCATTTCCATCGCGGCCAGGAGGGCTTTCAGTTTGACGTTAACCACCAGTGGATTTCGACTCCCAACATCCATTACCACATGGGCATCGACGGCATCTCCCTGTGGCTGGTGGTTCTGACCACCTTCCTGACGCCGCTGTGCGTGCTGATCTCCTGGAAGTCGGTGCATGACCGGGTGAAGGAATTCTTCATCATTCTCCTGATCCTCGAGACTGCGCTGATTGGCGTCTTTACCTCGCTGGACCTCTTCCTCTTTTATTTCTTCTGGGAAGCCACGCTGATTCCGATGGCCCTGCTGATCGGCATCTTCGGCCACGAGCGCAAGGTTTATGCGGCGGTGAAGTTTTTCATGTACACCATGATCGCCTCCGTATTTATGCTGGCGGCGATTCTGTGGCTCTACGCCCACACCGGAAGTTTCCAATTTGACGAGATTCGCGATCAGATCGCGCGCGGCGCAAGTGCCGAAGCTTTCCCGCCGCGGCGCAGTTGCTTTTCCTCGGATTCTTCCTGGCGTTCGCCGTGAAAGTTCCGCTGTTCCCGTTCCACACCTGGTTGCCCGACGCACACGTCGAAGCGCCCACAGCGGGCTCCGTGCTGCTGGCGGGCGTTCTGCTCAAGATGGGCACTTACGGCATGCTGCGCTTTAACCTCGGCCTGTTCCCCGAGCAATCGCGGCATAACGCTCCGTGGATCATGATCCTGGCGCTGATCGGAATCATCTACGGCGCGCTCGTGGCCCTGGTGCAGCCGAACATGAAGAAGCTGATCGCCTACTCCTCGGTCAGCCATCTGGGGTTCGTCGTGCTCGGTATTTTCAGCTTCACGCAAGCGGGTCTGAACGGCGCGATGTTCGTCATGCTGGCGCACGGAGTTTCCACCGGCGGACTATTCATGCTGGCCGGGATTCTCCACGAACGCCGCCACACCTACGAGATCTCGGAATTCGGCGGCCTGGCTTCGCCCATGCCGGTTTACGCGGCCTCTTTCCTGTTCATCGTGCTCGCGTCCGTCGGACTTCCCTTGCTCAACGGATTCATCGGCGAGTTCCTGGTGCTCAGCGGCGCGTTCCAGGACCGCGCGGTCTACGGAATTCTCGCCGCCACCGGCGTGATCTGGAGCGCCGGTTATCTCCTGTGGATGTATCAGCGCGTCTTCTACGGCAAGGTAACGCACGAAGTGAATAATTCTCTGCCTGATCTTTCCGGGTTCGAGAAAGCTGCCGTCTGGCCTTGCGCCGCGGCGGCACTGGTTATGGGAATCGCTCCGATTCTGTGGCTGGCTGCGATTGATCCTGCGGTGCAGGCCGCGCTTTGGCCGTCCCGCAAGTGGTGAGCAAGGTGGTGGGCCAATGAGCCCGTCCTCTGCCTTCCCGCCGCATGGTTGCAAATCGATTTCGCAGACCATTCCTCAATCCATCGACTACATCCGCATCCTGCCCGAACTCGTTTTGTCGGCGATTCGGCATCGTGGTCATGGTGCTCGATCCTCTAGTCGACGAAGAGAAGAGCCAGAAAACTCTGGGCCTGATCGCTTTTGTTGGAGCGGTCGCCGGCCTGCTGTCGACCTGGTACATGGCGCAGTCTCCCGGCCTGGCTTTTTCGAACATGGTGCGGGTCGACACATTCAGCGTGTTCTTCCATTTTCTGGTGATCGCTATCGCCGCGGTCGTAATGCTGAGTTCGTTCGAATACATGGCCGTCCAGCGCATTCGCGCCGGCGAATATTACGCGCTCATCCTTTTCGGTACGGTCGGCATGGCGTTGATGTCTTCAGCTGTCGAACTGGTCTTGATTTTCATCGCCCTCGAAATCTCCTCGATCTCTACTTACATTCTTGCCGGCTTCCGCCGTCAAGAGGCGTCGAGCAGCGAGTCGTCGCTCAAGTACTTCCTACTCGGATCGTTTGCCACCGCGTTTTTTCTGTATGGCGTGGCACTCATGTTCGGCGCCACTGGATCGACGAACATCGATCTCATCAGCCGGAGCTTGCAGGCCGGGCCGGTGCAACTGCTGGTCTACGTGGCCATGGCACTGATGTTCGTTGGCCTCGGGTTCAAAGTCGCAGCCGCGCCATTCCACATCTGGACGCCTGATGTTTACGAAGGCGCACCCGCTCCGGTCGTCGGATTCATGTCGACCGCACCAAAAGCCGCGGCCTTCGCCGTACTGCTACGGGTCGTATTCGCCATCAATGCTCCGGGACGCTTCTGGCTGATCTGGGTGGCGGCGGCGTTTTCCATGACGCTGGGCAACGTGGGCGCTCTCGTTCAGACCAACGTGAAGCGCCTTCTGGCCTATTCTTCGATCGCCCATGCCGGCTACGTGCTGGTCGCTTTCGCCATGACTATGCCGGAGAATTCCGTTGGTGGAATCTCCGCTGCCATGTTCTACACCGCCGCCTATGCCGCCATGAACGTGGGTGCATTCGCGGTGGTCAGCCATTTCGCCAACGCGGGCGAGCGTTATGTCACGCTCGATGACTACGAAGGGCTCGGGCGCACTTCTCCGATCCTGGCCGCGACTTTCACGATTTTTCTGCTTTCGCTCATCGGCATCCCCATGACAGGCGGATTTTTCGCCAAGTTCTACGTCTTCAGCGCTGCGGTGAAAGCTAATCTGATCTGGCTCACGGTCATCGGTGTTATCAATAGCGCTATCGGCTCCTACTATTACCTTCGTATCATCGTAGTCATGTACATGCGCGAACCGCGCAAGGCGGTACCCACCACTCCCATTCCGTTCGGCTTGGGAGTCGCCTTGGCCACATGTCTTGCCGCCACTCTTTATCTCGGCCTGCTTCCCAATCGCGTTCTCCAGGATGCGCAACAGTCTGCGCGGGACCTGCTTCAGCAGACCGCACCCGCCCCCGCAAATGCGGCGCAGACTCAGCCTTCCCGGGCCATTCCGCCTTACTGATTTTGCATGCAGATATTCAAAACGCGCATTTGACAAGCACCTTGGGGCGCGTGCATCATGGGTGACACCCAAGTCAGTCCTACCCTCTCAAAGGAACTGACAGCAGCCGGAGGAGTGCAAATGTTCAAGGTGATTCGCAAGCTTTGGTCGGAAGATGCGGGGCAAGACATTGCGGAATATGCGGTTATGTTGGCGGTGATTCTGGTTCTGGTGGTCGGGACAGTGCGCTTGATCGGGTCGAATGCCAACAACGCATTTTCCAGCGTCGCCAGTTCGCTGCAGTAGCCGTTTGCGTCTGAATCTGTACTATAAGAAAGAACTCTATGACACGATTTACTCCAGGCACGGTCTTTACCGCTTACTACTGGTTTACCAGAGAAGCGGCAGCGGCCCAACTTGGGGTCAGGATGAGCCAGTAAAACAGCCACCCAGACTTAAACAAGTTCAGCCGCAAGCCGCGATCCGGGGATCGCGGTTTTTGTTTTTGGGAACCACAGGTTCCGCGAGAAAAAGGAGAACCGCGATGATCGTCAATATGTCAGAAAAGGCCACACCACAGGAAATCGACCACGTGATCGAACGCATTCGCGAAGCTGGATACCAGCCCCACGTCACACGCGGCACCGAGCGCACCATTGTCGCCGCCGTGGGCAGCGGGCGCCGCCACGAAATCGAGGCGCTCCAGGTCGCCCCTGGCGTCGACAACGTCGTTGCCATCGCCCAGCCCTTTAAGCTGGTCAGCCGGCAAGTGAAGCCGGAGCGAACTGTCGTCAACATCAACGGAGTTGCGATCGGAGGTCCCGAGGTGGTCGTCATCGCGGGCCCCTGCTCGGTCGAATCGCGCGAGCAACTGCTCGACACGGCTCACGCTGTAAAACGCGCCGGCGCTGCCATGCTCCGCGGCGGCGCCTACAAGCCGCGCACTTCTCCCTACGACTTTCAGGGACTTGGCCTCGAGGCGCTCAAGATTCTGCGCGAAGCCCGCGAGATCACCGGACTGCCCGTAATCACCGAGGTAATGAGCACCGAGGACATCGACCTGATCTGCGAATACGTCGACATGCTGCAAGTGGGTGCGCGCAACATGCAGAATTTCGCCCTGCTGCGCCGTCTGGCCACGGTCAACAAGCCCATTCTTCTGAAGCGTGGACCGTCGTCAACCGTGAAGGAGTGGTTGCTGGCGGCGGAGTATCTGCTCGCCGGAGGAAATAATCAGGTCGTCCTCTGCGAGCGCGGCATCAAGACTTTCGAAACCGAAACGCGCAATACTATCGACCTGGCCGCCGTCGCCTTGGCTCGGGATCTTTCGCATCTTCCGGTGATCGCCGACCCCTCGCACGGAACCGGTAAGCAGAGCCTGATTGCGGCGGTTTCGCGCGCAGCTGTCGCGGTGGGAGCCGACGGCCTGATCATCGAAGTGCATCCGTGCCCGGAGCGCGCTCTTTCCGACGGACCGCAATCGTTGGATTTCGCTGGATTCGGCCGCGTCATGCGCGCATTGGCAGAGCCGTTGCGGCAGACCGCCAGCCTGCCCGCGGCGGTGACGGCGGCGTCTTAGCACGGTGTAGGGGCTACCGTTATCGTTCTAAGAACAGTACTGTCATTCCGAACCGGGCCGAAGGCGCGGTGAGGAACCTGCTGTTCTCTCGCGCGCCACGTCGCAAGAGCTCAGTGCTCTGCCGTGTTCGAAGACGGTTGCTTGACCTGCATTGCCGGATCGCCAAACAGGACATAAGTCCGGCGCACGTCGGGATCGCTGATTTGTGACTTCCCATTGAGAATCGATTCGCCCAGCGTCGAGCCTCCCGCCTTGAGAGCGCTTTGCACGATCAGCGTGTCGAGCAAAACTTGCGGCGGAGGCTGGTTCAGACCACTCGAGGCCAGAACGGCGACGGCCCCGCCATTTGGCGCGAGCAATAGCGTCACGCCCAGCGGCTGCGCGTACACGTCCTGGAAGAACCCGTTCAGGCAGTCCATGATCAGAAAAACCGGGAGCTGCGAGCCGTTGGTGAGCGAGCCCACCGAATTCGTGTCGAATATGTCGGAGCCCGCCCACTGATCTTCGGAGCCGTGTCCAAGGTAGTTCACCAGCAACTGGCCGGAATTGATGCCGTTGATGATGTCCTCGCGCGCTGCGGTCGTGCCCACCGTGCCGGTGAGAACATCCGTCACCTGCATGGACGTGGGCAACTGCGCCTGCACCGTCTGCGTGTCCTGGCTGAAGCTCTCGGTGTCGTCCTTGTCGGCCACCATCAGAGCCTGTGATGTCCACGAGCCGTTGGTCGACTTCCCTTCGTAGGCGGCGATCTTCCCGATCACCGTTGTAGCTTCGTCCAGCGTGCCGACGGGCAGCCGGCCGGTGGCAATCGTGGGCATGCCCGTGCCGCTGAAGTCGGAGAACCAATCGTCCGACGCCGTCATAAGGCTGCTCGACGCTAGAATGCGCGTGGGCACAAGATCAAGATGACCGAGCCCAAGATAATTTCTGGGATCGAGCGATGCCCGCCCGTTGAGCAGCAGGTAGGCCGGAGGCTTCTTCCAGTTCGTATTCGCGGTCATAAGGAAATGCCTGATCGCGTATGGACTGCGCTCGCCAAAATTGAACTCGTCATACAGATCACTGACTGGCACCCCCACAGACGATTTTCCTTCTGCCTGATGGGCGCGGATCAGCGGAGCGAGAGCCGGTGCGAACTCCTCATAGGTCACCATCGCGATATCGGCGCCCGCCTGCACGCTATGCCAATGCGACGGATGATTGGGCCGCACGCCCGCCGCGGACATGACCCGGTCGTCCGCCACTGCGAGCAAAGTATGCCGCGCAAACGCAGCCCCATTCGTTATCGTCCACGGCACCTGCACGGCGATTTCGGTCTGACCACTATTCAAACTGACTTGCGGCGTGAGTTGCACCGGATGATTCAAATCCGTAATGTCGAGCACCGTGGGCGTGCTGGCAAAGCCGCCGACTTTGATCTCGTCGCCCGCGCGTCCCGTGAATTTCAATAGATCTGCATCGGCCACATATTTGTGCGGATACGTGATTCGGATGAACTCAACCAGGCTGGTATCGTAGTCGCCGTTCTGGGCCGTCAGCGTCACCGTGTTGTTGCCTTCCAGCAGCAGACCGGGCGGCAGGTTGACATTGAGTGTTCCCTTGGCCTGCCCCGTGAACGTGACATCGCCGACGCTGGTTCCGTTGAGCACGACAGTTACGTCGTGTGGGAAGCCCGTAATCACACCCTGCAACGATACGTGTAGCCGCGCCGGTTGAATCGACGTAGCGTCGAGGTGCGGCACCTGCAGCACCTGCTCCACCGGCGTGGGCGAAACAAAGGCGCCGAAGAAGTTGTCTCCATTCGGCGTTAACAACGCCGAAAAATAAGTGGTGTGCTGCCGCAGTTCAACCGTCGCAGAGAAATTGGCCGGGGGCTGGTTCGATCCTGCCGAAGCTTGCAGCCGCGGAATTCTCGCCCCCGATCCTTCGCCGGCTACGAGCCAGTAGACGCGTGTGCCGGAGAACACCGTATCGATGCCAGTACCGTAGAAATTGATAGCCGCTTGCGGTCCGAATCCACCGCGCCCCGCATTCGCGCCCGTGATGCGCAAAGGCTGTTCGACCGCCTCCGCGAACAGATGCAATTGCTCGGGATCGACGTTGGGATCAAGTCCAGCCCTTCACCAGATCGGACTGCGCAATGCGGTGCCAGCCTTCATGCTGCACCAGAATCTTGACCGCCGGATTTGCCGCCAGTTCAAACTGTTTGGCCATCTGGCTTCGAGTCGGTGGTTGCAGCAGCGGCAGCATTTCGACGATGTGGCTCCCCTGGCTGCCGGGCGCCACAGGTTGCGCCTGATTGATTTGGCTGAACATCCGCGTCTCGGCGGCTGATGCATCGCTGCCCGGTTGCCCAGTCTGCACGAAAACCGGTCCATGCATGGTGCGCGTTCCGTTTACGTCGATGTCTTCCAGCCAATAAGAAGTTCCGGCAACGCCCGCGGAAGGATCGACCCAGGCGTAGTTCTTTCCCGAGTGCATGGGTAGCGCTCCACTCATCAGCAGCGCCGAGCCCGCAATCACCGAAGGATTCATGCGCACCCGATTCCCGTTCTGCTCGCGGTACACGTTGAATCCAATGTTGTGCGCTTCGCCGCCCGTCTTCCAGGTGAGCAGCACGCGGTTCGCGCCGTTCTTGTCGCTGCCGGAATATGCCGAGAAAGACTGGAGCGTGATGCCGGTCGGAGCCACGACTGTCTCCGTCTGAGTTGACGTATTGTTGGCCGTGTTCGGATCCGTCTGGTCCGCAGAAACTGCGGCCGTGTTCGTGACAATCCCCGGCGCCCCCGGCAACGTCAGAATAGTGATCGTCGCGGCGCCCGCGTTTGCCATCGTTCCCAGCAGACAGGTTACGGTCCCGCCGGCTTCGGAGCACGATCCCTGCGTTGTGTTCGCCGAAAGATACGTTACCACCGAAGGCAACAGGTCGGTGACCGTCACGTTCGTGGCAGACGCCGGGCCATTATTGGTCACGGCCAGAGAATAGGTGAGTGGAGTTCCCTCGGTCACCGGATTCGGAGTGGCCGTCTTCACGATCGCCATGTCTGCGCTATTGGCGTTGGCTACAACCACGGTTGCGCTGGCGGAATTCGTGGTGAGAGTGGGAACAATATTGGTCGAAGTCGCCGTGTCGGTCTCGGTGATGTACGTCCCGGAGGGCGTGGCCGCATTCACCTGTAACACCAGTGTGAAGTTTGCTGTGCCATTCACCGCCAGGCTGCCGCTGTCGGTGCAGGTAATAGCGCCGGTGCCACCAACCACCGGCAGAGTCCCGCAGATCCATCCCGCAGGGGGAGTGATCGACTGGAAATTTGTGTTCGGCGGCGTCGTCTGGGTAAAGGTCATGCCGGCAGTGGTCGCCGCCGGACCATTATTCGTAACACTCTGCGTGTAGGTAACATTGCTGCCGGCCACTACGGAAGTGGGAGCTGCGGCATTCGTCGTCACCAGATCCGCTTCTCCCCCGGTGGCTACCACGTCGCCCGCGGTGGCACTGTTATTCGCCGAGTTGGGATCCGTCGTTGCGGAGTTGACGCTAGCCGTTTCGTTAATCACGGTCCCGGCCGCCGTGCCCGCGGTCACCTTCACGGTGAACGTGATGGTCCCAGTCCCCGGAGCAAAACTGGGATTCGTACAAGTAAATGTGGCCAGCGTGCAAGTCCATCCTGCCGTCCCAGTGAGCGTGACCCCGGTCGTGTTCGCCGGGAGCGTATCCGTCAGAGTCACGGTCGTCGCCGTGCTCGGGCCGCTGTTGGTCACGACCTGGGTGTAGATAATATTGTTGCCGGCCTGCACCGGGACTGGACTCGCAGTGTTCGTGATCGAAAGATCGGCGGAGTCTGCGACCAGCAGGTTCACCGTAGCACTGTTGTTACCGCTGTTGGGGTCGCCCGTCGTTGACGTAACCGAATCGGTCTGCGTAATGGTGGATCCCGACGCCACGGTGTTGCTCACCTTTACCACGAACGTGAAATTCGCGGTGGTGGTGGAGGCCATGGTCGTGGTGTCTGTACAAGTGAGCGTCGCCAGCACGCACGTCCACCCCGCCGGACCATTCAAAGAGACTCCAGTCGTATTCGCAGGAAGCGTCTCGGTGAACACGGGAGCATTCGCGGTTGCGGGACCGTTGTTGGTCAGGCTTTGCGTGTAAGTGATGTTGTTGCCCGCCGTCACCGGATTCGGGCTTCCCGCATTGGTCACACTCAAGTCCGCTTGCGTGGCCGAAGCTACGGCAATGGTGGAGGTGACTGAGTTGTTGGCCAGGTTCGTGTCGCGCGAGGTTGTGGCCACAGTCGCGGTGTCGGTGATGAGGGTTCCCGCGGCCGTGCCGGCAATCACCTTGTAGATCGCAGTGACCGTTCCCGTGGAGCCTGGCGGCACGCTTGCGCTGGTGCAGGCCACGGGCGATGCGTTCGGACAAGTCCACGTTGCGCCGCCAGCATTCACCACTGCCGCCGACACGAATGTGGTATTCGCGGGCAACGCTTCGCTGAACGTCCCGGTGCTGCAGTTGCTGGGACCACTGTTCGTGATGATCTGCGTATAGGTAATGTTCGCGCCAGCGGCGACCGGGTTCGGCGTTCCGACGTTGGTGACTGCCAGGTCGCAAACAACGGTCAACGGAGTCGAAGCCGTGATATTGATGTTGTTCGCAGGATTGGGATCACTGGACGTCGTCGTGACCGTGGCGGTTTCCGCGATAGGGCTTGCTGCGGCCGTCACAGTTGCGGGAACGTTCACCACCACGATGATGTCTGCTTCGGATGCAGCCACCAGGCTCGCGGCCGTGCAAGTCACGGTTCCGGTGCCGCCGACAGCCGGTGCGGTACAGGTCCAGCCGGCCGGAGCCAACACCGACTCGAACGTAGTGTTGGCCGGCGTCCCCTCCGTAAAACTCAGGCCGGTCGCAGTGGCAGGACCATTGTTGGTGATCGCCTGCACATATGTAATGTTGTTTCCGGCGAAGACCGACGACGGCGTGGCCGTGGTGCTCAAAACCACGTCTGCCTGGGTTGCCGCCCCCACTACAACGGTGGCCGTGGCAGAGTTGGCGCCGAAGGACTGGTTCGCCGCATTCACGGTTGCAGTGTCGTTAATCAGCGTACCGTTGGCTGTGCCGGCAGTGACTTTATATACGACCGTGAAAGTCCCGGTCGCGCCACCCGCAACGCTCGCATTTTGGCAGCTGACCGGGGGAGGCGCTGGAGTGCACGTCCAGCCCGCTGGCGTCGTGATCGACACAAATGTCGCATTCGTGGGCGTAGTCTCGTTGAACGTAGCGGTCGTAGCCGGGGTCGATCCGGTGTTCGTGACAACCTGCGTGTAAGTAACGTTGTTGCCGGCCTGCACCGGATTCGGCGAGCCCACATTCGTTACCGTCAGGTCCGGCGCATTGGTGCCCACCACGGTAGTTGCCGTCGCCGTATTGTTTGCCGAGTTCGGATCGATCGCCGATGAACTGGCCGACACGGTCTGCGTGATAACCGTCCCGTTGGCGGTCCCGGCAGTCACTTTCACTACCAGACTGAACGTGCCTGCGGTCAATCCTGGCATGTTCACATCGCTGCAGACCACGTTGCCCGTGCCTCCGGTGCCGGGAGTAACGCAACTCCATCCCGCTGGCGCCGTGATCGACGCAAACGTCGTATTCGTCGGAATCGTCATCACAACCGTGGCGTTGTCCGCGGCACTCGGTCCGTTGTTGGTGACGACTTGCGTGTAAGTGATATTGCTTCCCGCCGCCACCGGGTTGGGCGACGCACTGTCGGTCACGCTCAGGTCGGCACTGGAAACCACATTGGCCACGTCAGTGGCTGTGTCATTGAGCAGGTTGGCTTCGCCTCCGCCGCCAACCACGGCGGTGTTCGTGAGCGTCGCCGGAGCCGACTGCGCCACGGTTGCATTCAGCGTGATCGAGGGATAACTGCTGCTCGCGGCCAGCGAGTCAGAACGTAAGCAGCTGAGAGTCTGGCCTGTGACCGAACACGTCCATCCCGTTCCGCTGCCACTGATCGGAGTAATGCCGAACGGTAGCGTGTCGTTGATGGTCACAATCCCGCTTGTCGGACCGAACGCGCTGATGTTCGAAACCGGGATCGTATAGCTGGCCGCTGAACCACGTGTAAAGTTCCCCACGTGAGTCTTGCCCAGAGTCATATCCGGCGAACACAGTGCCGCCGACTGCATACCGGTTACCTGCGACAGCGTAGATGTGGTTGCGACCGTCCCGGCCGCACCTGGCGTGGCACCGTAAGCTACACCCGGCGTTAGCGTTGTTCCATTGGCTCCGCCGCTCACACTGCTGCTAGCCGGAGCGCCCGAGACGAAGATCACACCACCCGCGCCGCCTCCTCCGGGTCCGTGACGATCCGCCAGACTGTAAGGATCAATGTCCCAGGCATCGCCGCCCCGGCCGCCATTCGCCTGCAGCGTCAGTCCACTCTCTCCGCCGTTGGCCGCCAATACGATGATGCTCCCACCGGCGCCACCGCCCCCGCCGGCATCGTTGGCAGTTCCGATGTACGCGGCTGCGCCGTTCGCAGTGAGAGTCGCCGTGCCGGTGAGGCTGTCGGCGCGAATGAAAATGATTCCACCGCCGGTGGCGCCGCCGCTGGCCTGGTTGTCGCCGTCGGAATTGTTGCGCGATCCCGCACCACCGCCGCCGCCCATCGCGACGCGGTCAATGGTCGCCGGAAACGGCGTGCCACCTTCGCCTCCGTCGCTCAGGTTCGTATTCCACGAGTCACCGCCAAATCCGCCCATTCCTCCGTTGCCGCCACCACCTCCGCCTGCATTCTCGGTGTTGCCTGCGGCATCGCCGTCTGTTCCTCCACCGCCGCCATTGCCCGGCGCGCCTCGCGCCATACTGCCATCCGCAGTCCCATTGGGATAGCCGATAGCGGTCGTAGTTTGCAGGAAGGTCGTGCCCGACTCCACCCACTCCGGCGTGCCCGCGACGCCCTCACCTTTGGCTCCATCAATGCCAGCCACCCCGCCGGCAGCGCCCGTATAGGCCGTGGGTGACGTTTGCCGGTAGTCTGCGTTGGTCGCGCCGGCAACTCCCCCCGTCAACTGCATGCCCGCGCCGCCGCGGAACCCTTGCCCATCAACCTGTACGGTTGCGCCACCCAAGTTCAGTTGTCCGGCGATGTCCAATGCGAGAATCCCACCGGTCGATCCGTTCCACGAAGTCGCCGTCACCGCGCCCAGCGTGGCCGATAAGTATTGCGGTACCAGCACAACCTGATACGTGCTCGTTCCCTTTGTCCCCAAAGCTGCAGCCGCGGTATATCCGAACACCAACCCGCCGCCCGGCCCTGCACCCTTGATCGGCACCTGTCCAGCGGTAACCGACCCGACCGTGCCCGTCGCAGTTACGAACTCATAGTTGCCCGCGTTGTTGATGGCCGTGAACCCGGTGCCCGTGCTCCCGTTTCCATAAACGACTGTGTTTCCGGTATTAATGCCGGCATCCTGCATCTGGATTACCAGCAGCAGGCTTCCATTCGCGATCGTCCCGCCCGCCCCGGTCGAAGTGCCCACCGGAATGCCCGTAGCACCCACCGCCACGCTAGCCGAACCTGGAAAATATGTATTCTGCACGCCACTCAGCGGCGCGGCAGGCGTGCTCAACGTGGCTCCGGAACAGACAACGCTCACCACTGGCGCCAGCGCCACATAAGTGTTGTTGCCGGTGTTGGGATCGGGTGGCGCTCCCGAGTCGGTGATCTTCGCGGTGTTGGGATAAAAGCCTGCCGCCGTGGTCGACACAATCACTGCGACCGTCGCCGTCGCTCCGCTCGCGAACGACGTCGGTAGCGTGCAATTAATGGTCGTGGTCACGGTGCAAGTTGTGCCGGCGCTTGGCGTTGCCGAGACCAGTGTCAGGTTCGTCGCCGCAAACGTATCGGTCAGCGTTACGTTGTTCGCCGCCGACGGACCGTTATTCGTGATGGTGATGTTGTAGGTGGAATTCTGTCCCAACGGAACGGCACTGACGCTGGTGGTCACTCCAATGTCGGCAGTGGTGGGATTGACCGACACCGCCCCCAGCGCCCAGTTCGATGTGCCGCTGAACGTTTCCGAAATGGGTACACTCGGCGCGCCGGTCCGGGAATCTCCCGCGCCTCTGACGCCGGGATTAGTGTTGTTTCCCCTCTGCACATTCCACTGCGAGACCTGCGGACCAGGCACGGTGACTGTTTGAGTTCCGTCGACCGCAAGCGTGTCCAGAATCATTCCATTGATTACACTGGGAACATCAAGCTGGGAACTTGCTCCCCCTGCGCCATCCGCCGACACAAATGTTCCCAGCGGGACGGTCTGGTCGACACCGGTAAACGTCGTCGCTCCTGCCACCACGCCTTCGTTCACTGCCGCCGGAATGTGCACCGTGACTACGACCGCATGGGTTCCAGTCGGGGGAGCAAGTTCGTACCACATATCCACGCGCCGCGTGCCCCCCGTGTCGTTATGGGCCCCCACGAAACTCATCGCGGTCCCGTTGTAGGTCACGTTCGTTACCGTAGTAGAGGGCGCATTGGTGATGTTGATCGAGACACCCACGAGCAACAGCCGGTTGGCTCCAGCGGTCGTGTGGTTAAATGTGAGAGTGGGGCTGCCATTTCCCGCAAGGGTCGCCGATGACGACGTTGTGGCGTCGACCGCAACCTGACCGGCTGAGTACGACGCCACAAACAACAGCGCCAGCACACTGACGATGGCGAGGGAAGCGCGGGAGTGGACGGCGCCCCGCAGACGCCTGCCCAGCGCAGCCTGCACGCGCGCTACGCCCTGCAGCACTTTGCCGAACCCGTTCAGTTTTGTCCGCACGATTCTTTTTCCAATCCGCACTTCTTTGGCAACCGCGACTCCGAGAATTTGATCGCTGCGCAGCGGAGGATCGTCTTGCTGTCCGCAGTCGCCGCGCGTGATAAACAAATTCTTATCTTGATCGGCTACCACCAGCCGATGGACCCGGAAGCCGCTATGGCCTTTCGTTAGAACAATATCGTCCTTTCGTAATTTGCTCACGATTACGGGAGTAACATAGACAATCTCGCCGTCACGGATCGCAGGAGACATGCTCGCCCCGCGCGCCTCAAATCGCACGCCCATCCCGCTCTTCAGCAGTTCGCGGCTGAGCGCCTCGAACCTCTCTGAATCAGGCCCGCGATTGGTCATGGGGAGTCACAATATAGAGCTTCGCTTTGAAAGGGCAACGGCTTCCAGCCGCGCCGCAGGCACCGCCTTAGCGTAGGACTCAACAGCGGTTTTAGCCGCCGAGGGACGACGCCTTAGTCTCGGAACTCGCGAATTTTCTCGACCGCCCGCTCGTCGGGCTCGAACGAGTAGCGATAGCACGGGACCGCATCCACTAATTCCTGCAAGAACTCCAGCGCCGAATCCACATACTCATGCCGGTGAAACGGCACAAAACTCCGCGCAAACAATTCCGCCACCGCCTGGCTCGGAGAAAGCCGCGTGATCACATTTCCCCGCCCATGCTCAAGAACGAAAATCCTCGCCAGCCCCGCGCTCCCCGGCGATGCATACATCGCCTCCCCATGCCACGGCGTCCCATACATCCGCATCCCTCTGTCATTCCGAACCGGGCCGAAGGTGCGGTGAGGAATCTGCTGTGTTGTCTTGTCATCCTGAGCGAAGTAAACTGCTTTTGCCCTGTCATCCTGAGCGCAGTGAGCGGTCGGCGAAGCCGAGCGGTCACGCAGTCGAAGGACCCCGTGCTCGCTCGTGCCACCCGCGGCCTCGATAGGAGTTTCTAAAATCGCCCGCGCCCGCACTTCCTCATCTCTCCGCACAATAATCCGATCGTCACTCAAAATCTCAACATCCTCCCGCTCCGTCCACAGCCGCGTAGTCGTACTCTTCCCCGCCCCCGAATGCCCCACAAACAAATTCCCCGTCCCATCCGCCCGCACAATCCCGCACCCGTGCAACTCAATCGCCTTCTCCTGCGTAAGCCGGTGCATGATCAACAACTCGTCGAGGGGATACTCCAAAGGTTCCGCCACATTAGGAAAGCGAGCAAAGGACTCCTCGCTCATCTGAAGAGTTGCCTGGCGGAATTCGCTGTCGACAAGGAGCCTTTTATAAGGCTGCCCTCCGAAGATGGGAGCGCTGAAGTCAAATTGAAATCCAGCCTCGCGTTCATACAACCGCCAAGTCGCTCCAGAATCGAAGACGGGCTGCCGCGCCGACAAGAAAAGCCCGTCCGCCCACTCGACCCGGATTCTAATGTCGGCCGTATGCCCCTCAACGCGAAACGGCTCCAAGGAAGGAACTAATACAACGTCATCGCTCCGTTCGCCGGCCATCTGTATCGACACCCCTCCCACACGAAACCCGCTGCGATATACATCGTGCGGCTCCTCAAGCAACTCCGGCGCCACCAGTCCAGGATTGATTCTCATCCCGTTCGTATCCTCAGCGTGACTTCCTACGACCCCGAGTTCGGGCAAAATCCCACGAGCGCGCACGCAGACCCTGCTCCTGATTGTCCTGATATCTTGCAATGCCCCAACACAGCCTCTTCCGGACGGAGACTGATCGTCGTCAACTGCGGCGGCTCGTATGTTTTTTTGCTCTCGGCTTGGCTCAACTGCTGATCCATTCAGCCTCCACTAGTCGCCTACTCAGTGACCGCCGCAACTCCGGCATCCGCCAGCCGCCACGGAAACATTGTTGAGAACGGGCAGAATGCTCTGCGGGCCTACCCAGTTCTCAACGTCAATCTCCTTACTAGCGATCCTTCGCGCCGATTCCATAAGTGCCTCGTACTCAGCTCCACCCGCACAGAAGTCGCACTCCCCGTGCGATGGGACGTCAACACCGATTGCCGCAGCCCGCAGATGTGCGACGTTGCAAAGAAATTCCACGGGACTCTCACGATCTCCGTTCTCTAGTTCGCCGTTCGCGGGACACATCCCGCACAGCGACTGAATACGGCACTGTAGGCATTTCGTCGCCTGCGTGCGTTTACTCGCTCGAAGGCGTAACAGAGAATCATCCCAGACTGACTTCACCCCCATCTCTCGAACGCCGAACGTTTCCTGCTGCGAAATCACACAGATGCCCATCTCTCCGTAGGCGTTGATGGCAAACCCATTCATGCCACCCCCGCAGTGGTACACGGTGTCGACCTGCGATAAGTTAGGCGGCCCTTCTAGGTCATGCTTTGCTAACCGGAGGTACTCACTTTTCCCCTTGGGCGCAGCCATATCCAGCGCCACCACTTCTTCCGGCATAAGTCGCACCGCCAACGGACTTTGCGAACAGTCAATCCGCGGATTGATCTGCCCGTCCATCTTGAACTCAACCCCCAACTCTTCTTCCGCGAACTGCCGCATCGCCACGACTTCATGCTTGTTGATGCTGGTCGCCACCGTTTTCAACTTCAGCGGCAGGCCTCGTTCCTTCAACAGCCTGATCCCGCGCAGGCAGCGGTCATACGATCCCGGAATTGCCGTCAGCGCTTCGTACGTCTCCCGTGTTCGCCCGTACAGAGTGATCTCAATGTCGAACGGCGGCCACTCGGCCAAGTAATCCGCAATCTGCTCGTTGATGATGGTACCGTTGGTGAACAGCGTGATCAGGAATCCTTTTTGCTTGGCGTAGGTGTAAATCTCGAGAAAATCTTTGCGGGCGAAAATTTCGCCGCCGGTGTAGAGCAGCCAGAAGCAGCCCATCTCGACCAGTTCATCGAGCACCTTGAAGTGCTCTTCCTTGGTCAACTCCCGCTGCTTGGCGTCCAGGTCGCCCATGGGCAGGTTGTTGTAGCAGTGCAGACACTCCAGCGGACAGCGCCGCGTCACTTCGATGGAAACCTGCAGCGGTATGCGCTGGCCAGCCTGTCGCCCGTGAAGATCCGCGCTGAACGCGCCGTAACTTAACTGCTCCAAATCCCCCTCCACATTTCGGAACCCAGTCTGAAAGCAGCGGATGCGAATCCCGCGCCCGCTGCTGCCAGTCCTTCCCGCCCCACTGGTCCTTTAGTCCCCAGCCATCGCGACCGCTGCCGGAACCTCGACCAGACCAACCGCCTTCATCTCGCTTACAAAATTCGTTACATCCTGCTCGGCCTGCGCTGGGTCGACTTCGTATTCCTGCGCGACTCCCGCCGCCAACTCACCCACCGTTCGCGGCGACTCCAGCAATTTCCAGATCAGCGTGCCCGTGCCGTTGAAGCTGTAGATCGACGCCAGGTCGCCCACTCTCGCGCGCACCGGGACGATCAGCGTTTCTCCCGCCACCACGCGCGCCACCACCGATTGCGATCGCACAAGAATCTCGTCTTTCGATATGGTTGCCAAGGCGACGTCTCCCCACTTCCGAATTTCGTTCCGGATTTCGTAACAAACGCTACGCTTCGAAACCCGGCACAGTTTCGTCCCAACTTGAGATTACGGCAAAAGCACCCCCTCGAAGCAATCGGACTTTCAGGCAGGTATTGCGTTGGTTATCACCCTAGATGGTTCCCAACTACACATAAAAACATGGGTTACGGGGTTGACTCAGGGCCGCCAGGAAGGCCGGGCATGGCCCTCGACGGGACGGGGATGGCATTGCAGCGAGTTTTTCGTTCCCACCTTTCCAGTGGACAAACGAAACAAAACGCTATAAAAAGAAATGCGTACCCGAACCGTCGCCGGATGACGGATTTCGCCGCCAGCCAACTCCCGTGCTCAACGAAGAACGTCGTCGCGCCATCCTCGATCTGTTAACCCATCAGGGCCGGGTTCTGGTCACAGAACTCGCGGGCAAGTTCGAAACTTCGCAAGTTACGATTCGCAAAGATCTCGAAATCCTGCACGCCCATGGCCAAGTCCATCGCACTCACGGCGGCGCGCTGCCGGCGCGCGAGGGCGCACTCGAAGATCCCACGCTGCGAGAGAAGGAAAAACTTCATCGCCAGGAAAAACTTCGCATCGCGGAAACCGCGGCGGCAAGAGTAAAAGAAGGACAAGTGCTGATTCTCGATTCCGGCACCACCACCACCGCGATCGCCCGCGCCCTGCGAAACTTCAAGAACCTGACCATCATTACGAATGCCCTCAACATCGCTGCCGAACTGGCCGGCACCGCCGTGGAAGTCATTCTTACCGGCGGCACGCTGCGCAAGAATTCCTTTTCGCTGGTCGGTCCCATCGCCGAAGAAACGCTGCGCCGCCTCAGCGCCGACGTTTTGTTCCTGGGAGTCGACGGCTTCGATGTGCAGTACGGATTGAGCACGCCCAATCTGCTGGAAGCGAAGGTAAATCGCGTGATGGTGGAGGTCGCGAAGAAAACAGTCGCCGTCTGTGACTCCAGCAAATTTGGCCGCCGCAGCCTGTCGTTGATCGCTCCGCCCTCGGCGCTGCAGGAAGTGATCACCGACCGCGGCATTCCAAAATCCGATCAACGCGTGCTGAAACAAGCCGGCGTCGAAGTCACACTCGTCTGATAACCCCACAGCCCCCAAACCCATGCCCCGCTTCGACGTCACCATCGCCGGCGAACTGAACCTCGACCTGATCCTCTACGGTCTGCCCGAGCAACTTCCGCCCGAGCGCGAACTGCTCGCCGACCGCATGATGCTCACCCTCGGCTCCTCGTCTGCGATTGTGGCCCACAACCTGGCCGCACTCGGCAGCCGCGTAGGATTTCAATCCCGCATCGGCGACGATCCTCTGGGCCAGATCGCGCTCGATCGCCTGCAACAAAGCGGAGTCGATGTGTCGCTCGTGCGCCGCGTTCCCGGCCAGATTACGACCGGGCTCACCGTGATTCTGCACCACGCAGCGTGGCGAAACATTCTGACCTATGGAGGTACGATTGCGGAAACATCCTGGCAGGATCTCGATCTCGACTACCTCGCCGACTCGCGCCACTTCCACTTCTCTTCTTATTATCTGCAGCGGGGCTTGCGTCCGCGAGTTGCTGAACTGTTTCAGCACTTGAAATCGAAGGGCCTCACGATTTCTCTCGACACCAACGACGATCCTGATGATCGCTGGGAAGGTGGCCTGCACGAAGTTCTGCGTCACGTCGACGTATTCCTTCCTAACGAACGCGAGGCCTGCAAAGCCGCCGGCACGGATGACCTCGAAACCGCGGTGCGAAAATTGTCAGAGTTAGTGCCGTTAGTCGTGGTGAAACTCGGCCCGAAAGGATCGATGGCGCAACGCGGAGCCGAGCGCATCATCAGTTCAGCGCTGGAAGTAGTTGCCGGTCGATACCGTCGGCGCAGGCGACAGCTTCGACGCTGGATTCCTGCACGAGTACGTCCGCGGCGCAGATTTGCCAACGTGCCTGGCCAGCGGCAATAAAGCCGGAGCACTCTCCACCACTCGCCCCGGCGGCACCGAAGCGTTCCGCGAAGCCGCGCATCGCGAGAAATTTCTCCGCGAACACTAGGAATTCAAGCAACTCGTGTGGCGACGGACGCCTTCGTCCGTTCCGCGAAGCCGAAGCGGCCCGCGAAGATACATGCTATGCTCCAGCTACTGCCCACTCACCTCCAGCAGTAAATGGTCCTTAAACTCAGTCTTCAGCCGCGGAGCCTTCCCCGCATCCGCCTGCACCGCGCCAAAGTCTTTCCCGTCCGTGTAATCCACCACGTGATACTTTCCCGCCTTCAGGCCGCGCAACTCGACTTCCCCGTTGAATGAGCCGCTGTCTTTCGCGAAAAATGCGTAATACATTTTCCCGTCCTTCTCGATGGCATACGCCTCGGGCGAGTCATACCCATACACATAAAGATCGAGGAAATCGCCTTTCGACAACATTTTCTCGTTGTACAGCCCAATCCATTTCTTCCAGTGCTCTTCCTTCTCGCTGGTCAAGTTCACCGGCTTGTACTTCGGCCCCGGATCCGGCCACACAAATTTTGTCCCCGGCACTCCGCCCACTCCCAGCGTCGAAGCGAAGTCGTCTCCATGCTCGCTCCAGTTGCCCTTACCGACCGGAGTCATCGCGGAGAGCTCTACGTGATCTCCATACACCGCGGCCTGCGGTCCGAGCAGCGCCTTATACATCTTGATCCGCCGCCGCACCTGCACCGCGCCCACCGGATCGGCCGTCACCGCCTGATCGATAAACGGCAGCCAGGCCAACGACGGCGGCGTGCCGCACGGACACGCTTGCGTCACACTCTCCGGCTTGATGGCGCGCGTCGTCTGAAAAATTACTTTGTACACTTCGCCCATCGCATTCACCGATTCCTGCGGCGACTTGTGATGATGCGCCGGGTTATAGCACGCCGGCACACTGTAGATGTTGTCGAGCTTTGATCCATCAAATCCCCAGTCGCGAATAAATTTCTCCGTCAGTTGCTTGTAATACGCTTGCACCTCGGGCAGCGACGGATCGAGTGCCGCCAGGTCGCGCGTCATGCGGGCATGCTTTCCGTTCTTGTCGAGAATCAGCCACTCCGGATGCTCCTGCACTACCTTCGACACGATGTACTTGTGAGACTCCCATCGTCCCTGCCCGTCCTCCACGCCTAGCGGGAGCCACCACAGTTGCGCCAGGATTCCCTGCTGGTGAAAGTCATCGACCATTTTCTTGATCGAGTCTCCAGGAAAAGTCTCCGCCCTTGGATTCCAGTCGCCATACGTATCGAACCAGCGATCGTCCAGCGTCGCCCACTTGATGCCCATTTCCTTCAGCTTCGGTATCGTCCCCAGCATCTGCGCCGGAGTCACGTTGAACTCGTATCCCCATCCGCACCAGCTCACGTTGTAGGCTTCGCTCGACGGCTTTGGAATCTCCCATCCTTCTTTCTGCAGCACGCTCGACCAAATCCGCAGAGGCTCGTAGAAATCTCCGCTGTAGACAGAAAGGAAACTGCGTGGCGCGGAATAACTTTCTCCCGGTTTGAGCGTTGTGTTCGCCGGAATCGCAACTCCCGCTTTCACCCGACCGTCTGGTTCCACCTTCATTGGAATCGACAACGTCCAGGGCAGCGTCTCCACGTGCCCAATCGCTTCTCCCACCGATGCGGTCCAGAACGCAACCACCGGAATCCCGCCTCCATAGCCGCCTTTCACCGCTTCGCCCATCAGGTTCGGCTGTGACGAAGTCCGCGTCAGTTTCTGCACATCATTCTCGCCCCAGTCATAACTCGATCCCTGAAACGACCACATGTCGAAGGGCTGCGCCTTCGCATCGACCTGTTTCGCGCTGAAGCGATGCTGCTGCACGACCGCCTGATCGATCTGAAAATCCGTTGTTCCGGCGTTCTTATAAGCGGTGCTGACCAGCGCGATGTTCGGAAAGTCGTCGTACGCCTCGATCACAGTCGTTCGTTCGATCGCCGTTCCAGCCGGCGCCAGCGGATGCGCCAGAATCTCCACCCGTTTTCCGCGCCCCAGCTTTCCCGCCGCCTCCAGAACTTTCGCCGATCCGAAGTCGGGCACAAACTCAAGGTCCTTGCCGTCGTGAACAATGTAGTCGCTGCCCGCGGCCGAGCCCACGCCCGGTTCGTCGAGTGTCAACCGCTTGCCGTCTTTCAGCAGGGTCGCCTGCAGAAATCCGGAGGGAAGCATCTGGAACTCCGCCGCGCTCGTTGTCACGACGATCGGCCCGCCATCGCGCACCTCAACCTTAATATCGGAAGGCCGCGACGGCGCCGCGCTCGGCTGTACTGCGGGCTTGGTGCAACTGACCAGTGCGAGTAAAACCGCGAAAATTAAGAGGAAGGGGTACAACCGAGGAATGCTGCCACGACCACCAGACCCAATCCGATTCATAGTTCCCTCTCCAGCCCTTGCGCCGCATAGCGAAAGAAAACACAAGGTTTCGTAACTATACAGCAAGATTATCCAATCGACACAAAATCGTATACCACCCCTCATCAGGCGTCCTGACAGCGATTGAGGCGCACACGACGCTCGAGAGGTGGAGGCAATGGGCAGACTAGCAATGCTTATGGCTCGTTTGGCATTTCTTAAGACAAAAATGCAGGGCAATCACTGGTTTCATATTCCGGCACAACTCGTTGTCCTTGGCTTTTGCATCTACTGGTATTTCCACCTGCCCTTGCCAAACAAAGCGGTGCTCATCCTTACGGGAGTGACGGTCGTCATGGCCCTGTTGGAGATGCGCCCGACCAATAAGGCGGTGTACTTGCTTCTCGTGATATGCCTCATGTTCATTGAGAATCGCGCAATCAATAAGGATCATGCAGATCTCGTCGCGAGCGAAGAAGGCCGTCGAGAAGAGGAAAACGCTAGGTTTGAAACCATAGTTAACGGCCTTCGGACGTCCATAGACAATGGTCAAAGACAGTTCTCCGCGACGATGAACGGCGCGAAGGAACTGTTGAACGAGACGAGGTCGATAGCGGAATTGAGCGAGAAAAGCTTAAAGAACCTCACTGGTGGAAGATCTTTCCCATATATCAGCCCGCAAGTGTGGGGCAGCCCTGACGCTCCAGTCCCTTTGGTTGTGTGGAATCACGGCAACGAGATTTTAACCGGAGTTTCGGTCGCAATCTCCCATACCAGTGATCCGAATTGGGCGGACGAATTCATGACCCACTATAGCGTCGGTACCCTTGGCCCGCATGACATGTTCGAGCTGCCGGTCGTATTGAGCCCGCAACTGCGCCCTGACGGGCAAGATCACTATTGGGTACAGATCTCAGCGCAAAACGGAACCGTCGACGAAGGAATATTTTTCCGAAAATCGAAGAAATATCCCGGTCATTGGGATGTGTGCTTCCATGTGAACTCGCGCGTAAAGGTCAGCAGAACAACAACGAAATTTCCGCCTCTCATGGCGAGGGGTTGGTCTGACGAGGGCGGTCAAGACCCGCTCAAGCCACCAAGGAAGCCGTGAGTGTTTTACATTCTAGGTTCAAAGGGCGAATGAGCATCGTTTCGTGGGCGTGCTGCCGACTATTCAGCGAATCTCCGCCAGCGAGTTCTCCAGCGCGCCGCGTTTCGGAGTGGGCATCGCGCCCACTTCGCTGGCCACCCACGCACCCACCAGGTTCGCCACTTCGTTCATCAGCGTAAGCGACGCGCCATGCAGATACTCGTGCACCAGCCCCGCGGTGAATGCATCGCCCGATCCTACGGTATCCGCGACTCGAACTTGAAATCCCGGATGCTCGCTCGACTCGCCGGGCCGCACCAGCAAGCTTCCACGCCCGCCCCGCGTGATGCACACCAGTTTCAACTCAAAAGCGTCGAGCAACCGCTGCGCCGACGACTGCTCGTCCTTGTGTGACAGATTCGCCAGGCTCAGCACCTTCGGCAGTTCCTCGTCATTCAACTTGACGATATTGGCGAGCTTCATCGATTCGGAAAGAATTTCTTGCGAGTAATACGACTGCCTAAGATTGACGTCGAAGACCTTCACCGCGCCCCGTGTCGTCGACTTAATAAATCGCCGAATGGTTGCGCGACTCTCGTCCGACCGCTGGGCCAGCGACCCGAAGCAAACCGCATCGGCCGATTCGGCCAGATGCTGCCAATCCTGCGTCCACTCCAGAAAATCCCAGGCCACCGGATTCGCGATCTCAAATCGCGCCTGCCCCTTGTCGTCGAGTTCAACCTTCACCGTGCCCGTCGGACGCTGCGGGTCCGTCTGCACTTGCTCAATGTCGAGCCCCAGTTCCTCCATGCGGCGCAGAGCATCCAGCCCCTGCGAATCCTCACCCACGCGGCTGGCGACGATCCCCCGATCGCCCATCAGAGTGGTCACGTAAGCGAAGTTCGCCGGCGCTCCGCCCAGGCACGTGCGCTCCGGCAGCACGTCCCACAGCACTTCCCCCAGACCCACCACTCTTTTTTTCATCGTGACATTCCGGCAGTTTCTGTTCCGAAAACGTTTACGGTGATCGACCGAAAAACGGTGGGAGGGAAACCGTGCTGTGCACCAGAAAATCTGGGGGAGCCGCTGGCTCCCCCATGTTAGCGCCTCGTTGCCGTCTACAGCTAGAAGGTAACTCGGAAGCCCATTTGGAATTGCCGCATCATGCTGTCGGCTTCCAAGCCGTTGATAATTCCGTTCCCGGAGCAGTCAATGCAATTGCTGGGCTCGGCATAGACCGGGTGATTGAACACGTTGAAGAACTCCGCCTGGAACTGCGCCTTCACTCTCTCCGTGATGGTGAAGTTCTTGAAGATGGACATGTCCGACATCAGCTCTCCCGGTCCGGTGAACGCGTTGCGTTGGACGTTGCCGAACTGGCCGACACCAGGGGCCGTAAACGGGCCGCTTTGGGTGACAATCGTCGGGCAGTCGGGACCGCTGGTGCCGCTGTACGGACTGTCGCAGAGTTCGGTAGGCACGGGAGTGAAGTATTGGACCGTGCGAGTCTGATTATTGAACTTTCCCGAACCCATGGAGAAGCTGCCGTTCAGACTAGGACGGCAAGGTCCCGTATCCCGATCCAGGTTGCAATTGGCATAACTGGGTGAAAACGGCAAGCCGCTCCCCAGAGTAAACGTTGTATTCCATTGCCATCCGCCCAGCACCATGTCTGCACCCCGGCCAATGTTACCCAGGAAGTGCTTGCCCCTGCCGACCGGCAGTTCGTAGAGCGAGGTCAAGACGAAGACGCTGTCGCGGTTGAAGTCGCCGCGCCCTGTGCCTTGACGCAGATCCGGCTGGTAGCTGCCGTCGTTGTCGTAGGCCCGGGAATACGTCCAGAATGCGGTCAGCGTTAGCCCGCTTGAAGTCCGGTGGTCCACTTTGATATTCAGGGCTTTGTACGAGTTGACCCCATCGTTCCCGTTGTAATTGAATCCCTGTCCAGAGCAGCAGATCACGTTCGTGGTCACGCCGTTCTGATCGGTGTACGCTGTGCTGAAAGCAGTGTTGTAGGGTGAACGAGCGTTAAAGCTGACCCCACCGTGGGGCAAGAATCCCGCAACCGTCGCCTGATTCGCGTTATAGGTGTTGCTGTCGCCTTTGAAGACGTGGGTGCCATGGTTAGCCACGTAGCCGATTTCGAGACTGGTCTTGTTGGTAAGCTGCCGCTGCACGGTTGCATTCCAGGCGTCCAGCGTCGGAGCGATCAGATGGTCTGGGCGGATGCGCGGCGAGACCGTTCCAGTTGGCCCAAATAACGGCAGGATTCCGCTAGAGGGAACCACCGGAAACTCATTCGGCGCCGGACCGCATACACCAGGCGCATAAGGGAGGCCCGTGCCGGTCGGCAAACAGGTTCCGGTGAAGTTGAACGCGCCAGTCTTATTGTCGTTGGTGGGATCGTTCAGTTGCTGGTTAGCCAAGACCGGGAGGTTTTGCGTGACCGTGTGGCCAAAGAGCGAACCAAACACGCCTATGTCAAAGCTGCGCCCGTATCCCATGCGAATCACAGTCTTGGGATCCGCCTGGTAAGCGATTCCCAGCCGTGGAGCGAATTGTTTGAAGTTGTCGGCTGTGTCTCCGTTCATCCCGATGCCGCCATAACCCGCAACCCGAATCACGCCTTCGGGTAGCACTGCGTAACCGCCGTTACCTTTGCCGTTGACGCTCTCCGGAGTGTAGAACTCCCATCGCAAACCCCAGTTGACCGTCAACTTCGGAGTCACGCGCCAAGTATCCTGCCCATAGACAAAGTAGCGGTTCTGCGCCTCCATCGACGAAGTCTCAGTAGCCGAGCCGACGTAGCGATTGAACGTATTGACTTCACCGAACAGGAAAGTCGCCAAATCCAGACCACCGGCCCCGCTGTTCGAGGTTCCCAGGTGGTTGAAGTTGAACACGCCAGTTCGGTTGTTGTCAGACGGAACCCGCAGGTTGTTAGCATGGCGCAGGTCGGCGCCAAACTTGAACTGGTGGTTGCCCATGATTTTAGTCCAGTTGTTCACAAACTGAATTCCCTGCTCTCTCTCCAGAAGCGGGCAGTTGCAGCGGCCGATGCCGAGGCCTTCGCCAATGCCGTTGTTGCCGAGCGTGTTTTGGCCGATCGTTTGCTCGAATATCAGGGCCGGCAAGCCGTTCGTGCTGGGGTCAGATGTATTCAGACCCGGCAGTCCCAAAGCGGTCGCAGCCGAGGTGTTACTCTGATCGAACTTGGTGGAGTGCGGATTGTAGCGGAAATATCCGAAGCGGAAGTCCGTCAGCAGGCTGGTGCTCAGAGCGTAATCGAAGCCGGTCGCCAGGCTGTAGTTCTGGATCACCGATTGACCGGCCAGTCCGATCGGGCCGAGACCGGGTCCGCCAATTGCGTCTCCGAAGACCGGCGCCCCTGACAACTTGAAGTGCGCATGCGAGTAGCGCCCGAAGATGTTCAGCTTCGGGTTGAACGCGTAGTCAGCGCGTCCGGTGTACTGATAGTCGTTAAAGCTCCCGCTTCCGTTGGCTGAATAGTTATCGAACGTTCCGTTCTTCGACCCCGCAGCGTTGGGGTGTGGCAACAGGGACAAGATGTGCTCCGCCACGCCATTTGGGTCCCATTGCTGCAGCGCGCTCATCGGAATCATGTTGCTAGCGTACGCCGTGCGGGAGCCGTCGGGCTCATAGGGGTTGTAGACTTGGCCGCCACCGCTGTAGCCCGCGCCCAAGTAATCGCTCAAGTCGCAGACTGCGCTGCCCGCCGTCAAGCAAGTATTAAACACCTTCATGGTTGGGACTGTGACCGTGAAACTGCTCCCTTCGGTGCGCCGCGTCGCCTCGAAGTTACCGAAGTAGAACAGCTTGTTCTTGATAATCGGTCCACCCACCGCGCCGCCATATTGCTTCCAGTTGTTGGGCGAGGGCGTTCCAGTAAACGGATTCACCGCCGGATTGACGGGGTCCAAATCATAGAAATATCCACTGCCGTGAATTTCGTTGCTGCCCGACTTCGTCTGCGCGGTCAAAATTCCAGCCACAGCCTTGCCGAACTCCGCGTCATAATTCTGTGTCGTCATCTTCGTCTCGGTCACCGAGTCGAGACTTGGATTGACAATGATGATTCCCAAGATCGCATCTTGATTGTCCGTGCCATCGAGTTCGTAACCTGTGCCGCTGAAGTGCTGGCCATTCACGTAGATCTGCTTGCTCCCCTGGGGGTTTTCCGTGGCCGCATGGCTCCAGCCAATCACTTGGGTCCCCGGCGTGAGCAGCTCAAGACTTTGGAAGTTTCGATTGAAGATCGGCAGTTCTTCCAACTGCTTGGAGTTGAATTCGACGGAGACGTCTTCGCGATCCGTCTTGAGTTGCGGAGCCTCTGCGGTCACTTCGATCTGCTCGCTGGTCGAGCCGACCTGGAACTGGCCGTCGATCTTCGTGCCCGTATCCGCAGAAACTTCGACATTCTTCGTCTCCACTGTCTTGAAGCCCTTGCCTTCGATCCGGACCGTGTAAACATCTGGGATCAAGTGCGTAACTGCGTAGTTGCCGCTCTCGTTGGTCGTCACCACGGTGGTCACATTCTTGGTCTGGCTGGTGACTGAGACCTTCGCCCCATTCACGGCTGCCCCAGTTGCATCGGTCACCGTGCCCAAGATGCTGCCGTAGACCGCCTGACCAAACGCGCCCGGTACCCACGCGCTGCACGAGAGACCTAACGCCACTACGGCGGTCAACAATGACCTTTTCATGAATTCCTCCTCAGACTTTTGCCCCAGAATCGATGTGCCCCGGAAATGCAGAGGGAGACCTTGACCGGATAGGGTGCAGTCGTAGTACAAAACAACTATCTGTTATAAGTTTCACTAGGTTTGATACTGTTACGGGTGTAAAGTGCTACTGGCGCAGCAGGATACGTCGGCCCGTTACCTCCCTGTTATATGGCTGTGACGCACACGTTCGCGATCAATCGGGAGCAATGCTTCCAGCAAATAGATAAACTTATTAATAGTCATAGCCTGCACACCTCCGAATCCCTGTGCAAGCTGCTCCGCTATCTTGCCGAACATTCGCTCGATCATCCCGGCGTCGCCCTCAAGGAGTACCAGATCGCGACCGAAGTCCTGGGACGCCCCGCCGGATTCGATCCGCAGAGCGATTCCACGGTCCGGGTGCAGGCCGGACGGCTACGCGTAAAGTTGGCGGAGTATTACGCCCATGAGGGCCCGGACGATCCCATCGTCGTCGAACTCCCTAAAGGCTCTTACGCGCTTACATTCCATCTGCGCAGTGTGAGACCCGGCGCACAACCCGCAACCACGCTCATTTTTGAACCGGGAGTAAAAACAGAACGCGGAGTTCCCTCCGCTCGCGGGTGGGTGATCGGGGTGGTCGTTCTTTCGGTTCTGCTCGCCGCGTCGGTCGTGACCAGCGCGGTCCTCTGGCAGCGTGCTCGCACTCAGGCCGCCGCTATCCAGCCGGTCGCGGCCGCGTACCAGATTTTTTGGAATCGTTTCGTGAACAGCCCGCAGCAACCCTGGGTCATATTCAGCAACGGCAGTTTTGTCGGAAGACCTGAAACCGGGATGCGCTATTTCAATCCCAAGTCGGACGCCACCGCCTTCATTCTCGATCACTATACCGGAGTCGGCGAGGTCCTGGCGATCCACCAACTCGATCATGTCTTCGCGCTGTTAAGTCGACCGATTCGCGTGAAGCGCGGCGCGTTGTTCTCTCTCGACGATGCAAAAAATAATGATCTGATCTTTGTGGGATCGCCCTCCGAAAATCTCACCCTCCGCGATATTCCCGGAACGCAGGAATTCGTATTCCGCCGTCTCGATTCCGGGCCTCGCAAAGGAGACCTCGCCGTGCTCAACGTTCATCCCCAGCCCGGTGAGCCGAACCTATTTCTGGAAACTCCCGCGAATCAGCCCATCACGGAGGACTACGCCGTCGTCAGCCTGCTCCCCGGCCTCGATCCGTCGCGGTCCATCCTCATCTTGGCCGGCGATACCACCTTCGGCACTCAGGCCGCCGTGGAATATGTTTGCCGCGAGGACTCGGTAAAAGAATTGTTGCAGCGCCTGAACGTTTCGAAACCCGGCGACCTCAAGCCCTTCGAAGCTCTTCTGCATGTGAAGATCGCTCACGGAGTCCCGGTCATGACGGATCTGGTGGCAGTCCGCAACCGCAGCAACTAGTTTTCTGATTACTACAGAGGTGGCCATTACCCGGTGGGTTCCCATTTCTCGCGCGTCCTCTGCGCGAGAAGCACGGACTTTTCGACAATGGCTCGATTTTGATTCTCTCTGCGAACTTCGCGGCCTTTCTCCGAGTGCTTCGCAGTTAAAGGCTTTTGACTTGCCTGAACGCAAGGGATCAAGACTCACGCAAACCTGTCCTTCCACCTACCGTCCCGGCGGCATCAAATGCGGATCCAATTCCACCGCACGCTGGAATTCCTTCTGCGCCTCGTCCTTCTCTCCGTGCCGGCTCAACGCGATGCCCAACTGATAGTGCGCCGTCGCATACGTCGGCTCGGAATTGATCGCCGACCGAAACTGCGCAATCGCGCCTTCCACATCGCCTACGCCCAACAATCTCTTCCCCGAGTTCGTGGCGAATGTCGCCGCCTGCAGACTATTGGTCGAAGCCGCAATCCGTGCTCCCGCCCGGGATTCTTCCGCCGCGCCCTGCGCATCGCCCAACTGCCGCAACACCGCAGCCAGCGTCGTATGCGCTCCGGCAAAATCCGGCTGCAAACGAATCGCCTCGCGTAGTTCCGTCGCCGCCTCCGGCAACTTCCCCTGCTGCTTGAACACCGTCCCCAGTGTGTAATGTGCTTCGGCGTAGTTCGGCTGGCTCTGAATCGCCTTCTGCAATTCCTCGCTCGCCTTGTCAAACTCTCCCTTTTGCCAGAACAAAACTCCCAGCGTGTAATGCGCATCCGCCAAATCTGGCTGCAGCGCGATCGCGCTCTGAAACTCGGGAACCGCTTTGTCGAACTGATCCTTCAACTTGAAGGCCAGCCCCAGGTTGTAATGCAGAGACGCATCGTTCGGCGCCAGCTTGATCCCGGCTCCCAGTTCGGTGATGGCCGCATCAAAATCCGCGCGCTGCATGTAGGCCAGCGCCAGATTCCCGTGCAAAGTGCCATCTTCGGGACGCAATTGAATCGCAGTTTGAAACTTTGCAATCGAGCTTTCCGCGTCTCCTTTCTGAATAAGCGCCAGCCCGAGTTTGTTGTATGCCTCCGCGTCCTGCGGCCGCAGCTTGACGGCGTCCCCGAACGCCGCGACGGAGCAATCCGCATCTCCCGCGCGCCGGCACGCCAGCCCCAACTCAATCTGCACATCGAACCAGTCCGGCTTTATTGCTGCAGCTTTGCGCAGTTCCTGCAGGGCATCCGGATTCTTGGACTGCGCCGCCAAAGTCTTCGCCAAATAGTCGTGAGCCTCCGCATCCTGCGGCGCCAGCTCGACCGCCTTTCCCAATTCGCTGGCGGCGTCATCCAGTCGTTTGGCCTGCCAGTAAATCACGCCGAGATGGAAATGCGGCGGTTCAAGATTTGCCTGTAAGCGCAGAGCTTCCTTGAATGCGGCTTCCGCGTCGGCCATCTGATTCTGTTGCGCTAGCACAGATCCAAGATCATCCCGCAAGTCCGCTCGCTCTGAGGCCAACTCCACCGCTCGCCGCATCTCCACGAGAGATTCTTCCTGTGCGCCACGCTGGCTGAGCATTCTCCCCAGAATGCGATGCACCTCCGCGTTGCCCGGCGCAACCTTCACCGTGGAGCGCACTTCCTGCTCCGCATCCGCAGCCTTTCCCTGCTGCGCCAGCACACCCGCCAGAGTGAGCCTCGCATCCACAAACTCGGGTTTGGACTTGATCGCGGCCTGCAGATGCATTACCGCCGCATCCAGTTCCCCCTGCTGAGCCAGCACCCAGCCCAGCGCCGACTGCGCCTGCGGATCATTCGGAGCCAGCCGCACCGCCTTCTCAAACTCCGTTCGGGCGCGCGCCATGTCGCGATTCTTGATCGCTTCTTGCCCACGCTCGATCGCAAGCCGTTCCGCAGATTTTGTAGGATAGGATGTCTGCCCCGGAGAAATAACGCTTGCGGCAAGGGTCGCAGCCACGAAAAAACAGACGAGCCTGAAAGAATGTCGGAGCACGATGAGTGGAGACCGTTCTATCTTCCCCGGATTATATCCAACGCAGAATTCGAGACAGTTTTGGTCAGGCTAGAACTCCCCTTCGTACCCCACGTGGTTTCCGCTATCGCTCTTTCCAAACCCTGCTCAATAAATCCCCTTACCCATCTGCGTACTCTCAACCTTCCCGCGTTCAACGGAAAGCGAATACGCCGTCCCTCCATCACCCGTCCATGAGGTCAAATCAAAATGCCCGCCCGCCTTCACCCGATAGACGCTGATGTTGCGAAGCGTCAGCGGCACGCCGCTCTCACAAACCTCCGGCTTTTGTGTGGGCCTCATAAAATATGCGCCTTTGCCGGTGCCCACAACTGCAGCCTTTCCGTCCGCTTCCACCAACACCGCCGACTTCTCGTCGATCGCCATTTCCTTCGGTGACGAACTCCAACCGTCTTTCATAATCCGTGCCAGGAATCCCAGCGATCGTCCCATGCGGTCACGCTTGGCAAAGTGCGAATCCGTGATCAGATTTTCCAGGCGCGGAATCTTCAGAAAATCCCGCACCAGCGTGACTCGCTCAAAATAAGGATTGGCCAACACGTCCGTCGAGGCCAAATCCTTATCGTCCGGCTTGTCTCCCATCGCGCCATACACGAACTCTCCCAGCACAGCCAACCCCGCGCTGGTCCCCCCAATCGGTTTCCCTGCCGCAATGCCTTGGTTGATCGCGCTCTCCACCGGCGTCCCCTTCCATCCGCGAATGTAGTTCGCCTGATCCCCTCCGGCGATGAACACCACTTCGGCCTTCCGAATAATCTCCGCCACGGCCGGCTCCAGCGCCGCCTCGTGGTCCGGAATGATCAACGTCGCGACCGAATTCGCTTTACACAATCCGTTGACGTACGGGTTGTAATCGTCGTCGCCTCTCGCCCGCAAAATCAGAAAATCTCCGCCGTTTCCCTTATTGCACAGCCAGCGGAACGCCTCATCCAGATCGCTCCCACCGCCCATCATGGCCACACCCGCCACAGGCTTCGTCTGAACGTCGTCTTGATTGCCGAGTCGAAAATATTTGTAGGAGTCTGCCGCATGCGCGAAATTCGCAGTGAACATGCACGAAAGAAGAAACACTGCCGACAGATTGGTTTTAGTCACGCGGTGAATATACACGATACGTCGTGAAACGCCGACCGATCGCATCACCTAGCGCAACTCGAATTCCAGTCTCTGAGAATGGTACGCACCCATGACCGCTTCCACCTGGTATTTTCCAGGTTCCTTAGGGATATTAAAAAACTTTGCCAAATCGAAATTGAATTGCCCGCCTTGCCGGTAGTGCGTGTAATCGCGCCCGGGTTCCTGGGTCGGCTCCGGCTTGACCACGGCCGCTTGTGGTGTCACGAGGCGCAAGGTCTTACCCCAGGGCTGGTCGGTGCGAATCACAGTCACCAGTATCGAAGCACTGAGCCCCTCGCGACAAAGCTTCAGCAGCGCGAAGTCAGCCTGGAAGGAACCGTGCAGCACGACCGGTTGCGCCAGGGGAAAAACCGCTGGCTTTGCACCCGCCAGCAACGAAATCGCGATTCCTACATCGGGCGGCTCGGGTGCTAGCGGGTCAGCTCCAAAATCGACGCGCTCACCTTTCACTGGCAGAGGCTGGGTCACGTTGCTCTCTCCTTCTCGAAGGGAAATCTTGCCGCCGGATGCGGTTGCGGAAAAACTTGCCGATACATATACCGCAAGGACGAAAACCTTGCACAACGAATTCAATCTTTCCATTGGTTACCCAATACGGATCGGGAATAATCCTGGCGCCGCAGATAATCGTGGCAGCCAACCCCGCCATCCAGATGGAAGGTGGTGAGCCGCGTGGTTGAGGACATCCAGAACATCGCACACGAAGTCGCGGGCTTGATGCAGTGATTAGAGTGGGCGGTATCCTCCCAGGACGCCGAACCCGCGGCCGCTGGCGGCAGATTCACAAGTCCGAGAGCATGACCGATCTCATGCACGCAGTCGCTCCTCTGGATGAGGTCCCAGTTTGCGCTCGTTTCAAGGTCGCGCAAGGTTCCTGTGCACAAGAACAAATGGTGATTTCCGCCGCCCCAACCGAGGGCGAGGCTTGGCCCTGAGCATTTGATGCTCAGTTTGATTTTCACTGGAGCCGCAGCCGTGGGTGTAACCGGCCCGCTGGAAAAATCGAGCTTAATCTTCTTGTAGCCTTTCTTGGCAGGATCGGTATGGGTGTTGATCGCGGAGTCGGGTATGTTGGTCCAGGTTGTGGTCCCCGCGACCTGGTATTGCGCCGACACTTTCCACGGGAACGTTCCGGCCGCGAGGCGCCACACAAAGAACCAGTCCGCTGACGTCCATGTCGGTCCAGTCAGGGTATCGGCCACGTTCTTCATTTCCGTGCCGCTTCCGGAATAGTCGATCGTCATAATATGCGCTTTGAACGGGATGAGCGCATCGGCTGTGAAATGCGGTTTGGCCGCGTTGGATCGAGCCGTGTCATCCGCCAGGTTGGCCACGTAAGTCGCCTTATTCCGCGGAGTAACCTCGTGAAACTCCATAAACACTGTTTTGTAACCGCTCTCGAAAGCACTTGTGACCGCCGCCGGTAGGCTGAGCACGGAACCGGAGCCAGTCCCATCATCCATTTCCGTGACCTGATACCAGAATTTTCGCCAGACCGTAAAGGTTCCGGTGGGCATACCACCACTGTAGTCTGATTTATCGGTGGCGAATACGGAGAAAACATCGCCGCCGTAGAGTGACGGGTAAAAATCGACGACGTCGCACCAGCCGTCGGCACCAGTATTGGCTTCTTTCTTCAAAGTGCCGGAACCCGCAGAATCAAATCCCTCCTTTTCCTTTCCCGTCAATCCCGAGCGGTTGCTGCTCGGAGGAACGATCTTCCAATACACCTTGTGTCCCGCCAGTGAACGAGACTTGTCTCCAGAGACCCACTCGATTCGTGCTTGCAACTGGATTTTCCGGCCGTACTCGGGATGAGGCTGCGTGGTATCGACTTTGTCGTCAAGGTTGATGTACTGGATGCGCGAACTCACGACGGGACGGCGAGTCGGCGAGCCTTTGACCGTGACCACCTCGGCGACTTCGACCAGCTTTACCTGGTCATTATTGCAGTCCGGGGAGCCACCGTCTGCCGCACAAGCTCCTCCGCCGTCGCTCACGGAACTCGGAGTGAAATCACGCACCATTCCGCTGTTCCTCCAGAGGTGTGGCCAGTACGTGCGAGAGCCAGGTCAGAGCTTTTTTCTCCAACCGGTCCGCGCGGGCTGCCGGAGTCGTAATCTTCTGCATCATTCAGTGTTCGCGCGATCCAGGGATAAAGCGGATCGCTGGTGCAGCCATGACCAAAGGCAAACATCAGCGACACCAGTAGAAGATCTCCCCGCGGCGCGGAGAATTCCCGCTTTCGCGCTTCGCTGATTCCACGGTTCACCAGCACCGTAAGCGCCCGCTCGCCAACGTATTCACTCTTCTGCGGAAACACGCGCGCCATTTCCTGCAACATCCCTGGAACACAATCCTCGGCAGAAAACGAGAGCGGATTCTTTGCCAGCACTGCCAGTTTCTTCAGTGCTTCATAAGTGTTCACTGCATCTGGCCCGGAGACTTTTTGCTGGTACTCGAGAGTCTTGCTGCGCAGAGCTTCGGCCCGTGACATCTCATGATCGGTGCCGCGCAGCGTCACCGCCGCCCACGGATATTGCGGATCGGTATCGAACGAACTGCCGAACAGGAACTTCAGCTCGATGAACAATCGAATCGGCCCTCGATTGGTAAATCCATACGCCTGCGCCTGCGCAATCCCGCGATGCACCATTAGACGAACGTGCTCGTCGCCGATCAGTTTGCACAGCACCGGTGCGACCTGCTTGCTGTGCTCCACCATCTCATCTTCGAACTGCTGCAGGTGATGTTGGCGGAAGGCTTCGGTCTGTTCCTGGCGGATCGTCCACATGGCGGTTTTGAATCTGTTTATCCCTAGCGTCTTTATCCTTGCCCCTCGGGACCCGGGCTTTTCAATCAGCGATTGTCCCTCCGGACTGGCCTTGGCAGACATGGCCTTCGACTCCTGGAATGCGGGTTGCGCGAGCGAAAGCACTCTCTTCTCCGCGCCGCGGCCCAGCGTGGTGAACTCCCATAACTGGTCGGGCTCTTCTCCTTCGACCACGTACCGCTTGATCGGTCCGAAGAACTGCGTGACTTCGGGGCTACGCATGTGGGCAAGAAAAATACGCATCACGCGCGGGTCGTAGAAGCGAAAATATACTTGCTCGCCGTCCGGCAGCTTCACCTGCAAAAAATGTCGAAGGTGGCGCCGGATCTCCTGGAACTCGCCCGCGCACGTGAAATACACCCCCCAGCTCTTGCCCCATCCTTCTTTCACCAGCGCTTCCACGATTTTCGAGTCCGGCGTAAGCCGAACGAGGTAAGGCGCGACCTGAGCCAGCGTTGCGCCTTCCGGGCCTTCGTACAAAGATTGGCACTCCTCTTTGTGATGAACCAGCAGGGCCAGAATGCGGATGTCGCGTGCCGCATCGAGAATGGCGAACAACGGCTGCAATTCGCGCCGCAGCAACGGCAGCAACCGGTCCTGCGGAGTTGTAGCCACGGCTGGTAAAGCCATGGCGGCCGCGGAACTGGCCACGGTAACCGGCTCATCCTGCTCGACGCGAATTACGAAGGTGGTCGACCCCGCAACAATCGAGTCCCCGTCGCGCACCACGGTCGCGCTAACGGCTTGGCCGTTCACCAGAATTCCATTGCGGCTGTTCAGGTCGGCAACGCGGCAGTCCGCGCCGTCCCATCCCAGACTGAAGTGCAAACCGGACATGTGCGAATCTTCGGTCAGCGCCAGATCGGCGCGAGCCGTGCGGCCCACGCGCAGGATGGTTCCCCGCTCCAGCCGGATTCTGTTCCCCGCTTGTGGTCCGGATCGCACTTCAAGAAAAAACGGCATAGATCATGGTTCCCGTGGCGTTAAAAACAGGATGAGGCCTCGACCGAGGCCGGATCATTTCTGTCAATGTTTGCAGAAGGGCGCGCCCGTCTGGGCCGCAGCCTGAAGAACCACTCCCTGGCCAGTTTCGCCGATCATCACGGTCATCTCGCCAAGCACGATGACGCCGCCGTGCGCGGTAGGATCGCCCATTCGCGCGGCCATCAAATTTCCAATCAGGACAGTCGGCGACCCCATGGCGATGATGTCTGGCGGCCCCACACAGGTGGCCATGTCGGTAGCGCGGGCGGCGGGCAGCATCCCGATCAGAACCGTCGGCTCACCCGGCGGAAGAATCGGACCGCCAACGTGCGGCACAATGCCGGTCACCATCGGGCAAGTATGCATGTCGGTAATGCGCGCTGCTGGTGGCATGCTCCGATGCTTCTCCTTATCTCGTAACTCTACCGCGCTCGACTCATCTCGCGAAATTTGCTGCCAAGGTTCCGGTATCGGCGCCCTTTCCTTCAGGCTCAAGAATCAAAAGCTGTCGCCCGACCCGCCCCCACCGGTATCTCCGCCCCCGCCAGTGAATCCTCCTCCGCTCGTCTCGCTGAACTTGCTGCCATCGTCGGCGATCTGCGGAGCTTTTGGCGCTTCCGGCGCTTTCGGCGCTTCCGGGCTCTTCGGCGACTTCGGGCTCTGCGTGCTCGCCGCGCTCCCCGATCCCGCCGAGCCGCCGCTGTTGATCAAAACCATCGTGCCCTGAATCGCCACTCCCGCGGGACCAATCGTAATGAATCCTCCCGGTCCGGTGAGCGTGAGTTGCATCCCCGCCTGGATGACCACGTTCATGCCGCCCTGCAACGTAATATTCTGCCCGGCGGTCTGCGCGAAGTTCTGCCCGATCGATTCGTCGCTGTTCTTGGCCACGGTCAGGGACTGGTTCGCGCCTACCTGTTCCGTGCGATTCGAACCCACCGAAAGATCAAGGTTGGACGCAACCGCTTCCGCGCGATTCCCGCCAATATTCAAATGAAGATCGGTGCCGATATTCTCAATAAGGTTGGCGCCAACGTTCACGTGCTGATCCTTGCCAATATCTTCCTGCAGGTTGTTCCCGACCTTGAGATGTTGATCGTTCCCGATCGTCTCCATCAGGTCGGTGCCGACGGCCAGAGACATATTCTTCCCGATGGCTTCAAAGTGGTTCGCCCCGATGGCAAGGTGCTTGTCGGCCCCAATACTCTCGCTCTGATTCGTGCCCACGTTCAGATAGCGGCTGGCGCCCACAAACTCACGCGAATCGACCTCGACCCTCAGGTCCATGTCGCGCTCGGCGTTCATAAAAATCTGCTCGTTGCCCATCTTGTCTTCGAAGCGAATCTCGTTGTAGTTCGCCGTAGCTCCGCCCTTCGAGCTCTTGGACATGAACGTACTCACCGTCTGGTGATCGGGCAGCGTGTAGGGCACGGTCTGGTCCGCGTTGTAGACACGGCCGGTAATCAGCGGACGGTCCGGGTCGCCTTCGACAAAACTGACGACCACCTCCTGGCCCATCCGCGGAATCCACATCGCGCCCCATCCCTTGCCGCCCCAGGGCTGCGAAACCCGAATCCAGCACGAACTGTTTTCGTCCTGAGTCCCCACGCGATCCCAGTAGAACTGGACTTTGATGCGGCCATACTTGTCGACCCAGATTTCTTCCCCCGACTTGCCCACCACCAGCGCCGTCTGCGGACCCTGCACAAACGGCTTCGGCGAAATCCGCGGAGGACGGAACTGAACCGTTGCGGGAATACAGCGGAAATGATTGGAGTATTTGGCCGGGTCCAGGGTTTCCTCCTGCGAATAACTGCCGACCGTAGCCACATGCTGAATCTCAGTCAGCACGTAGCTGGTATTCATGTCGTCGCGGTAGTGCTCCTTCAGGTCAAACTTGTACCCGGTGGTAAACGCGCGGCAGACGCTGGAACCGGTGATGACTACGTGACTGGCTTCTTCCTCCTGCATGCGAATCTTGGCCACCGCGCCGCCGTCCGACGAGGTCAGATGAACGCCAGGGTAGTCGTAGGTCTCAAAACTCGTATTCCCGCCGACTTCAACCACCGTAGGCTCATTCGCCATCAGGCTCGCGCTCGGCGTTTCGAAATTGTAGTCCGTCACCGAATACTTGCCGGTGCGCAACTCCTGCTCCATGTGCCAGGCGGTGATGACATCTTCGGAATCCAGGTCGCCGCTGCTCAGGTTATAGTTCGCCGACTCTTGATCGGGGCAGGGCTGGTGCGCGCTGGCGGAATCCGCCAGCACCATCGTGTGTTTACCGTCCTCATGCTCGAAGTAATAGAAGATCCCATACTGCTCCATAAGGCGCGACACGAAATTGAAGTCGCTCTCCCGGTACTGCACGCAATACTCGAGCGGCTGGTACGTAGCGGTGGTCGACATCTTGAAATCGCTGAAACCCCGGCTCTGGAAAACCTTCTTGATGATGTCGGGGATGGTCATGTTCTGAAAGATGCGGCAGTCCGCAATGCGCGTGAGAAACCAGAGCCACGGTACCACTTCCATCTGGTAGTTCGTGAGATGAGTACTGGAACCGCTTTGGGCAAACCGGCTGACAAATCCGTTGAAGTACCGCTCACTGCTGCCATCTGATAGCAGCACCCGGATGGTCACCCGCTGCCCGATGATATCTTTGAAGTTGATAGCGTTGTTGTTGGAGAGCAGGTCCAGGTCGAACCTGAAGAGTTGCGAAATCCCCTCGCGACCGGTGAAGCCCTGCAGGAGCAGAACATCTTCTCCGAGCGGCGTTTCGAGCGCAATGAGGCGATTTTCCTGGCTTAATGTCATGTCGATCTACGGATAGCACCTCAAAACTGAAAACAACTCAAAACGCGTCGCTCAGTGCGCTGCCCACGCTGTCGTATCCCGCATCGTGGAATCCTTCGTTTACGTCATTCGCCACTTTCACCATGTCCCACGCGAAGAAACCAAATTTTACCGAGGAAAGCGCCCGGCCCGCCCATTTCGCCTGAGACGCAGCCGATTCCGCGCGGGCCAGCCTTCGGCTGTCCTTGGCATATTTTGCCAGCCGTTTGGCGTCGGCCTCCTTTTCCAGTTCCTCTTCCATTGCCGCAAGCCTCTTGCGCAGCCAGTCTGCCTTGCGTGCCGGAGCGTCGCCTTCCGCCTTGTAAATGTTGGCCATGTTCTTGGCGGCGTCTTTGACAATCTTCTTCTCCACCTTGTCTTCCACTTTATGCTCTACGCCTACCGCCACGGCTTCCGGAGCTTTATCCCAGTTCTTAATCACATCGAGGCTCACATCGTAACCGGTACCGATGAGAAACGCCGGCAATCCGCCCGCGAACAACGCCGCCGTCTTCACCGTGATGGTGGCGGCAGCCTTGATCAGAATCAGCCGAGCCGCCGCTCGCTGCGCCTCAGCCTGCATCGCACGATTCAGTTCCTGCGCCTCGCGATAGACGTCCTGTACGCTCTGCGCGCAGTATTTGCGGATGTCCTCCTGCGCCAGCATCCAATGCACCAGCCTCGCCGGACCTCGCGTCATCGCCAGGCAGAACTGGTCCTGCAGTTTCTGGCTTTCCTTCTCCGTCTCCGCCAGAATCTGGTGAATGTCGCCCGGGTCGACTTCCACCATGCCCGGCTTGCCCAGTCCCGGAATCGAATAGATGATGTTGAGCACCGTGCTCTCGTCGTAATCTTTCCAGACCATCTTGACGTGCTTCTCGGCCACTTTCGCATGAGCCACCGAGTCCAGAAATCCGATGAGTTGGTCCTCCTCAAAGACCAGAGCTCCAACTGTAATTTCTTTGCAGCGATGCCGCACCAGATGCTCCGCGACCGGCGCCGGTTTCGGCGTGCAGTGGCGAACCGACGTCCCCGCGTCGATCTTCACCGGATTGCTCACCTGACACACCGGCCGCACGCTGCCTTGCCCTGCCATACTCCTCCCGTGTTTCCTTAAGTACTCACCACTGCTCAGGCGTAGCTAAACGCTCCATCCGCCCCGATTCCCACGTGAATCGAATTCAGCTTCGCCCCCTCCGCCATGCGCCCCAGGATCTGCCGCGAGATATCCGGCAGCAGCGAGTTCGTCAGAATGTTATCCACGTTGCGCGCGCCGCTCTCGACTTCCGTACAGCGCTTTGCCACTTCTTCAATCAGCTTGTCGTCGTAAGTCAGACTGATTTTGTGATTCTCCTGCACCCGCCGCTGAATCTTGCCCAACTTGAGGATAATAATTTTCTTCAACGCTTCATCCCGCACGGGATAGTAAGGCACCACCACCATGCGTCCCAAAAATGCCGGCTTGAAAATCTTGTTCAGTTCCGGCTTGAGCGCCGTCACCAAAGCCGGCGGACTCGGCGCCGTCTCCGGATCGGCGCACAACTTCATCATCTGGTCGGTGCAGGCATTCGACGTCAGAATAATAATGTTGTTCTTGAAATCGATCTGCCGGCCCTCGCCGTCCTCCATCATCCCCTTGTCGAAGACCTGATAGAAAAGCTCCAGCACATCCGGATGCGCCTTCTCCACTTCATCCAGCAGCACGACCGAATAAGGACGCCGCCGCACCGCCTCTGTCAGCACGCCGCCTTCGCCGTAACCAACATAGCCCGGAGGCGATCCTTTCAACGTCGACACCGTATGCGCTTCCTGAAACTCCGACATATTAATGGTGATGAGATTGTGCTCGCCGCCGTACAGTTGGTCTGACAATGCCAACGCCGTTTCCGTCTTGCCCACGCCGCTCGGCCCTACTAGCATGAATACGCCCACCGGCTTGTTGGGATCGTCCAGGCTAGCCCGCGAAGTTTCAATCCGCTGGCTGATAATTTCCAGCGCGTACGGCTGCCCGATCACGCGATTGCCCAGCAGCTTCTGCAGATTCAGGATGGTCGCAATCTCGTCCTTCATCATCTTGCCGACCGGAATTCCGGTCCAGCCCGAGATTACTTCGCCCACAATGTGCGCGTCCACACAAACGCGAATCAGTCCCGCTTCGCCTTGCAACGCCGAGAGCTGAGATTCCAACTCTTGCAGCTGAGTGCGCAGCTCTGCAGGAGTGAGTGCGGGCGCCGCCGTAACCACGCCGCCCTCCGCAGCAGTCGCGCCAGCCGATCCATTCCCTCCTGCCGTGACCGCGGCTGGAGCCGCCGCCGCTCCCGGCGTACCCCCTTCGAGTTTCGTTCGAATCTCGCGAATCTTGGTGACCAGGTCTCTTTCCTTGGTCCACCGATCGCGCATCGCAGTCAGTGTTCCTTGCACCACCGCCTTCTGTTTTCCGATTGTCTCCAGCCTCTCGGCGTGGTCGACTCCAACCGCTGTTTCGCGGTTCAAGACGCGTTCCTGAACTTCCAGATCGTCCAACTGCCGCACCGCATCTTCAATCGCCGCCGGCGTCGCATTCTGTCCCAGTGAAAGCCGCGCGCAAGCCGTATCTAGAACGCTCACCGCCTTGTCGGGAAGTTGCCGCCCCGCCAAATACCGGTTCGACAACCGCACCCCCGCGGCCACAGCCTCATCAAGAATGCGAACCTTGTGATGCTTCTCCAGCGATCCCACAATGCCGCGCATCATCACCATGCACTGCGTCTCAGTCGGCTCTTCCACTTTTACCACCTGAAACCGCCGTGCCAGCGCCGGATCTTTCTCGAAATACTTCTTGTATTCCGACCACGTCGTAGCCGCAATGGTGCGCAACTCGCCGCGCGCCAGCGCAGGCTTGAGCAGATTGGCTGCATCGTTCTGCCCCGCCTGGCCGCCAGCCCCGATCATGGTGTGCGCTTCGTCGATAAAAAGAATGATCGGAATCGGCGACGCCTTCACTTCTTCGATCAATCCCTTCAGCCGGTTCTCAAATTCACCCTTTACGCCGGCGCCCGCCTGCAACAGCGCCAAGTCCAAAGTTCGAATCATCACATTCTTCAACGGCGGAGGAACGTCTCCCTGCGACACTCGCAACGCGAACCCTTCCACCACAGCTGTTTTCCCGACACCCGCTTCGCCCGTCAGAATGGGATTGTTCTGCCGCCGCCGTGTCAAAATGTCGATCACCTGACGAATCTCAAAATCCCTCCCCAGCACCGGATCGATCTTCCCTGCCTTCGCATTCTCCGTAAGGTTCACGGTGAACTGATCGAGATTCGGAGTCTTCCCGCCCGCTGCCCGCGTGGCCGGAGTCGACGGCCCTGCGCTCTCGGTCGAAGCTGGCAGCACCTCTTCATGCGAAGTCGCGACAATCGCCAGAAAATCTTTCTTCAGGGCTTCCGGCTCAATCTTCTGCAACTCGCGGCTGGTCTCGCGCACCAGACGGCGAAGTTCATCGTCCGCAACCAGCGCCAGAATTGTGTATCCCGTCCGAATCTGCCCGGCATTGAAATCAATCGATCCGATGGTCCACGCCGTTACGAGCATTTTCAGAATCGTCGGGCTGATCGCCGGAGTCCGTGCGTTGCCCGATTTCAGCTTGTCGAGACTGCGCGTAAGCTCCGATGCAAGCCGCGACTTGTCGACTTCGAAGTGCCGCGCAATGCTGGCAAAATCATTCTCCGAGGAATCGAGCAGCTTCATCAGATAATGCTCGACCTCGATGTCGTAGTGCGTTCGCGACAGACAAAGACCCGCAGCCCCTTCCAGCGCGGAACGCGCTGGATCATTCAGTTTCCCGATCAGCGATTTTAGATTCGGCCCCATCGGTGCCTCCGCTCAAATATTCAGAATTGTGTCGCCCGGATTATGATCCAGCGGAGCCGACTTCAGCCACGAAATCCAGCCCAGCCTCGGGGCCGCAGCGTCTTCGCCCCCCACTTCGCACTTCGGCACTTCCTCGCGCTGCAAAACCAGTGTCACCTCAAAATCCAGTTCGTCGTTCGAAAAAAACCTGACCAGCGCCTTTAGCGGCTCGTGCGCCGAACCACCGGGGAGAAAACTGGTGTACTTCTCGAGAGTGAGCGGTCCAATGCGGATCCCCACCCGCGATTGCTGATCCCAGATTTCGTCTCCCACCACCACGCCCGCCCCAAGTTTCTCCGAGTCGCTGTCTTCATCCGACATGCTGCATTGCGCGGACGGGTCTAGACGGTACCATGCTCCGGCAAATTGCTCAACCTCGACCGGAACCTCGAAATATCCATTCAGAATCTCTTCCAACGCCTCGGCCGACCGCGCCTGCGCACCGATCAGCGATGCAAAGTGCAACAGCGCGCTGTCCGGCACGGATTGACGTCCCGTGAGACCCGGAGTACCCAGACCGATCAGGTCGAGTAAGTGATGCGTGAAAATATCGTCGCCACGATAGTACGTCGCCGGAAACCGGTACTTCTCCCACGCCCGGTAGAAAAACGAAATCATCCGATGGTTGAAAACGTCGAAGAAGGCTCCCATCGCGGGATCCTTCGCTCGCAGCCGCTCCAGAATCAATTCCGTATAGCAGTACGGCAACACCCCATTGGGTCCGGTCAGCCCCATGAAGTTCACCTTCATTTGCGGAGGCCCGTGCTCCTGATCCTGAATCGACTGGATCTGGCTCGCCGGAAAAGCCAGCGTATTGTTGACCCGGAAATGCACCGCTTCGTCTTGCGGATTGGAAAATTGGCCCACCGGCTGCCGCTCATTCAGCCGCAACCGCTGCAGCAATGCGACCGCCTGGAAGAATTCGAACGAGCAGGCGTCTTCGTGCAGCGCCTGCTCCATCGAGGATTCGGCCGCTGCGGATTCTGTTGCCGCAGAAGATCCCATTGCAGTAGGATCGCTCACCGGAAAATCGCCCATCGGAGAATCGCTCATATCAGAATCCTGCGCCCCGCCCGCGGTTTCCATTCATGCAGAAACTGCTTTCTCTGCGAAGTCGCAACTGCTAGTTGCACAAAACTGTTGAGCGAAGCGCTGAGTCCGAGAAACCGTTCCACCACGCTGGCGAACAGGAACGCGCCGCCGCCCACGAACTGATCTTCGTCCAGTTCCAACTCCACCCGAATGCCGCGCGCAAAGGTGGTTCCGTTATCGGAACGCACCGGCGCAAAGTGCCGGCTGCTGCTGAGCTTGACCACGCTATCGATCACATTCTGCGAATAAGCAGTGCGCCCAATGTCGTACAAACGCAAGATTTGCTGAAATGCATCCTTCCCTTCCTCCACCAGCGACAGATAGTTCAGCGAAAGATGCGAAATCAACCGCCAAAGAGCGCTTTTGCCCGAGGGCGGCCGCACTGGCGGTGTGGGCTTACGCAGCGCGACAATCCGCTTCAACGCGGAAGCGCCTTCCAGTTCGAAATCGCCATCGTCCACACCGAACGGCAGGCGCGCCGGCAGATCGCGATTGGTGCAGGTCGTCCTCGCCGAGAGAATATTTCCATCCGGCGTCATGGGACGCATCGACAAATCCACCAGCGACAAAAACATTTCCGTCCCTTCGTCGTTGGGACGCGCCGAGGGCCGCCGCCGCGCCGTCCAGAAACATTTCTGCTCGTTCACCGACGTCGAATGCCGCAACGAATAGAACGGCTCGAACGTCGTCGTCTCTTGCGTGGTCGTATCGATGCAGTTGACTTCATCCACCGAATAAATCTCGGTCGCATAAGGCCGGCGCACATCCGGAGTAATCGCGTATTCGTACTTTCGCTGCGTCAACCGGATCGGCTCGGCCACCTGCGTGAACAAATTCACTACCGGCGTGCAGCCTAATCGAAACGTTTTCTTCGAAAGTTCCAGCTCCAGCCGCTGCCGCCGCTCGTCGCCTTCCACATCGCCCAGCAGAAAAATAAATTCGACATTCTTGTCGAAGCCCGCCTGCCAGACGGTTTCCAGCCCGGTCAGGTCGACGAAAAAGAATTTCTCCGGAAACGTGAAGTACTCCATCAGCAGCCGATGCCCCGCAAAAGAGCGGTCCGAATACGGCACCATGCCTTGGTCTTTTCCAAATCCAACCGCCAGCAGCGCCGACGCCGGCAGCGTAATCGGTCGCACCTTCGAACCCGGAGTTGGATCGCGCACCAGAATGCGGTTGAGCCGCGTGAACAACAACTCGTACAGCGTGTTGATCAGCCCGCCCTCGCCGTCCAGATAAAAACGAAGCCGGTCAATCTTCAGTTCGCGCAGGTTCACGTCCGGCGCGCAGCTCATCTCCAAACGGATTGCCGCCGAGGAATCTCCCGTCTTCACCGGCGGCTGCAACCGGCTGGGAGCTCTCCACTCCGCATTCGTGACTGCGATCGGCCACAGGGTAGTGTCGTAGCAAGTACGAAATGTGCAGGGCGCGCCACCCACCGGACGAGAATGCAGATTCGATCCCCGCGGAATCGGTAGCGCCGTGCTCAGCTTGCCTTTCTCCGGATCGGGCTGAAACTCGACAATCGACATCGACGGAATCGGCCGTACCAGTTGCGGATACACGACCGTTAGCAGCGCCTCGCTGATCTCTGGAAATTCGTCGTCGATCTTGAGGTGTACGCGCGCTGCCAGAAAGGCAAACGCTTCCAGCAATCGCTCGACGTGCGGGTCCTCGCATTTCGTCGGCTCCAGAACCAGGCGCGACGCTACCTTCGGATTCTTCTCCGCAAACTGCACCGCCGTCTTCCGCAGGTAGTCCAGTTCGCGCTCGTAATAGAGCAGCAGGTCATCCCGCATTTGGCCCTCCGGAGATTCTGGCGTTTCCGGATTTCAAACCAATCACTGTATCGAAGGAAACCGGCTCCGGCGAAGGATCCATCAGCAGCATGGCTTCAATGCGCAGCCGAAACTGCTGAATGCCCATCTCCGAATTTTCCACGGGAACCAGTCGAACGTTGGCCAGGCGGGGCTCAAACATTTTTATGGTGGCCAGCAGTTGCCGCAGCAGTTTGGCCTGGTCCGCCGCGGAAGCCATGGTGTACTGCGAAAAATCCGGCAGACCGTAAATATACGCCGAGCGGTTTACTTCCTTCAGCGATTCATCCGGCTCCTGAAAAATGCGGCGCGTGTTGAGCAGCCACTCCAAGTCACGTTGCACCGCCGCCTTCAACAGTCGCACCGACTGCGAACGCGTCAGCGGCGCTTCCGACTCCGATTTCGGCTCGCGGTCAATGAGCCGGTCCAGAACCGAGAGTGTGACCGTGATGTCGCCTGGGGTCCTTGCCATCTCGGTTCTCTTATCCTGCGCTCAGAGCGCGGACGGGATCGAGCCGGCAAATGCGCTCAAAGAGTTTTTTCCTCTCGCTCTCGTCGTCGAGGACTCTGCGGCTGGTCTTCATCACGGTCGCGAGCGCAGCCGCCACCATCTCGCTGTCTTCCCAGTTGTCCAGCTTATGTTCTTCAATCGCCGCCGAGAGATCGTCAAGCAGAGGCTGCGCGATTGCATCTTTCCCCGCCGCCACGCAAAGTTCCACCAACTGCATCGTGCGCTCGAATCTTCCGCGTCCCGATCGTTGCCGCGCAATTTCCTTGCGCATGATTTCGAAAGCCTTCTCCGGCTGGCCCGCCTTCAATGTATCTTGCGCCAGCGCATACGCATCCGCCGTCTTGTCCAGCCAGGAAGATGCTGATCTCGACGAACCTTGCCCGTTGGTCGAAGCCTCCGCACCCTCCGTCGCCGACGGATTCTCGGCGACTGCCGCAGCCGCAGTTCCTACCAGTTGTTGCAGCCAAGCTCTCGTCTCACCATTCGCCGCGGGCGTATCGTCGAGCAGCAGGGCATCGAGCAATTGCGGAATATCCTGCAAGAGCGCTTTCAGTTCCGATCGAATCGCCGCCGCGATCGGTTCGTATTCTTCTCCCAGAGCCGTACACGCTGCGACAACTAATCGCTGCAAATCGAGCCAGGCCCGGCTGCACGGCAGCGACATCGCATTCTCCGCCGTCTCCAAAAGTTCGCTCCACTTTTTCGCCAGCGCGAGCCGCTTCACATGCTGCCGCAGTTCCGTGGTCGGAGCTTCCAGCAAGCCGCGCGTCGCTGATCCCTTTCGCGCCACGCAGCTCGCCCCAGCGCAGCCCGCGCATCATTAAATACGGCCCCGGATTATGCGGATCTTGTTGCCGCAGCAGCGCCGCCACCCGCGCCACAGTGGCGATCGCCTCCCGCCGGTCCGCCGGCTCAGAACTGGTCAGCACCGAAATCGAAATTCCCGGCGCACTTGCGAGCAACCGCCCCGCCAACCGCCGCCGGCTCCGGCGCCTCACCGAGCCATCCGCCGCCGTTACCTCCACCGGATCAGGCTCCGTCTCCCGCTTCTTCTCCAGCAGCACATGCACCGAATGCCGCACTTCTTCCAGCGCGTTCCGCAGTTTGCCCAGCGCCGGGCCAGAACTTCCGAACTTCTCATCGCAAATTTCATCCAGAGTCTTCAGCGCTGCCAGGCAGCCATCCAGATCTTTTTCCCCCTGAAAATAAAAAGCCTTCGGGGTCTCCGTAAACGACTTGTCGAATACTTCGGCAGCCAACTTCCCGTCGGCAATCTTTTGCTCACGGTCTGTTCGCTCCTTGTCGCTTTTCGACGGATCGTCGTAGCCAACCGCGCGCGACTCTTTGTACTTGAACCAGTCATACCCCGCCTTCGCCAGCGGACGCGACTTCAGCGGAAAATCCAGACTCGATCCCAGAAAATCCAGCGGCCCAGCGCGCAACTCCAAGTCATCGTCTTCAATCGGGGGATAAAGCGTGTCCCAGAAATTCTGGATGAGTCCCACGCACAGGTTCAGGCCCTGCAGCAATCCCGCGTAACCCTCGATATGCAGTTGCGCCTCGGTCAGCCACGCCGCGAGTTGCAGGTCCTTGGTTCGAGTGGCCAAGAGCTTCTTCCGCCAGCTTTTTTGCCTGCGGGAAGTTCGCCATTTTGCGCTCGTGCGCCCAGTCGCCCTGCGCCATTTCATCGTCCTGGCGCCGGGCTTCCTTGATCTTGTCGTAGAGCAGCAGCTTGGTGTCGTGGCGAACGTACACACCGCTTGGGTTGTCGCCCGGGATAGGGGTCAGAAGATCGTCGCGCAGTGGCATGGGCAGTATCCAGGTGCTTAAAACTTACGTCAGTCAGCCGTGGCTTGGGTGGCCGGCTGCTCAAACTTCAACGAACGCACCTCAAGAAACGGGATCTCTTCGCCATCCAGCAGCAGCATTTTCTGCCCTGACGGATATTCGTTGCCTTCATCGTCGGCCGCCCAGTCCGTCACGCGCCCCAGCCAGACGGACTCGTCGGGATTTTTCCACGAGAAAGGATAAATTGCCGGAATCAGCACTTCGCCAATATCCCGGCCCTTGAACGACGGTCCGGTGCAGACGAATGCGGGCGTCCACAGGGTGTCACGCAGCCGGCGCGGCGCTTCCATTTCCAACGTGGCGATGTGCTCGAAGGGAATCCATAGATAGGCGCCCGCGGCGAAGACTTCCAGCCGCGCCCCTATGTCAGGATCGGCATCCCGTAAGGATTGAAATGGCTTTCCGTTCAGAGTTCCCGGACAGGAAGCCGCGGCGCTTTCCTTGGGAAATTCCTGCTTCTCAAATAACTCGTGCCGCGTTTTCTCGGCATGCAGCGCTGCATAATACAGCACGGCTCCTAATTCTGCATCGGGTTTGCCCTGAGCCAAAACGCTGAGCTGCTTTTCGGCGCGAGCAAAATCGCCAGAAAAGCAAAGGAGTTCGAACAGGAATGTGCGCTGTGCCACATCCATGGGATGATCGCGGAGATAGCTGGTAATCTCCTTCTCCGCTTCGCGCACTTTTCCCGCTTCGAAAAGCTCCTTTGCTTTCACTGGCACCCGCTCTGGTTTCTACTCCCTACCACTTTGCGAGTTTCTCGACGTCGAAGCCCTTGTCGACAAACCCTTGCAGCTTGCCATCCTTCTCCGGGTTGTAGCTTACCTTCACCTTGGCGAACGCAAACGAGACCGACTCCGTCGGATTCTCGTTCGATCCCGAAAGCTGGACGGAGGTGATGACCACCTTCTCCATGTGAATCTTGAAATACACATCCTGCTTGTTGCCCATCGGTTTGAAATATTGGACGTCGACCGAGTCGATGTAATCTCCGGTCACGCAGTTCCCGAACAACGTCGGCGAGGTCTTGTCGAGCACCTTCATGATCGACACCTGGCTCACATCTGCCCGGCCTGCGCGCGATTCACCGCCCGACGCTCCCGGCCCGAAAACCGCGGAGTTGGAGGCGCCGAAACTGAACGACAGAATGTCGATTGCGTCGCTCAAGCTGGTACTCGGTCCCGGAACACCTTTGATAAGACAATATGCGTTTACCGCCATTGCACTTCTCCTTTACGCCGAAGTTGAATCCCAAAAACCAATAAAACATTCACGACTGGACCTGGTGAGCAAGACACTCCGAACAGCCTTACTTCGCCGCCGCCGGAAGATCCGCCACCAACCGCAACGAAACTGTGAGTTCATCCAACTGAAAGTGCGGCCGCAAAAACGCTACCGCGCGGTAGACGCCCGGCTTCCCCGGAACCTCTGCCACGTCGATGCGCGCTTCGCGCAAAGGCCGCTGCGCCTTGGTTGCCGGCGACGCCATGTCGTCCGGAGTGACATAGTTTGTGATCCACTGGTTCAGGAACGCCTCGGCTTCTTTGCGCGACATAAAGCTGCCAATCTTGTCGCGCATCATCGCCTTGAGGTAGTGAGCAAAACGCGACACAGCCATGATGTAAGGCAGCTGCGCCGAGAGTCGCGCATTCGCATTGGCCGCATCCTTGTCGTAGACCTTCGGCTTTTGCGCACTCTGCACGCTGAAGAACGCCGCATAGTCGGTGCCCTTGCAGTGGACGAGCGGCACAAATCCCAGGTCGGCCAGTTCTTTTTCGCGCCGATCGGTGATCGGAATTTCCGTCGGGCACTTGAGCGCGATATCGCCCTCATCGGTGTAGAAGTTGTGCGTCGGCAGGCCTTCCACCAGTCCGCCGCCTTCCACGCCGCGCATCGCCACGCACATGCCATAGGTCGAGAACGAGTTCGTCATCCGCGTGCCCAGCGAATAGGCCGCATTCATCCACAAATACTTGGAATGGTCCGTCCCGTCGACGTGCTCTTCGTACGCGAACTCGTCGATCGGCTTGGTCTCTTTGCCGTACGGCAGACGCGAAAGCGTCCGCGGCAGGCACAGTGCGACATACCGCGAATCCTCGCCTTGACGGAACGATTTCCACTTGGCGTATTCCGTGCTGTCGAAAATCTTTGCCAGATCGCGGGGTGCATCGAGTTGCGTAAAGCTTTCCAGGTTCAACAAGTCCGGAGCCGCTGCGCTGACAAACGGAGCGTGAGCCTGCGCCGCTACGTGCGAAATCCCTTCCAACAGCGCCAAGTCTTCGGGATGCTTCCCGAATTCGTAGTCCCCGATCAGCGCGCCGAATGGCGCTCCGCCGAAAACTCCGTATTCTTCTTCGTACACTTTCTTGAACAGAGCGCTCTGGTCGAACTCCGGAGCTTTTTCAATGTCCCGCAGCAGCTCTTTCTTCGTAACGTTCAGCACACGGATCTTCAACTGAGTTCCGGTTTCGCTGTGATCCATCAGGTGCTTCAATCCGCGCCAAGAACCTTCCAGCTTCTGGAACTGTTCGTGATGCATGATTTCGTTCAGCTGAATGGAGAGTAGATGATCGATCTGCGCGATACGCGCATTGATCATCATCTCGGCATCTTTGGCCACGGTCATGGAGCCGTCGAGAACCTGGGCCACAAACTCCTTCACCAGATTCTTGCCGCGCTCCTTCGCGCTCGCTTCCTGGCCAAAGCGTCCCGATTCGACGATCTGATCCAGCAACCCCACCTGTTCTTTTTCTATCGTTGTGGTGGAAGCCGATTGCTTCTTGGCATCAGCCATTGGATCCTCCTCCCTTGGGTTCGATCTCGCCCTTCAGCTTGTCCAGCTTCTCCGTGTTGCCCACCGCGTCCAACAAAACTTCCTCGAGCTTGTCGTTGCCCTGGAGCTGGCCGCGCAAATCCGCCAGCCGCGTGCGCAGGTCAAGCAGTTCCTTCAGCGGCTTTACTTGCTTGGCCACGTTGCCCGGCTCGAAGTCTTCCATTTTCCTGAATTTCAGATCCACCTTCAGCTGCGGACCGGAAGGATCGTCGCTCAGCTTATTCTCCACCGCGTAGGAAAGATGGGGCTTCATGCCTTCGAGGACGGTATCGAAATTGTCCGGATTCACTTCCACGAATTTGCGGTCTTTCAGCTTGGGCAGGGGTTGCTCGGCCTGGCCGGTGAAGTCGCCGAGTACACCAACCACAAACGGCAACTCCTTGAGTTCAATGGCTCCGCCGATCTCTACATCGTAAGTAATCTGGACTCGTGGCGGACGCACACGGTCTAATTTGTGCTGGGCGCTTTGTCTGGCCATGATTTTTTCCTTTGCGACTAGAACACTCGTGACTCTGCTTTCGGGCACCACACGCCCTATGCCATAGTGTGCTCACGGGGGGAATCGTTGCGCAGAATGACCTCGGCGCAGAGTGAGGAACATTTACCACACGCATATAGGAGTGTCAAGGAGCACCTCCAAACCCACTGAAAAATCATGCTCTCTGCTGGTCCTCTCCGGCAATCGAAACCATTTCACGGCGTCATCCTGACCGTGAGCGTTTTTCAGGCGAAGTGAAGGATCTCGCGCGCGCCACAAGGCTGCTTTCACCCCGAACCAGCCATCGCCCGGTGTAGTATCCTTCCACTCGCACACCGAAGGCCCCAATTGCTCAAAACGATCTCGCAAGACGACGCCCGACGCCTGAAAGAATTCTTCATCGAATCGGGATATGAAGAAGCCAGTCTCCGCAAGCGCGGCTTTTTCAACGAACTCCCCTCCAGCCGCCTGCGCAATATGCCGCGCCTGCTCGATTCCACCAGCGAACCAAACGTGCTCAACACCTTGCTACGCTGGTTCTGGCTCGGCGTTCCTCAAGACGCCTCCCGCGCCGCCGAATTCATCCCTTCCTGGTTCACCACCTTGGCGCTCTCCTGCGGTCTGCTGACTAAAAATAAGACCGGCGATCACATCGTCCCCGAAGTCATGTTTTTTCCCGCCGAAGGTTTTCTCGTCACCTCCGACCACACCACCAAGATCGACGCCAACGATCCCGAACTCGTTCTCTGGCCGAACCCCACCAGTCGCTTTCTCTCCCGCTTCACGGTGCGCCGGCCCGTGCGCGCCACACTCGACCTCGGCACTGGCAACGCCATTCAGGCTCTCTCTTGCGCCGCCCACAGCCAGCACGTCGTCGCCACCGATCTGAATCCCCGCGCCGTAAACTACGCCGCATTCACGGCGCGTTTGAATGGCATCGAAAACATCGAACCTCTCCACGGCGATGGATTCAACCCCGTCGCCGGCCGCAAATTCGATCTCATCGTCTCCAACCCTCCATTCTTCATCAGCCCTTCCGGCCGCTATCTGTTCTGCGACAATCCCATGGACCTCGACCAACTCTGCCGCCAGTTTGTGAAGGACGCGCCCAACTATCTCGAAGAAGGCGGCTACTTCCAGTTACTCTGCGAGTGGGCCGCAGTCCGCGGACAGCCCTGGCGTGAACGCATCGGAGAATGGCTCGAGAATAACGGCTGCGACGCCTGGGTCATCATGGGCCATACGCAGGATCCATCGGAGTATGCCCAGCATCGCATCGCCGAAACTGCAAGCTCGAAACGCGAGGACGAACTCTACTCGACCTACATTTCCTACTACCGCGAACGAAACGTCGAGGCGATTCACGATGGCATCATCGCGCTGCGCCGCCGTTCCGGGAACAACTGGATCCATATCGAGGAAATGTCGGAGCTATCCAACGATCCATTTGGCGAATACGTCGCTCTCGCCTTCGAGGCTCGCGACTTTCTCGAAGCCCACGCCTCCGACAATCAGATGAACCAGGTTAAACCCCGCCTCGCTCCCTACTGCCGCCTCGAACAATTCTTTCAGCCCGGAGAAGGCCACTGGCAGCCCACTTCCTTGAACCTGCGCCTGCTCAAAGGATTCCCTTTCTTCATTGGCCTGCAGGCCCCCGTCGCAGGTTTCCTCAACGGCTGCAACGGCAAGAGAACCGTAGCTGAGTTGATCCAGGAATTCGCCGCCCAGGTCGAAGCCCCCTTCGAACAAGTCCAGACAGAATGCCTGGGGATCATCCGCAAACTAATCGAGCGCGGCTTCCTCCTCTGCTAGGAAGAAAGCAAGAAAGAACATTCAAAGGCCTGCGCGACTGTCTGAGCAACCGTGGAAGAGCGGCGCTTCCGGCGCCGCGTAAGACGAATAAAAAAATCGAGCCTCAACTCCCGGCGGATCGGAGGGGTTACGATCCTGACTCCGAACTAGGAAATCCCCCGCAAAACTTGATATAACAAGGCCATGCACGGTTACGCCACCAGGGGACCGAAGCGCCACAGGAGAGTCTCCGAATGAAAAAACTGATCGGCAACATCCGCATCACGCCCAACCCGGGCACGGAGACCACGGCGGCCCACTTCGAAGTTGTGTTCGTTCCCTACGCCGGCCGCTTCAACACCCTTCCCGTCCGCATCACCAGCCACGACGACCTGGTCGCCTTCTTGACCGGAATCAAAATTAGCGAAGACGACGCCTCCCGCTGGGCCGGCCGCGCCAAAGGTTCCGTCGTCCTCATCCCCAGCGTCGAACGCACCGAAGAATTGCTAAAAGAAAACGGCCTGCTCGAATAAACTCTTCCCCGCACCCGACGTTGCAGGAGTCATCCTGAACGCAGCCGCTCTTCAGGCGGAGCGAAGGATCTCGCGTATACAACCGAAATCCGACTCGCCGGGTGCCCCATTTCTCGCGCGTCCTTTGCGCGAGAAGTGGGGATTCTCGCTCCCGCGAACGGTTCACCCTGAATCTCTCCGCGACCTTCGCGGCCTTTCTCCGCGTACTCCGCAGTCAAAGTTTTCATCTTGCGATTCGAGAGCCCCCCCAGTTCGCGGACAGATTCAGAATGTGCCACAAGCGCGCCCCCTTTGCTTCTCTCCCCCATACTTGTTATTGTTCCCACCGGGAACGGTATGAAGCGACTGCAACCAGTCATCTGGACCAAAGGCACTTTCCTGACGCCGCAACACCTGCAGCTTCAGGACAGGTTTCTCGAAGACACGCTCCAATTCCGCCTCGAAGCCCTGAAGTTCTGCCCCTGGGGATTCACCGAACTCGTCATCGATCAGCAAAAGCTCGCCACCGGCGACTTCGCCATTTCCCGCGCCTCCGGAATTTTTCCCGACGGACTCCTCTTCGACATCCCCGACGCCGATGCCGCCCCGGCGTCCCGCTCCGTCGCCGAACTTTTCGAACCGGGCTCCAAGGAAATGGACGTTTATCTCACCGTCCCCGACTATCGCCAGCGCGGCCTGAACGTGGCCATCGGCAAGCGCGATGCTGGCACCCGCTACGTCGCTGAGGTCGCGACGTATCGCGACGAAAACACCGGCAGCGGCGAAAAGCCGGTCCAGATCGCCCGCAAAAACATGCGCTTCATGGGGGGAGGAGAAAACCGCGAAGGCAATGCCGCTCTCCGCATCGCGAATGTTCGCAAAGCCGAGGGCGACACTTTTCATCTCGACCCGCGCTTCGTTCCGCCCCTGCTCGACATTCGCGCCAACGAATACATCATGGGATTGCTGCGCGGCATCATCGAAGTCCTCGCCGCCCGCAGCACCCAACTCTCCGGCACCCGCCGCCAGAAAAATCAAAGCCTCGCCGACTTCACCACTGCCGACATCGCCAATTTCTGGCTGCTCTACACCGTGAATTCTTCATTCCCGGCGTTCAGTCATCTGTTCGAAGCCAAACAGGTTCATCCCGAAGAACTTTATTCAGCGCTCGTTTCTCTCGCTGGATCGCTCACAACTTTCTCTCCCAAGCTTCGCCCGCGCGATCTCCCGCTCTACGATCACGACAACCTCGGACCGATTCTGGCCGAGTTGGACGACAAGCTCCGCTCACTTCTGCAGACAGTCGTGCCCACAAATCTTGTCTCGCTGCCACTCACGCTGGTGCAACCTTCGATCTACGCCACTGCCCTCGCCGAAGACAAATATCTCGCCGACACGCGCATGTATCTCGCCGTCAGTGCCGAGGTCAGCGAAAATTTTGTGATTCAGAAAGTCCCGCAGATCGTGAAAGTCTGCTCCGCCACCCACATCGATCACTTGGTAAAAAACGCCCTGCCCGGCGTGGAACTCAAACACCTGAGCAATCCCCCCGCGGCGATCCCCGTCAAACTGAAGTACCAATACTTCAGCCTGAACCAGTCCGGCCCCGCCTGGGAAGCAGTAGGCCGTGCCCGCAACCTGGCCGCCTACGTTCCCGGCGACCTCCCAAATCCCCAACTGGAACTGTTAATCCTGTTACCGCAAACGTCCTAAGATTTCCCCTGTGAACCCCTGTGACCCCTGTGGTTAAGCCGTTCGCCCTAAGGCTTCACTGCACCTTTCCTTGGAAAATTAAAAGACCGCTCCACCGCGTCCTTCGGATCGCTCGATACTTCGTGATCGCGCCACAACCACCGCATCATCTCCGGCAAAATCGCCCCACCCATTTTCTGCCCGTGCTTATTCATGCCCCAGGCATAGTTCAAGTCGTAGCCTTTCTCGCTAAACGCCTGCATCATCCTCACGTTCTGATAAAACCAGTCGCGCGCCTGGTTGTACTCTTCTCCCGGACGCTGCCCGCGATTGTCATTCCTCCCATCGCAAAGAAACATCCGAATCGGTTTCTTCTCATTCTTACGAATAATGTCCGGATAAGCGTTCCCTCCCCGCAAATCAACAAAACTGCCCACATTACTCAGCACCTTCCGAAATTCGTTCGGACGCTCCCACGACACCGTGAACGCCGCAATCGCCCCCGAACTCGATCCGCCAATCCCGCGCCGCTCTGGATCTTTCGAAATGTTGTAGTCCTTGGACAGCACCGGCAGCAGCTCATCCACAATCACCCGCGCATACTTGTCGTCCAGCGTGTTGTACTCCGTCCGCCGGTTCGTGGTATTGTCGCCCCACTCCTTCGCATCCGGCTCCGGCTGATCGGGCTTCCGCCCAGGATTGATGAACACACCAATCATCACCGGCAACTCCCGCCGGAAGATAAGATTGTCCATCACGTTCTGCGCCCGCATATCGCCATCCGCATTCATGAACGCCTGCCCGTCGTTGTAAATCATCAGGCTCGCCACGACCGCCGGATCGTACTGCGCGGGAACATACACCCAATACGTATGCTGCGTCCCCGGATAAGCCTTGCTGGGCAGCGTAAACGGCCCGCGGATTTCGCCCTTCGGGACGCCATCCTGCGGCAACGAGTCAGGACCAAGGTGATAGAACGCATCGGGATCTGGAGTCGTGGCCGCAACGGCCTGACCCGAGACAGTGGCCTGACCCGTCGCAGGCGCTCCGCTCGTCGCAGACGAAGACTGAGCAAGACCTGCCAGCGGAGCCAAAGCAGAGAGAAGAATCACAAGCAGCGATTTCATCAGGCGCAAGATACCACAAGGAACCCCACACTCACCGGGAACTAAAGATGCAACTACCGTGGGAACGACCGCCGGAACAGCCGTGTCAAAAAGGTCGGGATAGCCATGGGGGCAACCGAAATGGCCGTGAACAACGGTGGCAACGACCGTGAACGACCGTCGGAACAACCGTGGAAGAGCGGCGCTTCAGCGCCGCGTCAAGCGATCACAATTGAAATGGGGCTTTAGCCCGCGTGGTCGTACTGCGCCTAATGTTTCAACGCGAAATACATCACCATCAACGCCCCGATCGCGAATAGCACCGTCAACACCACAATCACTGGCCAAAATGACGCGAGCTTGGGCGCCGCAGCCAGCGCGGCCACAGGCGGCGCAGCGGGAACCGCCGGCGCCGGAGGTAATTTAATCGCCGGCGGCGGAGGAGGAGCAAATTGAAATGGCCCTGGCTGCGGCGCCGGCGGCGGCACAGCACCCGCGCCCGTTCCACCCGCCGCCGCCAGACTCTCATTCAACTGGCTCCGTGATAAGAACACGGTAAATTCGCTGGGCCCGCTCGGCAGTTGTTCCACTGGCGGCGCCTCCCCTCCGGGAATCCGGAACACATCCGTCGTCGACCCCGGCCGCCCCATGAATGTCTGATTCGCCGCGGGCGCGGCAGGCGGCGAAGAAAACATCGGAGAAAAACTGGGTGAAGGATTAGGCGAGAAAAAAGGTTCGGGCGGAGTCGCCGGTGTCACTGCACGCGGTGGTGCCGGCGGTGCATCCTGAACTCCCGACGATTCCAGAAACGATGGCCGCACATTCGGATTCGTACCCAATGTCGCCGCCCCAAGCTGCGATTCCTGCGATCTCTTTGCCGCAGGGACTTCGCCAAACATCTGCGTAAACGATCCCGGCGCAGCCGCCGACGGCTCCGGTTCCAGAGCCGGCAACGGAGCTGGTTCTTCCCGTCCCAGATCCCCGCGGCCAAACATTCTCGTGAAATCCCCGACTGGCGGCTTGGTCGGTGCGGCTCTTTCCAACTCCGGAATGTCAATCGGCTTCGCCGGCGCTCCCGGACTCTCAAACGGATCACGGAAAAAACTGGTAAACTCGCCCGCTTTCTGCTCGCCCCCACCCGCCGGCGCGGAAGCCTCCGACGCCGATCCCCCGAAGATGCTGTCGAAGGACGTGGCCGGTGGAGGCGGAGTTTTCTGCGTCGGCGGAGCACTCGGCTTCTCGGCAGCCTTAAACACATCCTGCGATACCGCCATAAATTCCCGCGTAAACGCCCCCGGCTCCTTCTCGCCAGGCGGAGTGAACTTCGGCGCAGGAGGCGGCGTTCTCGGCGCAACTTCAGGGGCCTTATCAGCAGAGAGCCCGAGAAATTCCCTGGTAAACGATCCCTGAGAAGCTTCCACCGGCGCCGGCGGTGCAGCCGGCGGCGTCGGTTTCCCGCCCAGCGGCGAACCACCCAGCAACTCTCCAAACATCGCCTCGGTCGAGTCGCTCGGTTTCGGCGCCATAGGTTTTGCCGCAACCGGCGCAGACGGAGGCTTACTGCTCGCGGTCGGCTGAAACGCATTGACCTCATTGAACAGCCGCGTAAACTCTCCCGAGGATTGCGGCGAGGCGGGCATCGGTGGACTCAGCGAAAATGCCGCCGTCCCTCCGCCCAAGTCTGACGACCCCAGATCCTCAGAAAGATTCTCAACCGGCGGCTGCTTCGGCGGCGTACCGGTTCTCGCCATAACTGCCCGCACTTCCGACGCGCTCAACTCCGCCGTCTCATCTCCAGTGGGAGCGCTGCCGCTTGCCGGCCTCGCCGGCGTAGTTCCTGGTTTCGCAAACGACTGGTAAGCTGCCACCCATGCCTGCAATGCCGCAGACTCGGGCATACGGGTCGTGAGAAACGCCGACGAACTCGGCGCATCGAATCCCGCCTTCACAATCATCCCCGGAGGATTCGGCGCCAGCGCACAGAATCGCGCAATGATCGAGGCCGTGCTCAACTCGCCCGCCCCGACGCATTCGAACGTGTACACCACCACCGGTTCCTGCGTGGTCCGCTCCCGCGCCAGGAACGTACTGACCCGTCCGCTAGTCACCATCTCCAGAATTTCGTATTTGTCGGCAAACTTCATAAAAAGCTTGGCCCCGCGTCAACCGCCGCACATCGCGGCTTTGGTCCTAAAATGCGCCCCGTTCAACCCCAAGGATAGCACCGCTTGTCCACGCCGCGGCACTCGGTCTGCGCCCAGTTCCCTTGACAGTAAAGACCCCAACGCCTAGCATCGCTCTGCGCCGCAGTGGTCTGTGTTCGGGTCGTCGCCACGGGCTTCAAAGTAACGTTTTGCAGTGAAGTCGGATATTATTCCGCCTTTGATTTTCTCTGCGATCTCCGCGGCTTTTCTTCGCGTCCTTCGCGGTTAAAAGCTTTTGATTTTGGTTCGAGCTCTCAGTAACTCGGAAGATGCTGCCCGTGTTCGCCAACTCTCAGCAAGCACCACTTTTGCACAACCGCGGTATGATGGCCTTCGACGAATTCCCGGCGGCGATATTCCAGGAAATGCCCCCGGCGTTCTCCATCGAAACCGCAAGATAGATTTTCAATTTCCTGGACGAAACTAAAAGAGGATGAAGCTGCTCTCCAAGATCGTTTGGTCCGAGGGGATGTATCTCGCTCCTCAACATTTCCAGGCGCAGAACCGTTTCTTCGAAGACTCGCTTCACTTCGCGACCTCCAGCCTGTGGAATGAGACTTACGGCTTCGCCGCCTGCGAAGTCGATCCTGACGCTCTGCAAAACGGCGTCCTCGCTCTCAGCCACGCCCGCGGCATTTTCGAAGACGGTCTCGCTTTCGACATGCCCGAGTGCGATCCGCTCCCGCAGTCGCGCAGCTTCGCCAGCCTGTTTTCCCCAACGGCCGATCACCTCACACTCGCTCTCGCGGTTCCGCGGTGGATTCCCGAAGGCAAGAACTGCGAACTCGAACTCGTGACCAACGGCGCCAGCCGCTACGCCTGTCAGGTTGAGACTCTGCACGACGAAAATACCGGACGCGACGAGAAGCAAGTCCCACTCGGCCGCAAAAATCTCCGCCTCATCGTCGAGTCGGAAGCCACCAACAGCCTTCTCACTCTGCCTGTGGCCCGCGTCGTCCGCGACGGCGCTGGCCGCTTCGTCAACGATCCCGCATTCATTCCACCCTGCCTCGTCGCCAGCGCCAGTCCACGCCTGATGAGCCTGCTCAGCCGTCTGGTCGAAATTCTCGAAGAAAAAAGTTCCTCCGTTTCGCAGGAGCAGCAGCAACAAGGCAAAGCCCGCTTCCAGACCGCCCTCTCGGCCCGCCAGGTTTCACAATTCTGGTTTTTGCACGCCATCAATTCCAGTCTCACGCCGCTGCGTCACTTCCTGCTTTCGAAGCACGGCCATCCCGAGGAATTATTCCGCGAAATGTCGCGCCTCGCCGGAGCCCTCTGCACCTTCGGACTCGACGCTCACCCGCGCTCGCTTCCCGCCTACGATCACAAACATCTGGATCGATGCTTCGACATTCTCGACGACCACATTCGCCGCCATCTCGAAATCGTCGTCCCGGCGCAAGCCATCACCATCCCGCTGAAACAAGTGGGCCGCTACTTCTACGAGGGCGAGGTGCAGGACCAGCGCTGCTTCGGCCGTGGCCGCTGGGTTCTCGGCGTGCACTCGCCAATCGGCGAAGCCGAGCTGATCACGAAAGCTCCGCAATGATTAAAGCTCTGCTCGGCAAAATTCGTTCCCGATCTCGTAAAGCGCGCGATGCCCGGTCTCGGCCTGACGCACGTATCGGTGCCGCCCTCGGCCATCGCGGCCAAAGTCGACAGCCAGTATTTCGTCGTCAACAAGAGCGGCCCCTGCTGGGAGCACATTATGAAATCGCGCATGGTAGGCGTCTACGTCCCCGGCGAACTACCATCCGCCGAACTGGAACTGGTAGTGATTTTGGAGAATTAATTTTGGAAAGTCGCAATTCTGGAAACCTGATTTCGGAGCACAGAGTCTCGATCTGGGAATGTGAGTCGCGAAGCGACGGCATTCACTAGGCCGGCGCGTTAGTGCCGGGTAAGCATGGAGACGCGTACGAGCCCCGAAGGAACGGCACCCGCGCACTCGAGATAACAACACGGAGCCCTCATGAGTTCACCCCACATCTCACCCCTAGCCAGCTACCGCGGATCCAGTTCCGCCATGGATCGCCGCGGCTGGAACCTCGCCCTCGAATTTCAGGAAGTGCTCACGATCGTCGTCCGCGTCCGCTACAACCGCCAGGCCGTCAGCGACGCCCACTCCTTCCGCGAGGAAATGAAAAAACATCTGCGCGTCGCCGAACAGCGCGCTCGCAGCCGCGGCTACAGCGCTGAAGACACCAAGCAGGTCATCTTCGCCGTCGTCGCCTTCCTCGACGAGTCGGTTCTCAGCAGCCGCAATCCGACCTTCGCCGACTGGCCTCGCCTTCCGCTGCAGGCCGAATTATTCGGACATCAACTCGGCGGCGAAGTTTTTTTCCAGGAATTGCAAAAGGTCCTGAACCGTCCCGACTCCAACGAAGTCGCCGACTTGCTGGAGGTCTACGGTCTCTGCCTGTTGCTCGGCTTTAAAGGCCGTTACGCCGCCGGAGGCTCCGGTGATCTGCGCGCCGCTCACGTTGCCGTGCGCGAAAAAATCCGCCGCATCCGCGGTTCGTCTGGCGCGCTCTCGCCGCGCGGCATGATCCCAGCCGACGCCGTGCGTCTCGTCCAGACCGATCCGTGGGTCCGGAGATTATTTATCGCCATGATCGCGACTACTGCAGTCACCGTCGTATTCGGCATCATGTTCAAGTTGATTCTGGTGTACGGCGCCTCGGCAATGTCCGTGGCGGCAAAGTAGGAACGCAAGCAGGATCGTGTCAAGGGAGGGTTCATGCTCTATTGGGTAACCGGGGCCGTCTTACTGGTCTACCTGCTGCTGGTGTGGTTCTTTGCAGGCTGGCTGAACCCGCCCGGCTCCGGCGTTTGGGTATTGCGCATCGGCCTGTGGCTCATCGGCCTGCTCGGCGCGGGCTTCACAGCGTGGTGGATCCACCGTCAAAAAGCCTCCGAAGATCTCAGCGCCGCTCCTTCCGGCGCCACCACCGAAGTCGATCTCCTGGTTCGCGACGCCATCCGCAAGCTCAAGAGTTCCACCATGGGCCGCGGCGCAACCCTGCGCAATCTGCCACTGATTTTTGTCGCCGGCGATCCCGGTTCGGCGAAGACCACCACCATCATCCACTCCGCGCTCGATCCCGAATTGCTCGCCGGACAGGTCTATCAGGAGAGCACCGTTGTTCCCACCCGCGTCGCCAATTTCTGGTACACCCGCCAGGCCGTTTTCGTCGACGGCGGCGGCGGACTTTTTTCCCAGCCCGACCTCTGGCGTCGCCTCATCAAACTGGTTCAACCCGGACGCATCGCCAGCGCCGGAGGCAAACAGCAAGCTCCGCGCGCCGCCATCGTCTGCTTCGACTGCGAAAATTTCCTGCGCCCAGGCGCGCCCGAAGCCACGCTCTCCGCCGCTCGCCGCCTGGGCACGCGTCTTCTCGAAATCTCCCAGCTCCTCGGCATCAGCTTCCCTATCTATGTTCTGTTCACCAAAGGCGACCGCATCGGCGCGCGCAGCGACGGCGGCTCCGCATTTCTCGACTACGTAGCCGGACTCAGCAAGGACGAAACTTCGCAAGTACTCGGCGTCACCCTGCCAGTCCGCCCCGCGCAGGCCTCCGGCGTCTACGCCGACGAAGAAAGCAAGCGCCTCGAAAAAGCTTTCGACGAACTCTTTTATTCGCTGGCCGAAAAACGCGTCGATCTTCTCTCCATCGGCAGTCCCGAGAAACTTCCCGGCATCTACGAGTTCCCCCGCGAACTGCGCAAGCTGCGCAAGGTGATCGTTCAATTCCTGGTCGATCTCGCCCGCCCCAGCCAATTGAATGTAAATCCCTTCCTCCGCGGATTTTATTTCTCCGGCGTTCGCCCCACCGTCATCGAAGACGTCGGTTCCTCCATGCCCGAACTCCAGTCGCCCGAGCCCGCATTCGACGGCAACGCTACCGTCGTCTTCGGCGCCAACATGCGCGCTCCGCAGCCCGTCTCGGCCCCGCGCATCTCCGGTCCTCGCAAAGTTCCTGACTGGGTCTTTCTTTCGCAGCTTTTCAACGAAGTCATTTTGAAAGATCGCGTCGCGCTCAGCGCCAGTTCCTTCAGTTCCCGCGTCAGTCTGTTGCGCCGCGTCGTGCTGGCCTCGGTCATCGGCCTCGCGCTGATCTTCGCTATCGGCTTCCTGACGTCCTTCTTCGGAAATCTCTTTCTCGAACGCAACGTCAAGCAGGCCGTCGACGATGTCCGCACCCTCCACGCCATTCCAGGCCAAACGCCCAGCGTCGATCAACTCCAGAAGCTCGACAACCTGCGCAAAGAACTGGAAACTCTCGCCGCCTACACTCGCGACGGCGTGCCCCTGCACCTGCGCTGGTGGATGTACTCTGGCGACGATATCTACTCAATCTCCCGTCAGGCCTACTTCGATCAGTTCAGCAACCTGCTCTTCGCCGAGACGCAGGGCCGACTCCTGTCTTCGCTTCGCAGCGTGAAAGACAAACCCGATCCCACCGACAGCTACGAGTCCACCTACAACGCGCTGAAGGCGTATCTCATCACCACCTCGAATCCTGAAAAGAGCACAAAAGATTTTCTGACGCCCATCCTCTACAACACCTGGGCCACCGGACGAACCGGCGACGAACAAACCGCCGCCCTCGCTCGCAGCCAGTTCGATTACTACAGCGGTGAACTCCTGATTTCGAATCCTTACTCTTCAACCCTCGATACGCTCGCCGTCGGCCACGCCCGTTCTTATCTCAGCAACTTCGGCGGCATCGACCGTTACTACCTGCCCTTGAAAGCTGACGTCTCCCGCAAAGTTCCGGGCGCGAGTTTCACCCGCCAGTTCCGCGACGCTGCCGACGTCGTCTCTTCTCCGCATGATGTCGAGGGCGCGTTCACTCCCGACGGCTTCACCCGCATGCAGGACGCCATCGCCCACAACCGCATCGTCAGCGAAGACTGGGTGCTCGGCAAACTCATCGCCCAGCAACTCGATCAGGCAACTCTGCAGCAGCAACTCTCCGACCGTTACAACACCGACTTCATTCGCGAGTGGCGCACAGTCCTGCAAACTTCCGCCGTCCGTGGCTTCGGCAACTTCCACGATGCTGACGTAAAACTCGGCCGCCTGACCAGCCCCAGCTCGCCTTCACTCGAACTGCTCTGGTTCGTTTCCCACAATACGCACGTGCCGCAGCAGCAAATCACCGACAGTTTTCAGCCGGTGCAAGCCGTCATTCCTGACGGCCCGCCGCTCCAATACATTCTCCCCAGCAACCAGGCCTACGTTGAAGCGCTCACCAAATTAAAAGCGCAGGTCAGTCTGCTGGCCAGCAGTCCCACCGCCGACCCCGGCCAGGTCAATCAGGCTCTCTCGGCGGCGCAGGACGCCAACGGCGCGGTCTCGCAACTCGCCCAGAAATTCCGCGTCGACCCGCAATTCCACATCGAGTCCGTAACCCAGTCTTTCCTCACCCAGCCCATGGATCACGCTCAGGCCCTGATCAAGATGGGTCCCAAGGAAGGCTTGAATGGCGGCGCCCGCAAACTCTGCGCCGACTTCGCCCAGATCACCGGCAAATTCCCCTTCAATCCAAATTCTTCGCTGGATGCTTCGCTCGACCAGATCAACGCCTTGCTCGCGCCCAACACCGGCAAACTCTGGGCGTTCTACACCGCGAGCCTCGCGCAATATCTCCCCAAGCAGGGCACGCGCTACGTGGCGAATCCGGCGGGCAGTGTAAAGATCAGTCCCGAGTTCGAATCCTTCTTCAACCGCGCCGCCGCCCTCAGCGACGCCCTGTACCCCAACGCCTCACCCGCGCCAAAAATGTCGTTCACTCTAAAACAAATTTCCACCAACATCGAAGGACTCTCCTTGAAGATCGGCCCCGAAACCCTCACCGGAACCGGCCAGCAGAAAACTTTCACCTGGTCGGCCGCACCCGGGGACGTTCAGGTCATGGCCCGCGACCTTCCCATCAACAACTATCCCTCTGGCGTCTGGTCCGTCTTCCGTTTCATCAACGACGGCCATCCCCAGAATAAAAACGCCACCACCACGGAAATCAGCTACACGGTCAGACAATCCAACGGGCAGGAAGTCATGCGGAACGGCCAAAAAGAGTTCTACACCTACGATCTCCAGTTCGGCGCCGGTTCGCTGCGCATGTCGGACTTCTCAGGACTAAGCTGCGTCGCCCAAGTCGCGCACTAAAGATGTCAATGTGAAGTGGTAAGACCGAGATCGGGTGCCCCATTCCTCGCGCGCCTTTGCGCGAGAAGTGGGGACTTTTACATGTAGTAAGGAAGACCTTTCAAGAGGAGCACGCACGTCCTACGTCGAACTCTGCACGTCGTCTCCGCGCCGCCGGAAAATTCTCCCGCCCCACGTCTGCTCGACGGCCCGAATCAGGAGACACGTAATATTGTCGTCGCTCCCACCGGTCTTCGCGGCTTCAATCAGAGCGTCGCACGCTTCTTCCAAGCCTTTCCCGTTGATCAACTCCAACATGGCCGCATCTTTCACGTAACGCGACAATCCGTCCGTGCACAACAGCAGCGTGTCATTTTCTTCCATACTCAAGTCGGCTAGGTCCGGCTCCACGCTGTCCTCCGACCCCAGCGCCCGCACAATCACGTTCTGCATTTCAAAATGCTCCGCCTCTTCCAGCGTGATCATTCCCCGCCGCACCTGCTCCATCACCAGCGAGTGGTCGGTGGTGAGTTGCTGCATCGCTCCACCGCGGATCAAATAAATCCTGCTGTCCCCCACATGCGCGATCGAAAAAAGATTTCCTTCCACCCGCGCCGCCACCAGCGTGCACCCCATCCCGGCGCTTCCCATCTCCTGCGCCGACCTCGCCCGGATCGCCTTATTCGCCAGCTGCACGGCGTTCGCCAGCGCATTCGCCAGTTCCGATACTTCCGCGATTTCCTTCCCCAACACTTCCGGCCCGCTGCGCTTGTTTTCCTCCTGAAAATATCCCAGCACCGTATCGACCGCGATTTTGCTCGCGACTTCACCAGCCGCCTGCCCACCCATGCCATCGCACACCACGAATATGCCCGTCCGCGTGTCGTATCCAAAATTGTCTTCGTTATTCTTGCGGACCACACCAATATCGGTCTTCCCTACTGCCTGGGTCGTGAGCTTCATGCGCAATCCTGAGGAGGCGCTAAATCCTATCGCAGTTGCCGCCCGCCGTAAAGAACGACTCGAGTTCGCCAAAAATCTCGGCCCTGTGTCCCCCAGTGTCCTCTGCGGTTGATTCTTCTGTCTCTGCTCGCGCCAGCTGGTTACCGTAGTCACCACGAACTCGCTTCGTCACCAACCCCCAAGTTGCGGGAACCCCAACTTCGTAGCACAATGAACCCATCTTCGGCCCGTCCCAGAACGATTAATCTTTTCCCTGCGCGGCCGAGGATATATTATTGGGGCGAAGTCGAGTTCCGCCTCACCCCCGAGGCACACCTCTCCTCACGGCACAGCATGGCAGCTCCGATACCCAAGAAGATCGGGAAGTACGACGTTATCGATGTCGTCGGCAGAGGCGGCATGGGCGTCGTCTATCGCGCCAAAGACCCCTTCCTCGATCGCATGGTCGCCATCAAGATCATGACGATCAGTTACGCCGATTCGCCCGACCTTCTCCAGCGCTTTTATCGCGAAGCCAAAGCCACCGCCAACCTCCAGCATCCCAACATCGTCACGGTCTACGAACTCGGCGAGCACGAAGGCAGCCCCTACCTCGCCATGCAGTACCTCGAGGGCGCCAGCCTCGACTCCATTCTGCGCTCCGGCCAGCCGCTGTCCCTGTTGCAGAAGATCGAGATCATCATCGAAGCCTGCCACGGCCTTTCCTACGCCCACCAGAAAGGCATCGTCCATCGCGACATCAAGCCCGGCAACATCATGGTCTTGAAAGACAGCAGCGTGAAGATCGTCGACTTCGGCATCGCCCGCATCGGCGACACCAACTTCACCCGTACCGGTCAGTTCATGGGCAGCCTGAACTACATGTCGCTGGAGCAGCTCAACGACAAGCTTCAGGTCGATCAGCGCACCGACGTCTATTCAACCGGCGTAGTGCTCTATCAGATCCTTACCGGCGCCCTGCCCTTCGAAGCCGACAGCACCGGCGCCACGTTGATGAAGATCCTCAACGAGAATCCCGCGCCCTTCTCCAAATATCTTTCGTCGTTTCCGCCCGAAATCGAGACCATCACCCTGAAGGCGCTCGCCAAAGATCGCGACCAGCGCTATTCCTCGGCCGACGAACTCGCGCTCGATCTCACGCAGCTGGCCGATCGTCTCAAGCACGATCAGATCGGCCATCACATGCAGCAGGCCGAGCTCCTGCTGCAGCAGAACAATCTTTTCCAGGCCAACGACGAACTCATGGCGGTCCTGAAGCTCGATAAGCAGCACACCAAGGCTGCCGCCATGCTGCGCACCCTGCGCAAGCAAATCGAAAAAGAGCAAAGCACCGAGCGCGCCCGCCAACTTCGCGAACAGGCCGAAGAGGCTCTCCGCCGCGAGGATTTCGATCCCGCCCTCGGATTCGTCGAGCAGGCCATCCACCTCGACGCCACCAACGCCGACCTCCAGGAACTAAAAAACAAAGTGCAGGCGGCCAAAGCGGAAATCGATCACCTCCGCCAGGTCATGCAGCGTGCTGAGAACGCCCATCGCGCCGGCAATCTCGACACCGCCAAACAAGCCATTGAAGAAGTCCTCGAACGCCGCCCCAACGACACTCGGGTCAAATCGCTGTACCGGATGATCCAGAAAGAACTCGACGAGCGCATGCGCCAGAAGCGCATGGAGACTCTCCTCGAGACCGCCCGCAAGGAGATGACGAACCGCCGTTACACCGCCGCCTTCGATCTTCTCAAAGAGGCCGAGAAGGTCGATCCCGACGCTCCCACGGTTCGGTCCTTACTCGAGACCCTGAATGCCGCCCGCGATCAGGAGCAACGCCGCCGCGACCTCGAACAGTTCACTCGTCAGATCGAGCAGGCGCTCAACACCGACGATCCCCAGTCCGCCCTCAATTTTCTCGCCGAAGGCCTGAAGCGTTTTCCCGCCGAGCCCGCCCTGCTCAAGCTAAAAGATCTCGCCGAGTCGCAACACCAGACCGCGCAGGTCAAATCCTTCGTCCGCGAAAGAATCGGCGCCGCCCGCGAAATTCTTAACGCCGGCAACGCCACCGGCGCTCTCAAAGTCTTACAGGAAGCGCTGAAGAAGGCTCCCGGCAATCCTCATCTCGAATCCCTGGTCTCGATCGCGCAAGAGCGCATGGCCCAGGATCGCGACGAGAAGGCCAAGTCCACTTGTATTCAGCAGGCCAACGACGCCCTCGGCAAACGCTCCTACGCCGAGGCCATCCAGATCCTCGAAGCTGGCCAAATCAAGTTCACCGCTTCGCCCGAGATCGATAACCTGCTCCGCTTCGCCCGCGAACAACAAGTCAAAGACGCCAAGAAGCAGGATGTCGAGAACTCCGTCCGCCGCGCCCAGGAATTCCTCAAGAATCAGGAATATGATCGCGCCATCGCCCTGCTCGAATCGATTCTCAAGACCTCGCCCGACGAGGAATTAAGCATCGTCCTCGAAGAAGCTCGCCGCCGTCGCGAGACTCTCAACAATCAAATTTCCGCCGCTCTCACCCGCGGCCGCCAATTCCTCGATGAGGGATCTCCCGCCAAAGCGGTCGAGTTCCTCCAGGCCCAGCCCACTGCCTTCCGCCGCTCTGACGAATTCCGCGAGTTGGTTCAGGCAGCAATCAACAGCAATGCCGCCAAGCCGCCGGAACCCGTCTTCGCTCCCGAGCCAGAACTCGACGCTCCCGATCCTTCCAAAACCATGATGTGGAACACCATGGGTCCGCCCGAGATCGAGGAAGAGAGACAACCCGAGAAAGCCGTCGAGCCTGAGCCTCCCAAGCCCGCAGCAAAATCCGCGACAAAGTCCACGACAAAATCCGTACCGAAGCCCGCCCCCGCGCCCCGTGTTCCCACCGGCCGCGTAACTCCGGCCGCTCCTGCTCCGGTCGCCGCTCCGGGTTTCCTCCAACGCCTCACCTCGCAGCAGAAACTGGTCACCGGCGCCGGCATTGGCCTGCTATTGCTCATCATTCTCGCGATTGTCTTCTGGCCCTCTGCGCCCAAGGTCGTAACTCATCCCTCGACTCCCGGCGAAGTTCCGCCCACTCCACCTACCAGCCCAGTCACACCGGTCGTCGTTGCCAACGGATCCCTTTCCCTCCAAACCAACGTCGACTCGGTCGATGTGTTCATCGACAAGGATCCCAAGCGCATCACCGACGGCAAACAACTCCAACTCACTCTTCCCGCGGGCGACCATACGGTTCGCGTCTCTAAAGACAAATACAACCAGATCCCCGCGAAGCAGATTCACATCGACAAAGATCAGTCCGTCTCCGTCACCTTCTCGCTGCTCGAGATGACCGGTCACCCCGGCTTCCTGGAAATTGCTTCGACTCCGGGAGCGACCGTAAAAGTAGATGGCCAACCCTGGGGAACGATCGGCGCAGATGGAAAAGCGCGAGTCCAGGTCGAACCGAAATCCACCTATCTCCTCCAGCTTGAAGCCAGCAACGCCGAGCCCTGGACCAAAACCGTCGGCCCCGTCAGAGCCGACCAGACCCTGAACGTCCCTGCTAGCCTCACCCTCAAGCCCGCGCCCAACATCGAACTCTTCACCGGCCCCCAGGAAGTTTCCGCCGGACAGACAGTAAAGATCGCCTGGGCCACGAGCCACGCCAAGTCCGTCGACATTGACGGCGTCGGCCAGGGTCTCGGCCCTGTCGGCGAAAAGGACGTGACGGTCAGCCAGAGCATCACCTACACCTTGACCGCAAAAGGCGACGGAGGAACTTCCACCAAGACTCTCTCTATTGCAGTCAAAGCCGCCGCAGCGAGAGCTCCAGTAGTGACTTCATTCAAGGCGAGTCCTGCGAGAATCCAACAGGGCGATACCACCACGCTCACCTGGTCCACCACCGACGCCCAGTCGGTCACCATCGACAACGGCATCGGCACCACCGCAGCCAACGGATCTCATCCGGTTTCGCCCACCCAAAGCACCACCTATAATCTGACCGCAACCGGTCCCGGAGGCACGTCGAATTACACCACCTCGGTAATCGTCGACGCCAAATCTCAACCCACGCAGCCAACTCAGCCCACCACCACACAGCCGTCCTCCGACGCAACCGCCATCACCGCCGCGCTTACCCGCCTTAGCGCGGCCTACTCCACACAACTGTTCGACGCAGTTAAGGCGGAATGGACTGGCATGACCCGCGACCAGGAACGAGCCATGAAGGGCGTTTTCGCCAATCAGGGCCTTAAAGCCCTCGCCATGCAGTACGACGCCTGCAGCAACCCCACCGTCTCCGGCGACAGCGCCACCCTCACCTGCACCGAAACCATGTCCTACACCGCCGACAAAAAACGACAGTCCAATGCCGTCCACGTAATCATTACTCTCAAGAAGACCGCCGGTGCCTGGAAGGTCGACACCAAGTTCGGCAAGTAGGTTCTCAACCAGTAACGTTCCGCAGACCAGCGTCACTATCCCAGAGGAGAAACCGCTGAACCGCCTGCCAATGAAGTCCTTCGTGATACTTCGTGTGCTCCGTGGTTTATGGTTTTTCGCTCAGTCCGCGCCCGCGCCGGCACCAATTTTTATTGACAGGCCGATTCGGTTGGTGGTATTGGTTGCAGTCCTCGTTGCTCGGGGCCCGATTTCAATGGCTGCTCGTCTCCTTCCCCCTTTAGGGTGATCTACTATGCGCTGCTTCGTTAAGGTTCTAACTGTTTCTTGGTGTGTTTTCTTCGCTTCCCTGCTGGGAGCGCCAACCGCGAATGCCGCTGACGGAGGACGCACCGCTCCCTCCGCCAAGCCGCCGTCCGTCAGCGAGATCGCGACCCTGCCAGGCGCGAACCGCTACGGCGACCTCCCGTTGAGCTTTGAAGCCAATCAGGGCCAGCTCGACGGTCAGGTTCGGTTCGTGTCGCGCGGCAGCGGCTATTCGTTCTTCCTGACGCAAGCCGGAGCCGTGCTCTCGTTTTCGCGAGACGCCCATGCCGACGCCGTTCTGCGGATGCAGCTCGCCGGCGCCAGCCCCAGCACTCGCGTTGAAGGTCTCGACCCATTGCCCGGCAAGAGCAACTACTTCGCCGGCAGCGATTCCTCCCGCTGGCGTACAGGCGTTGCCACTTATTCGCGCGTGAAGTACGACGACATCTATCCCGGCATCAGCCTCGTTTACTATGGCAACCAACGCCAGCTGGAATACGATTTCGTGGTCGCTCCCGGTGCCGATCCCCGCCAGATTCGCCTCTCCTTAGCCGGAGCCCAACAACTCGCGGTCGACCCTCAGGGCAATCTCGTCCTGCATAATGCCGCCGGCGAAGTTCAACTCCTCGCCCCCAGGGTCTACCAGCAGATTCATGGACAGAAAAAAGAAATCTCAGGCCAGTGGACGCTCGCCGCGAATAACTCCGCCGGATTCCGACTCGGCTCCTATGACCACTCCCAGCCTCTGGTCATCGATCCTGTCCTCATGTACTCCAGCTTTCTCGGCGGCAGCCAGAAGAATGCCCTGAGCAAGATCGCCATCGACGCCGCGGGCAACGCTTACGTGGCCGGCTACACCGCCTCCGGAGATTTCCCCGCCGCCCCGACGCCGTTAGCCACCACATTCGGCGCGGGCGCGCAATCCCGCGGCGCATTCGTGGCCAAGATCGATCCCTCAGGATCCACCCTGCTCTTCTCGACCTACCTCAGCGGCACCTCCGACGAAGAGGCCACCGGCCTCGCCGTCGACAAATCCGGCAACGTCTACGTCGCCGGCAATACACACTCCACCGATTTCCCCACGCGCAACGCCCTGCAATCCACCTGCGCCACGCATACCAGTGCTGGAACTTGCTCCAGCGCCTTCCTCACCAAGATCAGCCCCACCGGTGACTCGCTCTTATTCTCGACTTACCTGGGCGGCAGCGGCGGAGAATCCGCTCGCGGCCTCGCCATCGACGCCACCGGCAACGCTTATCTCGCCGGCGTAACCTCGTCTCTCGATTTCCCCGTAACCTCGGGCGCCGCTCAGACAAAGTGCGGCGGCGCGTGCCTGCAAAACGCTTTCATCGCCAAGTTCAGTCCCGCTGGCGACAAACTTATCTACGCTACATATCTCGGTGGCAGCGCCACCGATGACTCCGCCGATCTTGCTGTCGACGGTTCCGGCAACGCCTACATCGCCGGCCACACCACGTCGCCCGATTTCCCGCTCGCCGCGTCTTATCAGAAATCCTGCACCGCCGACGCGACCAGCGCCACGGGAGCCTGTGTTTCCACCGCCTTCGTCGCCGAACTCAAAGCCGACGGATCGGCCTTGGCCTATTCCACCTACCTGGGCGGAAGTCTCGGCAGTCAAGCCTCCGCCATCGCGGTCGATTCGCAAGGCAGCGCTTACGTCGCCGGCAGCACCCAGTCGCCCGATTTCCCGGTCCTCAGTGCGTTCCAGAAATCCTGCGGAATCGACGCCACCTCCGCCAAGTGCAGCGTCGACGCGTTCGTCACCAAGTTCACGCCCACCGGAAAGGCGCTGGTCTACTCGACGTATCTGGGCGGCACCGGACGCGATGAACCATCCGGCATCGCCGTCGACGCCGCGGGCAATGTTCACGTCGTCGGCAGCACCGAGTCCGCCGACTTCCCCACCACGAAGCCCATTCAGGCTCACCTGAAAGGCGCCAGCGACGCCTTCGCCGTTCGCTTGAATGCCGCCGGCAGCGCTCTCTTGTTCTCGACGTATCACGGCGGCACTGCGACCGAGTCCGGCAACGGAATCGCGCTCGACGCCAAAAGCAACATCTATCTCGCCGGAGAAACCACCTCCGCCGACTTCCCCACTCAGCATCCGTTCCAATCCAGTTGCGCCGGAGCCTGCACCAGCGCCTTCATCACGAAGATGACCGTTCCCCTGGCCAACTCCGCCCCAACCATCACCAGCGCAGCCGCTACGACTTTCACCGTCGGCGCAGCCGGCACCTTCACCGTACAGACCACCGGCACTCCCACTCCGGCCATCGACGACGGCGGCGCCACCCTGCCCAGCCCAGTCACCTTTACTGACAATCTGGACGGCACCGCAACTCTTGCCGGAACCCCCGCCACCGGCACCGGCGGCACTTACCCCTTCACCATCACCGCAGCCAACACGGTCCTCCCCGATGCCACCCAAAGCTTCACTCTGACCGTCAACGAGCTTCCGACCATCATCGGTCCGTCCACCATGACTTGCACGGTAGGAACCGCATGTTCCATCGGCATGTCCACCACCGGATTCCCCGTTCCATCCCTCACGGCCGCTGGAACTCTGCCCTCCGGCATCACCTTCACCGACAACCACGACGGTACCGGCACCCTCGGCGGCACCGCTCTGGCCGGCTCCGGCGGAGTTTATGCGACCGTCGTCATCAACGCCTCCAACAGCGTAGGTTCAGCTGTCGCCCATCCCGTAAACCCGGTCACCATCAATGAATCTCCGTCCATCACCAGCACAGCCTCAACCACCTTCACAGAAGGCGTTGCCGGAACCTTCACGCTGGTCACCAAGGGCTATCCCAAACCGACTCTCAGCGAAAGTGGCGCCCTGCCCACCGGCGTAACCTTCACCGCCGCAACTGGCGTGCTGGCCGGAACACCCGCCGCCGGAACCGCCGCTGGCAGCCCCTACGCCATTACCTTCACGGCGCACAACACCACCGCGCCCAACGCCACGCAGAATTTCACCCTCAACATCACTCCTGCTCCAGTTCTAACCGTAGCCAAAACCCACACCGGCACCTTCACTCAGGGCGGGACCGGAACCTGGCTCATCGATATCAGCAACACCGCCACGGGCAGCACCACCACCTCCGGCCTGTCCGTCACCGACACGCTTCCCACCGGCTACACCAAAGCCTCGGTCTCTGGCGCCGGCTGGAGCTGTCTCGGCACCAACGCCCTGACCTGTACCTCCACATCCATCGTCGCCGGGGGCGCGTCCTATCCTACGCTGACAATCGTCGTCAACATTCCCAGCAACTCTCTCAACACCGTGAGCAACACCGCAACCACAACCATATCCGGCGGCGCATTAGCCACCGCCTCGGGCTCCGACCTCAACGTCACCGTCGGGCAGGTTCCCGCCAATCTCGTCGCCACCAGCGTCCTCACTCAGAGCACCCCTGTGGGCAATAGCTTTTCCGCTTTTGCAGCCAAGGTTACTGACGCTGCCGACAATCCCATTCAGGGCGTGCCCATCACCTTCACCGCTCCCGCCAGCGGAGCCAGTTGCGGCTTCAGCGGCAGCACCACCTCTACGGTCAATAGCGATGCCAGCGGAGTAGCCACTTCCACTGTCTGCACCGCCAACGGCACCGGCGGCGCCTATTCCGTGCAAGCTTCGGTCACGACGGCCGGAGTGCCCAAGCCAAACTTCTCCACCACGAATACCGACTTCTCGCTCGCCTTCACGCCCGCGTCGGCCGATGCCGCACCCGGCAGCGTCCCATCCGGGGTTACACTGACTGCCACTCCACTATTTGGGTATCCCACTTCCGCTGTCCTTACTCCGACTTGCATGGTTACAACGCCGGGATGCAACGTCGCCTCGATCACCGTAGGAACACCTGCTGCCGTTACCTTCACTAGCTCTGGCACACCGGGCAGCTATGCTGTACAGGTTACGGTTCACGACAATTCGACGGTTCCGGTCAGCCGTACCGCAACCTTTACTCTGAACCTGGTGAAAGTCACCATCACCACTGCTCCTCCGGCTACCGTCGAAGTGAATCAGTCGGTCCCCGTCGCCGGCGCAACCGCCGGACTGGGTGCCAACACAAACGTGAACTGGAGCATCGTCCCAACCGTCTGCTCCGGAGCCGCATGCGGCGCCTTCAGCTCCTCCGGCCCCAACACCGGCACCAACTATCTCTCGCCTGCCAGTACTGCAACCGGAGTGGCCGTCGCGATCAAAGCAACCTCGGCCGGCGATGCCACTTTCAGCGCCACAACTTCACCCTCGACCCTTATCACCGACTACACCGTCGCACTTCCTGGCGCCACGGTGGTCATCGGTCAAACCAGTGCCGGCGCCAACGGCATGTCCACGCTCGCAGCCACCGGCATCAACGGCTACACCGGAACTATCAACACCGCCACTTGCACGGTCCTGCCTGCAACCGGAGGCCTAGGCCCGGCTCCGACTTGTTCCGCCGCCGCTCCCGCCGTTCCGGGAAGCTCCGTCGTCGGCATCGTGACGCAGACCAACAGTCCGACCGGCCTCTACAACCTCAACGTGACCGCCACCGACGCCGCCTCCGCGCCTCAGTCCCGCGCATCCGGAGCGGAGCCCCTCGCCATCAACTGTGGATTCTCGCTGGGTTCCGCCAGCAGCTTCCTCCCCATCTTCAACCCGGCAACCACCACCAACCCTACCAACAGCTACAGCTTCGGCTTCACCGAAACCGCGGGTGGAAGCAACTGCGCCTGGGGCAACAAGCCGGTCGTTGGTATCACCATCCCAGCCTCATCGGTGGATGGTGCGGTGGTCCTGACCACCGACACGCAGGGCGACGTCCTCACCGCCGTCAATGGTTTCAGCAAAGTCACCTTGACTGTGAGCACGCCCACACAAGCCGCTCAGACCGGATCCGTCACCGTTCCCTTCTTTGATCCCACGGTCGCGGGCAATACCAATAGTCTCCCGTTGAAGGTCGGCCTTGAAGCCAGCGTTCCCATCAGCGCAGTGCAGGGCGGCACCATCGCTCCCTTCCCACTTGCCGTCACCGTCGCTCCCGCCGGCACGCTGACCGTCCCCAACATAAACCTCACCGGAGTCACGTCCGTGTGCGGCGCGGTCGGCAGTAACGGTGCTGACCCCAACAACTTGAATTTCGGCATCACCTGCAGCGCCACGGTCTCGGCAGGGAGCATCCAGCTCGCCGTCACTCTCCCCGCTGCGTCCGCCGCAGCCTTGCGGTCCCACGACCGCACGTCCGCCATGCTTCTCGCTCTCGGCATGGGATTCCCGGCCATCGTATTCCTGAGCGTGGGTGCTTCCGCCTTCGCGCCCCGGCGCAGAAAGCGCGGCCTGAATCGCCTCACCTGCATCCTCGGAATCCTCCTCCTGGTCTCGCTGCTGGTCGTGCTTCCGGCCTGCGGCGGCGGATTCCACGCCAATTTCATTACTCCCAACAACAACACCTACACCCTCACCGTCATGGGATATGTCACCGACGGCAGCAATAACGTGGTTGGGATCGATGTATTTACGGTTCTGTTAACGGTCAACTAGCCTCGTCGATTGCGGCGCACAAAGCATGCGCGCGCCGAGGACGGGCATTGACGAAGAACACGTCCAAGAATTATGCGGTTAGTTTCATAAGTGATCTGGCAACTTCAGAGAAGGAATTCAAAATGGCCAAACGAGCCTTCATCGCGATGCTGCTTTTCAGCCTGTTCGGATGCCTGAGTGCCCACGCACAACTTCCTGTGCCCAATGTCTGTCCCTACTCCTCGCACTCGAAAAGCCTCGCTTGTCTCATCCCCGATCTCACCGTCACCGGGACCGACCAGAACCTCGCCGGCTTCAACACCGCCATTGCCCAGGTCCTGGGAGAACTCCCCTTGGCCGCTCCCGTCTCCGGCGTCGTTATCGGCTTCAACAAGAAACTCGCCGTCCCCGAAGACATCACCGAAAATCTCGGCACCATTCTTACCGAGCGCGGCAACACCGTCGGCAAGTACAAACTGTTCGCCGGATTCACTTACCAGCGCTTCGTATTCAGTACCGTCGACGGCTCCAAGCTCTCGGACCTGCCCATCGTCTTCACTCAGGCCCCCACTTCCCTGCAAGGCGAACAAGTCGGATACGCTCAGAACAGCCTCGGCGCCAACATCAGCCAGTACACCGGTATCCTCGCCTTCGGTATCACCGACCGCATCGACGTTTCCGTCATTATTCCGATCGAAAGAATTTCGCTCTCCGCCGGATACAACAATCTGATCAAGGCTTCCGTTCCCTCAAGCGGCTGCAATTACAACGGTCACCCTAGCGTCTGCGGTCCCACCAGCGTCTTCCCGTCGAACACCGTCGCCGGCTACGCCAGCGGCTTCGGCGATATAATCCTGGTCGGCAAAGCTACCGTGCTCAACGGCGAGCGTTCCAAACTGGCCGCCGGCCTCGAGACCCGTTTCCCCACCGGCGACGTCTTCAATCTTCTCGGCACCGGCGCTTACGGATTCAAGCCCTACGTCGTCTTCTCCCGCTTCTCGGGCAGAGTTACTCCGCACGCCAACTTCGGTTATCAATGGAATGGTTTTTCGGTCCTCCGCCTGAGCCCGGTCAACAACGCCTCGCTCCGGCTTCCCGACACTCTCGACTACTCCGCCGGAATCGATCTCGGCCTCGTCCCCCGCAAGCTCAGCGTCGTCGCCGATTTCGTGGGCCAGCATTATTTCAGCGCCCCGCGCATTACTCCCGCCGCCGTCGCCACGGGCCTTAGGCCCGACACCACCGGAATCACCGGCCCCCTGCAAGGCACGCAACTGAAAACCATTGGAGTCACCACCGCCGATTACAACGTCGACAATATGAGCGTCGGCGTCAAATTCAGCCCCAAGAGCGCCCTGATCTTTTCCGCCAACGCCTTACTCAAGCTGAACGACGCCGGCCTCCGCGCCAAGTTCGTTCCCTTAGTCGGCGTCTCCTACCGCTTCGGCAAATAATTGTCGGCGCTCGCGAGGCGAAAAACGAGCGGCGTCATCCCGAACGAAGCCGTTCTTCAGGCGGAGTGAGGGATCTCGGCGTGGAGTTACTTGGCCTCTCTCCGCCGGGTGCCCCATTTCTCGCGCGTCCTTTGCACGAGAAAGCCTGCCCTGAGCTTGCCGAAGGGTGGGGATTCTCGCCCGAGCAAACCGAGGGGTCGGGGAGGCGCAAAACGGCTCTGGACCGCCCTTTGTTCCGGCCTGGTTTTGCGGTACACTTACTCCCCGTCCGACATCTTGCGTATGACTGCATCGAGACCTTCGTTGTGGATCTGGCCGACCACGAGGCTTTTCCAGCTTCTATTCACTGCGGCGCTCGTTGCGCTGCTCTCCGCTTGCCCCAGCAAACCGCCCGTAACCCCGACGCCCACGCCGCCGGCACCGCCAGCTCCCACGGCTTCAATCGAAGCCACACCCGCGACCATCCAGCAAGGGCAGCCCGTCACCATCACCTGGAAAACCGAAAACGCCACCGATGTCGCCATCGCCCAAGTCGGCGCCGTTCAAGCCAGCGGCTCGCAATCTCTCACTCCCACCGAATCCACTACCTATCACCTCACCGCCAAAGGCCCCGGCGGAACCCAGGAAGCCGACGCCCGCGTCACCGTTACCTCCTCCGCCGCCGAACAACCCGCCGCGCCGCCCGACACAACTTCTTCCACCGACGCTGGCAATCGTCTCGATGTCTTCTTCGACCTCGACGATTTCCAGATCCGTCCCGACCAGGTCCCGACCATCCAGACCGACGCCCAATTTCTGAAAGAGCACCCCGAAATGCGCATCGTCGTCGAAGGCCACTGCGACGAACTCGGATCCACGGAATACAATCTCGCGCTCGGCGACAAACGTGCCACCCAGGTGAAGGCCGCCCTCGAAAAAGCCGGCATCCCTCCCGCGCGCATGCGCACCGTCTCCTACGGAAAAGAACTGCCGGTCTGCACCGATCAAACCGAAGGCTGCTGGCGCATGAACCGCCGCGCGCACATCACCCCGGACATCCAACGGTGATGAGGATCGTCTGCTGCAGCCGCGAAGCGGCGATAGATCGCAGCCCACGGCGCGAGCCGTGGGGGAAACAAACCGGAGATTCATCAGCCCCGGAGGGGCGTAAGAATCGCATGCGTACCCGTACCATCATCTCGGCGTCCTTACTCGCTCTGCTCGCCCTCACCGCCGCCGCTCAAAACTCCGACACCTTCTCCCAAGCCGTCGACGCCTACAACAAGAACCTTTTCTCCGACGCAATCGTGAAATTCCAACAAGTCTCCGGCCCCCACGCTCCGGACGCGCAGCAATACATCAAGAAAATGAAGGCCTATATGGAGGCCATGCAACTCGCCAAGGGCATCATGGATCGCAGTCCCGACGAACGCGACGCCAACAGCCTCGCGTTCGCCATCCAGCAATATCAACTGGCCCTCCGAATCAAGCCGGACGGCCCCTGGAATCCCGCCGATCAGCTAGCCAAAGCTCAGGCCCTGAAAGCCCAGTTCGAGAAGTCGCACGCCGCCAGCAGCAGCGCCATGGACACCGAGTTCTGCGCCAAATCTCTCGCCGCCGCCCAATCTCATCATTTCAAGGAAGCCGCCCAACTGATCTGCGCCGTGGCCAACGACAATCCCGGCTACTCCTGCGGCGGCAACGAAGCCGTCTACCTCTGCCAGCTGAATACGGAGATGTCCAAACTAAGTCCGACTACACCCGAAAAACCGGCGCCGGAAAAAACAACCGCGACCAAGACCCAGCCTGAAAAATCAGCCCCGGAAAAAATTATTGCCACTCCGTCCGAACCCGCTACCTCCTCCGCCGCGTTCGATAAAGCCAAAGCCGCCTACGACGCCAACAACTTCGAGCGCGCCCGCAGCCTCTTCCAGCACGTCGATGCCGGATCCAAGCCCGCTGCCGCCGATTATCTGGATAAGATCTCCCGTTACAACGACGCCCTCGCCAGTGGAGAAAAATTGGCTCGCGCCGCACAGTACGATTCCGCCCGCGCCGCGTTCGTCGCCGCTGCCTCCATCAAGCCCGACGGCCCCGGCGACCCGCAAACCCGCGCCTCCACCATGGAGTTGCTTCTCGGCCTCGACCAGTTTTATTCCGGAGACTACGCCTCCGCCATCCAGCAATTGCAGGACTATTCCCGCACCGGCACCCAGAAACAGCCGCTCGCCCGCTTCTATCTCGGCGCCAGCAAGCTCGCTCGATACTTCGTAACCGGCAGCGAAAATTCGACGCTGCAACAGGAAGCCCTCAGCGATCTCAAAATAGCCAAGCAGGCAGGATTCAAAGCCACCACCCAGGACATTTCCCCAAAGATTCTCCAGGCCTACAACGATATTCAATTCTAAAGAAGCATCGCAAAACACTCTGTCATCCTGAGCGAAGCGGCTGGTTCGCGAAGCGAAGCAGCCGCGCAGTCGAAGAGCTTGCCCTGAGGCGAAGTCGAAGGGACCCCTCGCAAGCCCGCCCCACCCGCGCCGTCCAAGGGAGTTTCCACCCGCATCGCTTTTCTCTGCGTCTCCGCGATTAAAAGCTTTTCGCCGGAGCCAGATCTACTCCTTCCCCACAATCCGATTCACATCCGGCTTCGCGAACACCGCAAAGCACGATGCCCCGCCCGACTGCGGCACTGTAACGTCCACATCCTTGATATCGTGATTCGGCCCCTGCAGCGTCACCGTATACTGCCCCGGCGGCAGCTTCACTCGCAGCGGCGTCGCCTGTCCTACCGCGCTCAACGCTTCCCCGCTCACCGGAGTCACCGCCGTCACCGTCGCCCACGGCTCCGCATTGATTTCCGCATAGGTATAGCTCGCAACCACCCCCGGCATCTTCGGATTCGCAGTACTCTCCGCCTTCGGCCTTAGAAACAGCCAGGCAAATACCACGATGAGCACCACCAGCGCGATCCCCAGCCACACCGTCGGCCGCGACCACCGCGAAGGTTCCGGCTGCAGAAACTCCTGCAGCTCGGGAGCAACCGCCGGCTTCTCCGCTCCCGTCTTCTCGAAAGCCCGCGCTTCAAAATCCTGGCCCGGCTCGCCTCTCGGATACAACACGTCCGGCGCCGCTTCTGCAGGCGCAAACTGCGCCGTCTCCGCCGTCGGATCAACCCGCGGCAACGGCTCCGTGACTCGCCCGTCCCCTGCATCGTCCGCAGGAAACGACTCTGGCTGGATCACACCCGTCGCATTGAACGGAGCCGGAATCTCCGCCGTCTGCCCGTCCAGAGGACTCCAGCCCGGCCGCTCCATCTCCGCTTTCTTATCCCGCACTTCTTTCTTCAGCGCTTCAAACTGTTCCGTCCAGCGCGGCGGAAGCTGCGCCACTTCGCTCTCCATATGCTCCATCGCCTGCGTCGCTTCCGGCACTTGCCCAAACATCAGCAGCATGCGTACGTCCGCCATGCCCTTTTCCACCGCATTCACCGCACGCGCAAATTGCCGCTGTTTCTCCGCTGCCTTCTGATCGCGCAACTGCTGTTCCAGCCGCGCAATAATCTGTCCCGCCATCGTCCGCGCCCCCGGATCATCCGGCAAGATCGCCTGCGCGTCTTCCACCGACTTCTTCGCCGCTTCCAGGTCGCCCGCCCTCAGAGCCGCCTCGGCCCGCTTCAGCGCCTCGCGATAATTTCCCATCCGCGCCTGCGCCGCCACAATCGCTTCCCGCAGCCCGCCGAAAACCGTCCCTCCCGGATCCAGCCGCATCCCCTGTTCCACGCACTGCAGTGCCTCATCCAGATGATTCTTGCGAAACGCTTCCTCCGCCTTCATCTGCCAGTGCAGCACTTGTTGCTCATGCTGCTGTTGCTCCTGCCCTTGCTTGATCTGCTTCAGTAACTCGGTCGCCTCCGAGTTCTGCGGAGCCCCCTTCAGCACCTGCAGCACCTGCTGCCGCGCTGTCGCAAAATCTTTGCGCTGCATCGCCTCGGTCGCATTGTGCAGCGTCTCTCCCACCATCTTCTGCAGATAAATCTGGTGCACGCGCGCCAGATCGATCGCAAAATCCTCCGGCGATGGGTACCGCTCATCCCGGTTCTTCACCAGCGCCTTCTCGATAATCCCTTCCAATTCTGCCGGACAATCCAGCAGATACTGCGACAGCGGCGGCGGTGGATCCTGCACGATCTTCCGCAAAGTTCCCGCCGTCGATCCTCCATCGAACGGCAGCACTCCCGTCAGCAACTGAAACAACACCACGCCTGTGGAATAAACATCGGTCCGCACATCCACTTCAACATTTCCGCTCAATTGTTCGGGAGACATGTAATTCAAACTCCCCACCACATGCCCGGTACGCGTCAGCCGGCTCCCGCCCAGCAGTGCAATTCCAAAATCCACAATCTTCGCCGTCCCGTCTCCCAGGATCATGATGTTCGCGGGCTTGATGTCGCGATGCACCAGTCCCTGCTTGTGCGCATACGTCAACCCGCTGCACACCTGCAGAATAATTCCGAGCTTCTCCGCCACCGGCATCGCCCTCCCCGAAGCGATCACCGCCTCCAGGCTCATGCCCTCGAGATACTCCATGACCAGGTACGGAACTCCGTCCTGGTGTCCCAGTTCATACACCGTCACAATATTTTGGTGATGGAGACTGCCGGTATACTTCGCTTCCCTGTAAAACCGGATCAGGAGATCCGGGTCCTCCGCCGCCGCGGTCAGCATCTTGATCGCGACCGGACGCCCAATCCGCGGATCATTCCCACGGAACACGGTCCCCATGCCCCCGCGCCCGATCACATCAATAATGTCGTAAGCCCCGATGCGACTGGGTTTGGCCTGAGTGGAATTGCCTTGAGATTGAGGTGAAGACGGGTCCATGGGTCTGCCCTAGACGGGCGCTCGCAAGCCTAACGTCAATCCCCCATTTTTGCAAATCCATGAGGCTACAGGAAGTCTCTGCCGGTTGGGGATTTTGGAAAGCGATTCTTCGTAAAGTTGATAGGAACCAGTAAATGCAAGACGTCATCCCGGCGAAGCCATACTTCAGGCGAAGTGAGGGATCTGGTGCATATCCTTCGGCCTTTCTCCGCGTCCTTCGCGGTTCAAGCTTTTGACTTCCCGCTTTCCTCCAATGAAAAAACCCGCCGCAACCCGCGGCGGGCAGTTCTCCGATATCAAAATGAACTTCTACCCCGTCCCTTTCATATCCTGCACCACCCAATGACTCGACTGTCCGCGCATCTGGATCGAAATCTTCGCCGGACCCGCTTCCTGAATCTTATTTTTCCCTACGTGATAGGTCACGGTCTCCACACACTCCACGTTCGCCGTATCCACGCTCACCCGCGGGACCGCGCACTGCAATCCCAACCGCGGCGCCGCCGATCCCTTGAACACCGCAAATACGTCCTTGTACGCTTTCGCGTGTTTTTGGTCGAGGTCGGGCCACACTTCCTTCACCTGCGGCAGGCTCAAATTCTCGAACGCTACCACATACTGCTCCAGCGTCTGCTCCATCCCATTCACTTCTTCATTAGAAGCAACATGTAAATTCCCCCCGGCCAGTTGCGCATACGACACGCTCGCCGACGCCACACTCTGCACCGCCTGTGGCCCGCGCTGAAAGATCGCCGGCCGCGCGTCCGCTTCCGCGCCAGCCCCCGATTTTGCCTTCTGCGCCACGCCCGATCCCACCAGCAAACCGCACAAACACAATGCCTTCAACGCCCCTACAGATGACATGAAAATATCCCTCTGTAGGCAGCCTATCCCCCGCAATTTCCCCCAACAAATTACGAACGGTCAAGCCCGCCAGCGCTGTTTTGAGCGGATAAAGATAAGGAAGAGACGAGAATGAAAGTAACCATTCCCATGGTTACGATCGTTCATCGGCGACAAAGAACGGACGAAGGGAAGGGCACGACCGTAGAGGCAGCGGAAAACTCCGTTTCTGGATTGTTTTGAAAGGGCGCGGCTTCAAGCCGTAAGTGATGCTAAATCAATAACGGCCTTAGCCGCTGAGCGACCCTCGGTCAGCCGTCAGTTGAACTCACCAGAAATCCGAGCGCCGAAGACGCGCCCGACAATAGCCCGGCGTCCTGAGTTACGCTTACAAACTCCGGCAGCCGCCAAGGTCCCCCAAACGTTGTAGATTTTATTCGAACCTCTGGGGTACAAACGCATCCATATGTTTAATTGGTTGCGCCAATCAACGACTGAGTAGCCTGCTTCGTCCCGGGTGTCCTCGAACTGCATCGCCGGGACATGCCGTTCGCAGTCCCAGGCGCCAGCAAAATGGGGGGAGAAACCATGACCCAGGTCCAGAAACGCAATCTATTGATCGGCGGAGTTCTCGGCTTGATCGTGATCGCGCTGATTGTTGGAGCCGTTCGGCCCTACAAGCACGCGATGGGCGCGCCGCCAAGCACTCCGAATGTCGAGGTAGTGCAGGTTCAGAAAGAAGATATCCCCATCTACGGGGATTGGATTGGTACCCTCGACGGACTCGTCAATGCCGATGTCCGTGCGCAAGTCACCGGCTACCTGCTGAAGCAAGGCTACCAGGAGGGGGCTTATGTTAAGCAGGGTCAACTCCTGTTTCAGATCGATCCGCGGCCTTTTCAGGCAGCGCTCGACCAGGCTCAAGGCCAGCTGGCTCAGGCGAAGGCCGCACTCGACAACGCCGAAGCGGTTCAGCGCCGTACCGAACTTGACGTCCAGCGCTACAAGCCCCTGGCGGAGCAACAGGCAGCCAGCCAGCAGGATCTCGACAACGCGGTTCAAAACAATCTCGCCGCCCTCGCAACCGTAGAAACCGCCAAGGCTCAGATCAAGACCTACGAGGCGGCGGTTGAAACCGCAAAAATCAATTTGGACTTTACCCGCCTGGTTGCGCCCATTGATGGCATCGCCGGCCAGGCCCAGTTGCAGGTCGGTGCTCTGGTCAGTCCCGGTAGCGGCGTGGTCACTTCCGTTTCTACCGTGGACCCGATCAAGGTCTATTTCACGGTGAGCGAGCCTCAATATCTTTCATGGCGGAGACGTTTCCCGACTGAGGAGAGCCGCTTGCAGGCCGACAAGGAACTGCGGCTGCAACTGATCTTGGCCGACGGCTCGACCTATCCGCACGAAGGAAAGTTTTATTTTGCCGACCGCCAGGTGAACGAAACCACCGGAGCGATTCGAATCGCCGGCCTCTTTCCCAATCCCAACAATATTTTGAGACCTGGCGGCTACGCCAAGGTCCGCGCGGTAATCCGGACCCAGCCGGGGGCATTGCTGGTTCCCCAACGGGCGGTGTCGGAACTGCAGGGCGGTTACCAGATCGGTGTCGTGGACGCCGACAACAAGGTCGACGTTCGAACGGTCACTGTTGGCGACCGGGTTGATAACCGGTGGATCATCGCGAACGGCCTCAATCCCGGAGACACAATCGTGGTGGAAGGAGTTCAGAGAATGCACAGTGGTCTGCGGGTGAATCCCAAGCCATTCCTGGCTCAAAACCAAGGATCGGTAAGCCAAGGAAACCAGGGATCGGCAGGCCAAGCCTCGGCGAATCGATAAAGGACGGATCCCCCATGTCGAAATTCTTTATCAACCGTCCCATCGTCGCCATGGTGATTTCCATCGTCATGGTATTGGTTGGCTCGCTCACCGTGCTGAGCCTGCCCGTCGCGCAGTTTCCCAACATCACTCCCCCTGAAATTCAAGTCCTCGCCACTTACGTCGGAGCCGACGCGCAGACGCTGGAGCAAGCGGTTGCCACTCCCATCGAGCAGCAGATGAACGGAGTGGACAACGAGAACTACATGTACTCGCTGAATGCCACCGGCAACTCCACCACCAGCCTGATTGTCGACTTTGACGTAAAGACCGACCCGAATACCGATTTCATTCTCACCCAGTCGCGCGAAACCCAGGCTGCTTCTCAGCTTCCCTCGGACGTGAACAACTACGGGGTCACGGTGCGAAAGTCGGTGACTGCTCCCTTGATGTGGGTTGCGCTTTATTCCCCGCACGGAACGTATGACGCGAAGTTTCTCGCGAACTACGCCTACATCAACATCACTGACCCGATCCTTCGCTCCCCTGGCATCGGGAACGTGCAGGTATTCGGCGCCGGTCAATACGCGATGCGGCTTTGGGTAAAGCCCGACACGCTGGCAAAACTTGGCATAACGGTTCCGGAGATCGTCAGTGCGATTCAGGCACAGAACACCGTGAACCCCGCGGGCAAAGCGGGTGGCGAACCCGCTCCAAAGGGCCAGGAGTTCACCTACTCGGTTCTGGCGCAGGGGCGTCTGGTCTCGCCGGAGGAATTTGGCAATATCGTGGTTCGCGAGACGCCTGACGGTGCGACGGTGCGCGTGCGCGACGTCGCCCGCATCGAACTGGGCGCTCAAGACTACAGTGTTGCCGGACGTTTTAACGGCAAGCCGGGCGCGATTATTGCAGCCTACCAATTGCCCGGATCGAACGCTGTTGACGCGGCAGCGGGCGTCAAGAAGTTGATGGCGCAGATGAAAGAGCGCTTTCCCGAGGACATGGATTTCGCCGTTTCTTTGGACACGACGCTTTCCGTAACGCAAGGCATCAAGGAAATCGTTTTTACTCTTCTGATTGCTCTCGCCCTGGTCATCTTTGTTGTTTTTCTTTTTCTTCAGGGCTGGCGCTCAACCCTGATCCCTCTGCTGGCTGTGCCGGTTTCGCTGGTGGGAACGTTCGTGCTGTTTCCGCTATTCGGTTTTTCCATCAATACACTCTCTCTCTTCGGGCTGGTGCTGGCGATCGGTCTGGTGGTCGATGACGCGATCGTCGTCGTCGAGGGCGTGGAGCGCCATATCGAAGAGGGCATGACTCCAAAGAATGCAGCCTTAAAGGCGATGGAGGAACTCTCGGGCCCGGTTGTAGGCATCGCTCTGGTTCTCTCTGCTGTCTTCATACCCACCGCCTTCATTCCCGGAATCACCGGCAGGCTGTATCAGCAGTTTGCCGTCACCATCGCGATCTCCGTGATTCTTTCGGCATTTAATGCACTCACGCTCAGCCCAGCACTGGCCGCGCTGCTCCTTCGCCCGCGAGAGGAAAGCCATGGGCTGCTTCGGAGATTCTTCGATTGGTTTAACCGAGTGTTCGAGCGAGCCACCGAGGGCTATGTCGGCTGGAGCGGAGTTTTGCTCAAGAAGACAGCAGTGGTGGTTGTGCTTCTGCTCGTCTTTGGCCTTGCGGCGGGATTCTTCGCGAATCGCGTGCCGTCGAGCTTTCTTCCCGATGAAGATCAGGGCTATGCCTATGTGAATCTGCAATTGCCCAATGACGCGTCGTTGGAGCGAACCTCACAGGCAGCGGCACAGATCGAAAACATTCTGGCGAATACTCCGGGTGTGAAGTACACGACCAGCGTCATCGGCTTCAGCCTGCTCAGTTTTGTTCGCACCAGCTACAACGCTTTCTTTGTCGTCACTCTAAAGCCGTGGGACGAGCGCACGTCCAGAGCCGAGCAATTCCAAGCCATCAAAGCGCATCTGAATCAGCAGCTTTCCGCAATGCCGGCGGGAATCGCATTCAGTTTTTCGCCGCCCGCCATTCCCGGCGTTGGCACCGCGGGCGGATTCACCTTCATCCTCGAAGATCGCTCTGGCAGCAGCATCCAATTCCTGGCGCAAAACTTGAATACGTTTCTTAGCGCCGCACGAAAGCGGCCGGAGATCGCCAGCTTGAGTACGACTTTTCTGCCCAGCGTTCCGCAGAAGTTCGTCGACGTCAATCGCGACAAGGTGCTGAAGCAGGGCGTCAATCTCTCCGACGTCTACCGCACCATCCAGGCGTTCATGGGTGGATATTTCATCAACTACTTCAACCGCTTTGGCCGCCAGTGGCAGGTCTACATCGAAGCCGAGAGCGAAGATCGCGCCAGTGCCGAGAACGTTGGACGCTTCTATGTCCGCAACAACAAGGGTGAGAACGTTCCGCTGGCCACGCTCGCCACCGTCAAATCACAGCTCGGCCCCGAGTTCACCCAGCGCTTTAACGAGTACCGTTGCGCGCAAATCAACGGCAGTGCCGCGCCGGGTTACAGTGCGGACCAGGCCAGCGCCGCCCTCGAAGATGTTTTCCAGCAAACCATGCCGCGAGAGATGGGATTCGACTACTCCGGCATCTCGTTTCTGGAACAGAAAGCGCGCCAGGGAGTGCCACCCGCGGCCATCTTCGGCCTGTCGCTGTTGTTCGTGTTCCTGATTCTGGCGGCCCTGTACGAAAGCTGGTCGCTGCCTTTCAGCGTACTGCTCAGCACTCCGGTGGCGGTCTTTGGAGCCTTTCTCGTGCTGTGGCTGCGCCGAACTCTGCTCGGTGTGTTTCTGCCGCCCTACATGGTGCAGATTGAAAGCGACATCTACTCGCAAATCGGCTTGATCATGCTGATCGGCCTGGCGGCGAAGAACGCAATTTTGATCGTCGAGTTTGCCAAGGAACAGTATGAACGCGGAAAACCGCTGGCCGACGCCGCGCTCGAAGGCGCGAGGCTGCGGCTGCGACCGATCCTGATGACGTCGTTCGCGTTTATCCTCGGCTGCGTTCCGCTGTGGACGGCAAGCGGGGCCGGCGCCGTGGGCAGGCAGATCATGGGCACGGCCGTGATCGGCGGAATGCTCGCTGCCAGCGCGATTGGAATCTTTTTCGTACCCGGCATTTTTTATATGGTCGAGAAATGGACGAGCGCTGGGAAGGAACCCGCATCCGGCATATTGCCGGCTGCGCCTTCGCCCGCGCCCGGAGACTGAGAACCTCGCAGGTGCGTTCAACAGCTCGGGAAATCAACCGGACCTGCGCACTTTGGTTTGCGTGATGGAGTTTGCGGAATGATGAGAATCGCGAAATTGCTCAGCGCAACATTGCTCACCACCTTGTTGGTGGGCTGCATGGTTGGCCCCAAGTATCACCGGCCCGCCGTGCAGACTCCCGCTGCCTATCGTGACCTGGCGGAGAATTCTCAGCTTCAGTCACAAGCTGCCTCATATGCCGATCTACCGTGGTGGCAAGTGTTTCAAGATCCGAAACTGCAGGAACTGATTCGCACCGCACTGAAACAGAACTATGACTTGCAACTCGCGACGGAACGCATCAACGCGGCGCGTGCCCAACTTGCGGTCACCCGCTCCAGCCTCTTTCCGCAAGTTTCGGGTAGCGGCAACTTCAGCGGCGGCAAGGAAAATCTCGAACAGTCCAGGTACAACTTTCTGACGCTCACTGCCGACGCCGCTTTTCAACTCGATTTCTTCGGAAAGTTGCGCCGCGCTACGGAAGCAACCCGCGCAGAACTCCTGGCGACCGAAGACGCGCGCCAAGTCGTCGTTCTGACTCTCGTCAGCGATGTCGCGAGCGACTATTTCACACTGCTTCAACTTGATCTGCAACTCGCGATCACCCGTGAGACGGTCAAGACTCAGACCGATTCGGTCAAACTCACCCAGCTCCGGCTCGAGCACGGAGTTGCCACGAAACTGGATGTGCTACAGGCACAGCAAGTCCTCGACACTGCAAATGCGCAAATTCCTGACCTGGAGCGACAAATTGCACAGGAAGAAGACGCCATCAGCATCCTGCTCGGCAGTTACCCGCAAGACATCGCGCGCGGGATTCCGCTCGTCGAGCAAACACTTCCGCCGGAAGTTCCAGCCGGCCTTCCATCCTCGATCATCGAGCGCCGGCCCGATATTCGAGAGGCAGAGCAAATCTTGATTGCTGCGAATGCCAACATCGGAGTCGCCAAAGCTCAGTTCTTCCCGCAGATTTCTCTGACCGGAGGCGGCGGCGGTTCCTTTGGTCGGGACTCTGTTTTTCCGAGCCCCTTCAGCACGCAGCTAGGCATCTGGTCGTATGGCGCTCAGGTGAGCCAGCCTATTTTTACCGGAGGCGCACTGAAAGGGAATTTGCATCTAGCTGAGTCTCAACAGCAACAAGCTCTCATCGCATACCGACAGACGATCCAACGAGCCTTTGGCGACGTTTCCGACGCGCTCATCGGTTACGAGAAACTTCATCAGGTCCGGACACGCCAGCAGGATTCGGTAGCCGATCTGCAGGAAACCGTCCGCATTTCCACCCTTCGCTACAAGGGCGGCACCACGACATATCTCGAAGTACTCGACGGGCAGCGGTCGCTTTACGGCGCCGAACTGACGCTCGCAGCGGCCCGGGCAGATGAATACCGCAGCCTGGTCCAACTCTACAAAGCGTTGGGTGGAGGCTGGCAGCAGTGAAATCCAGCTCCAGGAAACAGTTTATCGGAGGCGGGCCTTTGGACTGTTGCGACTCGGCCCGGAAAGTGAATCATGGCGACGATGCGCGAATTCAGGTGTGAAATCTGCGGAATTGTGGACACCCATCCCATCCACTGGTTCGTCATCCATTGCGGCGACTCGCAACTCTCAGTTCATCGCTGGAATTCAGAAGCGGCGGAAGCCGCCGGAGCGAGGCACTTCTGCGGTGAAGCTCATGCCGAGGTATATATCAGCCGTTGGTTCGATTCGGTCTGCTCGCCGCCCAAGCCCAATTTCAATCTTCCCTCGCCCGCAAGATGAATCCGCCGACGGTCTAGGGCATAGGTAGTCCAACCCGAGATTCAAGCGGAATTTGACGAGCCCGATAGCGTCGCGCATTGGCAAACTGAATCCTCTCACCGCCGAGGGGAATCTGATACTGGAAGTGCAGGAGGCACGCAGGGATGTTATGGACTCTGAGTGTTATTGCTGTCGCGGCTTTAGTGACGTCACTTGTGATCGTCCGCAGCATGAAACGCCGGCGGGATCAACGCCAGATGGAGCAGCACAGTATTACGGCGGAGGAACTCCACGCCCTCTTGGCTTCAAATCAAGACGTACTCCTGTTCGACGTTCGCCAGCCACTGGACTTGTTAGCCTATCCCGAGATCATCCCCAAGGCACAAAGAGTCGCTCCCAATGAAGTGCTACAGAAGCCGTCACTCATCCCGAAAGAAAAAGACGCAGTTGTTTACTGTACCTGCCCGAGCGACAAAACCAGTCGAATCGTTTTGCGTCGGGCGTTGGCACTTCGCATCCTCCGGGTGAAGTTCCTCAAGGGTGGATTGGCGGCCTGGAAGGCAAAGGGATATCCGGTTGAACCCTATCAGGAAGTCTTTCACCTCTACACTCCCAGCTTGGCTCCGGGCTCGAGGTGATCTGCTTCGCCCATGAAATGGTGGCCGATCCGACCAAGACCGAAAGGGCAATGATTCAAGGCTGGCAATCAAACCGATCGCTGTGCCGTGCCCTGGTGCAGTCGGTTCTGCCCTGTAGAAGTCGCAATACCTTTGAAAAGTGGCCGTCGGCTTGTGATTTGATTCGCTCGCGCATTTCTGAAGTTCTTGGTCGCCACGAATCAGAACCTCTGTTTTGCATTGCTTCACCTCGCAAAATCACTTTCTGAACTTTCATCGCTCGCTCCGTCGCGGCGCTCGTGTAGAAATCCACGCTCCGCCGGGTTTCCTACGCTTGCGCCCGCAAGGTGGAGATTTTCACCTGCTATCTCAACAAAAAAACATGTGCTACCGACCTACGAAGATTTAATTCTTGACATTTGTAAGAACCCGACATATTGTTTTTCGCAAATCTCGGCGAAGCGAGAGAATGGCATTTTGATGTCCCCCCGTTAGAGAGCTTTCTACTCGCCGTTTCCCCAAAAACTTAGGCTGATACTGTCCCCACACTGGCTAGCTGTAATGTGGGCGGTATTGCATACACAAATGCAGGGCTTGCATGAAGCCCTAAGTCCGCCTACTCGTCCGAAGTGAGGGCGTATATGAAACCAGCCGATCATGACTACCATGTCCATGGAGTCATCACGGATGCAAACGGTCAGGAAGTCTCCGGTGCATCCATCACTCTTTGGTGGCAGCGCATCCGCGAGCGCGTCCGGCTCGCGCACGGCCGCACCTCCGAAGAGGGACACTTCTCCCTCCGCTACCGCCTCCCTGACGACGCTCCCGGGAAGGTGCTGCTGGTCGTCGAGGCGCACGGCGGCGGCCTCACCGCTCCGCTCGAGTCGTCCCAGACCGTCGCTGCGCCCGATCTTAGTATCAACCTCACCGTCCCGCCTGCGGATCCATCTCAGTACGGAACTCTGCTGCGCGCCGTTACTCCGCTGCTGCAGGGCATGTCCCTGATGGATGTGGTCGAAAACGACGCACACCAAGACATCTCTTTTCTTTCCGCAGAGACCGGCAACGGCAAGGAACAGATCATGCGGCTCGTCGTCGCCGCCCATCTGGAGAAGAACTTCGCAGTAACCGCCCCCGCATGGTACGGCTTCCTTGTTCTCCGCATCCCTGCGTCTCTGCCGCCCTCGCTTCTCGATGCGTCGCAGAACTTCACTCTCATCGACGTGCTCGTCCAGCATGTTGCCACATTGATCGCCGGCGTTGATGCCGCCCAGCAGACCAGCACCCTGCAGAACGCCGTCGCCAGCGCCGTCGTTCCCCAGGCCATCACTGCGCAGATCGCGCAAATTGTGGCCCAGCTCCAGGCCATGCGTCAGTCCAATCTTCTCGGCAACCCCTATCAGACCGGCAAGACCACCCTCGGCCAGTTGCTGAACAACGCCGGCCTGACCGCAGACAAACAATCCGCATTCGCTCAGGCGCTGATGCAAAACACGCAACCGCTGGAAAAATTCTGGGCCACGCTCGCAGATGGCCAGCACGGCTTCACCCCGGCGGAGGTCGCCGCCGTGCGCCAGACCCTCTCCATCGGCGCATTCGTCAAGAACTCCCTGCCGCTTGTCTCCAGCCTGCAACAGGGCTTCACCGGGGGCGCATACAAGACTCTTCCCGACCTCGCCAAGCTTTCGCAGCAGGACTGGCTCAATCTCATTCAGGCTGCCGGGGCGGGTGCAGTCCCGGCAAACATTGCCGGCGCCGATCCAGTCGCCACTTTCGCGCGTGAGACCTACGACCGCGTCACCGCCGCTTATCCAACCGCGGCGCTCTCGGCGCGTGTCCCCTCTTTTGTCCCCCAGGCCCAGCAGACGCCGCTCAATACCTTTTTCGCCAACAACGCTTCGCTCGATCTCCGCCGCCAGAATCTCAACATCTATCTCAATCAAGCCGGTGCCGCTGCCTTCAATGGCATCGCAGACGCGGACAAGGCCGCCGTGCTTGCCAACGCGAACGCCATGCAGCGCGTCTTGCGCATCGTCCCCCATGTCGACATGGCGCAAACCCTGCTCACCGTGGGCCTCACTTCCGCCGCCAGCATCGCCATGATGGGCAAGCAACAGTTCGTCTCCAATCTCGTCAAGAACGGCGCGGTCGCAGCCGACGCCTACAAGACCTACGCCTTGGCTCGCACTCGCTATGCCGGTGTGGTTGCGATGTACACCCAGTTCAATTCGTCCTTCGCAGGTCTTTGGCCCCATGCCCTCGGCCCACTCGAGCCAGATGGGACCATGATCGACAATGCCATCGCGCAGAACGCCTCGCTGGAGGCCTTATTCGGCTCGCAAGATTACTGCGAGGTCAGCGACTGCACATCCATCCTCAGCCCTGCCGCTTATTTGACCGACCTGCTGCTCTGGCTCTCCCGCCGCACCAGTGGCATCACCGGCTACGCGAATGCCCTGGCCGTGCTCACAGCGCGCCGTCCCGACCTCGTCAACCTGCTGCTCAATTGCCCCAACACCGACACGCCTCTGCCTTACATCGATGTCGTCAACGAGCTGCTCGCTGACACCATCAGCCCGCCTAACCCTGTGGCCTGGCGCCAGACGACCCTTTCCGCCGACCTGCTTCGCGCCGCACCCGATCCCGCGAACGCAAACCCGGCCGCCGACGCTGTTCTGCTGAACGCCGTCTATCCCCGAACCCTGCCCTATGACGTCTCGCTCGATCTTCTGCGCAGCGTCCTCGCGAATGCAAACGTCGCCCTCTGGCAGGTGCGTCAGGCCTTTCTACCGCTGCACGGCGTCCTCACCACTGCGCAGTTGGCGCCTGTCGCTGGCGAGCGCTTCTCCATCTCGCTCCCGGAACGCAACCTCATCACCGTCCCCGCCACCCCCGCGTTGTTGCCGCAGGTGTGGAACACTGCCAATCCGCCGGCTGATCTTGCTCCCGTCGATGCCTTCCTCGCCGCCGCCAACCTTACCTACGAACAGCTCCTCGAATTACTCGACGTTGTCTGGGTGCGGGGCGGCGGTGCGGCTACCACCATCGAGGGTCTCAGCGACTCCTGCGACACCAGCGTGGAAACGCTGGCTCCACTCGACGCCAACCGGCTCGACCTTATTCATCGTTTCCTGCGCCTCTGGGCGCGGACCGGCTGGAAGATGTGGGAACTCGACCTTCTGCTTTCCGCCGCCGGGATCGGGGATCCCGCGCTTACTCCGCAGACGCTCGTCAACCTGTTTACCATCCGCCAACTTTTGGATGCGACTGGTCTATCGGTCGTCCAACTCCTGGCTTTCTACGCCACCATCGACGCTGCAAGCCATCGCGACCCGGACGGCACCCAAACTACCCCGTTCTACAACTCGCTCTTCCTCAACCCTACCTTCACGCCAGACTCGGCCCTCCTGCCCGCCAACCTGAACGGGACCGCGGACCTGGCTACGCACGCGCCCGCCATTCAAGCCGCGCTTCAGATCTCCGCCGCCGACACCACCACTCTCCTGGGCCTTACCGATAATCACCGAACCCTCGCCAACCTCAGTCTGATCTACCGCGTTGCCACCCTCGCACAGGTCCTCGGACTCAGCCTGTCCGACTTGCAAACCATCGGGCCCGCGACCATCACCGATGTCTTCTCTTCCCCAGCCACCACGCTTGCCTTCCTGCAACGCGCGAAGACCATCGCGTCCTCCAGCTTCACGTTGGACCAGATGACCTATGTGCTCACGCTCTCTCCGGCCAAGACCGGCATCACCGACACGCAGGTCGCGACTACCATCGCCAGCGTCATCGCCGCCATGCAGAAGGTACAGCAGTCTGTTTACGGTGGAGGCGATCCTCCCTACACCGCCCTGAGCAAGCAGTTTGCTCAACTGCCACCTTCCACCGATCCCGCCAATCCCAGCCTGTCTGACCCAACGCAGATGAAGACAGCTCTCTCCATCGTGGACGGCAGCTATTCCAACGGCAACCCGAACGGCGATCCGCAACGGACCACTTTCATCAATACTCAGTTCGCGTTCTTCATGAGCGCTGCTCAGCTGGCCAATGCCGTAGCCACGCTCAACACGTTGGCAGCTCCCGCCACCGGAGCTGCGCTTGACGCGCGCGCGAACCTGGTGCTCGCGCCTCTCGTCCAGTACCTCACGCAGAAGCAGGTGATCGCCGCGGTTGCCAGCGCGCTCTCGCTTGCCGCCGACAGCACCAGCTACCTGATGAATACCTTGCTGGTGCCCCAGGTGCCCGCGTCCACGGAAACGCTGATCACCGCTCTCACCGATCAGAATCTGCTGCTGGCGGTCGTGCCACCCGCGGTGCAGACCGCCGCCAACAACGCAATTCGGCTTCTGAGCAAGGTCGGGGTCGTCGTTGCCCAAATTCATCTGGTCGCTTCAGACCTGGCATGGCTCGTCCCCAACGCCGCCGTCTATGGCGGGGTCGATCTCGCCAACCTCCCCGTCGTGACCGGGCAACCCAGTGAAAGCATCGACCAGTTGCTGGCCACCGTGTTGCTCGTCCAGCTCAATCGCACTTTCACCTCACTCCTTAACACCACCCTTTCTCCGCCGCCACCGGTTACGAGCCTCACCGGTCTCATCTCTGCCGTTGCTTCCGCAAGCATCAATACGGATGCGGCGGCACAGGCAGCCTTTGCCGGCATATCCGGGGCGTTGCCTACGGATATCCAGGCCTTCTCCGCAGCCATGGGCATCTCTCTCGCCGCCGGCGATTGGACCAACCTCGCCACCTACAATCGTCTCCGCACCGTGCTGCGCATGGCCGCCGCTACCAACGGAAGCGGAGCCGCGCTCAGTCTGTGGAGCGCCGAAGCCGCTCCCTTGGCTCCTGCTGCTACCTCCGCGCTGGCGGCACTCAAGGCAGCAACATCGAATTCCGCCTGGCTCTCCGTCGCCCAATCGCTCAACGATCCTTTGCGCCAGGACCGTCGCGACGCCCTCGTCGCCTTTCTCGTCTCGCAGCGGAACACCGGCGTCGTTCCCTGGACACCCATGCCCTGGGGCACGGACACCAACAGCCTCTTCGACTACTTCCTCATCGATACCCAGATGTGCTCCTGCATGGACACCTCGCGCGTGGTGCAGGCCTACGCCACCGTGCAACTCTTCGTCGAGCGCTGCCTCATGAACCTGGAGACGAACGTCGCCGTCGACGCCAGCCAGGACGATGCCTGGAGCGAGTGGGACTGGATGAAGCGTTATCGCCTCTGGCAGGCCAACCGCGAAATCTTCCTCTGGCCGGAAAACTGGCTGGTCGAAGCCGACCGTCCCAACAGCTCGGAGATTTTTGACTCGCTCGTGCAGCAGGCCCGCCAGACCAACGGAACCGCCAGCGCGCTCGAGACCGTCGTCCTCGACTACATCGAGAACCTCGACGAGATCGCGCATCTGCGCGTATGCGGCACCTGCCAGGACACGGTCACCGCGACCACCCACGTGATCGCCCGTACTCACTCCGACCCCCCGACGTATTACCACCGCACTTTCTTCAACAACGCCTGGAGTCCGTGGGTCAAGATCCCGCTCAACATCAAGGCCCACCAGGTCGTGCCCGTGGTGCATCGACGAAGTCTGTTCCTCTTCTGGGCCGAGGTCGTGGTCGCCAACGAGCCGCAGCAGACGATCCCGCCAGCGCAGGGCAGCTCGACTCCTTCCACCAGCACTCCGCCCGCCCGGCACGTCGAATTGCGCATCGCTTCCAGTTCATGGCGCAATGACAAGTGGACCCCGGCGGCCTACGCCGGCGGCACTCTCTATGACGCGCCCTTCATCCTTCTGGACCCCCAGGCCAACACATCGACGCGCATCATCGAAGCGCTCTACAGTATCAAGGTCAACCTGCCCACCAACGTCAATCGCACGGACCTCTGGATCGAGGTCTTCCGCTTCAACAGCTACACCTACGATTACGACTGGACTGTGACTTGGACGCCTGGCCAGTCGCCATCGGAACCAGAAATCTATCAGCAACTGGTCAACAATGTGTTCCAGTACCTGGGCCAGAACTTCCAGACGCTCGTGAATTACGGTTCGTTCTGGATCGACAATCAAACTTCGGGCAATGGCTACTCAGGCAATTTCAAACTGGATGTCAGCATCCACAATACGGCGCAGCAGATTGGCCGCGCCGTCTTTGACGGCCGCTTCGATGCCCTGGAGATGCTCAGCGCCTCCGCCCTGATGCAAGGTCTCTTCGTGCCTGACTACCTCGCCTACGCGCAAGCCCATTACGGCCACGACGCCGAAAAGCTCACCCAGCTTTCCGGTACAGATAGCGATCTCAACGGCGACTCCTCTCTGCTGCCCAAGGCCGGTGCCCTCGTCACTCGACCCGTCCCGCCCGGTTCGCTCACGACACTGCCGCTCAACTTCACCACCACTGTCAGCCCCAACGAGCAGAACGTCGGCCCGCTCCTCCTGACCGCGCAGGCCCCTTTCGCCGTCATCGGGCCCGACACCGATCTCCAGTTCGACCCTGGCAACGACTTCTTCTACACCGACCCCAAGCGCGCGTACTTCGTCCAGGCCGCACGCTGGTACGAGTATGGCAGCCAGTGGCGGCCCGTCACTCCCTCCAACCCGGCCGACGTGCCATTCCAGCTTCGGTACATCGTTCCATCGCTTCTATCATCCCTACACACACCTGTTCTGGCATGAGATCTTCAACGGCGGCCTGCCGTCTCTGTATACTCCCGCTCTTCAGGCCTCGCCGGCCACCGTCGATCCCTCACAGGGAGACAATTTCAGCTTTCAAGCCACCTACAATCCCGTTGTCGGACGCGTCTCCTGGGGCGAGGACGGCGAGATCATTGACTTCAGCCGGAGCGCTCCTTACTCCTGCTACAACTGGGAGCTGTTCTTCCATGTCCCCTTCTACATCGCGCAGGCCCTTGCCCAAAACCAGCAGTTTGATGACGCCCTCGCTTGGTTCGAATACATCTTCAATCCCACCGCGCCCGGCCCCTCCCCGGTACCTCAGCGCTTTTGGGTCACCCTGCCTTTCTCTACGCTGACCTCCGCCCAGGTCGCGCAACAGAACATCAACAACATTTTGAATCTCGTCAACCAGAACAACAGTGACGCCGTCGGTCAGGTCCAGAGCTGGCAGACCAATCCGTTCAATCCTTTCCTGGTCGCCGACCTCCGTCCCGTGGCCTATATGAAGGCGGTCGTCATCGCCTACGTCAACACGCTCATTGCCCAGGCCCAGAACCTTTTCGCCACCGCCTCGCGCGAGAACCTGTCGGAGGCCACCCTGCTGCTAGTCCGCGCGTCCGAGATCATGGGTCCGCTACCTCAGGCTGTCCCGCCGCCACCAAGCGCCGACGCCTCCTTCCTCACGCTGCAGCCCGACCTCGATGCCTTCGCCAACGCCATGGTCGCCATCGAAAACCTCCTGCCCGCGGGCGGTTCCGGTGGCAGCGGAGGCGGTGGACCGCTCCCCGCGCCCCAGACCTTTTACTTCAAGATTCCTCCTAATACCCAACTGCTCACCGTTTGGCAGACCATCGATAGTCTTCTCTACAACCTGCGCCATTGCCTCTCCGTAACTGGGCAGCCACTCGCCCTGCCGCTGTTCGATGCGCCACTCGATCCTGGCCTGTTGGCCGCAGCTGAGGCCGCCGGCATCGACCTTTCCAGCATTCTTGGAGATCTCTCCGCTCCCCTGCCCAATTACCGCTATGACGTGCTCTACGGCCAAGCGACCAAGTTCTGCGACACCGTTCGCACCTTCGGCTCACAGCTTTTGGCCGCGCTCGAAAAGAAGGATGCCGATGACCTCGCTCTCCTGTTGCCCACCCTGCAGCAGCAACTCTTGGTCGAGCAGAACCAGATGTACCAATGGCAGGTCGACGCCGCGAATGCGCGGTTAAGCTCCATCGGTCAGGCCATTCAAATTCAAAACCTTCGTAATACGTTCTTTACGCAGCACGCTTCGCAGTTCGCCAACCCAAGCGAGCAGAGCTCCATTGACCTCCAGAAATTGGTGATTGACGGTTACAAGGTTGCAGCGGCTGTCGCTGGTGCCGCCGTCATTGAATACCTGTTCCCCGACTTCGGCGCTGGCGCTTCCGGCTTCGGCGGCACTCCCCTTGCCACCATCGCCGAGGGTGGTACAGACATCGGCGACTCCACTAAGGCAGCGGTCGCTCTTCTGCATGATTTAGGGCAGATCTTCGACCGGCAATCGAAACTTTCCAAGCAGGTGGGCGACTATCAGCAGCGTCAAGACAAGTGGAACGAGCAGGCCAGCGAAGCTCAGACCGAGATTCAGCGGCTCACCTTTGAGCAGACCGCTGCCAGCCTCGCCGTCCAGATCGCCCAACAACAACAGACCGATCATCAGACGATGATCGACAACCTGCAACAGCAGATTGACTTCCTCACCAATAAGTTCACCAACTCGGACCTCTACGACTGGATGGTAGGCAAACTCTCCGACGTCTATTTCCAGAGCTACCGCATGGCCTATGCCATGGCTAAACGGGCCGAGCGCGACTACCAATACGAACTTGCCCTGCCCAACGCGACCTTCATCCAGTTCGGCTACTGGGACAGTCTTCACAAAGGCCTTCTCGCCGGCGAGTCCCTTATGACCGACCTGCTCCGCATGCAGGCCTCCTATCTCGACCTCAACGTGCGCCGCTACGAGATCAGCCGCATCATCTCCATGGCCACTCTCCCGCCCATTCCGCCGGCGGCGCAGCCCCCAATTGTGCAGTTGCTCCAGACTGGAAAATGCGACTTCGAGCTACCCGAGTCCCTCTTCGACAACGATTATCCTGGCCAGTACCAGCGCCAGCTGAAGCGCGTCAGCGTAACGATCGTCTACTCCAACCCTGGGAAGAACGACAACGTCCTCTGCACTCTGACTCTGGTAAAGAACAAAGTGCGCATGAACACCACCCTCAACACCGTTGGCGACCCCTACGCGGAAGCCCCCGTCGGCAGCGACCCGCGCTTCGCCTATCAGTATGGTGCCGTGCAGACCATCGTTACCAGCCAGGCGCAGGACGATCCTGGTCTCTTCGAAAACCAGATCCACTATCAGATCACCGATCCCCGCTACCTGCCCTTTGAGGGCGCAGGCGCCATCAGTGACTGGCATCTGGAACTGCCGCCCAACAATCAGATCGACATCGCGTCCGTGAGCGATGTGCTCATCCACGTCCTCTACACCTCGCTCGACGGCGGACCGGACTTCAAGACGAAAGCCTCCACCTGGGCCTCGAACCAGCCCCAGTTCACCACCAAGTTCTTCAGCGCCGTCAACGATTTCTCCGCGCCGGCGCCCGCCGCCGCCAATCCTTACCCCATTACCCCTTGGCAGACCTTCCTCGCGACGCCCACGGGCGGCGCCGACCAGGTACTCACACTCTCCATCAGCTCGAGCAAGTTCCCCGTTTGGACGCGCGGAAAGAAGATCACGGTTACCGGCATGACCGTCTATGCTGTTTCCTGGAGCGGAACCTCCTTCGTCCTGCAACCGCAAGCTCCGCTGCCTGCCACCAACGTCAATCTCAATGCTCCCGGCCTTCCCAACCTGCTCGCCTCCGGCACCGTCGCGCTCCCAGCCGGTGGCGTCTCGCCCGCCACTTGGAGCTTCAAACTCCAGGTCTCCGGTGCGGGAAACTTCCAGTCGCTCACCAGCAGCCAGATCGCGGACCTCATCCTGCAACTGCAATTTACTGCCACCTGATATGACGATGCCGCTCTCCCAACCCGTCCTGCCGGTCGTCCCCGCTGTCGTTCCTGCGGCGGCAGCTGAAATTGTTCCGCTGACCGCCGCACTGGTCCCGCCGGCCCTGCTGCTCCGGCTCGTCCGCTCCCTTGCGCCGGATCGCGTCCTCCTTTTTGGCTCGCGCGCCCGCAACTTGGCGCATCCGGCCAATGACATCGACCTTCTCCTCGTCGGCGCGTGGAGCATGGAACCGGCGCACCTCCTGCGCCACGCCCGCCACCTGGTCATGCACTCCTTGCCCCGCGTGGATCTTGTGTTCTGCACTCCGGAGGAAATCACCGCCGCGCACGCCGGCCACGCCCCCTTCCTGCTCTCCATTCTGGAAACCGGCGTCGTCATCTATCGGCGTTGATATTCACTACCATTTCCCATTCGCTCCGCTTCGATTCACTATCAATTCGGATTTCGCAACAGGTTCGGCCAACCTGCCCCTGCTTCCGAAGCGTTCTCGACAGCTTGGAAGCCAACGCCAAGACACACGCCGTCCCCGACCTGCAGCTGCGCCGGTTTGAGAGTTGAGTGCTGGGTGTGGCCAGAATCTTTCGGCAGAAGCGCCGGGAGTGACGCAATCCAATGAACCGAAAAGAGTTTCGTTGCGAAAACTATTGGTGCGGCTCCCATGATTGCGCAATTCCTCAAGAAAATTGACGGAATAGACGAGGCTTATCTGTACGGCTCGTTTGCAAGCAATCAGCAGGATGCCGCCAGCGATATAGACGTGCTCGTAATTGGTGCCCCTCGCGAGGAGGTCTTAGCGCAGGTCATGCGAACTCTTGAGCGGCGACTTGGGCGCAAATTGAACTACACCGTTCTGACGCAGAAGGAATTTGGGTCGCGCCGGGCCCGGAAGGATGCGTTTCTGGAAAGCGTCTGGCACAATAAGCGTATCCCGCTCGTAGCTCCAGATGAAGAAACTAAAACCGCAGCCTGGACACCATATCGCGATCAAAGATTTCGTGCGGTCGCGCGTCGACAAAAAACATGCGGGTCTGCTGATTGCATTTGATCGCCTGCGCCGGAAACGCAATATGGCCCTTTACGATGACACCGGATTTGTTTCTCAACATGATGCCGAGTAAGCTCTCGAATCGGCCAGCAACTACTTGAAGGTGATCCGAGTTGATATCGCAGCCCGAAAGCCTTAAGTCGAACCCCCTGCCCTGCGCTCCCGCAGCCGTCAAGCATCACGACCGCTGACGCGGCGCGTAAAACGCGCGTCCTTAACTGGTGCTCCGCTGCGGGCCTGGAGCGAACATGGGAGAGGCTTTGCCCTCTCTGCACTAACTCCTGATGGGCTGCCGGTTAATACCGGTGCGCTCGCACGACAAACCGCCTCGGCGCTGGACCAATAAAATAAAATGGGTAGCAGGTCACAAGCGTGAGCATGTTTTCGGTTGTCGAAGGCCCCAGAACTGTGGTGTCGCCCGGCTCGACGACCCTCGCCCACTCTACGTCGTAGCGAAGTAGCTCCGTTGCAGTCTGCAGGTGAATCTCGTCATTTTTGCGGATGTCTCTTAATCGGCGGAAGAAGGTGCGCAGCCGGCGCCTCGCCAACAGACTGCACCACCCCGCGCTGAAGCCGCGCCCCGTGCGCAGCCGGCTCCTCATCCGACGACAACAGCTCGTGCGCAGCCTGCCCCGCATCCTGCGAAAGAAGCGCCCAAAGCCGAAGAGCGCCCGCGGAATTAGCAGATTAACTGCGAGGTATTGCGTCAGTCTTTTCAAGGCGTAAGACTCGATGGACTCTGTAGCGACGCGGGTTCCCATCCTTGGGGCCCGCGTCATTTTTTGCTTCGTGCAATGTGAGCAATCCTGCACAGAATGCACGGCCATGTCCTGTCATTGTTAACCATAGTTAAGAACATCGAAGGATGGGAGATTCAATCCGAGAAATAACTGAAAAGGTGAAATCGATCGAACCGTTTCGTCCTTCTTTCCGCCGCCGGCTAGCCTTGGTCACGGGATCCATCGGAAAGCTGTTGGCCCTGCTCAGACCGCAGGCCCAGGAAGTCCGAACTCAAAGGATGTGTCCGTTTTGCGGATTGATCACACCGCGAGCCGGGGCGTTTTGTTTGGAATGTGCGAAGCCGCTCCGGACGGTTCAAGCCGAGTGGAAGGCTGCACATCAGGAATAAATTACCAGGAGGCTAATATGCTTTGGACGATTGTTGCTGTGCTTCTGATTCTGTGGCTGCTGGGGTTTAGCTTGCACGTCGCCGGAGGTCTGATTCACCTGCTGCTGGTGGTAGCGTTGGTGATGATAGTCATCAATTTGATTAGCGGCCGCCGCGGCACCGCCTAAGAACCCATGACGGGCTGCGACATCAAAAGCCTCAAGCCGTCTGAACTGTTCGTCGCGGTGACTAGCTCATATCCCTTTTCTTGCAACAGAGTCAATTGAGCCGGGTCGCGGTGTATGCAAAGCAGCGTGCTATGGGTAGCCATGTTGGTCAGGTATATATGCTGGCTTCGCCCAATTCTGCCCACAAATTGCTCACGTCGCGCTCAACTCCAGAGGGCCGCACAGACCAGATCAATTCTGACCAGACGTCTAGAGACTTGGAGCTCTAGCATCGTGCTCGCAACTCTTCGTTGAAGGAATCCCCATGAGAAAGCAGTACCTTCACCTGTCTGCTTATCCGTGTGATGCTCGCGGCGGTCCAGTCATCGCAGGCTCGCTTGCGGTCCGCGAGAATGAAATATCGAAAGAAACGGAGACCCGGCAAGTGGGAGCCGTCTGCCTGTCGTGCGGCCAGCGCCGGGAAGAAGCCACCGATCCGGCGCGTGCGTGTCATCTGCTGCCGATTGCATGGGAGCGACCGGGGGTGAGGGAGGCCCTAAATCCAACAGTTGTTTTCGTGGAAGTGCTCAATCGTGCAGAACTACATTGAGCAGAGAGCTGTGGACCTGCAGAGCGCCTTCCGTTCCGCCGGCGTAGTGAATGAATCCCAGCTTCCGGAATCGGTTCATAAAGAAGCTGACACGGGAACGCGTGGTCCCAACCATCTCCGCCAGCGTTTCCTGGCTGATCTTAGGGACAACGGTTTCGGGGATGCCTTCCTTGCCAAAATGAGCGAGCAATAAAAGGACGCGGGCCAGGCGTTTCTCGCTGGAGTTAAACAATTGGTCGACAAGATCCTCTTCGTAACGGATATTCCGCCCCAGCAAATACGCCACGAAGATTTCAGAAAGCGCGGGTTCGCGATGAAGCGCTTCCATCATCGTCTTCTTTTCGACCCGGAGAATCTCGCAATCCGTCATGGCAGCGGCTGAGCCCATGCGCAGAAGCTGACCTGCCAACGAACCTTCGCCGAAGAAGTTCCCCTCGTTCACGATAGCGATCGTCGCTTCCTTGCCGATCTTGGACACGACGGAGAGCCGCACCTTGCCTTTTTGAACGTAGAAGACAGCATCTGCGTCGTCCCCTTGCGCGAATACTATTTGCTTTTTCGGAACAGTCAGAATCTTCCTCCCATCGCCGATGGTCGCGAGGAAGGTGTTGGGATCGAATCCGCCGTTTTTCTTTGATTGCTACCGCGGAACTCATCTCGCAAGTATAGTCCGGATGGGCCAATTCGCATAAATCGCGAACGCTTTCTTCCTAAGAGGGCATGAGTTCGCCGGCTGTTTCTGAAGAGTGGTCACTTTTGAGCAGTTTTGCATTTGCCTGCGAGCCCACAATGGATTGCAAATAGACTGACAATCGCAGCGACTACCGATTAGGGGAGCTATGCCACCAACCGTTCAAGTCGGCACGATTCTGATGAAGGAATGGCCTGGGATGACGCAACTTCTTGGGCTGGAGAGCGAGCCCTGTTCTGGCGAATGGAGCCTGCTCAAAGTTCTGGATGGCTTCACCCTTGATCGCAAGATCCACGCTGCCGGATGGAATTTTTTTTTCATGGCGGCAGAAGTCAAGGTGATGTTCTTTGGCTCTGTTGGAGCCGTGAAAATCCAGAACGCGTTGAAGCGGATCTTAGAGAAGGTCAAGCAGCAACAGTTCAATGGGTTGGAAGTAACTCAAATCGTTGCCAGACGTTTCCTCGGCGTGCCGTACGTAACCGTTTCTGCGCACTCGCGCCATATGCAACAGAGCTGTTATCTCGACAGCGCCATGGCGCGGCAGACGTTCCAGCGCAATGCGGAATGGGCCAGAGGGTGAGCGCACCTAAGAATGCCGGAGGGTCAGTTTATGGCACATAACGGAAATCAGAGTCTGGAGCAAATTCTTGAGTCTGCCATTGTTGTGTCGTGGGCAGACTTGATGCGCGGAACCGAGGCTGGCTTGATTCATATTGAATACGGTTTCGCTCCCGGCGGTACCTTGGACTATCTGAAGGTCTGGTCATCCATAACGCGAGGCCATTGGCTTTTGGCTTGTGAGTACTGGATGTCGCCTTCCACATTTCACAGCACCGGCATCAGCTTCGATAATGGATACCAGTCGGAGGGCTTGGCTCACATTCTGGGATTTGTCATGCAGCACCAGGACGCATTCGTACTGCCCCGAACCTTGGCCGGCAGGGATTGCTTCAAATACCGACGCCCACAGTTAGAGGAAAGCACGGCGGCCGCCGCGTCGGTGAACCACGCTTTCGATCGTCTCGGCTCAGCTCTCGCCGAACCCGTGCTGGCCTGAGCCCTCCAGATTCACTTTTCCGAGCCCGCCAAACGCCGATCCCGATGCGGTTCGGTGCGGGGTAGTCCGGTACTGAGCTCACATTTTTCGCCCGGCTTCGCGCCACACGTAGGGCAACGAACCGACAGGGCCAGTTTCTGTTTGGCCTTCATGGCTACACAATGCACCGTTGCTCGCCAACAAGATGGTCAATAGTGACCAGTCCGCAAGTCCACTTTCGGTGAATACTAACACAGAGAAATTTCAACCAGCGCTGGTGTTGTTCTTTGGGCCATCTGACAATTGGCCCATATTTCATAAACTGCTTTTCATCGAAGTCAGGAACACAATGTCGCTACCGAAACACAGTGCTACCAAACGCTCTTTTAGAAGTAGTTGGCCCGCGCCCCCTGATGCGGGAAGGGACCGCAGCGGCTCGGGCCCGATTGCAATCGAAGCCATCCCTGCCCAGTCGCATCGCGGTGATCGGGAATTATCTTCCGCGGCATTGTGGAATTGCCACATTCACCACCGATCTGTGCAGCGCCATTGCTGCAGAGTACGGGACGGCTCGACTATTGGCGCTCCCGGTCAACGACACCGAAGAAGGATACGACTATCCCGCACGGGTGCGATGGTCGCTCGCCCAGGACGACGTGAAGTCGTATCAGGAAGCGGCTGAATTCCTGAACTTCAACAACATCGACATGGTGTGCCTGCAGCACGAGTATGGAATCTTCGGCGGCCCGGCCGGAAGCCATATTTTGCATCTGCTGCGCGGCCTGAAGATGCCCGTGGTGACAACGCTGCATACAGTTCTCCGCGAGCCAGATCCCAACCAACTGATGGTCATGGAAGAGATCGCTGAGCTGTCCGACCGTCTCATTGTCATGAGCCAGCTCTCGTCCCAGTTCCTGCAGGAAATCTTCAAGGTGCCGGGCAGCAAGATCGACATGGTGCCGCATGGCGTTCCAGACCTGCCATTTCTAGATCCGAATTTCTACAAGGACCGTTTGGCGTGGAAGGGAAAGCGGTTCTGCTCACGTTCGGCCTGCTCTCGCCGAACAAGGGAATCGAAAACGTGATTCGAGCGCTGCCGCAGATTCTGTCCAAACACAAGAATGTTGCCTACATAGTCGCAGGCGCGACTCATCCTCACATTCTGCGTCGCGAGGGGGACAAGTATCGAGCCAGCTTGCAGGCTTTGGCGAAGGAAATAGGAGTGGAATCGCAAGTGATCTTCCACAACCGCTTCGTCAGTCCCGAGGAAATGGTTGAATTCATTGGCGCCGCGGACATTTACATCACGCCTTACAGGCATGAAGCGCAGGTTGTTTCCGGCACGCTTGCCTATGCACTGGGCGCGGGCAAGGCGATCATCTCGACTCCCTACTGGCACGCGATCGAGTTGTTGGACGACCGCAGAGGCGCGCTGGTCCCATTCCAGAATCCCGACGCGATCGCGCATAAGACGATTGAACTCCTGGACACTCCTGCGATTCGCCACGCGATGCGCAAACGCGCTTATCTGTTCGCGCGCGAGATGGTCTGGAAAAGAGTCGCGCAAGGTTACATGGAAAGTTTCGCGCGAGTGCGCAGCGACCGCATGGAAAGTCCAAAAGTGCAGTTCTCGGCCCGGATGACGCACAAATCGCTGGATCAATTGCCGGAGTTGAAGCTGAATCACTTGAACCAGATGACCGACGACACCGGAATGCTGCAGCACGCGATCTTCACGATCCCGAACCGCAGAGAGGGCTACACCACGGACGACAATGCTCGCGCCCTCATACTTGCCGTGCTGCTGGAGCAATTGGACAGATCGGTTGGAAATCCGATTTACCTTCCGCAAATTCACTCTGGTCTGTATCTATCATTCCTGGAGCATGCCTTTAATCCCGCGAAAGGCAGATTCAAGAACTTTCTCCGCTACGATCGCCGGTGGAACGAACCCGTAGGCTCCGAAGACTGCCATGGGCGGGCATTGTGGGCACTCGGGACGGTTCTAGGCCGATCCCGCGATCAGGGATTGCAGGGGCGCTGCCGGTCGCTTGTTCGAGTTTTCTCTTCCCGCAGTGCTGGAATTCAGCAGTCCGCGTGCCTGGGCCTACACCCTGCTCGGAATTCAGGAATACCTCACCTCGTATCCCGGAGATCGCGATGCGCAGAAAGTACGATCCGCCCTCAGCCGACGACTGCTCGAAATGTATGAATCAATCCGAAGGCCAGATTGGAAATGGTTCGAGAACGTTCTAGCCTACGGAAACGCGAGATTGCCTCAGGCCCTGCTGTTAGTAGGCTCAGCTTGCTCGGATGATCGCATGATTTCCGCCGGCCTCGAATCACTCGATTGGCTATCAACAGCGCAACACTGCGAAATTAACCGCCACTTTGTTCCGATCGGTTCGCAAGGCTTCTATCACCAGGATGGTGAGAAGGCCCGTTTCGATCAACAGCCGCTTGAAGCCGCCGGCGCGGTGTCTGCGTGTCTGCAAGCGTACCGCGTCACTGGTGACAGCCGCTGGCGCAACGAAGCCTGGTCGGCTTTCAACTGGTTCCTCGGCGACAACGATCTGCAACTGCCTCTTTATGATTCCGTCACCGGCGGTTGCCGCGACGGCCTGCATCCCGACCGCGCCAATGAGAACCAGGGAGCAGAATCAACGCTATCGTTCTTGATGGCACTCCTCGAAATGCGATCTCTGCAAGCAGCCCGAACAAAAGGAAATCCTTTCATGACCATACCCGCAGAAAAACCAGTGAGCCTGCTGAGCACTCGCTTCGAGCCACTGCTTCTTCGCCATCCCACGAACCCGATCCTGACGAGTAAGGACTGGCCATACCCCATCAATAGCGTGTTCAATGCAGGCGCAACGCTACTGGCGGACGGCACGACCCTACTGCTTTGCCGCGTGGAAGATCGCCGCGGCCTGTCGCATCTTTGCGCCGCGCGCTCTCGCAACGGCGTCGATGGATGGCAAATCGATAGCGAGCCCACATTGATGCCCGACCCGAAGAACTATCCGGAAGAGATCTGGGGCATTGAAGATCCTCGCATCACGTTCGTCCCCGAACTGCAGCAATACGTCGTCACTTACACCTCCTATTCGCGCGGCGGCCCCGGCGTGTCGCTGGCTCTGACCAAAGACTTCCGCACCTTCGAACGATACGGCGTGATCATGCCGCCGGACGACAAAGACTCCGCACTTCTGCCGCGGAGAATCGACGGATGCTGGGCGCTGATTCATCGTCCCATGACGACCCTCGGTTCACACATGTGGATTTCCTACTCTCCCGACCTGCGCTATTGGGGCAGGCACAGGCTTATGCTAGAAGCCCGCCGCGGCGCCTGGTGGGATGCAAACAAAATCGGGTTGTCGCCGCCACCCATCGAGACCTCCAGAGGATGGCTCGTGTTCTACCACGGAGTACGGCACACGCCTTCCGGCTGTCTGTATCGATTGGGCTTGGCCCTTTTCGATCTGGAGAATCCGGAAAAATGCTTGCTGCGAGGAGATTCGTGGATCTTTGGACCAGAAGCGGAGTACGAACGCCACGGCGACGTTGACGATGTCGTGTTCCCCTGCGGATACACGATGGACGCTGATGGCGACACGCTCAACATTTATTACGGAGCTGCGGATTGCGCGATTGCCCTGGCTCGGGCCAGCGTGCGCTCTCTGCTAGAATGGCTGGACGCCAATGGAAGTTGCGAGCGCCGCCAGCGAGCGCAGGATTGATGAAACCGCTGCTTTGGATTTTTCAGTTCATCTTTGGCTGCCGGCACCGGCACCTCAGCCGCGTGTTCACGATCAAACACCGCACGTACAGGGTCTGCTTCGACTGTGGACGGGAATTCGATTTGCCGGACGCGCATGCGCCCATGCGATTCAACACCTCTCCGGACGCCCGCTTGAAGACGAATCCTCATCGTGCACCCTGAAGTCCGCCCTGATTCAGTCCCTGCATCTCAACCTTGATTTTCACTTGTGAGCTATCTTGCTCAGACGCACAACTCTGGACCTGTCATTCTTCTTGTACTGACTGTGGGTACGAGCGGCGAAGCTTTGATTCGCAGCTCTCATTCTTAAGCCGGAGTCGCGCCCGATCAGGTCACGGCGAAAGCGGCATCAGGCCAATCAGCATTCTTCATCCGTGTGCATGCCGCCAAACCTTGCGGCGAACACGATTCGACCCTAAGATTCCCGAAAATCGAAATCAGGGCAACCTCCCAGGCGGATGGGGGAGGTTAGCCCGCGAAACCTAGCTCGCGAAAAAGGAAGGTCAAAGATTATGCCGTTAATTCAACTCCTGGAAGTTCTGATCGTGGTGGGTGTTCTGTTGTGGCTGGTGAATCGCTTCATCCCCATGCAGTGATCCATCAAGTCAATCTTAAACGGTGTTGTGGTCATTGCTGTGGTTCTGTGGGTGCTGAATGTTTTTGGGCTCTTTCACACTTTCCAATATTCACGTCGGAAAAGGAGGGGAGGGGGGAGGGGGAGTAGATTAGCACTGCTGGCGGTTGCTGCCACTCGCTGTGCTGATGCGGTGAGTAGGTTGTGCTGCGAGGAAACTGCGCAATGGTGTGTGTGGTGGTGAGAGAGGTGAGATGTGAGCATAGGGAGCGTTTAAGGTGAGTGGTGTTTTGGATTTGTCTCTGATTCGATTCTGTTATCTCGAGGGAACGCCTCTTGGGTTGGTGGGCGCACGCTGGTGGACAAGAGGGCGAGATGGTGGGTGGTTTGAGCGGATCGGCGGGAGAACGGGGACTGATGGGCTGGTTGGGCGATCTCTGGCATCTGCGCGCGAAAATCTCGGCAGTCTGAATCGGTTCTGCATTAGCCATGTTGGATCGATGGGAGTTCGGACATCGATGTCGCATCGCCGTAGGAGGTCGCACACACCGCACAGCAGCAGCAAAGGATCGCGGAGATGCAGTAGGCGCGCGCTCAGAGTTGATCGCTGAAGTGGAGAATGTGGGTGGGGGACAGTTCAGTGACGCGGTGAAGGGAACGAAGGAAAAGAGCAGGAACCGCCGGGGGACAGGGGGGGGAGTGGCGGAGAGGGAGGCACAGGGGGAGGGGGAGGTTGGTGAGCGCGGCAGGGCTCGAACCTGCGACCCATGCCTTAAAAGGGCATTGCTCTACCAACTGAGCTACGCGCCCACATTGATTCAAATTTAACACATTGCAGCCTCGCTCAAACACAAAGGCCGCCCTCGCAGGCGGCCTTCGTCTCCAACCCATCTTCCCGGCTAGTGCGCCACGATAATTCCAAAATACCCGTTCGTGTCCCCGGGCCCCGCCGTGAAAAACAACTGGTTCGTCTTCCCATTGGCGGTCGTTCCCCCTCCGAACTCAATCCCCCACAGCCCGCTAATCTTGATCGGGACGCCCGCCATATTCTTCACCGTCCCCACCAACGCTCCGGTCTTGAGGTTGAACCCGTTAATCGTTCCCGCGGTCGTGTTGTTCGAAACCAGCAGTGTGCCGCTCAATGGCCCGAAATTGCTCGGAGCCACCGCCAGTCCCCACGCCTGGTTCAGCGGAGCGCCGTGAATCAGCCGCTTCACGAATGCGCCATTCTCTTTGAAGATCGACACAAATCCCCCCGCCTTTCCCGACGTGCTTGCAAACGTCACATACACTTGCCCCGCAATATCCTTAATCCCGAACGGCGCAAAACCCGCCGGCGTATGCGGATCGGTGAACAACGTCACCAGGTTAAAGCTTCCGTCGTACACATCCACTTTGTTGTTCGCGCTGTCCGCCGCATACAGGAAGTTTCCGGAAGTCTTGCTGGTGATCGCCAGCCCCGTGTACACCGCGCCCGCGTGCCTCACTCCGATCAACGCGTTGTTGGGCTCGAAGTGCGACCAACCGCTGATCGTCCCATCCAGCGTCGCAAATAGAAATGCCGACGTCCAGCTGTCGATCGCAAACTCCGACGACCCGTTATAAACGATCCCCGTCGGCGTGCCCGATCCCACTCCCGTCGACGAAGGAATGATTACCTGCAAGCTCTGCGGAGTTCCCGTCCCGTCATAAAGCGTCGACCAGCCCGACGCTTCATCGCTTACCCAGAACGGCGCGCTCGGCCCATAGGCCAGTCCCCACGGGTTTTTAAGGAACCCATCCATATGTTTCTTCCCCGGCAGGTTCGACGTAAGATCGGCAAATGTGTAGTACTGCGCCACAGCCGCTCCCGAAAATGCGAGCACCATCCAGCAGCAGGCGACGAGGGTGAGAATGCGACGAACAAATTGCTGCATGCGAATTTCTCCTTGAAATTGAACTTTGGGGGGAACCCGACCCGAGACGCCAGCACAGGCTGGAAAAAAATTTCGCAGCCCGCCAGCCCCCGCATACTAGCCTCACCTCTCACGCCCGCATGTCACCAGATTGTCACCACTTTGCACATTTCCTGTCTCAAAGAGTTCTCGGGGTACCCCATTTCTCGCGCTACTTTGCGAGAAGTGGGGTTTTTCGTCGGATCTCTTACAAATGAACTTTCAAAATAAGAAAAAAGGACCGCCCGCAAGCGGTCCTCACTTCCCTTCCGTCTTTCCCATTCCCCTACGGTGCGACCCGAATCACTCCAAACGTGCCCGCCAGATTCCCGCTCGGCCCCGCCGTGAAGTAGAGTTCGTTCTTCGCTCCGCTGTTCGCATTTCCCCCGCCAAACGAAATTCCCCACAGCTGATCGATGTGGATCGGCTTGCCATTCTGCTTCACCGCTCCCACAAACGTTCCCGTGATCGCGTTGAACGCATTAATCGTCCCGTTGTTGTCGATGTTGTTCGAGATCAGCAGCGTGTCGCTCAAGGCTCCAAAATCCGCCGGCGCTGCCGCAAACCCCCAGGGCTGGTTCAGCGGAGCCCCCTGCGTCAGCCGCTTCAGCCAAACTCCGCCCTCGCTGTAGATGTCGATATACCCCCCCGGCCCTTCGTCCTGCGCCGCAAACGCCACATACAATAGCCCGTTCAGGTCTTGCACGTTAAACGGCGCAAACCCGGCCGGAACCGTCGGATCCGTGAACAACGTCACCCACGTAAACGTCGCGTCATACACGTCCACTTTGTTGTTCGCCAGATCGGACGCATAAATAAAATTCCCCGACGCGTTGCCGGTGATCGCCAGTCCGGTATATTGCGCGCCCGAGCTCGAATTGTTCACCACAATAACAGCCGCATTCGGATTCACACCCGGCGCCCATCCGCTGATCGTCCCATCCAGGGTCGCAAACAGAAATACCGCCGGCTGTCCCGAAATCTTGAAGTCCTGCGATCCGTTGAACACGATTCCCGTTGGCTGTCCCGTTCCCTTCCCATTCGCCGACGGCACCGCCACTTCGAGTCCTAATTTCGTCCCATTCGCCGTATAGAGTGTCGACCAGCCCGACCCTTGGTCGCTGATCCACCAGGGCGACCCGGACGAGTGCACCAGGCCCCACCCATTCACTAACAGCGGATCGACGTGCACCGCTTTCCCTACCTGATTCGAAACCAAATTCGTAAGTGTAAACTGCGCCATCGCTGCGCTCGAAACGAACATCAGCGCAATCCCAATGGCAAGTGTGAGGGTGATCATGCGACGCTGCATGTGAATTCTCCTTTGTGTTCCCGGGTCAGCAAGCAGGGGAGGGTCCGGAACCGCGCGCATCGCAGGCTCAAACCTCAATACACTGACCGCGCCGCAATCCTAGGCGACCCTCATCTCCGCATTTGTCAGCCCCATGTCACCAATTTGTATATTTCCTGTCAGACGGTGCTCCCACCCTTGTCCCTCCGTTCTTTGGAGGGACAGGGTGGGGATTTTGATCTTGTAGTAGGTTTTGATCTTGCAGTGGATCTTGTAGTGGATTTTGATCTCTGGAGGGCTTCTGATGTCCTCCACCTTCCTTGTTCCAAAATCCGAACAGAATTCTCTCCCCTGGCTCAACCCCACAAACCTGAGTAAACTTCTCCCGCCCGGGAGGTCTCTCATGCGCCCCTCGTCCGCCCTCGCTGTCGCCTTTGCCACTCTCATCCTCTGCGCCTGCCCCAAGCAAGAATGGCACTACGCTCCTCCATCTCCGCCCCCACCCGCACCCACCAAAGATTTCGACGCCCAGTTCGACTCCGCTCATCTCGATCCCAACGGTGCCCCCCGCAACGTCGACTGGCATCCCCAGCTCGCCGGACGCATCCCGAATCCCGATGCCTGCAACGACGGCCAGCCCTACACCCGCGCATGCACGCAAGACACAATTTTTCAGGATCCGCCCGATATCCTTCACGAGGCCTTCTGCTTCATCGGCAAAGCCGCCAGCGGCAGTCCCATCCAGCCTTTCTTCGGACACTCCGACTGGATGGTCGCCCAGTTCAACGGCAGCGTCGGCTGGTTCAACTTCGGCCTCGATGATGACTACGGCCTCCTACTCATCCCCGGCAAAGACAATCTTCCTCCCGCTCCCTTCAACGCCCACGGCATCACCACCAACAACAATCATGTCGCCGGCGACAACAACAACCCGCAATACATCGAGATGGAATTCAATTCCGACGAGACCAACGTGGCCTTCACCAAGGGCTGGTGGAACGATTTCAAAAACAAAGGCGTGGACAACACCGATCCCGACGGCTTGGCGCAGCTTTTCCATCCCAGCCAGCCGAACACTCTGGCCTGCGGTTCGTTCGTTGGATTGTTCGGCCTCGACTGTGACCACGGCTGCCGCAGCGAACTCCACCCCATTTATGGCTTGGCCATTCAGCGCACCGAAGATCCCAACGACAACGAGTGGTCCATCATGGCCCGCAACTGGGGCACCGGAGGCTACTGCAGCCAGTACAACGACGAGCTGGCAGAAACCAGTCTCTCCATTCTGCTTCCCTACACTTCCTCGCAACCGCCCACCAAAGCGGAAGTCTCCGACTTCGTCCCCGCCGCCAACGATTCCGCCGCATCCATCGGATGTCCCGCCATCTATTTCCAGAACGGACAGACCATCCTGAGTCTCACCCTCCCGCCTCCCGAACAGCAGCCCGTCACCGCCTTCTCGCTGAAACTCCAGTGGCCCGCCGGAGCCCAGCCTGTCGCCTGCACCCAGCCCGCGTCCGCACCACCCGCCGCCATGATGCTCTCCGAACGCGTCGCCGCTCCCGGCCCCATGAAAGGAGAGGAGTACATGGAAGCTCTCGTTCACGCCGCTTCCGAAAGCCAGAACCCCAACCTGAAACATCCCCGCCTGCAAAACGACATCCTGCCCACGCTCCCCAAAAGTCAGGCCCGCCTGCAATCTCTCAAGCCCATGGCCGTGATCCCGCAGACCCAACCCTGCGATGGCTCGGTCCCGATCAAGCCCGGCCTTCCTCAGCCCACTCCCCTGAAAACCGTTCACCGCCTGAAAATAGATCCGAGTAAGCAAATCCGCGACGATGGCATCCGCTCCTACGTCTGCCACACCTACCGCACCAAGAGTTTCTCCCTGCCCCCCAACACCACCCAACAAGACTTCGACCGGGCCTGCAAAGGAGCAAATAGAAAGTTCCACCGGGTGCCACATTTCTCGCGCGTACTTTGCGCGAGAATGTGAGCGAAGCCGAAGGGTGGGGATTTTCTTGGAAAAGAGACTGAAAGAGTTCTGCCTTTGGGCGAACTGTCCAAGAAGGAGCGAAGCGACGACGCCCGACAGTTTGTGGTAAGCGGGCGGGGCGCGCCAGAGCCGGGATGCGCGAGGAGCGAAGCGACGCGTCGCAGCCCGGCAACGGCGCGTTCGAATTCCTAGCGAGCGAGTCTGTTTCTCGCCGACGAACGCCATCGCAAACTGAAGCGAGTCCCGGTTCCGGGGTTCAGAAACCCGGACTCAAGGCGTTACACGGAAGCTCATGTTACTGGTCAACACACCGCCAGTTGTTACTACCTTGACCTTGCCCGTGGTGGCGCCTCTAGGTACGGTTGTTGCGATCTCGGAAGGTGAGACTACTGTAAAGACCGACGCCGTGCCGTTGAACGTGACACTGCTCGCCCCCGTCAGATCCGTTCCCAGAACCTTCACCACCGCTCCCGCCTTTCCGGAAGTAGTCTGCGTTTCCACGAACGACCCTAGCCCCATCGACAGGGTGAATACCGCCCCGCAGGGCACGTTGTGGATGATGTGTTGCGCGCGGCAATCGGAGTCCGCCCCACCAGACCATGTGGTTCCGTAGAAGTTCCCATTCGTGTCCTGCGTCAGCCCCGCGGGCAAACTGTCCCAGGAGGAGCAAAGCGACGACGCCGGACAGTTTGTGGGCAAGCGGGCGGCGCGCGCCAGAGCCGGGACGCGCAAGGAGCGAAGCGACGCGCGAACCCCAGCGACGGCGCTCTGCCGGATCAACCAAAAGTAGCCAGAAGAAGGGCCGGAGGCGGCCCATTCTTGTTTTTCCCGACGCCCGACGCCCGTCACGAAGCCGGGGACAAACGAAACGTTTCCCAATTTTCCCCTCAGCAGACCGGCTCCGGTTTTTGGGCAAACTGCCCAAGGAGGAGCGAAGCGACGACGCCGGACAGTTTGTGGGCAAGCGGGCGGGGCGCGCCAAAGCCAGGATGCACAAGGAGCGAAGCGACGACCGCAGCCCGGCGACGGCGCCCTGCAGCTTATATCTCAACAAACAGCGGGCACAGAAAAAGGCCGCCCGAAGGCGGCCCCGTTTTTGATTTCCCTAACGCCTGACGCCCACGCGCCCGTTCTAGTCCCCCGCGACCGGCTCCGGAGCTTCGTCTTGGGCGCAGCAGCAATCCCACCATTCGGCTTCGACAGCGCGCCCAGCGGAATGAACCCGTTCTCCGCAACCACGGGCTTCTCTTTCAAGACAACTTCGCGATACAGCGAAGCCATCCGTGCGTTGTAAGCCTCGTCATTGTTCTGCGGACCACGTGCCTCGGCTTCGCATCGGGGCTTCTTCGCGTCCCGTGCCCGCACTTTTTCTTCGCGCGCGTTCTTCGCGATGCCCAGCTTGTCCAGATCGTGCTGCAGTTCGTTGGTGACCAGATCGTCGCGCAGCTTGAGATACGCGCCGGCATTCTCTTCCATCTTCACTTTCTTGCCGCCCGCAAAAATCTCGTGCCGCCCGTGCTCCTCGTACCACTTGGTGAGCGTCGCGGTCATGTGCATCTTTTCGATGATGTTCCGCCAGCCCACGCCCGTGTTGTAAGCGCAGAACGAAATCTCGCCTTCCTGCGTCGCGTACGGAATGATGCACTGCTCCGTCCGCCGGAAGTCGTAATTGAATAGATCCTGGAACCACATCCCCGCGATAAACAGGAAGTTCCAGCGGTCGTTGGTCCGCCGCTTCATCACATCGTCGATCGTCCGGTCCGGACCAACCTTTCCATAATTCTTGCCCGTAGCATTGAAGTTCTTATCGAACTTCTTCAGCAAGTCCATCAACTTGAAATGCGTCGGCGACTGGAACGGATCGTAATTCTTCATCAGACACAGCGCCATTCCAAACACCGTCAGAAACTTCCCGCGCGCCGCATCATTCACTTTGGCGATATCGCGAGCCAATTGATCGCCCTTCAGAAACGCCGTAACCGGCACAGCTTCCTTAGTTTCCTTGTCAATCATGACAGCCATCCCCGTCCCACAATTCGGGTGACAACCGCAACATAATTGGCCCCAGTCGTTTTTCACGTCGTTGACGTGCATTAAGTCTGCCCAGTCTGAAAACGTTCCCATGAATGAAATCGGGAACCAGTCGCGGGACGGCTCGCCTAATCCGGTTTGATTTTTTACGTCGTGGGCCAGGTGGCACAGCGTGTAGCGTTGGGCTTGGCGGCGATCGTCCGTCACGGCTTCGTCGCGGCCGGTGAAGCTTACGGGCTGGAAGCTGAGGAAGCTGATCGTCTTCGGATTATCGAGCGCGAACTTGATGATTCTTCCTACCTGTTCGTTGTTGATGCCGTTCACGATCGTTACCACCGGGACGATTTCGCATCCGGCCTTGTGCAGGTTTTCGATGGCTTTCAACTTTACGTCGAACAGGTTGCCGACCATGCGGTGCGCATTGGCGGCGTTGCCGATGCCGTCGAACTGCAGATACGCGTAGCGCATGCCGGCTTCGACGGCCTGCTGCGCGAATTCAAAGCTCTTGGCGAATTCGATTCCGTTGGTCGCGGCCTGCACGGAGTTGTATCCGACTTTGCGGGCGTAGCGAACGGCGTCGAGGAAGTACGGCGACAACGTGGGCTCGCCGCCGGAGAACTGCACGCTCATCTGACGACGCGGCTTGATCGTAATCGCGTTGTCGAGCATGGTCTTGATTTCTTCCCACGTCAGTTCGTGGACGAAGCCAACCTGGTTCGCGTCCATGAAGCAGGGATCGCACATCATGTTGCAGCGGTTGGTCAGATCGATGGTCAGCACTGACCCGCGTCCATACTTCACGGTGGAAGACCCGTGATGATGCAGCTTCTCGTCGGCGTGCGCCGCGATGTCGCGGCCGGGGAACACGTCCTCCAGATGCTTGGAGAAGACGGTGTCGATCGACATCACATCTTCAAAGTGGCCGTGGGTCGGGCAGTCCTTCACCATCAGGATCTTGCCGTCGCGCTCGACAATCTGCGCCTTGATCTCGCCGACCTTCTCGTTCATCAGCACTTCATGCGGAAGGTGCCCGTCGAGAATCTGCTGCCGGATTTCCGGCACGCACTTCGGGCAGAGAGAGTCCGTCGTCCGCGGCCAACCCAGCGGCGGCTTCGACTTCTCGTACGACTTGAGCAGCGGCTTCTCCGACCACTTCGGCGTGGGCGACGGATTGGGCTTGATCCGGTTCAACCGGTCGAACACCACCCAGGTGGCCTTGGCGGCGGCAACGGCTGCTGCTTCTACGTACTTGATCGGCTTGTGCATGTGTGAGATAGCTCCTGAGTAGCTTTTAGCTGTCAGCTATCGGCTGTCAGCAAATTCTCTTTGCGAACTTTGAGCTGTGAGCAATGAGCTGTGAGCTTGCAAATTCAAAACCTGAAAACCAAAATCAAAACCTTATCATTCCGAACCGGGCGCAACCAAAATCAAAACCTTGTCATTCCGAACCGGGCGGAACGCGCGGTGAGGAACCTGCTTCACTTCCTTAAAACAACGACCGCTGATCTCGATACCTGAGACCGCGTCAACAGCTTTCCCCCGGAACATCCCCTGGTTTTTGCCTGGGTTCGTACACTTTTCCCTGGGAATTGATCTGCGCCTATCCTATTGCAGCCCTAAAGGACAGCGCATCCATATCCCAACGAACGGTGCAAATTCAGGGTTTAGCGGTGCAATGGGGGATTATACGGAGCTAAAGTGTTGAAAGTAAAGGAGGACTGAGGTTGACGTGTGTACCCAAGCAGGTTCCTCCTGTCTCGCTTCGCTCGCGCGTCGGAATGACAAACATTGAAAAAAATCAAGGACCCAAAGCAGATGGGAGGCGTAAAATCTGCGCATGTCCCCGGATATTGACGAACTGCGGAAACAGGTGATGTCGCTTCCAGCGGAGGCTCGCGCCGACCTGGCCAGTTCGCTGATCGATAGTCTGGATCAGACTGTCGATGAGGATGTCGAAGCGGCATGGCAAGAGGAGATCGCGCGCCGCGTCGAGGAACTGGAATCCGGCAAGGCGAAGACTATCCCTTGGGCGGAAGTCCGGCGGCGAGGTCAAGAACTGCTTCGCGGAAAACAAGCTAGCGGAAAGTAACCCGCAAGGCGGACCTGCCGATCGAGTTTCATGCCGACGCGACCGAAGAATACCTGAGCGCCTTAGCTTGGTATCGGCAACAAAGCCCCAAAGCGGCGGAGAATTTCGCCAAGACTTTCGATCAGGCCATCGAGCACATCCGGCAGTCGCCGGGACGCTGGCCCGTTTATTTCAAGCGTTGCCGCAGATACACGCTCCGCCAGTTTCCATTCACCATCGTGTACCAAAGTGGCACTTCGCTGACGCGTGTGGTGGCGGTTGCGCATGCGAGCCGACGACCGCGTTATTGGAGAGATCGGATTTAGAGCAGGAGGCCAGCAACTCATGCCTAGGAATTTTCGAGAACTCGAAGCCAAGATGTCGCCGGAGGCACGAGCGCGTGCCGAGGCCAAAGCCAAGAAGATGCTCGCCGAGATGCCACTGGACGAACTCCGCGAAGCGCGAGCCATGACGCAGGTGCATCTGGCGAAAATTCTGGGAGTGAATCAGGCCGCCGTCTCGAAGATGGAACGCCGTGCGGATATGTACGTCAGCACGCTCCAGGATTTCGTGAAAGCCATGGGCGGAGAACTGAAAATCACGGCGCGGTTTCCAGAAGGAACTGTGGAGATTAATCAGTTCGAGGCGGTCAAGAAGGTGGGGGACGATTAGCCGTCGACAAGAGCTCTTCGTTAGGGGCAGTTCCGCGTCCCACCCTTTCGCAAAGAGCGCGAAAGGAGGGGGCACCCGGCCTTCACGATAGAGACAGCGACCGGTTCGACTTGATGATAAGGACCGATCCAGGCACTTCGCCATGTAGAATTGATGTAAAGGAATGGAACATCCTGAATCCGACGGGGAACGCAAACAGTCCATCACAATGGGAACTTGCTCCCAAACAACCCCAGGATGAATAAGAGAAGGGGCAACGACGAATGAAAGCGGGCGATGTTCTTATAGTTCTGGCAATGCTGGGTGCGGCATTTGCTCAGACTGAACAGAAGATTAGACAGGATTTGCTTGTCGAGCGTGCGCGCAAAGGTGACGACTCCGCCTTGTCCGAGATGGAGCGGAAAGGTGACGTGCAAGGCCTTCAGTCGCTTTTGCACGATCCCGACTATGCTGGGAAATTCGCTGTGCGTCTGTCCCTGGCGAGGATGGGCGACACACAAATCCTTCAGTATTTCGCGTGCCGCACTTTGACCAGTAACTTGTTCGAAATTCAAGGCCTGATGCAACAAGACTTGGACTACATTGGTGGAGACTTCACGATCGAAATATATAGAAAATTGCTCGATTCCGACCAAAGATTTCTTCCCGAACTCCAAAAAGATCACGGAGACTCGGTGCCCAGACTCCCGAGTACGTGGGCACTTGTCAAGCTTCCCAAACTAATACCCAATTCTATGATTCCTGATCTTTCGCCCCTACAGATTCAAGCAAGCCCGCAAAAGAGCGAAGAGTTCAAGGCTAGATGGAGGACTTGGATAGACGGCCACCAAGGTCAATTGCACGACCTCAAACCAACCGCTAAAGGTGTAAACTTCGATCTGGCCACCTGTTCCGAAGCGGATAGTGCCACTCATCAATAGTTGGCTTTTTCGCGGATTTTGACCGTCGAATGTTAGCGACGAAGTGTGAAAGGCACACAAAGGCTTCGGCAGGCCGCACGTTTAGACTGACCATTAATTTAGAAAGGCTTTCGATAGTGCGCGGCGGAACCATAACCCACTCCGAAAGATGATGGAGTTTTTGAACATTTATCCAACGACGTGCGCCATTTCAGTTTCGGCACCCCTGCCATTGCGTTAGCAATCTGGCGTGTTGGTAGGCGGTTGGTGGCTCGTTTGCGTTTTTCAACGTCAAGGGAATGACCTGCCCCCCGATTTCCGAACAAGTCCGAGTATGATTTCGGACGAAGGAAAGGGGAAGGGGTATGTCAAAGAGCAGGCACACGGAAGCGCAGATGATCGGGGCGCTGAAGCAGTTGGAGGCGGGGCGGAAGGCGGAGGACGTGGCGCGGGAAGTGGGGGTGTCAAAGCACACGATCTACGCCTGGAAAGCGAAGTATGGCGGGATGGATGTAAGCGAGGCGCAGGAAGCGAAGCAGTTGCGGGATGAGAACACGAAGCTGAAGAAGCTGGTGGTGGATCTGAGCCTGGACAAAGAGATGCTGAAGGCGCTGATCGCAAAAAACGGATGGAGCTCGTAAACCAGCGGGCGGACGCGGACTGGCTGCGGTCGGAATACGCAGCGAGCCAGCGCCGGGTTTGCGGGCTGATGGAGATGGCGGTAGCGAGTTACCGCTACCGGACGACACGCAACGATGAGCCGTTGCGCACGCAGTTGGTGGAGCTGGCACGGTCGAAGCCGCGCTTCGGGTATCGGCGGCTGCATGTGTTGCTGGGCCGCTCGGGAGAGCATGTGAATCACAAGCGGGTGCATCGCGTGTATCGGGAAGCCGGACTGATGATTCGGCGGAAGAAGCGGAAGCATTGCGTGCGCGAGGGAAAGCCGCTGCTGGCGCGGACTGCGGCGAATCAGGAGTGGGCGCTGGACTTTGTGCACGACGCGGTGGAGTGCGGACGGGCGATCCGGGTGTTGAGCGTGGTGGATGCATACACGCGGGAGTGTCTGGCTTTGGAAGTGGACACCAGCTTTGCCAGTCGGAGAGTGACGCGAGTGTTGGATGCGATTGTGGCGGAACGCGGGCAGCCGTTGGCGATCCGTTGCGACAACGGGCCGGAACTGACGAGCCGGCATTTTCTGGCATGGTGTGTCGAGCGGCGGATCGAGTTGCTGCACATTCAGCCGGGGAAGCCGACGCAGAACGCGCGCGTGGAAAGCTTTCATGGGCGGCTACGGGATGAGTGCTTGACGGTGAGCTGGTTTCAGAATTTGTTCGACGCGAAGAGGAAGATTGCAGCGTGGAGGATCGATTACAACGAGGACCGTCCGCATAGCAGTCTGGGATACAAAACCCCGAAAGAGTTTGCCGCGGCGCAGGCAGCAGGCTTCTGCACAGCTGAGCGAGAGGCAAGGGACTCAAACGCCGTCCCTTGCCCCTCGCGCTCCCCCATCCCGGCTCAACCCGAAGAGGGAGCAGCAGAAAGTTGTCGTATTCTTACGTGAACGAAAACTGGGGGCAGGTCACAACCTGTCACAGGGCAGGAGTGCCCGCTCCACACGATCTTTCACTACATGATCGGGGAAAAGCAGGTTCCTCCCGTTGGTCGGAATGACAAGCGTTTTTCTTTGTTGTGGGTTGGTCTCGGGGCGAGGGGCTGGGACGACTTCAAGGACAAGGGCAAGGGCAACGGGCTCCTGCTCACATGAGTCTGCCCCTTGCATGATTTCTCTATTTGATCCGGGGAAAAGCAGGTTCCTCCCGTTGGTCGGAATGACAAGACTTTGCTTGGTTTTGCACAGACGATCCCGACAATGACGTGACATTCATCACCGACAACATTCACATTCTGTAATTACTCTTTGTTGTTGTCATTCCGACCAACGGGAGGAACCTGCTTCTCCCCGCTCGTGCCAATGCCGATCTCTATGCGCTATCACGTCTACATCATGGCAAGCTGCTCGCGCATTCTCTACGTTGGGGTGACCGGATGCCTTATGGCGCGCGTGCTACGCCACAAAACTGGTCAGGGGGGCGCCTTCACGCGCAGATATCGCGTCCACCGATTGGTGTATACACAGGCATTCCAAAATATTGGGGATGCCATCGCTCGGGAGACACAAATCAAAGGCTGGGCGCGCGACAAGAAACTGACGCTCATTCGCCTGCACAATCCCACTTGGGAAGATCTGGCCGAAGGTTGGAGTGAGCCGGCGCAGATGCAGTTCAAGGGAAAAGCAGGTTCCTCCCGTTGGTCGGAATGACAAGGCTTTTTTCTGTTCACATGTTTGCGGCTTACGGGTCAGTCTGGCTTTGGGGTGGGGAGGATTTGGGGGCCTTTTCTGGTGAGGAGGATTTCTAGGGGTGGGATGGGCCAGGGGGCGGCTGTCGCGGGAAGGTGGGTGGGTTGCTTGGTGTCGCTCTCCGGGGGCACGGAGGAGGTATAGGGATCCTTCGACTGCGCATCTGCTTCACTTCGTGAAGCAGATACTTCGCTCAGGATGACAGCGCTTGGGGGGACAGTACTTGGGGGGATGTCGGGGTAGAGGGTTTCGTCGGCGCTGGCCTGGATTTCAATTCTTCCCTGCTCTTCATTCTCGTTCTCTTCTTCTTGCAGTAAATGCCAGGCTTCGCGGTAGGGTTCGAGGCGCATTTTTTTGGCTTGGCGGTGGGGGTAGAAGCGGAGCATGGGGGCGGGGGTGCAGATTTCTACGGGGATGATGTACCAGATGTCGAGGGGGACGACGTGGGCGGCGATGAAGTCGATGTCGTCTTTGGTGTAGACGGCGCGGGATTTGCCGGTGGTGTAAGTGGCGCGGGTTTCGTAGGCGCGGGCGCGGATGGATTCGGTGCACTTGATTTGAATGCGGTGGAGGCGGTGGCCGTTGTCGAGGATGAAGTCGTAGCGGCGGGAGTCTCCCCAGGGCTTGGCGATGCCGAAGTTGCGGGTGGTGGCCTGGTGGAGGAAGGCGGCTTCGGAACGTTCTCCGGTGACTTTTGTGTTTTTGCGGGGAGCGGGTTTGGGCTTACGGCGGGGCTTGTTGTCGGGTTGGTTGGGAAGGGGCATGAGGGTTGAGGGGAGTCGGGAATAGTTTAGGGCTGGGGGATGCGGACGGCGGGGGATTTGTGGGAGAAATGTGCGGGGCGTTCCGAGATGGGAAATTCGGAGGGATCGGATGCATCAAGGAAAATCCCCACTTCTCGCGCAAAGGACGCGCGAGAAATGGGGCACCCGGGCGGGCGTGCCAAGCAGGTTCCTCCTGTCTCGCTTCGCTCGCGCGTCGGAATGACAAGGGTTTTCTTGTGCGGGCGACCCGGGCGCACATAGCCTGCCCTGAGCGAAGTCGAAGGGACGGTCGCCCTCACATTTCTAAAGAAACAACCTTAGAAGTTCAGTCCTACGCCGCCGGTGATGTTGGTGCTGTGCCAGTTGTAGAGGTTCAGGGGGTTGTTCTGGTTGCCGATGAAATTGAAGATGCGGTCTTCGTAGGTGCCTTTGACGTAGAACTTGCCGAAGTTGTATCCCACGATTCCGCGGATGGTGTAGCCGTAGTTGAAGTTGGGCTTGTTGACCGGGACGGCGGGGGGATGAGACATGCGGAAGCGGGGAGTGAATTCGGGCTGTCCCTGGACTTGAATGAAGGCGCGGTGGTCGGGGCCGAATTTATATTTCAGGACGACGGGGAGTTCAAGGAGTTCGAAGTCGAAGCGCGGGACGGTGGTGCCGTCGACTGCGGCGACGGGCATGATGATTTTGCGGACCTGGGCGTCGAGTCCGACGGAGAAGTTGCCGATGGGGAAATGCGCTCCGCCGTAGACGGCGAACTCGGTGGGGTGAGTCGAGGTGTCGGAGGCGACGCGGAGTTCGCCGCCGGCGACGATGTTTGGGTTTCCCTCTTTATTGGCGGGGATCACGGTCACCTGGCCGTCCACGCCGAACTCGGCTGCGGTGACGGGGGAGAAGGCGCCGAACTTGTCGGATACCTCGCCGAAATTGATGGCGACGTTGCCGCGTTGCTGCAGTGGTTGTTGAGAGTAGGCCGGAAGTGCGGCCAGCAGGAATAAGAGAAATAGGACGGTACGGACAAGAATCGACTTACAGGGCTCCATCAATACGTTTCCCCCTCGTGGGCCAGTGTACACTCCCGTGAACGCCGCGGGACAGCGAGCGGGGCGGTTCCCGGGGAATGAAGGCTGATTATCGGGTGCGTTCTCTTGTTCTATTGGGACTTAGGGTTGGATGCGGATTCTGGGAGGCTGACTGTCTGGGGACGGAACGGGGCGGCATTTTATGCAGATCGCTGCCAGCACGAGCGCCAAGCGGGCGCTCGGCGCGGGGCGGGATCATTCTAGTGTCTGGGCTCGGACGAGCCGGGCGAGGCTAGGATCCTTGTTTTTCGAAGACGATTTCGGCCTTCCTGGCGGCCAGTTTTTCTTTGCGGTAGGCGCGGGCAACATCGCCGAGAGGCGTGGGCACGGAGACGGGGCCGAACTCCCAGAGCGGGCGTTCTCCCTGGGCGTAGGTGTAAGTGGTGCCGGAGCCGCCGACCAGAGGACGCTCCTGGGCCATGTCACGCTGTTCGGCGTGGGCGGGATGCTCGGGCATCTGCAGCTGCTGTGCCTGGCTGGAGATAGAGCCGGCAACCTGTCCGAAGGCGGTGGCGGCGAAGAGAAGAAAGAAGGCAGAAACAAAGAGAGTGATTTTCATGGCGTTTTGTCCCTAATCCACAGAGGAATGGTGCAAGCTCTATACCAATCTAAAGGGCTTTAGTTTAAGCCACTTACGGGCGGATACTGAAGCATGGCGCAAGACTTTGCACATTTAGGGAATGGCGCAAAATGCGCACCCCAGTCCAAAAGCCTTGCTGGACACGGGTTTTGGGTTAGGTCAGGTTTTTGGGGAAAGGGCCCGTTGCGCGGAGTCGGTTTGCGGTGTATGTTTTCGCTCACCAATCTAGGTTGGAGTACAGCGGCATGCATGCGGGCAATCGAAGCGGAGCACACGGCGGCTGGCGGATCGCATTCTTATTAGCTGCCGCTTTGATCGTGTGGCTGGGCGTGTTTTCTGGCGGCGCGACCGCGCAGACGGATTGCACCGAAGGCAACGGACTGCTCGATACGGCTCCGCCGAAAAATATGACCGTGCCGGAGCTGATCCAGAAGTTTGCTGCCGAAGAAACCAAGGTCAAAGACGCGCGGACTCACTACACCTATACCCAGGATGTGCTGGTGCAAACCTTCAACGGCACGGCGGTCGACGGACAGTTTCACGAGGTGAGCACGGTTTCATACGACGACAAGGGCAGGCGCTCGGAGAACGTAACCTTTGCCGAGCAGACGACGCTGCGCGGGATCCAGTTGACGCAGGAAGATATGGACGACTTCCGCATGTTCATGCCGCTGATTCTGACCACGGAGGATATCCCGCAATACAACCTGACCTACGCCGGAACTCAGCATGTGGACGATCTGGATACGTACGTCTTCCACGTTGAGCCGAAGAAAGAAGAAAAGGGCAAGCGCTATTACCAGGGACGAGTGTGGGTCGACAGCCACGATCTGCAGATTGTGAAGGTGTGCGGCAAGAGCGTGCCGGATGTGATTCATGTAAATAAGAAGCAGCCGCAGGAGATCCGGCCGACGTTTGTGAGTTATCGGCAGCCGGTCGATGGGCTGTGGTTCCCGGCCTACGCGAAGGTGGAAGACACGCTGCATTTCCGGGCGGTCTCGGTGAAGATGCGGGAGATCGTGAAGTTGACGGGGTACAAGCGGGCGGCTAAGCCCTGAATCGAGAGTCAAAATCCCCACCCTTCGGCAAGCTCAGGGCAAGCTTTCTCGCGCAAAGAACGCGCGAGAAATGGGGCACCCGGCTTATGTAACTAAGGTTTTTGTGGGGATTCAACGGGGGACTTGAACTGGGAATGGGTGTGTGCTGTACTTCTTTTTATGGCTGAAGAAAAAAACAAGAGCAAAGATATCGTCCTGTGGATCATTACGGTGATCCTGATCGCGGTGGCGATTTTCTGGTACAAGAAGTAGTTTTCCGCCCGCCGGACGACGACGAGTAAGAGCGCGCACGATCCCCTTCAACTTTGGCCGGGCCGCCGATGGCTGCGCCGAAAAGACAGCGTGTGAAATTCCTTCGCGCGGGCGCTTAACATTTTTCCCGCAAAACAAATCCCACTGAAATCATCTCGCCTCATCCTCTACCGATTTTCGTAATCGCTCTCCAGGAAATCATGTGACCGGGGATCACATAACTTTAGACAATTTCGAATCTGCAAACAGGTGTGGCACTTACTTTTGAATTGTTATGGCCGCAGATTTGCCTTTCTTGTTTGGTACCGAGTTTCTGTGGGGAATTGCGCTTAACAGCAGACAGCACAAGACATTGACGCATGACTCGCGTTTGTCAGGTCTGCAGATTGAGCGAGCGAATCCCGCAGAACTTATCCAACGGTGCTTAAGGAGAAAGTGATGAAATCGGTTTTTGGCGGCAGAATTATTTTTGCGGTGGCGTTGGTTGCGCTGATTTTCGGTGCCACTTTTATGATGGCACAAGGCATTGTGACCGGAACAATTTCCGGCGTGGTGCAGGATCCGCAAGGCGCAGTGGTGCCCAATGCGACCGTCACGGTCACGCAGGTAAGCACGAACCGCGTATTCACAACGCAGACGTCTTCCGCCGGCATTATTGAGCTGCGCGATCTGCCGCCCGGAGCGTACAACCTGAAGATTGACGCGGCGAACTTCCGCGCCTACGAATCCAAGAATCTCACGGTCGACGTGGGGAAGGACACGGGTTTAGGAACGGTGAAGCTGACGCTGGGATCGTCGAGCGAGTCGGTCACTGTGGAAGGTACAGCGCCGCTGATTGAATCGACGACGGACCAGATTTCCGACACATTCAGCGCAGAGAAGGTGACCAGCCTGCCGATGGGGAATACGTTCGATTCCCTCGCGTTGTTTCTTCCCGGCGTTGCAACCGTGGGCGACGCCAGTTTCAGCAATAACAACGGCGCGGAAATGTCGGTGAACGGGCTGCGGGCGCGCGCCAATAATTTTCAGATCGATGGCCAGAGCAACAACGACAACTCGATCGCCGGCCCGTCGATCTTCTTTGGCAACCAGGACGACATTGCGGAATTGCAGGTCGTGACCAACTACGACGCCGAGTTCGGCCGCAATTCCGGGGCGGTGATCAATTACATCACCAAGTCAGGAACCAACCAGTTTCATGGAACGGCCTACGAATTCTGGCAGGGTTCGACGTTCGATTCGCTGGAGAACAACGAAAAGAATCCAGTGCTCGGTTTCTGCGTGCCGGGACAACCGGCGTCCTCGGGCTGCATTACGCCGCAGGTGCCGGGTTTCGTGGACAATCGATTTGGCGGGACCGTTGGAGGACCGGTCAAGAAAGATAAGATCTGGTTCTTCGGTTCGGCAAATCTGGAACGGCAGCGGTTTGCGGGTTCGCCAGCGTCTACTGCGGGAGGATTGGTACCGACGCCGAATGGCGTGTCACAGTTGCAGGCGGCTTTCCCCAATAGTCCGATCGGCTTGATCGAAACGACCATCGGGCCGAATGCGGTCACATCTGGCAATCCGACTTTCACCAACATCCAAAATGTGCTGATTACGGACCAGATCAACCCGGCCACGGGATTCGCTTATGGTTGCACGGCGGCAGGCACGAACGGCTGCACACCCATTGAATTCGGCTCGCTCACGCGATTTGTTCCCGGCCCATTCAACGACTACGAAGCCACGGGACGGCTCGATTTCAAGCTATCCGCGAAGGACAACTTCTTTGGCCGCTACGTGTACCAGAAGACGTTCTCCGGCGGGGTGAACTTCGGCAATGGAATTCAGGTGGGAGACTGGCAGACAGTGCCCGGATTGAGCCAGCAGATTGGTCTGGACTGGGTGCGAGACTTCAGCAATGCGTTGGTGAATCAGGTTCGCTTCAGCTTCTCGCGGGCCAGCAGCTTTTTTCAGGAGCAATCGTTCCCGAGCTGCAACTCGAATACCCCGACCGCCTGCCCAGCCGACATGGTGCTCTTCGGCAATGCTCCGCAGGACAGCGTGAGCTTCGGCGTGTCGGCCGGATTCCCGCAGGGGCGAATCATCAACGTGTATCAACTGCAAGACAACGCGTCGATGCTGAAAGGAAAACACACGATCAAATTCGGCGGCGAAGTGGATCAGCAGCGGTCGCCGAATGTGTTCCTGCCGGGCAACAACGGAGTCTTCGTGTTTCCCTCGTTCAGCGACCTGGTCGCGAGCAATCCGTTCGAAACCCAGATTGCGCTGGGCAATCCGATTCTGCCGTTCAGCGAGTGGGACCTGGGCTTCTATGTGCAGGACGACTGGAGGGTGAAGGACAACCTGACCCTGAACCTGGGCATGCGCTGGGATTGGTACCAGCAGGCGATCAATCTGCTGCACGACCAGAGCGTGACGCAACAAACGGGAGCGAATCCGATATGGAATACCACGCTGCCCCTGAGCCAGACGACGGTGCCGACGGTACCGCAGGCGCTGAAGAATTTTGCTCCGGTGGTCGGCTTCGCGTGGACGCCGCACATGTTCAGCGGGAACAATACGGTAATCCGTGGCGGGTTCCGGATTGCGTACGATCCGGCGTTTTACAACATGTTCCTGAACGTGGCTACGGCGGCGCCGAAGGTGAACTTCGCCACGCTGGGACCGGTCATCGGTGGGCCGACGACAGGCTTGCCGACGACGGGCTTCTTCGGGACGCAGGTCATTCCGTACTTGCAGCCGCTGGCTGCAGGCGGCGATCCGGGAGACGCCAACCAGACTCAGGTGCCGCAGAACTTCCGCAATCCGTATACGGAACAGTGGAACCTGGGAGTGCAGCACTCGTTTACGCCGCGGATCGTGGCTGAGATTCGCTACGTAGGCAATCACGCCGTGGGACAGTTCCAAGAACTAAATGGGAATCCGGCGCTGGGGCCGCTGATCAACGCCGGCTTCCAGAATGCGATTCCTTCCGGATTGACCCCGTGCTCGACAGCGGGAACTCCGGGATTCACGAACGGAAATGTGAACTGCAACTTCACCAATGTCACGCGATACGCGAACACGGCTTCCTCGAACTACCACGGGCTGCAGAGCGAATTGCGGATTGCGAACTGGCGCGGACTCACCGCGACCGGCTCGTACACGTACAGCAAAACGATTGACAACGCCAGCGAAGTCTTCAGTACGCTGGGCGGAGGCAACACGCTGGCGTATGCGCAGAATCCGTTCAACACGGGTGCGGCGGAACGGGCTAATTCCGGGATCGATTTTCCGCATGTCGTGGGAATCGCCGTGGTGTATGACTTGCCGTTCTACAAGGCGCAGCGAGGATTGCTGGGCCATGTGCTGGGCGGATGGCAGGTGAATACCACATATCGCTATACCAGCGGGCAACCGTACACGACCATTCAGCGGTACGTGAGTGGCATTCCGGGTCCGACGCCAAACTCCCCTCCCATCGTGGATTCAAGTTTGTGCGATCCGACAGGATTGTTCGGAGGAAACTATGATGCGTGCCGGCCGATCCTGTCGAGCCCGGGCGTCCCGTACAACGCGTCCACAACGGCGATCGGCGGCAACTATGTAGGCATGTACTGCGGGCCCAACGAGTGCCCCTCCGCAGGCGGGATGTACCCATCGGGAACGCTCGTGAGCTTTACGGATCCATGTCTCAGCGGCGGAGCGGCGACTTGCACGCCGATCTCTTCGGCGCATTGGATCCAGAACGACTCGAACGCTGCCACTGTGCTGGGCACGCCGTTCGGGGGAGTGGGGCGGAACACACTGCGTGGGCAGAACATCAGCACGGCGAACCTGGCGTTCTTCAAGGACATCAAGGTATCGGAGAAGCTGACGGCGCAGTTCCAGGCGCAGGCGTTCGACGTAATGAATACGCAGTTCCGGGGCGTGCCGGATCCGATCGTGAACGACATCACGCGAGGAAGCTTCCAGAACACGGACTTCAACAGCAACGGCGGGCTGACCTTTGCCGGAAACATTAATACGGATGGCATTGGACGGCGGCGGCTGCTGTTTGGCATGAAACTGATCTTCTGAAGTGGGGAGGGCGTATCTTTGGCCGGCTTTCGAGCCGGCCTTTTTTCTTGGAATGGAAAAACTCAACCACAGGGGACACAGGGGAAACACAGGGACTTCACTCTTCCATCCTAGGGTTTTCCACCTTCATCGAGTAAGATACTTCGGCTGCGGAAAAGAGGCGAGGGGTTGAAGCCCCTGGCCTTTTCGCGGCGCCGAGCGGCACGGCTGAAGCCGTGCCCTTTCACGAGGCCGTTCAAGCCGCAAATCATCATGAATCGCGAATATCACAAGGGGTATAGCCAGGAACTCAACCGGGATATGGAGGCGCTGGTTTATGGGCATGCGGGGATGCCGGTGCTGGTGTTTCCGACTTCGATGGGGAAATTTTTTGAGTATGAAGATCGCGGGATGATTGGGGTGCTGGCGCCGAAGATTGAGCGCGGGGAGTTGCAGGTGTTTTGTCCCGATGGTGTGGATACGGAGAGTTGGTACAACAAGGGCGTGCATCCGCGGGTGCGGGTGCTGCGGCATTTGCAGTATGAGCGATACATTCTGCATGAATTCTTGCCGTTCATTAAGTGGAAGAATCAGAACTGGCAACTGGCGGTGACGGGGTGCAGCTTTGGCGGGTATCACAGCGTGAATTTTGCGTTTAAGCATCCGGATGTGGTGACGCACTGCGTGAGCATGAGCGGGGCGTTCGATATTCATCAGTTTCTGGATGGGTATTACGATAATGATTGTTATTTCAATAATCCTCCGGACTACATTCCGAACATGACGGATGAATGGTTTCTAAGCCGCTACCGGCAGATGAAGATTGTGCTGGGATCGGCGGATTGGGATATGTGTCTGGATCAGAATGTGAAGCTGTCGGCGATTCTGAATGGGAGGGCGATTCCGCACTGGCTGGACGTTTGGGGGGATAACTCGAAGCATGATTGGCCGCTGTGGATGAGGATGGCGGGGAAGTATTTTTAGGGCGGGCGTTGGGCGTTGTAGTTAGCGCTGAGAAGAGGCACCGGTTTCTTTTAGCGTTTCCGAACAGGTACGCATCTGAACACCGGGCAGCGGTAGGAACGCCTTCAGGATGGGTCCGGTAAGGAGTACAGGGGTCCTTCGACTGCGTAGTTGGTTCGCTTTGCGAACCAACTACTTCGCTCAGGATGACAGTGTAATACGAACGAACAGCAGGTTCCTCACCGGGCCTTCGGCCCTGTTCGGAATGACATCACGTTAAGGATAGCGGGAGTAATTGCAAATGAAGAAGATTGGGATTTTGTTTGGGATGGAGAATACGTTTCCACCGGCGTTGGTCGAGAAGATTAACTCGATGAAGGTTGAGGGCGTGGAGGCGGAGTTTGTGAAGATTGGCGGGATTCGGATGGATGAGGCGAAGAAGTATGACGTCATCATCGACCGGATTTCGCAGGATATCGAGTTTTATCGGGCGTATCTGAAGAATGCGGCTCTGCACGGGACGGTTGTGGTGAACAATCCGTTCTGGTGGACGGCGGATGACAAGTTTTTTAATTATGCGCTGGCGCACAAGATCGGCGTGGCGATTCCGCCGACCGTGATTCTGCCGCACAACAAGCATCCGGAGGGGACCACCGACCAGTCGATGCGGAATTTGATGTTTCCGCTCAACTGGCAGGAGTTGTTTGACTACGTGGGATTCCCGGCGTTTTTGAAACCTTATTCGGGCGGCGGGTGGAAGCATGTGTATCACGTGCATAATCCGGAGGAATTCTTTCATCATTACAACCAGACGGGGCGGCTGTGCATGACGCTGCAGCATGGAGTGGAGTTTGAGGAGTATTACCGGTGCTACGTGGTGGGGCAGGAGAAAGTGCACATCATGAAGTACGACCCGCGGGCGCCGCATCATGAACGGTATGTGAAGGGGAATCCGGCGCCGTCGACCGAGGCTTTAAGGGTTCGAATGGAAAAAGACGCGTTGGCTTTGTGCCGCGCGTTGGGGTACGACTTGAATACCGTGGAGTTTGCGGTGGAGGGTGGAGTGCCGTATGCGATTGACTTTCTGAATCCGGCGCCGGACGCGGAGATTACTTCCGTGGGGCAGGAGAATTTTGACTGGATTGTGAATGCGGTGGCGGAGATGGCGGTGAGGATGGCTTTGAGCGGAGAGAATCCGGTGAAGGAGTTACGGTGGGCAGGGTTTCTGGCGGGGGCTTCTGTGAAGGCGGAGAAGAAGGGCGAGCCGGAGTGGGTGGCGGCGCGGAAGAGGAAGCCGGGGCAGTAGGGCTTCCGGAAGAACTCCCTGAGGCGTTGCGGCGTGTTGTGGAACGCAGGTCCTTCGACTGCGTAGGTGCTCCGCTTCGCGGAGCACTTACTTCACTCAGGATGACAAATCTCTGGGTCCGACTTCGCTCAGGATGACATTTGATTGGGGGCACGGTGAGAAAAGGTAAGGCTGCGAAGAATGTCGACGAGTATCTGGCGAAGACTCCGGAACCGGCGAGGGCGACGTTGAAGCATGTTCGGGCGGTGATTCAGTCTGTCGTGCCGGCGGAGACTACCGAGGTGATCAGTTACGGGATTCCGACGTTTCGGTACAAGCGAGGGCTGGTGGCGTTTGCGGCGTTCAAGGATCATTGCAGTTTCTTTCCGCTGGGAGCGTCGGTGCTGGATGCATTTAAGGAAGAGTTGAAGGAGTATCGTGTTGCGAAGGGGACTCTGCACTTTCCGTTGGATAAGCCGTTGCCGGATCGGCTGGTGAAGAAGATCGTGAAGGCGCGGATTGCGCAGAACGAAGGTAATTGAGGCGGGGGATCTCGCCGAAGAGTTTTTCGGGGATTGATATACTTGGAGGGCGTGTTCCGGCATGGTTCCGGCCCACTTCTCGCAAAGAACGCGAGAAATGGGGCACCCACGGCGGAGGTTGTTCCGGCGGAAAAGCAGGTTCCTCCTCGTTCGCTTCGCTCGCGTGTCGGAATGACAAGGCTTGGAGTAATGTGCTGAGTATTTCGCGTTTGACCGGATTTAAATAATGGCTCCTACTTTTACCATCGGGATTGAAGAGGAATATCAGACTGTGGACCCGGCTACGGGGGAACTGCGGTCGCATATTCAGGCGGAGCTTTTGCAGAAGGGGAAGATGTTGCTGCAGGAGCGGGTGAAGGCGGAGATGCACCAGTCGGTGATCGAGGTGGGGACGGGGATTTGCAACAACATTAAGGAAGCCAAGGCGGAAGTGAAGATGCTGCGGCGCGGGATTGTGCGGCTGGCGCGGGAGAACGGGTTGCGGCTGGCGTCGGTGGCGACGCATCCATTTTCGGATTGGCGGACGCAGGAGATTCATCCCGACGACCGGTACAAAGGAATTGTTGAGGACTTGCAACTGGTGGCGCGGGCCAATCTGATTTTTGGGCTGCACGTGCACATTGGGATTGAGGATCGCGAGACGGCGATCCACATGATGAATCATGCGCGGTATTTTCTGCCGCACATTCTGGCGCTGTCGACCAATTCTCCGTTCTGGCTGGGGATGAATACCGGGCTGAAGTCGTACCGGTGCAAAGTGTTTGACAAGTTTCCGCGGACCAATATTCCGGATTATTTCCCGAGCTGGGGCGAGTACGAGAACTTTATCAAGCTGCTGATCAAGACTAACTGCATCGATAACGCGAAGAAAATCTGGTGGGATATTCGGCCGCATCCATTTTTTAATACGATTGAATTTCGGGTGGCCGATGTGCCTATGCGGGCCGACGAGACGATTGCGATTGCGGCGCTGATCCAGGCGACCGTCGCGAAGCTGCATAAGTTGTATACCGCGAATCAGGGATTCCGGCTGTACCGGCGCGCGCTGATTATGGAGAACAAGTGGCGGGCGTCACGGTATGGGCTGGATGGAAAGATGATCGATTTCGGCAAGCAGATTGAAGTGCCGGCGCGGGATTTGATTCACGAGTATCTGGAATTTGTGGACGATGTAGTCGATGAGTTGGATTCGCGCGAGGAGTTGAATTATGTCCACAGGATTCTGGAGGGCGGCAGCGGGGCTGACCGGCAGCTGCGTGTGTTTGAGCAGACGGGTGGAGATTTGAAGAAAGTTGTCGATTACATTATTGAGGAGACGGAGGCTGGACTCGAGGAGGAGCCGGAATCCGTTAGGAAAGTAGGGTAATGAGTCAATCTGGAGAAGTGGATCTTTCGAACGAAGTCAAAATCCCCACCCTGTCCGCACAAGGGACGGAGAAGGATGGGGCACCCTTTGAATTCGATTCCGTTTGATCCGGAGTATGCGGCGGGGGCGTTTAACGCGGTGCGGGTTTGTTTGCGGGTGCAGGCGGACGAACAGGTGTGCGTAATCACCGACCGGGCTACGGCGGAGATTGCGGCGGCTGTGGTGGCGGAATTGGAGAAGCTTGGGGCGCCTTATCGGGCGTGGGTTTTGGAGGAGTTGGCGCCGCGTCCGCTAAGGGATTTGCCGCGGGAGATTTTGGAGGATCTGGAGAACTCGCAGGTTTCGATTTTTGCGGTGCAGGCGCAGACCAACGAGTTGCGGTCGCGGATTCAGATGACCGACGTGGTGAATCGGAAAAAGATTCGGCACGCGCACATGGTGAACATCAACCGGCAGATCATGCTGGAGGGGATGCGGGCGGATTTTCAGAAAGTCGACCGCCTCAGCGCCAAGGTGATCGCCATGGTGCGCAAGGCGCGGAAGGTGCGGGCAACGACTTCGGCAGGGACCGATCTGACGGCGGAGTTGAATCCGAATTACAAGTGGCTGAAGACCAGCGGAATTATTACGCCGGAGAAGTGGGGCAATCTTCCTGGGGGTGAGATTTTTACTACGCCGGGCGAAGTAAATGGGACATTTGTGATTGACGGCGTGGTGGGGGATTATTTGTGCGCAAAGTTTGGGAATTTGCAGGAGAATCCGCTGACGGTCCGGATGAAGGGGAACCGACTGACCGAGGCGCACTCGCAGAATCGCGAACTGGAAAATGATTTCTGGAAATACACGCATACCGACGAGAACAGCGATCGGGTGGGCGAGTTTGCCATTGGCACGAACATTGATTTGAAAGAAGTAATTGGGCAGATTCTGCAGGATGAAAAATATCCGGGCGTGCATATTGCGTTTGGAAATCCGTACGGTGCGCATACCGGGGCGGAGTGGGATTCGACGACGCATATCGATGTGGTGGGGCGGAAATTTAATATTTGGGTGGATGACGAGCAGATTATGCGGGAGGGGAAGTTTTTGGTGGAGGCGTAGGGCGGCGGTTCTGCCGGATAACAGCAGGTTCCTCTCCTTCGCTACGCTCAGGGTCGGAATAACAAGATTGAGGAGCGGGGCGGAAAGCCGGTAGCATAAGCTGACGCGGGGTCCTTCGACTTCGAAAAGCGCTCACTTCGTGAGCGCTTTTCTCCGCTCAGGATGACAGGAATTATGATTCCTTCTTTGCGAAAGCAGTTTAATGCGAACTTTAATGCGGAAAGATATTCGGCGTTTTTGCAACGCGTCGATGACGCTTGCGGGACGCATGTTTCGTTTCGGTTGTCGGAAACGCCTTGTTTCTTTCCGAAGGAACTTGTCGATCGGATGGCGCTCGACGGGGCGGAGTTGATTCGGCAGTTGGTGGGGAATCCGGAGTATCTGGCAAAGTCGGCTTTGGCGGTGCCGGCGGAGTTTAAGGTGCCGAATGAGCCGGAGCATCCGATGTTTGTGCAGGTGGATTTTGGGTTGGTGCGGGATTCGCGTGGGGAGTTGCAGCCGAAGCTGGTTGAGTTGCAGGCGTTTCCTTCTCTTTACGCCTATCAGGGGCCGTTGGCGGAGGCGTATCTGGATGTATATGGCTTGCGCGAGCCGGGATCGGTGCGGCTGAAAAGCAGGTTCCTCACCGCCGCTTCGCGGCAGTTCGGAATGACAAGGCAAGCGGAGGGGCCAGCTGGTTCTGAGCTGAAATATTTTTTGAGCGGGTTGGAGACTTCTTCTTATCGTGAATTTTTGCGGCGGGCGATTGTGGGGGAGCATGATCCGGAGAATGTGATTTTGATGGAGATTGATCCGCAGCATCAGAAGACGTTGCCGGATTTTTTGCTCACGGAGAAATTGCTGGGGGTGCGGACGGTTGACATTGTGGACATTAAGAAAGAGGGGTCGCGGCTTTATTACGAGCGCGGCGGGAAGCGGGTGCCGATTGAGCGGATTTATAACCGGGCGATTGTGGATGAGCTGGAGCGGAAGAAGGTCAAACTCAATTTTGACTGGCGCGATGAGTTGGATGTCGAGTGGGCGGGGCATCCGAACTGGTATTTTCGGATTTCGAAATTTTCCATTCCCTATTTGCAGCATGAGTCGGTGCCGAAGACCTGGTTTCTCGACCGGCTTCCGGAGGTCCCCGCCGACTTGGAAAACTATGCGTTGAAACCGTTGTATTCGTTTGCGGGGCTGGGAGTGGTGATTGCGCCGACGCGGGCGGATATTGCGGCGATTCCGGCGGAGAAGCGGGCGGATTATATTTTGCAGGAGCGGATGAATTTTGAGCCGGTGATTGAGACTCCGTTTGGCAGGACGAAGGCGGAGGTGCGGGTGATGTACGTCTGGCCGGAGGAGTTGGTGCCGGTGATGACGATTATCCGCATGGGGCGGGGGTTGATGATGGGCGTGGATCACAATAAGAATATGGAGTGGGTGGGGGCGTCGGCGGGATTTTATTTGGAGTGAGGGCGGGGGCTAAAGCCCGCTATTTCATGACGCTTTTCGCGGCGCTGAAGCGCCGCTCTTCCACGGGTGTGCGAGCGTTTGCGGAGCGAACGGCGAAAATCCCCACTTCTCGCAAAGGACGCGAAAAATGGGGCACCCGGTGCGGCGTTGATATCTACTTCAGCTTTACGAAGAGCAGGACGAAGATGGCCCAGATTCCTACGGTCATGGGGAACTGGACCAGGGCGGCGTCGCGCATCGGGCCTCCCCGGGGCAGCGCGTAGGTGAGCAGCATCATGGCGAGAGCGGTGAGCACTCCGACGGTGAATCTGACTTTCCAATTCATTTTTTCTCCCCCTCGTTCCTTCACAGTGGCCTTCACAGTGGCGGTGTGAACGGAATTGTCCGCGAATCGGCAGCGATTGTACACCTGTGGGGCAGGTTGGGGAGAACTGTAGTTCTCAGCAAAAACCTCGCGGTGTGTCTCAACCTGGATTTTTCTCCGCGCGAGTCTTCAGTTGCCCTGCAAGCAAGTCAAGAGCCTTGAACCGCGAAGGACGCGAAGGAAACGCCGCAAAGGACGCGAAGGAAATCCGGAGGAACGCTAGGCGGGCGCCGTTTCCAGGCGGCGGTTGAGCAGGATTCCGCCGGCAATCAGGGCGATGGTCAACGCCGCGGCTACAACCATCCATCCCCAGTATTGGGTGGGATGTCGGAGGGCGCGGATGAAGTGGCGGCCGTAGCGGTCGGCGACGATGGCGATGGCGGAGTAGCGCGCGGCGCGGGCCAGGGTGACGAGGATCAGGAATTTTCCCAGGGGGTAATCGGAGGCTCCGGCGGCGGCGAAGAACATGCTGGTAGGAGTGGGGATGGGGATGGCGGTGGAGGCGACGAGAGTTCCGGTGCCCCACTTCTTGAAGAGTTTGAGAAACTTGGCCAGTTTGCCTTTCTTGAATTTGCTTTCCAGGTAGGCCGATCCGGCTTTGCGGGCCAGGCGGAAGGTGAGGTAGGCGCCGATGACGGACCCGGCGGTGGCGGTGGCGGCGTATTCGTACCAGGGATTGCGGTGACTGGCGGAGAGAACGGCGGTGAGAATGTCGGGACCGCCGAAGGTGGGGAGCGGCGAGCTGTCGAGGATGGCGAGGAAAAAGAGTCCGAGGGCGCCGAGGTGGCGGAGGGTGGCGGCGAAGGTTTGCGGGACTCTTCGGCGCGGGGCCGGTGCGAGCAGAGACAGCATGTTTGGAATATCTCACATGTGGTTGACTTGCGGGTTTCGAAGGAACACTTCCCGCGCAACAAAGGAGCGCGTCTTATCGCAGCGCTGAAGGCGAGTTTTTAGCTGCGACCACGCAAAGAAGCGCTGCGCCGAAGGCGAGTTTTTAGAAGACGGTTAGCCGATTTTCTTGACGATAGTGGTTTCGAGTTCCTGGCCGTTGGGGCGTTTGACGAACATTTTGTCGCCGTCGAAGCGGACAGCGATGGATGCGCCGCGACCGAACTCGCCGGGAAGGTAGCCGAAGGCTGAGCGGTGATCGTATTCACCGACGTACTGCATGTCGTCGACGTTGACGACGATGGCGGTGCGGCGGGTGGGAGGGGCGACGAATTCGCGAAGGATTTCGGCTTCGGCCTGAGCCCAGTTTTCCATGTCGCGGCCGGGAATGCGGCCGTTGCGGTGGTAGATTTCCTCGGCGCGGCGGCGGATGGCTTCGTGCAGGTCGGAGGGTGGATTGGCGCTCATGAGTTCCATCATATTTGTGAACGCCGCGGAAGTGTGGCGAGCGCGCACGAAAGGACCGAGATTTGGTCGGGCTTGGGAATGAGTTCAAAGAGGAAAATCGGGCGTCGGCGGATTAGTGGTTGAGGCGTGACTGCGAGCCCCTCAGCGGCTAAAGCCAAGGCTCGTTTTGCAGGCTTACGGCACTCTTCGGCGCGCTTCGCTTGCTCAGGGCAGGCTCAGGGTGAAGTCTTGCCCTCGCCGCAGCGCGCTGAAAACGCTGCGCCACCCAAAGGCCTTTTGCAGCGATCCCGCGCGCCTGTAGGCATCGGGAAACAACGGAGTTGACCGGAGTCGGCCCGGAGCCTAACATTACCGCCGAGCAGGTCGCGCCCTCTCATGATCGGCCAGCAAGTATCCCATTACCGCATCCTAGGAAAACTTGGGGGCGGTGGTATGGGTGTTGTGTATGAGGCCGAGGACCTGAAGCTGGGGCGGCACGTCGCGCTGAAGTTCATTCCCGAAAACCTGGCCCACGACCCCAAGTCGCTGGAGCGGTTTACGCGCGAGGCACGGGCGGCATCGCAACTCAACCATCCCAATATCTGCACCATCCACAGCATTGAGGATAACAACGGGCACCCCTTCATCGTGATGGAGAAGCTCGATGGCGAGAGCCTGAAGCAGTGCATTGCGGGGCACGCGCTGGAAGTCGAAAAGGTGCTCGACATCGGAGTGCAGGTGGCGGAGGCGCTGGTGGCGTCGCATGCCAAGGGGATTGTGCACCGCGACATCAAGCCGGCCAATATTTTTATTACTCCGTCGGGGCAAGTGAAGGTGCTGGACTTTGGTCTGGCGAAACTGGTGCATAACCTGGGCGAAGAAGACGGGGGAAACGACAATTCGCTGACCGCAGTGGGGGTGATTCCGGGGACGGCGGTGTATATGTCGCCGGAGCAGGCACGCAGCGAACCGATTGATGCGCGCACGGACCTGTTTTCATTTGGCGTGGTCATGTACGAGATGTCCACGGGCAAGAAACCGTTCTCGGGAAATAATTCGCTGGTGACGCTGGATGCGGTTTTGCATGCGAAACCGACGCCGCCGCGGGACTTGAATCCCAAGATTCCCGTCGAGCTGGAGGGGATTATCGGCAAGGCGATGGAGAAGGACCGCAACCATCGCTACCAGAGCGCGGTGGAAATGAAGTCGGACCTGCTTCTGCTCAAGCGGGAAACCGAATCTGGAACGATAAAGAGCGGCGGAAGTAACACGGCGAAGCTGCGTGCGGCGACGAGGACGTTTGGGAGGGATACGCGGCTGCAAATGTATTTGCTGCTGGCGATGGCGGGGTTGCTGATCACGGTGCTGTCGGCGGTGGGGGCATGGTGGTACAAGCATCGGGAAGTGGCAAATGAAGAGCAGCGGAACGCGATTGCGGTGCTGCCGTTGCAGAATATGGGCGGAGATTTCAACGTCGACTACTTGCGATTTGCGCTGGCGGATGAGTTAACCAGCACGCTGACGTATTCGCGGACGCTGGAGGTGCGGCCATCGTCGGTCACGCGGAAATATGTGGCGCTGGATCTGGATCCGAAAAAAGTTGGGCTGGAACTGCGGGTGGGGCGGTTGCTTTCGGGATCGTTCCGCAAGCAGGGCGACGAGTTGATTGTTACGCTGGAGGCGATTGACGTTCCGACCGACCGGCTGCTGTGGCAGACCACGGTGACGGCCAAGGTGGACGACTTGATCGGGCTGCAGAACCAGCTGAGCACGCAAGTACAGCAGGGATTATTGCCAATTCTAGGAGGCGCGGGGGGCGCGGTGGAGGCGGCGGCTTCGCGGCCGAAGAACCAGCAGGCGTATGACTTTTACTTGCGCAGCGTAGCCCAGCCGCACGATCCCGAGCCGAATAAAGAAGCGATCAAAATGCTGGAGTGGGCGGTGGGGATCGATCCGTCGTATGCGCCCGCGTGGGAAGCGCTGGGGCAGAGGTACTACTACGATTCGACCTTTGGCGGCGGCGGAGAAGAGGTGTTTCAGAAGTCGAATTCAGCGTACGAGCGGGCGATCTCGCTTGATCCAAACCGGATCATGGCGGCGAGCAATCTGATTACGAACCGGGTGGAGCGGGGCGAACTGGGCCGGGCTTACGACGCGGCGACCGATCTGGTGCGGCACCGGCCGCAGAGCGCGGATGCGCATTTCGCTTTGAGCTATGTGCTGCGGTATGCCGGGATGCTGGATCAGTCGACGCAGGAGTGCAACACGGCGCGGGCGGAGGATCCGAATAACTTTGCGTTCCGTTCGTGCGCCTTTGCGTTTCTGGAGATGGGCAAGACCGAACGGGCCATGGACTTCATTCATCTGGATGCGGGGTCAGAATGGGCGGCGTGGGTGACGCCTTATGTGCAGCTGGCCGAGGGCAATGTAGCGGCGGCGCACGAGAGCGCCAAGAGCATGGGGAAGGCGTCGACGTATCACCGGGAGTTGATGGAGGCGTGCACGGCGGCGCAGAAGCCGGCCGACCTGGCGAGGATTGTGCGCGAGACGGAATCGTCGGTGATGATGGAACTGGATCCCGAGGCGTGGTATCGCGTGGGGACTCTGATGGCGGCGTGCGGGCAGAAGGAACCGGCGTTCCGTCTGTTGAAGGCCGCAGTGCAGCAAAACTACTGCGCCCATGACGCACTACTGGATGATCCGCTGCTCAAGGATTTGCGCAAAGAGACGGCTTTTGACGAAGTGCTAACGGCTTCGAGTATTTGCCAGGCTACGCTGAAGGAAGGGCGGCCGTAGGGAGAGCCGTTGCCAGGGGGAGGTGTCAGTTCCATTAGTTCTAAAAAAAGCGGTTTCGCGGCGGGAAATGCTGAGGGCTGCGGGCGTGGGCGTTGCGGCACGGCTTGCGCCGCGGGCGGGCGCTTCTGATCCGGCGGCGGCGCGTAAGGGGCGGATTCGGCAATCGGTTTCGCGGTGGTGTTATTCGCACTTTTCCATTGAGCAACTAGCGGAGTTTGGGGCGAAGGTCGGGCTGCGCGGCGTCGATCTTTTGCAGCCGGAGGAGTATGACATCCCGCGGCGGTATGGGCTGATTTGCACCATGGGATATGCGGGCGGCGGGGAGATTGGGAAGGCGCTGAATCGGGTGGATAATCATGCGGCGATCGAGGCGGGATTTCGAACGAATATTCCGCTGGCGGCGAAGGCCGGCGTTCCCAATGTGATTACGTTTTCTGGGAATCGCGGCGGCATGGAGGATGACGAGGGAGCGCGGAATACGATTGCGGGACTGAACCGGGTGAAGAAGATTGCGGAAGATCATGGGGTGACGATCTGTATGGAACTGCTGAACAGCAAGCGGGACCATCACGATTACATGTGCGACCACACTGCTTGGGGAGTGCGCGTGGTCGAGGAAGTGAATTCGCCAAATGTGAAGCTGCTGTACGACATTTATCACATGCAGATTATGGAAGGGGATTTGATCGCCACGATCCGGGCGAATATGCAGTGGATTGGACACTTCCATACGGGCGGCGTGCCGGGGCGGCATGAACTGGATGGGACGCAGGAAGTGCAGTGGGATGGGGTGATGCGGGGGATCGCGGACGCGGGCTTCAAGGGATATGTCGCGCATGAGTTTGTGCCGACGGGGGACCCGATGGAGTCGCTGCGGAAGGCGGTGGAGTTGTGCGATGTGTAGGGCTCATTCTGCGCCGACGAAAATCCCCACTTCTCGCAAAAGACGCGAGAAATGGGGCACCCGTGGCGGAGCCCGGTCGAAAGAATTTGCGTCGGATGTGGGGTTGAGTCCATCTTTTTAGGGTGAGACATTTCGGTATTTCCAGGTTGACGCGGCGCGGATTGCGCCGCGTTTCTTTTATACTTCAGCGCATGTCATTTTCCGGGATTCGGATCATTTTGCTGCCGGTGCTTCTTATTCTGGCGGCACAGGTTCCCACCCTTTCGCAAAGTACGCGAAAGGATGGGGCACCCGCGGTTTCGTCATCTCCTGCGAATTCTTCTGCGTTGCAATCCTCAGTTGATATCGATCCGCCGGGACTTTTGTATCAGGGGGTGCCGGCGGAGTTGCCGCAGGATCAGGGGATGGCGGGGCTGCGGCTGGAGTTGTTGCGGTTGGGGACTACGGCACGGCTGATGCAGGTGGTGGCGCATCCGGATGATGAGGATGGCGGGATGCTGACGTTGGAGGCGCGCGGGCGCGGCGTGAGCACGCTGCTGATGACGCTGAATCGCGGCGAGGGCGGGCAGAACAAGATTGGCAGCAATTTGTCGGACGTGTTGGGTGTGCTGCGGGCGGAGGAGTTGCTGGCGTCGGATGAGTATTACGGAGTGCAGGAAAGATTTTCGCGGGTGGCGGATTTTGGATTTTCGAAATCGCCGGAGGAAACATTTCAGAAGTGGGGCGGCCATGACACGGCTCTGCGCGATATGGTGCGGGTGATTCGGACGTTTCGTCCAGATGTGCTGGTAGCGCGATTTTCGGGGACGGAGCGGGATGGGCATGGGCATCACCAGGCGTCGAGCATTCTGGCGAAAGAGGCGTTCCGGGCGGCGGCCGATCCGAAGCGGTTTCCGGAGCAGATTGCGGCGGGACTGCGGCCGTGGCAGGCAAAGAAGTTTTACATCGGGAATGTGTGCGGGTTTGGCGTCCAGAAGTGCGAGGACGAGAAATGGACGTTGAAGCTGAACACGGGCGAGCACAGTGCAGATCTGGGCACGGGGTACCTGCAGTTCGCGATGCAGGGGTTACGGCATCAGATGTCGCAGGGAGCGGCGAATTGGACGATTGATCCGGGGGACTGGTTTACGTTTTACCGGCTGGTGGATTCGGTGATTCCTTCGACTTTGGATAAGGATGGTCACGAGAAGAGTTTTTTTGATGGGATTGATACGAGTTTGGCGGGGCTGATGGAACGCCTGGTGATCCAGGGAAAGATCGATCCACGGATACCGGAAGGGCTGAAGAAGATCGCGACGAACGTTGCTGAGGCGACTAACGCCAAGGACGGTGCGGCCGCAGCGGGTCCTCTGATGGCGGCTCTTCGCGAGATTGACGGGGTTCTTTCAAACTTGCGATCCGGCGGCGGCGGGGACGCCGGAGATGTAATCAGTGTTCTTGCGGAGAAGCAGCGGCAGGCGGAGCGGGCACTGAATCTGGCATTGGGTGTGGGTTTGAGGGCCGAAGCCACGTCACCGATTCGTTCCGGAGTTGATGTTGAGGGCATCACGGACGCAGCGCGAAACGTCGCCGCCGTGTCTCCCGGAGAGGAATTCTTGGTGGAGGTGACCTTTCACAATGGCTCGAAACTGCCGCTGGAGATCGATCACCTCAAGCTGGAGGTTCCGGCGGGATGGAACACTCTGAGCGAGAAGATACGGCCGGAAACCGTCAAGGCGGGAGACGACCTCCACGCGATTTTCCGGTTGCGCGTACCGAAGGGCACACCGTACACGCGTCCGTATTGGCATCGGGATGATCCGGACACGGAGGCGGTGAATCACATTGATGACGAGAAGTATGCGACGCTTCCCTTCCCGCCTCCGGCATTGCGGGCGCGAGTGGAATATACGCTGGGCGGAGCCAGTGGATCGCGAGCGAGAAATGGGATTACGACCGCGGTCGTTGCCAATTCTAGTAGTGGGTACGCTGACAAGCCGGTAGCGCGTCCCCTGGCGATTGTGCCGGGGTTTTCGGTGATGCTGGAGCCGGGGACGCAGGTGATTTCGACGCATAACGGATCGACCTCGACGGTCGCGGTGGGCGTCACGAGCAATCACACGGGCGAGGCAAGCGGAGTGCTGCGGCTTGAGCTGCCGGCAGGTTGGCGATCGGAGCCGGCGCAGTTTACAGCGGATTTCAAGAAGCGCGGAGAGAAACACGATTTTCAGTTCAAGGTATTCACTGCCGGGCTGCAGGAAGGGCGAGATGTGATTCGCGCTGTCCTGGAATCTGAAGGCGAAAAGTACAGCGAAGGTTACACGCTGGTTACGCGCGAAGATCTCGGTAGTTTTTATTATTACCAGCCGGCGCGGCAGCGGGTGAGTATTGTCGATGTGAAGGCGCCGCATGATTTGAAAGTCGGGTACATCATGGGCGCGGGGGATGACATTCCGACGGTGCTGAAGCAGGTGGGGATGGATGTGACGCTGATTCCGGCGGAGAAGATCGCGGGCGAGGATTTGAGCAAGTACGCGACGATTGTGTTGGGGATTCGGGCGTACGACACACAGAAGGATGTGGCGACGAATAACAAGAAGCTACTGGATTTTGTTTCTGCGGGCGGGACGCTGGTGGTGCAGTACAACGCGGGAGTTGGCGATTTTAATGCGGGCAAGTTCACGCCTTATCCGGCGGAGCTGAGCCGAGCGCGGGTTTCGGTGGAAGAGGCTCCGGTGGAAATTCTGGCGCCGGAGGATTCGGTATTTCACTATCCCAACACGATTACGGCGCACGATTTCGACGGGTGGGTGCAGGAGCGTGGGCTGTACTTCATGAGCTCGTGGGATGAACATTTCACGCCGTTGCTGTCGTGCCATGATCCGGGAGAACCGGCGCAGAAGGGAGGGTTGTTGCGGGCGTCGTACGGAAAAGGAACGTACATCTATGCGGGATATGCGTTCTTTCGACAGTTGCCGGCGGGAGTGCCGGGGGCGGTGCGGTTGTTTGTGAATTTGTTGAGTGCGGGCGGCGGGGCAGGGATTAGGGGTCAGGGGCTAGCGGTCAGGGGTCAGTGATCAGCGATCAGAATTTCTTTCCAGCGG
>CAVPWD010000025.1:0-184728 GCA_963709385.1 uncultured Acidobacteriaceae bacterium
GACGTGGCTCGCGCGCAGCGCGCCGCTTGCCCGCGACGTAGAGCCACACTCCAATCAGCACCAGCGCACCGCATCCTCCGACAACCTTGAACAGTGCCAGCGGCTTGTTTGGCTCGTCCGGTTGCGGAATCAGCGAGAGCACGATCGTGACCATCGTCGTTAGAAATCCAACGGCCGCGACCGCTATCGCAACGCCCGTTCCTCCCGGTACGCGAATCACGTCCGGCCCCGCCGGTTCACGCTGCAGCTTGATCATGGCCGCGAACAAATACAGATACGGAATGAAGTACGTGATCACGCCCATGCTGACCAGAACGTCATACGCGCCCTTTACGCTGGTGCCAGCCTGCCCCAGAAAGATAAATACTGCGCCGAGAACAAACTGAGTCAACAGCGCGACCCACGGCGACTTCCATCGCGGATGAAGCGATCCGAATGCCGACGGGATGAAGCGATCCAGCCCGGCGACGAAAGGAAGCCGGGCCACCGCCGCCAGATAAGCCCCGGCTGCGCCAATGTTGCTGAGCGCAATTAGAAACGCCACAAGCGGCAACACTCCCGGGAACCCCACGCGGGACGCGGTTTTCGACACGGCCTGCACCAACCCCTGCAGGCTGTTGACCTCCGACGACGGCAGCGCCAGCAACACGCAGACCGTGCCCAGGATGTAGCAGACCGTGATCGTCACGCCGGCGGACAGCAATGCGAGAGGAATCGAGCGCCGCGCATTTTTGATTTCCTCTCCCATGAACGAAGCCGTCTCGCATCCGCCGAACGCAAACGTCAGCACCGACCAGAAAATCAGATCGTTGATGTGCGTGCTGGGGATCATGGAATGCAGCGTGAACGACGTTGCCGATCCGTAGCGGTGCCACGCCACAAGCCCCATTACGATAACGATCCCTACGGGAATCCACATGGCGACGGCGCCGACGTTATGCAGCCACTTGCCCACATCGAGGCCGACAATATTCAGAAGAGTGGCCGCGCTCAAGGTCAACAGTGAAAACACAATATAAAAAGTGGCGTTCGCTGAAAGATGCTGCCACGCGGCCTGTCGCATGAAAAGCACATTGCTGGCCGCGAAATAAAGCACGGCAGGGAAGTACGGCAGGTTGCTCGTCCAGTAAGTCCACGCCGCCATGAAGCCGGAGAAATCGCCGAACGCGCGCTTACTCCAAACGTAAAGGCCGCCTTCGTTCGGATAGCGCGACGACATTTCCAGCACCGAAAGCGCCAGTGGCGTGTAGAAACACAGCCACGCTCCGATCCACACCACGATCGAACTCGGCCCAGCCGCAGCCGCGGTCGCGATCCAGCGCAGGCTGATGCCCGTGATTACGTAGAACAAAACCAGATCGCGGAATCCCATCACCTGCCGCGGACGGTTGGGGTCTTCGGCCTGCGCGATGGAAATGCCGGGCGAGAGAAAGCCGATTTTGTCCGCCGATCGCTTCGAGTTGGAGTCAGCCAATGGCAGCTTTCCGGTTGCTGCGCTTCCAGTACAAATATCCCGGCACGCCGATGAGCACGATGGCCATGCTCCAGAAACTTTCAATGGGCCGTTTGATCGTGGTGTTCAAAATCCAGGCAACGCCGATCAGCACGTAGATCGCGGGTAGCCATGGATATCCAGTGCAACGATAAGGCCGCGGAATCTCCGGCCGCTTCCAGCGGAGCCAAAACATGGCGATCACCGTCAGGGTGTACGACAGCACCATGCCGTAGATCACGTAAGTGTAAAGCTGGTCGTAGCGGCCGCTGAGAGTGAGCGCCGCGGCCCAGATGCCTTGTCCAATCAGGCTGAACGCCGGCGTGCGCCACTTGGGATGGATCACCGCCATGCGTTTGAAGAAGACTCCGTCCTGCGCCATGGCGAGATACACACGCGCGCCTGAGAGCGTGCACGTCGCCGCCGCGCTGAAACAGGAAATCGCAATCATCAACGACAGCCACACCGCCGCTCCCGGCGAGAACAACGCTGCCGCGGCCGCGTGCGCAATGGTTTCGTGCGCCGCGATTTCTTTTAGCGGCAAGGCATACATGTAAGTCAGATTCATCGCGATGTAAATCACGCCCACCGCGACCACTCCGAGAACCATTGCCAGCGGAACGTTACGCCGCGGATCCTTCACTTCGCCCGCCACCCATGTGATGTACACCCACCCGTCGTAGGCCCAGTAGACCGCAATCAATCCCACGCCCAGCGCGGAAATCAACTGCGCCGGGCCGAGCCCCATGGTGAGGCCAACACCGTGTGCGTGAAAGTTCGACCAGTGGCCTTTGCCGATGGCGAATCCCAGAACCACAAACGCCGCCATCGCAGTGAACTTCGTCCAGGTGGAAACGTTCTGCAGCAGTGCGCCCCAGCGCAATCCCACGACGTTCACATAAGTCAGAACTGCGATCAGAAATAGTCCGAACAAATGTGCGCGCGTCACGGCAATACCGGCGATTACAAACGCAACGTGATCCTGCGAAACCACCGGAAAAACCTGTCCCACGTACGCCGCCGATGCTACCGAGAGCGCAGCGATGGTTCCGCCATTGGCCACGCTGAACAACATCCAGCCGTAAAGAAATGCGATCAGATCGCCATACGCTTCGCGCAGATAGATATATTGGCCACCGGAGTCGGGAAACATTGAACCCAACTCGGCAAACGCGAAGCAGGCGGAAAGCGAGATCAGCGCGCCGAGCACCCACACCAGCAGAAACAGCACAGGCTGCGGCAGGGGCCCGGCAATGTCTTTCGCAGTGAGAAAAATCGACGACCCGATGATGCCGCTGACCAGCAACAACACCGAGTCGAGCAGTCCAAGGCCGCGGACCAGGGTGGGTTTGGATGCGGAAGGATCAGACGGCGCCGCGTTGGCGGGCACGACCGGGACAGGTTCCATTATCCGATTCCCAGTTCGTCTGACGATTCCAACGGGGTGCCGCAACGTCGGCAAATGACGGCGGAACAATCTCCGCAAGTGAGCGGGTCGTTTACCTGTTCCGCGCAATTCGGGCAGTACAGCGAGGGGCCGGGCTCCGGCGGTGGATTCTGCGGGCGTGTCGCCATGAGGAGGAGAACTGTAGCATAGACGTAGCGCCGCCGTCCCTTCGACTCCGCTCTGTCGAAAGCTCTATCGAAAATCCCCACCCTTCGACAAGCTCAGGGCAGGCTTTCTCGCGCAAAGAACGCGCGAGAAATGGGGTCACCCGGCCTCTGTGTCCTCTGTGGTTGTAGAATTTAGGCATGCCTGACAAGCCCCTGACTCCTGACGAAAAGCTGCAGCACGAGTTCAATCGCTGGGCAGCCGCCGGCGAAGGCCCCAAGATGGAGAACCATCATCTCGACATTACCGAGAAGACGATTCGTCTCATGAATCTTTGTCCCGGAGAACGCGTGCTCGACCTGGGTTGCGGTTCAGGATGGGCTACGCGCCTGCTGGCGCGGCTGGTGGGCGAAGGCCCGGAGGGTTTCGGTCAGGTCGTGGGTCTCGACGTTTCCGACGAAATGGTGCGGCAGGCGCGCGAAGCGTCGAAGGATTTTGAGAATATTCTTTACGTCTGGGGATCGGCCCAGCAGATTCCGTGGGAGGAAAATTTCTTCGACAAAGTTCTGTCGGTCGAGTCTTTTTATTACTATCCCGACCAGGATCGCGCGCTCATGGAATTATTTCGGGTGGTGGCGCCGCGAGGCAGACTGTTTATCCTGATCAACCTTTACACAGACAATCAGTATTCTCTGCAGTGGGTGGACAAACTGAAAGTCCCGGTCCACGTGCGGTCTGCAGACGAGTATGTCGCCTTGCTGAGGAGGCATGCGTTTGAGAACGTCGAAGCCCGGCGCATCCCCGATGACACGCCCACTCCGGACGACTACAACACCAAGTCATTTCATAGCTTGGACGATCTGCGAGCATTCAAGCGTGAAGGCGCGCTGCTGCTGATGGCGACCAAGCCTGACCTACGGACGCCAGCGCCGGGGTACACGATTTACTAGAGCAGGGCAAGAGGCTAGCGATCAGGGGCAAGAGGTAGGGGTCAGAGCCCAAAGCAACAAACCAGAACTGAGCAATGTCAGCCCGACGACTTGCCCCTAATCCCTGACCCCTAGCCCCCGCTCTAGATCTCGCTGTCGTCATCGTCCTTGTCGCGGCCACCCAGGTCTTTTACCGGGCTCAGCGCGCGGCCGTCCTGGGCGTGATGAATCTCGATTCTTCCATTCACGTTGGCCAGCTTAATGTGCGTTCCGCCGCTGCCCAATTCTCCGCGCAGGTCATGGCCCACAAAACGGTGGTTATTGACATGCAGGCCAAAGTCGTTGTCGATGCCGCCAGAAACTGTGCTGGCCTCGACTTCCGCTTTCGAATCCGACGGAATCGTCAGTTCGACCGATCCATTCACCGAATTCAATTCCACCCGCGATCCGGAGAGCTGATCGAAGCGCGCATCCAGATGTCCGTTGATGGTTGACAGCTCGGCGCGTCCCGCCAGATTGTGAGCTTCCAGCCGTCCGTTTATGCACGAGGCATGCACTTCGCCGCTGACGCCTGTCACGTCAAGCGCGCCGTTGATCAGCTTGATCTCATCCAGATGAGCCGTTCGTGGCACGGTCAGCGTGTATTCCACGCCCGCGGGATTGTTGTGCGAGCCCCAGTTGAAAGTCTGGTCGTGGTCGCGGTACTTGGTGCGAATCGAAAGATAGTCCTTGCCGGAGTCGATCTCAATCTTTGCCTCGTCGAGGCGCTCTTTGGTGTTGGCATACTTAACGGCGTCCACCTGCACTTCGTTCCGGTCCCAGGTCGAGATGTGCACCGCGCCGTTGATGTTATCGAGTTCCACGCGGCCATCCGCGGTGAGAGCGTAGGTTTTATGCAACTCCTCGGTCATGGCGCCGGTGTGGTCAGACGCGTGGGCGCTCAGGGCAAGTACAAACAGGGCGCAAACGCTGCCCAGGGCGACTCCCAGCCAAGTGGCGGATCGGCGATGGCGGTTCATAGATTCCTCCGTTTCAATGCGTTAGACGTGACGGCCGGGGATTGGTGAGAAGGCAGTCCGAAAAAGCTCGTTGCTGCACTATGGGATACGAAAGTTACCTCCGTGATGTTCCGTTCGGATTATTCCCTGAAGGACAATCTCATCAAGCACTTACTGGGGTTTTGTTGTGTTGTATCTGTGCCCAAAAACCGGGTTTCGCCGCCGTCTTGCAGGTCTGGCCGGGGTGTGCTTGCTCGCTTGCGCGGCGACAGATTCCGACCGCCGCGCAGACTGCGGATAATGTGAAGCCCGTCCCCATTCTCAGCGGCTATGCCGGCACTTTCAGCTTCGTCAGCGGCGGCCAGAATCTGATCGACACCCAAATCAGTCCTGTGCTGCTCGTTCCTCTGGGGGATCGCTGGCTGGTCGAGTCGCGCGCCGAGTTCGAAGGCCAGTTTCAGCGCCCGCCCGATGGCGGGCCCTACGCAGGTCCCGTCACCAAGCATGTGGATTATGCGCAGATCGACTACATCGCGAGTCCCTACGTCACCGTGACTGCGGGCCGGTTCCTGACGCCGTTCGGGATCTTCAACGAACGCCTGTATCCTGTCTGGATTCGGGCCCTGCAGCCCGATCCGCTGATTCTTCCCATCAACACCGCGCCCAGCGACGGCGCCATGTTCCGCGGCGGCTTTCCGGTCAACGGCCAAGCCAACATGAATTACGCCGCCTACGTTTCGGCGACCAGCATTGGCATTGGGAGCGTCGATTCCGAACGCCACGTCGGTGGACGCGTCGGCGTCTTCCTTCCCGGACCCCGGCTTGAAGTCGGAGGATCGTGGCAGCGGACGCTACAGGATGATCGCAAGAACGCCTTCGGCTTTCACATGGGCTGGCAGCCGGCGAAGGCGCCCCTGAATCTGCGCGCCGAGTTCGCCCACTCCTTCGAGGGCAGCGGATATTGGATTGAGGGCGCCTATCGTCTCAGCCGGGCTAACTTCTGGCAAAAGGCGACGCGCCATACCGAGGTGGTTGCGCGTCTGCAGCAGTTCTATACGGGGTCGATCAGTCCCGACGGGGCTGCGGCTCTGGGCCTGCCGGGTGCTGACACACGCGAATCCGATTTTGGAGTCAATTATTTTCTGCGCGATGGCTTGAAAGGAATTTTCAGCTATGGCCGTCAATTCAGTTCCGCCGGAAATTTCAACCAGTGGAGCTTCGGCTTCGCTTATCGCTGGATGATTCCTCTCGGCCGAGTGGGGATGCAATGAAGCATATTCGCCACATGAAGCTGGCCGCGTTTCTTCTGTGCATGCTCACGCTCGCGTCATACGTTTTCGCCGGAGGCCCGGCGAATGGGAAGGACTTGCACAGCGGATCCGCGAAAGAATCGATCACTACGCCCGTGGTGCAGACCTCCGACGCCGACGCGATGCGACTGCAGGGCGAGCAGCGTTTTCGGGCCAACTGCGGACGCTGTCACGCGGCGCCGCAGAAATTTCCGCCGCGCATGATGGCGACGGTTCTCCGCCACATGCGTGTGCGAGCCACCATCACGGACCAGGACATGCGCCTGGTTCTGTTCTACATGACCCAGTAACCACCAAGGTAACGGTAGCTGCCTCATGACAACACAAAACAGAGATTCGTCGTATGGTTGTGTGCATCGTGGCCGCGAGTGCTTTGCTGGCCGGCATGCCTCTCGCCCACGCCCAGTCACGCGTCATCGAAATCACGGCCGACAGTGACAGCCGCTACAAGATCGCCGGGATGCGCACTCCGGAAATCACGGTCAGGGCCGGCGAACAGGTGCTTCTGCGGGTCACGGCCCACAGAGGCAAATCGTGGAATCGCGATGGCTCGATTCATGGCTTCACCCTGCTGCGAGCCAAGGATCGGACCAAAGTGGAGGGGTGGGACTTGCTCTTCAAGCCGGGACGCAGGAGTTCGCGATGACTGCTCCCTCCGAACCGGGTGAGTACGTTGTGGTCTGCACGGTGATTTGCAGCGAAGAACATGAAGGCATGTACATGAAATTCACGGTGCTGCCTTAAGCTTCGCTGTTGGGTTTCACATGAAAGAGCGCTTCGCAGCGGGAGTGGTCTAATGAAAAGAACAGTGCTTATTTGTGCAGCCGGAATTCTGGTGTGGGCGAGCGCCGCCTTCGGCCAGAGCACGCGCGTGTTTCACGGAGAGATTTCCGACAGCCAGTGCGCGTTGAACGTTCATTCGCTCACCCGGTCGCATCAGGAGATGCTGAAGTCGAAATCTATGGGCGGCACGTCGAATACCTGTTCGACGTATTGCATTGAGCATCTTGGGGGCTACCTCGTGCTGTCCGCGGGAAACGATGTGTACCGCCTTGATCGCGCCGACCTGGTGCATGGGTTCGAGGGACAGAAAGTAAAGATTATGGGAACTCTCGACACCAAGCTCAAGCTGATTCACGTGGTGAAGATTGACCTGGAAGAGAAACCTTAGTCTTCGTTCTAGCCTCAGTCACGACAAACACGCACAGGATCGTCATCTCCGGTTCAATGGGAACCCGGTAGCGCGGGCTGGGAAAGACGACGTAATAGATCGCCGGAACCAGCAGGATCAGCCAGAACAGCAGCCCCGCGCCCGATCGGCGCTGGCGCAAAGCGCGACCCAGTCCCCAGAACATCAGCACCGAAGATGCCAGGAAGAGCGAGTTCTTCGCGTCGTTCATCCACCAGGGCTGCGTGGCTTTCGGCGGTCCGGCCCAGAAATAAATAAAGCGTTTTACGCACAGGCCGGCGAACCGCGCATAGTCTGCCTCGATGTAGTAGACGGCCTGCCGCTTGCGCATGGCGATGTAGGCTAGTTCTCCCATGGCTTGGTATTGCCGCATGGCGTAGATGTCCTGCGTGGGATGCAGGTATTCCATCCAGGTGCCGTCGGCGCCGGGACCGTTGCCCAGGCGCAGTTCCGAGCCAAAATTGTCACGAATGAAAATGAACTTGCCGAAGGTCCGCTCGTTGCGCACGAGCCAGGGCGTGATGCAGGCAAAGAAAAGGATCGAGGCGAGCACAACGCCGCCGATCGACTTTTTGCCCTGTTGCTGCCGTCGATGCCAAACCCATAGTCCCGCGGCCGGCAGAAACGACAGTAGCGACGTACTATTCAGTGCCGTGATGCCCCACAGCGCTCCGAACTCGAACCACGGCAGCCAGCCGTCGCGATCCTCTATCGTGAGCGCCAACCAAAAGATCACTGCCAGCAGGAGCGCCGACAGGCTCGTTTCCCATACCCAGCGCGTGCACCAGAACATCACATTCGGAAGCAGAGCCCACGCCCACGCTGAGCCGACCGCAACTCTTTCTGAGAAAACCCACTTTGCAATCAGAAAAATCGGGATACACGTGAGGGCCGAGAAAACGCTGTTGATGGCAAGCAGCACAAACGCCGACGCTCGCGAGTAAATGCCGAACAGACGAAACACGCCCGCGACCAGGTACGGATAAAGTGGTGGCTCCCACGCCGTCGGCCCAGTCGGCGGGCCAAAGGGATGGCTAAAGCCCTGTCCAGAAGCGAGCGACGCGCCAATGCGTCCCATTTCCCAGCCGAAGCCAAAGTTGCCGTCCGCGCTCTTGAACCGGTACGTGTGCCCAACGACGATCCAGCCCACACGCAGCAGCAGCGCAATCGCAACAATCCAAAACAGCGACGCGCGAATGCGCGCCCATGCTTCCTGCGTTCGTCGTGCGCCCATGAGGTTCTATTTGTATCTGAGGGGATCGTCGCGGGCAACTTTGTTTGGGACTCCAGGCCTGGGCCCCATTTCTCGCGTCCTTTGCGAGAAGTGGGGGCTTACCTCTTGTACAGGCTATGGCAGATGACTATAATGACCATAATGATCTCTTGGATGGAAGGGAGTCCCAATGGGCGCACCGAACTGGACTGTGGCGGAAGCGAAGGCGAAATTCAGCGAAATCATTGAGCGTGCCTTGTCGGAAGGGCCGCAGACCATCACGAGACGGGGCCGAACCGCCGCCGTTGTGGTGGGTGCCGAGGAATGGGAGCGGAAGACCAAGCGCACGGGCAACCTGGCCGAGTTCTTTGCGGGATCTCCGCTGCGGGGATCCAAGCTGAAGGTCGGCCGGCTCAAGGCGCAGCCGAGAAAAATTAGCCTATAGGCCTTTTCGCATGAACTTCCTTCTCGATACCAACGCCGTTTCCGAATGGGTGAAGCCGCGACCCAACCCCGGCCTCATCCGCTGGATGGAATCTGCTGACGAGGATCGAGTCTTCCTGAGTGTGATCTCGCTGGCGGAGTTGCGTTATGGTGTCGACCGCATGTCGGCGGGAGCTCGGCGCAACCGTCTCGAGCAGTGGCTGCGCGACGAATTACCCTTGCGTTTTGAAGGCCGCATTTTCCCGATCAACAACCAGATCGCCGAGGCCTGGGGCCGAACCGTGTCCCGCAGCGAGGCCCTGGGGCGTCCCATGAGCGCAATGGATGCTTTCCTGTCGGCCACGGCCGAAGTTCACGGACTCACACTGGTCACTCGCAACGTTTCTGATTTTCCGCTGCTGAAATCCGTTGTTAATCCCTGGGAATAGAAGAAACCCTCCTTCGAATCGCCGCCCCTCAGGATTAGCCAGACGGTAATTGATCCCTCTATCACGACCCGGTGTGTTCCGGCGCACAGACAAGAGCGGCCCCTGCTGGAAACATATCAACTGGGCTACTGGGACACTCCGGCGTGACCCCGGGGGAGGCAACTATGCGCCCACGTCTGATACTCACTCTTCTGCTGCTGTTGTTCTCCATCGTTTGCGTGGCACAAAGCCAGAAGTATTCCGTTGGCCCGTCTGGGCCGGCGCCCAAGCCATTTGAGGGAGCGAGAATCTTTCAGTACCACTGCGCTGCGTGTCACGGGGCGGATGGACGAGGGCACGGCCCAGCGTCAGTCACGCTCAAAGACGCGGTTCCGGACTTGACCCTGATCGCGCGACGAAATGGCGGAAAGTTTCCGTCGCAGAGAGTGAAGGAGCTTATCGAGGGAAAAAGCCTTGGACCCGTCGCCCACGGCGCTCGAGATATGCCCATCTGGGGACCGATCTTCCATGAGGTGGAATCCGACCAGGACTGGGGAGAAGTCAGGTTGGACGCCATCACCCGGCACTTGGACTCGATTCAACAGAAGTAGGTAAGTCAGCGCGTCCCTCCTCTGGCGCAGGCTGCCGTAGGAAACGTCGTTCGCAATCCGGTAGAATAAACGTTTTCACCGGACTTCTTGCTGAACTCCGATCTCATCCTGACCGCGACCGCAGCGCTGTGGCTTGCCCCTCGGGGCATTGGGCCCTACATCCGCCAGCACTTTCTGGACACGACGTTTCGTGGACTCTACCACGCGAACGCATTCGATCTGGCGTTGCTGATTCCGTATTTTTTTGTCCTCATTCTGCTGGCGGGTTATGGCGTGCACCGCTACGTTCTCGTCTACCTTTATTACAAACACAGAGAGAAGCGCACCGGCGAACCGGCCGCGCGGTTTGAAGACTTACCGCGGGTCACGGTGCAGTTGCCGATTTTTAACGAGCAATATGTCGTGGAGCGGCTGCTGGAGGCGATCTGCAAACTGAATTATCCGCGGGAGAAGCTCGACATCCAGGTGCTCGACGATTCCACCGACGAAACCGTGGACGTTGCCCGCGGACTGGTTGAGCGGTACGCGGCACTGGGCAATCCCATCCGCTACCTGCATCGCACGAATCGCGAGGGCTACAAGGCGGGCGCGCTGGCCGAGGGGATGAAGACGGCGAAGGGTGAATTCATCGCCATCTTCGATGCCGACTTTGTGCCCCCGGAAGATTTTCTGCTGAAGACGATCCACCACTTTACCGACCCGAAGATTGGCATGGTGCAAACGCGCTGGACGCACCTGAACCGCCATTATTCTTTTCTGACTGAGGTGGAAGCGATGCTGCTCGACGGGCATTTCGTGCTCGAGCACTCGGGACGGGCCCGAACGGGACTGTTCTTCAACTTCAACGGAACCGCGGGCATGTGGCGACGTACGGCGATCGAAGAGGCTGGCGGCTGGCAGCACGATACGCTGACTGAAGACACCGATCTCTCCTATCGCGCCCAGCTTGCAGGCTGGAAGTTTGTTTATCTGCAGGATGTGGAGTGCCCTGCGGAACTGCCGGTCGAGATGACGGCATTTAAAACGCAGCAGGCGAGGTGGGCCAAGGGGCTGATTCAGACGGGGAAAAAGATTCTGCCGCGGGTTCTGCGCAGCGATGCGCCGCTGCATACGAAGATCGAAGCCTGGTATCACCTGACTGCGAACATGAGCTATCCGCTCATGATTGTGCTCTCGGTGCTGCTGCTGCCGGCCATGATCATTCGTTTTTATCAGGGCTGGTTTCAGATGCTCTACATCGACCTGCCGCTGTTCATGGCGTCGACATTTTCGATTTCAAGTTTTTATCTGGTCTCGCAGCGCGAACTGTTTCCGCGCAGCTGGCCGCGCGCTCTGTTATATCTGCCGGTTCTGATGGCGCTGGGAATTGGATTGACCATCACGAATACCAAGGCTGTGCTGGAGGCGGTGGTCGGCAAGCAGAGCGCGTTCGCGCGCACGCCCAAGTATCGCGTGGTCTCGAAGCAGGATAAAGTCGGCGCGACAAAATATCGCAAGCGGCTGGGATGGGTGCCGTGGATCGAATTGCTCATCGGCGCGTACTTCGCGACTACGATCTACTACGCCGTGGACAACGAGAACTACATCACGGTCCCGTTCCTTCTGCTGTTCGTCGTGGGTTACTGGTATACCGGACTGATGTCGCTGCTGCAGGGGCGGTTCGGCGCGGCGGGCCTCAGCACGAGCACGCACACGAAGCCATTTCCGGTGGGAGTGTAGGAAAGACTGCAGACTCGATTCCATTTGCCGCTACAAATTACCGTGCGTTCATAGCTATCTTTATTCGAAATTGTGATTGCCGTGATGCGGATCGTAATCGAACTTGATGAGGCCATCCCGATAGTCAATCGAGATCGTGAGTTCGCGGAGCACGGTGTGGCCGAGGATGCCAGACACTTCCATGCCAGCTGATCGGCTCAAGCCGGACGTGTCAAAGGAAATCAGATCGTTGTTTCGCTGCTGAATGCCTGCAAAGGTCAAGACGATCTTGTCGCTAGTCGAGACCTTACTCACTTCCCCGCTGAGTCCCTTGATGGTGACGGGAGCGCCACCGTGAACCTTGGTCACGGCACGCGCAGCTTCAGGAGAAATGCTGGACGAGAAAGCACCGCTGTCGACCAGGAATAAGCGTTGGGTGGTGTTATTGAGAACTGTGGGAATAATCAGGTAGTGTCCCGAACGGAATACCGGCGAGTAGTCTTTCATCGTGGGGCTTATGTAACGGTCTTGAGGGCCCACGGACTGCGTGGATGAAGCGGGTGCAGCGCTTGCCGATTGTTCGCCACCTTCAGTGTTGAGGCTGACGGCAGACCCTCCCGCGTCGTTTGGGCGGGCGGGCAGCGGCGCGATAAGGAACTCCCGCATCGGATAGTCGAGAGTCACGAGGTAGCTGCTGAATACATCCGTGCCGATGAGTCCGTCCACGTTAACAATGTCCTGGCGGTCGCTCACCCGCACGATGCAGTCGCGAAATTCGAGTGAGCCTATGCGGATCGAGTCGACGGGGGCGATGAATCCTCCCTGAGCACCTTCATCTCCAATGCCACCGAGTTGGATTTTAGCGGCGGCTTTGAGCCCGGCTCGTTGAGCGACGGCACGGCCGATAACCAGGCCCGAGGCTCCGGTATCGACCTCAAGGCCAGCCTCGGTGTTGTTGAGGGCGACGTGAAGTCCCCAGCCTCGAATGTGTCTTCCGCTGCCATCGGACATCAGGGGAACTAAAGGCAACTCGGTCGAATTCGTGGCGGACGTGACATGACAAGTCTTGTCCGGGTTACCTGCCCGATTTACCAAATTGGTAAGGCCCTTCTCTACGCGAGTGCGTTCTTCCGCATCCATGCCGTTCGCCGAGGCGAGGAAATGCTTTTGTTCGTCGATGCGCTGTTCGAGGGGAAGAGTACCCAGCCATATGCGGCGAATATCTACGTCGGAAGGATCGAGAGCGTGCGCAATGCCGATGGCGCGGCGCTCCGAAGCATACATGGAGTTGAGGCGAAGAATGCGGGCGCGCAGCAGATAGAGCCGCGGATTGCACGGATCGAGGCGGGAGGCCTGGTCGGCGGTGCCGGCGGCTTCGGCGATCTTGCCCTGGCGATATTCGACTTCGGCAAGAACGGTGAGCAGCGGAACGGAGTTGGGCGCGGCGGTGAGTTCGGCGTTGACCGTAGAGGCCGCGTCGTCGATCTTTTGTTCGCGCAGCAGGGAACGGACCAGGCCAGCCGTGAGCGCGGCGTCGTGCGGAGACTTGGCGAGCGCCTCGCGATAGAGAGTTTCGGCTTGGCTCGCGTTGCCGGCCAGATAGGCGTTTTCGGCCGGTGTCGGTTCGTGCACCGGGATCACGTGGCAGTGGAGACTATCATCGCCTGCCGAACCCATATCTCCGGCGCGGGCGGTGGCGCCCAAGAGCACGACGGCGAACACGGCGAATGAGCAACACGCGAGTCTTTGATGCGGAGACACAGCTAATTCTCCTGGCGCGAATTTCTTCTTGATGCAGCGACATACCAGCGCGGATCCCCAAGCGGCTGCAACAAGCGCGATCAATGTACATCCGGGTCGTCGCAAAGACAATGATCGCAAACACAATGATCCGCATCACCCGCTGGCCTTCGCTTGATCCGTCGTTTACAATCCTGTCGCTGAAGGCTGGCGTCCGCCGCCGAATCCTAATCGCTGCGGGCGCAAGCGGTTCGAAGGAGGATGCAATGTTCCTCTCGCGCAGGACTCTCCACTCTGCTGTTTACGCTGTTCCCCTGGTATTCCTTCTGAGTTGCGGGTCCGCTCATGATTCCGACGAATTCTATGTGCTGGTCTCGGCGAATTTGCAGGTTCCTTACTGGAAAGCTGCGGGAGCGGGGTTCTCGAATGCGGCCACAGAGTTCAAAGTGCGATCCGATTTCGCCGGGCCGCAGACCTACGATCCTAAGGCCGAGCGCGAGGCGCTGGATCAGGCGGTGCAGAAGAAGGCGACCGGCATTCTGCTCGCGGTGACCGATCCCGCGCTGCTCAAGGACGGCATTGACAAGGCCGTGGCCGCGGGCATCCCCGTGATCACGATCGATTCGGATGCGCCCGCCAGCAAGCGTCTGTTCTTCATCGGCACCAACAACTACCAGGCGGGATTCACCGGCGGGCAGCGCCTGGCGCAGGAACTCAAGGGGAAGGGCAACGTCGTCGTCTTCTCGATGCCCGATCAGTCGAACCTGCAGGATCGGCTGCGGGGCTACAAAGATGCGCTGGCGAAGACGCCCGACATCAAAATTACGCGCGTCGTCGATATTCAAGGCGATCCGCGTATCGCGTTCGACACCACCACGCAGATCATTGGCAAAGAGCGCGACAAAGTCGACGCCTTCGTTTGCCTGGAAGCGCAGTCGGGTAAGGAAGTCGCCGGCGTGCTGAACAGCTATCACGTGACCGGAAAAGTAGTCATGGCGATGGATACCGACCAGGAAACGCTGGATTTAATTCAGAAAGGTTCGATCGCCGCCACGATTGCGCAGAAGCCCTATAGCATGGCGTTCGTCGGCATGCAGATGCTCGACAATCTCTATCACCACAAGCCGTCGTCGCTCGACAAGGACTGGGCGAAAGACAGTTTTGCGCCGATCCCGAGCTTTGTAGACACCGGTTCGGCGCTGATTGATAAGTCAAACGTGGAACCCTTCATGCAGACGGGGAAGAGTTTGAGCGCGCCCAAGTAAAGGCTGGCCACGGATTCGCACGGATTCACATACTACGTCTTCGGGGTATCCGTGTTGATCTGTGAAAATCCGTGGCGGTCTTAATTTCCCCAGTTTTTACGAAATGTATTCCTTGATGTACTCATCTTGGGAGTGCGCCAACTGGCGGACATCGCCGTCGAAAATTACTTTGCCGTCCCGCAGGATCAGAAAACTCATGGGGACGTCGCAGTACTGGCCTCGCGGCAAATGTCGCATCTGATTGGTTTTCGGGTCAAACTGATGCGTAGCCATGGTGAAGGCGTCCTGCAGGCGGTGCGTGACCAGCAGGGAACTGGTCTTGTAGACATCGCGCTGCTTCATGATCAATTCGATGATCGTATTGGACGTGAGCGGGTCGAGACCGCCGGTCGGCGAATCGTAGAGCAGCAACTCGGGCTCAGTAATGATGGCGCGCGCGATGGCGACGCGGCGCCGCATGCCTCCTGACAACTCCGAGGGGAACAGGTCGAGCGTGTGTTCCAGTTCGACGAAGCGCAGGGCTTCGCGCACGCGGCGGTCGATCTCGTCGTCATAGATGCCGTGCTCTTCCATCAGCCGGTAGGCGACATTCTCGCGCACGGTGAGCGAGTCGAACAGGGCGCTCTCCTGAAAAACCATTCCCAACTGGCCGCGAATGGGGAGAAGATCATGCTCGTCCATCTGGGCAATCTCATGGCCCATGACCGTGATCCGGCCGGAATCCGGCCGCATCAGACCCAGCGCCAGCTTCAGGATTGTGCTCTTCCCGGCGCCGGCTACGCCGAACAGGGCTTTGGTCTCTCCCAGCGGAAGCTGGAAAGAAACACCGCGCAGCACCGCATTGTCCTCAAAGGAGATATGGACGTCTTCAAACGCGATGACGGCCATTGACGGTCGCTCAGGACAAGCCGCTGGGTCGATGGGTGAAGTAGGTGTCGACATGGAATCAGTGGTACGACATCCCGTTCGTCAAGATGCTCCCAGCAGGATCATCAGCAGGCGGGTCACAAAGACATCCGTCGCGATAATCAGAATCATGGCTGCCACTACCGCTTCCGTGGTGGCGCGGCCGACGCCCTGCGTGCCTCCGCTGGTCGAGAGTCCGTAGTAACAGCCGATGGTGGCGACAATAAAGCCAAAGATCACCGGCTTGACGAGCCCGATGAAGACGTCGGCAAAAACGAGGGACTGCCAAGCCGTGTTCCAATACTCGCGCGAATCCAATGACAGCAACACACTGGCCACAAAGTTCCCGCCGATCAGGCCCAGCAGGTCGCCGAGAATCGTCAGGAAAAACAGCATGAACATGGTGGAGACGACCCGCGGCGTGACCAGCTTTTTCATGGGGTCGGTGCCGAGGGCGCGCATGGCGTCAATCTGCTCGGTGACAACCATGGAGCCCAATTCGCTGGCCATGCCGGAAGCATTCCGCCCGGCCACGACAAGCCCGGCAAGCAATGGCCCCAGCTCACGGACGACACCAATGGAAACCAATTCTCCGATCAGCGACTTGGCCCCGAACCGGCCCAGGGTCGTGGCACTATTGAGGGCCAGCGCGACCCCGATGAAGAAACAGGCGGACAACACGATCGAAATCGAGCCAAAGCCGATCAGGTCGGCTTGCTGCACCATATCGCCAAGATAGGTGGGCTGTCGGAAGAGGTTTACCAGAGACCGCACGGAGAGAAAGGTGTACTCCTGGACCGACAGGACTTTCCGCTTGGCAAATTCCGTTGGCGAGGTCAGTTCCATGCGATTCGAAGAGCGCCTCGTGAGGGCGAAGCGTCTTGACCGAACTATAACAGAGAAGCCCGTGGGGGATCAGCCGTCAATCGGGTTGGCGTTGGCTATTGCCCCTCGTCAATGAGCGCTATGGCCTGATTTCAACACCTGCGTACGAACGTCCTTTTATCGGCCACGTCAGTACAGGTCACTTAACCTCTAAGTACGCGGAACAATAGCATTACGGCAGGGGTCTAAGTGAATAGATGGGCCACCAGAGGGCGAGACCAGCGAAGCTTTTTTGCAGCATAGATCGCACTCCGTTTGTAGCTGTGTGCGCTACTTTATTTGCGATCTTCGTGTTCGCTCTCATGCTGACAAATGGACTGCCGAAGTTTGGCCCCTCCGATTTGCCCAAGGTCAACTATCCCATCATGGCACCGGACGCGGATATGGACGACGCCATCGTTCTTGTGATTATGTACAACGGCAGGGTTTTCTGGAGAAAAGATCCAATCTCGATTGATGACCTGCGACATGAAATCAGTCACCGTCTCGAACGAAACCCTCAAGCCGAGATATTCCTAGCCGTTGATGCCCACGCTAGTTACGCAGACGTTTCAACGGCCTTGGCTGCTGTGCGCTCGACTGGGGTCGAAAGGGTCGTCTTTCTGGTTGACCAGCGTAAGTTCGGGACCTCGGGGATAGTCTATCCACAGCCCGGCTTTTGGGACGTTGACCGCCTTTGGCGCGAGATGGACTTGCTGGGCCGAGTAGACTTCGTGCTGCTCGCTTTCATGCTGGCGAACACGGGCGCAATCCTCTGTTTCCGCCTTTATCGCTACAGCGCGGCTCGCCGTGAAGCTCGCACTTTCATGCGTGACGCTGCCTCGCCGCTCGGCGAGGGCAAGTTCGACGAAGTAATCTCCATCGCCGCACTCAACAGCCGGAGTCACGTTGCGAACATTGTTGCGGAGGTTTTAACAGCCTATGCTTCGGCGCGGTCAGAGTTTACCAGCACTCAAGCTATTGCGCTCGCCCAACGGGCCTTCCAACGCCGCAGTAAGCTACTCGCTGCCCACTTGAAATGTGGGCTTAACACATTCGCCACCATTGCGTCTTCCGCACCGTTTATCGGGTTCCTTGGCACCATAAACGGAATCCTGGGATGTTTTGTTGGAACGACCGGCTCGCGTTCTGCGGCCTTGGCCAGGCTGGCATCTGGGATCGCCGAGGCACTTCTCCCGGGTGCTATGGGAATAGTTGTGTCGATTTTTGCCGTGTGGTGCTTCTACTACGTGCGCAGCCGTTTGAAAGTGCTTGAGACCGAGATGTCGAACGCAGAACTTGAAGCGGTCACATACCTCAAGGCTCACCCGCAGTGGCGCGGACAATTTGAAAACTCGACTACGACAACAAGAATCTTCTCCGTGGGAGATGCCTCTGCAGGCCGCGGCTGGGAAGTTCCGTACGATCGTCAGCGCCCTCTCTTGCTGGCCTTTTGGTGCTGCGCTCTCTATGTGGCGTTCCTTTTGGCTCACGCGTGGTAGTAGATGTATCCCTGAGGGTGCATTTTCAGCGATGCCTTACATTGGCGTAACATCCTGATAACGCTCATTGACCCCGGCTTAGGAGTTTTGAGTGCTATCGCCGCGCTCAACAGTTATTCTGTAAGCGGAGCCGAGGCATGGAAAATCATGATCCTAATGATCCGGTAGCGTTTTACATCGGTGAGGTCAGCAGCGTCACGCCTCTAGCCAAGGATGAGGACGTGAAGCTATTGCGAGAACTGGCCGGGTCCGGCGATTGGGATGAAACGCGGGAAAATGTCGCGAGAAGATTGATTGAAGGTCACCTTGCTCAAGTCGTGAGCATCGCGCAAGAACGCTCCGCCTCTGGTGTTCCGATGTTGGACTTGATTCAAGAGGGGAACCTCGGCCTGCTGGATGCCGTTAAGAGTTTTGCTGAAAGGCCGATTGGCGATTTCACCGACTATGCCGCCACCTGCATTGATGACGCAATGAAAAAGGCTTTCGGATAGCTGGCGAAAAATCGCCTCTCTAACAATGGTGGCAATACCATTACACTCGTTGACCCCTGCGGCCGCGCGGGCTTTGAGTGTAATGTCCCGGTTCTCAATAGTTGACGGCGCTGCTGGTCATCGGTGCCGCGGCTGCCCGTGACCTGCTGAGCCGGAGAAAGTCGGCAAGGGACTGATGTTCATTTTCCTGAACGTCGAGCCGGCCACGCGCGAGGCTGCGGCCCGCCGCATTGGACGCTCTGCGCGCGGAACTCGAGGCTAAGGGCGTCCGGTCAAGGAGGGTTCGTGGGGCTACCGGCTTCTGGTGGTCGATGATCCCGACGGCAATCAGCTCTTCTTCAACTATCCGAGCGAGACCGCATCCGGCAACGTTGGAGATGCCTAATCGTCCAGGTTCGCCTCGCTGTCCTCGAGGATTTCGAGTGTAACTTTCGTTCGGACTCATCCCTCGGATAAGAGACTACAATCAAAGCTGTGAGACATTACACCATCAAAATGATGATCGGTTTTTCCATCTTCAAGTGCCCGCTGTGTAAGCATTCCGTGACCACGCGGGAGTTCAGCACCGAGAATGGAAACTGCCGGACTCAAGCGGCCAGGGCAATGAACGAGCACGCCGCTGCTGTACATGGCCGCCACGGATCTTTATTTTCGTCCGATGTGCCGATGCCGCATGCTTATTGAACGCGCATTTTCCCAGGGCACCGCGAGGCGACAAATCGTGAAGATTTGCTGTGAGTTTGTTGCAGGAGTGAGTTTGTTGGCAATGTTCAAGCGAGGTAAAGGCTAATGAGGACGAAAACTTGGACGGTAATTGCCAACTCGGGCAAACAGGCAGACCTTAAGTCTGACCTCGAGAAAAAAGAGGTTCAAAGGCCTGCGCACATCAGTCCCCGGGACTTTGTTCATTGGTTAGCCCCGGATAGCCGCATCGACGACACTGCTTTGCGATCGCTGTTTAAACTGTAAGAGCTTGCGCCGCAACCGTAGAGCTCATTGACCGGGGACCGCCCCTACCCGCGCCCCTTCTTCTTGATCTCAATGTTCAGGCGACGAATTTTCTGATTCAGGGTGGAGAGGGGCACGTGGAAGCGTTCGGAGGCTTCCGTCTGGTTCCAGTTGCAGCGCTCGAGCATGTCGGTGATGACCCGTCGCTCTACGTCTTCCACGATTTCGAACAGCGACGCGTCGGACGGTGGATCGTGCAGGGTGAGTGACGAGCCGCGTCCCATCATGGAGTCGGGCAACAGGTCCATACTGATCTCCGGGCCGGACGAGAGCACGACGGCGCGTTCGATGACGTTTTCCAGTTCGCGCACGTTGCCCGGCCAGGAATAATTCATCAGCGGACGCAGCGCTTCGGGAGTGATTCGCGGCGTGGGCCGGCCGTTCTCCTCAGCATACTTCTTCAAGAAAAATTCCACGAGCAAAGGAATGTCTTCCTTGCGCTGGCGCAGCGGCGGCAGTTCGACGGTGATCACGTTGAGGCGGTAGAAAAGATCTTCGCGGAAGCGGCCCTCGCGCACCATCTGACGCAGGTCGATGTTGGTGGCGGCGATGATGCGCACGTCAACCTGAACTTCCTGAATACCGCCGAGGTGCATGAAGCGGCGATCCTGCAGCACGCGGAGAATTTTGGCCTGCGTCTCCAGGCCCATGGTCGCGATTTCGTCGAGGAAGAGGGTGCCTTTATCGGCGACTTCAAACAGACCTTTTTTCGAAGCGATGGCGCTGGTAAACGCGCCCTTCACATGGCCGAAGAGCGTGGACTCAAGCAAGTCCGTGGGCATGGAGCCCGTATTCACCGGAACAAACGGCTTGTCGCGCCGCGGAGAGTTCAAGTGCACGGCCTTGGCAATTACTTCCTTGCCAGTACCGCTCTCGCCTTGCAGCAGCACGGTCGAGCGGCTGTTGGCCACCTGCGCCACCAGGTCGAAAATCTTCAGCATGGGCTCGCTCTTGCCCACGATGTTTTCAAAGTTGTAGCGCTGCTTGAGGGCGCGCTTGAGCTGGACGTTTTCTTCTTCCGCCCGGCGCCAGCCCACGGCAGCGCGCACATCCGCGAGAAGTTTTTCATTGTCCCACGGCTTCTGGATGAAGTTCGCCGCGCCCGACTGCATGGCCCGTACGGCATTTTCCACGGTGCCATAGGCAGTAATCATGATCACCGGCAGGCGCGAATCGTGAGTGCGGATCTCGGAGAGAATCTCCATCCCGTCACGGCCGGGAAGCGCCAGATCGAGCAGCACCAGATCAAACGGGCGATCGCCAACCTGCACCAGGCCATCTTCGCCGCTGACCGCAGTTTCGACTTCGAAGCCTTCCATCTCGAGAAGGGTTTGCAGGGACTCCCGAATCTCGGCCTCATCGTCGATGATGAGCACCGAACCGGAAGGCGAAGTGCCGTGCACCGCGCTGCGCGAAATTACGGCCGCTTCAGACATGCAGCGCCTTCCTGCTCAGGGGGAAGTCGAGAGCGAAGGTGGTCCCGGACCCGGGATGACTTTCGACGCGAATCTTGCCGGCGTGTTCCTGAATGATGCCGTAGGTTACGGAGAGTCCAAGGCCGGTTCCGCGGGTCTGACCCTCCTTCGGCGCAGTCTTGGTGGTGAAGAACGGATCGTAAATGCGGTGCACGTGCTCGGGCGAAATGCCGGAACCAGTGTCGGAAACGCGCACGCTCACCAATTCGCCGTTGCTCGTAGCCACGCTCAAAGTGCCGCCGCCGGGCATGGCATCCTTGGCGTTGAGAAATAAATTCAGGAACACCTGCTGCAGCCTTCCGGGATTCCCTTGAATCGGTGAAATTGACGGGATCAATTCCGACCGCACTTGAATCTTCGCCGTCTTGAACTGGTGTTCGAGCAGGGCGAGCGTGTCGAGGATCACCTTGTTGACATCGACGTCGGCAAATTCCGTGCCGCTGGTGCGCGAGAAATTCAGCAGGTTGTTAACGATCTCCGACGCACGAAAAGTCTGCCGTGTGATCTTCTCCAGCAAGCCGGATTTCTGCGGATCACCTTGCAGTTGCTTGGCGAGCATCTGGGTGTACGACGAAATCACCGCCAGCGGAGTATTGACTTCGTGCGCCACGCCGGCCGCCAGCAATCCGATGGATGAAAGCTTGTCGGCCTGCGAAAGCTGGCCTTCGAGTTCCACACGCTCGGTAATGTCGTCCATGATCACAAGGCGCCCGATCACCTGAAATTTGCGCGTCACCAGCGGAGCGATGGCCACGTTGACCGTACGCGTCTCGCCTGCCGGCGTCTTCAGCCGGAACTTGTACAGGTTGTTGATGCCGGAATTCTGCCGCACGCGGTAGAACTCCTCGACAAATTCCTGAGGGAAGATGCTCGGCACCGGCTGAGTCAGCGTCTGCCAACGCGGCATGGCGTACATCACTTCCATTTGCGCGTTCCAGCTCTCGATGCGGTCTTCCATGTCGAGCGCCATGACGCCCACGTTGATCGACTCGACAATGTTCTCGTTGAAGTCCTTCAGGCGTTCGTACTCCGCCATCTTCTGCTGCAGCGAGGCATAGAGACGGCCGTTCTGAATGGCGATGCCGAGATATCCGCCCAGAGTTTCGAGCAGTTCCACGTCTTCACTCGAAAGGAAGTCACCCTTCGTCGTTTTGCCCAGTCCCAGAACCGCGACGGTTTTTTTCTGGGCGCGGCACGGAATGTAGTAGTTGAGATCGAGCCGGGCGATCGCATCCTGCGATCCGACGGTCTCGCGCGGCACCTGATGCGTGTTCTCAAAGAACAGGTGGCCGGCTGGCTCCGGTCGCGGCACGCTCAAGAAGGTCAGATCAAGATTGCCCGCCGGGCTCGTGCCCGAAGACTTCGACAGAATGAAGCGCCCGGGCTCTTCGCCGGCATTCAGAAAAATCGCAATGCGATCCACTGCCAGCGTGCGCGAGAGCCGGTCCATCACCGCCGCGAGCAGAGCGTTAAGATCGGTCTCGGAGCCCAGCTCGCGGCCAAATTCGATCAGGGTCCGCCGGTAGTCGTAAACGGTTCGATAGAAAAGCTGGTCGACGCGGTCCTGAATCCACTTGCGGACGGGGTCAAACAGCAGCGCCGTGACTACGACGGCCAGGATCAATCCCAGCGGGCCAGTGTTGGGCTGCCGGTTGTGCACCAGAATGGCGAAGCCCGCAACCAGCGCGAAGTACATGCCGACGACCGCGGTGACCGCCAGGGTATAGACCACAACCCTCTTGGAGACCACGTCAACGTCCATCAAGCGATAGCGCAAGATGACAAAGCCGAAGGTTAGCGGCAGCAAGCCCAGCGACAGCACTGACAGGTTACCCATCGTTCCCGGCAGGGAACCCATCAAATAGGGAACCACGTAGAACAGCGTGTATGGAACGGTCGCCAGAATCGTGCCCCGCGTTACCCACTTCAACTGTTGCCGCAGGATGGTGGTTCCGGCGTTTTTGTAGCTGTACCAGAGCACGCTGGCGGCGATCAGGAAGAACACCGCGCCGTAGGAAATATCCAGCCGGTCCATGTTCCGGCTCAACCGTCCGCTGGCTTCCAGCCAGCGCATGGCCGCCAGGCGCAGACTCAACAGTGCCATTCCCGGCAAGTATGCGAGCCCGACCAGCCACGGATGCCGGCTTACCAGTTGCCGCTTCTGCGGGAAGGTGAGAACGAAGTGCAGGAACAAAGCGGGCTGCAACAACCACGCGACAATGTTGCTCCACAGGATGATCGTGTCGAAATCGTTCAACTTGTAGGTGTACTTGAACGAGTAGGCGATGAACGAGACCAGGCAGAAAATGTAGAAGTGCGTGGAGCCGGGAGCGGTCCAGCGCCGCAGCAGTACGTAGACTCCAATACCCAGATAGATGAGGGCGATCAGCCGCAGCCAGTTATTCAGAGAACGGTCTGCGGGAACCAGGATCACGCTGGAGTCCAGCGTCACTCCCCCGCGGGAAATTGTGTAGGCAGCCTTCGAGTAGATGCCGGTCCGGTACATCTGGCGTTCCAGGCCGGAAGTGTTCTTGATTTCCTGGCCATTGACCGCGACCAGTTCGTCGCCGGCTTTGATGCCGCTCTTAGCACCCGATCCATCTGGCACCAGCTGATCGGCGACCAGGTGGCCGCCCCGCTCCACCCACACCACCCCGTCGTCTGGGGCGGTCGACTCGCGCTCCTTTTGAAAATTGAGGCCGGCAAAAACCACGGCCGCGACCGTCGCCACGAACAACAGAACCGCGACAAAGCGAGCTTGGCTTTCCCGATTCATGGGTTTCGGCGCTGGCCCCGAACCCGCAGGGGGCTGGACTGGCAGGGGGACTTCTTCCTGCCAGTCTCTAATGAGCAACTTCGCTGCCATGTCAGGCCCCGTTTCGGGAAGGATAAGTCCCGCAGATAAAGACACTTCCGTGATTATAGATGGATTTTCGAACACAAACTATGCCTTTTTGAAGGTTTATGTGGGATTCCGTATTCGCTTTTCCTTGAATTTCTTAGGTTTACGAGAGCCAGTTCGTGGGATGGATTCCGCCTTCCGCGCGGACATATTCTCATTAGTTAGGATGATGAATTGTGGTTATGGGATGTTGGAGATCCGATCTCAGGGCGCGCGCCCTCAATTTCGCCGGTCAATTTCGCCAGTCATTCTCGCCAGTCATTGCCGAAACGCTTCAGATACGCGCAGGCAGAAACGCTGGCGCTTGAAACCTTTTCCCAACTGAAAGCTCTGATCAGCGCGCAGGTCACGATCAGCGGAGGACTGCCACCGCTCTGACTGTCGTCTCCATGGTTCGGTGCTCGCGTAATCGTTTCATCAAGGAGCTTTCAAATGTTGAAGACGTCCCATGTTCTGTTTAGCGCTGCCTTGGCAATAGCGATCAGCGCAGTGTTACCGGCCCTAAGCCACGCACAATCCGCCAGCGGTGCCGCTGGCGCCGTATTTGTCATGACGAACGCAGCCGGCAACAACGAAATCATTGCCTACAAGCGAAGTTCCGACGGCTCCTTGCAGGAGGGTCGCACCTATAAGACCGGTGGCCGGGGCAGCGGCGGGGTCACAGATCCTTTGGCGTCTCAGGGTTCGCTCACTCTTAGCCAGGATCGTCCATTACTGTTTGCAGTCAACGCCGGCAGCGGCGACATTTCCGTGTTCCGGATGAACGGTGCTGGCCTGCTGCTATTGCAGAGGGTGCCGTGCGGTGGGAGTGAACCGGTCGCGGTCGCGCAGCATGGAAGTCTCGTCTACGTGGTCAATGCCGGCGGCGCCAGCAGCGTCGTGGGATTTCGCCTTGGATGGGATGGAAAACTCACACCGATTCCGCACCCCCCGGTCTATCTCAGCACCGGCAATTCTGGAGCGGCGTCATTGGGGTTCAGCCCAGACGGGCAGTTTCTGCTGGTCACTGAAAAGCTGACCAACAGCATTGACACCTTCCACGTTCAGATCGACGGCACACTGGCGCCGATCGTGGTCAACCCGAGCGCCGGCCCCGGCTTATTCGGAGTGCTCTTCGCGCCGAACGGCGTGGCCCTGGCGACCGAAACCGGCCCGGCGGGCGGACACAACGCATCGGCGATCTCATCTTATTGGGTGGAAGCTAACGGGACACTTTCTCCCGTAAGCACCAGCGTACCCACGCTGGGCGCGGCGACGTGCTGGCACGTGGTCACCCCGGATGGCCACTTCGTTTACACCTCGAATGCCGGGTCGGGAAACATCTCCGGATTCGCCATCGGCTCGAGCGGCGCGCTCACTCCGGTATCTGGAACAATCGTGGGCACCAACCCGGCGGGCAGCGCCAATCTCGATGTCGCGGTCAGCGGGGACGGCAAATTCCTCTACACGCTGAACTCGGGCACGGGCACCGTCAGCATTTTCGGCATCAACGACGATGGAACTCTGACTACCCTGGGCGATGTGGCCGGTCTCTCAGCGGCTGCCGGATTCAACGGGATCGCGGCGTTCTAGGGTTAAGTCTCTTCGTTCGAATCACAACCAATCGGCCGGTCACAACTAATCGCCGGGTGCCCCATTTCTCGCGTCCTTTGCGAGAAGTGGGGCCTTCGCTGCCACTCAAGATTTGTCGTAAGTCTACCCGGCCTTGCGCTCGTCTTTCTTCGCCAGCTCGGGCTTCGGTACTTCCAGCGCGGGCTCGTCATCCCATTCAAACGAAAGCGCTCTCGCTGTCGTCTCGATCGGCTCCAGTTCCGGAATGTCTTCCGCAACGGATGCGCCCAATTCGGCGAACTTGCGGGCCGAGACCAGCACGCGGTTCTCCAGCGAGCCCACAGCCTGGTTGTAGGCTTCGACGGCGCGGTCGAGGTTGGCGCCGACTCCGGTGATGTGCCCCGCGAGTTTGCGCAAGCGGTCGTGCAGTTCTTTGCCCAGAGCACTGATCTGCTGCGCGTTGCGCGCCAGCTTTTCCTGATTCCATCCATAGGCGACGGCCTTCAGCAATGCGATCAACGTTGTTGGCGATGCCGGAATCACACGTTGCAGCACGCCTTGTTCGATCAGGCCGGGATCCTGCTCCAGCGCGGCGCTGAAAAATGTTTCGCCGGGAAGAAACATGACCACGAATTCCGGCGTGGCCTCGAACTGTTCCCAATACTTTTTGCTGCTCAGGGTTTCCATGTGATCGCGGACCTGGCGCGCGTGATTGAGCAGGGACTTACGGCGCACTTCTTCGTCCGTGCTCTCAAAGGCCCCCAGAAACGCGTCCAGCGGCGTTTTCGCGTCGACCACAACATTTTTCCCGCCCGGCAGCTTCACCACGAGATCGGGGCGAAAACGGCCCGCGTCGGTGCTGATGGTTTCCTGCTCGGCGAAATCACAGTAGGGAAGCATGCCCGCAATTTCGACGACTCGCCGCAGCTGAATCTCCCCCCAGCGTCCGCGAACATTCGGAGTGCGCAGCGCGCGCACCAGGTTGCCGGTTTCCGACTGCAATTCTTTTTGCGTGGTGATCAGCGATTGCACCTGCGCCTTAAGGTCGCCGTAAGCCTCGCCGCGCGCGATCTCCATCTGCTGAATCTGCGCATCGACTTTACTCAGCGACTCGCGCACGGGCGTCACCAGATCGGCAACCGCTTTGTGCCGCGCGTCGAGATCGCCGCGCGCATCGCTCTGAAAGCGCTTCAGGGTTTCCTGCGCGATCTGCAGGAACGTAGAGTTGTTCGTCTTCAGCGCATCGGCGGCCAGCGCCTTGAAGGCGTTCTGCAAATCCTCCGCCGCGCGGTCCCCTGCGCGGGCGAGCAATTCGATCTTTTCGTTGCTGGTCTTTCGTTCCGATTCGAGCGCCGATTCCAGCCGGGCCCGGCTCTCGACCAGTTCCCGCTGATCCTGCAAAAGCCGCGTCAGATCGGCCTTTGCGGACGCTAATTCCTTTTCCATCAATGACAAACGGGCCTGCAGCGCAGCCCGCCGCGCACCCAGCACGAGCCAGGCGAGCATTCCGCCAAACAATACTCCGACAATCGACAGGCCAATGGCCCCACTGATCCCTAGTTCGATAGACACAGGTAACTTCCCGCCCTCAATTCCAACCCCTAGCCTAGCACCAGCAACAAAATTAAGCCCCACCCCGGCTTGTGCCGATGAGGTAGCTGAAACCTCGATCCCTCCCAGGATCTGGTTGCGTAGGCCCGATTGATGCAGAGCTTAACGCATAGAGCACCCAGATTATTGTTGGCATTCCTGTTGGGCACGGGAGCTGCGACCGTGCAGGCTCCCGCGCGCCTGATGGCTGCTTCCGGCGGCTCCAGGCCCGCAACTCAGCGCGCCCAGCAAGCCACGCTGCAGCCTGCCGCCGCGAAAGCCGCCGACATCCCATTCAACGATCCCGAGATTCAGACTGAACAGCAGCTCCTGGCGCTCGCGAACCAGTCGCGCCAGCAAGCCGGAGCGCCCGCGCTCATCCTCGATGCCGGACTCTCGCGTGCTGCCCGCATACATGCGCAGGCCATGCTCGAAGCGCGGCAGCTTTCGCACCGGTTTGACGGCGAGGCCGCTCTGCCCGAACGTCTGGCGGCAATGACCAACCTCCAACTCGATCAGGAGGGAGAAAACGTTGCGCTCGACTACAGCGCGGAAGGCGGACACCAACATCTCATGCTTTCCCCCCCGCATCGCGCCAACCTGCTCAACCCGGCCTATAACGTGGTCGGGTTGGGTGTGGTTCGCAGCGGAGACCGGCTCTACATTGTGCAGGACTTCGGCCACGCCCTCCCCAACTACTCTCCCGCAGAAGTGAAAGACCGCATCGCCGCCGCCGTCAATCAGATGCGCCGACAGTCCAGCCAGCCCCAATTACAGCGTCGCGACCTGGCCGCCGCCGACGAAGCCGCCTGCTCCATGGCTCACGCCGATAAGCTCGGAACGTCACCAGTTCACGATCTCGCCGCGCGTTTCACCGTGCTCACCTTCACCAGTCTGCATCCTGAGACGCTGCCTGATGGGGCGTCTCATGCCATCAGTAGCCGAAACCTGACCAACTTCTCGGTGGGCGAGTGCTACGGCAAGACCGAGACCTATCCCACGGGAGTTCATTGGGTGGTGTTATCGCTGGAGTAAACCTCGTCGGCTTGGTCATTTCTCCTTCGCAAAGAACTGTAAAATCGATGGCATTTGTTCGCTCTCTGAGCCAAACTCAAAGCGGCGTCGCCAGTTTGGTCAGGTCGCGAGCATTGGCCCGATTGACTCGCTCCGGTCGTTCCTTCCATACTGGCAGTTCGCTAGCAGCCCAATTCCTGATTGTTCGGAGAATTTCTTTCATGTTTCACCGAGGGGCTTCCATCTCTGCCGTGAGTGCTCTGATTCTGGGGATCGTCCTATGCCTGTGTCCGGCGGGGGTGATGGCCCAGCACCGTGGCGGCGGGCAGAGTGCGGGAAGCCTGTCCGGCGGGATTGGCCAGCCCGGTGGCGTCGACGAAAAAGATAGCCTACGAGACTTTCATCAGGCTCTTCTGCTACAGGCAACCAGCCAGCAGATCGCCGAGTTTCAGACCGTGGTGAAGAGTACTGAGACGGCCCAGGCCGCGCTGCGTGCTATTCCAGAACCCTCCGAAGGAGAATGCTGCGGCCGACCCTGCCGGCCGCGATGCTCTCAATAGGGCACTTGAGACCGCCCGGAATGCGATCAAGAGATTTCAGGAGGGATTCTCCCCCGAGCAGAAATCCGGACTGAAAGAGGTCGTCAAGAGACTGGCCAAGTCTGACTCCGATCTTGAACAGGAAGCCAAGAAGCTGGATCAAAGCGCAGACGCGAAGGCCGCCGGCGCTGAGATTACCGTGCGCGCCGAGAGTCTCGACAAGGCGCTCACCGATTTCTACGATCAGGAACTCTCGCTGGGCAGGGAAATGAGCATTACGCTGGCCAGCGGCCAGGATTTGACCTTCATGCTTCCGCAGGTGAAGAGTCCGGCGGCCATCGGAAACCGTAAGATTGCGATCAACGTTTCCGGCGCGCTTTCGCAAATCGCTGCGCAAGGTGGACAGCGGACCTTTAAGCTCGATCTCATCGCCGATCTCTCCGACTTGCAGCAGAACATCACGGAGGTTTTGCGATCCCAGTTCGACACCGGCGCGACGTGCGGTGAGCGCGTGGCCATTCGGCAGGCATCGCTTGCGCCCTCGACCCCCATGAGCCTCTTGATCGTGAAGCTGCACTATGAGCGCTGGACCTGCATGCGCTCGTTTGGCCAGCAATCCGCGACCGAGTTGGCGGAGGGCGACGGAGGGGTTGAGATTAAAGTGACCGCTGCGGTGGAGAAAAGCGCATTGAAAATGACCGCGGCATTGGGACGCATCGATGCCACCGGCATGCTGGCCGAGGCCCTGCGCTCCGGATCGTTGGGCGAAGATTTGCGCGATAAAGTTGCTCAGGTGCTTCTCACCGCGGCGCAGGCCGGATCGGATTTCAAAATCGCGCTGCCGCCCGCGGTGCAGAACTCTGCGGTAATCGAGAGTGCTCGCTTCCAGGACACCGGCGTGGGCGGTTTGAGCGTCGTGGTCGACGGTCAGGTCGAGATCTCCAATGCGCAGGCCGACCAGCTGGCCGTTCAACTCAATCAAGCGTTGGCAGCGCAGGGAGCCTCGACGCCGGGGACGCCGGAGCTCACGACTCGGCCGCCCGCGACTTCGCCCCAATAGGCCGAGGTCTCGATACGCCTACGCGGAAACAGCTTCAGCGCGCTTTAGAGTGGGTAACGCTCGGATCGACTTGCCGGCTTTTTGCTCCGCCATCCGGATTTCGTACAGACTCTGCAGATTCAGCCAAAACTCTGCGGTCGTGCCAAGAAAATGGGCAAGACGCAGCGCCGTGTCCCCCGTGATCGCGCGTCTTCCGTTCAGAATTTCCGTGACGCGGTTGGTGGGAACCTTGAGTTGCCTTGCCAGTTCCGCGGCACTCATTCCCAACTCGCTGAGTTCGATGGCCAGGTGTTCTCCGGGATGAATTGCAGCGATTGCCATAATTTCTCCTAGTGATAGTCGACAATCTCGACGTTGGACGGGCCGGGAGTAGAATCCTGCCATTCGAAGCAGATTCGAAATTGATCGTTGATACGAATGCTGTATTGTCCCTTCCGATCGCCCTTCAACGCTTCAAAACGGTTGCCCGGCAACGCACTCAAGTCCCTCAACGTCACAGCCGCTTCTAAACGATCCAACTTCAACCGCGCCGCGCGTTCGATGCCCGAGAACCCTTTGACCCGTCGGCCAGCCGCAAAATCTCGGGTACGTTTGTCGCGGTATCCGAAGATCACAGATTTATATTGTACGGATAAATACGCGTTACGTAAAGCATAATGATCCAAGTGGGTGTGGGCGGAGGGGACCGTAGCGCGTGCAGCCGCGTATACCAGGTTCTTCCGATTCTTCCCCTGTGCTACCCTTGCCCTGCCCCTTCGTCTGCGGTTCCGTCATGGAATCCACAGCTCACGCTCGTCCTACTCCCATCCACACAAACAACGTACGAGTCGGCACGGCGGGCTGGTCTTACAAAGACTGGGACGGCATCTTCTATCCCTCGGGAATGAAGCGAAGCAAGCTGCATCCGCTCGAATATTTAGCGCGCTTCTTCGACACCACCGAGATCAACACTTCGTTCTACGGTCCGCTCAAGCCCGAGCTGGCGAAGTTGTGGTGCCGCAAGGTTGCGGCCGTGAATCCTGGATTTTTATTTACCGCCAAGCTCTATCGCGCGTTCACGCACTCGCCAATTGCGGTGATGGAGCCCACTTCCGCCGCGACGATTCGTCCCACGGACGAAGATGAACTGCGTACGCGCGAGGGCCTCGACGCCTTAGCCAGCGAAGGACGCCTGGGCGCGCTGCTCATCCAGTTTCCCGTGTCGTTCAAAAACACGTCGCTCAACCGTGAGTATCTCGATCGCCTGTTGCGCCAGTTCATCGAATATCCGCGCGTGGTCGAAGTGCGCGACTCGAGTTGGAATAACCCTGAGACCCTGGCGGATTTCACCCAGAAGAACGTCGCCTTCTGCAACATCGACCAGCCCGTGCTGGGAAAATCGCTCGCCCCCACCGAGCACGTCACCGCGCCCATCGCGTATGTGCGCCTGCATGGCCGCAACTACGGCGAGTGGTTCGACTCCGACAACCGCAATGACCGGTACAACTATCTCTACAACGAGAGGGAGCTGGCGGGGTGGAAGGATCGCATCGAAAACGTCGCGGAAAAAGCGCAGACGACCTACGTCATCACCAACAACCATTTCGAGAGCAAGGCTGGTGTCAACGCGCTGGAGTTGAAGGCGATGGTGACTGGAAAGCGGGTGCTGGCGCCGCCGACGCTGATGCAGAAATATCCTGAGTTGAGAAAGTTCGCCGATGTGGCTGAGGACTGGGGCGGTTCTTCAGATCCACAACTTCCGCTACGGGCGTAGTTCCCAATAACGTCAGCCAAGCATCCGGCTGTTTCCCGCTACTGAAATCTGTTTGTGGACAAGATGCTCACATTGGTGATCTTGCAGTTCTGACGCCATGGATTGCGCCGCCTGCCGAATGAGGCGGAGGCGATCTGAAAACTCTGAATCCGTCGGACGTTTTTCACGTAGAAGATCGCAATATCCGACAATTACGGTCAGCTTGCCGAGTAGACTATGCGCCAAGGGACATATCGGTTCGATAGGGATCGCCTTTGACTCTGTCATAAGGGCCCACTTTCTCGCATCTCGATCCTGACTATCCTCTAACCTAGTCCGCCTCGGGACTCACCGCCGTGACTGGCGTCACGCGCTGAGCCCTGTCCGGCTTTCGTAACGGCCCACCTGCATCGCTGAGCTGAGAAAATTCGCCGATGCCGCCGAAGATTTTGGCGACTCCGCCGGACCGCGATTGCGTCCGCTCGCCTGAGCACGCCACAGCCCGGTGCCATCGGGAATTGCATCTCCTCTCCGTGTGCGATAGACTCGCCCCCGTCCGTTTTGAGGAGGTATCTATGGTTCAGAATTCCTCTGACCTCGTGCGGCGGGCCTCCACGCTAACCATCCTCTGGGGCGTCTCGCTCATCTGTTTGGGTATGTTAGCTGTGGCATGGCCGCTGCTCGCGGCGGTCGCCGTCAACGGGATGGTCGCCTGGCTGATCCTTTTGGCGGGCATAATCCACATCGTCGTTGCTTTTCATTCGCGAGAAGCGGGCAGCGTGATCTGGAGACTTCTGGTTGGGCTCGCCTATCTATGCTTCGGTGGGTATCTGCTGGCGCGTCCGTTGACGGGCGTGGCGTCGCTAACTCTACTGCTCGCGTCACTGTTCCTGGTGGAGGGAATCTTTAACATCGTCCTGTACTTCCGGGCCCCCTCGACCCTGCGGTCCGGCTGGTTTCTTGTCGACGGCATCGTCACGCTTCTCCTGGGCCTGATGATCTACATGCAGTGGCCGTCGAGTTCCGCCTGGGCCATCGGCACCCTGGTGGGCGTAAGCCTCATCTTCAGCGGGGTTACCCGGGTGATGGTGTCTTTGGCAGTTCGCAAGGCCGCGTCGTCGGCGGCGTCACCGCCGACATCCTTAAAAGCGGCCTAGAGCGGCGGCTAGGATTGCGATTCTTCCTATGGGGAGAGTTCTGCCCAGCAGAAAAACGAACCCACTAGAAAAGAGAGGTGCAGACCGTGGGAGGCTTGATTCCATTAAGTGACGCGTCCCGCAAGCCCGTGCGCACCCCTGTCTGCACCGCTCTCATCATCGTAGTAAATGTCGTCGTTTTTCTGCTTGAGTTGTCGCGTGGCGATGCGTTCGTCACGCAATGGTCATTGGTTCCAGCGCAGATTACCTCCGGTCACCAATGGATCACTATTCTGACCGCGATGTTCATGCATGGAAGCTGGTCGCACATCATCGGCAACATGGTGTTTTTCTGGGCGTTCGGTCCGGAAATCGAAAACGCGATGGGCCGGGGCCGCTATCTTGTTTTCTATCTGCTGGGAGGATTGGCGGCGATGTTCGCCCAGGTCGCGGCCGATCCTCATTCCACCGTCCCCAACCTGGGAGCAAGCGGCGCGATTGCCGCGGTGATGGGAGCGTTTATCGTGACCTATCCTCGCGACCGCATCAAGTCGCTGCTGATAATTTTCATCTTTGTGAAGGTCACCTACATACCGGCGGCGCTTCTGATTGGATTCTGGTTTCTAATTCAACTGGTGCATGCGGGCCAAGTGGCGCACGTGCAGACCGGTGGTGTAGCATACCTGGCGCACGTCGGAGGCTTAATCTTCGGGGCCGTCACTGGGCGCTGGTTTGAACGGCAGCGTACTGCTTTGCAGGAAACCGAGTAACTCGGCTGTCTAATGAAGCAGCAAGAACCCGAGGAACGTCCCTGTCTGTCCCAGGTTTTCCCGCTGACTTCACCCACCCTTTCGCAACGAGCGCGAAAGAGTGGGGCACACTCGTCGGTGGGAATGCAGGGTGGGCCTACGACCCTTTGAGTATCCCGCGAGAGATTATGTGCAGGATGTTTGTTGACCGCTTTGCTAAACTGCAACTATATGAAGGGCCGAACAGATAACGGGACTCCTTTTTTGGTCGGCCTGGGAATAGAGCCGGACAACCCATGGACGACTGGCATCCACCTTCGACGGCCAAAAGGTAAGAGTGATTTGGTGACGCTGGAACTATGCGCTGGTGCTGGCGGGCAGGCAATCGGACTCGAGAGGGCAGGTATCGATCATATTGGCCTTGTTGAGATTGACGAGACGGCCTGTCTAACTTTGCGCCAGAATCGTCCGAAGTGGAATGTGATCGAGCGTGATCTGAACACGTTCGACGCAGCGGCTTACAGAGGAACGGACATCGTCTCTGCAGGCCTGCCTTGTCCGCCTTTTTCGGTGGCGGGAAAGCAGCTTGGCACTTTGGATGAGCGCAATCTCTTTCCCTCAATGATTAGAGTGGTAGATCAGGTTCGTCCTCGTGCCGTCATGGTTGAAAACGTCCGGGGAATTTTGGACTGCGCATTCGGGGACCTCTAGGGACGCTGAACGGCCCTAAGATCGACTGCCCGACATCTTCTCGAACCGATCCATTAAGGATTCCATTTCAGTTTTCGCGAAGGCCTGACAGTCGGCATAAAGTTTCGTCAATAGGGCGGGCATGGTGTCTAAAATGGGCGGAAGGATCTGTTCAAATTCAGAGAATGAACTGCGGAACAGTCGAAGCCTCTGAAGGTTCTCGCTCAAGCGCAGTCTTCGCTCCGCATCGTCTTCCCAAACCCCCCGCCAGTACAGGCAGGTGGGGCAGGTTGGAGAACACCGACTGCCGTCATGGGAGAGAAACGATTCCCAGCCCCGGTCCCTTGGTTTCTTGTGGTGCACTACGAGTGTTATCCCATGCTGCTCGACCGACTTGCCACACATCTGACAGTGGCCGTGAGCGCCGTGGATAACCTCGGCCCGCTCTTTTAAGCTGATTCGCCCCTCATCAACAACTTTCCGCCTCACACCGGCGTATTTGTAAAGGGTCACCTTTCTGTTGTTGCCGTTCACGACGACGGTCGCTACGTCTTTCTTAATGACGAACCACTTCTTAAGATCTCTTTTTCGCCGGTCCAAATGGGTCTGGTCACCGGGGTCCAGACCCTCCCTCTCAAGCTCTTGCCTTATCTGTCCACCCGAAACACCCTCGGGAAATCTTTTCATTACCTCGATAATTTGAAGGTGGATCTTGCCGGGCTTGCTTTTGCTAGCCATAGCATGTGTGGCCGTTTGGACTCGGATAAACAAACTCGATCCATTACGTCCCCGACACAATATCAGACCGTATGCGAAATCGTCTGCGCTGCCACCCGGGGCAACCGTTTTCCACAGCCTTCCACAGAAATAAATCTCTCCCATGTGACGCACAACCTTGACCGAGAATACAGACGGTTCACAATGGGAATCATGAGCAGTCGCCCCAACAAGGATTTGCCAGTAACGAATGGAAGGATCGGAGGAGTCCATCAGCCGGAAAAGACCTCTAACTCTTTATCCTGGAATATTTTGCCGGCAAGTCGTTTGTTGGCAATATTTTGCGGGCGCGATGGAAGGTATGGGTCAGGTAAGTACCGCAGAATCAGTAATTTAGTTGCCTATGTAAAAAATATTGGGGAGATGTCCGGTTCGCAGCTTCGCGCCGGGCGTGGACTTCGAGCCCGGCCACTATCTTGTTCGAGGAATGCCCGGCCTCAGGCGCCCATGGCCGCATGATCGGCCATCCGCCGCTTGTTGTAGCGCAGTGCGACGTTCATGAAGACGTTGCCCATGGTGGTTTCGAAGCAGATCATCAGCGCTTCTGTATCCTCGCTGGTCTTGTCGCCCTCGTGAGCGGTGAGAAGGAGCGGGGGATGGACTCGGAAATGGAAGCCCTGGTCGTTGAGCGCGGAAATGGCGTTGCCCACGACCTGGTTGGCCAGCTCGAAGATGGTTTCCTTGATCAGCGCGTCGGACTCGGGGAGTTCGGCGCCGGCATAGTGACTCGCGACCTTGACCGCAGTCTGCGGCTCCATGTCGAGAACGATCCGGCCCTCAATGTCGCCCGTCAGCGCAATCATGCCCGCCACGCCTCGGCGGCGATAGGCGTGCTCTTCCATGGTGAGGTTTTCCACCTTGGTATTGCCCGACAGACCCTGCGACAACACGGCATCTGCCGCGTTGATAAAAGGCTGGATCAGTTCCATCTTCATACGAGTTAGACTCCCGCTCCTGCTGCGTTGGCCACGGCGCCGTCTTCGCCCAGCACGTACTTGATGACTTCATACAGAACTTCCGGCTTCACCGGTTTCTGCACGAAATGGCGCGCGCCACGCTGCAACGCCGCCACAATGTTTTCCTGGTAGCCCACCGACGATACCATGACAATGCGGGCTTCCGGATGCGACTGCACGATCCGTTCGGCCGCCTCGATCCCTTCCATCTGCGGCATGGTGATATCCATGAGCACGATGTCAGGATGCGTGCGGTCGAACTCGCTGATGGCGGTCAAGCCGTCCCCGGCTTCAGCCGCCACCTGCCCGCCGAACGTTTCGATCATGCGGGCCAGGTTCTTACGGGCAAATACGGAGTCGTCCACGATCAAATAGCGGACTGGCTGCCCGTCCTTGCTGCGTTTCACTGGTGCAAACTGCTCCATACAGACCTCCCCTATCAACTGAATATCACGCCCGGATCACCCCGGCCAGATAACGCTGGTCATACCCTGATGGCCAGTGTCGCGCTGGTTCCAGGTACTAGCCGTGCCCAAACCTAATTTCCCGCGCGTACTGCCCGGCCGGCCGATCCGATATCCGAGTTCCGGCCACACAGCGCCTGCAGCGTCGCGCCCATCACATCCAAAGCGACCACGCGGACCGCATATCCACGTTCGATCGCGGCTTTCGGCATGCCGAACACTACGCAGGATTCTTCATTCTGTGCGATGGTCATGCCGCCTTCTTTCTTGATCGCGCCCAGTCCTTCGGCGCCATCGTCTCCCATGCCGGTCATCAGCACCCCGACCGCCAGGTTCTTGAACTCTTCGGCCACGCTCTTCAACAAAACGTCCGCGCTGGGGCGGTGCCCGTTCACGTGCGGATCGTCGCTCAGCACCACGATGTCTCCCAAAGGCAGCCGTTTCACCTTCATGTGACGGCTTCCCGGACAGATCAACACGCGCCCCGGCTGCAGCAAGTCGCCCGATTGCGCTTCTTTCACCCGCAGCGGACACACTTCATCCAGCCGCCGCGCAAACATTTCGGTAAATCCGTCTGGCATGTGCTGCACCACCACAATCGTCCCGGGAAAATCTCCGGGCAACTGCGACAGCAGATACTCCATCGCCTGCGGCCCGCCGGTGGATACGCCGATGGCCACGACCTTGGTTGGAGCTCCGGCTGAAGCCTTGAGTTTTTCCGGCTTCGGCGGGATTCCAGAGAGCATCCGCGGTTTCAGCTTGCATTCGGCCGCGGCTTTGACTTTGGCGATCAATTCCTTGGCCGTCTCTGCCATGTGGGCGGAAGCGTCCCGCGGCTTGGTGACGAAGTCGAACGCTCCCAGGCCCAGAGCTTTCATGGTGACCGACGCGCCCTCGGTGCTATGCGAACTGAACACAATCACCGGCACCGGCTGACGCCGCATGATTTCCTTCAACGTGTCGATGCCGTTCATGCCCGGCATTTCCAGGTCGAGCGTAACCACGTTGGGCTTTAACTCTTCAATCTTTTTCAGGCAGAACGTGCCATCCATCGCTGTGCCCACCACGTCGATGGATTCATCGGCCGCCAGCATCTGCGGGATCAGCTTGCGCATCAGCGCCGAATCGTCAACCACCAGCACGCGCACGGATTTCTTCATTGCTGGCCTCCCGCGCCCGGGCTGGTCGCGAAACGCAGGCGATCCATGTGGGTCAGCAGCAGCCCCGAGTTCGATTGCCCGCTTGCCTGCGGCCGCCAGCGCGCCACGTGTTCGACAACCGCCGGCAGGTTGAGAATCAGTACGACGCGCCCGTCGCCGAGGATCGAAGCCCCGGAAACCAGATCGGTCGAGAAGGTATGGTCGTCCAGTGCCTTGATGACCAATTCTTCTTCACCTTCGAGGGCGTCGACGATCAAGCCGTATTTCCTTTCGCCGACCATGATTACCAGAACAAAAAGCTTGGCCTTACGCTCGTCCGTGTCGACCCGCGGACGCCCCAGCCGGAGCAGCGGTAAAACCTGATTGCGCAACTGCAACACCTCGTAGTTATCGACCTGATGCACTTCCGATTCGAAGGTGCGCGAAATCTCGACCACCGCATTCAGTGGAATCGCATACAGCCGCTGCTCCACCCAGAACATCAGCGCCTTGATGATGGCCAGCGTCAGCGGCAACTTCAGCCGGAACGTGGTGCCTTGTCCAGGATGAGTTTCGACGCTGACGGAAGCTTTCAAGCGGTGCAGCACGCTCTGCACGACGTCCATGCCCACGCCGCGCCCGGAAACTTCGGTCACCTGTTCGGCAGTGCTGAAGCCAGGGCGGAAAATGAAGTCGAGAGTTTCCGCTTCGGTCAGTCGCGCCGCTTCTTCCGGCGTCGTCATTCCCAGTTCGATGGCCTTGGCGCGAATTTTCTGCGCATCGATGCCGCGCCCATCGTCGGTGATCTCAACGACGACCTGGTTGCCGTGGTGATACGCGTTCAGCCGGACCATCCCTTGCGGCTTCTTGCCCAGCTTGCGGCGTTCTTCGGCAGGCTCAATGCCGTGGCTCACGGCGTTGCGCACCAGGTGCGTCAGAGGTTCGGCGATGGCGTCGAGAATGCCCTTGTCGAGATCGGTGTCCTGCCCGCTGAGGACTAGCTCGACATCGCGCCCGCACTGCCGCGACACGTCGCGCACCATGCGGGGAAAGCGGCGGAACAACTGCTCCACCGGCACCATGCGGATCTTCATCACCGAGCGCTGCAAGTCATTTAAGACGCGGGCTTGAAACGCCATGGCATCGGCAAATTTGCCGCGCAGCAGCTCTTTCGGATAACGCTTGGAAAATTCGATCAGCGCCTGCTGCAACATCGACTTCCCAATAATCAGTTCGCCAACTAAGTTCAGCACGCTGTCGATGCGTCCGGCTTCCACGCGCAGAATGTTCTCCGTCGCGTGCACTCCCGCTTCGACTCCCGGAGCGGCCATGGGCGGAGGCGGAACGACGTTGGCTTCCACTTCCGGCAGAATTTCGCCTTCGGGAACTTCCGGTGCGAGAAGAGTTTCCGCGGGCGCACTCTCCGCAGCCGCTTTCGGCGCGAGCATCAGGTCGACGGTTACTTCTTCGGCGATGGTGGGAATGCGTCCCTTGGCCGAGATCTGCGCGACCGTCTGCGAACTGGCCAACACGAACTCGACCTGCTTCGACGCAGCCGGCGATTTCGCGTCTGGACGAACCGCCGCGATTTGCCCCACGCTGCTTAGAGCGTTGTGAATCAACTGCCGCCCGGCAATGGGCATGGCGCAGTGTGGATCGATCTTGACCACGACGTGATACACGGCCAGGCCGGCAGCTTGCGCCTTGGTCATGGCCAGCTTCTCGTACTCGTTCCAACCCGCGGCAGGCTTCGCCGAGGTTTTTGCCGCCGCGGTTTTCGCGTCGGTAGTTTTTGCCGCCGCAGTCTTGCCCGCGGCTTTCTTCGCGCGCCGCGTTTTTCCCGCCGGCCGGGGCTGCGGTTAGATCCTGAATCTTCTTGCTCAGGCTCTTCGTGGAGGGCAGCTTGCCGCCGCCGCGGTAGGCCGCGATCATCTCCACAAAAACGTCGGCAGCGGCGAACGCGATCTCGGCCACCGCCACTTGCGTTGCGGCGGTCTCGAGCGATAAGGCGTCTTCGAACTGGTGAGCCAGTTCGCTCAACTCGCGCAGCCCGCAGGCCGCCGAGTCGCCCTTCAAGGTATGCACCGTGCGCCGGATGACGCGCACGATCTCCTCGTCGCCGGGCTTCTTCTCCAGCTTCAGAGCTTCTTCGTTCAGCGCCTGCAGCAGTTCCTGCGAAGTCTCGAAGAAGAGCTCCCGCAGTTCTGCGCCGCGTTCATCGGGGGAATGCGTCATTCGTTACTCCCGTACCTCAACCCGCTGGTAGGCGGTTCCACTGTCCTTGTGCACCATCTGGAACTTCTTGGTCAGGCCCAGCAGGCTCTCCGCGTGGCCCACGAACAAATAGCCGTTGCTGTTCAAGCAGCGGTAGAACTTTTCGACCAGCCGTTTCTGCTCGGCTTCGTCGAAATACATCATCACGTTGCGGCAGAAAATCACGTCGTTGCGCTGCGGCAGGTACTCCGTCTTCAGGTTATGAAAGTCGAAGTGCACCATCTCTTTCACCGGCTTCTTGATGCCGTAGCGGTCGCCGATCTTGTCGAAGTAGCGCAGGCGGAAGCCGTAGTCGACCATCGACATCTGGTTCTCGCTGTAAGTGCCTTCCTGCCCGGTGCGCAAAACCGAGTAGCTGATGTCGCTGGCCAGAATCTCCACCCGCCACGGCGGAGGCACGAGAGGCTTGGGCAGCGGCAGGTCCATGGGAAGCGGATTGCGCAGGTAGTAGTAAGCCAGCGCGTCGGTGACCAGCATGGCCAGCGTGTAAGCTTCCTGGCCGGTGGAGCAGCCCGCGCTCCAGATGCGGATCGAATACTCCCGCCGCGAACTCTTTTGTTTGAATAAATCTTCCAGAATGCTTTTCTGGAACAGATCCAGTTGCGCCTTATGGCGGAAGAAGCTGGTTTCGTTGACGGTGAGGTTTTCCAGCAGCTTGGCCAGTTCGTCCTTGCCCTGCTGGCTGATCAGGAGCCTGTAATAGGCGTAGAAAGAATCGACGCGGCACTCTTTCAAGCGGCGCAGCAGACGGTCCTGAAGGAAGTGCGTGCGCCGCTCGTCGAAGTGCATACCGCACTCCTGGTAGACCAGCGCCTGCAACAGCTTCAGTTCCGCTTCCGTCAATATAGGAGCAGGTGCCGCTCCGGATGTGCTCATGCGTATCGTTCTCGCGTGAAACCGAATTCACAAGTACTGGCCACTAACCACTAGCCCTTATCCACTGATCCCAACCCTACCGCGCCGCCGCGCCCTTAGCCTCGGGTTTAGCCTTCTTCTCGCTGGCGTCACTCTTGACTTGCTGCAGGCTGCCCGGAGCCAGCAGCTTGCTCATGTCGAGCAGCACCACCAGACGTCCCGCGACTTTTCCCAGTCCCGTGACGCAGTTGAGTCCGCCTTCCTGAAACACGGCCGGCGGCGCTTCCACGGCGTCCGCGGGAATCTTCAGCACTTCGGAGGCGGAGTCGACGATCAGGCCCGCCAGCCTTCCGCCATGCTCGACCACCAGGATGCGATTCTGTTTCTTGAGCGAGGCTTGCTTCTCGCCGAAGCGCTTGCGCAGGTCCATGACCGAGACAATCTTGCCGCGCAGGTTGATCACGCCCTCGAGATAATCGGGCGCGTCGGGCACGGCGGTAATCTCGGGCACCCGCACGATTTCGTGCAGGGAAGTGATGGGTACGCCGTAGGTTTCGCGTCCCACCTTAAAGCCCACGATATGAAGTTCACGGCTCATATGTTCAAACCCTGAGTTCTAGTACTGCGATCCCGCCGCTGCCCGTTTGGCGCCGCGACCGGAGAAGTCCCCGCCCCCGGAGCGGGAGTTCTGTTCCAGGGCGAAGCGATCGAGCGATTCCAGCAGCCCGCGCGACATCTTCGACATCTGCTCCGACGAAGCCGCCAGTTCGGTCGAACCGGAAGTGGATTGCTGCACCAGTTCGCGCATGCGTTCCATGGCCTTGACCACGGCCTGTGCGCCCGAAGCCTGCTCTTCCACCGCCGAATTGATTTCGTGTGTGATTTCGTTGAGTCGCGTAGTGGCCCGCGCAATCTGCGACGAGCCGTGCGACTGTTCGTTGGTGGCTGCCCCGATTTCCTGCGCGAACTTGTAAACCTCGGTGACCACGTTCGAGATCTTGCGCAGAGCGCCGTTCAGTTCTCCGCCCAGTTCCAGGCCTTCGTTCACGATCGTGGTGGAGCGGTCCATGTTCTCGACCGCCTTGCGCGCTTCCTTCTGAATGCTCTGGATCAGCTCGGAAATTTCCTTGGTCGACTGCGCCGATTTCTCGGCCAGCTTGCGGACTTCGTCGGCGACCACGGCAAATCCCAGGCCGTGTTCTCCGGCACGGGCCGCTTCAATCGCAGCGTTCAAAGCCAGCAGGTTGGTCTGCTCGGCCAGATCGTCGATGACTTCGATGATCTTGCCAATATCGTCAGCCCGTTGTCCCAGGGCTCCAATGATTTCGCCCGAAGAGTTGATGGTGGTGTTGATGCGGGTCAGGCCGTCGGTGGCCTTCTCCATGGTGGCGATGCCGCTGTGCACTTCCTCGCGCGAACGGTTGGAAATGTCGAGCAGCACTTTGGCGGTATCGGCCACGCGCTGAATCGAAGCCACCATCTGATCGATGGAGGCGGAAGTCTCGCTGACGCTCGAAGCCTGCACCTGCGTGCTTTTCACCATGTTCTGCACGTTAACGCTCATCTCGTGCATGGTGCTGGTGACTTCGTCAATGGCAGACGATGCCTGCAACCCGATCTTGGCTGAATCGTCGGAAGCTCCGGCGACTTGCCCCGAAGCGCTCGCGACCTGCGACGAAGCGTCGCGGACAGTGCGCACCAGACCGGCCAGTCCTTCCACCATTTTTGCGAAGGCGTTTCCCAGGGTGTCGTGCGAAGAGCGCGGTTTGACCTCGACCGTCAGATCGCCTCCGGCGATGGATTCGGAAACCCCCGCCATCTCCTTGAGGTAAACCACCATCTTGGCGAAGGTTCGCGCTAGTTCTCCGATTTCATCGTCCCGGTTCACGTCGATATTGTGTTCCAGGTCGCCGGTGTTGCCGATGCCGCGGGCCACATTCATCAGATTGGTCAGCGGCTGCGTGATCGAGCGGGCCGTGCGGAAGGCGATGGCGCCGCCCAGACCCAGGGATAGAAACGTGCTCAATAAAGAAACCGTGATCGTCCAGGTCGCCGCGCTGTCATCCGACTTGTGGCGCGCATCCACCAGCTTGCGATTTTCCGCGTCGGCAACATCCAGCGCGTCGGTCGAATTCTTTACCCACGACGACGGATCTTTCTGAAGGTAGTAAATCTGCAGTTCGGCGACGGTGGCGTTGCCCGAGTCGACGTCTTTCCGCTTGTCGATCAGCCCCTGGGAGAATTCCTTGCCCCAGGCCTGTTCCAGTTGCTGCACCTTGGCCAATGCGGTCTTCACCTGATCGGAGCTGGCCAGCATCTTGCCCTGTTCCAGCTTCTCGTTCAGGGTGCGCAGCCCGTCGTTCATGCGGTCGACTTCGCGGGTGTCGCCGCTCAACAGGTAATTGCTCAGGAAGAGCCGGTTCTGCATCATCTGAGAGCGGACGGCGGTGGTGATGTCTTGCAGTTCCAGCGACGAGGCTGCGGCAGCCTTGGCCGAGTGCTCGCGCTGCACCGCCAGCCAGTTCACCCCGAACAGCACCACCACCATGGTGAGGATGATGCCGAAATTCAGATACAGCTTTTTGCCGATTGACATGCCCTATCTCCTCCGCAGTCAGGTGCCGTTACCGCGGTTCGAACTTGAAGTCGATAATCCCCGTACTCTCCGCCGCCGCCGGTTCAAACCGCCACTTCTTGGCCGCGTCCAGCGCCGAACTCGCCAGAACCGGGTGCCCGCCGATGACCCTGGCATCCTTCACCGTGCCATTGGGAGAAACCACCACCTCGATCTTGACCGTTCCCGCAATGTTCATCTTCCGTGCCAGCTCGGGATAAGAGGGCTGGACCCTGCTCTTCGCCCGACGCACAAGCTCTTCGCTCTGCGCTTGTTGGGCGCCAACATGCAATGGTCCTACCGTTACAGCCAGGGTCAACACTGCCAGCGCCGCAGCCGCAGTTCGTATAGACACAATTCCTCCTGGTAGAAAAAGCAGGTGACCCCTAGCGTGCAACAGCCGGGCCACCCGCTCCTTTATGAAAAAACCAAAGTAATGGAGTGTATCTACAAGTAAAAAATGGCTTTAAGTCTTCTCTGGAAGTCCACCGGCCAGCCCAGGCAAAATGAGACTTGTCTCATTCCTGCCCGAACAGGCCTCCGCTTCTCAGTCTGAGACTCAGTCTCACTTCCGTCTCGGGATTTCACACCGAGATTATTCACTTGACACAAACGTGGAATTCCGCTAACGTGTCGGCATGGACCTCCGAAAGATCAACGCGCAGTTCTCCTCCGATGAAGATTGCCTGAAGTACATCCAAGAAATGCGCTGGCCAGATGGCGCGATCCGCTGTCCCGAGTGCGGAAGCAAGAGTATTAAGCGCGTTGAGCGTGGGATCGCCAAGAAGGGGAAGAATCGGCGCAACTGGTTTTTCCTGTGCGGCGAGAAAACCTGCCGCAATCAGTTCTCTCCGACCTCTGGCACGCTATTCCATGACACGCATCTACCACTGATCGTTTGGTTCCACGCCATCACGCTGGTACTCAACGCAAAGAAGGGAATCAGTGCAGCGCAACTACAGCGCGACCTGGGGATCGGTGGCTACAAGACGGCGTGGTATCTGAATCATCGCATCCGCGAAGCGATGCGCGAAGGCTCATTGCCAACGATGGGCGGGATTGTAGAAATCGACGAAACCTATCTGGGCGGAAAGCAGCGTGGACACAAGGGCAAGTTGAAAAACAAAGACCTCGTGATGGGCCTACGTGAACGCAAGGGCCCAGTGCGGCTTATCGTAGCAAAAGATCGCAGCGCTCAGACGTGGAAACAGATCATCGCGCAAAACTTGAACGATGCGAATGTGGCCTACGTGATGACGGACGAATCCAGCACGGCAATGTCTGTACTGAAAGGCTCCGGCGTGCATCAGGTTGTGCGCCACGGAGCGGGCGAGTACGTGCGCGGCATCGTCCACACGAACAGCATCGAATCCGCTTTCTCTCTTCTCAAGCGCGGACTGGTGGGTACATTCCATCAACTGTCGGTAAAGCACCTGCAAAAATATCTGAACGAATTCTCTTATCGCTTCAATCGGCGGGCAGATGCGAACGCATTCACGGAGACAGTGAGCCGGATGTGCGGCTTTCCGCCGCTCACGTTCGCAGTGCTCACGAAATAAGGCCATACGCACGAATGCCGCAGACGGCAATCTGCGGCATTCGCAAAACTGAAAGGTTGCTAACAGGATGATTCTACCTGATGCTCGTTCGCTTTTCCAATTCCCGAAGTGGCTTTGGCTCGGTCTTGCTGCAATTATTGCGGCTATTAGCGCAACGATTGCTGGCGCTGAGCGCATTGTCGGATGGGCTAGAAAAATGTGGTCTTTGATGCTTTATTTCCACGATAGACCAATTCGGCTACGAATCGAATCAGCCTACCGAGACGAACATCTCAAGCCGAATCCGAACACCCTGACGTGGACAGAATCGACCCTGGTCGAAGGGTTTGATAGAAAACCTTCTTCTATTCGCAAGACGCTGCTGAGACTGGAACGGGTTGGCGTTGTGTATGAATGTGCGCCGAAGCAATGGCGCAATGGGAAAAAGCCAGAGCGCAGACCAGTTTTTCCTGCTGCTTAGTCTTTCTTGGCTGCGCTCGACTCGATAGGTATCGGCTCCGGCTCCATCGGCCCCTCATGCGGGTTCTTCTTCCGCGTAACTCTCTTCTTGATCTCTGCGGTCTTCTGCGGATTCTTGGCGATCATCCGGCGCAGCACTTCATCGAATTGGCCTTTGTCGGCTTGGGTCATCGGTTTTACCTGCCCTGTCACGGAGGTTATCATCTTCCGGTCTGAACTCTCAATTCTTTCCTTAGGAGACAACCCTCGTGACAAAGCAAGAACATGAGTTGATGTTGACACTTTTTGGCGTGCAATTCCAGTACTTAGGCGCAATGGCTGAGGCCATGCACAGCGCTGGCTTACTACTCCCGCACGACGTTGGCGCTTTTCTTGAACTGGCGAAAACACAGCAGCCCGCTCAGGCGTTCGCAAAGACCTATCACGATCTCGCTTTTCAACTCGGCATTGAGATTCCAGCCTGATCGCATTGGCAGTCTCGGCTACCACGCGCGGCAACAAACGAATCAACTCGGCGGTCATGAGGCCGCGCCTTGCCCTGTCACGGTTTCTCAATTCTATCTCCTTTTGTGTAAAGTGAATAATCTCGTTTCACACCAAGGCACCCCTCCCCCATTTCCCTTGACTCAAATTGAGATGGCGATTAGTTTCCATTTAGATTCAAGCACTTGTGAATCACGAACATTTTCCCTCGACGGTCGCCGGAGCACTCAGCATTTCTGGCCGCGGCTCCATCGTTTCACGGGACTCTGTTTTCATCCCTGGCTCTGATGACGCGTTCCAGAAGTTGCTGCTCCGTATTGCTGCCCAGGCGGGACAGCGGTCCGACGCCAAGGCCTTGATCCAGTTGTTCTGCCGCGCTACCCGAGAGTTCTTTCGCGTCTCCGGAGTCTATTTCTGGCGCTGCCAGCCCGGGGACGAACTGGTGGGCGAACAGGCCGACGGCAAACTGGCCGAAAGGTTTGTCGGTCTGCGCGTGCGTCCCGAACAGAGTGCGGTTACGGCCGAGGCAGTCCGCCAGCGGCGGACGATTTTTGGCAACCAAGTGCAGTCCGCGACTTTCCCCGCCGCCGAGGAGTACGGCGCGCGCTCGCTGCTGGCGGCCCCGCTGCTGGTATCGAACGAAGTGATTGGGGCGGTGACGTTTCTGCACGATTCCGTCGACGACTTCTTTAACGAGGATCTGGCGGCGAAAGCCACGATTCTGGCCGGCCAACTCGGCAGCCTGCTCGAGGCCACCCGGCTCAGCGACGTTTCCCGCGAAGAGCATCGCCGCGCCGAAATCCTGGCCGACGTTGCTCATGCTCTGCACGGAACCCCGGATGTTGCCGCCGTGATCGAAGCACTGGCCGACCGACTGCGCCTGCTCCTGCGTACCCGCCTGGTCTGTGTCTTGTTACGTCGCGAAGGGCCGTTTGAATTGCGGGCGGTCTCGGCCGAGAGTCCCCAACTGGCCAATTCGGCGCGCGCCCGCCACGACCGCCAGACCATCCGTTTCGCTGCGGATCTGGCCCAACGCGCGGTCGCCGCCGGCGAAGCCATCACCGTCTCCATTGGCGCCGACGTGCACTCGCTGGGCAATCTGGTTTCTCCCGGCATGCTGATCGCGGCTCCCTTTCGCACCTCCCGGACCCAGGGCGCGATCCTGGTCTATCCGCGACAGGACGGCATTTTCACGCTGGAAGAGAAAGCTCTGGTGTCGGCCATTGCCGGCTTCGGCGCGGTCGCCGTAGCCCACGCGGAACTCCACGCCACGACCCACGCCCAGGCGCATGAACTGCACCAGTTGCTGGAGATTTCTTCTGAACTCAGCTCCAGCAGCAATCTGGAGCATTTCCTACAGGCCTTTGTGGTCCGCGCCTCTGATTTTCTTGGCTTCGGGCGCTGCTTCATCGCGCTTCTCGAGAACGATCAGTTTCGGGTTCGCTACGGAGTGGAAAAGGGCGTGCCCAAGCAGGTTGAGACGCTGTTTCCAGAGGGCGTTGCCACCAAGGCCCTGCGCGCCAAAGAAGTCTTTTGGACGGATGAGGCCAGCCGCACGCCAGGAGTCAACGTCGAGGTCGTGGCCAAGTATCATGTCCATCAATTTCTCGCCGTCCCTTTGCTGGGCACCGGCGGGCAGGTTCTGGGGATGTTCGGCGTTCTCGACCGTCTTGATGGTACGGGGATTTCGCAGGAGGATATTCGCCGCGCCCGCGCCCTCTCCAACCAGGCTGCCGTGGCGCTGGAAGTTGCTCGCAATTTGCACCTCTCCGAGATTCACCGGCGGCGTGCCGAGGCGTTGATCGAACTGGCTCGCGAAATCGACGGCACCTTGCGCCTGCCCGAGTTCGCCCGGCGCTTCGTCAGCCGCATCGCCGAACTCACTGGTTCCCGCGGCGGACTGCTCGCTGTGCCCCAGGAAGGACGCTTGCAGGTTCTGGCCCTGCATCCCGCCGTAGAGTCGGCTGAATCGACCCACCCGGACCGAGTCGCCGATCGCAATCTGGGCGCGGCGCTGAGCGAGTTTGCGTCCCGCCATCCCGAAACCTTCATCTCCGGGTCTGCCGAAGAATTACTTGGAGCGGCCGCCGCATCCAGCCTAGGTTGGACCGATTGCACCCTGGTTCGCCTCCCTGCGGCCAACGGAGAACTGGCCGGACTGCTTGCACTCAGTGGCCGCGCCCGGACGGACCAGAGTGTGAACCGGGAAGCCGATCAGGCGGTCAATCAGGGAGTGAAACAGGGCGTGAACCAGGAAGAGCGCGTCTTCCTCGAAACCATGGCCAGCCACGCTGCCATGGCGCTCGGAAACGCCAGCCTGTTCACCCGCATCGAGCAGGCCAACCGCCACTGGATGGAGATTTTCGACGCCATCACCGATTTCATCGTGGTCCACGACCATAGCCGGAAAAGTTCTGCGCGTGAATCGTTCGCTGGCCACCATGATCGGCGTTCCCCCGGCCGAGTTGGTCGGCGTCAACATGCGCGCCCTGCTGGCCCTGAACAGCGAAGTTGCTCCCTACTCATGCCCTTTCTGCCGGGCCATGGCCGACGATGCCGACGAGTTCGTGCATCCCGTGTTCGATCGCACCTATCTGGTCTCGACTTCGCGCGTGCACGGGGCGCCCGACGAGGGTTTGCAGACCATTCACGTCTTGAAAGACATTTCCGATCGCCGCGAGGCCGAACGCCGCTACCGCGAACTCTTCGACAACATTCAGGAGGGCCTGTTTTTCAGCACGCCCGGTGGCCGCTTCGTGGAAGTCAACGACGCCATGGTCCGCATGCTGGGATACGACAGCCGCGAGGAGTTGTTGCAGATCGATATTCCCACCCAGCTTTATTTTTCGCCCGGCCAGCGCGACCGCCATTCCGAAGCCATGAAAGAAAACGGCAGCCTGCGCAACTTCGAAGCCACGCTGCGCCGCAAGGACGGTTCGCCCATCCATGTGCTGATCAACGCTTTCGGCATGTACGACAACCTGGGCCAGGTTCTGCAGATTCGCGGCCTGATGCTCGACGTCACCGGACTGCGCACCTACCAGTCGGAACTGCATCGCGAGCGCGACTTCTCCGCCAAGATTCTGGGCAACACGCAAAGCCTGATCCTGGTCGCGGATACCGCGGGGCTGATCAGCTACGCCAATCGCCGCTGGTCCGACACCGGGTTTGAGCAGCGCGACCTGCTCGGTCGTCCGTTGCTCGAATTGGCTGCGCCCGGTTTTGTACGACCCTTGTCCGACGCGTTACAGAGCACCTTGAACAGCCAGCAAGTCGACAATCTGGAGTTGCAGATCGTCCGCGGCAACGGCGCTGCCGGAAAATTCTCCGCCAACCTTAGCCCCATGCGCGACGAGCAGGGAACCGTCACCAGCATCGTGGTCGTGCTCACCGACATTACCGATTCCGCGGTGCTGCGCGACAAGCTGGTGCATGCCGAGAAAATGGCCGCGGTCGGACAGCTGGTAGCCGGAGTCGCGCATGAAGTCAACAATCCCTTGACCGCCATTCTCGGCTTCGCCGACCTGCTGATCGAAAGCCCCGATCTCCCCGAATCGGCGCGGAAAGATATGCGCGTGATTCTGCAGGAAGCGCAGCGCACCAAGCAGATCGTACAAAACCTGCTCAGCTTTGCCCGCCAGATGCCGCCGGCCCGCACCGCGGTGCAACTGAATGCCATTCTGCGCCGTACCATGCAATTGCGCTCCTATGACTTCCACAGCCACGGCATCGAAGTCATCGAGCATCTCGACGAGGAGTTGCCCGAGGTCATGGGCGACGCCCACCAACTGCAGCAGGTCTTCCTTAACATCCTGAACAACGCCTACGACGCCGTGCATGAAATTGGCCGCCCGGCGCGGATCGAGATCATGTCCACCAAGGCTGGCGAATCGGTCGAAGTTTCCTTCCGCGACAACGGCGAGGGAATTTCCGATCCTACAAAAGTCTTCGATCCCTTCTTCACCACCAAAGAAGTCGGCAAAGGAACCGGCCTCGGCCTGAGCATCTGCTACGGCATCGTCAAAGAACACGGTGGCGACATTCACTGCCACAACAACACCGTCGGACAGGGAGCCACGTTCATCGTCCGCCTGCCCGCCACTTCGCACTCGGCTTCCCGAAGCGTAGCCGCAGGAGTATTACAAAAATGAGCCTACCCGCCTTAAAACCGTCTCTGTTACCCGTGCTGCTCATCGAGGATGAGCCCGCCGTCATGGCCTACGTGCAAGCCGCGCTCGAGCGCAGCGGATATCCCGTGGTCTGCTGCGAATCCGGCGTCGACGCCCTGCGCCTGCTCGAAAACGGATCGTTTCTCGGCGTCGTCTCTGACATGCGCACGCCCGGCGGCGTCGACGGCGGCCAGGTGCACGCCTGGATCGCCCAACATCGCCCCGATCTGGCCAGTCGCGTCGTGTTTATTACGGGTGACATCGCCAACGAAGAAACCGTCGCCACCCTGCGCCAAACCGGCGCTCCCTGCGTGGAGAAGCCCTTTCGCGTGCAGCAGTTTATCGACGTGATCTCAAAAACCATGGGAAAGGCCCAGTAATGGGGAATGACGAATGGGGAATGAAGAATGGGGAGCGAAGACGGGGGAACGAAGAATGACCGCTGCGGCCAATAAAGACGACCTTCGCATCCGGCTGCTGATCGTCGACGACGAGCAGACCATCCGCAAACTCTGCGTCACCGTCGGCGAAGCCCTGGGCTTCGTCTGCCTCGAAGCCGATAGCGGAGACTCCGCCCTCGCCTTGCTCGAAGAGCAACCTGCCCATATGGTTCTCACCGACATGGTCATGCCCCACATGTCGGGCCTGGAGTTTTTGGAGCGGGTGAAGAAATTTCTTCCCCGCATCGAAGTCGCCGTCATGACCGGTCACGGCTCGATCGAAACCGCAGTTCAGGCAATGAAGCTCGGCGCGTACGACTACATCACTAAGCCGTTCTCTCCGCTCGAAGAACTGCGGCTATTCCTGCGCCGCATGGCGGAGAAAGTCCGTCTGGTCGAAGAAAACGAATTCCTCCGCCAGCGCATGGACTACAGAAACCGCCGTCGCACGGCATCGTCGGCTCTTCGGCTAAAATCCAGGATGTTCTCCGCATGGTCGCCCGCCTGAAAGACACGCGCACCCCGGTGCTCATCTACGGTGAAAGTGGAACAGGAAAGGAATTGGTCGCCCGTGCCATGCACTTTCGCGGCGCTTTTGCCGGTCGTCCGTTCGTCGCGGTCGATTGCGGATCGCTCGTCCCCACGCTGATCGAAAGCGAACTCTTTGGCTACGAAAAGGGCGCATTCACCGGCGCTCTGAAATCGAAGCAGGGATTATTCCAGGCCGCCGACGGCGGCACTATCTTCCTCGACGAAGTGGGCGAGCTTCCGCTGGAATTGCAGGCCAAGCTGCTGCGCGTCTTGCAGGAAAAAGAAGTTCGCCCGGTGGGCAGCAATCAGCGAATCAAGGTCGACGTGCGCGTGATCGCCGCCACCAATCGCGATCTCGAAGCCGCCTACAAGAACGGTACCTTCCGAAAAGATCTCTATTTCCGACTCAATGTAGTCACGCTTTACGTGCCCGCACTACGCGAGCGTCGCAGCGATACACCCATGCTGGTGCATTGGTTTCTGGAACGCTACGCGGCCGGCAATCGGAGATGCATGTCTCCAGCGCCGCCATGAAGGCCCTGATGCAGTACGACTGGCCGGGCAACGTCCGCGAACTGGAAAACTGCGTGGAGCGCGCCGTCGCTCTGGGCAACGGACAAATCATCGACCTCGGCGACTTGCCGCCTGCAATCGCGACCGGTGCGACGGCAGGAGGAGCAATGCCGCCGCCGGCGGATCAGGCCGGCCGTGCTCGATCCCGATCTCGCCGGGGCGCACGCCGCTGCAGCCGAATCGCCGCGCGCTCCTATGTCCACCACAGATCTCGAAGACATCGAACGCGCCACCATCCAGCGCGTCTTCGAACAGGTCAACGGCGACAAAGCTCTCGCCGGCCGCATGCTCGGCATCTCCCGCGCCACACTCTACCGCAAGCTGAAACGCTACAACATCGGGATGGGACCATCCGGTTCCGGCTCGTCAAGCCACACTCTGCAGTAAGTGCAGCGTTTGCACAAGGTCCGCAATCGGGCTCCGAATTCCCAGCCGTGTTGCGTCGTCCGCACCGAATCCTCAACCTCCCGATCATTGCGTGACCGGCGTCACAGACCAAACCATCGATTCGGAGCATGTTTACCTTTAGATCCGAAGCGAACTGAAAATGGAACCAGCCTACCGGCTCAGCCGTCGGAAGTTCTTGCAGGCGGCAATGGTCGCCGCCGCAGCGGCCACTGGCACCGGCCTCGCCTGCTCCGGCGTCAGAAGTCCATGGCGGTTTCTGACCGTGGATGAAGCTCGAACCCTCGCTGCAATTTGTGACCAGATCATTCCTCCGGACGAGGCTCCCGGAGCAACCTGGGCCGCCGCGGTGAATTATGTGGATCGTCAGCTCTGCGGCCCCCTCCGACATCTACGCAATACGTACCGCCAGGGAATTGCCGCCGTCGACGAAAGCAGCCGCATGCTCTACGGTGCAACCTTCGCCGGCCTGGCGGAGACGAAGCAAGTTGAACTTCTGAGCATGATGGAGCAGGGGCGGGCGCCCGAGCGTCGCATGGAAAGCAGGTTTCTTCGGAAGAATTCTTTGCGCTGCTGGTTGATCACACTATGCAGAGTTTCTATGGCGACCCTCGCCACGGCGGCAACCGCGAGGGAGCAAGCTGGAAGATGCTGGGCACTCCCTACCCGCCGATTCGCGGCCGGCTCCACTACGACGTAAACAAGCCATAGGAGCAGGTACGGTCGTGTCCGTCGCTAGATTGTGCGAAATCTCAAGGTCAAGTTGATGGCACTCAAACACGTCAACGCGGTGGTGGTCGGTGCGGGCGCAGGCGGGGGCATTGTCGCGAAAGAACTCGCTACGGCTGGACTCAGCGTAGTGCTGGTGGAACGCGGGAAATGGTATACCGCCTTCGATTGCCGTAAAGACGACTTGCGCAATCAGCGCACCACGGTGTTAGGCAATGCGTTCGGTCCCGACGAGGAACGCAACCCACGGGTTTTCGTCGACGAGCAAGGCCGGGAATATCTCGCAGAAGCCGAGTGATGGAGGCTACAACAACAACGCCGCATGTGTGGGCGGCGGCACTGCCAGTTACGGCGCCATGGCCTGGCGCTACATGGAAAAAGACTTTCGCATGCGATCGACTTACGGGACCGTCGGGGGTAGCACACTCGAAGACTGGCCGATCAGCTACGCCGACCTGGAGCCTTATTACGAGAAAGCGGAATGGGAAATCGGCGTCTCGGGTGACGATTCGAACAACATTTTCCGCTCCCCGCGCCGGCGCCCTCTGCCTATGCCGCCTCTCTCTCCGAATCGTGAATACGAAATCCTGAAACCGGCTGCCCAGCACCTCGGACTTCATCCCTTCGACATTCCCATGCTGCGCAATTCGGTTCCCTACAACGGCCGGGCAGCCTGCATGCGCTGTCGCTGGTGCGTGGGCTTTGCCTGCGAAGTCGACGCGAAGAATGGCACGCAGAACACCGTCATTCCTAGCGCTCTGGCCACTGGGAACTGCGAACTGCGCACCGAATGCATCGTCAAAGAGATTGTCATGGATTCGCAAGGCCGCGCGAAAGGCGTGGCCTATTTCGATGCCCAGTCACGCCTGCAAGAGCAGACCGCGGATGTCGTAGTGATTTCAGGCTCGGCGAACGAATCGGCGCGGCTGCTGTTGAATTCGAAGACCCGGCTATTCCCCAATGGCCTGGGCAATCGCTACGACTGGGTGGGAAGAAACCTGCAAGGTCACGCTTATACGGGCGCCATGGGGCTCTTTGACTCGGAAATCTACGATGACCTGGGACCGGGCGCCTCGATCGCCATTTGCGACTTCAATCACGGCAATCCCGGGCTCATCGGTGGTGGCATGCTGGCAAACGAATTCATCCGCCTCCCTTATCAGTTCGTGGGTCGGCGAGCGCCGGGTGTGCCGAAGTGGGGCTTGGCGCATAAACAGTTCATGCGGCAATGGTACCGGCGCAGCGTCATCGTGATGGGCCCGGTGCAGGAAATGCCGGTATTCGAGTCGAGAGTGCAGGCGGACCCGAAAGTGAAAGACTTCTGGGGAATCCCAGTAGTTCGCCTTTCTGGGCATCGTCATCCCAATGACCAGGTTGTCGGAAAGTTTCTGGCCTCCAAAGCCGAAGCGTGGCTGAAAGTGGCTGGGGCGATTACGACTTGGACCTCCTTACCCGGTACCGGTCTGAGCGGCGGCCAGCATCAGGCTGGCACCTGCCGCATGGGCGACGATCCGAAAACCTCGGTGGTCGACAAGTATTGCCGGGTGCATGACGTGGACAACTTGTTTGTCGTAGATGGCAGCGTCCACGTCACCAATGGAGGCTTCAATCCGGCGCTGACCATCATGGCGATCGCGTACTACGCCTCCGACCGTCTGGTGAAATCCTGGAAGGGCACTCATGGCACAGCGTAGGGCGGGACAGCCATGACCGCGGACCGCAAGCCGTCGCGCCGGCGCCTTTACCTTGGCTTCTTCCTGGCTGCGATCTTCGTCTTTCTGCTCTTGCCCGGAGCCAGCGTCTACTACCGCTACTCGGGCGGACGGTCTTGTACTCGCTGTCATGAAATCTGGCAGCCCTACACGGACTGGCACACTTCCACTCATCGCAACGTGCCCTGTTCCGACTGCCATGGGGACGTCTTCACGGTCGATCTAGGTTTTCACCTCAAGAACATCCATCGCCTCGTGGCCCACTTGCGCGGCGAGATACCGGAACAGGTGCGGCTCAATAACGAAGACGTGCTGCGGATGGGCAACCGTTGCCAGAAATGCCATCAACAAGAGTATGCGGAGTGGGCTGCAGGACCCCACGCCGCTACTTATAAAGAGATATTCCTGGACCCTGACCACAATCATCGCGAGCACTTGATGGACGATTGCCTGCGCTGTCATGCCATGCACTTCAACGGCGGAATTCGCGACCTGGTAACGCCGCTCGACACTCAAGGTCCCTGGAGACTGCGCGACTCAAGACTAGAGGAACAGCCGGCCATTCCTTGCCTCGCTTGTCACCAGATGCACCACGAAGGAAGTGTCCTGGTGCGCGCGACAGTGAAACTTCCCAACCCCGGTCCCAGCCAGGAAATCTTCCGGCCTTCGCTGGCGCTATTTGACCGGCGAGAAATGGACTCCGTGGCCCTTGGACGTCTTCCGCTTCCCACGATGCACGATGGCGACAGAACTATCAGGATCAGTCCCGACATCCGCCAGGCTCTCTGCTACCAGTGCCACGCGCCTCTGGCCACCATGAAAGTGGGTTCTGGCGACGATCGAACGCCGGTGGGCGTCCACGAAGGACTTAGCTGCTTCGCTTGCCACCAGGGACACGGCCAGACTACGCGAGCTTCCTGCGCCACCTGTCACCCCCAGCTCTCCAACTGTGGACTGGACGTGGAAACCATGGATACTACGTTCAAGTCCACCAAGAGTCCGCACAACATACATTCCGTCAAATGTATCGATTGCCACGCCCAGGGCATTCCCAAGAAGAAAACGAAAGGCACAAGGGTTTTGGGTGAGTAAGTAGCCGAAATTAATTGAAGCGCTCGCCCGAATCGATCAGTATCGGGCAAGTCTGCTTGCGTGAATGAGCACCCTCTGATTGTGAGACGGACGTCTCATCCTGAGATATCTTCCCGGTTACATCCTCACAGAACACTCGCATAATCAATCCTAACCTCCTGAAAACACATTCACCTCAGTGCTAGACCTTCCGTTCGCGGAGATGGCTGCCGCGTTGCTCCTTACTCCTGCGAACCGCGGATTACGGCTCCCCAAAGCTCTTCCAAACCAGGAAGAGGGGGAGCCAAGCCGCATTTCTGACGATCATGTATTAGCAGAGAGGTTTTGAAAGCACTCAGGTCCCTATATCGAACTGAGAACTGGCAACTGACAACTGCTTTTGAAAGGTTTTTCATCGCTTGGCGCACCAAGCTACAGCCACGGGACGCACGCCTCCGAATGCCAGCGTAGTGGCAGGGCTTGCCCGTTTTTTTCCCGAAGCGACGCCGGTCCGCATCCCAGTGCAGCTTGCCCGCACTTTGCAGCTTGGCGACTCGTCCTCGGCCAACCCAGCCGCCAATTTTTCCGAAAGCACCGTCATTGAATTTGGCACGCCCCGCGAAGTTCTTTTCGCCTGCAACACCCCGCTGGAGTTCGCTGACGTGCTTCGTCTGCGCAACTCCGACGGCTCACTCGACATTGAAGCCTCGGTCGTCGCCGTGCAGTATCAACCCGGCAAGACCGTGGTGGCCGCGCGTTTTCGGGGAGAAGTGCCCAACTGGATCGTGAAATCATGAATCCGCCATCACCCGTACCCGCACAGGACCTCGCCACGCAATGGGCTTTTGCCTGCCGCCTGTATCCCATTTACTTCGAACTCGCGCGCGAGTTCGCGATCGACGCCCAGGCCAACCCCGACCTTGACGCCAAGGTCGAGACTCCCGGAAAAGAGGTCGTCGAACAGGCCACACACTGGCTCGACGAAATGGACGAGCGCATCCAGGTCCACCAGCTGCGGCAGTTCCTGCAAACCAGTTCGGTGATGAATCCCGAAGCCGTGCTCGCCCTGCTGCAACACTTTCTCGCCAAGAATCCTAAGACCGACGCCATCCGCGACAAGATTGATTTTCTGCTGGTGCAGTATTTCAGCCAGCTGGCGCCCACCGGCATTGACGATTCCGAAGTCGATCTCGGCTTCGTGGCCCAAACCCTTGAGCCCGTGTTGGGCCAGGTCGACCTGAAAGCTCCTGTTTGGCTGAATGCGCTCGACCGCGTGCTCGAATCGGCGCGGCGCTGCAAGTCGCTCGACGAACTTCTGCACGGCGGCGTGCTCGAACAGGGGCGCAAAGCCAAAGGGCAAGCCGGGGATCTTTTCTATCTGCCGGTCGCACTTACCGCTTTTACTCGCTTCGGCTATCTCATGCGGCGCGCTTTCTTTCGCCTCATGCTCGGCGATCTCAATACCATTCTCGACGGGCTGACCGAACTGGAAGAGAAGGGCATCGAGACCATCGACTGCCGCCGCGCCCAGTTTTCCGACAAGGAACCCATCATCCGCCTGCGCATGATCTGCCAGTCGTGGAAGGTCATGTTTCAGGCCGAGTACTCTTCGGGATCGCCACTGCGCATGCTGGTCGATCTCCGCGCATCAGTCGAGAACGCTCTGGGACGCGGCAAAGCGCCCGTGCCCGCAGCCATTGCCAAGCCCGCGCCCGCTGTTGCTCCGGCGAAACCCGCGGTAGCGGCCAGGTCTGCCGTCCCGGCCAAGCCCGCAGTTGCTGCGTCACCGGCTGCGGCGAAGCCCGTGGCCTCCGCAAAACCCACAGCCGTCAAGCCGCCAGCGCCAGTTAAGTCGGCGCCCACAGCCAAGCCCGCTCCGGCTGCCAGCAAGGCCGCTGCGGCCGGTGCAAGCCCAGCTTCGGCCACGGCGAAAGCCGCCCCCAGGCCTGCCGTCGCGGCCAAGCCCAAACCTGCACCGGTCGAAGCTCCTGAGTTTGAAGTTTCCGGCACACCCGGATGGGATTCGGATTCGTCATCTGGAAAGAAGAACTGAAGTGTTCGCAGCATCCGTCTGAAAACCGAAGAGCCACGGGAATCAAAGTAAGAAATCGACAAGGAAAGCTGGCACGTGGAAACGCCGACCGTACTCATCATCTCCGACGAAGTCGATTTCTCCCGCCGCGTCACCGCGCGTTGGCAGATGGAGCGCCATGTTCCCGCCTTTACCTTGCTAAGCGGTGAGTTGTGGCCCCTGTTTGCCGTGGACGTGTTTGACGTGGCGATTGTCGGCGATCTGCGCCGCGAAATGCTCTCGGTCGTGCTCGAGCCTCTGCACTCCACCGGACAGCCGGTTTTCTGCGTCACCCAGGACGCCGCCACCGCCCAACTGGTTCGCGAACGCTGGCCGCGCATTTCCATTCTGCGCCCGACCGATTCTCTGGACACAACGCACTGGCTTGAAACCCTCGTCTTGGCGGCCAGTGAAGCGGTGCATCGTTCTCGCGCCGAGACCCGCGCCCGCTCTGCGGAACAATCCTGCGCTGCCTTGCAGCGCCACGCCACTCTCGGCCGCTACATGCTCGAGATGCGCCACAACCTGAACAACGCCTTGACGTCGGTTCTGGGCAACTCGGACCTGCTGTTGCTGGAGCCCGGCAGCCTCTCCGCCCAGACCCGCGCCCAGATCGAAACCATTCGCAACATGACGCTCCGCATTCACGAGATCATGCAGCGCTTCTCCTCGCTGGAGAAAGAAATGAACGTAGTCGCGCAACAAGCTGAACAGGATTCCGGCAAGTCGTACGCTGCCGCATCCGGTAACTGAGAGCTGGTAACTGAACACTGACCACTGGCAACTGGCAACTGAATTTCGATCCTCCCCTTGTAAGACGCCGATCCGGTAAGGCTCGGTCGAAGCAGTTTTCGCGCTCCAATTTCGCGCATCCCCGTTGAGGGAAGGATTTATGCATAGATTGATGGCGGGCACCACCATCCTCGAGCACGAGCTCTCCGAACTGCGCCTGCTGGTCGAGCGCCAGACGGGGATTCTGCTCGACTGCCCCAACAGCGCTCTGGCCGCGCACGTAGCCGAGCACATGGAGAAGCAGGAAGTGGAATCGCCCGCTGCCCTGCTCGACCGCCTGCGCGCCGCCGATCAGGATCCCGCCGCGCTGCCCGGCTTCCTGGACGGCGTGCTCAACGTGAATACCGGATTCTTCCGCCATCCCGGAGCCATGAACGCGCTGGCCCGCCAGGTAGTCCCGCAACTCTACGCCCGCAAATCCGACGACGGCCCCTGCACGCTCCGCATCTGGAGCGCAGGCTGCGGCACCGGCGAAGAGGCCTACTCGATTGCCATGGCCCTGTGCAGCACCTTGCCGGGGAACGGTGGAAACGGCAGCGCCAGCGGTTCGGCGAACGGTTCAACCAACGGCTCGAGCAACGGATCAAACGGGGGGAATGGCAAGGAAAGAGACGGCAAGGAAAAAGACAGCAAAGAAAAAAATGCGCCCTCGAAGAATGGCGGCATCGCCGAGAGTTCTGTCCCGCCCCTCGCCCAGGGAACCAGAGACTGGTCGATTCACATTGTCGGCAGCGACCTGCTGCCCTCGGCGATCGAAGTCGCCGAACGCGGACTCTATCCGCAATCCGCGCTCGCCGGCTTGCCGCCCGCGTCGATCCGCGCCTGCTTCTCAAAGATAGGCAGCCCGAACGCGAATCAGAACGCCACGCAAGACGCACCGCAGAACGGATCGGGAAACGGATCAGGGAACGGGGCAGGGAACGGATCAACAAACGGCTCAGGAAATGGTTCAGCAAACGGTTCCAACGGCGGCGCCCACCTGCTGGTCAAACCGCGCCTGCGCAGCCTGGTCACCTTCAACACCATGAATTTGACGAAGCCCGTCTACATTGGCCGCTTCGACTGCATCTTCTGCATGGACGTGCTGCCCCACCTCTCCCGCGCCCAGCGCACGGCTCTGATCGAGCGCCTGCATCTCTACCTCGAACCCGGCGGATACCTGTTCTTAAGCCAGACCGAAAAACTCAGCCTCGCTAACCTGAACTTCCGCCCCGAAACCTTCGACGGCTACACCTTCCACCGCAAACCCCTGGCCGCCAGCGCGGCGTACGGAAGGTAAACTAAAGAAGCAATTGCATTTGTAGAACCGCCATAATAGACTAAATCAACTGGATCTAGTCTACTATTGGCTATGAAAACAATCAACATCCATGAGGCTAAAACGCAGCTCTCCCGGCTCGTCGAAGAAGCCGCCAAGGGAGAGCCCTTCGTAATCGCAAAGGCTGGCAAACCTATGGTGAAGGTCACCGCCCTCGCTGCTCCGGTGGGAAAAGAAACCAAGCGATTGGGCTTCATGACCGGCCAAATCTCGGTGCCAGACGACTTCGACCGCATGGGCAAGGACGAGATTGAACATCTCTTCGCCGGTGGGGAATGAAAATTCTGATCGATACTCATCTGCTGCTCTGGGCTGCCGGTCAACCGGATCGCCTGTCATCTGCCGCGCTGAGGTTGATCGACAATCCGTCGAACGATCTGCTATTCAGTGCTGCCAGTGTGTGGGAGGTGGCGATTAAACGTGGGCTCGGTCGCAAGGACTTTCAGGTCGATCCGCGATTGCTTCGCCGCGGCCTGCTGGATAACGGCTACAGCGAGCTGCCGATCCTCAGCGACCATGTGGTCGCAATCGACGGTCTGCCGCACATCCACAGAGATCCGTTCGATCGCTTGCTGGTAGCCCAAGCAACGGTAGAAGGAATCACGCTGCTCACCTCCGACTCCGTTGTGGCGCAATACCCGGGCCCAGTCCGTATGGTGTGAGCGTGTTAGGTGTTGGTCGCCTTCCGACTATCTACAGCACTAACTTCGCGGGCTGAGCTCGTGACTTATGGAGATAAAATTACTCAATCCAAAAGTTCAGTGCCAGGCCCAAATCGTTCTGGCTGCAATCCTGCTCGAGAATAATTTGACCTTCGGCGCTGATCGCAGAAACGCCGAAGCCCTCCTCGACGTCTTCCCAATAGATAACCTGGTTTCCTTTGTGCGCCACGACGACGACAGATTCAACTTTTCCTGCTCGCAGGATCCGAGCGAGGCAGGGCTCGACTCGGTAGGTTTCAAACGCTGCAGTTTGCTGCTCGTTGCACTTGGCAAGATCGGTCTGGACAATCCGCTCGACATCCTCGATCGTTGCTGGCTTCCAGTCCATAAAGCTTTCACGCAAATAAGAATTCCTTCGTCCTTAACTCCTTAATCGTGTCCCTTAACTTCGCCGCCTTCTCAAACTCGAATTTCTTCGCCGCCTCGCGCATGTCGCTCTCAAGTTTGCCGATGTATCCATCCACCTCTTCCTGCGACTTGAACTCCGGCAAGCCCTCGGACTCGCCTGCCGTCAGATCGGCATAGTCGGCCGCGACAATGCCGGCGAGAGTCATATCCAGCGGCCGGACAATCGACTCCGGCGTGATTCCATTCTCTTCGTTGTACGCAGTCTGAATCGCGCGCCGGCGCGAGGTCTCGTCGATCGCGCGCTTCATCGAATCGGTCTGACGATCCGCATAGAGAATCGCCCGCCCATTCAAATGCCGCGCGCAGCGCCCAATGGTCTGAATCAGCGATCCCGTCGACCGCAGAAATCCTTCTTTGTCCGCATCCAGAATCGCGACCAGCGAAACTTCCGGCAGATCGAGCCCCTCGCGCAACAAATTGATCCCAATCAACACATCGAACTCGCCCTTGCGCAGATCGCGCAGAATCTTCACCCGCTCCAGCGTCTCGATCTCCGAATGCATGTAGCGGCACTTCACGCCCGACCTCCGCATAATACTCGGCCAGATCCTCGCACATGCGTTTCGTCAAAGTCGTCACCAACACGCGCTGGCCCAATTCCACTCGCGCGCGAATCTCGTGCAGCAGATCGTCAATCTGCCCTTTCACCGGACGAATCTCCACCGGCGGATCGATCAATCCCGTCGGCCGAATAATCTGCTCCACGACCACGCCCGCCGACTTCGTCAGCTCATACGGCCCCGGCGTCGCGGAGACATACACAAGCTGATTGGTGCGATGCTCAAACTCCTCAAACGTCAGCGGACGATTATCCAGCGCCGACGGCATGCGAAAGCCATATTCGACCAACGTTTCCTTTCTCGATCGATCGCCCGCATACATGCCGCGCAACTGCGGCACCGTCTGGTGCGATTCGTCGATAAACATCAGAAAGTCGCGCGGAAAATAATCCAGCAGCGTCGGCGGAGGCTCGCCCGGCAACCGCCCAGTAAAATGCCGCGAATAATTTTCAATGCCGTGGCAGAATCCCATGGCCTTGATCATTTCCAGATCGAACATGGTCCGCTGATGAATGCGCTGCGCTTCCACCAGCCGTCCCTGCTTCTCCAGTTCCACTTCCCACCACGCCAGCTCTTTCTTGATCGAATCCACCGCCGAGGCCCGCGTCTCTTCCTTCATCACATAATGCGTCTTGGGATAAATCGGCAGCCGCATATATTTCTGCTTCACCGTCCCAAACAGCGGGTCGATCTGCGTGAGCGATGAAATCTCATCGCCCCACAACTCGATGCGATACGCCATGTCGTCGTAAGTCGGATAGACCTCGATCACATCGCCGCGCACGCGAAACGTACCGCGCCGGAAATCGCCGTTGGTGCGCTCGTAGAGAATGTCGACCAGCTTGCGCGTAATGTCTTCGCGCTTGATCTTCTGCCCTTTTTCCAGAAACAGCATCATCCCGTAATACGCTTCCGGAGATCCCAGGCCGTAAATGCAACTCACCGACGCCACAATCAGCGCGTCGCGCCGCTCAAATAACGACCGCGTCGCCGAAAGCCGCAGCTTGTCCAGTTCATCGTTGATGGTCGCTTCTTTTTCAATGTAAAGATCGGTCGCCGGAACGTACGCCTCCGGCTGGTAGTAGTCGTAATACGAAACGAAATATTCGACCGCATTGTGCGGGAAAAAATTCTTGAACTCGTGATAAAGTTGCGCCGCCAGCGTCTTGTTATGCGCCATCACTAGCGCCGGGCGGTTCGTCGCCTCAATCACCTTGGCCATGGTGAACGTCTTGCCCGACCCGGTCACCCCCAGCAACACCTGATGCTGCTCGCGGTCATAAATCCCGCGCAGCAGTTGCTCAATGGCGCGCCCCTGGTCCCCCTGCGGCTTGTAGTCGGAAACGAGTTTGAAATCCATGGAAGAACAGCTTTCAGCCGTCAGCTCTCAGCCTTCAGCAAAACCAACCCTAGAAACCTAAATCAAATTGCGGACAATTTCTGTCCTCAATCATAATCCTTGTCATTCCGACCCCCGAGCGAAGCGAAGGGCGGAGGAACCTGCTGTTGCCCGTGTAGGGACGGGCGCCTCCGCCCTGCTAGTCGAAGGGTCCGGCCAAGCGCAGCGAGGCCAGGTATTCGCCGGCAGCTCGACAGAGCCGGATTTCGCCGCCAGAGAATCTTTCTATTATAAACGCGGGAGGGCAGGGGAGCGGCGGGTCAGTGCGCGCAATTTCTTTTTGTCCGCTGGCGGATTTCGGAATCGAATGAGCACCTGCCCTTCCCGAGGGACGTTCGACCGTAGCCCGGCGTTTCCGCGGCGGGTAAGTCACCTTGGTGAGCCGATCCGCATCCTTGCCCGTAGCTTCCCTCCCTCATGGCCCGTGAGCGTCGGGCGATTCCTCGTGGCGTGGCCGTGGTCAAAGAGAATGGCATGAAAATGGAAGTTCAAGCGTCCTTCCCGCCGCGGACTGCGGCGCCCAAATTAAACGCTGCGTTCTCCCGCCAGTGAACTGGCGGGCTATTATCGTGCTCCCTCCGGGAGCGCAAACCGTAATCCGCGAAGCTCGCTCCGCTCACGCCTATCCCACACTCGCCCTTAACTCCACCTTCTTCGTCGTAATCATCACTTTCACCGCCGGCAGCACCGGCCGCGGATACGGCTCGCAATAAGCCTCCACCGTGATCGTCCCCGGAGTGCGCGTCGACTGCACGATCACCTGCGCCAGCCCGTTGAACAAACTGCGCTTCGGTTCCTTATCAGACTCCTGGCAATTCGGATCGCCGTTGCCCACGCCGATCAGCGCGCCTTCGCCGGTCACTTTGAAGCTGATCAGGTTATGCAGCAGTCGGAATCGTGCGGCCTTCTTTGTCGAGCACTTCCACCTTCAGCACGGCCACATCTTCGCCGTCGGCGTTGATCTCCGAGCGATCGGTCGTCACCTTGATCGCCACCGGATCGCCCGTAGTCTCGCGCTTTTCCACCTGCACGACTTTGCCGTCTTTCGTGCCGCGCGCCTCGATCACGCCGGGCTCGTATTTCACGCTCCACTCTAGATGCGTGAGCGGCTCAACTTTCTTCGATCCCTGACTCTTGCCATTCAGGAAGAGTTCGACTGAATCCAGATTCGAATGCACCCACACCGGAATCGGTTCACCGAAGCGCTCGTCCCAATTCCAGTGCGGAAACAGATGCAGCACCGGCTCCGTTCCCCACCACGCCTTGTAGTAATAAAAGTTGTCTTTCGGAAATCCGCACATGTCGACAATGCCGAACTGCGAATTGATCGACGGCCAGCCATACGGCGTCGGCTCGCCGCGATAATCGAAGCCCGTCCAGGCGAATCCGCCCGCGAGCCATTCGCGCGCCGCATAAAACTTCCACCACTCTTCCGCCAGCTGCGACCAGTCGGTGTGATTCAAATCGTAAGCGCTGACCCAATTGCGCAACTTGTCGGTCGAATAAATGCCGCGCGTCGAAACCGTGCTCGCCGTTTCCGATCCCACACTCGGCTGCTTGGGATGCAACTTGTGATACGGGTCATGCTCTTTCAAGTTGTAGTTGAAGCCCATCACGTCGAGCTGCTCGGGAAAGTGCGTCTGGAACGCAGTGTTGATCGCCGCAGTGCACAACCGCGTCGGATCCAGCTCGTGCGTGCGCGCGATCATGTCGTCAAGCACGTGCGGCCCCTGCGGCTGAAACATCATGGTCCACTCTTCGTTGCCCATGGACCACAAAATAATCGACGGCGAATTGCGATAGCGCTTCACCATCGTCTCCAGCTGCGCCATGCCTTCGTCGTTCGCGCTCATCAGCCGCGTCTCGCACATCATCATCATGCCCAGCCGGTCGCACGCCTCCACCCACTCCGGTGTCGGCATGTTGTGCGACGTGCGCACCGCATTGCCGCCCATATCTTTCAAAACGCCTACGCGATACCACTGCATGCGGTCGGGCAGCGCCGCGCCCACGCCCGCGTGATCCTGATGATTGCACGTGCCCTTGATCTTCACCGACTTGCCGTTGAGGAAAAATCCTTTGTCGGCGTCCCACTTAAGATCGCGCACACCAAAGCTGATGCGCTCCGCATCGCGGACCTTTCCGCCGGACTCAACCGTGACCACAGCCGAATACATATTCGGACTTTCAGGCGACCACAGCGCAAGGTTCGCAATCGATGCACTCGCCGTGAAATTGGCCGATCCGGCGGACGGAACCGACTGTGGCGCACAGTCCGCGGTCCCCACGACTTTCCCCGCCGCATCCAGAATCTGCCAGCGCACGCGGCAACTCTCCGCTTGCGGGCCCTGATTCTGCACGGCAGTCGCGAGACTCAGCGTCGCGGCGTTTCCTTTCATCGAAGTTCGAACCGTGCTTTCCCAGTGTCCCAGATGCAGCGCATCCGTCTTGGTCAGCCACACATGCCGGTAAATCCCCGCGCCTTCATAGAACCATCCATCGCCGAAGCTGGCGTCCATGCGCACGATCAGAAAGTTCTTTCCGCCATAATTCAGGAAGTCCGTCACGTCGAAGCGAAACGGCGCGTACCCGTTGTCGTTGCGCCCGATGAAATATCCGTTCAAAAACACCAGTGCGCTGCGAAACGCGCCGTCAAACTCCACCGTGATGCGCCTCCCCTCGTCTTCCTTCGGAATATCGAACGTGCGCCGGTACCATCCCACGCTCGTCTCCGGATACCTTCGCCCCAGCGGCTTGTAGCCGTGACTGTTCTGCTCTTCGTCGTGCACAAACGGCAACTCCACCGCCCAGTCGTGCGGCAGGTTCAGCGGACGCCACTTCGAGTCGTCAAACTTCGCCGTGGCAAACCAGAACTCTCCCGACTTGGCGAAATCTCCCTGGCCCATGCCAAATCCCAAGTCACGCCGCGGATCGTTCCCGTGTCCCTGAAAGAACTTCCAGCCAAAATCAAACAGCAGCCGCTCCCGCGGAAGAACCGCCGACTCGGCCTCCGCCGAAGCCACGCCCGGATAGCCTGCCAGCAAAGCATGCGCCCGGCCCACCGAGCCCGCGACCAAAGCTGAGCCAGAGAGAACGATGCCAGAACGCAGCAGATCACGACGAGTAAAAGAGGTCATTCAGAGCCTCGCGAGAGTTCGTAGTTGAAATCCGTCCCGCGCGTTAGACCAAGCGCACCGCGCAACTCAGGACCACGCAACTCAGGACCACGCATTATAAGCCCGCAGACTGCAACTGGAAGGATGGAATCGAATGCCGGGTGCCCCATTTCTCGCGCGTTCTGTGCGCGAGAAGTGGGGACTGTCGGAATTGAGAGATTGCGGAATTGTGTTTTAGGAATCGAATGCCGGGTGCCCCATTTCTCGCGCGTTCTGTGCGCGAGAAGTGGGGACTGTCGGAACCGAGGATTGCGGAAACGCGCTTTCGCCGAACGAGCCGCGCGCGCCTACTTCTGCTCTTTCACCTCGGCCATGCCCACAATCTTCGACGAGGTGCCGAACTTCTTATAGTCGCGGAATTCCTGGTCGCCGTCGATGTTATATCCCTTCAACAGCGCCACCCGCGCGTCGAACTTGAAGGTCATGTGCCGCGGCAGCCAGACTTCGTCGTTCACCCGCGTCTGCTCCAGCATGACGCGCGAGCCTTTGTGGATGCGGGCGACCACCCACCCCACCGACACCGTGTCGATCGCCTCAATATCCATCTTCGAAAGTTGCAGATCGCTCTTGTCGACCCACACCCGCCCATGGAACTTGGGCAGGAACTTCGCATTTTTCATCTTCGGTTCGTAGCCCGGCCGCGGCTCGCCGTCGATCACCCAGGCCTCGCGCCCGTCGACGAGTTCTGTTCCTACCAGCTTGAAGTTGTAGGCGTCGGCCACTTCGTTGACGAACTTGCGACCCTCCTCGCGTTCTTTTTCTGCCTTCTCTTCGCGCTTGCGGCGGTCGTCTTCCGATTCGTTCTTGCGCTTGTCGATGATCTTCTGGATCTTTTCTTCTTCCTTGGAGGCTTCCTTGGCGTCGAGCGGCTTGTCGTCTTTTGCGATCAGCCGCTGCACCTGCTCGCCGTAAATCTCCAGCACCTCGTAGGTCTTCACTTCGGTGGACTTGGTCTGGCCCTTGCCGTCCATGTTTTTCTGGATGTCGCGCTCGGTATAGGTGTAGTCGCGCAGCCGCTTGTCGTTTTCGCGATCTTTGTCGGCCACGACGCGGAACAACTGTTGCATCTGTTCTTGCGTGAGCGCGCCAGCGGCGTCAGGCGTGAGATCGGGCGGGGGAGAGGTCGCGGGTCCAGTCTTGGTTTCTGTGCCCCTGGTTTCCGTGCCCGCGTTTTCTGCAGCCGCGTTGTTCGGGCCAGAAGTTGTGGCAGGCGCACTGCTATCGGTCTGGGGGGGAGCGGAGTTGGGCGGATTGTTCTGCGCCAACCCCAGTTGCGCCAACCCCAGGCCGGAGACGAGAAGGAAGAAAATGAGCAGCCGGGTTCTCATGCTGACCTATAGACGTATTCGAGCACGAGAACCTTACAGTGGAAACAATTTTTTTTCGGACATCCCGGCCAAGGCATCGTCCGGCGACCGGCAGGGAAGAACTCTTCAGGGAAGTTTCGCCGCGCGCAGGGATTCGTCCATCGCCAACTGGCGGCAGGTTCGCCCAATCACTTCCTGCGCCGTGCTCGATTCGACGAACTGCAGGCCATAGCGGAAGGCGTTGCGTTGGCGAACCAGCGCATGAATTTCTACTGCACCCAGCGGCAGCGTGAACTCCAGCCGCACCACTTCGCCGATGGGAACCTCGACCCGCAGCATGGCGGAAATTCCGCTCTCGCTCATATCCAGGGTGTGTCCGCGCACCACGCTGGCGTTACGCGGGTAGACCCGGATATCGACTTCCAGCTTGAAACGGGGATGGCGGCGGGCTTCCACAACATCGTGAGTGAAAGCGGTCCCGAACTGACTGTGACTGTGCAAGTCCAATTCGATTCTCCGTTCCGGACCCAAAGCCATGCCGGGCAGAGAGCGGCCGCATTCAACTCGCCGTCTAGCTTGCGTCCAAAGGCAGCCCCAAAGCAAGCAGAAAGGTCCTGTCGGGACCATCGGCAAGATGGGACCACGACTTTAATCAGGCCAAACCGGGCATCCCTGTTCCCTAACCCCTTGCCCCTTAATCCCTCGCCTTGAACGCCTTGCCCAGACACTCTCCCTGAAACAACCGCTCATCCACGCGGTGCAGCCGCTTCTCCTGCGCCTTGGTCATCAGCGAATAATGCTTGATGTCGAACAGGTGATACACGATGAACCATACCGGCTGCTCGGTGGTCATCCAGTGCTGGGGGTCGAAGCGTTTCAGGTTGACCGGGCCGGAGTAGCGCCGCAGCGTGCGCTCGCGTCGCAGGTTGAAGTAGGTATTGAAGTAGCTCAGCGCCAGTTCGCGCAGCGTGCGATATACGGGCTCGCGCCAGCGGCATCCGCTGTAGTTCGACTTGGCCACCGCGCCCCAGCAGCCGTCCTCGCGGTAAATGGCGATCACGTGGTCGGTATCGTGCTCGGCCTCGAAGTCAAGCAGCAGCGGAGGATATCCGTTGGCCCGCAATGCAGCTGCCGCGAAAATCGCGCCTTCCATGCAATGCGACGATTGTTCGGCCAGCACTTTCCGCGGCGACCACGCAGTATCTTCCAGGTGATACGGCATGTCGTCGAGAAATTTCTGAATGCCGTAGGGATTCTTCATGCTGCGCAGCTTGCGCAATTCCTTGGGCGTGAGCTCGGGCGTGACGTCAGACAGACCAGATCGAGATGAAGTCATGAGTAAGGTAGACGTAGAGAAAAGAAGTCCGGTCGTTGCCGTAGCCTTTGTCCCTCGTCGAAGCAGTGTAACGTAAGCTATGACATCGACAACGGGTCGCCCAGAGCAACGGTAGGATGAAGCTCGGGCAACCGTGGAAGAGCGGCGCTTCAGCGCCGCGTAGAGCAAGTTGTAACGATTTTGGGCTTCAGCCCCCGTGGTCGTCTTCCGATTGTGCGCCGCCACCGTTGGAGTCGATCGATTCGAGAAATACCCCGTGCGGCGATTCCTGAGCCCGCCGCTGCTCGCGGAAGCCGCGTCCCACCATCGGTGCACAACGCGAAACAAGGGTCACAGTCGGGAAGTTAAACCGCTTCAACTTCGATATATAAATGCCTTGTTATCATAGCGATACAAGGAAAATATTCCACAGCGCTTAAAGCTCACAAGGTCTGGCGGTTGATCGGCTTACAGGCGCGTTGCACCAATTATAGTGCATCCCCTGCGTCACTTTACCGCGAACAGCTCCGCCAATTCGCCGGGATGATCCACGAGAACGTCCGGAGGTTCATCCTGCAACGTATGCGGGGCGAAGCCGTAGGTTACGCCAACGGTGACCATGCCCGTGTTGCGTCCCGTGGTGATGTCGACGTGAGAGTCGCCGATCATCACGGAGTGCTGTGGTTGCACGCCATACTCTTCGAGCAACGCGCGCGCGCCCTCGGGGTCAGGCTTCTTGGTGGGGAAGCTGTTGCCGCCATAGACTTGGGAGAAGAAACGGCCGAGGCCCAGCGCTTCGACAATCGCCCGCGACGGAACCACCGGCTTGTTCGTCAGCACGGCCAACTTGCGCGGCGAGCCATTCTGAGAACCCCTGATTACTTCTAAAGCCTCGGCCACACCGGGATAGACCGTAGTGTGATCGAGCTTGTGCTCGCGATAGTACTTGAGAAAAAACTCCAGCCCCTGGCGGACGACCGCCTCGTCTACCTGCTCGCCGCCCAGCGCGCGCTGGATCAGAACCGGCGCGCCGTCGCCCACGTAGCTGGCAATGACGTCCTCCGGCAACTCCGGCCGCCCGATATGGCGCAGGGCCGCATTGACCGAATGCACCAGGTCGAGGCGCGAGTCGATCAGCGTGCCGTCCAGATCGAAGATCACCAGTTGGATGGAGCGTGGGTCAAAGGCGCGCCGAGTACGGATCATCTGCTTCCAGAATAAAGCACTCGGCAGTCAGCCGTCAGCACTCAGCCGGATCGAAGATGCCAGCTGTGGTCCGACGTGCTGCAACTCTGGCTAGCCTACGCCGCACTGGCGTCATCCCGAAGGCCCGCGCTTTCACCAGCGGGACGAGGGATCTCGCGAGGAGCCGGGTGCCCCATTTCTCGCGCGTTCTTTGCGCGAGAAGTGGGGATTTTCGACAGAGCGAAGCCGAAGGGTCGAGCGCAACTCGACTCGCCATTGTGGAGCGGCGGACGAGCGCGACCGCCCCTCCACGATATTGCGCCAGTCCAGCCGACTTGACATAATCCATATTTCTAGTAATATCGAAATATGGTGATCGCGTCCCCGAAAGCTGCTTCCTCCTCCAAATCCAGCGAATGCGTGGCCAAATATGCCGACATGTTCTCGGCCATGGGGACCGAGCCGCGGCTGCGGATTATGCAGTTGCTGCTGACGGCGCACCCCGAGGGCCTCGTGGTCGGCGACATTCAGGAAGAACTGGAAATTCCCAACTCGACGCTGTCGCATCATTTGGACAAGCTGCGGACCGAGGATCTGGTCGAAGTGCAGCGCGAGGGGACGTTCCTGCGCTACACGGCGAATACGGGAGCCTTGCAGGAACTGCTGCAGTTTCTCTATGCCGAGTGCTGCACGCGCAATCGGGCGCTGAAGCCACAGGACATTATTCAAATCTGCAAGTAGGAGCAATCATGAGCGTACAAACGGAAATCCCTCAGGGGCTAAAGCCCGGGTCATTAGCGGCGTCTAGCGGCACGGCTGAAGCCGTGCCCTTCCCAAAACCTGCGGCTGAAACCGCGCCTTTCCCGGAATCCGCCGTCCCAGGCTCCGCAAGTACGAATGCGGGAATCAAGGATGTTGTCAAACAGAAGTACGGCGAGGCTGCGCTGCGCGTGAAGTCTGGCGGGAGTTCGTGTTGCGGGGCGACGGCGAGCACGGGGTGTTGCGATCCCATCACCGCCAATCTTTACGACGCGGCGCAGGCGGGGCAGATCCCTGAAGAGGCGCTACTCGCTTCGCTCGGCTGCGGCAATCCGACGGCGCTGGCGCAGTTGGATGCCGGAGAGACTGTGCTGGACCTCGGTTCCGGCGGCGGCATCGATGTGTTGCTCTCGGCGCGGCGCGTGGGGCCGACGGGCAAGGCTTACGGTCTCGACATGACCGACGAAATGCTGGCGCTGGCCAACGAGAACAAGCGCAAGGCGGGCGCGGAGAACGTCGAGTTCCTGAGGGGGGAGATTGAGAATATTCCTCTGCCCGACAATTCCGTCGACGTGATCATTTCCAACTGCGTGATCAATCTCTCCGCCGACAAAGACAAAGTGCTGCGCGAAGCCTTCCGCGTGCTGAAGCCGGGCGGACGCTTTGCCGTGTCCGATGTGGTGACGCGCGGCGAGATTCTGCCGGAAATTCGCCAGAGTGTGCTGGCGTGGGTGGGCTGCATTGCGGGCGCGCTGGAAGAAAACGAATATCGCGGCAAGCTGGAGGCGGCGGGTTTCGCGGAGATTGAGATTGAGGCCACGCGCATCTATCGCGTCGACGATGCCCGCGAATTTCTTTCCGGGCAGGGAATCGACGTTGACGCGTTGGCTCCGCAAGTGGATGGCAAGTTTTTCAGTGCGTTTATTCGGGCGGTGAAGCCGAGTCGCGTGGAAAAGACGTGTTGTGGTCCGGCGTGTTGCAGCTGAGGGCATGAGCACGAAGAGGGCGTGGGACCCTGGACGAAAAATGCCTGGAATGCTGAGGGAAGAGGACATGTAACGCGGCGGGAATGACGTTACAGGCGTGGAAGAGCGGCGCTTTAGCGCCGCGTCAGGGTTTCGGAGAGTGATTTGGGCTTCAGCCCCCGTGTCGTTTTTCTTACCGCTGCGAGCGAATGCGACCACGGGGGCTAAAAGCCCCAGTGTGGTTGCCCGCGTTTACGCGGCGCTGAAGCGCCGCTCTTCCACGGTCGCGCCGGCAGTGTTTTGGCGCAACAACTGTTTCTAGCGCAATAAGAGCGAGGGAGTCATGCCTGGACACTACAACGTTCTATTTCTTTGCACCGGTAATTCGGCGCGGTCCATTCTGGCCGAGGCCATCATGAATCAGAAGGGGCGGCCGACATTCACCGCTTTCAGCGCGGGCAGCCATCCGACGGGGAAGGTTCGTCCCGAGGCCCTGCGGCAGCTGGAATCGGCGCACCTTCCGACGACCGGTCTCCGCAGCAAGAGCTGGGACGAGTTTGCACAGCCCGGCGCGCCACATCTCGATTTTGTTTTTACCGTCTGCGATAACGCAGCCAACGAAGTTTGTCCGATCTGGCCGGGCCAGCCGATGACGGCGCATTGGGGTATCCCCGATCCCGCCGCCGTACAGGGAACAAGCGAGCAAATCGAGAAGGCCTTCCGCGAAGCCTTCTTTTTGCTCGACCGGAGAATCAGCCTGTTCCTGAGCCTGCCGCTCGCGACCCTGGACCGCTTCTCGCTCAAGAGCGAGATCGACAACATCGGGCGGCAATGAGGTTCGGAAAATGAGGTTCGGAAAACAATGAAGACCAACCTGACGTCTCGTCTCAGCTTCCTGGACCGGTACCTGACCCTATGGATTTTCGCCGCCATGCTCGCCGGCGTGGCGGCCGGCTGGGGGTGGCCCGGCATCGTGCCTTTTCTGAACCGCTTCAGCGTGGGTACCACCTCGATTCCGATTGCCGTGGGCCTCATCCTGATGATGTATCCGCCGCTGGCCAAAGTTCGTTATGAAGAACTGGGAGAAGTATTCCGCAACAAAAAGATCCTCGCGCTGTCGTTAATGCAGAACTGGGTCATTGGTCCGCTGCTGATGTTTGCTCTGGCCATCATTTTCTTGCGCGGGTACCCGGAATACATGGCCGGCTTGATCATGATTGGGCTGGCGCGCTGCATCGCCATGGTGATCGTGTGGAACGAGCTGGCCAAAGGGGACACGGACTACGCAGCCGGCCTGGTGGCCTTCAACTCCGTATTCCAGGTGCTGTTCTACTCGGTGTATGCCTGGGTGTTTGTCACCAAGTTGCCGCAGTGGTTTGGATTGCATGGCGCGGTGGTGAATGTGTCGATTCGTGACATTGCCCGCAGTGTGTTCATTTATCTCGGGATTCCGTTCCTGGCAGGGATGATGACGCGCTTCATCCTGGTGCGGGCACGAGGGAAACAGTGGTACGAGAAGAGCTTCATCCCGCGAATCAGCCCCATCACGCTGATTGCGCTTCTGTTTACCATCGTCGTCATGTTTTCGCTGAAAGGCGGGTACATCGTACGATTGCCCCTCGATGTGCTCCGCATTGCAATTCCTCTGTTGATTTACTTTGTGGTGATGTTCCTGGTCTCGTTTTACATGGGGCACAAGCTGGGAGCGGATTACTCGAAGACGGCGACCTTGTCTTTTACGGCGGCGAGTAACAATTTTGAGCTCGCCATCGCGGTGGCGGTGGCGGTTTTTGGAATCAACTCTGGCGCAGCCTTTGCGGCGGTCATTGGGCCCTTGGTCGAGGTTCCGGCGCTCATCGGCCTGGTAAGCGTGTCGCTGTACTTCCAGCGTCGCTATTTTGGCCTGACCCCCGAGAACGGGTCGGGCATGCCAACGCTCGCGCCGAGCGAAAAACTATGAAACCCAGCACTGTGTGACCTCGGTCATGTGGTCCAACCGCCCGACCCTTATCTACCCGAAACTTCCTATTTTTCCAATCCCGGTGACCAGTTACAATGCAAAAGGTCTCGCGCCCACCAGCCTCCTCACCTGCGGAAACGCAGGATGGCCCTTGAGCGCGGAATCGCGGTGCGGCCGCCGGAAATCCAATATAGTAAGCAGGTATCAGGGAAACGGATGGCGACGACAAAGACCGACCCCAAACTGACTCTGGTTGCCAATAGCGCGAAGAAGCACAAGCTTTATGAGGGACTTACGCGCGAGCAGCTCATCCAGGCCTACCGTTTCATGTATACCTCCCGACGCATCGACGATCGGGAGATTCTGCTTAAGCGTCAGCAGAAAATCTATTTCCAAATGTCGGGCGCGGGCCACGAAGCGATTGGCGTGGCCGCCGGGCTGGCGCTGAGGCCAGGCTACGACTGGTTCTATCCGTACTATCGCGATCGCGCGCTATGTCTTGCGGTCGGGGTCAAGCCTTACGACATGTTTCTGCAAGGAGTTGGCGCGGCCATCGATCCCAGTTCGGGCGGACGACAGATGCCGTCGCACTGGAGCTATCCCGATCTGCATATTGTGACCCAGTCGTCGCCGACGGGATCGCAGATTTTGCAGGCTGTGGGTTGCGCCGAGGGTGGACGGTATTTTTCGCGGCACCCAAAGGCGGCGGAGATTCCAACATCCGGCACAGACCCACTTCTCGCAAAGGACGCGAGAAATGGGGCACCCCCTTCGCATTCTTCGCCGACTCAACCGTTTGTCGATTATCGGCAGTTTAAGAACGTGAGTTTTCAGGGGGACGAAGTCACTTACGTTTCTCTCGGCGATGGCACGACCAGCGAAGGCGAGTTCTGGGAGGCGATGAACGCCGCCGCGCTGGGCAAGCTGCCGGTAATTTTCTGCGTAGAAGATAACGGCTACGCGATCTCGGTGCCGGTGGAAGTGCAAACGGCGGGCGGAAGCATTTCGCGACTGGTCGCGGGCTTTCCGGATTTTCATTTCGAAGAAATCGACGGTACCGATCCGGTGGCGAGCCACGCGGCGTTTCAGCGCGCGGTGCGGCACTGCCGCGAAGGACATGGGCCGGCGTTTATTCATGCGCATGTGACCAGGCCTTATTCACATTCCCTGTCGGATGATGAGCGCTTGTATCGCGCCGATGCCGAGCGTGAGCGCGATGCGGCGCGCGATCCGGTAAGCCGCACGCAGATGTTTTTGCTACGCGAAGGGATTCTCGACGAGAAGGGAATCAACCAGCTGGAGAAAGAAGTTGAAGCTGAGTTGCAGGCCGCGGTTGATCATGCTCTCGAAGCACTGCCGCCGGCGCCTGAGAGCATCTTGAAGTATGTGTACTCGCCGGATATCGATCCAACGTCATCGGCGTTTGAAACCCAGCCGATTGTGCCTGAGGTTCCGGCCGATGGTAAGAAGATTCCGGCGAAGACCATGGCCGACGTGATCACGACCACGCTGCGCGATGAGATGAGGCGCGACGAGCGCATCGTGATTTTCGGCGAAGACGTCGGCGATTGCAGCCGTGAAGAATATTTGAAACGCAAGCTGGTCAAGGGTAAGGGCGGAGTTTTCAAACTTACGTTCGGACTGCAGAACGAATTCGGCAGCGACCGCGTGTTCAACTCGCCGCTGGCCGAGGCTGCCATCGTAGGCCGCGCTACGGGCATGGCTACGCGCGGGCTGAAGCCGGTGGTGGAGATTCAGTTCTTCGACTACATCTGGCCGGCGATGATGCAGATTCGCGACGAGCTCAGCGTGATCCGCTGGAGATCGAATAATGGATTCTCCTGCCCGGTCGTGATCCGCGTGGCGATCGGCGGATATCTCACCGGCGGCGCGATTTATCATTCACAATGCGGCGAGAGTGTGTTCACGCATATTCCGGGACTGCGCGTGGTGTTTCCTTCGAATGCGCAGGATGCGGCTGGATTGCTGCGCACCGCGATTCGCTGCGACGATCCGGTGCTGTTTCTCGAGCACAAGCGATTGTATCGCGAAAGTTTCGGACGCGCGCCTTATCCCGGGCCGGATTACATGATCCCGTTCGGCAAGGCGAAGATTGTTCATCCCGGCACCGATTTGACTGTGATCACTTACGGCGCAGTCGTGCCGCGCGCTTTGCAGGCTGCGCAGAAGATTGAGCGCGAACAAGGCGTGAAGGTTGAACTCATCGACTTGCGCTGTTTGAATCCATTTGATTGGGATGCGATTGCCGCGTCGGTCGCAGAAAACGAATCGCGTGCTCGTGGCCTATGAAGATACGTTGAGTTGGGGATACGGCGCGGAAATTTCGGCGCGCATCGCCGACCAGCTTTTCGATCACCTCGACGCGCCGATCCGCCGCGTGGCGGCGAAAGACGTGTTCGTGGCCTACCAGCCGATTCTGGAAGACGCGATCCTGCCGCAGCCCAATGATTTGTATTTGGCGATGAAGGAGTTGGCGGAGTACTGAAGAGGCAGTTGCCAGTTGCCAGTGGTCAGTTGCCAGTGAAAAACTTTGGCCACGGATTTTCACGGATCACACGGATCGAATGCCAAGATTCTGTTTTATCCGTGTGATCCGCGTAAATCCGTGGCAAGTCTTTCTTTATTCCCCGAACAGCATGCTGTAGATTCCGCCGCCTAGCGCGCCGCCGATCAGGGGGGCGACCCAGAACATCCAGAGCTGTTGCAAGGCCCAGCCGCCGGCGAAGATGGCGGGGCCGGTGCTGCGGGCGGGGTTCACGGATGTGTTTGTGACCGGAATGCCGACCAGGTGAATCAGGGTCAGGCAGAGGCCTATCGCGATGGGAGCCAATCCTTTGGGGGCGCGGTTGTCGGTGGACCCCATGATCACGATCAGGAAAAACGCCGTTAGCACGACTTCCGCGACGAAGCCAGCCAGCAGGGAATATCCCTGGGGAGAATGTTCGCCGTAGCCGTTCAAGGCGAATCCGGCGTGCACGTCGAAGCTGGGGATTCCGCTGGCGATAATGTAAAGCACGCCCGCGGCGGCGATCGCGCCGACGACCTGCGCGACGATATACGGCAACAAGTCGGCGGCAGGGAAGCGCTTGCCGACGACGAGGCCGACGCTGATGGCCGGATTCAGGTGGCAGCCTGAGATGTGGCCAATGGCGAAGGCCATGGTCAGAACCGTGAGACCGAAAGCGAGGGCGACGCCGGCGTATCCGATGCCGACGTTGGGAACGCCGGCGGCGAGCACGGCCGCACCGCATCCGCCGAAGACCAGCCAGAAAGTTCCAAAGAATTCCGCTGCTGCACGTTTACCGATGGGCATGGGGGATCTCCTTGATCAGGGATGAGACTACGCTCACAACTGCGAGTCCATTGCTTGAGGGCAGCAGGGTAGCACAAGAGCGGCGGAATCTAAACTATGCCATCGGAGAAACGCTTAGAACGCTTGCACTCCGCCGTGCTTGCCAAACGAAATAACAACAACGAATTTGACGACCGGCTTGCCTTTTACGAGGAGTGGCCGGTATCGCCATAGTTTTACCGCTCTGGTGGCCGCGTCGACCAGTAATGGATCTCCATCGATGAAGGTTGTCTGCTCGACCGTGCCATCTTCTCGAAGCGTGACGTCCAACACGACATCGCCCCATACGTGCTGCTGCTTCGCCTCTGCGGGATAGGCGGGGAGAACTTTCGAGATCAGCTTCGGGACATCGCGTCTTCGAACTGGGATCGTGATCGAAATTCCATTCGGGATCTCGCTTGGTTTCTCGATGACATCTCGATTGGCTTCGAAGATCTGCACCCACATACTCGGATCACCATAAACCAAGTCCGCAATCCCCCTAAGCGTTCCGTTGTCCTTCTCGTCTCCAACCGTATAGGTGAAGGGCTTCTTCTTGATGGTGAGGTCTTCCGGTGCCACCTTGAGCGGGGAGGCGGCATATTCGCAGCATCCATAGTTCCCCCCGAGCTGTAGGCGGACGTCAACCCGTTCGCTGTGCCCCGGCTTCAGTTCGACTGCGGAGATCACCGAGATTTTGAAGCCCTGCGCTGCGGCCTTGACGCTGTAGCGGCCAGTTGGGAGATCTTTGGCCACATACTGTCCTGTCTCGTTGGTGGCCGAGGTGCGCGCCACGCCTGTATCGAGGTTCGTGACGGTGACTTTCACGCGCGGAACGACGGCTCCCGTGGAATCGGTGACGGTACCTGTCAACGAGCACAAAGCGTTCTGAGTTTCTTTTAACGGCGGGGGAGCCATCTCGCTCACTCCGGACTGACACGCAGCGGTGGCGGGCAATCCGATGGCGAGGACGGCCGCTGCAAACTGTCGAGCGAACCTGAGACGTGTTCCGGGAATCTGGATGAGTTGACTCGCTGAACTGGGGAAGTGGAATCTTTCCAGCTCCTCCCTCAAATTCTCCCCTCGGGAGAGCCACTCCAGGCAAGTTGCGGATTCGCGCTCCCTGAGGCCGAGCAGGGCCCGTTGAACATCGGCATCCATGATGCCGTGGGTCGAGGCGCTGAGATCGATGACTTCTTCCAGCACGTTGGTCGTTTCCAGGTTGACGGACCGCAACCAAGTGGCAACGCGCCCGCAGAGCGCCGCTCCCGATGGCCGGCGGTCGAACCGCTTCCGCACCGCCGCCAGGTGATCGAGTCCGATGGCGCTCTGCATCAGGCTGCCATTGCTCCAGCACCTGGACTCAAACAGGTCCAGCGAGATGTTGCAGGCAAGGTCCGCGACGGGATCGGACAGGTTATACACCCTTGCGAGATAGTCCCCTCGCGCCCGTCCGAGCGCGATCATTCGTTTCTCCAGCGGAGTGCCCGCATAGATTTCGGCGCGGCAGAAATTCAGCGGATTCCCGCAAAAGCGCCGCATGAATGCCACGTCGGATCGCAAGGTATCGAGGGTCGCGTCAGGATGGAAGATCATCAGCGTGAATTGCGCGGAGATGCCGAGATCAGCGCACGTCTCAAGTGCAAGCTCCGAGTCCTCCACACTCTGGGTTCGCTCTAAGGTGGAGAGTCCACGCGGCGTGGCGGACTCGACGCCCAGGAACACGCGAACCAGGCCAAGGTCTTTCAGTCGTCGAAGCACTCTTCGATTGGCATCGGCGGGGCGACACTTGATCACGAGGGCAATGTCTTTTACTCCCCGCTTCTTCAAGGCTCCCTCGAACGCGGATATTCGGGCATGATTGAGAGCTTCGGAGGGGACGAGGAAGTTGTCGTCATGAAAGACGAATTGCCGGGACCTGCGTTCCTGGTAAAGGGCGGCCATCTCATCGGCGATCGCTTCCACGTTCCGCTGACGAAAACGTTTGCCTGGCGCCAGTTGATGAAGCGTTGTGATGCAGCAATAGGCGCAGGTTCCGTAGCATCCGCGGCTGCCCATCATGTAACTGGTGGGAACGCCCGCGATCGAGTGGATCGGTCCGCGGCGGTCGGGAAAGGGCAGGGCATCGAGGTCGTCTAACGTTCTGCGTTGAAGGGTAAAACGCACCTGTGCTCCGTCTCGGTACGCGATGCCGGGAATCTGAGGCAGACGTTCTTTCAGGCGTGGCACGGCCTCAATAATCTCAAGCAAAGTTCCTTCACCCTCGTGAATCACGATGATGTCGATTTCCGGATGATGGGCCAGCAGAGGTTCGGCGGCGCAGGACGCATAGTGGCCGCCCGCGACGATGAGTTGCTTGGAATGGCGCGACTTGATCAGCCGGGCCAGCCCCAGAAACTCCTGTGCGCGGGATTGGAAACACATCGACAGTCCGACAACGTCTGCACGTCGGGCGGCGTTGGCGACCAGCGTTGTGTCGGCGCACGAATTGAACGCAGCCAGGGTTGTTTCGTGTCCCGCAGCGAGCAGGGACGAAGACAGATAGCGAATGGAAAGGTTCTCTTCGTAATCGGGTCCGACCAATAAGACTCTCATTTGCCCTCCCGCATCGCCGGTTTGCACCGGCCTGGCGCAGGTTCCTGCGTCACGATCTTCCGACTACGTTGGTGCGTGCGGGTCGGGCTGTCAGTGATCGGCATCACACGGCGCTGCTCTGTTGATCCAGACACTTCGGAGGGCGAACCGAAAACTACGAGACCGGCACATTGCCCAGGTGGCTGGGTAGAGGCGAAGAAATTCTGCTTCCGGCTGGCGTTCCGGGTTTGTGGCCGCTGAGGTAGCAGATACGCTCGGGCTCCACGTTACGAACGCTTTCTCCGTAAGCTGTTCCGGATTGTCCGTTCCAGCAAGGAATGCTAGGCTCGAACGCAATGGGTTCTGCGTACGCCAATCCGTTGAAATCGAATCCGTCCGTGCCTCGCCAGACTGCGACCACGCCCGGCCGGCTGGCGCAGTGGCTGCAATCGTCATCGGCGGAAGTGTGGGTCAAGTTTTTGCTCGCGCTGGTCGGCCTGGGATTGGCCTTTGCCGCGGCGCTGTTCTCGACCGTGTCGCGCGATGCGGGGAACGTGTGGGCCACGATTATCCTTGCGTCGACTTCGCTGGTGCTAGCTACGCTGGTGGGGCTGGTGACGGTTCCGTATCTGGCGCGGCGGGTTGCGGTGGAACGACTGCGGGAATCGTTTGACTATGACGTGACCCGCGCCGGCATCGTGTATGCGCTGGTGACGCTGGTGATCGGTATTGCTGCGCTCAACACCGGCAACAATCTTCTCTACATTGTGGTGGCGGCGATGCTGGCGGCGATTCTGGTTTCGGGCGTGGTCTCGGCGTGGGTGCTGCGCTGGCTGGAACTCGATGTTCGCCTGCCCGAGCATCTGTTTGCCGGGCGCGCCGTGCTGGGCCGCATTGTGCTGCATAATCCACGGCGGTTTCTGCCGTCGTTTTCCATTCGTGTGGTCTCGACGCGCAAGAAGAGAAAGAAGGCCGTCAAGCAGTGGCAATGGGAGGCGACCACGTTCGCGTTTCCTTTTAACCGGCCGGCGGAGCAGCAGTGGCTCCGCCTGCCCGACCGACGGCTGCGGCGCGTGACCGTGCTGCCGCCGCCTCCGGGAATTTTTCAGGGGATGGCGTACTTTCCCTTTATTCCGCCGCAAACCGAAGTGTCGGCGGACCTGGCGTTGAAGTTCGAGTCGCGGGGGCGTTATCGCGAAGACAGTTTTGGACTGGCCACGCGGTTTCCGTTCGCGTTTCTTACCAAGACGCGTCATGTGTCGTTGCCGAGGGAAGTGCTGGTATATCCGCGTATCGAGCCGACGCAGGAGATTGTCGAGATTCTGCCGCAGGTGCGGGGTGAGTGGGAGAGTTTTGTCCGCGGACGGGGCGCTGACTTGTACCGCATTCGCGAATACATGCCGGAGGATTCCGCGCGCCACGTCGACTGGAAGGCGACGGCGAAGTCGGGATCGCTGAAGGTGCGCGAGTTCGCCCGCGAAGACGAACGGAAAGTCTGCATTGCCTTCGACAATCCCGCGCCGGGGCTGATTTCCGAACGCGGCTACGAAAAGGCGGTCGATCTCACGGCTTCGCTGGCTTGGCACTTTTCCACACAGGAGGCGGAAGTGTCGTACGCGGTGCCGGGGCGTCCGCGCACCCGCGATCTGCACGAATTTCTGGCCTGGCTGGCAGTGATTGAGCCGGGTATGGTCGGCTCGTCGACGAGCGGAGCGGCGACGAATCAAGGCGAGAAAACGGTTCCGGTTGGCGATGTGTTGCGCGACATGAAGCTGGGCACGACCGACGACTACAACATCGTGATTACTGCTCGCTCGCGTGCGAGCCTGCCTGCCGGCTTGTCAAACTCTTCCTACTTTGTGGTTGTGGGCGACCAAACCTCACCTGGGAGTGTTTCCCACTAAGATCCTGGGGCCCCGATTCGGGAGCCCATTCTTGAAGCTTCCTCTTTTTATTCTTTCTTTCGGCGGGTTCCTGGGCATATACTCGCGCCCCGGTAGATGCTTTTCGACAACTCGGAACCCTGCCCGGAGGTGTCACATGCGGATCTGCGATCTGATCAAGGCTCAGGACACGTACCAGGGGGAACTCGGGCAAACCGTGCTCGAGGCGGTGCGAGCCATGGTGGAGCGCAACATTGGCGCGGTGCCCGTGCTGCACAATGGCAAGGTAGTGGGGATTTTTTCCGAGCGTGACCTCATGCGGCGCGTTGTGGCCGAAGGCCGCGACCCGCGCAGTACCTGCATGGCTGAGGTTATGACTGACGATCCCTTGACCATCGACCTTAACGAGGACCTCGAAACCTGCATGGCCCTGATGCGCCGCCACAGCTTTCGCCATCTGCCGGTCTGCCACGAGGGACATCTGGTGGGCATGGTGTCGCTGCGCGACATTCTGCTGAATGACTTGAGCGAGAAGGATGACGAGGTGCGCATGATGCGCGCCTACATTCACTCCACGCCGGACGCGTGAGAGTGTGCGACAAGCTCAGGGCAAGCCGTCGGCTGCATTCTTTCGCCGCAGCCGACATTTAGGCGCTGTAGTTCGCGACAACTCTCACCACTTTTCCTCCGGAAGAGAGCTCCATGAACTCAGCTGCGTGCGTTCCTCTGTGATTGATGTAGTACAGCACCACGCTGTTTACACCCCAGAGCACATCGTCGAGGCGAAATTGGAGGTGCGGGTAGGCTTCGAGCCCGCGCTGAAAATAGGCTCGCAGGTTGGCCTTCCCGACCACCTTTCCATCCGGCGTTCCCAGGAGCTGGGCGGCTACGGGCGAGATCAGCTCAACCACATCGTCATAGTGGGCCATGATCTGGTCCAGATCATGAGCGTTCCAAGCGGCTATCCAGTGGTTGGCCAGGTCCCAGGCCTCGTGTTTCGTCATATGTTGTTGCTCCGGTGGAAGATTCTTTAGCGCCGCCCGCATCGCCCAGTCGATTACGAAAGTAACCTTGTGCTTCAAGTACCCACAAAAGTAACGTTACTTACGATTACTTCGGTCCATTGAACAACGGGTAAGGACAAGTTAACGTTAGCGTTGATCGGGTCGAAAGGCTCGTTCTGAATATAGAGCAAGAGACTGGATTCGTGCGGCTGACGCGCACAATCCAGGAGTGCCCTTTCCCATGAGCGAGAAGATTCGAATTCTCTATTACGCGCTCTGGATCGCACACCCAGTGATCCAGTCGGGCATTGTTGCGCTCATGCTCTGGCGGGGGCTGCATCGCAAATTCCCATTCTTCTTCGGCTACATCATTACGCAGCTGGTCAGTTTCGGCATCGTGTTTCCCGCTTACATTCACAGCTACTCCGGCTACTTTACGTTTTATTCGTACTGGGTCACGCAGGCGATCAGCGTGGCGTTTGGCTTCGGCGTGATTCACGAAGTTTTCGTCGATGTTTTCCGCTCGTTCCACACGCTTCGCGACCTGGGGACGGTTCTCTTCAAATGGGCGGGTCTGGTCATGCTTCTGGTGGCCGGGGTGGTGTCGGTCTCGACCGACTCGAGTTTGATCGAGCCCTGGATGCAAGCCATCATCACCACCCAACGCTGTGTGCGGATCATCCAGGTCGGGATGGTTCTTTTCCTGCTCTTCTTTGCGCACTACATGGGAGTCAGCCGCCGCCAGCATGGTTTCGGCATTGCCCTGGGTTTCGGCTCCTTCGCCATCGTCGAGTTGATTCTCGTGGCTTCGTGGGTGGGCAACCACCTGGGCAATCCCTGGATGAGCATGGTCAACATGGGCGCCTACAACACCAGCCTGCTGGTGTGGTTTGGATATTGCGCGTTGAAGAGTCCCGCGCGCGAAGCTTCGCAGACGCTGCTAAGGCCGCAGCGCTGGGAGCAGAGCCTTTCGGATGCTCACCATCCGGTGACGGCCGACTCACTGATTCCAATGTTTGAAGGGATGGTCGATCGCGCGCTCTCGCGCCGCCAGCCGGAGACGCCGCTGGTACGCGAGCAGAGTGAAACCACGATCTCGCGGTGGGAAGCGGAAGGCCCGCTCAGTGGTCTACGCATTCCGGTTGTGCCGATCAGCAACAAGCTTTAAGTCGCGGCCCGGCGGGATTCCCGGTCCTACCAGCGTGCGAAATTCCTGACGTTGTGTTCTGTGTTTGTCTCCGCCTTGTCTTCGATTCGCCCGACAGGAGTGTTTGTTCGGGAATTGTAAATTACTGTAGACAAATCCCCGCCTTGCAACCCAATTTCCCAATCTAAACCAATACTTTATTAATTTGCGGTAAACAACAGTGTTGGAAGGCTATTGCTTGATTCTTGCTGAAAGACGAATGGATTGGTGAGGAGAGAGGTCGGAGGGGATGTGAAATCTCTTGCACACGAAACTTGACACGTGTCTTATAATTCGTCTCCGCGCAAAAGTTTTCCTCAGGGAAAACCCTACGCGGATCTTAGGAGACGAACCCATGAAACGCGCAATCAGGATTTCGATCCTGATGTTAGGACTAGTGGGCACCTATGTCGCAGCTGCCGTCCAACAGGTTGCCGCCCCGGACGGAGGCCCGATTCTAGTGTGCCCACCTGGATCACCTCACTGCCAAATCAACCTGCCTCCGCAGTAAAGCGGAGTCAGCCGGTGGCCGCAAGGTCACCAAAGTAACTACGCCGTAACTGTAACTTGGGCCGAAAACTTGGGCTTGCAATATTTGGGCTGACGGGACTCATACTAACCCGTCGGCCCCTCTTTTTTTGGGGGGGATTTCTCGGCTCGGGCGAAGATCCCCACCCTTCGACAAGCTCAGGGCAGGCTTTCTCGCGCAGAAAACGCGCGAGAAATGGGGCACCCGGCCGAGATTTTCAACGAGGTTGGGTTAGCGCCGCATACAGGGCGTGGGTCAGTTCCGCGGCGTCGGTAATCGGCGGCTGGCAGGCGGTTCCCGAGCAGAGCACGGCGAAAGACTTGCCCGAGGCTAGTTGTGGAAGTCCAGGCAGCGTGGCCGCCAGCAGCGGCGGAAGATTCTCGGCCACCACCTGATTGCCCGCGAGGCGCAACGTCGTCTTGCTGAAGGCGAAGGGCGCGACCGCTGCAGCGAGCAATCCTTTAGCGGCTTCATCCGCCTCGCCTGCAATCACCACCACCTGCACCGGATTCTGCAAAAAATGTAGGACTGCAATTCCGAAGGTCGCGGCGAAAATTCCAAACTGCTCGGCGACGCCGGCGAATGTTTCGAGAGTCTGTTCCGCTTTGTCGCGATAGCTGACGTCGCCGGTGTAGTGATAGAGCCGCGTCAGCGCAATCGCTGCCATGGGATTTCCCGCCGGCGTAGGCGAATCCTGCAGGGGCTTGCGCCTTGTGGCCAGCACTCCCAGGCTCTTGCCCTCGGCGGCAGGCTCGCTGTCGAAGAAGCCGCCTGATGTCGAGTCGTAGAAGCGAGCGACCATCGCGTCGGTGATGGCGTGCGCGAATTTGAAATAGCTGAGGTCGGCCGTCGCTTCGTACGCGTCCAGGCAGGCCAGGGCGGTGAAAGCATAGTCCTCCAGCAGACCCGCAACTTCGCGGTGCTCCGCTTTAGGATCGGAATAGGCAACGACGTGCAGCAACGATGCTCGTGTAGAGCGGGCCCGTGTGGCCGCGGGCGCCTCGCCCGCGCGCTCTTCGCGATGATCTTTCCAGGCCTCCGCCAGCACCCGATCCAGCGATCGCAGGGCAAACCGGCGCGCGCTCGACAGGTTGAGCACCTTCGCGGCTTCCAGATATGCGGACACGCACAGGCTGTTCCATGCGACATAGACGGTCTTGTCGATGTAGGGCGTAGGCCGCAGCAGCCGCGCCGCGTACATTTTCTGCTTCGCCGATGCCAGCAGGTCTGCGACGCGCTCGGGCGCGAGGCTCGTCCGCCGAGCGATCTCTTCGACCGACGCCCGCACGTACAACACGTTCTTCGCCGGATTGTGGTGCATCTCGCCGACTTCGTTGATGTCATAGTGCAAGGCGGCGACTTGCGCCTCCTCTTCGGTAAGAACGGCGCGGGCCTCGTCGAGCGTCCAGGTAAAGTAGTCGCCGTCGTCGTCCATGTTGATGTCGGCGTCCTGCGAGGCGTAAAACCCGCCGCGTTCGCGGTCGCTCAGCCATTCGTCCATCCAGCGGATGATGTCGCGCGCCACGCTGGCGAAGAAATCGTTCCCGGTGGCCTGGTAGGCGTGAACGTAGTTCTTCAGCAATTCGGAATTGTCGTAGCACATCTTCTCGAAGTGCGGCACCACCCAGCGCTCGTCGACCGAGTAGCGATGAAACCCGCCCGCCAGTTGGTCGTAAACCCCGCCGTTGGCCATGTGGTCGAGGGTGGTGACGATTATGTTCTTGCCGGTCTCTTCATCTGTGGGGACATCTGCCCCCGACTGTCCGGCGGAACGAAGCTCCGCTGGGTTCTTGCAGGTGCGCGCGTATCGCTCAATCAATAAATCCAGCGCCGAGGGATGCGGAAACTTCGGCGCCTGCCCGAACCCTCCGTTATGCGGATCGTACATGCGCAAGGCCGAGGTTTGAATCGCGTCGATGATCTTGGCTGAAACCCGGCCGTCCTTTCCGGCAAAGGACTCCGACTGCGCTATCGTGTTCTCGACCATTGCCGCCTGCTCAACCACGTCGGTATTTTTTTCTTTGAAAGCATTGGCGATGCTCAGCAGCACGCGGCGAAAACTAGGGCGGCCGTATCCATCTTGGGGTGGAAAGTATGTCCCGCCGTAAAACGGTTTGCCGTCGGGCGTAAGAAACGCGGTGAGGGGCCATCCGCCCTGCCCGCTCACCGCTTGCACCGCCGCTTGATAGCGGCTGTCAATGTCGGGACGCTCGTCGCGATCCACCTTCATCGCAATGAAATGTTCGTTCACGATGGCCGCGATGGCGGGATCGTCATAGGACTCGCGATCCATGACATGGCACCAGTGGCACCACACCGCGCCAATGTCGAGCAGCATGGGTTTGTTGTCGCGTCGGGCGGCGGCGAAGGCTTCCTCCCCCCACTCGTGCCACTGAATCGGCTGATGCATGGCAGACCGCAGGTAGGCGGAAGAAGCGCGGGCGAGGGAGTTGAGGGTGGTGGTGGTCATAGCAGAAGTCTAAACGCTTCCGCGCGATTTTGTGATCCTGAGGGAGCGGGAAGTGCGCCGGGTGCCCATCCTATCGCGTTCTCTGCGATAGGGTGGGGGCTTCTGAGTTCTATCCCTCCGCGACTTCGTCCAGCCGCGCCAGCGTATCCGGATATTTGCGCACGAGAAGAACCAGCGCCGCTGCCTGAGGATTCGGTTTCGCCCGCCCCTGTTCCCATTTCTCCAGCGTTCTTTCGTTGATCCGCAACTTGCGCGCGAACACTGCTCGCGAGCAGTGCAGTTTCTTTCGCGTGTCACGGATGAGCTTCGAATCCACCTTGGGCAGCGGCGCCACCTCTACCTTGTAACTGCGCAGCGTGATCTTGCCCTCCCGGTGGGCCTTCATCGCCGCGACGCCTTCTACCAGTTCAGAAAACACATCTCTTTTCGTCATTGCCATTACTGAATCCTCCGCGATTTGCTTCCGGTGGCTCTTCTGGCGGCACGTGCTTTCAGTTCGCCCTCAACGGCGCTCTTCAGCGCTCTTTTCTCGCTGGGTGTCAGATCAGAGGCTTCGTTCTTGTCGTACAAGGTCATCAGCCATATTTGACGATCGGACGGGAAGTGATAATAGATAATCCGCAGCCCGCCTCGCCTGCCTTTGCCCCGCCGCGCATCTGCCCAGCGCATCTTGCGAAATCCACCCGTACCCGGCATCAAGTCCCCCACGTCGGGACTGGCAGCGATCCGAGCCTGCATTTTCCTGTACTCCTCAGATAGGTCCGCAAGTGACGCGTAAACGCGGGTGCTTCGACGAACTCCATTTGATATATACGCTTCTAGCGTATGAATGATAACTGTACGCCTTTGGCGTAGCCATGTCAACGCGACGAAAGTGTCCCGTTCTACACTCCCGGGAATCGCGCGCAGATTTCAGTGTCGCGTGTGAAGCACTTCGGACATCTCCCTGCGTTGCTCGTCGCATCTACTATGTGCAATAGTCGATGGTCTGGACAACTCAAGAGGAAAACCGAATGAATGCGATGGCGGGGAAAGTTGCCTTTGGCGTCGGGCTTGTGCTGATTCTTGTGCTCCACTCTGAGTTGCGGGCGCAGGAGGCGAGTGCCAGACTCTCCGGCACGGTCACGGATTCTTCCGGGAAGGTTCTGCCCAACGCCAAAGTTTCCGTCAAGAATTTGTCGACGGGTCAGTCGACGGACACTCAGGCCGATTCAGCCGGCGCGTACACGGTTTCGAATCTGGCCGCGGGCGATTACGAAGTGTCCGCTTCGGCGGAAGGGATGGGCTCCGCCTCGGGCAGGCTGACGCTGACCGCTGGAAGCCCGCAGACTCTAAACCTGACTCTGACTCTCGCGTTGCCGACCGCGCCATCCGAGAACTTGCCCAATGCTCCTTCCAGCAGCAAGACCGAGCCTTCACTCGAGGATCTGGGATTCTCAAAGGCAGAGACGCAGAGCAACGCCGCGCAACAGGCGCTGCTCGACAAACGTACGCACATGCTGAAGATTCACCAGCGCATGGGATTGATTACGACGATCCCGTTGGTTGCAACAGTGATCCTTGGGCCTGGCGCCGGGGGCAAAAGTGAAGGCACCGCTACACGCGATCTGCACGTTGCGCTGGGCGCGCTTACCGGCGACCTGTACGGGATTACCGCGTGGTACGCCATCCGCGCGCCCAAAATCGCTGGTACCGAGACGCGGGGCCCGATTCGTTTTCATAAGGTGATGGCCTGGATTCACGGCCCGGGGATGATCCTGACGCCGATTCTGGGCGCGATGGCCTTCGAGCAGAAAAATAACGGAGAGAAAGTTCACGGCATCGCGTCGGCGCATGGGCCGGTCGCGATTGTGACGGCGGGAGCTTTCGGGGCTGCGCTGTTGTCGGTGTCGGTAAAATTCTGAGCGGATCTTATGAACCGATTCTTATGGACAAGAACATCCTGCCATTGATTCTGCTGCTCGCCCTACCGGTTGTTTTCGCGGCGGACCTCTTCGCGGCCGACCATCAATGGGTGCTGAAGGAGAGCACCCTGACCTACCACGTTTCGCATCCGCTGCACCAGAGTGAAGGCGTGAGCCACGCCGCTCGCGGCAAAGGCATCTGCCATGAGGGACAGTGCGACTTTCTGATCGCCGTCCAGGTCAAATCGTTCGATTCCGGCGACAGCAACCGCGATCTGCACATGATCCAGGTCACGCGCGGCGCTGAGTTTCCTATGGTGACGGTGCGCACGCGGCTGCCAGAATCGGCGTCGACCGCGGCGGCGATCAAGGCCGATATTGCGATCCAGTTCGCGGGTCAGACGGCGCAGTACAAGCAGGTTGCATTTGAAGTGGTCACGCAAGGAAATGACAAACGAGTCTCCGGTACGATTCCCGCCACGCTCGCCGATTTCAAAATCGATCCGCCGTCACTGCTGACCATGCCGGTGAAGAACGAGATTCCCATCCGCGTGGAGCTGACCTGGACTCCGCAGTGAACGCAATCAGCTGAGAAGCTGCTTCGCGATGCGGCAGTACAAATCAATCGCCTCCGCTAGTTGCCGCTTCTCGATGTACTCGCCGTCGGTGTGCGCGACGTGGATCGATCCGGGACCGATCAGCAGCGGCTCGCCCCAATTCGTGAGCTTGGGAATGTCAGTCGTGAAGGCAGCGATCATGGTGGGCAATCCGTCCACGGTGCGCAGGCGCAGGAAGGGAAGCTCGAGCGGAAACGTGACTTGCACCTGATCGCCTGCGGCGGCCACAATCTGGCGGCGTAATTCTTCCGACGGGCCGACGAGGCGGTAGAGCAGATCCGCATGGGCGTAGTCTGGGATTACGTTGGGGGCGCGGCCGCCTTCGAGCAATCCAATGTTCAGCGTGCACGGGCCAATCTCGGGATCGGAAGGAAGGGGCATGGTGCGCAGCCGTGCGAGCGCGGGAATCAGCTTGTCGATCGCGGACTCACCCAGTTCAGGATATGCAGAGTGGGCCATGCGTCCGGTGGCGGTGACTTCGGCGCGGAGAGTTCCCTTCGACGCGAGTGCAATGTGATTTTCGGTGGGCTCGCCGTTGACCAGGAATCGGCAGCCGGGAGATGGATTGTCGTTCGCGATCTGCGCGCCCAGGCTATCGCGTTCTTCGCCGGCTACGAAAAGGAGTCCGACGTAAATTTGTTGCTTGCGTAATTTCTCGGCGGCGGCGATTTGCGCCGCGATGATGCCCTTGGCGTCGCATGATCCGCGGCCATAAATGCGATTCGCATCTTCGGATGACGGGATGAAGGGAGGAACCGTGTCCATGTGCGTGGAGAAGAAGACAGCCGGTTGCGACTGCTCCGGCGAAGTGGCAAACACGTTGAAGCGATCGCCTTCGACCGGCATCTTCTTCGTCAGATAGCCGAGACGGCAAAGTTCTCCGTACAAATAATTTCCGACCGGAGCTTCGTTGCCGGTGATGGATTCAATGTCGACGAGCTGGCGCGTTAGCGTGACGGCGTCCATGGAGGAGAGAATAGCAGGGAAATCCGGCGGCGGGTGGCGGGCGTCAGGACTGGGGTGTCCGACCGCATTCGCTCAGACCCACAGACCTCGGACCTCAGACCGTAGACCTCAGACCCAGGACCTCAGACCCAAGGCGCTCATCCACCTTTCTTCCCATGCGCCGCTTTGTGTAATCTGGAAAAGTGATTGCTTCGCACTCATCCATCCGTTCGCTTTTTCTCAACGGCCCCGCTGGGCGCCTGGAAGCTTTACTCAACGCGGGCGCTGGCAACGCGACTCACGCCGCGGTCATCTGCCATCCGCACCCTCTGTTTGGGGGGACGCTGCACAACAAGGTCGTGTTCCACACCATGAAGGCGCTGAACAGTTTTGGTTTTCCGGTGTTGCGCTTCAATTTTCGCGGTACGGGATTGAGCGAGGGCGAACACGATCACGGCATCGGCGAAATCGACGACGTGCGGACTGCGCTCGACTGGCTCGACGCCGAGTTTCATTTGCCGCTGATCTTCGCAGGATTTTCTTTTGGAGCGGCGGTGGGATTGCGTGCGGCGTGCGCGGATGCGAGGGTTCGCGCGATCATCGGCGTTGGGGTTCCGGTGGTTCCGGTTGCAGCTGACAGCGAGGAGCCGCGCGTGTATACCTACGATTTCGTGCAGGATTGCACCAAGCCCAAACTGTTGGTCAGCGGTGCGCGCGATCAGTTCGGACCGCGAGCAAAGCTGGAAGCGTTGGTGGCATCTTTGCTCGAACCAAAAAAACTTGTCCTGATCGAAGGCGGCGATCATTTCTTCGAAGGCAGGCTGCGCGAGCTGCGCGAAGCGATTGAGGCATGGGTGAAGGAAGCACTCGGCACTCAGCAGTCAGCACTCGGCTAGACCCGAGAAGCTCTCAGCTATCAGCTCTCAGCCTTCAGCCAACCCTTGAGTTTCTCCGATGTCGGTCCGCAGAAGAGTTTGGCTGACGGCTGATAGCTGACAGCTGACGGCTCTCTTTATAATCCTCCGCATGTCCGATTCTGCCCGCGAATCCCGGTTTCGCGCCATGCGAGACGCCGCGCGCGAGATTTTCCGGCACGCGCTGGCGGAGGCTTCCATCTCCAGGGGATTTGCTCGGCACGTGCATTGCGAACGCGGGGTGTTGCGGGTGCGCGAAGATCTCTACGACCTGCATTCCTATTCGCGTCTGTTCGTAGTGTCGCTGGGCAAGGCGGGACACACCATGGCCGAAGCGCTTGCTGAGCAGGTCGGGGCGTCGCTCGAAGGCATTGTTGCCAGTTCGGTCCGTCCAGCGGCGCAGGTTCGTGGATTCCGCTATTTTCAGGGCGGGCATCCCTCGCCGAACGCAGAATCCATTCAGGCCGCGAGTGCAATCCTGCGCACGCTCGACGCTCAATCCGGTTCAGCGCTGGTGATTTTTCTTCTCAGCGGCGGAGGATCGTCGATTGTCGAGAAGCCCGTCGACGACGAGATTTCACTGGACGATCTCATCACGACCTATCGCGCGCTGGTGCATTCGGGTGCGCCCATCGCCGAGATCAATACGGTCCGCAAGCATCTTTCCGCGGTCAAAGGCGGACGGCTGGCGCAGGCTGCGTATCCGGCGCAGCAAGTGTCGGTGCTGGTGTCTGACGTTCCCGATAACACGCCCGACGCGTTGGCTTCAGGGCCAACCATGCCCGACTCGACATCCGTTGAGGATTGTTACCGAATCGCGGAGAAGTACGAATTGCCGAAGCAATTTCCGCAGTCGACGCGGGAACTGTTCGAGCGTCACGCCTTGGAAGAGACGCCGAAGTCGGACGACCCGGCTTTCATTCGCGCGCGCTGGTGGCAGGTGCTGTCAAACCAGACTGCAGTTGAAGAGGCCAGCGTTGCGGCGGAGCGAGCCGGCTTCATCGTGCAGATCGATAACTCCTGCGATGACTGGGACTACGAGCGTGCGGCGGAATATTTGCTGGTGCGCGCGCGCGAACTGAGAAAGCAGTTTTCGCCGGTTTGCCTGATTTCCGGCGGGGAAGTCACGGTCAAGGTGACGAACGGTGGCGTGGGCGGCCGTAACCAGCAGTTCGCACTAGCGTGCGCGACGAAGATTGCGGGGGAGAACATCACGGTGCTGAGTACGGGAACGGATGGGGTGGATGGGAATAGTCCGGCAGCGGGAGCGGTTGCGGATGGGAGCACGATCGAACGGGCGCGGGGGCTGGATGCGCGGGCTGCGCTCGACGGGTTCGACGCGTATCCATTTTTCAAAGCGATTGGCGATGCGATTGAGATTGGGCCGACGGGGAATAATTTGCGGGATTTGAGAATTTTGCTGGCCTATTAGAGAGTGGTTCCCGCGGATGCAGAACTCGAGGTTCGCCCCGAGTTTCTGTCGTAGCGTTTCTTTCGCCCCTCCGGGGCTTGCGCGTTCTTCTACTTGCTACCCCACGGCTTGCGCCGTGGGCTGCGTTCTTTCGCCGCTTCGCGGCTGAGTTCTCGCCCCGGCCGCCGGTCGTTATTCGGTGACCACTGCTTTCACTAGATTGCGCGGATGGTCTACGTCGTATCCCTTGTCGACGGCAACGTGATACGCAAAGAGCTGCAAGGGGATTACTTCGAGGATCGGTAACAACAACTCGGGAGCGGCGGGAACGTAGAAGACGTGATCGGCGATTTCTGCGACGCTCTCGTCTCCCTCGGTCGCGACCGTGACCAGCGGGCCGCGGCGGGATTTCACTTCTTTCATGACTTCCAGCGTGCGGCGGTAGCGCAGCACGGAATCCGGATCGCTGTGGTCGCAGGTTGCCAGCACAACGACCGGCAACTTCTCGTCGACGAGCGCGTTGGGACCGTGCTTGAGTTCGCCAGCGGGATATCCTTCGGCATGAGCGTAGGAAATTTCCTTGAGCTTGAGCGCGCCTTCGCGGGCGATGGCGTAGTGCACGCCGCGGCCGAGGTAGAGAAACTTCTCCGCCTTGAAATGTTTCGCGCCGAATTCTTCCGCCAGAGCGTCCCAGGTACGCAGATTCTTTTCGATCGCGTCGGGAAGCCGCGACAAGCGCTGCAAGTAGGACCGCGTCACTTCCGAAGTCATCCGTCCGCGCTTGCGCGCGAGGAATAAGGCCATCAGATAGAGAATTGTAAGTTGCGTGGTGAAGCTCTTTGTCGCGGGGATTGACAGCTCCGGTCCAGCGCCGGAAATCAAAGCTGCGCCGGCTTCGCGGACAATTGTAGTGTCGGGGACGTTTGAGATCGCAATCGTCTTTACGCCGCGCGTCAGGGCTTCTCTTTGCGCGGCGATTGTGTCGGCGGTCTCGCCGGATTGCGTAATCACCATCACGATGGGATCGACCGCCGCGTGCGTGGAGCGGTAGCAATATTCGCTGGCGTACTCAACGTCGACGGCGACGCCGGAGAGATCTTCAATCATGATTTCGCCGGCGAGGCCGGCGTGGCGGCTTGATCCGCTGGCGGCGATGATCAATTTTCCGAAAGTCAGCAGCGCGCTCTCGATGGCGTGGAGCTCGCCGGGAAAGATGAGGTCGTCTTTCAGGTGCTTGTCGACGGTCTTAGCGATCGCCTGCGGCTGCTCGTAAATTTCGCGCCGCATGGCGTGGGAGTGCGGAGTCTTTGGGTCGTTCTTCTTAGGTTTTGTAGGACTCATGGGTGAATGGGCAGAGTAAATCATAGTCTGGGCAACGGGCAAACGTGTGGATCTGGCAGAAACCCCCACGTCTCGCAAAAGAAGCGACACCCGGAGGAAAATCCCCACTTCTCGCGCAAAAGGCGCGCGAGAAATGGGGCACCCAGGGACGAGTCTTATCCGGCTGCGCCTTCGAAGTGGGCTTCAATTTCTTCCAGGGTTTTGCCTTTGGTTTCCGGCAGGAACCACGCTGCCGTCACGAAGTAAATTACGGTGCAGGCCGCGAAGCCGAAGAACATCGTTGAGTATCCGTACTTGCCGACTGTGGGAAGAAAAATTGCGGCGATGGTGGTGGAAACTGCCTGGTTGATTACCAGCGCGATGCTCATGCCGTTGGAGCGGATGCGAGTGGGCATTAATTCCGAGAGTGCGAGCCAAACGCACACGCCGGGGCCGATGGCGTAGAACGTCATGAACACAAAAAGAGTGATCGCCACCAGCCAGCCGTTGCGCGCAACGGGTATTGGCGTCACGAGCGCGTTTTCGATTTTCAGCGGCGCTTCGCGTGCGGCGTCGAGGTTGCCGAACGGGTTGGAGAAAAAGGCCGCTACCTTACTGTCGGGCACACAGCTGTCGCGCGTGATCTCGATGGGCTTGGCTGCCGGATCGTCGGAACGGACGGCCTGGCTCGCGGCGCGGAAGTCGCCATAGGAATAAATGACCACCAGCGAAGTGGGACGGTTTTCATCCGCGCGCAGCGCTTTGGCTAATGTTTGGTTGAAGGTCAGCGTGACTTTCTGGTCTGGCGTGACCATTTGCTGAACTGTGGCCTTCGCGTCCACTCGCTGGCGTTCGGTGCCGAGAAAGAGTACGCCCGTGCAGATCAGCGAGAGAATGATTCCGGCAGTGCCCACGGAGAGCAGGAACTTGCGTCCCTTGCGATCGACCAGCATGACGCCCCCGAACGTCATGGCGAAATTCACGAAGGTGAACAGGACGTAGCCCCAGTGCGCGGCGACATCAGAAAGTCCGCTCTGCAGCAGGATGTTGGTGTTGTAGGCGATGATGGAGTTGATTCCGGTGGCTTGATTGCACGCGAGAATGATGCAGGCGAGGATGAACGGAATTACGTACTTGCGGCGGAGCAGGGAGTCGTTGGCTTTGGATCCGCTGGAATTTGTCTTTTCGGCGGCAAGGACCTCCTGCATTTCCTTGAGTTCGAGATCGGCCTGCGCAGTTGTGCGCGAGCGCAGAAGGGCGGTGTAGGCGCCGTCAGTCTTGCCACGCCTTAGGAGCCAGCGCGGGGACTCAGCCACCATGAAGCTGCCGATGACGAAGAGGATGCCCGGTGGCAGCGAGACCCAGAAAATTCCGCGCCAGGCGGTGTTCTTGAAGTCGAGCAGGCGGGCGGCATCGCCGAGTTTCGCCACCTGGTCGACGCGGAAGCTGAAGTACATGCCGACCAGCGCGGCGACGAAAATGCCGAGCGTGAGCAGCCATTGAAAAACCCCGGTCCCTTTGCCGCGGTTGGACGCGGTCAAACATTCCGCAAGATAAAGCGGGACGACGACGCCGATGAATCCTCCGCTGACGCCCTGCAGCAGCCGGCCGAATACCAGCGGACCGTAGCCCTGAGACAGAGCGATCATCGGAATGCTGATCACGAACATGACTCCGCTGAGAGCCATGAGAGACTTGCGGCCCATCCAGTCGGCGAGCAGCCCCGCGAATAGAGTGGAGATCACGCTGCCCAACAGCACGGCGGCAACAACGAGAGAAACCTGGCCGGCAGTCAGGAGGTGGCCGGAACTCAATCCGAACGTGGCCTGCAGGTAGGGCAGAGCGCCGGCAATGATGCCGACATCGATTCCGTAGAGCAGGCCGCCCAGACCTGCCACGATCAGCAGGAAGCGGTTGTAGAGAATAATCTTGCGATCGAGCGGGGTTGTGCTGGTTGCGGTATCAGCGGTCATAAGAGTTGCTTGGTTGCCTGGATGCAAAACTCACCAACTGCGCGCCATTTCCAAACGCACATGATTGTAGCGTAGGCACGAGCGGGGTCGGAGAATTGCGATACGGATTTAGACAAGGGGCAAGGATCAGCAGTCAAAATCACCACTTCTCGCGCAAAGGGCGCGCGAGAAATGGGGCATCCACTCTACGGTCACGACTTGGGCTTCGGGGCTGGGGTTCCAGCCTCAAGGCGATCACTAACCGGGGCTCCTCTGTCAGCTACAATACCCACGCTGCGCACTTGAGTTCCGTGGTGCATCACGGGGTTTCGCTCCACATGAACCGCCCGGCATGAGATACGGATTCATCATCGACAATCGCAAGTGCATTGGCTGTCACGCCTGCACGGTAGCGTGCAAGACGGAGAACCACGTTCCGCTGACGGTGAATCGCACCTGGGTGAAGTATGTGGAAAAGGGGATGTTTCCCAACACGCGGCGCGTCTTCCAGGTGACGCGCTGCAATCACTGCGAGAATCCGCCTTGCGTCACTATCTGTCCGGTGACTGCGATGTACCAGCGGAAAGACGGCATCGTCGATTTCAGTTCGGAGCGCTGCATCGGATGCAAGGCGTGCATGCAGGCCTGCCCGTACGATTCCATTTATATCGATCCGGACGAGGGCACCGCGGCGAAATGCCATTTCTGCGCGCATCGCACGGAAGTTGGACTGGAGCCTTCTGCGTGGTGGTGTGTCCGGAACACGCGATCATTGCCGGTGATCTCGACCAGTGCGATGGGGAGATCGCGCAGTTGCTGGCGCGCGAAACCGTACGTGTGCGTAAGCCCGAGCAGGGAACGCGTCCGAAGCTTTATTACATCGACGCGGATGAGAGCGCGATTGTGCCAACCGCGGCGCGGCATGAGTCGATCTACATGTGGGCGGAGCGGAATCAGGGGCTGCACGGCGGAGGAGCGTTGTATCCGCCGGACAGTCCGCTGCTGCAGAAAAATGCTCTGGCCGCTTATGACGTTTCGCATGCTCGTCCTTGGGGATGGCAGGTTCCAGCTTATTGCTGGACGAAAGGGATTGGCTCGGGGGCTCTGGCGATTCCTGCGATTGCCATGCTGCTGGGGCGTTTGGCGCCGGACCGGCTGCGTGACATTACGCTCTCAAGCATCGCGCTTCTTTTTACCGCACTCACGACCATGCTGCTGGTTTGGGATCTCGAGCACAAGACGCGCTTTCTGCGCGTGGTGTTTACGCCGCAGAGCAAATCGTGGCTGGCGCGAGGTGCGTTCATTCTCATGGCGTACAGCGGACTGGGTGGATTGTTCTGGATTGCGGCAGTACTGGGATTTTCTACGGTCACGAGCGCGCTGTTGTGGCCCACCCTACTGCTTGGGTTCATGGCCGCGATCTATACGGCATTTCTTTTTGGACAGTGCGAAGGCCGCGATCTGTGGCAGACTCCGCTGCTGCCGGCGCATTTGATCGTGCAGGCATTGATGTGCGGCGCCGCCGTGCTGGCCTTTCTGCCTTCGGCGGCAGGCGGCTCAGTTCAGACACTGGCTGTTGCGAAGGAGGCACTGGGGTTTACGTTGACTCTGCACCTGCTGATGGTTGCGGCTGAATTCCTGATGCCGCACGCCACTGACAACTCGGCATACGCGGCGCGACTGATCACGCATGGACCTTTCAAGGGTTGGTTTTGGGGAGGGACGGTCGCGCTTGGCGGAGTCTTGCCGCTTGTGCCTGTTGTTACTGCCGTTCGATTCTCACAGTACTGCGATCGCGGGAGTGCTCGCGCTGGCCGGTTTGCTGATTTTCGAGTGGTGCTTTGTCATGGCGGGGCAGAGCGTGCCGAATAGTTGAGCTTGGGAAGCGGCGAAAATCCCCACGTCTCGCAGAGGACGCGAGACCCTTCGGCTTCGCTCAGGGCAGGCTATGGGGCACCCGGCGCGGAGTGATTGTATGGAGAACCTTCGATGACCGATTTCAAGCGCGACGGGAGCCATCTCGCCTACTGTCCTCCGGTGGAGAAGTGGGACGACTGGGTTGAGCTTGACTCCGCGGCCTGGCCGCGCCGCGTTGAAAAACATTACGACCTCGTTCCCACGATCTGCTTCAACTGCGAATCGGCGTGCGGACTGTTGGCCTACGTTAACAAGGAGACGGGGAAGGTCGATAAGTTCGAGGGCAATCCCATGCATCCCGCGAGTCGCGGGCGGTTGTGCGCGAAGGGGCCGGCGACCATTAATCAGATTCACGATCCGGATCGGATTCTTTATCCGATGAAGCGCGACGGGCCGCGTGGGGGAGGGAAGTGGACGCGAACTTCGTGGGACGAAGTGTTGGAAACTTTCGGCGCGCGCATTCGCAAGGCGATTCAGGAGGGGCGCGGCGAAGAAGTCATGTATCACGTTGGACGTCCCGGCCACGACTTCATCATGGAGCGCACGCTGCAGGCGTGGGGTATCGACGGGCATAACTCGCATACGAATGTCTGTTCCTCGTCGGCGCGCCTCGGTTATATGTTGTGGCATTACGCTGATCGTCCTTCGCCCGATCACGCGAATGCGCGCTTTATTCTTCTGCTTTCGGCGCATCTGGAGTCGGGACATTATTTCAATCCGCACGCGCAGCGCATCATCGACGGCAAAATGGCCGGCGCCAAGCTGGCGGTGATGGACCCGCGGCTCTCGAACACCGCGAGCATGGCGGATTACTGGATGCCGACCTATCCCGGCACTGAGGCCGCGGTTTTGCTGGCGATGGCGAAGGTCATCCTCGACGAAAATCGCTTCGACGCGACGTTCGTGAAGAACTGGACGAACTGGGAGGAACTGGAAGTCGACGGTTTCAAAGCGAAGGGCCAGAGCTTTGCGGCGTTGATCGAAGCGGTGAAAAAACATTACGCGCAGTTCACGCCGCAGTTCGCCGAAAAAGAAAGCGGAGTGAAGGCGGATGTCATCGTCAAAGACCGCACGCGAGATCGCGGCGGCAGGGAGCCGCTTCGCTTCACATTTGTGGCGGGGCAGCGCGTCTGGCAATCTGGGCGGATGGCAGCCTGCTCGCGCTCTCATGCTGCTGCACGTGCTGACTGGATCGGTGGGAACGGAAGGCGGGCACAACCTGAACGCGTGGAATAAATTCGTTCCGAAGACGTTCAGAGTTCCTCCGCCACAAAAACGATGGAATGAATTGCTGTATCCGCGGGAATGGCCGTTGTCGATGCATGAAATGTCGTTTCTGCTGCCGCACTTTTTAAAGGAAGGTCGCGGGCGCATCGAGGCTTACTTCACGCGAGTGTTCAATCCGGTGTGGACTTATCCGGACGGATTCTCCTGGATCGAGATGCTGCGTGACGAAGAAAAACTCGGCCTGCACGCTGCGCTCACGCCGACCTGGAGCGAAACGGCGTGGTTCGCCGATTACGTCTTGCCGATGGGATTCAGTTCCGAGCGCCACGACCTAATGAGCCAGGAATCATACGCGGGGAAGTGGATCGGATTCCGCCAGCCGGTGAATCGCGTGCTGCGCGAACGGGCTGGAGAAAAATTCGAGTACACCTATCAGGCGAATCCGGGCGAAGTGTGGGAGGAAGACGAATTCTGGATCAATCTGTCGTGGGCGATCGATCCCGACGGATCGATGGGCATCCGGCAATACTTCGAGTCGCCTTACCGCCCCGGACAAAAGCTTACCGTCGACGAATACTACGGCTGGATTTTCGACAACTCCGTTCCCGGCCTGCCCGAGACCGCGAAGACAGAGGGACTCACGCCGCTGCAGTACATGCGTAAATACGGCGCATTCGAAGTGACGAAGGATGTCTACAAATTGAACGAAAAGCCGGTGGCGGCGGGCGATTTGGCGCGTTCGAAGGTTGAGTCGAACGGGGTGGTCACGAAAGAAGGCAAGCCCGTCGGGGTGATGATCGAAGACCAGCCGGTCGTTGGCTACAACACTCCATCGCGCAAGCTCGAACTGTTTTCGAAAACCATGGCCGACTGGAAGTGGCCGGAGTTCGCACTGCCCGAGTACTACCGCAGCCACATTCATCGTTCGGCGCAGGCAGCTTCCCAGGGGCAACCCGCGGAAGATTTTGACCCGAAGTATACTCCGGTCGTCGAGTGGCCGAAAGATGCGCACGGCGAGGTCTACACTCTGCTGCCGATTTTCCGTCTGCCGAATCTCATTCACACTCGCTCGGGCAACGCCAAGTTTCTGTACGAAATCTCGCACAAGAATCCGCTATGGGTGAATCCAGTCGATGCAAAGAAACTTGGTGGTCTGAACACTGGTGACCTGATGAAGGTTCACACCGAGATCGGCTACTTCGTGCTGCACGCATGGGTTACGGAGGGCCTCACGCCGGGCGTGGTCGCGTGTTCTCACCATCTCGGGCGCTGGCGCATTAATAAAGAGGATCAGGTCGAACGCATGTCGAGCGCGTGGGTCGACTTGAAGGAAGTCGGCAAGGGGCAGTGGAAGATGCGCCAGATCGAAAGCGTTTCGCCCTACGAGAGCGCCGACCCTGACACCAAGCGGGTGTGGTGGAGCGACGCCGGCGTGCACCAGGACATCACGTTCCCCGTGCACCCCGACCCCGTCAGCGGGATGCACTGCTGGCACCAGATGGTGCGGGTAGAAAAAGCCGCGCCGGACGACCGTTACGGCGATATTTTTGTCGACACGAATCTCTCTTTCGCCGTGTATCAACGATGGAAAGCATTGGCGCGTCCAGCCCCCGGCCCGGGCGGGCTGCGCCGGCCGTTGTGGATTCCGCGGGTGGTGCGGCCGGAGGAAGCGGCATTCTATATCAAGAAATAGAAAATCCCCACCCTTCGACAAGCTCAGGGCAGGCTGTCTCGCAAAAAACGCGAGACCCTTCGACTTCGCTCAGGGCAGGCTATGGGACACCCGGATTAATCCCTTAAGACCGCGTCTTTTCCAGCGGCAAAGTGAACGAGAACACCGACCCGCTGCCCAACTGGCTGACCACCCCGATCGTTCCGCCATGCGCTTCTACAATGACTTTTGCGATCGCCAATCCCATCCCGGTGCCGGGCGCTGTGTAGCGCTGGTGTTGGCCGCGATAGAACTTTTCGAAGATTAGGGTCTGCTCGAAAGAATCAATGCCGGGCCCGCGATCGGCAATGCTGGTCACGAGGCGGTTATCCTTCACCTCGCTTGTCACTTTGATAGGCACTCCCGCGTCGGAATATTTGCCGGCATTCTCCAGCAGGTGCATCAGCACTTCGCGAATTCTCTGAACGTCGATACGCACTTTCGGCAAGTCTGCCGCCGCGATCACTTCCACGGGATGATTTTCGAGTGAAGCCTTGGCATCCTGCAGCGCCGGTTCGAGAGCGTCCTGAATCGCGTGCGACTGCAGATCGAGCTTGAACATTCCCGAATCGAGCTGCGCCATCTCGGCGGCCTCGCCCACCAGACGATTCAGCCGGTCGGTCTCTTCGTCAATGACGGTCAGGAGCTCGCGCCTTCCCTGGTCGTCGAGAGTCGCGGTCGACAACAAAGTCGTAACGCTGGCCTTGATGGAAGTCAGCGGAGTACGGAACTCATGCGTTACCGAATCGAGCAGCGCGGACCGCAAACGCTCGTGCTCCTGCTCTGCTCGATGTTTACTGAGCGCTTCGAGAGCGCGGGCGCGCTCAATCGCCAACCCCGCCAGGCTCCCCAGCGCATCGAGCGCTTCTCGCGAAAGCTCATCGCCAGCGACACCCAGAGCCCCCACCGTACGCATTCCCAGGCGCAACGGTACGTATGACACGCCTCCTTGCGTGATCGGCTCTCCGCGCAACAAGGTTGAGCGCAGCACGGTTTCGTCAAACACGGCGTCGAGCGATGAACGATAGACCGTGGGTTGATCCGCTGCCATGACTGCAACGCTGCGCACCGAAAATGTTTCCTGTACATACAATGGAAGAGCATTGAGCAGTTCGAGAACGTTCTCCGAAGCCAGCAGGCGCTGGCTTAGGCCATAGAGACGCTCCACATCGCGGCGGCGCTGCTTCGATTGCTCCGCCTCGCGGCGGGCGCGTTCCGCCAGATTGCTGGCCACCAGCGCGGTGATGAGAAAGGCAAACAACGCGACCCAGTTCTGGGGGTCGGCGATGGTGAAGGTTTTGATCGGAGGCAGGAAGAAAAAGTTGAAGGCCGCGGTAGCTCCAGCGGCCAGCACGACCGCGTAACGCAGGCCCCAGTAAGCGGAGGCCAGCAGTACCGCCACCAGGAACATCAGGGCAACGGTCGTGGGATTGACGTGCAGCTTGAAATCGACGGCCGTGATCACGCCGATCGCCGCGATCACCGATGCGTAGCGAACTGCTTGGGAGCGAACGTCCCTCCGAACCTCTGTTTTCACTCCCGCATTGTACGATGGACGTGACAATTCCAACGCTGCACCCGACAATAGCTGCGGTGACCGAGGCAATGAGACCCAGGCAATGACGAAAACGCCCGAGGACTGGCTTAACGAAGTTTCCCCGGAAAAACCGCGGGGAATCTTCAAACTATTTCTGGGCTACGCTCCGGGTGTGGGCAAGACTTACAGCATGCTGAGTGAGGCCATCCGCCGGGCGAGCCGCGGAGAAGATGTTATGGTCGGCGTAGTCGAGAGCCACGGCCGTAAAGCCACCGCGGAACTGGCCGGTAAACTCGATCGCATTCCTCCCCGCAAACTCGAATACAAAGGCACGGTCTTCGAAGAGATGGACGTGGACGCCATTCTGGCGCGCAGGCCGGCAGTGGTGGTGATCGACGAACTCGCGCATACCAACATTGAAGGCAGCAAACACGCCAAGCGCTACGAAGACGTGATGGAACTGCTGGAAGGGAAGATCGACGTGCTCTCCACTATGAACGTGCAGCACGTCGAGAGCGTCGGCCCCACGGTGCAGCAGATCACGGGCGTGCAGGTTCGCGAAACGGTGCCCGACTGGGTGATGCAGCGGGTGGACGAAATTGTCCTAGCCGATCTCACGCCGCAGGCCTTGCAAAAGCGGATGGAGCGGGGGGATATTTATCCGTTAGACCGCGCGCAGCGTGCGCTCTCGCATTTTTTTCGCCCGGGTAACCTGATCGCGCTGCGCGAACTGGCGCTGCGCCAGGTTACCGGCGTGGTCGATCGCAGCCTCGATGCTTTTCTCGAAAAAGAAGGCACGCAGCCGGCGCACACCGTGCGCGAGCGCATCGGAGTTTGCGTAAGCTCCAATCCTGCGGCGCAATATCTCATTGCCCGTGGCTCGCGCATGGCGCAGGCCATGGGCGGCGAGTTGTACGTGTTCTATGTCGATGTTGGACGTGACACGCGACCCGAGGATCAGAAAACTCTGGCCGAGAATATCCGCTTCGCCGAAAATCTCGGCGGCAAGGTCGTGCGCACCGCGGGCAGCAGCATCGCCGAAGGCGTCGCGCAACTGGTGCGCGAGAATCACATCACGCAGGTGATTTTTGGCCGGTCGGCGCGCACCGGCTGGCAGCGGTATCTCTACATGTCGGCCATCCAGCGCTTTCTGCGCGACTCGCCCTCGGTCGATGTCCACATCGTGACTCAGGAGGCGCGTTGATGCCCGATCCGCCGCACATTCTAGTTGTGGACGACGAACCGCAGATCACCCGCGTGCTGCGCACCAGTCTTTCCGCGCAGGGCTACGACATTCGTATCGCAAATACCGGCGAGATGGCACTCGAAATTATGAAAGACTGGGCGCCGAACCTGATCATTACCGATTTGGCGATGCCGTCGATCGACGGGGTGCAGCTCTGCCGCAAGGTTCGTGCCGTCTCGCAGATTCCGATTCTCGTTCTCTCCGTGCGCGACAAGGAACAACAAAAAGTTGAAGCGCTCGACGCCGGCGCCGACGACTACATCACCAAGCCTTTCGGCATGAACGAGCTTCTGGCCAGGGTGCGGGCCAATCTTCGCCGTGTCCCCACCGAAACCGATCCCGCTGAGGCTGCGATCGAGATCGGCGATTTTCGCATTGACCTGGCCGCGCACAAAGTCACGGTCCGCCGCAGTGAAGTGCGACTCACTCCGAAGGAATTTGATCTGCTGGTGTTTCTGGCGCGCCGCCCTGGCAAAGTCGTCAACCACCGCACTCTTCTCGGCGCGATTTGGGGCGGGCAAAGCACCGAACAGGTGGAATATCTTCGCGTCTTCGTCGGCCAGTTGCGAAAGAAACTGGAACCAGACGCATCGTCCCCGCGCTACATCGTTACCGAACCCTGGGTCGGCTATCGCTTCGAGCCCGGGGAGTAGAGAACTCCTCCGGCGACGCCAGCGCACCCCGAATTGTCTTACGAACATTCTACGAACCTTTTATTCAATCCTTACGCCCTGAAGTATCCAATCAACGGAGCGGAAGAGACGAAGGCAGCTTCCGCCGGCGACCGGCGGCTTAGCGGATCGCAGAAAGGCTAAGAATCCATGTGGTCGATTGAAGATGTTTCCGCAGAAGAACTGGCAAAGCTTTTTCATCACTATCGGGGCGCGCTGGCGCATGATTTCGGAGCTGAGGGGAATGGGGACGTCGGGTCCAACTGGGATCGCACTCCCCAGAACGAGCGTAAGCTAATGGTCGCCGCGGCCCGCCTGGCTTTGCTTGAATTGGCGACGGCATCCGCGCCTTCCCATCCCACGCGCAAGTACTTCGCGGCGGCGGGCGAAGCGGAATGGGGCTGCTGAATAGTTCGGCCACGACTTCCTGCGTCTCCGCGGCACGCGGGGAATCGATTTCCCTTACGAATTCCTTATGAACTGTTGATCCCACCCTTACGCGTGGGCTTGTCAAATGGAATTGTCGAATGAAGTGCAAAACCTTCCCGTGAGAAGTGCTGGGTGACGTTATGAGAGTCGCACTGGCTCTACTGTGTATCGCTGCCGTGAGTTTTCTGTTGCGTGTGCTGGTTGCTCTGGTGAAGGAGGGGATACACGTCCCTCCACGCACGGCGAAGTTTTATTTTGCTCGATTTAGGCCGCCACGCCAGGGAGAACTGGTCGTGATGCGACCCGAGGTTCAGCAGCGCGAGTTCCCGCCCCGGGCCGCAAGCTGATCGATTCTTGCGCGGCAGGTGCACCGAAAGGATCTACCTAATGCAGGATGCTCTCTGGACAGCCGTCACCATCGCGTTCTTCGTAGTTTCCATCGCCTATGTGCATTTCTGCGACCGCGTGAAGTAGCGGGTGAACTAGGAGGACTTCGTGGACACACAATCTCTCATCATGCTCATCATCAGCGCGCTGACCACCGTGTACTTGTTCTACGCTCTGCTGCGCCCGGAGAAATTCTGAAATGACCCTCAATGGCTGGCTCCAGATCGTAGTGTTTCTGGGCCTGATCTTCGCTGTCACCAAGCCTCTCGGTGTTTTCATGACGCGCGTTTTCAACCGCGAGCGCACGTTCCTCGATCCCGTGTTGCGGCCCATCGAGCGCCTGCTCTACCGCGTTACCGGCGTCGAGGAAGCGCACGAAATGCGCTGGACCGAGTACGCGACCTGCATGCTGATGTTCAGCGCAGTTTCGATGCTGCTGCTTTACCTGATTCAGCGGATTCAGGGCATGCTGCCGTTCAATCCGCAGCATTTCGGCGCAGTCACGCCGGAGCATGTCGCGTTCAACACCGCGGCCTCGTTCACGACCAACACCAACTGGCAGGCCTATTCCGGCGAGACCACCATGAGCTATTTCACGCAAATGGCGGGCCTCGCGTTTCACAATTTCGCCTCGGCTGCGACTGGCATCGTGCTGGGGATTGCTTTCATTCGCGGCATTGCCCGCCGCCAGATGAACACACTGGGAAATTTCTGGGTCGACTTTGTGCGCTGTTGCCTGTGGGTGCTGCTGCCCGTTTGCATTGTCGGATCGCTGTTCTTGGTTTCGCAGGGAGTAGTGCAGAACCTGAAGTCGTATGACACGGTGAAACTAGTTGAGCCGCAACAAGTGCAGCGCGTTGGCGCCGACGGCAAACCGGTCGTCGATGCCGCGGGAAAGCCGGTTATGGATCCGGTTACGACGCAGATTATCGCGCAGGGTCCCGTGGCCTCGCAGGAAATCATCAAGGAATGGGGTACGAACGGCGGCGGATTTTTCAACGCTAACAGCGCTCATCCCTACGAGAATCCCACGCCGATCACGAATCTCTTCGAGATGTTTTGCATCTTCGCTATCGGCGCCGGCCTGACTTATACGCTCGGCCGCATGACCAACTCTCCCGCTCACGGATGGGCGGTCTGGTCAGCCATGGCGATTCTTTTTCTCGCCGGAGTCACCGCCGCTTACTGGGCCGAGGCGAAAGGGAATCCGCTGTATCCGGCGACGGTTGCGCAGCACGCGACCAATTCGCAGCCCGGCGGCAACATGGAGGGCAAGGAAGTTCGCTTCGGAATTGCCAACTCCGCGCTCTTCGCCACGGTCACTACCGACGCCAGTTGCGGCGCCATCAACGGCTGGCACGATTCGTTCACGCCGCTGGGCGGCATGGTTCCGCTGGTGAACATCATGCTGAGCGAAGTCATCTTCGGCGGCGTGGGCTCAGGAATGTATGGGATTCTGATTTACGTCGTCCTGGCCGTATTCATTGCGGGCCTCATGGTGGGCCGCACGCCGGAATATCTGGGCAAGAAAATCGAAGCTTACGATGTGAAGATGGCGATGCTGGTGTCGCTGGTCTTTCCCCTGATCATTCTCACCCTCACCGGAATCTCCACAGTGAAAGGTTTCGGAACCGCTGGCATCACGAATCCTGGCCCGCACGGCCTCAGCCAGATTCTCTACGCTTTTACGTCGTCGGCTGGAAACAATGGCTCGGCCTTCGCGGGGCTCACCGTCAACACGCAATGGTATGACGCCGCCACCGGAGTTACCACGCTCGTCGGCCGTTTTTTCATGATCATTCCCATGCTGGCGATTGCGGGAAACCTGGCGCAGAAGAAATATGTGCCGCCGTCGCTCGGGACATTTCCGGTGACAACGCCACTGTTCACGCTACTTCTGATCAGCGTGATTCTGATTCTGGGCGCGCTGACCTTCTTCCCGGCTCTGAGCCTGGGTCCGATTCTCGAACACCTTCTCATGCATGTGGGGAAAACTTTCTAGGAACCTATGGCCAGCCATCGCAAGTCTATTTGGGATTTGAATCTCGTTCGCAGCGCCGTCTGGAGCTCGCTGCTCAAGCTTGATCCGCGGAACATGATGGGCAATCCAGTCATGTTCGTGGTGGAAATCGGCAGCGTGATTACGAGCGCGCTTTTGATTCTGCATCCACACGAGGCGTTTCGCTTCAACCTGCAAATCACTTTGTGGCTGTGGTTCACCGTATTATTCGCCAACTTCGCCGAAGCGATGGCGGAAGGCCGAGGCAAGGCTCAGGCGGAAACGCTGCGGCGAGCTCGCTCGGAAACTATCGCGAAAAGAATTCTCGCTGACGGCAAGATCGAGGAGATTCCCAGCGCCAAACTGCGATCTGGCGATCTGGTTTCCGTCTCGGCCGGCGAACTTATTCCCGGCGACGGCGAGATCGTCGAGGGCGTGGCCTCGGTGGACGAGTCGGCCATCACGGGAGAGTCTGCGCCCGTGATTCGCGAGGCGGGAGGCGATCGCTCGGCAGTCACGGGCGGCACGCGTGTGCTCAGCGACCACATCAAGGTGAAAATAACTTCGAACCCTGGAGAAACCTTTCTTGATCGCATGATTGCGCTGGTCGAAGGCGCTTCGCGGCAGAAGACTCCGAACGAGATCGCGCTGAACATTTTGCTCGCCGGACTCACCATTATCTTTTTGCTGGCAGTCGTGACATTGCAGCCCTTCGCGATTTATTCGGGATCGCCGCAGACCGTGTTCGTGCTCGTGTCGCTGCTGGTCTGCCTTATTCCGACTACGATCGGCGGACTGTTGTCGGCCATCGGCATCGCGGGCATGGATCGTCTGGTGCAGCACAACGTTCTTGCCATGTCTGGGCGCGCGGTCGAAGCGGCCGGCGACGTGAACACGCTGCTGCTCGACAAGACGGGCACGATTACATTCGGCAACCGGCAGGCCACCGAGTTTATTCCCGCGCCCGGTGTAACCGAGGCCGAGATGGCCGACGCCGCCCAACTTTCCTCACTGGCAGACGAAACCCCGGAAGGCCGGTCCATCGTGGTACTCGCCAAGGAAAAGTACAAGTTGCGGGGCCGGGAGTTCGCCACGCACGAAGCCGAATTCATTCCGTTTACGGCGCAGACTCGGATGTCTGGCGTGAATCTGGATGGCCGGCAGATCCGCAAAGGCGCCTCCGAATCCATTGCACACTATCTTGAACAGAACAATAGCTCCATGCCGCCGGAGGTGCGCGCCGCGGTCGAGCGCATCGCATCATCCGGCGGAACGCCTCTTGTAGTTGCGGAGAACCGCCGCGCCATGGGCGTGATTCATTTGAAAGATGTGGTCAAGGGAGGCATACGCGACCGCTTCGCTCAACTGCGCGCGATGGGAATTCGCACGGTCATGATTACAGGAGACAATCCGCTGACCGCAGCCGCGATCGCGCGCGAGGCCGGCGTGGATGACTTTCTCGCGCAGGCTACGCCCGAGGACAAACTGAAGCTCATCCGCACCGAGCAAGCCGGCGGCAAACTCGTCGCGATGACGGGCGACGGCACCAACGACGCTCCCGCGCTGGCCCAGGCCGATGTAGGCGTTGCCATGAACACTGGCACGCAGGCCGCCAAAGAGGCGGGGAACATGGTCGATCTCGATTCCAATCCCACCAAGCTCATCGAGGTGGTTGAAATCGGCAAGCAGTTGCTGATGACGCGCGGCGCGCTCACAACCTTCTCCATCGCCAACGATGTAGCCAAATACTTCGCCATCATCCCGGCCATGTTCGCCGCGACTTTTCCTGTGCTCAATGCGCTGAACATCATGCACTTGAAGACACCGCAATCGGCGGTGCTCTCGGCCGTCATTTTCAATGCGCTGATTATCATCGCGCTCATCCCGCTGGCGCTGCGGGGAGTGAAGTACCGCGCCATGAACGCCGAGGCGTTACTGCGGCGCAACCTCTTTATTTATGGACTGGGCGGGCTGATCGCGCCTTTTCTGGGCATCAAGCTGATCGACGTGCTCATCACGGCGGCGCACTTAGCCTGATCACGGGGCATGAGCATAGGCCTGAGGACTCTTATGAAGAAAAATCTCATCACCGCGTTCCTGATGACCATCGCCACGACGATTCTGCTGGGAGTGCTCTACCCGCTGTTGATCACCGTGCTGGCCCAGGTACTCTTTAAGAACAAGGCGAATGGCCAGCTGATCGTGCGCAACGGAGAGTCCATCGGATCGCGCATCATCGCCCAGCCCTTCACCGGTGCGAAGTATTTCCATCCGCGCCCGTCGGCTGCCGGCAATGGGTATGACGCCGCGAACTCCGGCGGCACCAACCTCGGTCCAACGAACCAGAAGCTGATCGATCGCGTTCAGTCCGATGCGAAAGCTCTGCACGAAGAAAATCCCACGCAGCCGGTTCCCGTCGATCTCATCACGACCTCGGCTTCCGGCATCGATCCGGACATCACGCCCGCGGCCGCGGAATTTCAAATCCCACGAGTTGCTCGCGAGCGGGGAATGCAGGAATCAGCTCTCCGTGACCTGGTGCAGAAGCACACTGCACAGCGCGATCTAGGCTTGCTCGGTGAAGCGCGGGTCAACGTGCTTGAATTGAATCTCGCGCTGGATGATATGACTGCGAGGCGGTAGCAAACATCTGCGCAGAAGTTAAGACGATGGCCTCAGCATGACAGAGCGTTTATATTCCCGCGTCGTCAGCGTTTAGTTTGTCCCACGCGGCCCTTCGCGTCCGCAATCCCCGAGAGGCCGTAAATCCAATTGCAAATCGCATCCCGCCACACCACCGCCTCACCCGCCTGATACTGCAGTCGCGCCAGAATATCGCCGTAGCGCTCATCGTCCACATGTCCCTGCAAAGTTTTCCATTGAGAAACAAAATCCGCGGCCTGCTCCGCACCCTCATAGTGCGAGTCATAAAAATACTGCACGACGGTCTTTCCCGAGTGCAGCACATACCCGTAAAGCACATGATGAAAAAACAGCAACAGAGTTGTCGGGACACTTGGCCAATGTTTCGTACATCTTCTGCACCGCCGGCGGATACTGGCCAATGTAACCCGTTCCCGTCGTTACAGTGCGATCCATGCCGATGCCCACACGATCGGCGCGATGCCATTGTCCCCAGCCATTATTTTCCGACGACTCCGGTCCGGGATCGTAATGATTGCCCGTAATGTTCGTAAGCGTTCCCACACCCAGCGGGCCGGTATAGCTCTCATAGACGCGCCATGACGCGAGCTGCATGGTGTTGATGGTCTGCACGACAAGCGGATCGCCGCCGAAAGTGAGGCGAGTCCACTCATCAATTATCTTCTCGGCGCTGAGATCAGGATTCCACGCCAGCCGCCCAAACGCGTAGAGATTCGCCATGGCCATGGGACTACCCATCCAGTTCGCGTCCATGCCCACATTGGCCACGCCCACAAAGCCGCCCGTGGGTCGATGAAAAACCCGGCCCGCGACCAGATCCTTCACCGGAGTGAACTTGTCATCGACGCGCAAGTCGAAGTCCAATATTTCCTTCCACATCGGAGCGAGAAAACAAAGGTGCCGCTGCTGCCCAGTGTATTCCTGCGTAATCTGCAACTCGGTGGCTTCGTTCGTGTGCTGAAGGCCGCCGAAGAGTGGCGACACTGGTTCGCGGACTTGGAAGTCGATGGGACCATACTTGATCTGAACGATGGCGTTGTCTTCGAATGCGCCGTCCAGCGGATGGAAATTGTCGTAGGCGGCCTTTGCGCGATCGTTCTTCAAATCGCGCCAATCAAGATGATGGTTGTAAACGAACGCGCGGTAGAACACGACACCGCCATGCGGCCTGAGGGCGCGCGCAATCACGTTGGCAGCGTCGGCATGGGTGCGGCCATAGGTAGACGGCCCCACCCGTCCCTCGGAATCCGCCTTCATGACAATGCCGCCGAAATCTGGAATCTTCTTGTAGATCTCGTCGACCTTCTTGCGCCACCACTCGGCAACCCGTGGATCCAGCGGGTCAAATGTGTCGAGACCGCCGACGACTTTGGGACTACTCAAATCGACCGACATCGCCAGTTGCACGCCCCAGGGGCGGAACACATCGGCGATGCGGCTGACTTGCGCAATCATCGCGTCGTCGAGCATTCCCAGGTCCGCGTTCACGTTGTTGATGGAGCAGCCGTTGATCCCAATCGAGGCCAGCAAACGCGCGTACTGGCCGGCGCGGGTAAGGTCGTCGCGCACTTTTCCGTCGGCAAAAAATATAGACGGTCCGCCGTAGCCGCGTTCGATCTTGCCACTGAGGTTGTCCCACTGATTCACCCAGCGGACGGGGGCATAGGGCTGCTGCACTTCGTCGATGTTCTCCATACTCTCCGCCCGCGCCATCTTGCTCAGCAACGCGAACACGCCATAGAGCACGCCGCGGTCGGTAGCGCCGGCCACCACGAGGCAATCCTTTCCCCGGACGTGCGCGCTCTTCAACCAGTACGAGTCAGCTCTCAACTCGTGCGGCGGATTGAGCCCTAGCGCGTGAAGATCTGCCAACGTTCCCAAAACAATGGAATTCTCGTGAAGCGGTTCCGTGCCGACGCGCAGCGTTCGTCCTGCGATACTCGCCACACCCTGAACCAGTTCATGCTGTGCGGTCTTCAGCACTGGGGAGTCGCCGAGCAGAACCGTTGCGCCGGGCAACTTGCTATAGAGTTTCGCAGACTGCGGACTCAGGGCCGAATACCGCAACCAACCGTCGGCTCCGGTTTCAGCTTGAAGCGGCGAGGCGAAGGATGTGCAGAAGAGAGCGGCGGTTAGGAATGGGCCCGCCAACAGCAGGCAACCCTTCATTACCCCGCGCGCAGAACCGTGTGTGAGGGCCATTTTCAGGCTGGATTATAGACTTTTACCCGGTCTTGGCTCGTCAGAAATGCAAAGATAATTACAAGAATGTAAAGAAAAAAGGAAAGGAATTCTTCGCCCGTGCGCTGACATCTGATGTGTAGCGGCGTTTGGCGCGGGTTACAGGGGACAGCGCCGACCCGGCTCTCGGCATCGCGAGCCAAATTCTCATATACTGATCGAAACGTTAGCTGCGTTAGTCGAATCATTTTTCCGGCGCAGGACGGTGATTTTTACCCTACTCGGGTTGGAGAACTCCTCTACCGATGTGGATTGTCGCATTAGCTTTAAGACGTCCTTATACATTCGTGGTGATGGCGTTGGTACTTCTGCTTCTGACGCCGCTCGTGGTTCTGCGGATGCCGGTCGACGTTCTGCCCGACATCAACATCCCCGTGATCAGCGTGGTGTGGAACTACTCGGGGATGGCGCCCGACGAAATGGCGGACCGCATCGTTTCCAATGCGGAGCGCGGCCTCACTATCACCGTCAACGACATCGAGCACATCGAGTCTCAATCGCTGAACGGCATTGGCGTGATCAAGGTTTTCTTTCAGCCCACGGCCAACATCCAAACCGCGCTGGCGCAAACTACGGCGATGATGCAGACCACCCTCCGCGGCTTGCCCCCGGGAACCGTGCCGCCGCTCATCGTCACCTATTCCGCCTCCTCGACTCCAATTGTCCAGCTAGGATTAAGCAGCAAGACTCTGCCGGAGCAGCAGCTCTTCGATCTTGGCAACAATTTTCTGCGCACCCAATTGGCGACCGTGCCGGGAGCAGCAACCCCGTACCCCTACGGCGGAAAGATTCGCCAGATCCAGGTGGATCTCGATCTTCCCCGGCTTCAGGCTAACGGACTGTCGCCTAACGACATCGTGAGTTCGCTGAACGCGCAAAACCTGATCCTTCCCGCCGGCACCACCAAGATCGGCTCGTTGGAATATCAGGTTGAAATGAACGGCAATCCTGAAACCATCGCGGAACTCAACAATCTTCCAGTCAAGACGGTGAATGGTTCCACGATTTATATGCGCGATGTGGCTCACATTCGCGACGGTTTCGCTCCGCAGACCAACATCGTGCACATGGATGGTGTTCGTGGCGCTCTAATGTCGATGTTGAAGGTGGGAAGCGCCTCGACGATCACGATTGTCGAAGGCGTAAAGCGCATGGCCCAGCGGGCGTCTCAGTCACTTCCGCCAGAAATGAACATTACCGCGCTCTTCGATCAATCGCTGTTCGTGCGCGCGTCGATTCGTGGGGTGGTGTTGGAGGGACTGACGGCGGCTTTTCTCACCGCGTGCATGATCTTGCTCTTCCTTGGGGACTGGCGGCCCACCATCGTCATCTCGATTTCGATCCCGCTTTCGATCTTTGTTTCCATTCTCGTTCTCAGCGCGCTCGGGCAGACCATCAACATCATGACCTTGGGTGGCCTGGCTCTGGCAGTCGGAATCCTGGTGGATGACGCCACGGTGGAAATCGAAAACATTGAACGAAATCTGGCGCAGGGCAAAGAGATGAAGCAGGCAATTTTGGACGGCGCAGCACAGATCGCCGTCCCTGCGTTTGTTTCCACGATTTGCATCTGTATCGTCTTCGTGCCCATGTTTTTCCTGACGGGGGTGGCGAAGTTCCTGTTTGTGCCGCTCGCCGAGGCCGTGGTCTTCGCCATGTTGGCCTCTTATTTTCTTTCCCGAACGCTCATCCCCACGCTGGTGATGTACATCATGCGTGGGCACGAGCATAAATCTGGTGGACCGAAAACCTTCATGGGCCGCTTCCAGCGCGGATTTGAGCGCGGCTTCGACAAGTTCCGGGCCGGCTATTACCAACTTCTGGAGACCACGATTGCTCACCGCTGGCTTTTCGCCGGCTGCTTTCTCGCGTTCTGCATACTGTCGCTGGGCTGGGTGTTCTTTCTGGGACAGGATTTTTTCCCGTCGGTTGACGCTGGCATCATCCGCCTGCACCTAAGGGCGCGAGCCGGCCTCAGAGTGGAAGAAACCGCTCGTCTCTGCGCCCAGGTCGAAGACTTTCTGCATCAGGATCTTCCCAAGGGCGAAATTGCAACTGTGCTCGACAACATCGGCTTGCCCAACTCCAGCATTAATTTGTCCTATAGCAATTCGGGAGTCATCGGCACCAGCGATGCGGAAATCCTGGTTGGCCTAAACGAGAAGCACAATCTTGCAACCGATGAGATCGTGCGCCACCTGCGGCAGGAACTACCGCGGCGTTTTCCCGGCGTGGAGTTCTTCTTCCAGCCGGCCGATATCGTTACTCAGATTCTGAACTTCGGATTGCCTGCGCCCATAGATATCCAGGTGATGGGAGCGGACCTGCAGAGCAACTACGGGATCGCCCAGCAGATAGCTAACAAGCTGCGCCGCGTTCCCGGCACGGCTGACGTGCACGTGCAGCAGTTGCTCGGTCTGCCCACCCTCCACCTCGACATGGATCGCGATCTCGTGACCCAGGTCGGCATGAATCCGCGGGACGTCGCGCAGAGCGTGCTGGTTTCGCTGAGCGGGAGCTTTCAGACGACGCCCAGCTTCTGGCTCAATCCTTCGAACGGCGTTACTTATTCGCTGGTTGTGCAGTCGCCGCAGTACCGTATGACGTCGTTGCAAGACTTGATGAATATGCCGGTGAATGATCCGGCAGTTTCAAGTTCGCAGGTGCTGGGCAACCTGGCGCAATTGACGCCCACCTCGCGCCCAGCGGTGGTCTCGCATTACAACATTCAGCCCGTCATTGACGTATACGCCAGCACTCAGGGGCGCGACCTGGGAGCGGTGGCCAAGGACACGACCAAGGTCCTGCAGCCATTCATGGACCACCTGCCGCGCGGGACGCAGATCGTGGTACGCGGACAAGTCGAAACCATGCGATCCTCGTTCATTGGCCTGGGAATTGGATTGATGGGCGCGATCCTGTTGGTCTATTTTCTGATCGTAGTGAACTTTCAGTCGTGGCTCGATCCGTTCGTCATTATCACCGCCCTTCCTGGAGCTCTGGCCGGAATCGCGTGGATGCTGTTGTTGACCCATACCACGCTGAACGTGCCTTCTCTGACCGGAGCCGTGATGTGTATGGGCGTCGCCACCGCCAACTCGATTCTGATGGTTTCTTTCGCGCGCGATCGCATGCAGGTCGGGGTGCCCGCCATTCAGGCCGCGCTGGAAGCGGGTTACACCCGTGTTCGCCCTGTTCTAATGACCGCACTGGCGATGGTCATCGGCATGTTTCCCATGTCCCTGGGGCTGGGCGAGGGCGGCGAGCAGAATGCCCCGCTGGGGCGCGCGGTTATTGGAGGACTGTTGTTCGCGACTGTGGCAACATTGTTCTTTGTACCCTGCGTCTTCGCCATCGTTCACAGCCGCCGCGAGGCGCGGGCCAACGCAGTAAGGCTTTCATGACAAAATAATAGGCACACGGAGTCGAGCGAGCAATCATGCAGACGGAACCAGAAGTTCATCAGCCCGAAGAAGAATCGCGCCACACGCCGCCACAGGTGACGCCGCCTCCGGAGCTTCCACCGGCGTCGCCGCGTAAGGCGGTCCTCGTCGTCTTAGTCGTAGTGGTCGTGCTCGCCGTAAGCGGCGCGGTCAGCATGTTCAGCCGCATCCGCACCGGGCGCGCACTGGCCAAGGAAGCGGATATCGATGCCATTCCCACCGTCGCGGTGGTTCATCCCATCGCGGAGAAGCCCGACGAAGAACTGGTGCTGCCAGCGTCCGTGCAGGCTTACGAAGAATCCCCTATCTACGCCCGCACCAACGGATATCTGCTGCGCTGGTACAAGGACATCGGCAGCCGCGTGAACCAAGGCGACCTTCTGGCGGAGATCGATACTCCGGAAGTCGATCAGGAATTGTCGCAGGCCCGCGCCAGCCGTCAGCAGGCGTCAGCCCAGTTGGATATCGCGAAAATTTCCGCCGATCGCTGGCGGAACTTGCGCAAGACCGATTCGGTTTCCGAGCAGGAAAACGATATGCAGGCGAGCGCGTACCAGCAGGCTGTGGCCAACCTGGCCGCCGCCGATGCCAACGTCCGCAGGCTCGAGCAGTTGGAATCGTTCAAGCATGTCTACGCGCCGTTCTCCGGTGTGCTGGTCAAGCGCAATGTCGATCCCGGCGCGCTCATCAACGCAGGTTCGGCCGGCACCGAGCTGTTCATCCTGGCGAAAGTCGATCCCCTGCGCGTATTCACCAACGTCCCGCAGACATACTCGCCTGCCATCAAGGATGGCATGGCAGCGTATATCACGTTGCAGGAAATTCCCGGACAGAAGTTTCGCGGCACGGTGACACGCACCGCCGAGGCCATTGACCCGGCCACCCGCACCCTGCTCACCGAGGTCGACGTTCCCAACAAGGATGGCCGCTTGTTGCGCGGATCTTTCGGCGAGGTCCATTTCGCTCCTAAGACCAACGTGGCAAAAATAACGGTGCCAGTGAATGCCATGCTCTTCCGTAAGGAGGGCGCGAGCCTGGCGATCGTGGGAGCGGACAACAAAATACAATTGCGTCCCATCACGATTGGCCGCGACTATGGCACGACGCTTGAGATTCTGGGGGGCGTGAGCGTCGACGACCGCATCGTCATCAATCCTGCCGACTCCCTCGAAAATGGCCAGCCGGTGAATGTAGCCGCCGACAACCAGGAAGGCAAGCATTCATGAGATGGCTGGCTGCGGCCGCGCGCGGGGCCAGCGTGTGTCTGGCAGGATTCGCCTTGGTATGTTTCACAGGATGTGCCGTAGGGCCTAAATATCAGCGCCCCGCGGTCCCGGCCCCGCCCGCGTGGAAGGCGGAAGGCCCGTGGCGCGAGGCCGCGCCGAAGGATGCCATTCCCAAAGGAGCCTGGTGGCAAGTCTTTCATGACGACGAGCTCAACGGATATGAGCAGCAATTGCTGGCGGCGAACCAGTCGCTAGCGGCCGCGCGCAGTCGGCTGGAGCAGGCTCGCTCGCTGGCGCGGGTCGCTTCGTCCGGATTATTCCCGATCGCCAGTGTCGACCCCAACGCGTCGCGCAATCGTTACTCGGGAAATCGTCCTGAGGGTCCAACCCCGGCAGCCCCGCTCACCCAGAGCACGTACGAAATTCCATTCGCACTGAATTATGAGGTGGATCTCTTCGGCCGCGCCCGAAAAACTCTGCAGGCCGCCAACGCCAGCCTGCAAGGCTCGGCAGCCGATCTGCAAAATGTGCAACTTGTTATCAGCGCGGAGCTCGCCGCCGATTACTTCAACCTGCGTGAACTCGACGCTGAAACGCAGGTGGTGGAGGAGTCCGTCGAGATTCAGCAGAAAGGCCTGGCTCTGGTAAAGCATCGCCATGAGGGTGGAGTCGCCTCAGGCCTCGATTTGGCGCAGCAGCAAACGCTGCTTGATTCCACGGTCACGCAACTTTATTTGCTGCAGCAGCAGCGTGCGCAATTCGAACATGCCATCGCCGCGTTGACCGGAAATCCTGCGTCCACTTTTGGCGTTCCGGTTGCGCCCTTGCACGCGGTTCCCCCGCCCGTCCCGCTGGGAATGCCTTCAGACCTGCTGGAGCGCCGCCCTGACGTGGCCACCGCGGAACGAACCATGGCCAGCCAGAATGCGCTTGTGGGCGTCGCTCGGACGGCCTTTTATCCACAGTTCACCATCTCCGGAGCCGGCGGGTTTCAGGCCATCAGCCTGGGTTCGCTCATTACGGCTCCTAGCGCGTTCTGGTCGCTGGGCGGCGATCTGCTGCAACCCATCTTTAACGGAGGACGCAATCGCGCCAATCTCACCGTCGCAAGATCCGCCTATGACGAATCCGTCGCCAACTATCGCGAGTCTGTGCTCACGGCGTTCCAACAGGTGGAAGACGGCTTGTCGGGATTGAATTCCTTGTCCCGCGCCGCCGAAACGCAGAATGCCGCGGTCGCCGACGCGCGCCGCGCTCTGGATATCGCCAATGATCGCTACGTCGGCGGCCTGACCACCTTCCTCGACGTCATAACGGCGCAATCCGTACTGCTGTCCAACGAGCGTCTGTCGACGCAGTTGCTTGGTCAGCAGATGGTCACCTCGGTCTTCCTCGTGAAGGCCTTGGGCGGCGGCTGGGACGCATCCTCGATTCAGGCCGAACAAGTTCATCCGACGGCGTCGCAGATCGTGCAGCAGTAGTAGCGTCCCGCGCACGCGTCACGCAATCGCCTGCTCGGCGAGTTTCGCAAACGAGTTTTGGCAACGGTTTTCTTGGGAAGAGCACGGCCTTTCAGCCGTGCCGCTCGCGTCGAAAATAAACTGCGGGCTTTGGCCCCTGCGGTCTACTGCTGTGCTGGAGGCGGTGCATCCTGTGAACTGCCGTCGGGCGGGCCGTGGTGACGACCCATCATCTGTTCGCGCTTGGCCTGCATCTCGTCCCACTTCTTCTGCTGGTTTGCGTCGAGCAGCGCACGCACCTGCGTGTTGGTGTTCTTGCGGATGTCCACCATTTTCGCGTGGCGATCCTCCCGCGACGTGGAATTATCCTGGCGCAGGCCCTCCATCTGCGACTTTTCGGTCGTTAGCAGATCCTGCACTTTCGTTTGCTGATCGGTGGTGAGTTTGAGGTCTTTGGTCAATTCCTTGGTGCGTTGGGCGGGGTCCATGGGACCGTGGTGCCAGCCACCGTTCTCGTGCGCGCCCTGGCTGGGCTGATCGTTGGACGGATTATCCTGAGCCGCCGCGAACGGCACCGCGATTGATATGGCGCTGGCCGCGACAAGTGCGAGCAGGCATTGCTTGAGCATGAAGATCTCCTTTTCGAAGCGATATGGCGATACACCTATAAATGGAATTATGCTCCCTAGGTTGCGCAAGAAACCGCGATTCTCGAAATCTTTGCATAACTTTACCTAGCCCCTCCGGGAGATGGACAATACCGCAGCTCGCGCGCGGCCCAGCGACAATTTTGGGGAAAACGGGACAAAACTTTACAGTTTGAAATAGGCGGGGCAGGTATCATCCGATTCAGGCCGTTTCGGTTGCGCGTGATATGAGAAGTCCCAGTCTCAACGTTGCAGTCATCAAGGGCGGGCTGCGCCCTGCGTTCGTCTTGCCGTTCGTCTTGCTCTATGTCATCGCGCTGCAACCAAATCTGTTGCGCGCGCAGGCGGCCGAACCGGCTGCTGCGGTGGCCGCGGGGCGCACGATTCACGGCATTGTGAGGTCGGGGAGCATGCCGATTCCCGGCGCCGGCGTTTCCGCCGTGAATTCCACCACCAAAAAACAAGTCAACACCTGGACCGACGTTGATGGCAGTTATCGCCTGCGAATTTCGTCCGACGGCCGCTATACGATCCGCGTCCAAATGGCCGCATTCGCCGCGAGCGCGCAGGAAGTTGTGCTGGATGCGACCCACCAGGATGTTCAGGTCAACGTTGAACTGATTCTTCAATCGCGTGCGCGCGAGGCCCGCACCGAGCAGCGCCAGGCCAACGCCGGCGCTGCGGCACGCGGATTTCAGAATCTCTCTGTATTTCAAACCGGGACCGGACAAGATGCGGCCAGTCCTTCGATAAGCGACTCAGCTTCCATGCCCGTTCCCGGAATTTCTCCGGATACCGCAACCGAATCCGTGGCCGTTTCTGGCAATACGTCGAACTCGTTCAATACGATGAGCTCCGAGGAAATGCAGCAGCGCTTCAATGACGCTCGTCAGCAAGGCGGCGGATTTGGCGGTGGAGGCGGCTTCGTAGGCGGTGGAGGTTTCGGAGGCGGAGGCTTTGGCGGCGGAGGATTTGGCCGCCGCGGCTTTGACATCAATCGCCCGCACGGCTCGGTTTATTACTCCGTCGGCGACTCTGCCCTGAACGCGGCGCCTTACTCGCTGACTGGCCAGCCCAAAGAAAAGCCGGGATACTTGCAGAATAGCTTCGGCGGTTCGGTCGGCGGGCCGTTGAATATTCCTCACATCTACCATGGCGGCACAAAGACGTTTTATTTCGTCAACTACAACGGCAAGCGCGGAGAAAATCCCTTCGATCAGTTTTCCACTGTGCCAACGCCGCCGGAGCGCGGCGGAGACTTTTCCGGGACAACGTACACTTCCGGATCGGCCAAAGGCGCGCCGATTTTTCTCTACAATCCGACGAACAACCCCGCTTACACCAACAACAAGGTTTTGCAGATCAACCCGGTAGCGCAGGGCTTGCTGCCCTACATTCCGTTGCCAAATCTGCCCGGCGATTTCCAGAACTTCCACTTCGTAACCACTGCCAACAGCGATAACGACGATCTGAACGTGCGCGTGAACCACACCTTTGGCGCTGCGCCCGCAGGCGGACGCCGCGGAGCAGGTCGCAATGCTCCGCGCAACAACCTTTCGGTCGGGTTCCACTACCACGGATCGAGCGCGAACCTGACCAACCCATTCCCCAGCGTCGGCGGCAATACCAATGTGCGAAGCTTCGACGTTCCCGTCTCCTACACGCGCAGCAAAGGCAAGCTGACGAACATTGTTCGCGCCGATTTCAATCGCAGCCGAACTCGCACCCAGAATCTGTACGCCTTCAACGACGATATCGCCGGCACCCTGGGCATCACGGGCGTTTCGCAGAATCCATTTGACTGGGGCCTGCCGAATCTTTCCTTCAGCGACATCGGCAGCCTGCAGGATATTACGCCGGCCCTCACGCGAAACCAGACCATCACCTTCTCCGACAATCTGATCTGGAACCATGGCAAGCACACCTGGCGCTGGGGCGGAGACTTCCGACGAATTGAGGTCAACACCGAAACCGACAGCAATCCGCGCGGGTCGTTCGTGTTCTCCGGCGCCAACACTTCGCAATTCGACAGCAGCGGAAACCAGGTGGCGGGAACGGGCTACGACTTCGCGGATTTCCTTCTCGGCTTGCCGCAGCAAACTTCCGAGCAGTTCGGCCAGAACAATCACTTTCGCGGCAACTTCTGGGACTTGTATCTGCAGGACGAATGGAAGTTGCGTGGCAACCTCACGTTGAATCTCGGGGTGCGCTACGAGTACGTTTCGCCGTTCACGGAAATCGATAACCGCATCGCGAACCTCGATCTTTCTCCCGGCGTGTTGGTGATGAACCCCGCGCTCACGCCGGTCGTGACGTCGATTCAGCCGGGACAACCGGGGCCCTACAGCGGCAGCCTGCCGGCCAGTCTGGTGCGCCCCGACCGTAATAACTTCGCTCCTCGCGTCGGGCTAGCCTGGAAGCCGTTTTCGAAAATGGTGGTGCGCGGCTCTTATGGCATCAACTACAACACCGGGGCGCTGCAAGGCATTGCGCAGCAACTTGCGTTTCAGCCGCCGTTCTCCACCACGGCGACCAACATCCAAACCGTCCCCGGCGGGTTGACCTTGCAAAACGGATTTCCCGCTCCCACCGGCATCACCAATAACTACGCGGTCAATCCGAATTACCGCCTGGGTTATGTGCAGATTCGCAATCTGGATATTCAACAGCAGATTCGCCCCACTCTTGTTCTGAACATCGACTACACCGGAACCAAGGGGACCGATCTCGACGTGCTGGAAGCGCCCAACCGTACCGCGACGGCGATACGCATTCCCGGAGTGCAGGCTTTCAATTACGAAACGTCGGTTGCGGATTCGGAAGCCAACGCAGGATCGCTGCGCTTGCGCAAGCGCCTTTCCAAAGGATTCTCGATCGGCGGCACCTACACGTTTTTCAAGTCGATCGACGACGCTTCGACCATCGGCTCCGGCGGGTCGAGCGGCGCACAGACCGTGGCGCAGAACGCCTTCGATCTCTCTGCCGAACGGGGTCTTTCCAGCTTCAACCAGACGCACAAGTTCACGGCTGATTATCTCTGGGAACTGCCCTTCGGCCATGACCGGCGCTGGCTCACAGCAAATACTCCTGTGCGCGCGATTCTCGGCGACTGGCAATGGAGCGGCGATTGGACCATCGCCTCAGGCCTGCCCTTTACGCCACGGCTGCTTGCCGACATTTCCGACGTGAACCGGGGGACCAACGGCACGCTCCGGCCCGACCTGGTTCCCGGAGAATCCGTGACTCTCGCGAATCCGTCGCGCGCCGAGTGGTTCAATACAGCCGCCTTCGTTACGCCGCCCGCTGGAGAATTCGGCGACGCACGCCGCAACGGCATTGTCGGTCCGGGCAGCGTCGTGTTTGACATGGCGTTTACCAAGCTCATTCCGCTGAAGGAATCGCGCACCATCGAGTTCCGGGCTTCTGCTTCCAACGTTTTCAACGTACCCAACAACTCGTCCATTGACACTACCGTAAACTCACCCACATTCGGCCGGGTTACGTCAGTTGGAGCCATGCGACAGTTCACGATTACTTCGCGCTTTCGCTTCTGAGGAGAATTCGCGGGGGGCAACGGAGATTTGTATGAACCGAATCCGATTTGTTGACCGGCCAATCGCCTTGCTGCTGGCGCTAGCGCTCCTGTGCCCCGCGCTGCCCTCGCAGCAGCAGTCGGACTATGTGTTTCATACCGAATCCGAGCTCGTGCTGGTGAACGTGACGGTGCGCGACAAAGACGGAAAATTCGTGCAGGGATTGAAGCCCGAGAATTTCACCATCCTGGAAGACAACAAGCCGCAGAAAGTTATTTCCTTCGATGTGGAAAATGTCGACGCTGTGCCTGCATTGGATGTCACGCAGGCCAAACCGCTCCCCGAGCCGGTCCCAGCGCCAGCCGCTCCCACGACGGCAGAGGCCGCCACGCAATACAAAGACCGGCGCCTGATTATTCTGTTTTTCGATTTGTCTGCGATGGAGCCGGATGAAATCGACCACGCAGTTACCTCGGCACAACACTACGTTGATACCCAAATGGCGCCCGCCGATCTGGTATCGATCGTGTCGCTGGGAAGTTCACTGCTGGTGAATCAGGATTTCACTGCCGATCGCGATCTGCTTAAGAAACAGCTCCAGCAATTCAGCACAGGCGCCGGGCAGGGATTCGAAGAAGGCAGCGTAGGCACTACGGAGGGGACGCCCGACACCGGCCAGCCCTTCACCGTCGACGATACCGAATACAACATCTTCAACACCGACCGCCGTCTCGAAGCATTGCGCTCGGTAGCGGAAAAGCTCTCGCACGTCCAGCAGAAAAAATCGCTGATCTATTTCTCCAGCGGCATGGACCGGACTGGCATCGAGAATCAATCGGAACTGCGCGCCGCCGTGAACGCCGCCGTCCGCTCCAACATGGCCATCTACACCATGGACATGCGCGGCCTGCAGGCGCTGGTCGCGGGCGGTGAAGCGCAGAACGCCAGCCTGCGCGGCGTTTCCGCCTATTCCGGCCAGTCCACACTCAATGCGTTGAATTCAAATTTCACGACGCAAGAGACGCTGGTCACGCTGGCCAGCGATACCGGCGGCCGCGCCTTCCTCGATTCCAACGACTTCACGAAGATATTCAAGGGCGTACAGCAGGACACCTCAACCTACTACCTGCTCGGTTATCACAGCACCAACCCCGCGCGGGACGGGCGTTACCGGCGCATCGTGGTGAAGAGCAATCTGCCGGGAGCGAAAATCGAATACCGCCGGGGCTACTATGCCCCCGCGGATTTCAAGCATTCCACCCAGGACGACAAAGAGCGCCAGCTCGAAGAAGAACTCGCATCAGAGCTGCCGGCTACCGATTTGCCACTGTATCTCGGCGTCGCCTACTTCCGGCTCGAGAACAACAAGTTTTTCGTTCCCATTTCGCTGGTCGTTCCCGGATCGCAGATTCCCTTCGTTCGCAGCAGCGATCGAGACAAAGCAACGCTCGATGTGATCGGCATGGTGCTCGACAACGAAAAGCATCCGTTGAACCGTGTCCGCGACACCGTCAAACTTGCGGTGAGTACGACGACAGAAGTGCAGAAAAAGAATGTGCAATACAACACCGGGATGAGCCTGCTGAGCGGCAAGTATCATCTGAAATTTGTAGTTCGTGAGAATCAGACTGGCCGCATGGGGTCGTTCGAAACCGACATTGAAGTGCCCGATTTGAAGACCCAGCCACTGAAGCTGAGCTCGATCGTGCTGGCCAGCCAGACGCAACCGGCGAAGAAAGGGAGCACTCCCAATCCGCTGATTCACGATGGTTCCGAGATCGTCCCCAGCATTACCCATGTATTTTCCGCCGCGCAGCACCTGCTGCTCTACTATGAAGTCTACGATCCCACACGACAGGCAGCGCCAGTTTCGCCAACGGCTTCGGGCGCAAACTCGAACAGCAAGCCCGGCATTCGCCTCCTGAGCAACGTCGCCTTCTTCCAGGGCAAAGCGAAGGCCTATGAGAGCTCACTGGTCGAGTTGACCGAATTGAATGCTCGTGACCGCAAGGCTGCGGTTTTCCAGCTGGATGTGCCCCTTGCATCCCTCAAGCCGGGCTTCTATACCTGCCAGGTCAACGTGATCGACGACGCCGGCGGACACTTCCAGTTTCCGCGGCTCGCGTTGCTGATCAGAAGTGGTACTTAGCAGTCATTTGGAATTCTGCTCCGCCACCCACGACTCCACCTTCCGCAGTTTCTCTTCGGAGTAGACCGAGGGCGGCGAGCATTCAGCGTGGGGACGCGTGGCGTAGCAATGCAGGATGACATTCTGGTTCGCCTGTGCCCCGCCACACCGGGGAGAGTTGCACCATGCTTGGACGCTTTGCTCGCCAAACTCTCCCCACAGCACTTTCGAGACTGCGATCTGCATATACCGGCGAATGCCGACCGACATAGGCGTTGGCCCGGGCGATGGCGGAGGTTCGATATTCTTGACCTGACCAGTGAACAAGAATGGCTGGCCGGTCTCACCGTTGATCACCAGAGGCCTTCCTGGGGGCAGCTTGCGCAGGAGTTCGGCCGACCGAAGTAGATGCTCATGAATTTGCAGAAGCGCCGGGTCGCCTTCCTCGCCGCGTAAGTCAGCGAGCCAGGTCTGAACCTGGCGAAGGCTCTGCGGCGCGTATTCGACAGGAGGCAGGCAGCTATATCCGTGTAACCGTCCGCAATAGATCAGTACCTTAACCCCGATTCCGAACGGCGGGGACGCGAGCGCCTTCTCCCGGCAGTCAATAAAGCCGCGGGAGACGATGTAGCCCGGTTTTATGCTCGTATCTGGTTCATCCCAGAGACTCTCGATGACGCGATACTTGACCCTGTGCTCGACGCCCGACTTGCAAGAGACGTGAGGAACCGATTCGATCCGGGTAATCTCGGCTATGAAGACGGCGCCGCGCTGGTGTGCCAGTCCACGGTGGTCCTGCAGACGCCCGTGAATCTCGCGCAACGCGGACGTGTCCTGGGAGGCCTCGGCGGCAGAACAAACGATCAGGGCAAGCATCAGCACCGCGAAGCTCTCACCGCATCTGCGTGCCATGGGGAACGACATCGTTTCCAGCACAGTCTGTCGCACAATTAGACTCAGGCTAACACCTGATGAGGTTCCGACTCGATAGATTACTGGAGTATTCGCCGCGTCCGGGCCGGCCATTGTAAACTGAAAAGCGTTAGCGAACCTGGCCCCGTAGCTCAGATGGATAGAGCAGCGGTTTCCTAAACCGAAGGTCGGCAGTTCGACTCTGCCCGGGGCCACCATCCCATTCGATTTCCTCCCGCCCCTCCCGCAAGACTCCCGAGCGCTCCCACCTCCCGCGTTCCCCACAAACGAAGAACGGCCGCCGGGTTTGAGACCCGGCGGCCGAGTTATGAGCAGAACTGGCTTGCGCCCCTAGTGCCCCGTGCCCGTCAGCGTTAGAGTCTGCGAGCCTCCCGGGCTGTTGTCGTACACCCTGTAGGTTGCTTTCTCGGCGCCCACAATCGTTGGCAGGAAGTACACCGTCAGGGTGCACGTTGCTTTCGGTTGGAGCGGGCTGGTTGCGCCGTTGTTGCACGGCGGGTTGTCGGAGTAGTTGTCGGAGAAGTTCGGGCTGTTCGGGCCCGACATCTCCGCGCCGGTGAACACAACCGGCGTCGTTCCGACGTTGGTGATGGTGACCGTCGAGTTAACCTGCGTTCCGTCGGCCACACTCCCGAAGCTGATCGCCGCCGGGGTGAACTTGATGCCGGTTCCGGTGCCCTGCAAGGCTACGCTTTGCGGGCTGGTGACGTCGCTGTCGGTTACGCTGATCGATCCGGTTGCGAACCCGGTCTTGGTTGGCTTGAACTGCACGTAGATCACGCATGTGCCCGTATTTGCAATGATCAGGTCGGCCGTGCAAGTGGTGGTCGCCGCATTGACGAAGGTCCCGGTGACCGTGATCGGCGTCGTGCCCAATGTGAGGGACACGCCGCTGTTGTTGGTCAGAGTGATCTTTGTAGCAGGGATGCTGGCAACGCCTACCGCCGTGTTCGGGAACACGATCGACGTGGGGCTGAGCGAGACATTGCTGGTACCGGTCCCGGTAACGCCCGCCAGTTGAGGCGAGGAAGGATCGCTGTCGGCGATCAGCACCGCGCCCTTCTTCACGCCAGTGGAAGTGGGAGTAAAGGTCAGGCCGAACGTGCAACTGGCTGCCGCTGCCAGCGTGCTGCCGGAAGCCGGGCAGGTGTTGGCTGAGAGGGCGTAGTCCGTCGTCTCATTCAACGTGATGCCGTTCATGGTGATGGCGGTCTTGCCATTATTCTTGACCGTAACCGTCTTCACCGCGCTGCTGGTTTTGACCAGCACGTTGCCGAAGTTGATGGGCACGCCGGTCACCGAGATGGCGCTTCCCAGTCCGGTGAGATAAACGTTATTGACCGGATTGAAGAAGCCGTTGCTGTTGACGGTGATGGTCCCGTTTGCCGTCCCAGACGCCGTGGGCGTGAAGTAGACATACATCACGCACGTGCTGCCGTTGGTCATCGTGGACGGGCAGTCGTCGGTTTCGCTGAAGGCGCCGGTGACCGAGATGTTGGCGATGGTCACCGGTCCCATGGCGCTGACCGTGATCGTCTGTGGAGTGGTAGTGGTGCCGACACTGGTAAGCCCAAAGGCCAGACTGCCGGAACTGGTGTTGAGAGCTGGGAATGCCGAGATGCTGCGCACCCGGAAGTTGTTGTAGTCCGACACCAAGACGTCGCCCGTGGTGTCGAGGGCGACTCCCGTTGGCTCGCTCAGCAAGGCGCTGGTGGCCGGGCCGCCGTCGCCGTTATAGCCGGCGGTGCCGGTGCCAGCGATCGTGGTCATGATTCCCGAGGGACTTACCCATCGAACCCGGTTGGTGTCGTCGCCGATGAACAGGTTATCGTTGGCGTCAACCGCAACCCCCTGGGGGTAGTAGATGGAGTTCTCGGTGGCGACGCCGTCACCGGTGAAGCCGCAACTCCCATTACCGGCCACAGTGGTGATGATTCCGGTCACCGCATTGACCTCACGGACGCGGCAATTCTGGTAGTCGGCGATGAACACGTTGCCCGCCGGATCCACTGCCATTGCCACCGGCTGGTAGAGCATCGCGCTGGTCGCCGGACCGCCATCGCCCGAGTAGCCGTTGCGCCCGCCAATACCGGCAATCGTGTTGATCGTTCCCGCTGTTACCTTGCGAACCACGTAGTTATCGAAATCCGCGATGTAGACGTTATTCTTGTTATCCGTGGCCACGCCCTCCGGGTAGTACAGCCTGGCGCTGGTCGCCGGTCCGCCGTCGCCGGTAAACCCGGCGCTGCCTTGCGTGCCGGCGTAGGTGCTGATAGTGCCGGCTGAGTTCACCACTCGAATCACCTGATTATAGGTATCCGCGATGTAGACATTTCCGGCCAAGTCTTTCGCGACACCGTAGTCATAGGTCAGTTCCGCCGAAGCAGCGGGACCGCCGTTGCCGGTAAACCCGTAGGTCCCGTCACCGGCGAAGTCGGTGAGCTGATTGCTCGAATGAACCAGCTCGCGGACCTCATAGTTGTGACTCTCGGCTACGAAGATGTTATTCGTGCCGTCAATCCAGATCCCGTAGGGATACTGCAGGACTGCGGCCGTCGGAGCCTCGGGGTTGAGTTGAGTCTCCACCGAAGCGCTACCGTTGCCCGCTACTGAGCTGATATTGCCGCCGGCCGTGAACTTGCGCACGTGGTAATCATTGCTGTCGGAAACGTAGATCGTTCCCGTGCTGGTTACCGCCACGCCCTCAGGGTAGTCCAACTCCGCACTGGTGGCCGCACCCCCGTCGCCAGTGAATCCCGCCGACCCAGTTCCGGCCACGGTACTGATGTTTCCTCCTACCGTAAACTGCCGGACGCGCTGGTTGTAGTAATCGGCGAAAGTCACGGTCGTGCCCGCACCGTTGACCGCAAGGTTGAACACCTGGTTCATCTCGGCGCTGGTGGCCGGGCCACCGTCTCCAGTGAAGCCCCCAGTGTGGTTCCCGCCGATGGTGCTGATCTTGCCCGTGGCCTTGGTCACCATCCGGATCACGTAGTTGGTGGTGTCCGCGATGTAGACGTTGCCGGCGGTGTCGGTGCTGACGCCGGCATCATTCGCCAGCTCGGCGCTAGTCGCGCTGCCACCGTCTCCGGAGTATCCGCAAGTGTGGTTCCCGGCGTAGGTGCTGATGACGTCGGTGGAGAGGATAAGTTTGCGTACCACGCAGTTGTAATAGTCGGCGATATAGAGATTGCCCAGGCCATCGACGGCCACGCCCGCGGGCCCGTTGAGTTGGGCTGCCGTGCCTTTGCCTGTATCACCCGAGTACCCGCAGGTATTGTTTCCGGCGATCGTGGTAATGGTGCCCGTGGTGTCGACCTTGCGCACCGCACAGTTGTTGAAGTCCGCAATGTAGACATCTCCCGAACTATCGACCGCTGTGCCGTAGGGATGGTAGAAGTCGGCGTTTCCCGCTCCTCCCGTGATGCCGTCGCCGCTGTAGCCTAATGCTCCGCTTCCTGCGACCACGGTCAAAGTCCCGGTGGTGTCTACTTTGTAAACACGTTGGCCGTTGTAAGCGGCGATGTAAAAGTTGCCGGTGCTGTCTACTGTGACCCCGTAGGGGGTGTAAAGGTTGGCATCAAGGGCAGGCATGTTATTCGGTCCGCCGCCGATTTTCGTAGTAATCACGTCCTGCGCCAGCCCGGGCAAACTCAACAGGGCGGTCAGCAGAAGAGCAAGCAAAATTATGGAGCGACGCATGAAATCTCCTCCTGGGAACTCAGTGGCTCGGGTTACGGTGCACCGCAAACGATCTGGCATGGCTGACTTGCTCACTGGACGACGTTACTTAACCAGCGGCCGGCGGCTTATCTGCGCCCCGCGCTGTAAGGTTTGACCTTTGGCATCCTGGACCAGAATGATCACGTTGGGCTGACCCGATCCGTTCGTCCACTTCCCAAGCTCCTCTTTGGTCACGGTGAACTGTTGGCTCAGGTCGACGGGCTTGTATCGAGTCCACAATTTCACCGGAGCATAGCTGCCTTGTAAGGCCGGTCCGGGATTGGAATCGAACAACGTGACGATGGCGCCTTTTACGTCGGCGTCGCCGTGATTGAAAAGTCTCAGATGAAGAGTGACTTGCACCAGGTCGCCTTGCTCCTGTACTCCGCTCACATCGAAGTACCCGGAGAACTCTCGCCCGTTACTCGAGGCGGCGACTGTTATGAGCAATAGGGCGGTAAGCAGGGCGCAAACGTACCATGCCCGCGAAGGGCGCAGAAACTGCATATATTCCTCCTTGAATCGCATCGGTTCCACAACCCTCCCGGCGAGCCGCGCAGCGCAGCTTTCTCCGCCCGGGACGGTTCTGTTGTTGGTCTTGCAGGGGGCGTACAAACTTCGGACTCAGAACAACGCAACTACGCTTTTCGTTTTTTTAACTGGGAACCTTTTCCGCATCTCAGGTCGTCGCCATGTGGGGGGAACGACAACCGTAGAAACGCGCCACAGAGCGCGCTTCCCTGAGCGGCGCAATTGTCTGCCTATGCCCAAAGCTTGTCAAGATGAAGAGTTTTTCACACAGTGCAAAAGTGAGTCCGCGAGTGCCAATTCGGGTCGCCAGCATTATGTGAATCGGGGCCTAGGGCGCGGACAGGCAGGAAGGGGAACAAAGCGATTTCAGATTGCAGATTCCGAGCCACGCTGCGGCGGGCAAGAAGGGCTTCCAATCTCCAAGTCTGAAATCTAAAATCGCTTCACATTACGCCGCCGGCGGCTGCCCCGATTCTGAATCCTCCGCCTGATGGCTTTCCACCGACAGTTTCCGCAGCGACAACCGTTCATGATGCGCCAGCACCAGGCCCAATGGGATCACCGCTGCGAACGTCACCAGCCAGAGTAGAATCCCGCAACTGGCCGCCATTTCGGGTGGCACATCGAATACGCTCGATAGGATCGCGATGGTCGCCATCTGCGACCCGCCGCCCACCGCCGGTAATTGCAACAGCGACCCCACCATGCTGGCGAAGATCAGAATGTAGAGCTGCGAAACCGGAATCTCCAGCGCATCCGTGCCGTAGGAGTGCGTCACTTCGTGATACGCCAGCGCGATCATGTACCACATTCCCACCGATACAACTGTCAGCCACAACATCGACCACGGACCGTGAATGGTGTTCAAGCCCATGCCGAATTCGCGCACTTTTTGCGCCAGCTTGTGGCCCAAATTCGACGAGAGATGTGAGAATCGCTGCTCTACCCAGAGGGCCGCCGCCTCGCCATTCCGGCGAATCACCACCGCGGCGATCGCTGTCGCCGCAACCGCGGCAATCAGAACGAAACTGGCCTCGCGAAAACTCTTGTAGAACTCCGGGTGGGGGATAGAGGGCAGTGCGCTTGGCAGAAAAATCGCCAGCGCAACCAAGACCGCGAACGCGCCCAGGTCGAAAATCCGTTCCACCGCCCAAACCGCTAATTGCGAAGAGAACGGAAGTCCGGTGCGGCGCGAAATCAGATACGGGCGGATGAATTCTCCCGCCCGGCCCAGCAACGCCAGCCCGGCGAAACCTACCAGAGTGGGTGGCACGATCTCCGCCACCGAGGTCTGGGGTCGCACCGGCTTCAGAAAAATCTTCCAACGCAGAGCTCGCACGACATACCCGGCATAGATCAGCAGAATCCCGTGCAGCACGTGCCATTTCCGGATGCGGTGGGTCTGGCTCCAGAACGTTCCCCAGTCGAAGGTCCGCCAGTGCCGGTACTGCAGGTAAACCAGAATCGCCAGGATGAGGAACACCACCGCACTGGCCAGAATGCGTTTCTTATCCATGAGGGGGTAGCGCTCCGCGCCGCGGCCCCAAGCCAACGCGCAGCGGGAAACGGCATCCCCAAGGTAAATGACTGCGCCACAAGGGTCAAACCAACGAGCCGGATGGAAAAGCCCGAATTCGTTCACCACGGAGAACACAGGGGAGCACAGGGTAAAGAAAGCCCCTGTGTGACCCCGTATCACGGGTGGTTCAACTCGGTTTCGCTGGGTAGAGTCCGGGGCGGTGTCCGAGAATTACTTGTTCACAGAGTCCGCACTTGCGTTGGCTTGAGTGATGGCGCCGGAGCTGGCTGGTTTGCCGGGCTGCGTGCTCTTGGTCTTGCTTGCGGCGCTTTGCGAGGTTGAAGCGTGCGCTTTCTGCGCCGCCTTCTTCTTATTGAAGTCCCGTACTACCCGCGCCACGTACACCCGCGTTTCGTAGTAAGGCGGCACGCCGCCGAACTGCTCCACCCGTTGCGGCCCGGCATTGTAGGCCGCCAGCGCCTTCACCAGATCGAAGTTGTACCGTTCCAGCAGTTCCCGCAGATACTTCGTCCCACCTTCCACGTTTGCCTGTGGATCGAACACATCGGGCACGCCCAGCTGCGACGCCGTTCCTGGCATCAACTGCATGAGCCCCTGCGCGCCTTTCGGCGACACCGCCCGTACATTGAATCCGCTCTCCGCCTTGATCACGCTGTTGACCAGATCCGGATCAAGCCGGTACCGACCGCTGGCAGCGTTGACCACCGCATCCAAATCCACCGAAGTCGACCTGGCGAAGGCCGAAGCCCCCGGGAAACCCGTTGGGCCGGGTGCCCTATTTCTCGCGTCTTTTGCGAGAAGTGGGGGTTTTGTTCTCGAGTTGGAAGCGGTCTGAGTCGCAGACTCCGGCAAATCCGGCGCCGCCTCATAATGTTCAATCTCGCTGGTCGGCACATCCACGAAGCTCGACCCATCCGCGGTCACATACAGCCGCGTAACCTCGCCCACTACTTCCCGCCGCTCGTGCCGGATGGAAAACCCGTTCTTCAGCACCGCCACTTCGCCACCAAAGCAGGGAAGCGCGATCACGGCGAATATCGCGATGGCGGCCACAACCTTCAACCGAATTAAACCCAAAAATTTCATCCAGCTCTGCTAGCCACTAACCCCTGACCCCTAACCACTGACTTTCGACCGGCGCCAGCGCTAACTCCACCGCCCCGGCCACGCCGCACTCACCGTTCCCGCGGGTCACCGTCCAGCCGCGTGCGCGCAACTCTGCACACGCATTCCCCATGATAACCGGATGCCCCGCAAACTCAAGCATCTGGACGTCGTTGTGGTTGTCACCTACGGCCATGACCTCTTCGCGCCGGTAGCCCCGATGTGCCGTCCAGCGTTCCAGCGCATGGCCCTTGGAGCATCCCGCATTCAGCACGTCAATCATCGACAAATCGCGCTCGGGATACTCCGTTCGCAAAACGGTTACGCTTCCATCCATTCCTGCCCTGTCGAGCGCACGCAGGGCCTCACTCATGCGCGCCATGGTTCCGCAAAACATGGCCTGTACCGGATCGTTCACCAACGCCTTCTCGATGGGCACTACAAACTCGATGTATTGCATATTCTTCTCCAGCCAGCGCCGGATGCTCGGGCCCAGTTCGTCCAGTCGTTCCAGAACGATCGCGCCCTTGGTCTCCTGGTCAAAAGTCAGAACGGTGTGCCCGCGGAATTCTTGCATGGCTCCGCATAGCTTCCGGCAAGTCGCCGCCGGCATCATGTCGCGATGAAACGTCTCCCCAGTCAGCGACCGCGTTACCGCTCCGTTGGAACTGATCAGCCACAAGTCGAACCCCAGTTGCTGCGCGATGGGCAAAGCAAATTTGTGCCGCCGCCCGGTGACGAGCACGATCTCGATGCCCGCGGCATGCGCCCGCCGCAGGGCATCCAAATCGCCCTCGGAAATCTGAAATTGTGGATTGAGCAGCGTCCCGTCGATGTCGGTCGCCAGCAGTCGGATAGAAGGCCGAGAATTCGTCACTGCCAATCTTACCATTCGGCCGCTATGAATACAGCGGGCACCCCGATGTCCCGGGTGCCCCATTTTCTCGCGCGTTCTTGGCGCGAGAAGTGGGGATTTTTGGGCAGAGTAATGCGAACTGTCGTGATTTCTAGTTCGAAGCCGTGCCCGCCGCCGGCAACCGTCCTAGCAGTCCGCTGGCCTTGCGAAACCATGGCCGCTCGCGCCGACGCAAATATCCCGGCATGGTCGGCTTCTTGGCCAGGATTTTCTGCGCCCAATCGCGCGCTTCGGCGATCCGTCCCTGCGACTGCAGGAACAGCGCGTAGTGGTAATAGGTTTCCGAAATGGTCGAAATTCTCGTGGCCTCGCGAAACATGGCACTCGCCTTTTCGACCTGTCCGGTCTGCGCGTAGGCCCACCCCAGCAGCCCCTTGGCGCGATGAAAATCGTAGTCCGGATCGGAAGTCACTGCGCGCTCCAGGTCAGGCAAGGCGGCGGCAAAGTCTCCCAGTTCGATCTCGGCGATCCCGCGCCGGTAGAAGGGATCGACGTGGTCAGTCCGCGAAGAAATGGCTTTGTCGTAACAGGCGCGCGCCCGCGCATAGTTGCCGTCGTCGAGATAGAGCAGTCCGAGTTCTTCGTAGTTTCCAGCCGAGGGATTGTCGAGGACGATGCGCTCGAGTTCGTTGATGCGCCGCCGCCGGGGAAATACCTGGAACGTACCGCGCAGCAACCCCGCGTCCGGAATCACTTCAACGACGATATAAACCAGAGCGCCGATGGGATGAATCAGGATCACCCAGATCCAAAAGAAATCCGGCCGCCGCCGGATGAAGTGGACGATCGCCACTACCCTCAGCAGAATTCCCCACCATGAAAATGCGTAGAGGAGAAAGGATCCCATCGCGAAATCGCACTATAGCATGCGGGTTGTTTCTGAGATGGTCCCGGAGGGGACGCCTGAAACCAATAACCGTCAAGCTTCGTGACGGACAGCCGAGGGCGGCTGTCCCCACAAGGACCTGCACATAGATCTGCCGATTAACCGATACGCTTATTTATTTCTTCATCTCCTGAACGACCGGCGCCGCTACCGGCGCTGCGCTCAGACTATCCTTTACCGACTTCGGTAATTTGTCCGCGTTCGCCATGAGTAAACTGACCTGCCACATCTGCGTGGTCGACAGTGCCTTCTGGAATCCCGGCATCCCTGTCATGCGGATTCCTCCCGCAACTTTCCAATACGTTTCCCCCGGCGGATCATCAGTCACGGGGTCTTCGAAGAGATGCGGAGGCTTGGGGAACATCCCCTTCGCAATCGCCGTCTGGGCTTGACCCGGTAGCCCATGACACACCGCGCAATTATCTTTGTAGACCTGTGCTCCTGCCGCATAAGTCGCCTCGTCCGCGCTGATGGGCGGCGCGGCCTTCGGCATTTCCTTATTCAGCCGGGCATGCAGCGCCGTGCCGGCCAGCATCTTTTCAAATGGCATGGGCGGCGCCGAAGTTGCCACGGGCGCGCTGCCCGAGGCAAAATACAAATAGACGACCACCGGAAGCGCAATCACTCCCAGGATCAGTCCGAAAATAAACTTCTTCATGCGCGTTCTCCTTATAAGTTCCGCAAAAGATAAGCTCCGCAAAAGCTTCCTACAGATACTACCGCACGGCGAATCGCCCCTTGGAGAATTGCGGATTTCCTCCCGCCGAGCCTGCTGCCCTTCCCGTATGGCCGAAGAAGGTTGCGTTGAACGCATTTAAAGACATTCTCGAACGTTGAGTGCGTTGGATTTTCTTCGCGCCCTCTGCGGCTTTTCTTCGCGTTCTCCGCGGTTAAAGGCTTTTGATTTGTGTGAAGAGCATCGAAAAGTCCGCTCGCAAAGGAGCATAGAAATCCGAGCCACCGTCTCCCGATGCCTGAGCTAGACATTCTCCCGCGTCCAGCGTTACCCTCTCGGGCATGAATCTACGAAATATGAATCGACGCGATTTTGTTGCTGGCTCTGCAATTACCGCCGCCGCACTTGCTCTCCCACGTCTTTCGCTCGCCGAACAGGACGACCTCAAACCGGTCTTTGCCGAAATCGAAAAGCGTCACGACGAATCTGTGAAGCGCCTGCAAGCCTGGATTCGGCAACCCTCGATCGCCGCCGAAAATCGCCAAGTCAGCGAGGGTTGCGACCTGACCATGCAGTTGCTCGGCGACGCCGGTTTCCAGTCGGTCACAAAAGTTCCCACCGACGGACAGCCCGGAATCTTCGCCACGCTCGACGCCGGCGCGAAGCACACTATCGGCGTCTATTTCATGTATGACGTAAAGCAGGTGACGCCCTCGGAGTGGACCTCGCCGCCATGGGACGCCGCCTTGGTCGATAAACCCGGCCTGGGGAAAATCATGATCGGCCGCGGAGCGGTCAATCAGAAAGGACCGCAAGCCACGTTCCTCGCCGCGCTCCACGCCATTCGCGGTGCCGGAAGAAAATTGCCGGTCAACTTCGTGTTGGTGGCGGAAGGCGAAGAAGAAATTGCTTCGCCGCATTTTCCGCAAATCGTGCGCCGTCCCGAAGTCATCGCCGCACTGAAGAAGACCGAAGGAATCTTCCTGCCCGAAGCTTCGCAGGATCTCGATGGTGGAGTTACGGTCGAACTGGGCGCGAAGGGCGTGGTCGAACTGGAACTCGTCTCCAGCGGCGAGCATTGGGGACGCGGCCCTACCCACGACGTTCATTCCAGCGAGAAAGCGCGCATCGACAGTCCGGCATGGCGTCTCGTTCACGCGCTCAACACGCTGGTCTCCGCCGATGGCAACACGCCTGCGATCACGGGTTTCGCCGATGCAGCCCGCCCGCTCAGCGCAGCTGAAAGAGAAATGATCGCCGTCGCCGCGAAGCGCATGGACGAAAGCCTCGCCAAACAAGCCTACGGCGTCAAGCACTGGATCAACGACGTCGGCTGGCAGGAATCGCTCGAAATGCTCATGTCGCGGCCCACGGTAAACATCGAAGGGCTGGTCGGCGGTTACACCGGCCCTGGCGGCAAGACGATCCTGCCGCATCGCGCCGTTGCCAAGATCGACCTGCGGCTCGTTCCCGACATGACCGCTGCCGGAGCGCTGGCCGCGTTGAAGGCTCATCTCGCTCAGCAGGGATTTCCGGACATCGAGGTCAACATGAGCGGCGGCTACGACCCAACCAGCACGCCCTTCGACGCGCGGATCATTCAGATTGAGTTGAAGGTCTATCGTGCCAAGGGAGTCGATCCGATCGTGCTGCCGCGCAGCGCAGGTTCCTGGCCAGGCTACGTCTTCACCGGCGATCCGCTGCATCTGCCGGCGGGCGGATTCGGCCTGGGACACGGCGCCGGCGCGCACGCCCCCGACGAGTATTACCTGATTGAATCCGCGAATCCCAAGGTACAGGGCATGGACGGCGCGGTGCGCTCGTACGTGGAATTCCTCTATGAGATGGCGGCCTGAGCGCTGACGCGAGAGCAAAGAAAAGGCCACATCAGAAAACTGATGTGGCCTTTTTTCAAACGCAGTAACCTATTTGGCCGAACTCACCAGATCGTTCTTCATTACATTGATTTCCACGCGCCCACCGCTGGAGTGTTTCGCTCCGGTCCCTTCCACATCGGCTGGGGCGTTGCCCATGCTGACCATGTAGATGCGGTACACCGGAATCTGGTGGTTGAGCACCAGGTAACGCACCACCGAGTCGGCCATTTTCTGCGACGCGGTGATGGCGGCCTGACCGTGCCCGGCGGAGAATCCGTGCACTTCGATAATGTAGCTGCGCTGATCTTTCAGGGGCGCAGCCATCGCATCGAGCGCATCCTTGGCCTGCTTGCTGAGCGCGCTCTGGCCGGGACGGAACAGGATTTCCGTTTGCGCCTCGCCCTTGTACTGGTCAATGTTTCCCACCATCTGCTCGGCGGTGGAAACGCGGGTCGAGGCCTGGGTAGCGGCGGTCTGGGCCATCTGCGCCTTGGTGGCGGCATCACTTGCGTGCTGATCGGCCAGGCTGCTCTTCTCCGACGCCAGCTGAATCCCGTGTTGCGCCCGCGCATCGACATCTTTAATCGCCGCCGTGTTCGCTGTCGTGATCTCATCCAGTTCGTTCAGCCGGTCCTTGATGGGACGAGTCATGCGCTGCACGTATTTCTTGCTGGCGAAGGGATGCGTCACCAGATTCGCCAGGTTGGGCTCGTCGCCGTCCCAGAAATCCGTTGCATTCTGTGCGGGTAGCGGCTCGAGTGTCGATTGACTTGTCGATATGGCCGGCGCGGCCGAACTGCTTTGCTGCGCCAACGCTTGCTTCGCGAACCCAGGAAGGGTAAGTACCGCGGATAAGAGCATCGCTACCAGTATTCGATTCTTCATTTGAAAATGTCCTCCGAGTGGCAGAGAACCTAGGCTCCACTCCAGCCTGATGGCCGTGTTACATCGCTAATAGATTGTGCACTCCGCCGGAGAAACGTGCAAGCGAAACCGCCTTTATTTATGCCCTTTGCGACCCCTTCGCGAACCTGTCGGTTCAAGGTTTTTCCCTCGCTGCGCAAGACTTTTCACTCGAGTTGAAGGCCAGAAATGGGGAAGACGATCCTTTTACAACTGGCAAACTTCATCGTGACACCTGCACTGCTCAGTCGTTTTATCTTCCACTCACGTTGATGTCGAAATCCCTGGCTCGATCCGCAACGTCATCCTGGAAAACTTGGAGTGCAGCACCCATGAGCAAAGCAGACGTGTCCTCAACGGTTGTGCCATCCGACGCAACTCAAACATCGTCATCCACGCAAACCGATTCGCCTTCCCGCAGCACCGTCAATCGCCGTTCCTTCTTGAAAGGCAGCGCAGTCGCCGGCGCAGCGACGGTGGGCGTCGGAATCCTCGCCAGCCATCTTCCCGCTTTTGCCCAGAAGAAAAGCGGCAAGGCTCTCTCCGCCGGAGACATCGCCATTGTTCGCTTCCTGGCCGCAGCCGAGCTCATCGAGGCCGACCTCTGGCAGCAGTATGCGGAACTTGGCGGCGTCACTTCCGGATCGCAGAACTCCTACCAGCTCGCCTTGCAGCAACTCGATGGCGACGGCTCGCAATACATAACCAGCAACACGCTCGATGAAGCCAGCCATGCCAACTTCCTCGATGCCTACTTGAAGTCGAAAGGCGCGGCGCCCGTCAACCTCAACAAGTTCCGGACTCTGCCCAGCAGCCAGGCGAGCGGCGCGCGGCAGATCGGCCGTCTCACCAACCTGATGAACCTGAGTGTCGATACCAGCTGGTACACGCGCTACCGCAGCCACACCAGCCCCGATTTCGGCGCCACCTTTCCACAAGCGATTGAACTCACCGGCAAGACCGCCATTCCCAGAAACGATGCCGATTTCGGACCCTCGGACCACATTCAGGCCATCGCCAACACCGCCGCGTTCCACTTCGGTTTCATCGAACAGGGTGGCAGCAGCCTGTATTCGGCCATGGCGCAGAAAGTGACCGATCCCGAAGTGCTGCGCATTGTGCTCAGCATTGGCGGCGACGAAGTCGCTCACTTCCTCGAGTGGGTCGACTTTGCTGGCAACGGTGTGCAGGCTCCGGTCGCGCCGGTCACCGATCCCACCAACGGCCTGACTTTTCCGGATTTCAACGCCACCGGCAAGGCAATTCTTCAGACCAACCTCATCTTCCCGGTCCCCTGCGAATTCATCGATCCGTCATTGCCGCGGTGCGCTGTGATCCGTCCTACTGCGCCCGAAGGCATCGCCGCGGGTGCAGTCAAAGCCTTCACCGACGACGGTCTTTTCGCCGGCCAATCGCAGGAATTCTTCTCCACCTTGAGCGCGCTGGCCGAAGCTGCCGACGCCGCACAACGCGGCGTCTAAACCAGTTCGCAGCCGGGTGAAAACGCCTCGGGGGAGGGGATTTCATGCGGCTCGCCAGGCGGGCGCCGTGCTCGAAAACCAGCGGCCAGGGCGCCCGCATTTTTGATCGAATCGAATCAGAACATTTTCAGCACCCATTTTTCAGCACACAGGAGAAACCATGTTCGAAGGACTGTTTCAACCGATACACCTCATCTTCATCTGCGGAATCGCGCTGCTAGTTTTCGGACCAAAGAAGTTGCCCGAATTGGGGAAGGGAATCGGCGAAAGCATCCGCGGCTTCAAATCCGCCATGGCGGCGAAAGAAGAAGAAAAGCCCGCGAGGCCGGATTCGACAACGTAGAGACCTGGGGGTTAGACGTCAGTTGAATCCGACCCACAGCGTCCAGAACTGACCACTGACAACTGGCCACTGCCCACTGATGCTCGATCCCGAACCCGCTCTGTTAAACTCACCCTCGGCATGCTGACGCATCTCGAATGCACTCGTTGCGGCGAGCACTATCCCGCGGACCGCCCGCAGACTGTTTGCTCGAAAGACGCCGGCATCCTCTACGCCCGCTACGATCTGGCGAAGATCAAGAGCACGTTCTCATCCGCGCGCCTCGCGGGACGCGCTCCCACCATGTGGCGCTACGACGCCGTTCTTCCCGCGGCTGATCCCGTTTCTCTCGGCGAAGGCTTCACGCCCATGCTGCCCAGCCGTGAATATCCCAACGTCTTCATCAAGGACGAAGGCCTGAACCCCACCGGCTCATTCAAAGCTCGCGGACTTTCTGCCTGTGTCACCATGGCCCGCCATTTCGGCCTGAAGAAACTCGCCATCCCCTCCGCCGGAAATGCCGCCGGAGCGCTCGCTGCCTACGCCGCCTCCGCCGGACTCGAAGCCCACATCTTCATGCCGAAAGACGTCCCCATGGCGAACCGCATTGAGTGTGACTACTACGCCGCTCACGTCACGCTGGTCGATGGCCTGATCAGCGACTGCGCGAAGAAAGTCGCGGCGCTGAAGGACTCCGAGGTTTGGAAAAAAGACGGATGGTTCGACGTGAGCACCACCAAAGAGCCCTACCGCGTCGAAGGCAAGAAAACCATGGGCTATGAAGTCGCTGAACAGCTGGGATGGAGAATGCCGCAAGGCATCATCTATCCCACCGGCGGCGGAGTCGGCCTGCTCGGCATGTGGAAAGCCTTCGATGAAATGGAAGCCCTGGGCTGGATCTCCTCGGGAAAGTCCGGCCCCGAACGCCCGAAAATGATCTCCGTGCAAGCCGCGGGCTGCGCTCCGATCGTGAAAGCCTGGAACGAGCGCCGCGACACATCTGAAATGTGGCCCAACGCCTCGACCATCGCCGCCGGCCTGCGCGTCCCCAAACCCTACGGCGACTACCTGATTCTCGACATACTAATGAAGAGCAAAGGCACCGCCATCGCCGCCACCGACGAAGAAATCCTCGCAGCCACGCGCCACTGGGCAAAAGTAGAAGGCATCTTCGCCGCCCCCGAAGGCGCCGCGAGCTTGGTCGCCTATCAGAAACTGAGAGCCAGCGAATTCTTCAAAGCAGAAGACACAGTAGTCCTCTTCAACACCGGCAGCGGCCTGAAGTATCTGGATGTCCTTGACACAAATGTGGCGCGGGCGCCCTCGCCCGCGCAGCCGGAACAATCCAAGAAGCCTGCCCCCCGCCAAATCGGCGGCATCATCGGCCCGTACTGATATGGGCACAATCGGCTTACTTATCCCCCAACCGCTTGAAAAACTTGCTCTTGACTTTAAAGAACTTGTTTTGATTGTCGCCAACTACGACGACAAGAAACTCGTCATTCTTGTCTTGTTTCGAAGTTTATCTACGTCTTCCAGCGCGAAACTTGCTTCGGCCGAAGCATAAGTGACAGAACGAAGAGCGCTATTGTCTTCCACTGCCGAATTCGAATTTTCTAGAGGTTGAATTGTTTCCGCTTTGTCGGAGTCAGTTAGCACGATACGATGCACTGAGGAAGCCATGGACAATCCCGCGCCCGTAAGGTAATCAGCGGTACTGGGCAATGCCAGTACGCGGAGATAGGGGCGACGCATTTCAGGTGTTACGTTTGCCAATGTGAACGGCAACATTTCCCGGAATGCTCTAGCGGCTTGCAGCTCAATCCAACTTTCCGGCATAAAAATCCTGATGGTATACCCTGAAGTGCTACAGGTGTCACAAACTAACCCTGATAACAGGTGAGTTTGCTTGTCATTGAGCTCCAGCCCTATTTCATGGCGCTTGCCATGGGCGCGTTCAATCGCCGCATTCGCCTGTTCATCCGTGACTAGCGGCAACCGCGGTGAGGTCGGCACTGTTAGCGGTGGGGCCGATGCAGCAGAATTTACTTGAGGAGTAGATTGAACTGTCTGTCCCGGCACAAGTTCGAGATAATCCGATAAAGCTTTGGGAGGAATTGGAGCGCAGCTGTCAAGTTTCGTACCGTCTTCAAACTGCAAAAGCAGAGTGGCTGCCTTCTGTTGATCTTCAATCAAGGCGCGTGCCTCCGGAGCCAACCTGCTCATGACCTTCGGCGACAAGGCAGGTATCGCATTATTCGGCTTGGCGGAAATTACGGTGGCCTGTTTTCCAGCATGCGCAATATCTGGAGTATATGTGCCCGGCTGACACAAAGGCATGCGGTGAACAATTACGCGTTTACCGACTAGTTCAAAAGGATTTTGTGTCGAAAGCTGTTGCTCTTGCGCACAGCTGCTCACCGTGGCTAGTAGAACTAGAGCAAAGAGTAGCTGCTCCATCCTCGACGAGTGGGCAACGTCCATATCCTTGGGTCCAGATTATAGCCTCTTGAAAGCGCCAGCGGTGGGGTTGATTCGATAGGTGGGTCGGCTCCAGATATCCGAGCGAAGTTGGTACGCCCAAGAAAGCCAAGGCTCGGAGGAAAGGAGCCGAGTTGATTGCCGAAAAGCTAAGTCTACTTATTGCTCCGCTGCCGTAATCAAACTGTTAATACTTCAAACCCCTTGCAGTTTCATTCCTAAAGCACTCACCGCTAAAATAGACGTTCCCCATGACCGATCGTCTCTACTACCACGACTCCTTCCTCTACGACTTCGACGCCGAGGTCCGCGAGGTGACCGGCTCCCCACGCCCCGCCCTGATTCTCGACCGCTCAGCCTTCTATCCCACCAGCGGCGGCCAGGTCTTCGACACCGGCACGATCGCCGCAGGCGACGCCAAGCTCCGCATCACCGAAGTCGCCGACCTCGAAGACGGCCGCGTCGTCCACTACTTCGAAGCCGAGGACGCAACCCCGCACTCCTTCAAGCCCGGAACCCGCGTCCATGGCCTGATTGACGCCACCCGCCGCCGCGACCACATGCAGCAGCACTCTGGCCAGCACGTGCTCTCAGCGGCATTCGTCCGCCTGCACAACCTGCACACGGTTTCATTTCACATGGCCGACGACTACTGCTCGATTGATCTGAACACAAGCGACCTCGACACGCCCACGCTGACCAAAGAGCAAGTCGAATCCGCCGAGCGCCTCGCCAACGAAATTATTCTTGAGAACCGCACTGTCGACATCCGCTTCGTCACGCGTGAAGAAGCAGGGAAGCTGGGCCTGCGCAAAGTGCCGGTTGCCGAAAGAGATGAGCTGCGGATTATCGACATCCACGACTGGGATCTCAGCGCCTGCGGCGGCACGCACGTCGACCAGACGGGACAGATCGGCTGCATCCTTCTGCGAAAATTCGAAAAAGTCCGCCAGGGCTGGCGCGTGGAGTTCGTGGCCGGACAACGCGCCGTCGCGACTGCCCGCCGCGACTTCACTACGCTCACCGAAACTGCCGGTCTTTTCTCGGCTCACATCTACGACGTGCCGCAACAGGCCCGCAAGTCGCTCGACGAAATCCGGTCGTTGCGCAAGCAGCGCGAACAATCGCTTGAAGAACTGGCCGCCGCCCAGGCCGCGACATTGCTGGCAGAGACTCCGGAAAGCAACGGGCGAAAGCTGGTCGTTCGCACATTCGCCGACCGCGAAATGAACTTCGTCAAACTGCTGGCGCAGAAACTCACGCGCCTGTCTTCAAACGCCGTCGCGCTGCTCGCGACCACGTCGCCGCAAGCCTCGCTGGTCGTCTCGCCGCAGTCGCGCCGGGAAGGGTCAGCCCTTCGACATGGGCGCGCTGATGAAAGAGACGATGGCGAAACTGGGTGGTCGCGGCGGCGGCAGCAAGGACATGGCACAAGGCGGCATGCCCAGCGCCGACGGAATCGACGCGGCTCTGAGTTCCGTCGCGGCCACGCTGAACGAAAAATGAAGAGGAGAGAAAATCCCCACGTCTCGCAAAGAACGCGAGACATGGGGCACCCGGCAGATCCGAGGAAAGATATCCGAGAAAAATAAGGGGAAGGGCACGGCTTCAGCCGTGCCATTAAGGACGATAGAAAAATTTGGGCTTCAGCCCCTGAGGCCAGCCTGTTTAATCTACGCCGACAGGTGCCGCCGTGCCCGCTCCCACCAGACTTTCGGATCCTCGGGGCGGTTGAGCATCTGCGACAGTTCGCGCTTAATCTCGCGCAGGCGGTTGGTGCGCAGTTCCAGGGCCGTCTGGTCCAGCGCTGTGTGGTCGCCTTTTTCCGTGAAGCGGGCGTTCAGGTTGCGTAAATCAGCAATTTCCTGGCGAAGGCTGGAGAGATGTTCCGTGATATAAGGCATCTCTTTCATCATACCCTGTATTTGCGGATTCGCCGTTTTATTCGTAGGTCAAATGTAGACCGGGAGCCCCACCCTTCTTGCGCGTTCTGTGCGAAAGAGAGCCTGCCCTGGGCGAAGTCGAAGGGGTGGGGGTTTTGATTTTCGTACAAGCCTCGAGTGAACCCGGGATCGGCATATCTATTTCGCGGCCGCGTGATGGTCGTAGCTGATCACGCGCGTGACTTTCCATGCGCCGTCTTTGTACTGCCACAGATGAACGAACTGGCCTTCGCCCACCCCTTCGGTGTCGTCATGGCCGGGATGGTGGAAGCGGTGAACGCCCATCTCGACAAAGCCGTAACCCTTCATGGGATAGACCTTCAGCGTTCCGGGAACGAGTTCGCGGGTGACTTTGCCGCAGATGTTCTTCTTGACGCTGTCGGTCAGGGCCGCCTTGCCCAACGTGACGCCGCCCTGATCGTGGTAGAACTCCACGTCGTCGACAAAGAACGACGCGAACTTGTCGAGATCACACTTGTTGTAGGAATCAAACAGTGCAGCATCCAAAGCGGCCCCCACGCGGTCAAGTTCCTCCTGATTCTCGATTTTGTCGAGAGGCGGCAGGTTTTGGGCGGGAGCGCTTTGCGCACCCGCGCGACAGAGAAATACGACAGGGATTGCCAGCAGCAACAAGGTCAACCGGGGCGACGGCCTTCGTTTCATGAGGGGTCTCACCTTCAGAAAGATGGATGCGGCTAGTGAGTGTACGGAAAGGAAGCGAGGAATGTTCCGGGTGAACCCGGGTAGCTTCGTTGGCCGAGATTCAGGACATGTCTAAGATGTTCTGTCCATCCCATTCATTACGAAAGTAAATTGCTCGCACGCACCGCAGTTACCTAACATGTTACCTAACATCGAAACATAACCTGCCGCGGCCCTTCCTGCTGAGTTCGAACGGGGCCCCCGGCCTGGAGAGTCCCCTATGCCGGTTCGGCTGTCGAAACTCTGCGGTTTGTTTGTCGTCATTGTTAGTGGCGCAGTATCGTGCTGGGCGCAAACGCAGCCGAAACCTGAAATCAAGATTGGCTTCTCCCTCGAAGCCACCAACGGCGAGCGCTGGCAGACCGACTTGGACGAATTTCAATCGCGCGCTCACCAACTCGGCGCACAAATGATTTCCCGGTCGGCCGACGGGGACGACGACCGCCAGTTCAAGCAAGTTAAAGAGCTGCTGGATTCGGGCATTGACGCTCTTGTGCTCCTGCCGCACGATTCCGCGAAGGCGGTTCGCATCGTAGCGGAGGCGCATGCGCGGCACGTCCCGGTCATCAGCTACGACCGGCTCATCCCCGATCCGCAGGTCGATCTCTATATCGGATTCGATCTGTTCTCCGTGGGCGTACTGCAAGCCCAGTCTTTAGCCGATCATGCCCCCAAAGGGAATTACATCCTCCTGGCTGGATCACCGCTCGATCCCAACTCCAAGGTCGTGCGTGCTGGCCAGATGAAAGTACTGCAGCCGTTGATCGACCGCGGCGACGTTAAGATCCTCGCCGACATTTGGGTGCCCGAGTGGAGTCCCGCGCAGGCCTACGTTCTGGTGACGCAGGCATTGCATGATCTGAAAGCTCCGCTGACCGCGATCCTGGCTTCGAATGATGGGATTGCGGGCGGCGCCATCCAGGCGCTCGAGGACAACAATCTGTCCGGGAAAGTTCTGGTGACCGGACAAGATGCGGACCTTGCGGCTGTGGTTCGGCTGTTCGACGGCACCCAGCTCATGACCGTATACAAACCGCTTGCTGGCGAAGCTCGGATGGCGGCCGAAGCCGCTGTTACGCTGGCCCGCCATGGCAGCGTAGAAAGCACAGCAACCGTTCCCAACGCGGCGCAGATGACGAAGGCGATCCTGCTCACGCCCATCCTGGTCACCCGGCAAAATGCAGTCGACACCGTGTTAAAAGATGGGTTCCAAAAGATCGAGTCGGTAAAGCGGGCCTTGCCGAAAGATAAATGGGGCGAACTGGATCGGTAGAGCCCTACGCCCAGCCGGTGTCCGGGTCTCAGGAAGTGGCGACGTTTGTAAAGCGGAGTGGCCGCCAGCCGACCCAAGCGATACACTCGGTTTCTTCGGAGGGGAGTTCTCGATGGAATGCCAAACCAAGGATGAACTTGAGCAACATCTGTCAGACATCCGCAGGCTCGCGGTGAGCCCCGGACTTAGCTCCGAGCAAAAGGATGCGGTCGCGCGGGCTGAGCGCTTTGCCATTGGTCTCCTAAAGGAGCACGACTCGACCGGCCACAAGGGCAAGAGATGTCCCTACGCCACCCGAATCTCACCCTCCTTGGAGAGCTAGTCGAGGGAAGATATAAAGCTTGTTTGGTTGAGAAGCGCCGAACTCTTTCATATCCACGGCATCGGGCCCACGCTTCGAAAATCGCGAAGGGTGGGGCAGCCAGTTTCGTTTCTGACGCAAGCCTTTGGGGAAAAGGCTAGGCCAGCGGCCAGACCCTTGTTCCACCCTTCCCTGTGCCGGATTAACTTACTGGTTAACCCATCCCAAGACCGCTATCTCCTCTGGTATCAACAACGTAATATCTATTTGTACGTACATTATAGTACATTAGAATGTTCCTGCAGGAACATATATAAAATCTACCTAGCTGTATCTTCAACGACTTAGCCGCCCCGGCGAAGTGGGAAAGTTCCCGTCCTCTCGTCGAACGAACGCGGGAAGGTGTACTCGGGTGCCAGTAAGTCAAAAAAATCCCCACTTCTCGCGCCAAGGACGCGCGAGAAATGGGGCACCCGCTTCCATGACATCCTACGGTCTCGAACTACAGTTCGGGTTGGGCTACGCCATTTTTGATGGCTTCGTCGAGAAGCTGTTTCATCTGAAGAGTGGCCTGGCGGGCTAGCTCTCCCTGCTGGCGGCCTAGTTCGCCTTGCTGTTCGCCGAGTTGGCCTTGTTTTTCTCCCAGAGCCCCTTGCAGTTCACCCAACTTTCCTTGTTGCTCGCCAGCCTGGGACTGGACTTCTCCGATCTTGCTCTGCAACTCACCGATCTCCGATTGCAGGTCGCCGATCTGCTCCATGGTGGCGTGGGCGCCGAGCTTTTGCAGTTTCGCTTTCAGCTTGTCGAGTTCGGCGGTCATGTCGGGAACGTCGACCTGCACCTGCTCCATTTTCTTGCCGAGTTCTTCCTGTTGTTTTCCCAGGGCTTCCTGCTGCTTGCCGAGAGCTTCCTGTTTCTTGCCAAGTTCTTCTTGCGGCTCCCAGAATTTGCGGGCGCGGTCGACGGTGGCCTGATCGCGAATGACGTAGGATTTTTCGTCGCGTTGGAACCAGATGAAGTCGCCGGGGATCTGCTTGCGAAGTTTCTCGACGTGGCGTGCGTCTTCGCCTGTGCCGGACATGGTGAAGGAGTCGGTTTTGCCGCTGACGATGACGAAGCGCTGATCGTCATCATAGCCGTAGCGATAGGAATAGCCGCGACCGCTGGAGTGAGACGACCCTGAGCTGGACGATCCTGATCCAGACGAGCCAGAGCCGCTGGATTGACCGCGCGACATGACAATCGCCATCGCTGCGTGCGGAGCAATCGCAGGCCTCGGAGCATAGATCCGAGGATAGATGGGGCCGGCGATGGGAGCAGCCGATGACGGAACGCCGGTGATCGGCGGAACTGGCGCCACAGGCGCGATAGCGGGAGGCGTGATGCCGGAAACTCCACCGCTGATCGTTCCGCTGATCGCAGCCGGTGCAGGCGCTGCGTCGGGCTGAGCGTTTGGCTCGGCTGGAGGAGGAGTCATTTCTGGCACTGAAGTCGGCGCTTGAGCGGCGCGGGGCTCGGGCTTCGGCGAGGATGCGGGCGGCGGCGTCTGATCTTGGAAGAGCTTCACCCGCAGCGGGCTCACGTTGAAAACTGCGGGGCGGGCGGAGGCGGCGAGGTAGATCACGGGAAATGAGAGTGCGACGACCGCGGCAACAATCGATTTCTTGAGATGCATGGCAACCGATCCTTTCCAGGAGAGAATTCGTTCGAGTCTTTGTTCCGCCTGGCCCGCCTTGGCCATGGAAACGCCCTGCCACCAGACCCGTCCGGGGGCCGCTTGAAGGGCTTCGAAGAATCCCAGCAAGATTCGAGCGTAGTGGGCGCGGTCGGCGCCTGCGGACAAGGCGGCTTCGTCGCTGGCTTGTTCGGCGAGGTCGGCGAGATGGCGGTTGAGCCACCAGGCCAGTGGGCTGAACCAGAAGATGGCGCGATGCAGCAGCGCAATCTGCTGGGTGAGCGGGTCGCGGCGGGCGACGTGGGAGAGTTCGTGCGCGAGGACGGCGTCGAGCTTGGCGTCGTCCCACTCGCGCCAGGCGGCGGGCAGCAGGATTGTCGACCGCAGCGCGCCCATGGTGACTGGGACGGAAATAAACTCGCATTCGGCAACCCGAGCGGTCGAGGCGAGGTCCGAGGCGTGGACAGGGAAGGCGAGAAGGCACGCCAGGCGCGGGTCGTCGATGGTTTGCGCATGTCGGAGCAGGCGATGAGTGAATGCGAGGCCGACAAAGAAGCGCGCGAGAAGAAGAAAAGATGTCGCGAGATAGAAGGCGGCCGCGAGGTTGATCCATTGGATCGAGGATAAGATCGACGATAAGAGAGTCTGGTGGGGCGCAGATGAGGCCGCGATGAGCGGCGCAGTGGGCGGCGCAGCGATTGTCAGCGAGGGGGCGGTGACCTCCGCGGACAGTACTTTCGGCGCGTGCTCTGGAGCCAGTGTTTCGCTCAGCTGCGGCTTGTGCGCGGCTGCGCTTTCGCCACCGTTTGCGCCGTGGGCCGCAATCTGTCGCCGCTCCGAGGCGGCGTACAGGAAGCCTTGTTCGGCGGAGCTGCCGGACATTCTGTTCTCACCAACGCTTCTTAATTGGTTCGCACCCATACTCTCCAACGCCTGCTGGAGGAACGTCGGCGCGGGAATCGACAGCGGCGGCAGTATCCATCCCAGCAGAGGCATGGCTAGAGCGGCATAGAGGACAGCCCTCCAGGTGAAGAGCCGGATGGATGTGGATCTCACACGGAATGCGGCCAGGCATAACGCGGCAACGACGGCCAACGCGAGCGAGCGCGCGGCAGGATTGGCGAACTGGAGCAGAAGGCTGGTAGACGCGGTCACGGCGGCGAGCGGCGTCATGGCTTTCCTTCTTTCTTGTCTTTCTTGTCGGAGACCTTTTCTGCGGCGATCTTTTCTGAGGGGATCTGTCTCTCTGCAATTTTGCGGGTGAGGCGCTCCAGTTGCTTGCGATCGAGTACGGCGTTGTCGACCATGCCGACGACGAGTTGTTCGGCCGAGCCTCCGCAGAAGCGGTCGATGATGCCCTTGACCGCACGGACGGCGACGTTCTGACGAGCGTCGGAGGCTTTGTAGATAAAGGTGCGGCCCTCGGTTTCGTGGGTGAGATAGCCTTTTTCTTCCAGACGGCGCAGGACGGTGCGGATGGTGGAATCTTTCATGGGGCGGGATGAGGCGAGCGCTTCGCGACAGGCTTCCGAGGACGAGGGGCCGTGAGTCCAGAGGTAGTCCATGACGAGCTGCTCGACTTCTCCCAGGTTCTTTAGACGGGGCTGCGATGTGTTAGTCATTGTAGCGTTACAATGTGTAACAGTTAGAAGGAGCGGTGTCAAGAGGAAAGTCAAAAGACTTTGAGCGCGAAGCACGCGAAGGAAAAGCCGCGAAGTTCGCAAAGAAAAACGGGAATCTTTCTTCGTACTTGCGGGCGGGCGCGATGGTGGCTGAGAGTAAACGTGTTTTATCGATTCCATCTACGCGACAGGAAGGTGCCCGTGCAATCTATGATTTGCCTGCGCTGCAGGCGGGAGATTGAGGCTGGAGACAAGTCGGTGGCGGTGTACATGTTTGCGCAGACGGTGGGAGTGAGGCCGCGGCAGAAGTCGGGGGCGCAGAGGATATGTTTCTGCCCGCAGTGCGCGGTGTCGCTGGCCATGGGAATGCCGCCGGAGGGCGCGCTGAATATGGCGGCGTGGGATATGATCCGTGACCTGGTAAGCGCTGAGCCGTCGCTGAACGAGGCGGCGTGGGAGAGTTTGCGCGGCGTGGTCGGACTGCTGGGGACGGGCGAGGATTCGGGATCGAGTACGAAATACCGACGGGCGGGGTAAACTGGCAGGCAGCCATATTCTGCAGCCATGCCTCCTACACTCGCCAACGGCAAGATTTGCTACCTGGAAATTCCGGCCAGCGACGTGGCGCGCTCGGCGGACTTCTACAACAAAGTGTTCGGATGGGAGATCCGGAAGCGCGGGGACGGCGCTACCGCGTTTGATGACGGAGTCGGGGAAGTAAGCGGAGCCTTTGTAGTTGGCCGTCCGCCTGCGTCAGCGCCAGGGTTGATGGTCTACATCTGGGTAGAGAACGCGGCGGCGACGGTTGAAGCGATTGTCGCGACTGGGTGTGAGATCGTGCAGCCGATCGGCGGGGATGCGCCGGAGATTACGGCGAGATTTCGCGATCCCGGGGGAAATGTAATGGGGATTTATCAGGAACCGGGGTGACGGCACCAGCGAAGATCGAATTCCCCACGTCTCGCAAAAGACGCGAGACATGGGGCACCCGGCCAACAGTCAACAAATCCGCATCCTAACTCAAAATCCCCACCCCTTCGACAGGCTCAGGGCAAGCTCTGTCGCGAAAAACGCGAGAAGGATGGGGCACCCGCTTCAGAAGTTGAATCCTACTGCGGCTTTTGGTCGGCGGCCGGTGGCGCTTTCACCAGGGAGCGGACGTAGTTGACGAGATCCCAGTTTTCTTCGGTCTTGATGCGCGGGCCCTCGGGCGGCATGTCCTGGTGGCCGTTCTTGATGATGTAGAAAATCTCACCGTCGGTTCGGTCCTTGAGGGTAGCGGGATCGGTGAAGTCGACGAGGGTGAGCTTCATATCTTTCGCTGTTTCGCCTTTTCCGTCGCCGTCTTTGCCGTGGCACATGACGCAATCGATGGTCCACCACTTTTTGGCGCGGGCGAGCGATTCGGGCGAGGACTTGACGGGGTTGGGCTGTCGCGTGGCCTCAACCGGGATGGCTGAGTAAGATGGAGCCTTCGGAGCCGGGGTGGGTTGGCTTTGCTGCGCGGAAAGCGCGGGTGCGAAGAGAAGAACGGCGGGAAGAACCAGTGTGAATCGGGACACAGGCACCTCCGTTAGGAAGTCAGGATAATTGCGAGGCAATTGTAGCACTGCTACCGCGGGTGTTCTGTGATCGAGGTCACAGAGAGCGGCAAGGTGCCGGTGGAAGAAGTGTTTACGGCCGCCCTGAGATTGCCGAATCCCACTTCGCGCGCAGAGGGGCGCCCGGCGAAGATCAAAATCCCCACTTCTCGCGCACAGAACGCGCGAGAAATGGGGCACCCGGGCGTTTGTGATACCGGACGCGTATGATAGGAAAGTTTTTCCGGCACGAATTTTATGGATAAGAAATTTCGGGTGTTTGCCACTTGCGACATTGGTGAGGCGATCGAGCTGCTGCGCAAACGGGGCTATGAGATTGAGGTGTACCCGCGACCGGAGGCGCCGCCGAAGAGTTTGATCGTCGAGAAGGTCAAGTCCGGGATCGACGGGCTGATTACTACGCTGCGCGATGCAATCGACGCCGAGGTATTCGAGGCGGGTAAGGGATCGCTAAAGGCGGTGGCGCAGTTTGCGGTGGGATTCGACAACATTAATCGCGCTGACGCGAACCGGTACAAGATTCCGTTTACCAATACTGCCGACGTTCTCACCGAGGCCACGGCTGAGTTTGCGTTTTTCATGATGGGGGCTCTTGCGCGACGCATGTGGACGGCGGAACATTTGACGCGAGAATTGAAGTGGGGATACTGGCATCCGTATCTGCCGTTTCTAGGGGATGAGGTTACCGGGAAGACTGTGGCGGTGATTGGAACAGGGCGGATCGGGTTGGCGTTCATCAAGAAATGCGTTGGCTTCGATATGAATGTTTTGTGCTATGACCCGGCGTATGAGAACCATGCGTTCGTGAAGACGGTGCAGGAGATGAACGACTTTCGCCACGCCAGCGGGTTTACAAAAGAGAAGGCATGGATCAAATACGTTCCGTTCGAAGAGGCGCTGCGTGAAGCGGATTTTGTAAGTGTGCACGTGCCGTTGCTGCGGGCGGGAGAGAGCGCGACACCGACGTATCATCTGTTCAACGAGAAGAATCTGCGGTCGATGAAGACGACCGCGTATCTGGTGAATACCTCGCGGGGGCCGGTGATCGACGAGACGGCGCTGGCGCGGGCGCTGCGAGAGAATTGGATTGCGGGCGCGGCGCTGGATGTCTATGAGAAGGAGCCGCTGCCGGCGGATTCTCCGCTGCGCAATCCGGCGATTGCGGACCGGTGTCGGCTGATGCCCCACTTCGCCAGCGCGGCGCGGATTACACGGCTGTCGACCGATCCGGAGAAGGGGATGGCGGGGCGGTGCGTGCAGGGGCTGATCGATGTGCTGGAAGGGAATTATGGGGGAGACGTCACAAAGATGCCGTATGTGGTAAATAAAGAGGCGTTTGGAAAGTAGGGGCGGCGGGAGCCGAGACCAATCGGAAACCAGTTGGTTACACGGAAGTTACACCAAACGAAGCGGTTGCGGGTACAATGGTTTCCTGGATTCACAAGGATCTGAATGAATCGACGAGTTTTGCGGATTGTTCCCTTCGTTTTGTTTTGTGTTTCGGCGTTCGCGCTGGACTCTGGCGATCGCGCGCAGTTGAATCTGGTGCCTACGCCCAAGGAAGTGCAACTGCGCGATGGTGGGTTCCGGGTGCGGTCGCGGACCAAGATCTTCGTCCAGTTGGGGCATCAGACGGAGGACCGGATTGCGGCGCAGACGCTGGCGGAGGAGATTGCTGACCAGTCCGGGTTGCAGCTTGACATTCTAGGCATGAAGGCGGCGGGGAAGGCCGAGGGCGGCGCGATTGTTTTGGCGCGGCTGCAGGACCGGCGGGTGCGGCGGTTCCTGGCGAGGAACGGTCTCAAGGCCGACAACGCGGTGGGCGATGATGGATATCTGCTGTTCTCCGACAAGACGCATTTGATTGTGGCGGCCAAGACCGGGCAGGGATTGTTTTATGGCGTGCAGACGTTGCGGCAGTTGCTGCGGCCGGCGGGCAAGGGCTTGGTGTGTCCGGCGGTAACCATTCGCGATTGGCCCAACCTGGAAGATCACACACAGGACAACATGAGCAGGGATGTGCCGCCTCCGGCGTTGCAGTTGATGCGGGGGCCGCGAGGGTAGGAGCGGCCATTTAAGATTGAGTGTTCCTGCGACGCAGTGACGAAAAGTGCGTAGGTCCTTCGCTTCGCTCAGGATGACAACGCGAGTTTTCCCCGCGAGCTAGATCCCGCCTCTATTCAGTGAGTCATTACTCACTGAAATTCACTGAATCCCAAGTAGAATCCCACTGAATGTTTTCTGAACGGACCAACTGGAAGCTGGCGCAGAACGGGTTTACGCAGGCGGTGGAAGAGGTGCGCGCGGGCGGGGCCAAACTTCTCGATCTGACCGTTTCGAATCCGACGCGGGCGGGATTACGGTATGACGAACGAGCGATTCTTGCGGCGCTGAGTTCAGAGCGGGGGATGGACTACGATCCGCAATCGAAGGGGCTGCGCGCGGCCCGTGAGGCGGTAGCGGAGTACTACCGGACTGAGCACGGGATTCGCGATCTGGATGCGGAGCGGATTGTTTTGACTACCAGCACGAGCGAGGGATATTCGTTTGTGTTTCGGTTGCTGTGCAATGCGGGGGATGAGTTGCTGGTGCCGAAGCCGAGTTATCCGCTGTTTGAGTTTCTGGCGGATCTGCAGGATGTGCGGCTCGTGCCGTATCCGCTGATTTATGACCACGGCTGGCAGATGGATTTTCCTTCGCTGGAAAGCGCAGTGACGGAGCGGACGCGGGGGGTGGTGGTGGTGCATCCCAACAATCCGACGGGGTCGTATGTGAAGGCGGGGGAAGTGGGGTTGCTGAATGCGTTTTGCGCCTCGCGCGGGCTGGCTCTCATTGTCGATGAAGTGTTTTTGGATTATGGGTTGGAGAATTTCGGCAGCGTGGGAAACACAGGGTCCCTCCACGCGCCTATGGATCGGCATTCGCCGATCCATAGGCTTGGTCGGGATGACAATGCAGAAAGATATGACAGCTTTGCGCGGAATGAAGATGTGCTGACGTTTACGCTGAGCGGGTTGTCGAAGATTTCGGCGTTGCCGCAGATGAAGGTCGCGTGGGTGGTGACCAGTGGGCCGCGGGAGTTGGCGGACGCGGCGATGGGGCGGCTGGAAGTGATTGCCGATACCTACTTGTCGATGAATGCGCCGGTGCAGTGGGCGGTCCCGGTGCTGCTGGAGCAGAGGAAGAGTATTCAGCGGCAGTTGTTGGAGCGAGTGACGAAAAATCTTGCTGAGCTTGATCGGCAGTTGGCCGGACAGAAATCCTGCGAGCGGCTAAGCGTTGAGGGCGGATGGTACGCGGTGCTGCGGGTTCCGGTGACGCGGTCGGATGAGGACTTGGCGATCGAGTTGGTGCGGGAGAAGACGGTGCTGGTGCATCCCGGACATTTTTATGATTTTCCCAGCGATGGATATTTGGTGTTGAGTTTGATTACCGCGGAGGATGCGTTCGAGGAAGGGATTGAGAAGGTGCTGGAGCATCTGAATTCATAGACGCGGTCTCGATTCACCGACGAGCTCGCCAGCGATGATTCTCGGTTCGACGAGTCTCCTCCGTCTTCGACCCAGCTCCCTCAGAATGTAATGTTGAAGACGATGCCTCCGGGGGCGGTTCCGCCGCCATAGGTTGTGCCAAACAGACCCTTGCCGTTGAGAAGGATTACGTCTCCGGCCGGTCCGGCGCCATCGTGGATTGCGGCGTCGAATACGTGCAAAGTGACTTCCGACCACGTGCCACCGGCCTCGGTCGGTGCGAGCAGTTTGTATACGACGCCGTTGCTCTTGAAGCCTCCGTAGGTCGTCACGCCGTAGATGTTACCCAGGCTGTCACGAATGACGCCGACGTAGGGATTGCTGCCATCCGTTGCGCCAGTGAAAGAGTAGAGCGTTGTTTCCTGCCAGGGGTCGCCGGCGACAGCGGGCGGCGAGAGTTCGTAGACGGTTCCGCAGCCCTGGTTTCCGTCTCCGCCTGCGTTTGCTCCGTTGAAAGTTGTGCCGTACAAATTGCCGGATGGATCGGCAATCAATCTTCCCACCGGAGTCGCACCGTCGGTGCCGGTGAAGTCGTGGAGGATGGTTTCAACCCAGCTTCCGCTCTGCCGCGCTAGTTGAAAAACTGTACCGTCGCCGTTGGCCCCACCCTTCTCGGTGGTTCCGTAGAGGATGCCGTTGCGGATAATCAGCGCAGTGCCGGGAGTGAAGCCATCGCCGGCCGTTGACCGCAAAGCTGTGCAGAATGGTTTCCGTCCACCCGGCGCCGGCCTTTACCGGTGGCTTGAGTTCGAACACGGTTCCGCAGCCGAATCCCTTGCGAGAACCGCACAGGGTGCCGGCTCCGCCGCAGAGAGTCGTGCCATAGAGGTTGCCGGCGGCGTCGAAGATCAGATTGCCCTGGAGATTCGTGCCCTTGCTGCCGTCGACGGGGACATCCATGAGAAGTTTTCTGGTCCACGCTCCTCCGGCCGTGGCGGGCGGAGACAGCTCGAAGACGGTGCCATATCCGTGCGAGCTGATCGAGGTCGTGCCGTAAAGATTGCCCGACTTGTCAAAGACCAAAGTGCTGAAAGGATAGGCTCCGTCGATGATGACATTGGGATTAAAGGCATAGAGCACAGTTTCCGTCCAGGCGCCACCGGAAGTGGTGGGCGGACTGAACTCAAAAACCGTCCCGTAGGCGTACCCACCGTAACGAGTCGTGCCGTAGAGGTTACCGACGCTGTCGGCAATCAGGCCGCTGCTGGGGGCAGTGCCGTAGGGAAAGTCGTAAAGAATCTGCTCCACGGGCGCGGAGGCGAAGGTGTTCACGGAGAATATCGAAGTGCAAACAAATATGAGCATGGCGGCGAGGGTCGAAAATCTGGCGGGCATGGCAGACTCCTTTATTGACACGAGAGGAATAAGACCGGACTGCAACGAAGACATGGGTTAGATGTAGATCCTTGGGCCTTCGAGCGCGAAAAGAATTCTACGCGAGCGGGAGTGCGACGAAGATGAAAATCTATAAAATTTGACGTCAACCGTGCGCAAGAAATTGCAACCGGAGCATGGTTCTCGTATCACATCACTTTCCGCTTCGTCAGAAACGGGTTGGTTTCCTTTTCTTCTCCGATGGTGGTGAGTGGGCCGTGGCCGGGGATGACTAGTGTGTTATCCGGCAACGACGTTGCCAGGTGGTGCAGGGAACGCATGATTTTTTCCGTGGAGCCGCCGGGGAGATCGGTGCGTCCGATGGAGCCGGCGAAGAGGGTGTCGCCGGCGATGAGTTTGTGAGTGAGCGGTTTGTCACCTGGCTTTACTTTTGCCAGCCAGTCTTTTACCGACTCGTCTTTTCCGATTGAACCTTCGGCGAAAAAGAAGAGACAGATGCTGCCTTCGGTGTGGCCGGGGGTTTCGAGGACGTGGCCTTCGAGCGAGCCGGCGGTTACTTTGTCGCCGTCGCCAATGCTGCGGTCGATTTCGACTTTGCCGGGGGAGCGCATGCCGATCCAGGCGGCTTGGGCATCGAGCATCTTCAGCAGGGCGTAGTCATTTTTGTTAAGCAAGATGGGGGCGCCCGTGGCGGCGCGGAGTTTCATGGCTCCGCCGACGTGGTCGATGTGGGCGTGGGTGATGACGATCTGTTTGACTTGCAGGTTGTGTTTGCGGACTATCGCGAGGATGTCGTCGATGTCATCGCCGGGATCGATCACCATGGCTTCGTGGGTAGTCTCGTCGCCGATTACGGAGCAGTTGCATTGCAGGGGGCCGACGGGGAGGATTTCGTGGATCATGGGGATATTGTAGGCGAGGGCGAGTCGAGAAGCGAGTTGAGTCGGTATGCCGCGGTACCGGGCGACGGAGGTGTCAGGCGTCCCTCCGGGACGCGGATCTCTTCTTTGCAGGCTACCCGCCAGTAGAACTGGCGGGCTATCGTCAGTGGTCCCTCCGGGACCGCGTTTATCATGAGAGTGAAAATCCCCACTTCTCTCGCAAAGAACGCGAGAAATGGGGCACCCGGGGCGCGGCTACTTGCCGGGTGGGGTGGATCGGGGAGACAATACGGGCCGCGTGTTGGGGGAGGGTTTGTGGCGAAATATCGGCAACATGGATATCAGGATCGCGACCGCGAGGAGCGGAAAGGGTCGGGCGAGAAATTTGGAGAGAAGTCGGGCTCCGCGCCGCCGAAGCGGGATAACACATTTGGTCCCAGGCCCGTGAATCTGCCGGGCACACGCGCGGTCTCGCGATGTACGCAGTGTGGAACTGTGCTGCAGGGGATGACCACGACCGGGCAGTGTCCGAAATGCGGGTTCGAATTGCACTCGTGCAAGCAGTGTACGTACTTCGATCCGGGGAGCCGGTTTGAGTGTATGCAGCCGGTGAAGGAGCGGATCGCGAAGAAGGATGCGCGGAATGAGTGCACGTTTTACGAGATTCGGGTGACGCGGGAGAAGGAGACTTCGACTCCGGCGAGCTTGCGGCCGAATGATGCGCGGGCGGCCTTCGATAATTTATTCAAGAAATAGAGAGTGCGAGAGCGAGAACCACGAAGGGCACGAAGGTTCACGAAGGAAAACCTAGCGGGGCCGCGCTCCGGGTCCAGCCGGAGGCGGCTGTCCCCATATAGCTACTTTGCACCCCTCCGAGCTCAGGGCTTCTGCGTTGGTCTTAGCAGGATTTCACTTACAAATGACTGCGGAGTTTGTGTCACCAGCATGGCGACGGCGTGGGCGATGTCGTCGGGCTGCAGCATCTTGCTGGGGTCTTTACCGGTGTGCGGAGTGAGTTCGGTTTCGGTGGAACCGGGGCAGATAACGCTCACGCGGATGTTGTGAACGCGGAGTTCTTCGGCGACGGAATAAGTCAAGCCGTTTAATCCCCATTTCGACGCGGCGTAGGCCGCGCCGTTGGGCAGGGCGTTTTTTCCAGCCAGGGACGAGATGTTGATGATGTGGCCGTAGTAGGACCGGATCATGATGGGGGCGAATGCGCGGATGGTGAAATAGACGCCGCGGAGGTTGGTATTGAGGATGCGGTCCCAGTCGTCGGGGAGAAGATTGTGGAGAGGGTCGTTGAAGCCGGCGACTCCAGCGTTGTTGACCAGGATGTCGACGCGTCCGAAGGTGCTGTCGACGCGGGTGGCGGCATATTCGAGTTGATGGAGAACGGTAACGTCGCAGGGGATGACTTCGGTTCTGCCTCCGGCATCGAGGATGGCTCGCGCCGTGGCGTCGAGCGTCGACTGAGTGCGTCCACAGAGAACGGCGGTGGCGCCGAGGGCGGCGAGTTTGCGGGCGATGGCCGCGCCAATGCCGCGGCCTGCGCCGGTGACGACTGCAACTTGACCGGTGAGAGGTTGGATCATTTCTGAAGGAGCGGTGTCCATAGGATGAGGGGCTCTCCTGCGACAGGGTTCGAGCGAGGGAGCGGGTCGGAAACATCCGTGCTGTCGGCTCGAAGCATCTTAACAATTGCATCTTAGCAATAAAGTGGAGGGTGAATGGGAAGTCGCTTGCCTTCGGAGGAAGAGGTACTTATAATCCGGCCAACCGGGAAAAAGGGTCAGGCGTCTTGCGCTGTCGCCGGTCACCCCATTTCCTCGGGGCCCTGCCAGGAAGCCCGGCATTCCAGGGCAGGATCCGAGAGCAGAGCGGTCCAGACGGAATGCAGTCACTGCTGAGATGTAAAGAACACGATTCCCAGAAAAGCTATTTTCCGAAGGTCCAAGGAGCCTTACTGATGAAAAAGATTCTATTGACGGTTGTGCTTGGGATTGCTGCAGGAGCGTGGGCACAGCCAGCGCGGCAGGGACAACCGGTCGCGACCGCGAGTGTGAACCCTCCCACGGGGAGTGTGAACCCTCCAACCGGGAGTGTGAATCCTCCAACGGGAAGCGTGAACCCGCCAACCGGTCAGGCTGCGCAGGCCGCACCGCAGAGCACGCCGGCAGCGGCGCCAGTAATCAAAGATCCGGCGGAGTATAACGCCTACGTGGCCGCGTATGGGCAGAAGGATCCGAACGCGCAGATCAGCGGGTTGGAAGCGTTCCTTACGCAGTATCCCAACAGCATCATGAAGAACCAGGCGCTGGAGATTCTGATGCAGGCCTATCAGCAGACTGGGAACACGAAGAAGACTCTGGAGACGGCCACGAAACTGGTGACGGCCGATCCGTGCCAGGTGCGGGCTTTGACCACGCTGGCTTACTACGACCGCATTCTGGCGCAGGGAGGAGATCCCAACGCGGCTCAGCTATTGGTGGATGGCAGGAAGTATGGCCAGCAGGGATCGGATTGTTTGCCGAAGTGGGCCAAACCCGATGGAACTTCGGTCGCGGATTTTCAGAAGACGAAAGACGAGATGACTGGGATTTTCGAGGCGGTGATCGGCATCGCGGATCTGCAGGACGCAACGAATGCTGCCAAGCAGCATGATGCCGCAGTGAAGGCCAAGGATGACGCGACGGCGGCTTCCACCGAGACGACGAAGGAAAAGGATTACCAGGATGCGGTCAAGGCCTTGAAGGCGACGGTCGACGCGAACCCCAAGGATTTCGCGGTCGTCTGGCCGCTGGCGTTGTCGTATCTGGGAGAGACACCTACGGATTATCAGAACGGTATTTGGTATGCCGCGAGAGCGGCGGCGGTGGCTCCGGCAGCCGCGGCTCCCCAGATTGAGAAGTACGCTCGCGGACAGTATGTGAAGTTCCATTCAGCAGACGATGGCTGGGCGGAAGTGCTGGCTGCGGCCAAGGCGAACGCTCCGCAGATGGCGATCAAGCCGGCGCCCACTCCAGCCGAGCAAGCGCACAAGATGGTGCAGGACGCGGCGGACAGCGAAGGCAAGCTGCACCCCGAGAAGATGGATTTCGCGACCTGGGAATTTGTATTGAGCAATGGCAGCCAGGCGGATCAGGATGCGGTCTGGAATGTGATTAAGGGAAACGCGCTGCGGATGAATGGCACTATCATCAGCACAACGCCGACCGAGTTCCAGATTGCCGGCAGCTCCGACGATATCGACGCCAAGAAGGCGGACATTACGCTGCAGTTTGCAGACAAGCTTCCGGCGAGGTTGATCCCGAAAGACGGAGCGAGCTTCGACTTCTCAGGCGTTCCAGCCTCCTACACACCGAATCCTTTCATGATGGTGATGGAGAAGGGAATCGTGCTGGTGAAGCCGGCGCCGGCGAAGGCACCGGTGCATCACAAACCGGCGGCGGCAGCGAACTAGGAACGTTTCTGGAGTTCAGCAATAAAGGCAGCCCGCGAGGGCTGCCTTTGCTTTTTTCTCGGAGCGTTGGGCAAGGGAGTTCAGAGAGAACTCCTCTGTGCTTCCAGGCGGCGCTTGTGGGTGTAGGGGTCCTTCGACTGCGAGAAAGCTTCCGCTTCGCGGAAGCTTTCTCTTCGCTCAGGATGACACTCCCAGGAGTGGCTCTCCGCTCAAGATGACAAAGGGCGAGGCTGCGCGCTAGCGGACGAGTTTCTTTTCCAGGCCGACGGGGCGGGCGCTGCGGGGTGGGCGCTTGGCGCCATCGCGGAGCTGGCGGACATCGATCTTCAACTCATCGATGGTGCGGCTGAGGGTGTTGCGGTGCATGCCGAGTTCGCGGGCGGCGCGGCACTGGTTGCCTTTGTTTTCCTGAAGCACGGTCAGAATGAAGCGCTTCTTGAATTCACGGACGCCTTCGGAATAAAGAATATTGCTTTTGTACATCTGCAGGACGAGCGCTTCCAGTTGATCTTTCACGGTGTGGTTCTCTCTTCAATATGAATTTTTCACTGCACCGCGCCTATTTCGGCGGGGACACGGGGGCCTGGTTTAATTTCTGCGGAGCCTGCTGGAGCAGGTGCAGACCCTGATCGAAACGCTGCCTCAGTTCTACTGGCGCAAGCCACACTGCAGCACGCCCCACCACGAGAAAATAGGGCGCCAGTTGCGACCTCTCCAGCAGTTTCGAGGTGGGCGCGAAAGCCGTCATGCCCATCAGGATCACCGCCACCATCAGCCCGCCCTTCAGCAACCCCAAGACTCCGCCGAGGAAACGGTCAAAACCGCTAAGTCCGGATTCTTTCATCACCCAGCGGGCAATCCTGGCCGCGATGCCGAACAGCAGCAGGATCGCGAAAAAGATGATGAGGAAACCGAGAATCTCAGCTAACCAATCGTTCTTCAAAAACCCTTCGAACCACTCCGCGAGGCTGCGATATTTCCAGGCAGCCGCGATGTAGCCCACCACCAGTCCGGCCATCGTGAGAGCTTCGGAAAAAAAGCCCTGCATCGCAGCCGTGACGACATTGAGGAGCACCACCAAACAAATGATCCAGTCCGCTGGAGTCATGCTGCGCTCCTGGGGAAGCGGATCGGACAAGACGATGCATCAGACATCCAGCCTGTGCCCCGTAAGCTGGAAGTAAGCTTCCAGATACTTTTCGCTGGTACGGCGCGCCACGTCCGCAGGAAGAGCGGGTGCGGGCGGTTGCTTGTTCCAGCGAATCTGCTCGAGGTAATCGCGAACATACTGCTTGTCGTAGGAATCCTGCGGCTGGCCCGGCGTATACTTGTCGGCGGGCCAAAAGCGGGAAGAATCGGGAGTAAGGACTTCGTCGGCCAGCGTGATGCCCTTGGGGGTGCGTCCAAACTCAAACTTGGTGTCGGCGATGATGATGCCGCGACGGAGAGCGTAGGCTGCGGCCTTCTTGTAGATGCGCAGGGTAAGATCGCGCAGATGGCTGGCGGTTTCGACACCCACGATGTCGCACATCTGATCGAAGGAAATGTTTTCGTCGTGCCCGCTGGTCGCCTTGGTCGAGGGGGTGAAGATGGGCTCGGGAAAGGCGTCGGATTCTTTCAGCCCCGAGGGCAGGGTGATGCCGGAGACCTTGCCAGTTGCTTGGTATTCCTTCCAGGCCGATCCGGAGATGTAGCCGCGTACGACGCACTCCACGGGGAACATTTCGGCGCGCCGCACCAGCATGGAACGTCCGCGGAGTTGGTCGGCATATTTACGGACGACGGGCGGGTACTGGTCGACGTCGGCGGTGATTAAGTGATTGGGGACGATGTCTGCGAGGTAATCGAACCAGAACAGGGAAATCTGGCTGAGCACGCGTCCCTTGTGAGGAATGCCGGTGGCCAGAATGTAGTCGAAGGCGGAAATCCGGTCAGTCGCGACGAAAAGCAGTTGCTGATCGCCCAGGGAGTAGACGTCGCGAACTTTGCCGCTGGCGTGAAGGTGGAGATCGGGGAAGTCAGTTTGCAAAAGAACGGAATCGAGGAGGTCGGGGCTCATGATGAAATTTTACAGGTAAGGAGCGAGGCGTATTCTAACTGGTCAGAAAAAAATGTCAACGATTCCGATCACGTGGCAGTGCCGGCGGAGTGGTGCGTTCGAACGAAAGATGTTGACAGGGAAGAGGATGGCCGAGAACGGGCGCTGGACAAGGGTTCCTGGGCTGTGGCGTTGTGGAAAAGCTGAGGATGGGAGTGGAAAACCGGGACGAGGAAGACTTCAGTACTCGGGGTGCCCCATCCTCGTCGCGTTCGCTGCGACAGGGTGGGGGACTTTGATTTTTGTGGATAGGAGAACAGGAAGTCAAAATCCCCACCTTGTCCCTCCAAAGAACGGAGGGACAAGGATGGGGCACCCTGCCTACACGGGCGCTCCGAACCGCACCGAAACCAGCTTCGACACTCCGGGTTCCTGCATGGTCACGCCGTAGAGTACTGGGGCGATGCTCATGGTCTTCTTGCTGTGGGTGATGAGGACGAACTGGGTTTGCACGCTCATCTCTTTGACCAGTTCGGTGAAGCGGCCGATGTTGGCCTCGTCGAGCGGGGCATCGACTTCGTCGAGGATGCAGAACGGGCTGGGCGCGTACTGGAAAATGCCGACCAGCAGGGCAAGCGCGGTGAGCGCTTTTTCGCCGCCGGAAAGCAGGAGCACGCTTTGCAGGCGCTTGCCCGGAGGCGAGGCGACCACGTCGATGCCGCTTTCCGCGCTGTTTTCTTCATCAGTGAGCTTCATGAACGCGTGGCCGCCGCCGAAGAGTTTCTTGAAGGTTCTCTGGAAGTTTTCGTTGATCTTGGCGAAGGCCTCTTCGAATTTCTGGCGCGAGATTTGATCAATTTCTTTGATGGTCGCGGTCGTGTTCTCAATCGACGAGATCAAATCTTTACGTTGAGCTTCGAGGAACGCGTGACGCTTCGGCGGTTTCTTTGTACTCTTCGAGCGCCATCATGTTGACCGGGCCCATGGCGTCGAGTTTGGCGCGCATGTCGCGGTAGAGCTGGTCTTCGGCGGCCAGTTCGTCGCCGGTGACAGAGACGATAGTTGTATCGCAGACGAGGACGGCGCGCTCGATGCCGAGTTCGTTCAAGCAAGTCTCCGACATATACTGCGCGTCGGATTGCAGCTTGGCGGCGGCGGCGGAGAGTTCGCCGCGGCGATCGCGAGCCTGGTCGAGCAGGCGGCGGCTGTCGCGCAAGAGTTCATCGATTTCGGCGAGACGGGCGCGGAGTTGTTCAGTTTCGAATTGCAGCAGACCTTCGCGGGCCTGCGCGGCGTTGCGCTCGGCTTCAAGGTCGGCGGCATGCTGCGCCAGTTGCTCGTTTTCAGATTCGCGCTGGAGTTTTTCGGCGGCGGCGGATTCGATTTGCGAAGCCAGCGCGTGAACGCGCTCGCCCATCTCCGCGAAAAGAGATTCAATGCGCTGCAATACAGCCCCGGCGGAGCGGTGACGTTCTTCGAGCGTTGCCACCCGGGCCGCGTGCTGGGAGGTCGTTCGGGCTGACTCCTCGCGCCGTTCGCGGAGAAGGGCGAGTGATTCCTGCGCCGCTGCGAGTTCGCGTTCGAGCCGAAAGCGCTGCTCTTCCAGAATGACGATTTCCGACTGCCGCGCGATCACAATGTTTTCCTGTTCGGAGCGCTCGGCTGCCAGGCGCTGTAGTTCAAGTTGAGCAACGTTCAGACGCTCGCCGACGCGGGTCATTTCGGAGTCGAGTTGCTGCAGCATGTGGCCGGAGGTCAGCGCCTGGTGCTGGGCTTCACGCTGTTCGCCGTCGAGGCGGTCGAGCAGGGAAGTGAGATCTTTGATTTCGCGGCCCAGGGTGAGCACACGCATTTCTTCCTCGCGCAGGGCGCGTTCGAGATCTTCGAGCTGGCGCAGGACTTCGCGCAGTTCGCGCTTCATCGACAACGGGCCCTCGGCACGCTGTTTGCCTCCGGTAACGGTGACGTTGTGAAAACATTCGCCAGCCTGAGAAAGGAAGAACGCGTCGGGATTTTCGAGTGCGAGACCGCGAGCGACGCCAGCTTCGGGGACGATGTAGCCATCGCGAAGTTTGGGGAGAATGACTTCCAGCGACTTGCCGAAACCGTCGAGCACTCGAATCGTGCTTTTGAGCGGAGTGATCTGCGCCGCGGGTGGGGCGCAGTGCGCGGCTTCATCCAGAACAAACGAGAACTTTGCCTGCGCGTCCTCGGGATGAACCAGGAACGTAGCGCGACCGTCGACGCCGGTGCGCAACATGCGCAGGCCTTCGTCGGCTGCGTCCCACGATTTGACGACGACGTAGTTCAGTTCGTCGCGGAGAAAATCTTCGACTACGCGTTCGTAGCGCGGCTCGACTTCCAGGAAATCGGCGAGCACGCCCACCGGCGCGAGTCCTGATTGCATGACGCCGGATTGAAAGAGGCGGCGGACGGACTCGGTGGAATATCCGTGTTCGGCGATGACGGCTTCGAGCGAACCTTTCTTTCCCAGAGCCGTGGCGTACTCCGCGCGGAGAACGTCGAGGTTGGTCTTTGAGCGACTCTCTTCCAGCTTCTTCGTTTCGATCAAGCGGCGGAGTTGACTGATCTCCTCGGTGATGCCGCTAACGCGCTGGTTGACGGTTTCAAATTCGAGAGCGAGTTGGCCGCGCTGTCCACCGAAGGCTTCGACCTGGATATTCGCGTTGGTGATTTCGGCTTCCAGACGACGGGCTTCGCGATCGGCTCCGGCGAGGCGCTCTTCGGCTTGCGCGAGTTGATTGCGCAGACGCGAGGCAGAGGAAACTGTGTCGAAAATGGCGACGCGCGACTCCTCCTGCTGGCGCTCGATTTCGGCGAGGCTGGCGGCAGCGGCGGCGGCGTCCTGCTGGCAGAGAATGAGATCACTCTGCGCGGCGGCGAGGTCGGCGGCGGCGGATTCTAGAATCTGGCGGTTCGATTCGCGTTCGGCTTCGAGCGCGGTCAGGCGATGGCGGGCCTGCGCCAGTTCGGCTTCGTGCGACGCAGCGCGTACCAGAAGCTCGGCACAACGCTCTTCATTGTGGCGGCGGCGAGCGTATGCGCGGTCGATCTCCATCGCGATCTGGCTTATCCGGTCGCGATTCTCGCGTAACTCGGCTTCAATGGTATAGCCACGTTGCGTCCGTTCGGCGTGCTCGGCTTCGAAGTGCTGCACCTCCTCGACGCGGTGCTGCATCTCTTCCGCGAGGGCATTGAGTTGGGAATCGAGTTCGGCGCTCTCCTGCTCGATCGCGGCGAATTTGCTGGCCAGCACCAAGCGCAGCTTGGCGCGCATTTCCTCGCGCAGGCGGGCGTAGCGTTCGGCCTTGGAGGCCTGGCGCTTCAGCGAGTTCATTTGCCGCGTGACTTCTTCGAAAATGTCATTCACTCGGGCAAGATTGAGCTTGGCGTCTTCGAGACGCGCTTCGGCGAGGCGCTTCTTGGTTTTGAATTTCGTAATTCCGGCGGCCTCTTCGAGAATGGCCCGGCGATCGGTGGGGCGGCTGCTCAGGATCTGGCCGATGCGTCCCTGCTCGATTAGCGCATAGGATTCGGGGCCGAGGCCGGTGCCCATGAACAGTTCCTGAATGTCGCGCAGGCGGCAGAGCTTGCCGTTTAGCAGGTATTCGCTGTCGCCGGAGCGGAACAGGCGGCGCGTGACGTGGATCTCGCCGTGATGGAATTGCTGCTGGTTGAACTTGCGGCGGCGAATTTTAAGAACCACGTGAGGAGCGGTAGTTCCGACCGATGCGGCAGCCGGAGGCGCAATGACGTTGTGCGCCGGCAGAGCGAAGATGGGCTCGTCATCCGGGAAAGCGACAGCGAGGATATTCACCTTCGAGCGCGGGACTTCAACTTCCTCGGTTCGCCCGGGCTGCGCGTCTTCAACTGCTTGCTCGGTCGCGGCCGCGGCGCGGGCACGGATGGACGCTTCGTCCCAGTCGTCGGAGATGTTGGGTTCCGGAAGATCATCCTGAATATCGACTTCCGTCGGCGCATTGGCGTCGGCGCCGTTATAGGCTTCGGGATCGATCAGGGTGAGCGAGACTTCGGCCATGCCGGTGGGCTTGCGATCGCGCGTGCCGGCGAAGATCACATCTTCCATGCGGGCGCCGCGCAACGTTTTGGCCGACTGCTCGCCCAGCACCCAGGAGATAGCGTCGGAAATATTCGACTTGCCGCAGCCGTTAGGCCCGATGATGGCGGCCACGCCGTCCCCGTGGAACTTGAGTTCGGTGCGGTCGCAGAACGACTTGAACCCGAGAATCTGAAGCCTCTTCAGTTTGAGCAACGCGAACTCCTTGGGAAAAGCAGTTGCCAGTAGCCAGTAGCCAGCCTTTGGCCGTGTTTACCAATATGATTCCTCTCGCCGTGTCGACCCACGGTTCGATGCAAGTTTCGGCGGCATTCTCACCCCCGGCTGGATAGGGCGGGCACAAAGTTAAGCTACTGTAACGGTGAAATTGGGGCGGGGTCAAGCAATATAACACCATATATGGTGTGACCTTACGAGCGACCGCGCTGGGTTGCACAGACATTGCAGCAAATGGGCGTTCTAGGGGTGGAGACGGGAAGGAGGTGGGAGAACCGCGAGAGCAGAATAAGGCTAGCGCATTGCCATCGATGAGCGCAACGGCGATATTGGGCCAGAAGCCGGATTGCTCCGCTACTGAGCCTGGCCCTATTGAAGCGCGCGGACTACAGCTGCGAAGAAGTCTTCGTCATCGACGACGTCGCTGCCAGTTGGCTTGGGGCGGGCGCTCCACACGACGACCACCACCTTGGCGCGGGGATTGACGTAAATGGACTGTCCGAAGATGCCGCTCGCGAAGAATGCGCCGTCGTGAATCGGATTAGCAGTAGCATCCGGGATCCACCACATGTATCCGTAGTCGACCTTTTTGCCGCCGATCATTTTGCTGGATCCGGCTTCGGCGACCCAATCGTCGGGGAGAACTTTCTCTCCGCCCACCAAGCCGTGATTCATCACGAACAAGCCAAAACGGCCATAGTCGCGCAAGGTCGCGCTCAGGCCGCTCCCGCCGATCTCCTGACCGTTGGGGGATTCCAGCCACCAGGTTGCGTCGGATTCCATGCCGAAATTCGACCAGATGCGTTCTGAAAGGTACTGTGCGACCGGTTTCTTCACCGCGGCGTGGATCAACTCTCCGACGACGTAAGTCTCTCCGGTGTTGTAGTTCCAAATGGTGCCGGGCGCGCCGGCACGCTTGAGCGTGGACATGAACTTCAGGATCGATCCGGGTTGGCCCGCCAGTTGGAGTTCAAGCATGCGGCGGCGATCGGATGCGGGGTTTGTGTAGGTTTCGTCCCACTTGACTCCTGAAGCCATCTGAAGCAGATTTTTTATCGTCACTCCCTCATAGGCGCTGCCAGCGAGGGTTGGCAGGTACTTGGTTACGGGATCGTCGATGCTCTTGATGTAGCCATCGTGAATTGCGATGCCGACGAGAGTCGAAGCGATCGATTTGACGATCGACATCGACATCCATCGGGTGGACTCGTTATTGCCGAGTTCGTAGCGCTCGAATGCGATCTTCCCGTCTTTGAGAACCAACAGGCCGCTCACGCGGTTCAGCGACATGTAATCGTACATGTCGTATTTCTTGCCTGCGGAAGTGAACTCGACCGCCGTTAGAGGGGATTCGCTCTTCGGAAGGGGATAGACGTGGGTGCCGTGTGGCGCCGTCCGTGTTGGAAACAATCGGTCGATATGGCGGAAAGTCCGGACCTGAATGTCGGGATATAAAGTTCCATCGTAGATTTGTCGTACGGTCCCGATTTCCTCTGAGCGCGGTTCCTGACCTGCGGCGCCGGTACGGGCGAGCGCGGTAAAAACCGCGAGGGTCACCGAAAGCGCAGCAGTCAATTGGAGAAGCCTCGTAAGAAGCTTAGTCCTCGAAAGTGATTCTGGGTTCGACCGTGACGCTCTCGACCATTTTCGCATTCAGATGACCAGGCCCATTCGCAGCAGGCTTCCTCTGGCTTGGCTATCGGCGAGCGCAGTCTGTGCGAACATGCAACCGGCTTGGGGAAGCTGAGGATTCTTCGCGGCATCGAAGGTGACGCCGAGCATGGGCAAGGTTTTGACGAACTCGGGGCAAACGTCGCGCTGATCTTTGATTTCCTGCATGGCGGCGTTCTTTTCCGCCGTCATGTTGCCGCTGGCCGGGCTGAGCAGCCAGCGCGACAGGCTGGGGAACAGGAAGTCGAAACAGGCACGGTGGTGTTCGTTAATGAAGTATTCCGGATAGCGAACGTAATCGGACATGTGTTGGTTGATATCGCGCTTGCCAAAGCCTAGTCCGATCATGAACTGCTTGAATCCCTTCTGTTTGATCTTCGCGAACTGCTCGTGATGGGTGAGCACGTAGGAGTACTTTTCCAGATAGTCCTGGATGGAAAACAAATGCATGGGCCGCTCGCAGGGCGTGCCGAAGTACTTGAGAAATTGCACAGCCAGGGACCAGCTGATCTGGGAAACCTCGAGCGCCTTGGGATCGTTGTTTTGCGGCGAGCTGGAATGCTTGCCCGGGAAAGGGAGAAAGATGACGTTGGAGTTGAGATCGGCAATGTGCACGCGTGCCAAATCCTGGGGTTTGAACGTTTGACGATTTTCGCCGGTGGCGATGATGCCGAGATAGTTTTTCACGTTGGAGCAGATTAGCCGTCGGCTTTCGGCATCTTTACCGACGCCCGCGTCGGCACCAGCGACCGGGTCGATGGCGAAAATGTTTACTTTGATGCTGCGGAACAGGCCCTCGGTGCTGGAGGGGTCGTAGAGCATGTTGGCGATGACCAGTGCCGTGACGGCGCCGCGACTCCAGCCGATCATGTTGACGGTGTCGGGCAGATTGGGCAGGTTGGCGATGGCGACGACGGCATGACGCGCGTTGTCTTCGACCCCGAAGCCCGTCGCTGAGGCGACAGTCGCGGTCTTGGTGACAGGGCCGCCGCCTTGCTCCAGAGGAGTTTTTCCCTTGGGCGCTTTGTTCTTGTCGGCCCAGTTGAAGGTTCCGGCCATCGGATTGGTTTTGCCCTTGGGCGTACCGCCGACGCCGTCGAGAATCAGATAATCTTTGTATTCCGCGCCGGTTGCGCCTCGCCCCAGGAAGGAAACGATCTCTTTGTCGGGCTTGTCGCGGTGTCCGCCGGTGCCGTGGCAGTAGATCGTGAAGACTGACATGGTAGATGCCTCTCTTGCAGACGTTTTGCAGAGTTGAATCTTACCAAAGAGTGCTTTTTTCGCGATCCTATTTTTCTCCCAGCTTTTCGAAGAACAGGCAGATAGTTTCAATCCCCTTGTGGAAATTCGGGATGTGGAACTTCTCGTTCGGGGCGTGCAGGTTGTCGTCGGGAAGGCCGAAGCCCATCATCACGCTGGGAATCTTCAGCACATCCTGAAAATCGGTGACGATGGGGATAGAGCCGCCGCTGCGGATGAAGACGGTTTCCTTCTTGAAGGTGTCGTGTAGAGCTTCGGTGGCGGCCTTGATGTAGGGGTTGTCAGTTCCGACCACACACGCGGGGCCTTTGCTGTGCACACTGATTTTGGTTTCTATGCCTTTCGGCGTGTTCTTTTTCACGAAGGCAGAATACTTCTTGAGGATGTCGTTGGGGTCCTGATTGGGGACGAGGCGCATGGAAACTTTGGCCTGCGCTCTCGCGGGGATTACGGTTTTGGCGCCGGCGGCGATGAAGCCTCCGGGCATGCCGTGAACCTCGAGAGTGGGGCGCGCCCAGGTGCGGTAGAGGACAGAGTAGCCGGGTTCTCCGGTGAGGACTTTCGATCCGACTTCGGTCTTTCGGTAGGTCTCTTCATTAAAAGGCAGACGCTTCCAGGCCTTGAGTTCGGCAGCGGTCGGAGCTTTCACTCCCTTGTAGAAACCGGGAATCAGGATTTTGCCCTTGGAATCTTTCATCTTGCCGATGATTTCGATCAGGGCGAAAAATGGATTCGGAGCGGCGCCGCCGTACATGCCGGAGTGCAGATCAGTTTTCGCGCCTACGGCTTCGATTTCCGTGTAGACCAAGCCGCGCAGGCCGACGCAGAGCGTGGGGAGATTGGGCGCAAAGAGTTCGGTGTCGCAGACCAATGCGAAATCGGCTTTCAGCTTGGCTTTCTGCTTGGGGAGATATGCGGAGATCGACTCTCCGCCGACTTCTTCTTCGCCTTCAAAAATTACTTTTACGTTGATGGGCAGCTTGCCGCCGCCGGCTTGCATGAGCGCTTCGAGGGCTTTCACTTCCATCCAGAGCTGGCCTTTGTCGTCGACCGCGCCACGGGCGTAGAGGTTGCTGTTGCGCTCGGTGGGCTCGAAAGGCGGTGAAATCCATTCGTTCAGCGGTTCGGCAGGTTGGACGTCGTAGTGGGCGTAGCAGAGGGCGGTGGGTTTGCCGGCGGCGTGGAGCCAGTCCGCGCAGATGAGAGGATGTCCCTGGGTGGGGATGACTTCGACATTTTCCATGCCGATGCGGCGCAGTTCGCTGGCCACGAAGTCGGCGGCCTTTTGAATGTCGGGCTTGTGCTCGTCGAGCGTGCTGACGCTGGGGATGCGGAGAAGATCTTTGAGTTCGTTGAGGAAGCGCGGCTGATTGTTGCGGGCAAAATCGACTGCGGAGGAGGCCATGGTGAATCCTTTCAGAATCTCGGCGGACAGCGCATGATTGCGGAGTCGGGTTCGGGGAAACGAAACAGTATAGCGCGGAGAAGGTGCGAAAACCCCCACGTATCGCAAAAAACGCGAGACATATCGGGCACCCGGCGTTCAGTGGAAACGGGCTGGAGAGAATGCGGTCAGGTCGAATTCCGGCGTGCGGTCCCCGATCACAGCGACCATAACTTCTGCCGTGATGGGTGCAAGCAGAATGCCGTCGCGGAAGTGGCCGGTGGCGACGTAATAGCCGGGAGTTGCGGTTGCGCCGAGGATGGGGAGCGCATCGGGAGTTCCGGGGCGGAGGCCCGCCCAGTCTTCGAGAATGCGGGCGTCGGCGAGTTTCGGGACCAAGCGCGATGGCCGCTTTATGCAAGCGCTGCATCGTCGCTGGGACAGTGCGCTTGTCGAAGCCGGCTTCTTCGACGGTTGCGCCGACGAGAAGACGACCGTCGCTGCGTGGGATGAGATAGACCTGCGGCGAGCGGATGACGTGCTTCAACAGCGTGCGTGAGGGCATGATGAGGCAGAGCATTTGGCCTTTGACCGGGCGGGTGGGGAAGTGAAGGGGTGGGATCAGGCTCGACCAGGCTCCGGCGCAGTTGACGACTTTATCGGCGAGAAAGGAGGTCTTAGTTGTGGTGACACCGATTACGCGGCCATTGGAGATGTCCACCGCGGTTACTGGATCGCCTGAGGAGAAATCCACTTCGCGATTTTTCGCGGTCCTGAGAGCGGCTGCGGTGAGGGCCCGGGGATCTACGCTGCGCTCTTTGAGATAGAAAGCGGGTTCGTCGAGATTGGCTTCGGCAAGGGCTGGCTCCGATTGCGCGAGGTTCGCCAGAGAGAACGCGGACTCAAGGTCGGGAACATGTTCCGCGGACGGAAACAGAATTGTGCCGTAGTCTCGCAGGTCCACTTTCATCCCCGACTCGACTTCGAGTTCGTGGGCGAATTCGGGATACATCCGCGCGCTTGCTGTGGCGAGCGGTTGCAGGGCCGGTTTGGTTTCGAGGGCGCAGTCGACCAGCATGCCGCCGGCGGCGTGAGAGGCTTCGCGGCCGGGCTCTCCGCGCTCGACCAACAGCACGGAAGCGCCGCGCTTGCGCAGGGCGATGGAGAGCGAGAGGCCGATGATGCCTCCGCCGACGATGATTACGTCCCAGGTTCGCACTCCGGCATTGTAAAAGAGGGGGCTGTCGGCGCGTTGGAGCGTGCAGGCGAAAAACGTGTCCAGGAAGATGACAGCCGAGGGCGTGGCTGCATAGAATGGCTGACATGAAGAAGATATTTGTGACTGGGGCGGTCTTGCTGTTCCTGACGGCGGGGCTGGCGGTGGCACAAAAAGATCAGGATGACGGGCCGACATCGTGGCTCTATTTTGTGGTGGTTAAGGACGACAACGGGAAGCCGGTGCGGAATGCGGCGGTAGTGCTGCATCCGGTGGCCAAAGGGAAGCAGGGGCGCGGCGGCACTGAACTGAAGACGGATGCGGAAGGGAAGACGAATTTCGACGGCATTCCATACGGACTGTTGCGCATCCAGGTGCTCGCCCCGGGATTTCAGACTTATGGGGAAGACTTCGACATCAACAAGGCGACGATGGAATTCACTATTAAGTTGAAGCGGCCGCAGGGGCAATACTCGGTGTATGACAATCATCCCAAGGACACTACCGCGCCGCCCAAGCCGGACGCGCCGCCGCCAGCGGATCCAGATAAGAAGCCGAACTAGAGTCTGAAAAAAGCTCCTTGCACATGTGCGTCATGGCGGAAGAGCGGAACCTCAGGGGCTTTAAAGCCCACGTTTTAATGGGTGCACAGCGGCACGGCTGAAACTGTGCCCTTCCCGAATCGATTTCTGAGATAGCTTTTCGTGAAAGAGGCCTTATGGACTATTTGCTGAAGACGGAGCCGTCGACGTATTCGTTTGCCGACCTGCAGCGGGAAAATACGACCGTATGGGATGGAGTGTCGAATCCTGTGGCGTTAAAGAATCTACGCGGGATGAAGCCGGGCGAGCGGCTGGTCATCTACCACACCGGCGACGAAAAGAGTGCAGTGGGAACGGCGACGGTGGTTTCGGTGGATGATTCGGATGCGAAGAACCCACAGGCGAAGATCAAGGTGGGGAAGGCCAATGCGAAGCCGGTGACTTTGGCTGAGGCCAAGGCGAACAAGCTGTTCGCGGACTCTCCCCTGGCGAGGCAGGGAAGGCTGAGCGTGGTGCCGCTTACCGAGGCGCAGTTCAAGTTTCTGACGGGGGAGTGACAAGATCAAAATCCCCACCCTCTCGCAAAGGACGCGAGAAGGGTGGGGCACCCGGTTTATTCTTTGCCCCACCGACGTACGGAGAAAAATCCACTTATGGTTAGCAAGTTTTTCAGGGGAAAACTTTGGACCTTGACTGTGGCCGCTTTGTTGATTGTCGTACCGGTCGCAAGGGCACAGCAGTCGGCCCGGTGGCCCAATGGAAAGAAGGCGGCGATCGTTCTCACCTACGATGACTCGCTGCGTTCGCAGCTCGACGTGGCGATTCCGCAGTTGAATGAAGTAGGTTTCAAGGGCACCTTCTTCCTGAATGGAACTTTCTCGCCGGACGATCTCAGCCGGTGGCGAGCGGCCGCCGCGGCGGGACACGAACTGGGGAACCATTCGATGTTTCATCCTTGCCCGGCCGCCGCATTCCCGGCGGATGCTCCGTTCCATACCGAAAATTATTCTGTGCGCGGGATGATGCGTGAGATCGGCGCAATGAATACTTTTCTGCTCGCCATCGACGGCAAGAAGACGCGGACCTACGGAGTTCCCTGCAGCCAAACCATGGTAGGGGGCGAGGATTATACCGAGGCGTTGCGAGCTTCAGGGCTTGTCCGCTACGTGCGAACCGGCGGCGGAGGGGACGGGATCATCGCAGAGCCGAGCAAGCTTGATCCCTTCCGAGTCCCCAGCCGAATGTTTTCCACGGAGGCCAGAGCCGCCGACCTCATCGCATTCGCCGAAGGTGTGCGTAAGAGCGAAGGCATGGGCGTCTTCATGTTCCACGGGGTTGGTGGCGACTATCTCAATGTGTCTGCGGAGGCGCACCGCGCCTTACTTCAATACCTGAAGGCGCATGAGGATGAGATCTGGGTCGGCACATTTCAGGAAGTGATGGATTTTGCGAAGGCGCCGGTCAAGCCTTGATTAGGTCATCTGGCTGGTTGCTGGATTCCTTCAGCCAACTCGGGCCGGAGCGTATGCTTCCAAGCAGTGAGGTAGCTTGGGGTTTCGGGTCGCCCATTCGGGAGACGAGATGAAATCTGGAGAATTGTGCGGGACCCTTCGGCTACTGGCTGTGGCTGGCTGCCTGGCCGTGCTGCTGCCTGCCCCATCGAGCGCGCAGGAGACGAAAGAAAAGGTCACGGTCGACGACGTGGACCGTACGTTCATGCTGCGGCTGCCGAAGGGATACGATCCCAAACAGCACTATCCGGTAGTGATCCTGTTGCATGGTTTGAATCAGGATGCCGACGACATGGAGCGGCTCACACAGTTCGATCAAGTCGCGGATAAGGACGGCATTATTGCTGTGTATCCGTTTGCGCTGAATGGGCGGTGGAATATCGGCGTTCAGCCGGAGCAGCACCGGACTACGATGGGGCCGGGCGGCGGGCATCGCCATCACGGCGGCTATGGCGGAGGTGGTGGCAAGGAGGATACCCGGGCGGCGGTGGGCAGCAGCCTTCGGGCCGGGATCCGAACGAGGACCATCGGCCCACCCCAGCGGATGACATCGGCTTCTTCAACCAGATGCTCGACCAGCTGAATACCAAGCTGTCAGTCGACACTTCGCGAATCTACGCGGCGGGATTGTCCGAGGGAGGGTTCATGACCCTGCGCCTGGGATGCGCGCTGGGCGACCGCATCGCGGGGATTGCCGTGGTGGGCGCGGCTATGCCGAAGACCATGATCTGTCTGCCTTCGCGTCCGGTGCCGCTGGTGATGATTAATGGAACCTCGGATCCGGTGGTGAAGTATGGCGGAGGAACGGAGGAGAATCTGCGTGTGACGACGCTCTCGGTGGAAGACACCGCCAAGGCGTGGGCGAAGATTGACCACTGCGCGGAGAAGCCGGAGCATAGCAAGTTGGCGACCGAAAAGGGCGGCACGGAAACAAAGGTCGATACGTACACCGGCTGCCAGCAGAGTGCGCTTGTCGTGTCGTACAGCCTAAAGGGCGCGGGCAATACATGGCCCGGTGGGATGCAATACGAGGCCGAGAAACAGGTTGGAAAGACCAGCGGAGACTTCAATGCGAATGCGATCCTATGGAGTTTTCTAGGCACGAAGAAGCTGCCGGCAAAAGCTGGGGCGCAACCGTAGAGACGCGGTGGCTGAAGCCGGAACTCCCATCATTGGCTTTACGCGGCGCCGAAGAAGCGCCGCGGAGTGCGCTGAGAAATTCATACGGCTACTACCACGCCGCTATTCCCACGCGCACACGAAGTGAATCGCGGAGAGCCGGCAGGGCTCTCCGCGATTCCGTTACCCCGACTCGTCTTCGCTGTCACGCGTCGAATCTCGCTACAGCGAGCGCAAGAAGTTCAGAAGATCCTGCACCTGCGAAGGTTTCAGGTTGCTGTACTTGCGCAGGACGCCGTTGGCCTCCGATCCCGAACTGGTGTGGGCTTCAATGGCTTGGATCAGATCGCTGGTGCGGCCATCGTGCAGAAAGAAGAGGCGCTGGCCTAATCCCCACAACGGAGCCGTGCGGAATTGGAAGGGCCCGGCCGCGCCCTGGTGAATTCCGTCCGTCAATCCTGTGCCCATGTTGTGCAGGGCGAAATCGGAATAGGGATTGTAGGTCACGTTGGACATGCCGGTGAAAACCGACGGTCCGGTGGTGAGCGACGGTGAGTGACAGAGCGCACAGCCGATCGAACTGAACAGCGCTGAGCCCCTCTGGATGGAAGCGGTTGACGGTGCCGGACTGGCCGGGGCCGATAGGCGAATGAAGGCGGCAAAGTTCACGACGTCCGAAGACATTTCGGAAGCTGTGCCGACGGTAGTGCCGAAGTTGGGACTACTGGAGTTGCCGTTCAGCAGTGGCGTGGAGTCTTCGGGCGATCCATTGAACACGCAGCCCGCGACCGCGCTGCGTTCGTTGGGAAAGAGTTCGTTGGATACTCCCTGCTCCACGTTGTAAGCCTCTCCGGCAAACATGAGCAGCGATTTGTTCTGCGCCTTCCAGCCGAAACGAGTGATGGTGCCATCGTTTCCGCTGGTGTTGAAGGTACCGTTGATCTTCAGAGCCGAGCGCGCTGATTGCGTGGCCGCGAGATTGGCCTGAAGTACGGAATCGGGCGTGGCCTCGACCAGGCCAAGTCCGAAGAGCGGCGTGGGAATGCGGAAAATCACGTTGTTCGCCGTGAGGGCGTCGGCAAAATCCGGTTGCGCGAGACTGCAGCCGACGGCGTCGGAACGCCCGGCGATGGTGTAGAGGTCGTGAACTCCGCCATCGAGAGTGCCGTTGGAGTTTTTAATGAAGCGGGCCTCGCGCACCGGACCGCTGGCGGTGATGAACGAGGGAACGGAGTTTAAGGCGCCGTCGAGCGTGGCCAGCGCCACTTGAGGATTGGCGATCGGGTTCTGCGGGCTGATAAGGCCGGGGCCGCTTCCGCCGATCGTAGGCTGGGCGTGGCATTGCGCGCAGCTGTTTCCGTTGAAGGTCGGGCCAAGGCCGACGCCCGATTCGGCGGCGATGGTTCCGGAGACGGAGTCGATCTCCTGGAAACGCAGCTGCGCTTGATTGAAGAGAGCTTGCTCGTCAGCGTTCAAGGTCGAAAAGAAACTGCCGGCGGCCGGTGGACCGGGACGGGGACCAGGGTCATTCTGCGACTGAAGTTCCAGGCTTGGAAGAGAAACCAGGGCAAAGCCAAGAACTAGGGGGGAGAGCTTCCGACACTTCATGTTGCACCTCCGTGCGGGGATAGAAACAGAGTCTGGGACAGCAGGAACAGACACACTTGTGCCTTCAAAGTTGTGGTGCGTTTTGCGAAGCGCGCGCGGGGTTCGTGATTGCTGTTCGGTTCAAGCTGCGGGCCAGCCCGAGACTGGTCCCGTGCCCCACCGCGAACAGAACAGCGCTATGGGTGTGGCGGGAGCCCCAATGGAATTTCTATCCTCGGATGAGGAGAGAATGGGACAACATTGGGGAGGAATCTAGACCTGCAGCGGAACAGGGTCAAGTGGCCGTTAGTGCATCGGGGAATTCTGTTCGGATTTTGTAATGGAGTGATCGGTTTGAAAAAATTTCGGGAGGATATTCTCCGTTTGCCTGATCAAGAAAAATCCCCACTTCTCGCGCCAAGGACGCGCGAGAAATGGGGCACCCCATGAGTAACCCTATCTACGAAGAAAATCAGTGGAGAAGATTCAACGTGTTGCTGGCATCGTCGACGTAATAGATGCCAGAGCCAGGTACTTGGATTAAACCGAACAGAGCGCCGGCTCCCGGAGGGGTGCCGCTGCTGTCGAGCAGGATCTTATTGACCTGCTGACCCCAAGGCGCGATGACCACGAGGAAGCCGTTGTTGCCGTTCACCGCGAGGACATTTCCTGCCGGGCCGACCGTCAAGCCGAGAGGATCGTTGAGGCTGCCGCCCTGCGAGAGGGTCGCGCCGGTCCCGGCGGAGGTCGCGCGGAACAGCGGATCTGGAATGGCGGCGACGCGATTGTTCAGACTGTCGGCGACGTAGAGAACGTCGGCGTGAGCGCTAAGAGCCAATCCGGTCGGACCAATCACCAGCGCCCCGGGATCGGTACGTTCGGAGAAACCCGATCCTATCACGGTGATCGATTCCAGGCTGGGCGCCGCGCCCGGCGCGATGCTGAGGGAGAGTCGTGTCACCGTGCCGGCGCTGACGACTTTGCCTCCGGCGGCGACGGTTCCGTTCAGCACGTTGGTGACAAATAATTCGGCGAAGCTTCCGCCATCCCACGCCGTCATATCCCACGGACCGTTAATCAACGAACCATAAAATGTTTCCCAGACGTTGCCTTGATTGTCGAGAACGAGCAGGCATCCGGCCTGGGCTGTGGCCGCGGTTCCGTCGGTGGTGGGCAGGCTGCCCACGATGACCCATCCACTGCGTAGGACGACCAGAGCGGTGGTCAAGCCAATTCCACCGGGACAAGGCCCAGGCAACTTGCTGGCGTCGATTTGAGCGAAGAGGGTGTTCGTGCCGCTGGGGGAGATCTGCACGATGGTGGTTCCGGTGCCTTGCAGGTTCGCGCTGCTATTGAAATTGCTGATCAGGATGTTGCCTTCGACCAGCGACCCGGAGGTCTTCGGAACGCGAGCGATGCCGTATGGGTTGATGTCGCCGTTGGCTGGAATGGTCGAAGCGATGGTGGAAATGCCGTGTGGGGTGCTGAACGGACTCCCCTGGGCCTGAGCACCGATTGCGCCAGCAGCAATGACCGCGGCCGCGCAAGCCCAGGTTTTGAGTTGAGACAAATTCATGACAATCCTCCTGAAGTGATGACAACTGCTTTGGACGTGAACTGCTGTTGCGCCACAACTCGCCAAACGGCAGAAGCGGCGGGGTGTTTGCTGGGTAGTCCCGGCGGCAGAAAACTGCTGACGAACCACCGCAGGTCAGTGTTGTGCACGGGCAAGCGGGAATTGTCAGGAGAGTGTCAAAAGCATGTCACTTCTTTGACGATGCGCGCGGTCTCTGATCGCTCAGTCGCCCTTGAATCGATCGATCCACCTCGCCGAGAACCTTTAGCGGAAAGTTTGGCGAAGTTCGCGGCGCAGGATTTTACCGGAGGCGGTCTTGGGGACAACGTCAACGAAGCGGACTTCGCGCGGCTGCTTGTAGTGGGTGAGGCGATCGGCGACGAAGGCGCAGAGCTCTTCTTCCATCTTTTTTCCGTCAACGAATCCGTTGCGCAGGGCAACGAAGGCTACAGGAATTTCTCCAGCGTCGGCGTCGGGACGGCCAACCACTCCGCACTCCTTCACGGCGGGGTGCTCCAGGAGAACGGATTCGACTTCAGCGGGCGCGACGGGAAAGCCCTTGTACTTGATCATTTCCTTGCGGCGGTCAACGACGCGGTAAAAGCCCTCGCGGTCGCGAGTGACGATGTCGCCGGACCAGAACCATCCATCGCGAAGAACGGCGGCGGTAGCCTGCGGTTCGTTCCAGTAGCCGAGCATGAATTGTGGGCCGCGCATGACCAGTTCGCCGGGTTGTCCCGAGGGCGCTTCGGTAAGGTCGTCGGGAGTGTCGGCGGGATCGATATCGGTTTGCGCGAGGACACGGCAATCGGTCTGTGCCAAGGGATGGCCGATGGAATCAGGACGATAGAGGGAGGGATCGAGGAAGCCGACATGCGTGACGGGAGAGGCTTCGGTCATGCCGTATCCCTGGCAGACAGGGATGCCGGTGAGAGCGGTGAAGCGGCGCGGCAGATCGGTGGCGAGCGGAGCGGCACCGGACTTGACCCACTGCAATTTGTGGTCGCGAGGAAACTGGCCGGCTTCGGCGGCGAGGCAGAGCGCGTTCATGCAAGGTGGGACCAGAGGCATGGTTGTGATGGCTTCGTCGAATAGGATCTTCACCACTTGTTGCACGTTAAAGCGTGGAACGAGAACGAGCGTTGCGCCGAGGACTAACGAAGGATTGAGGATCACGTTCAAGCCGTAGATGTGGTAAAGCGGGAGGATGCAGAGAATGGTGTCGGCGGAATTGAGCGCGGTCGCATTCGGGCCAATGAACTGGTAGACGTTGGCGATGAGATTGAAGTGCGAAAGCATCACGCCCTTGGGAAGTCCGGTGGTGCCGCTCGAGTAAGGAAGCGCGGCGAGAGTTTCCTGCGAAGAATTGGCTGCGGCTGGGATAGGTCGCGGTCGCCGGAATCAACAGATTGGAGAAGGGTTCGGCCGAAGAGATGTGCTGGCGCGTGGTGTAAACGCGCCGCAGGTTGGGGAGGCCGGCGAGGTTAATGCCCTCGAGATGAGCGCCGTCGGTGATGAGCAGGACCGCGCCGGAGTTTTCGAGTTGATAGCGGACTTCGCGCTCGCGATACGTTGGATTCAGCAGCGTGGGGATCGCTCCGGCCAGTGTGGCCGCGTGATAGGCGGTGCAGAACTCCCAGGAGTTGGCCAGAAAAATCGCGATTACGTCGCCCGGCTTCACTCCAGCAGCGATGAGGCCGCGGGCCACGGATTCGACGGTCTCTCCGTATTCGGCGTAAGTCAAACGGCGGCCGCAGGAGGTGTCTACCAGGGCCGTTTTCTGCGCATTGCGGCGGCAGGATTCGAGCACAATGTTGTGCATGAAGAGATTGTGGGGATCGGCGTAGAGTTGGGTGCGCAACATGCCGGCAGAGATTGTAGCGGAAAAGTTCGCGCCGCACGGCAAATAGAGACTTAGTTGACGAGCTTGCGGAGAAATTCCTGCTCGTCCATGTGGTACTTAAACGCCTTCCGCCCATCGATGAAGACTACGGGGACTTCGTCGTTGTACTGGCGGCGCAGTTCGGCATCGCCGTCTACGTCAATCTCGCGCCACGTGAAGCCTCCGCGGCGGGAAAGCTTGGAGAGGCTCTCCTTCACCACTTCGCATAAGTGACAGCCCTTGCGGGAATAAACGACGACGCTTCGGGGCTCGGGCATGCGGGGAGATTCTAGCGCGGAAGAATCGTAGATTTCCAGAGGGAAAAGGGTGTAGAAAGTGAGATTTTGCGTCAGCGCGGCAGGTCTGGTGGTCGGACCAATTAGGGAATGATTTCGGACCTCGGCACAATTTAAGCGACGTTTGTGATGCTGGTCACTGCCGACTCAGCCGAGTTCTGATAGTCATTGAAAATAGATCGAGTCTGCCTCGCCGCTCCGATTCTTGGTAGCGCCGGAGGAGGGAGGTGCAGTTGAATCGACCGCGCGGCAAGGCAATTCTCTGCATTGGGAATGATCCCATCCTGTTGAATTTTCGGTGCGCCCTTCTTAAGGAACACGGGTGGCGGGTGATCAGTTCTGGCAGCGGACACGACGGAGTGAATCGCCTGGGCGAGGAAACGGTCGATGCGGTTGTTCTGGACCTCAAAGCCGACGGTTCCGAGGCAGCCCTGATTACCGGTGAGTTGAAGAGGCAGCGTCCAGACGTTCCGGTCATTCTGCTCTGGACGGAGGATATATCCTTCGCCGCGGGCGCCAGCGCGCAGGCGGATGCGGTCATCCTGAAGTCAGAGGAGACCACGGTGCTGCCTGAAACCCTGAAGGAACTGCTGAAGACTTCATAACCACCGCGAAGCGTTCGTTCAGGCCGCTCGACATCATGCGCGAAATCCGGGCGCAATGATCTGCAAGATCAACTTCGAAAGCCGTCCACAGACGCAAGGCAGTAGAATCCCTTCATGCCAGACCTTCAGGCAAAACCTCTGCATGGGAAGACTGCGCTGGTAACCGGTGCGGCGCGGCGACTGGGACGGGCGTCGGCACTGGCGCTGGCCCGGGCGGGCGCGGATGTAGCCATCACGTTCAGGGACTCGGAACGCGAGGCACGAGAGACCGTCGTGGATGTGTCCGGGCTCGGCGTGCGGGCGTTTGCGCTCCGTTGCGACGTGACCGAGGAGGCCAGCGTTCGCGCCATGATGAAAGAGGCGGGGCGAGAGTTGGGGCGCATCGACATTCTGGTGAACAACGCCGGGAACTACGAAACCGCGGAGTTCGAGAAGTTGACGCTGCGGCAGTGGGACGCGATTTTTGCTTCGAATACGCGGGGGCCGTTCCTGGTTTCGCGCGAGGCGTTGAAGTGGATGCGGCGGAAGCGAGGCAAGGGCGCCGGCCCGATCGAAGCGAAGATCATTAACATGGGATCACTGGGCGGGCTGAGGCCATGGGCGACGCATGCGCACTACTGTTCGTCGAAGGCGGCGCTGCATATGTTGACGAAAGTCATGGCCAAGGCGCTGGCGCCGGAGATCGCGGTGAATGCGGTGGCTCCGGGGATGATCGATCTGGGCGAGAAGTCCGCCGCTGCATTTATGCGGCGGATGGCCAAACAGACTCCGATGCAGCGCAACGGGCGCGGGGAGGAGATTGCGCAGGCGGTCTTGTTTTTCGCGACCGCGCCGCAGTTTATTACCGGGCAGATTCTTGCCGTGGATGGCGGGCTGGGACTGTAAACGCTGGCCCCCTATGTCTCGGCTGAGGTGGGATCGATCACCAGCTTGACTTCAGAAATGCGGTTGGCCGGGAACCCGCCTTGCCGCGCATGCTCCCGCACCATTTCTTCGTTGGGCGCGATGTAGACGCAGTAAATCTTGTCCTGGGTGAAGTAGCTGTGCAGCCACTGAATCTTCGGTCCCAGGTTGTTGAGCACGCTGCAGGATTTCTGCGAAATAGCGATGACGTCCGCCGGGCTCACATTGCCTACGTTAGGGATGTCGCGCTCGATGACGTATTTGGGCATGTCTCTCTCTCCGTCGGCGGAGGCCCGTGAACCGGGCCTCTCCGCAATTGGCCGAGGACAGATTCTAGGCGATGACGCTGAAAATAGCCATTGCCGTAGGGTCGCGGTATATTGAGGCGAATGAAGAAATCGAAAGGCAGTTCTTCTCGACCTCCTAAGTCTTCGCCGGCTCGCGTTCCCGCGGCGGCAGCGCCCCGTGTCGCCGTCGCCATCATGGCAGCGGGCAAGGGGACCAGGCTGAAATCGCAACTTCCTAAAGTGTTACATGAAGTCGGGGGAAAGGCGCTGCTGGAGCATGTGATCGGGGCGGCGGCGCGGATCGTTCCGGCAAAGGACGTGTACGCCATCATCGGGCATGAAGCCGAGCGGGTGCGCGCCGCGACGCAGCACATCGGCGTCAACTTTGTTCTGCAGGCCGAACAGCGCGGAACCGGCCACGCGCTGATGGTGGCGCGGGAGGCGCTGGCGTCGTACGACGATGTGATCGTGCTCTCGGGAGACGCTCCGCTGATTACGCCGGAGACGATTGCGCAGTTGCGCGACTTCCATCGGAAAGAGCGCGCGGCCATGACGCTGCTCAGCGCCGACCTGGAGGATCCGACCGGGTATGGGCGGGTGCTACGGAAGAATGCGCGCAGCGCCGAAGTGCAGGCCGTCGTCGAAGAGAAGGCGGCGAGCGCGGCGCAGAAGAAAATTCGCGAGATCAATTCCGGATTTTATGTTTTTTCGGTGAAGGAACTTTACGGGAACATTGGGAAGCTCTCGACCACCAACGCGCACAAAGAGTACTACCTCACCGACATGGCGGAAGTGCTGCGACGCGCGGGGCAACGGGTGGTGGCGTGGAAAACGGGCGACGCGAGCGAAGTGCTGGGCGGGAATACACGCGCTGAACTGGCCGACATTGACGAGAAGATGCGGCTGGCGAAGTGCCGCCAGCTGATGGATAGCGGGGTCACGATCTTCTATCCCGCTACCTGCGTGATTGACAGCGACGTTGAGATCGCGCCTGACAGCGTAATAGAGCCGTATGTGCAATTGCTGGGTAAGACAAAAATTGGCACGAACTGCCGCGTGCGCTCCTACAGTGTGATTCGCGACTGTGAAATTGGCGACGGAGTGACAGTCCGCACCGGATGCGTGATGGAAGACTCGCGGATCAGCGCTGGGGCGGTGATTGGTCCATATTCGCATCTGCGTCCAGGGAGCGAAATTGGCGAGGGCGCACACGTGGGGAATTTCGTCGAGACTAAGAAGATAAAGCTGGGTAAGGGCTCGAAAGCGAATCACCTGACCTATCTGGGCGATGCGGAGATCGGCGCCGGTGTGAACATCGGCGCGGGGACGATCACTTGCAATTACGACGGAGTCAACAAACACAAAACGGTGATCGGCGACGGAGTCTTCGTCGGCAGCGACAGCACGCTGGTAGCGCCCGTGCGGCTAGGCAACGGTGCGTATGTGGGAGCTGGGTCGTGCATTACCGACGATGTTCCGGATGACGCGCTCGCCATCGGGCGGGCGCTGCAGATTGTGAAAGAGGGCTGGGCGCGGGGGAAGAGACAGAGCAAATAACAGTCTCGATCGAGTGGGGATCCCTTCGGCAGGCTCAGGGCAGGCTCTTCGACTTCGTGGGTGCTTCGCTTCGCGAAGCACCCACTCCGCTCAGGACGACAGCGGCATTTAGTGCGTGACGGCGGCGAACAGTTCCGAATGCATCAGCGATTGGAATTGCTGGTCGTTGGCCTTGAAGTGCACCCCGACGTTTGAGCCGTCGGAGTCGACGGTGGTATTGTCGACGGCAATTTTCTCCGCGGGCGTGGCGCTCATTTTCTTGTACAGCAAGCCAGCCTTCACGAGTGAGGAGATGGTTCCGGCGGTCATGGAGTCGGAAGTGATGACGGCCATGTCGAAGTTCACACCGTTGTTGAAGCTCATGGTATAGCGCGAGCCCTGCAGTCGCTTTTTGACGTTATCGTAGTCGGCGACTTTCGCGGCGTCGCCCAGGGCCGAGCGCATCATGTTCTGCGTGCCTTGCTGGTCGAGAATGCTCCAGACCGGCGCGGAGTCGACATTGGTCATCATGTCGGCCATGTTGCCGTTGGTATCGAGGCCCAGAGTTTGCCCGTCCTTGGTGTCGAGCGCGGCCTTGACCGAGGTCATGTCGCCGAACAGGAGCGTGCTGTCGTCGAGGAAGCTCATCACGAAGCCGCCGTCCATGGGATAAATCAGAGAGTTGTTGTACTTCTTTGGCGTTACCTTCTCCAGCTTCATTTTCTTGAGCACGGCCTTCATGTTGAAGGGGCCGCTGGCCACGCCGGCAGTCTTGACGCCTTGCTTGCCGGTACGGAACGAAGCGAACGTCAGCGTGTCGACGTCTTTATCGGGATCGAGGCCGATGTTCTTCAGCGCCGCCTCGAACTGCTTGATGTTGTCGGGCAGCAATTGCGCCTTGAGGGCCATCGCCGTGGGCGAATCTTTGATGGAGCGATAGTCCACCGAGATCAGCTGCAGCAGATCGGCGGGGATGCAGGTGCGAGCAGAAGAATTCAGCGGCATAGCGTAAGCCATGCTCACCAACAGCAGAGAAGCCAGGCAAGTCTTGAAAAGTTTCATAACGCCTCGAATCAGAAATCGGCTAGGGTTCGTCACTGTACTTGGATGCGCGATCCGGCCTCATCGTTAGATCGTTCCATTCTATTTTACTTGCATCCTGCCCGAACGGAACAAAAGTACATGGCCATTGACGGATTTGAGGACCGGGGCGAAAACCACGTCTCTCACGCATGAACCCAAACACATCAACCCTCGGGCCGGAGATTTGTTGTGTAAGCGGGCCCTAATGGGTAAGGGGACGCTAAGTGCGGTTGCGGGTCGAATTGATTATGTGCCAGCGACCTCGGCCCGTTTGCGAACGTCTGCCGCAAAGTCCTGATCTTTCAGCGACGCCAGATTGATTTCTACATTCGCCAGCGCTCCAGTGATCGCAGCGCGGGCGAGCGCCAGCGCGGTCGTCAAATCCGACTTCATGTTGGGATTGGTGATGGGCCCGAGCGATTGCGCAATCTGCACGACTTCGTGCGCTTTTTCTGCCACGCTCAGAGGGACCGAAGTTGTTCTTTGA